>NZ_DASYHH010000016.1:0-150342 GCF_035998705.1 Shinella sp. | reverse complement strand
CCGACGATGTCGATCGGCAGCGCGCCGATCTTCCAGCGGTAGAGCAGGTCGTTCAGGCAATGGCCGAAGCGCGACACCATGAGCAGCACCTTCATGCGCTCGTCGCTGTCGTTGAAGCGGTACGTCATCGCGAATTTCTTGGCGACCGGGGCGAAGCCGGACTTGATCTCCTCCTCCGACACGCCTTCCTGGCTGAGGAAGGTCAGGCGCATGAAGAACAGGCCCGTCACAAGGTCGTCGAACTGCGAGGAGTCCGAGATGTAACACCCCTTCTCGGCGAGGTAGCCGGTGATCGCGGCGACGATGCCGCGGGTCGATTGGCAGGATACGGTCAGGACGTGGCTTTTCATCGGTTGTTTTCTCATGGATGGCGGTTCTGCGCCTCAGGCGGGGCGTGCCGAGCGCGCCAGTGCCTTGAAGGCCATTTCACGCGTGAGCATGCCCGTCGCCGCGCCGCCCTCCGTCACGACGATGGCGTCGTGCGCGGCGAGCAGCGGGAAGCACTGGCCGATGGCGGCACCGGCATCGACGGACGCCACCGAGATCGCCTCGCCGGACGCGCCGCGCGCGAGAAGGCGCGGCGCGGCGCCATTGGTGACCACGACGCCCGGATGCTCCCGCAACAGCGCAGCCGACCGTTCCGGGGTCGCCTCGGCGACCGTCAGGACCGGGACCTTCGCATAGGCCTCATGGGCATACATCGCCCGCGACAGGTCGACTTTCCGCACGAAGCGCTCGACATACCCGTCGGCCGGGCGGAACAGGATGTCCTCGCCCGCGCCGACCTGGCGCAACTCTCCATCCTTGAGGATGGCGATGCGGTCGCCGAGATGCAGCGCCTCGTCGAGATCATGGGTAATGAAGATGATCGTCTTTTTCAGCCGCGCCTGGATGTCCTTCAGCTGCTCCTGCATGTCGCTCTTGATGAGAGGGTCGAGCGCGCTGAAGGCCTCGTCCATCAAGAGAACGTCCGCCTTGGTCGCCAGCGCCCGGGCAAGGCCGACGCGCTGCTGCATGCCGCCCGAAAGCTGCCGCGGGAAGCGGTTCTCGAAGCCCTTGAGCCCGACGAGTTCCAGTTGTTCCATGCCGAGCGCCACCGCCTCGCGGCGGTTCACGCCTTGCAGGATCGGCCCGCAGATCGTGTTTTCCAGCACTGTCTGGTGCGGCAGCAGGCCGAAGCGCTGGAACACCATGGAAATGCCGTTGCGGCGGAAGGCCAGGAGTTCCTTCGCATTCATCTCCATGATGTTGCGACCATCGACAAGGATGCGGCCGGCGGTGGGCTCGATCAGCCGGTTGAAATGGCGGATCAGGGTCGATTTTCCCGAGCCCGACAGGCCCATGATGACGAAGGTCTCGCCGGTGCGGATCGAGAAGTCGATGTCCTTGAGGCCCACGACACAGCCGGTTTTCTGCAGCACCTCGGTCTTCTGCGCCCCGGCGCGAAGCTCGGCGATCGCATCGTCCGGGCGGTCGCCGAAAATCTTGTAGACCTTGTCGACCTGGATTTTCACGTCGGAAGCGGTCACGGCCTCACTCTCCGCTGGCAAGATGTTTCTGGGCGCGCCGGCCATAGGACTGGGCGATGCGGTCGAAGATCACGGCGAGGAAGACGATGGCGATGCCGGCGATGAGGCCGCGGCTCACTTCCAGCCGCTGGATGCCCTGCAACACCTGGTAACCGAGGCCACCCGCACCGATCATCGAGGCGATGACCACCATGGAGAGCGCCATCATCGTCGTCTGGTTGATGCCGGCCATGATCGTCGGCAATGCGAGCGGGATCTGCACCTTGAAAAGCTTTTGCCGCGGCGTCGCGCCGAAAGCGACGATCGCCTCGACCACTTCGCTATCGACCTGGCGGATGCCGAGATCGGTGAGCCGGATGACCGGCGGAATGGCGAAGAACACGGTGGCGAGGATGGCCGGGATCTTTCCCGGGCCGAACAGCATGACGAAGGGGATGAGATAGACGAAGATCGGCAGCGTCTGCATGATGTCGAGCAACGGCAGCGCCATCGAGCGCAGCCGGTCCGAGCGCGCCATGGCGATGCCGAGCGGAATGCCGACCGCGACGGCCACCACGGTTGCGGCGAGCATGAGCGCGATCGTCGCCATGGCGTCGTTCCACAGGCCCAGTGCGCCGATGAAGACAAGCATGACAGCAGCACCTGCGGTCGCCTTCAGGCTCCGCGATGCGGAATAGGTCAGGGCGGCGATGACGGCGATCGTCACATACCAGGGCAGCCATTGCAGGAAGGTTTCCATGGCGCCGAGCAGCTTGAGCAGCGGCATCAGCAGTTGCTCGAACGCGTCGCCGTAATTCGCCACGACCCAGCTGAAACCGTCGTCGATAGCGAAGCGGAGACCGCGGGTATCAAAAAATTCGGGGAAATTGTTTGCCACGGCACAAGCCTTTCAGGATGGTCTCTCGCCGGCTATTACGCGGCGCGAACACCGGCAAAAGCGTTTTGCCAAGGCCGGCGCAACCAGAGGATTGCGCCGGCCTCGCGAGGCAGACCTCAAAGCGAGGCCTTGACCTTCTCGGCGACATCGGCTGGCACCCACTTTGTCCAGATCGCTTCATAGTTCTTGAAGAAATGGGTCGCGACCTCTTCCGGCGAGGCCTTGTTGTCGTCGCCCCAGGCCAGCACGTCGCTGATCTCGGCATTCGGTACCTGCATCTTCGACAGGAACGCGGCGACATCGGGTGCCTTTTCCTTGAGGCTCGTGGTCGCGGCCACGGCGACTTCGCCGACCGCCCAGCCGGTCAATTCCGGCTTCTCGCACTTGGCATCGGTGAGGCAGGTGAACTTGGCCGCGTCATAGGCCGGCATGTCGAGCACCTTGAGCTTGTACTTGCCGATCACCTCGGTCGGGCCCCAGTACCAGCCGATGAACGGCTTCTTGCGCGAGACCTGCCGGGCGATGGTGGCCTTCAGGTTCGCGCCGGAACCGGTCGGATAGATCTCGTAGGTCTCTTCGAGGCCGAGCGCCTTGACGAGGTTGTTGGTGATGATCTCGCAGCCCCAGCCGGGCGGGCAGGCATAGAAGCGGCCCTTGCCGGTCGCCGACGCATCCTCGAACACCTGCCAATTGTCCTTCAGGTCGCTGACGGAACGGATTTCGGGATGCGCTTCGGCGACATAGTCCGGGATCCACCAGCCCTCCTGGCCGCCGCTGGCAAAAATGTCGCCCGCCTTGTAGACGGTGCCCTTCGCCAGCATCTGGTCCCAGGTCGATTTGACGGTGGAGACCCAGAGTTCCGGGGCGATGTCCGGCTCGCCCTTGGCCAGCATGGAGGAGGCGGTCGGCACCGTGTCGCCGGGCACGATCTGGACGTTGCAGCCATAACCTTCGGCAAGGATCGCTTTGGTCACATAGGCGAGCGTGCCGGCGGAAAGCCAGGTCATTTCGGCAACAGTGATGGGGTCGGTCGTGCCGCATTCCGCAGCCTGAACGGCGTTGCCGCCGAAAACCATGCAGGACAGGCAAACGCCCGCAAGAATGGATGTCTTGATCTTCATGTCCGTTCCCTTTGTTGTGGTTGTCGTGATCTTGGCGGCTACGATGTCGAAAGCGGTCACTTTTATCAAACCGAAATAACTGATCCGGATTTCAGAAAAACTTTAGCGGGAGAGCGCTTCGATCCGCTCGATCAGCGCCGGATCGGCAGGAACGCCGTCGCGCTCGGTGCGCTGGCGTGCCGCCTGCCGGCGGCCACCCGGAAGACGCGCGCCCTCTTGCGAGGTGATGGCGCCAAGGAGGTTTGCAACCTGTTGCGAAAAGCCTGCGGAGAAGGCCGAGGGGTCGAAGGCAATGAAACATTGGCCGGTTTTTGGCGGACCGCCCGCCGTGCCGGAAAACGGGCTCGCATCCTTGCTGAGGACTGCGCCCGACAGGCAGGAGGCGAGGATTTCGACCAGAAGCCCGGCACCAAAGCCCTTGTGACCGCCGGCGGGCAGCATGGACCCTTTGAGTGCCGCGGCCGGGTCCAGTGTCGGCGCGCCCTCCGCATCCAATGCCCAGCCGGGCTCGATGGGCCTGCCCTCGCGTGAACGCAGAAGGATTTCCGATTTCGCCACCACACTTGCCGACTGGTCGAGCACGAGTGCTGCCCCGCCCATGTCACCCGGAACGCCCAGCGCGAAAGGATTGGTGCCGATGACCGGCACGCGCCCGCCGGGCGGGGCGATGGAGGCCGGCGCGTGGGTGGTGCAGAGGCCCAGCAAGCCGGCTTCGGCGATGCGCTCGGCGTGATGGCCGAGCACGCCGCAATTGTAGGAGTTGAACACCGTCATCACGGCGACGCCATTTTCACGCGTTGCGGCGATGAACCGCTCCCAGCCGGAATCGATTGCCGGATGGGCGAAGCCGGTCGCCGCATCGACGACGACCGCGCCGGGACGCGGCTGCGACACGACAGGCCGCGCCATGCCATCGACTTTGCCGCAGCGTATATGCTCCGCATAGATCGGCACATAGTGCAGGCCGTGGCTGCGGATGCCGTCGCGCTCCGCCAGCATCGTCGATCGGGCGACGGCGGTGGCATTGGCCTCGCTGGCGCCCGCGGCCACCAAGGCGCGCAGGCACAGGTGCTCGATCGCGGCGAGCGTCATCATCCGGTCCGTCATGAAAACATCCTCAATCGTTGTCGGTGGTACCAGCGCCGGCGCCCCGGGCGCGCGACAGGTCCGAAGCCGGCACATAGGTCCTGGCTGCCAGGCCGAGCGCTGCCGCGTAGGCCACGGCATCGGTTGCCATCGGTCGCAGTGATCCGGAGCAGACGGGCGCGTCATCGTCAGGCAGGAGACGCAAGATCTTCATGGCGGACAGCAGGCCGCCGGCATCGCTTACCCGGGCGAGCGGCACGACATCGCCATCGACCTGCTGCACGGCGAGGTTCAGCCCCGTGTGCACCGCTGCAGCGCCGGCAAGGCCGATCAGCAAGAGGCCGTAGTTCCGATCCCGAAGCAGGACTTGCTCGGTCTCTCCGCAGCACAGTGTATCGATGGCCGCCTGATCACGGAGAATTGTCTGTCTGCCTCGCTCATCGTCGCCAAGAGCATCGACGACGGTCCGGACGGCATCGACGCCGCGCGCCGAGAGCCAGGCGGCTGCATGACCGATATCGTCCGCGGCACCATGGGGCAGGCCCGCGCCGCTGGCCGCCTTGCGGGTCACCGACTGCACCTCGTTATAGGAGAGAAGGATCGTCGTCATGGCAGCACCGGAAGCCAGCAATCGTCGGTTTCGCCGGCCGCGATCTCGCCGGCCGTCGGCGCACCCTGGAAGAGCGTGATGCGGGTCCAGCGATCCGATCGCGGGTCGAACTTCGACGCGCCGAAGAAGGCGAGCTTGCAGCGCAGCATATCGATCGGCAGGCAGCGATCCGAAAGCAGGTTGTCGCGTATTTCCGCATAGGGCGCGGCGGCCGTCGTCTGGATGCGGCGAACCATGTGACGGTGTTGCGGGAAATGCGCGAGGAAGGCGGCGACGGTCTGCTCTCCTGGTGCGTCCGAGAGATCGGCGGCGAGCCGTTGCACTTGCCGGGCGATATCGAGTGGCAATTCCAGATCCGCGCCGGGTTCAGTGGCGCGGCGGCCGAGGCGAGGTTCCAGCTTCTCTTCCGAGACGTACCAGAACTGGGCGGTTTCGGCCGGAGCGTCGAAGGCGATGGCCATGGCCCAGCCATAGTGGCCATGCAGGAGCCCGCGGAGGGCTGCGACCCGCATGCCCGGTTCAAGCGCGCCTTCCCGCACGGCTGCCATGCCGTCCGCAAGGTCGTCGTTCTCCGCGCCCGCCATTTCGATGGCGAGTGCGGCCAGCAACTCCTGGAAATCCACCGACAGGGATTGCGAGCGGTCGAGCAGGGAAGCGACCGGGAGCGATTTCGCCAGCAGCCGTACAGGATCGATCCAGCCTTCGGCTTCGGTCCATTCCCGACGCAGTCGCAGGATGCGTGCCATCAAAGCATCGTCCTCGACCGACCATTGATCGAGATGCAGCGCCGCCTGCCGCCAGAGATCGGCGAGCCGGTTCAGCGTCGCCGCATCCAGATACGGCTTCGCCCGCACCCGCGCCAAGGCGGTCTCGCGGGCAAGGACCCAATTGTTCAGAAGCACCGGATGGTTCGCCAGGAACGGCGCCATGCCAAGGCCGGTGGAATTGCCGACACCGATATGGCGACGTAGCTCCGGCGCCAGCGGCACGAAGGTTTTTGGCGCACGCTGCCGGGCCACGTGTTCGACCAGGTCGTGGGAGAATTCGCGGATCAGCCAGACGGTCAGCATTTCCGCCTGGAAAGGGCCGTCGAGCCCCTCGCGCTCCGCCAGCACGAAACGATCCGCAATGCCGAACTTGCCGTTGCCGTAGACGGCGGTCGTGCGCAGCAGGTAGCCGACCGCGCCGAGGCGCTGGCGATCCGGCTGGCGGCCGTGGGCGAGGCTGTCGGCAACATGCTCGAAGAAACGCACGGACTTGTTGGCGCGACTCAGCACCAGGTCACGCGGGCCGAAACGTCCCGCCTCCTGCCGCGGCGCATTCGCCCGCAGCCGGTCGATCTCGGCGGCGTCGGGAATGCCGTCATAGAGCACATAGCTCGTATCCCAGGCTTCCGCGATCACGCGGTCGGAACGCTGGTCGTCGGCAAGCGGGCAGGAGAAGGCAACGAGACTGTAGTCATGCCCGCCGAGCGTGAGCGTATAGACCGCATGGCCAAAACCCGCATCGTCAATATTCCAGACCGGGCGGCGTACCATGGCGCCGCTTGCGGCAAGGCGGCGGATCAGGCTGCGCAGGAAGCTGAGCCGCGTCGGGAAGGAGGCGCCCATCCGTCGCAAGCGCATGACGACATCCGGCGAACGCAGCGCCGGCGCCGGTCCTGTCGTAAGGTCGAGCGTCCGGCTGGTCATGGCATCGGCCCGAAGGACGCGTTGTAGAACCGCAGCCAGTTGCCGCCCATGATGCCGCCGACCTCCTCTTCGGAAAAGCCGATATTGCGCAGGCCGTGGCGAAGGTTACCGAGGTCCGCATTGCTGTTGAACCACTGCGGCTGCCGGGGAAAGCCCGCCGCTGCCGCCGATCCTTCGCCGTAATCCGTCGTCTTCGACCAGCGGCCGTTGCGCATCCAGGTCACCACCGAATCCGGCTGGTCCTGGCACAGGTCGCTGCCGATGCCGACATGCTCGACGCCGTAGCGTGACGCCGTCTGCGCGACCATGGCGCAAAAGCTTTCCAGCGTGCAGTTCGACCCGTCCTTCAGATGATGCGGGTAAAGCGAAAGTCCGAGCATGCCGCCCGAGCCCGCCAGCGCCTTCAAGACCGTATCGGATTTGTTGCGCAGCGCCGGATGCCACGAATGCGGATTGGCGTGGGTGATGGCGATCGGCCGGGTGGAAATCTCTATTGCCTCCAGCGTGGAGCGTTCGGCGGAATGGCTCATGTCGATAACCATGCCGACCCGGTTCATCTCGGCGATGGCTTGGCGGCCGAAACGGGTAATGCCGGGATCTTCCCCCTCGTAGCAGCCGGTGGCAAGCAATGACTGGTTGTTGTAGGAAAGCTGCATGAAACGCACGCCGAGCATGTGGCACACCTCGATCAGCCCGATGTCATCCTCGATCGGCGACGGGTTCTGCAGGCCGAAGAAGATGGCCGTGCGCCCTTCCCGCATGGCGCGCTCGATATCGCTGCCGGAGCGGCCGGGGAAGATGAGATCGGGATGACGCTCGAAATGACGGTTCCAGGCGATGATGTTGGCCACTGTCTCGCGAAAATTCTCGTGGTAAGCGATGGTCGCATGGACGGCGTGCACGCCGCCCACCCGCATCTCGCTGAAGACATTCGGGCTCCAGTTGGCATATTGCAGGCAGTCGACGAGGGGGCTGGCGATCTTTGCATCCATGACCTTACTCCGGCTCCCCCGCCCGGATATAGGCGGTCTTGACCTGGGTGTAGAACTCGGCCGCCGACCGGCCCTGCTCGCGCGAGCCGAAACTCGAATCCTTCCGCCCACCGAAGGGCACATGATAGTCCGTTCCCGCCGTCGGCAGGTTGACGGTGACGCAGCCGGTCTCGACGTTGCGCCGGAAATGGGTGGCGCGGGCAAGCGAGCGGGTGAAGATGCCGGCGACGAGGCCGAAGCGGGTGTCATTGACGACGGAAAGCCCCTCCTCGTAGGAACCGATCTTCTGCACCGCGGCAATGGGCGCAAACGTTTCCTCCCGGTTGAAATCCATCGAATTGGTCGTGCCGGTCAGGAGTGCGGGCTTCATGTAGAAACCGTCATGGGCGAGTTGCAGGCGCTCGCCGCCGATGGCGACTTCGGCACCGGCAGAGCGGGCGCGGTCCACCCACGCCAGGTTCGCCGCAAGCTGGCGTTCGCTCACCACCGGCCCGACCTGCGTGCCGGCCGCGAGCGCATGCCCCACGTTCAGCACGGCAACGGCAGCGGCAAGCTTCTCGACGAAGACGTCGTGGACCGTCTCATGCACGACGAGCCGCGAGGAGGCCGTGCATTTCTGCCCCGTGCCGGAATAGCCGCCGCCAATGGAGGCTGCGACGGCGAGATCGAGATCGGCGTCATCCATGATAAGCAGCGCGTTCTTCGAGCCGAGTTCCAGCTGGAATTTCGTGAGGTTTGCGGCGGCCGCGACTGCGACCTGGCAGCCGACCTCATAGGAACCCGTGAAGGTAATCGCATCGACGCCGCGGTGGCTGGCGAGCCCGTTGCCGACGACGGCGCCCGGCCCCATCAAAAGCTGGAACGCCCCGCCGGGCAGGCCGGCGCGGTGGATGATGTCGGCAAGGGCCCAGGCTGAGGCCGGCGTCTCGTTGGCCGGCTTCCAGATGACCGCATTGCCATAAGCGAGGGCGGGCGCAATCTTCCAGCTGGCGGTCGCGGTCGGGAAATTCCAGGGTGAGACGACGGCGACAAGCCCCATCGGCTCACGGCGCATGTCGATCTCGATGCCGGGACGCACCGAATCCGCGTTCTCGCCGAGCTGCCGTAGCACCTCGGCCGCATAATAGGTGAAGAACTGGCCGGCGCGGAACACTTCGCCGCGGCCTTCCGCCAGCGGCTTGCCCTCTTCGCGCGACAGCAGTTCGCCAAGCTCGGCGGAACGATCCATCAGCTCCGTGCCGATGCGATGGAGGATCGCCTGGCGCTGTTCGAGACCCGTCGCGCGCCAGGCCGGCATCGCGGCACGGCCGGCAGCGACGGCTTCGTCGATATCCGCGGCATCGGCTTGCGCATAGAGGCCGATCAGATCGGTGACATCCGACGGATTGCGATTCTCATGGAAGCGCTCGCCCTGCCTCCATTTGCCGCCGATCAGGTTGGCGTAGCGTTCTGCCATTTGCGGTCTCCATTGCGTTCGAACGAAAAATCCTTCAGCGGCGCGCTTCAATCAAGCAGATATTTCTGTTATTAATTTCAGAAGAATTGAAGTAAGCGCCATGATCAAGCTGGAAGCGTTGCGGGTCTTCGTCACGGTGGCGGAGAGCGGGAACATCAAGGATGCGGCCGATGCCGTCGGCCGCACGGCCTCCGCCGTGTCGATGACGCTCAAGCAGCTGGAAGAGGAGATCGGCGGGCCGCTGTTCCAGACCGACCGTAAGAACAGCCTGACGGCGCTCGGCAACCTCATGCTCGATCTCGGCCGCGAACAGATCCGCAGTTTCGACAAGTCCGTCAGCATCATGCGCGCCTTCGCGCACAGCCGCATCGGCAGCCTGTCCATCGCCTCCGTGCCATCGGTGGCGACGAACGTGCTGCCGCCGATCCTGCAACGGTTTCTCCAAACCCGGCCGCAGGTGCAGGTGGAACTGTTCGACATCGACAGCGCGCAGGTCCGCCGCATGGTGGAAAGCGGGGTCGCCGACATCGGCATTGCCGGCGAAAGCCGCGCCGGCGGCGCGGTGGAGTTCACGCCGCTCTTTTCCGACCGCTTCAAGCTGCTCTGCGGGCAAGAGCACGATCTGTGCCGTCTTGAGCGGCCCGTCGAATGGAGCGACCTCAATGCGGCGACGCTGATCCGCAACGGCGCTTCCGACCGGATCGAGGCGGAGGATTACAAGCAGTTGGCGGGCCAATCGCTGATCACCGTCTACAACGTCACGTCGCTGGTCGCGCTGGTGAAGGCAGGGCTCGGCCTCACCATTCTGCCGTCGCTGACCATGCATGGTGCGCACGAGGGCGTGGCGGTGCTGGAACTCGCCGATGCGGCGGCAAGCCGCCGGGTGGGGCTGGTCGAGCGGCGCGACGTTCCGCCCTCGCCCGTCGCTGCCGCCTTCCGCGCGTTTGCGCTCAAGGAAATTCCGGCGCTGGTCGCCGAGCGGCTCGGACGCTAGAGTATGTCTTTTCGGAAAAACCGGTTCCCACTTTTCCCTGAGGCCGCAACATTGGCTGGGACATCGTCAGCTGGCTGAACAGCCGCTTTTCACGGCTGCGGGTGATGACGCACTCGACGGCAACGAGTCTGGCTTGTAATCGGGTCGCAGTTTACGGCCCTTGACCCAACAGGCCATCCGCGATCCTTTTTTGGTCCGAGGTCACATCGGGCGTGCTACCATGAGCCTTATGGATGCCGCCTCAGCACGAGGTGACAAGGGGTGGCATTTTGCTGTGCCGACAGCCCATTTGAGGTCCGCGGCGTTCGTTCACTCAAGTGTCTTCAAGTACGCGATGAGGTCCTTCCGCTCGTCCGGCTTGGGTATCCGGATCGTCATCGTGGTGCCGCGCACCAGTTTCGACGGCGCTTCCAGATAGGCATCAAGGCTGGCCTCGTCCCAGACGATGTTGGATTCCGCCAGCGCCTTGGAATAGCGGGCGCCTTCCGCCGCTCCGGCCTTACGGCCCGCGACGCCCTGCAGGGTGGGTGCGCTCTTTCTGCTGCCGTCCACGGAATGGCATGCGCTGCAGCGGGCAAACAGCTTCTCGCCGTTGACCGCATCACCGTCCGCTGCGGCGAACCCGGGACAGAGCGTCCAGAAGACCAGCGCAAGAATTGGGGCAACCTGAATTCTGTACATGGCGGAATTGTCCTTTCGGAAGTCGTAGAGCATCTTTGATACGTAACCACCGGAAAAAATCGGCGTTAGCCCGATCGTGCAATATTCTTGCCCGATCCTCTGGCGATCAAAGAAATGTGATAAGACATTTAGAGGGCGGCTCGATAGGTGAGCGGCTCAAGGAGAGGTATCCATGGACGGCCCAGCCATCGAGAAAGAAACGATACGCGGCGTCATCGCGCCCATCCGGCAGCGCATCATCGATCGCTTATCGACGCTTGCGTGGGACGGAACGACCTATCAACACCCCGTTCCGGATCTCGATCTCTATCGCGTCGTCGAACCGCTCGGTCCCGCTTGCATCGTGTACGAGCCAAGTGTGTCGCTGATCATCAAGGGCAGCAAGCAGATGCATGTCGGCGGCCAGACGATGGTTTACGACGAATCCAGCTTCTTCCTCATTTCCATCGGCTTGCCGCTGACCGGACAGGTCTGTGCGGCAAGTTGCGACAAGCCTTACGTGGCGGCACGTCTGCGGCTTGACCTCGAAAAGGCGCGACGCATTATTGCCGATCACGATCTGGCCATATCGAACATGCCGCGACACGATCTGGGCGTGGCCATCGGCACCGCGACGCCGGAACTCTTCGACGCCTTGTTCAGGCTGATTTCCCTCGCCGATGCGCCGGGTGATCTGCCTTTTCTGGCCGGCCACATCCATAACGAGATCCTCTACAGGTTGCTCAAGAGCGATCAGGGCGGCCAGTTGCGCCGCGTTGCGCTCGCCGGCAGCAACGGCCATCGTGTTGCCAGGGCGATCGCCTGGCTCCGCGAGAACTACACGCGACCGCTGCGCATGGACGAACTGGCGGAGACGGCCAATATGGGCGTGTCAACACTCCACCATCACTTCCGCGCCATGACCGCGATGAGCCCGCTGCAATTCCAGAAGCATCTGCGGCTCTACCATGCGCGGGAGCTGATGCTGGCGCAATCTATCGACGCCGCTACCGCTGCACTTAGTGTCGGCTACGAAAGCCCCACCCAGTTCAGCCGAGAATACCGTCGCATGTTCGGCCATCCCCCTCTGCGCGACATCAAGTCCATTCTCAACGCCGGCGAGACACCACGGCGGAATGCCGTCGGCTGACCGCGATCGGCGGCATATTCTGCAGACTTAAGACGATCAGGCAAGAATTCAGCAGGATCGTGCCTACCGATGCCTCGTGACGTCCCCTAAGATGAAGAAGCAGTTCAGTGTCCGGAGGGAGCGTGTGATCCGGCGTGCCCGCGCCACGTCATGCGTGCCTCACGCACACTACATCGAAGGGAGAAAACCATGGTGACTGTAACCATAAACGGCACCCAGCACACGGTCGAGGCAGAGGCCGATATGCCGCTGCTCTGGGTCATCCGCGACCTCGTCGGCCTGACCGGCACCAAGTTCGGCTGCGGCATGGCTCAATGCGGCGCCTGCACGGTCTTCGTCGATGGCGTTCCGGTACGGTCCTGCCAGACCTTCGTCGGCGACATCGAAGGCCAGGCCGTGACCACAATCGAAGGTCTCGACGGCAAGGTCGCAAAAACGGTGCAGACCGTCTGGGCCGACATGGACGTGCCGCAGTGCGGTTACTGCCAGTCCGGCCAGATCATGTCCGCGACAGACCTGCTGACGAGCAATCCGAAGCCGACCGACGACGACATCGACGCTGCCATGTCCGGTAATCTCTGTCGGTGCGCCACCTATCATCGGATTAGAGCGGGTATTCACGAAGCTGCCAAGCGCCTGGAGGCCTGAGCCATGATTCCCAAATTGATGCAATCGATCCTCATGCCCGTCGTCCGGCGCCAGGCCTCGCGCCGGCAGTTCCTGCTCGGCGCCATCGCCACCGGCACCGGCCTCGCCGTCGGCTTCCGCATGCTCGGCGCCGCGTCTGCCGCAGCCAGCGAAACCGTCGGCGAAGAGCCCCACGCCTTCTCGCCCTACCTGACCATCGATTCAAACGGCAAGGTCACCGTACTCTCCTCCCAGTTCGAAATGGGACAGGGGTCCTACCATGGGCTTGCCACCCTGGTTGCCGAGGAACTCGAGGCGGATTTCTCCACCATCGAGGTTCAGGGCGTCGCCGGCAATGTCCAGGCCTACGGCAATATAGCGTTCGGCGGCGCGATCCAGGGCACCGGCGGATCGACATCCATGATGACGTCGTGGGATCGCTACCGCAATGCCGGCGCTGCGGCACGCAGCATGCTCGTCGCTGCCGCGGCGGCGGAATGGAGCGTCCCGACGGCGGAAATTTCCGTCGAGCGCGGCATTCTCAAGCACGCATCCGGCAAGCAGGGCGGCTTCGGCGACTTCGCCGCAAAGGCGGCAACCATGCCGGTGCCATCGGAGGTGATCCTCAAGCAGCCTTCCGACTGGACGCTGATCGGCAATGCCACCCTCAAGCGTTATGACAGCGCCCGCAAGACCAATGGCACCGAGCAATACACGATCGACGTCAAATTGCCCGGCATGCTGACAGCCGTCATGATCCATCCGCCGCTGTTCGGCGGCAAGGTGAAGTCGTTCGACGCGACGGAGGCGAAAAAACTGCCGGGCGTCGTCGACGTGGTGGAGATTCCGCGCGGCATCGCCGTTGTCGGCGTGCATATGTGGGCTGCGCTCAAGGGGCGCGACGCCGTGACGGTCGAGTGGGACGAGAGCGGCGCGGAAAAGCGCAGCAGCAAAGAACTGGCAGAAACGTACCGCAATCTGGCAGCAAAGCCTCCGCAGGCGATCGCCAGCAAGGAGGGCGATGCCGATGCGGCATTCGCCGATGCGGCGAAGGTTCTCGAAGCCAGTTTCGAGTTCCCCTATCTCGCTCACGCGGCCCTCGAGCCGCTGAATGCCGTGGCCCGCAAGAACGCGGACGGCACGCTCGAAATCTGGGGCGGACACCAGTTCCCGGATGTCTATCAGGCGCTCACCGCCGGCATCGCCGAGATAGCGCCCGACAAAGTACACCTGCATGTCATGAAAACGGGCGGCAGCTTCGGCCGGCGCGCCGTATTCGATGGCGATGTGGTGGTCGAGGCCGTGTATATCGCCAAGGCGCTCGGCTTCCGTGCTCCGGTCAAGGTGCAATGGACCCGGGAAGACGACATGCGCGCCGGGCGCTATCGCCCCGCCTACGTGCACACCGTCAAGGCAGGCCTCGACGAGAGCGGCAAGCTCGTCGCCTGGAGCAACCACGTCGTGGGACAGTCCATCGTGTCGGGCACGATGATGGAAGGCATGGTTCAGAACGGCGTCGATCCGACCTCGGTGGAAGGGGCTGTGCATCTACCCTATGCCATCCCCAACAAGACGGTCGGCCTGACCACCACGCAGACCGGCGTTCCGCCCCTCTGGTGGCGTTCGGTGGGCTCCACGCACACGGCATTCGTCGTCGAAGTGTTCATGGACGAGGTTGCGGAGGCAGCCGGCCGTGACCCGATCGACTACCGCCTGTCGATGATGGAGCCGGGTTCGCGCCACGCCACGATCCTGAAAATGGCGGCCGAGAAGGCAGGCTGGGACAAGCCGGCGGCGGAAGGCCGGTTCCGGGGCGTATCCGTTGCCGAAAGCTTCGGCTCGGTGGTTGCGCAGATCGCCGAGGTCTCGCTGGACGGTAGCGGCGGCATCAAGGTAGAGCGTGTCGTGGCCGCCGTCGATTGCGGACTGGCGATCAATCCCAACCAGATCCGCGCACAGGTGGAGGGCGGCATCGGCTTCGGTCTCGGCGCCATCCTCGGCGAGGAGATCACCCTCACCGAGGGCCGGGTGGATCAGGGCAACTACGATCTCTACACGCCGCTGAGGATCGACGCGATGCCCGAGGTCGAGGTCCACATCCTCGCCTCGGCCAATCCGCCTTCGGGTATCGGCGAACCCGGCGTTCCGCCCATCGGCCCCGCCGTGGCCAATGCAGCCTACAAGGCACTCGGCAGGCGCATCCGCATCATGCCGTTCGCCAAATCGCTCGGCGCCTGATGCCATCCTCCCCGGCCAGCTTGTCTTGCCGGGGAGAATGCGGGTTGAAACGGCGGCGCTGGGCTCGTGGCAAGAATCTGTTTGGTCCCGCAATTCTCCCGTCTTGCGATCGCTGGGCGCACAGGCACACGAAGGCTTGGGCCTGTGCCCAGTTCATCTCTCAAAGCGGTCCGTTCAGTCCTGCCTCCTCGAAGGAGCATCGCAGTTTTGCGGTGTCGCCGGAGGTCACGATCGCCGCGACATACCCGTCGGGCCGAATGAGCACCCATTCGCCCAATGCAAGTCCGTAGGCGTCACGGAAGTGGCCATCCTCGTCTTCCAGTTCGCATCCGCCACCGATCCGGTGGATGTGAAGGCCTTCGTGGCCTTTAACGACATCACCCGCCGCCTCATAACCGATCAGGGTCCAGTGCGGTCCTGTGAACAGATCGAAGAGACGGCGGGCGGATCCTGCCGCACCCCGCACCGGCGCATCGGGCGCGCGATCTCCTGCGAGGAGATTTCCGTGGCGTCCGGGTGGATTGAAAGCCAATGACGATCCTCGATATCCGATATCCAGTTGGCGCACCTCTCGGCCCCGCTGCATTCCTCCTCGTTTTGCTGCCTCGAGCAAATCCGTCGCGAGCCCCAGCATCGCTTCCGCGACGGGGCGCCGCTCTTCCTCGTAGCTGTCGAGCAATCGGTTCGGGGCACCAGCAAGCACCGCCGCCAGCTTCCATCCAAGATTGTAGGCATCCTGCACACTGGTATTGAGGCCCTGGCCACCCGTCGGCGGATGAATGTGGGCAGCGTCGCCGACAAGAAACGCCCGCCCAATCCGGTAGCGCTCTGCAAGGCGAGCATTCGTCGAGTAGGCAGATGCCCAGGACACCGACAGCACCTGAATGTCACTGCGGCCGGTCCGTTCGGTGATCATTTGTTGCAGCGCTTGAGCGGACCGGTCCACCTCGCCCTCCGGCGGGATCGGCGCCTGGATCTGGAACAGGTCGGTTCCTGCGAGCGGGCAAATCGAGACCATTCGCTGCATGTCACCGCTGTTGAACTGATGCCAGGCCTGACGGTCAAGCCCAGTCAGCGAAACATCCGCTACCAGCGCACGTACACCAAGTGTTTTTCCAGGAAAATCCACGCCAAGCGAGCCTCGTACGAAGCTTCGGCCGCCGTCTGCTCCAATCAGGTACCGGCAGCGCACGACCTCTTCACCGGATTGCCCGGCCAGCCGGGCGGTGACACATTCCTCGTCCTGCTCGAAGGCAACAAGCTCAAGTCCGAACTCGACGTGATGGCCGAGCTCGCTGAGCCGCTCACGCATTATCTTCTCCGTGAAGAATTGCGGCACCATCAGCGCGATCTGATAGGGCTCAGCGGGTGTGGGATCGGCTCGCACGCCCATATCCTTTTCCACAAAGGTGCCGTCATCCAGATACATGCGCATCCGCGGATAGATGCCGCCTGCCGCAACGATCCGATCGATGATCCCCAGATCCTCGAAGACTTCCTGTGTTCTCGGCTGGATACCCTTGCCGCGAGAGCCCGCAAATGGCTGGTTCCTTTTCTCGACCAGGCGGAACGCCACGCCACGCCTCGCCAGGTCGATGGCCAGCGTAAGACCCGCAGCGCCCGCGCCGCAGATCAAAACGTCGATCATGTTATCAGCTTTCATTGTCGCCTCCAATGTGTATGATACACATATCATCAGGAGGCGTGGCCATGTCAACAACAAAAGTGCAAAATGCACATATCTTGAAATCACTACCCGAGTTGCATCGTGCGCTCATGGATATTGCCGGCCTCATGAACCGTCCGGAACGGGACGCGCAATTGCTGGAACTGGCAGGGCTGACGCTGGAGCGCGCCCTGTTTCCGCTTCTCGTCGGCATAGAGCGACGCGGACCGATCGGAGTTGTCGAACTCGCCGATGGTGTAGGGCGGGACTACACGACCGTCAGTCGCCAGGTGGCACGTCTCGAGCAACTCGGCCTCGTCGAGCGCCGCTCCCTTCCGACCGACAAGAGGGTGCGTGAAGCGGTCATTACGGCGAAAGGAAAGGCTGCGACGGACGCTCTCGACAGAGCGCGAGAAAAGATGGCTTTATCTCTCCTGAAGGACTGGACGCGTGAAGATTTCGACGAGCTGCTTCGCCTCATGCGGATGTTCGCCGACAGCATCGGCGCCACGCCTGCTCCGGAAGACTAGGAGCGACGCCGCTTCAGCCTGCGGATCGGTTGATGAGGCGTTATATGAGAGATTGAAAATGGATAGGTCCGCCTGTTTCGATGACGGAAATCACCGCGCAACAGGCTGCAATAATTTCAACGGAAAGGCTGGCGTATCCTTCCACAACGCCCCGGAGGTCGTCTGCTCGTAACCAAGCCTGTACACGGCCTGCATGTAATTCCTGTCGAGCGGATTAAGCATCGAATAGGGAATCTGGACCTCGATCGATGCAACGTGGAAATTTGCTCCCGTGCGGCGGGCATGGTTGTAGAGCGCGGTCAATTCGCTCTGCGCCTGAGACTTCAGGAAGGTCGAGTATGCTCGGCCCAGGGACGAGACCGCCCGGTTAGGAGTGACAGCGAACTCGGGGATGAGCGCGTTGTTGACGATCACGTACAGATTGACTTTTTGCTGAACAGTCCCCTCGGAAAAAAGCGCGTTTTCAACGAGAAGAGGTGGTGTCAGGATCTGAGAAGTTGACCCTCCGTCGGAGTGCAGTTCCTGAAACTGCCGTCCGTTTGACGTCGCCTGGATCATGACAGGAGGAAAGACGCCCGGGACACTTGCCGAAGCGACGATAACATCTCGAAACAGCTTCAGGGCGTCCGGGGTTCCGCTCGCAGCAATAGCGCCCATGTTCCAGATCACACCGCGTTGAGTATCAAGGTTTGTCGTGAGAACGAGTAGCCGTCGACCGTTGCGGTGTTCGGCAGCAATCTGATTGAGGACATTCGGCGTGATGGAGCGTTCGACATGTCTTTTGAGTGGCCCGGGCTTGAGCAGACTTGAGCCAAACACCCCGAACGGCCCGTTGATCGCGACAAGCTCCTGGGCAACGCCGCTGGTAAATAGATGCACCAGTGTCTTATCGTAAGCGGGACCTAAAAAGGCGTATGGCGCGATCAAGGCGCCTGTGCTGACACCGGTCACGACATCAAAACGCGGGCGCGTGTTCGTGGCGGTCCACCCCGCGAGCACGCCGACACCGAAAGCGCCGCTGCCACCACCACCGGAGATCATCAGTATATTTTTGTTGTCGGACTGGGTCTCGACCATCCAGTCGGGATGCCTTGCAAGCACCTCGTTGCGCGGGGAATAGCGGTAGGTGCGGATTTCGCCATATCCAGCGATCAAGGCATTGTCGGCCTCACGGGCGTCGAAAGCGCGCTCTGACATATGTGTGCAGCCGGAAAGAACCAGCGCGGCGGACAAAAGAAATATCAATGTCTGCACGGATCGCCTGGTAACGAAGCGAACAGTCAGCGCCCTTGAATGGATGCGAAAGAGCGGATCACGTGCGGCCGAAGTCATCATCATGTCTCCCGCGGACTGCATATCGATTCTGTTTCCGAGATGTCGTGGCGTGTCATTGAGTGGGTTCTCTCGAGCCGAGTTCGATGAGGAGCGCTGCCATTGAGCGGCAACCGTATGCTTATTCGTTCGCCTGCCCTTCTGCCTCCGGGTCGGTGCGCGGCAGTCGTGTCCAGGCGATTGCCGCGGCAATCACGACGAACGCGATGATCGCGCCGGTCCAGACACCATAGAGTGCCTGGCCAATGAGAAAGCCGGCTATTACGGGCGAGACGGCCTCCGTAGCAGCAAGCAGCGATTGGGCAGTTCCCAGCACGATTCCTTGACGTTCGCGCGGGGCATGGACGGAGAGCGCCGAGATGAAGGTGGGGCGCGCCAAGGCGTCACCGACACTTACGCAAAGGATGGCAAAGACAAGAACCGGAAGCGTCATCGCAAAGCCGACAGTGATGTAGCCGACGGCCACAATGGCGCATATGAGAACGATCAGCAGGCGTTCCGTGAAGTATCGCCCAAGCCATTGCAGCAGGAATAGCTGGACAATGATGTTGATCGCGCCATCGGCGGCCATTACGTAGCCAAGCTCGCGCGGTCCAAACGAACCGCCTTCACTGGTAAAGGTCGCTTGAAGATAGTTGGCGATCTGAGAGCCATACATACCATAGGCAAAAAAGTAGCAGAGCAGTACGATCACAAGCACTCGGATCAAGGGAGAACCGACGATCGACCTGAATGAGGCTTTGTCCGACGGAGCCCGGCTTTTGACTGTCTCATCGAAGCCGGTGGATGCTGTGTGGCTGCCCTTGATCCAGGCAGCCGTCACGACGAAACTGGTCGCGGAGAAGGCCATGGCGGCGTAAATCGGAACGGTCAGCGAGATGCCGGACAGGTAACCCGACAGTCCCGCTCCGGCGATACCTCCAAGCCCAACGGCGGCATTTAGAATGCCTATGGCCTGCCGGCGGTTGGTCGGGGAACTGTGGTCTGCGACGTATGCGGCGGCCGCGGTGAATGTCCCTCCCGTAAAGCCGAATAGAACGCGTGCCAACAGAACGGGAAACACCGCCTTCGCCAGAGCGAGAAAAAGGAAGCTGATAAAAGCAGCCACCTGCGTTGCCAGCAGGATTTTCTTACGTCCCACGCGATCTGAGAGCTGACCGACCAGGGGCCCCGCCACAAATTGAGTGAGCGCTTCTGTGGCGATAACGATACCGAAAACGAGCGGCGTTCCGCCCATTTCCCTGAGGTAAAATGGCAAGATTGGCAAGACTGCGGCCGCACTCGCCGCATAGAGGCTTACGCTGAGAAAGACCGGCAGCATCACGCGCCAGTCAAGCCTTGGCGTTGCCTTGTTACACCCTGCTGTAGATGCATCGACGTTCATCTCGCGACTCCTCCTATTGACCGCACATGCGTCGCGAATGACTAAATTCGCTGCGCAGCGCTCGATCAATGTGTAGTATGCACATAATGGCAAGGGGCGAGGCCCGTCAACAACAAAGTGTATAATGCACATTTCTTTGTGCCCCACTTCGATGTGTGACCGGCATCAAGGTGCGAGGCACCAGCAGAGAGAGTCGTGTGCCGTCATGACCGCAGGCGCGCGCATGACACCTCTGTTCGTCGAACGATGCGGAAATTATTACGCTCTTCAATCGCAAGCGCATCCATATCAGCCCTGAGTCCGATGGATCGTCCATTGGATGCCGTAGGAGCGAAGTTTTTGAGCGACGAGACCTATCTTTGTTCGACCAGTCCCATCCAAGATCAACAAGCGCTGCTGATCAGTGACCGAAACTGCTCCCTGACTTCGGAGTTTGCCGGACTGTAGACCATCATGTTGAGGTCGGACCGACCTTCGACCGAGAAGGTCGAGAATTCCAGATCGACCGTTCCGAGAGCAGGATGGTGAAGTCTCTTGATACCTTCGCGCGTGCTGGTGATCTCATTGTCATCCCACATCGCCTTGAATTCCGGGCTGCGGGCGGAGAGTTCCTCGACCAGTTGCCGGATTTCCACCCCCGCCCCGGCGCGTGCCGCGTCGGCCCGGAATGCGCCGACGACATAACGAGCGACGGTGTGCCAGTCATCCTGCTTGGCGCGCATGCGCTCATCGGAGAACATCATGCGAAGAATGTTGCGACGCTCCTTGGGCAGTTTGGCATAGTCCGTCAGGATCACGGCCGCGGCCTTGTTCCACGCCACCACATCCCATGTCGCCGTCCTGATAATGGCAGGACTGAACGGCATGGCATCCAGCACGTGCTGCAGCCGGGGCGTGATCCCTTCGTGTCGACGGTAACGTGGCTCGGGAGGATGGCCGAAAGCGAGAATATGAAGGTGATCACGCTCCGGATCGGTCAGCATCAGGCCGCGTGCGATGCGATCGAGCACATGGGCGGATGGGGCTCCGCCCCGCCCCTGCTCCAACCAGGTATACCAGGTCGGGCTTATATTGGCGCGCTGAGCGACTTCCTCGCGACGCAAGCCCGGCGTGCGGCGCCGTCCGGCCGGAAAGCCGAATGACACCGGATCGAGGCGCATGCGCCGGTCGCGCAGGAATGTGCCGAGAGCATTTTCTGTGACGCTGCCGCTCATGTGGTCCTGTTGGTATTTATACTAGGATAAAGTCACTACTTTAACAGGACAAACTTCCATGAGATCACCCGGCACGTCAATGCAGGGAGATTTCATATGCGTGTTTTTCTGACAGGTGCCACCGGGTTCATCGGGTCCCGCATCCGTCGCGAACTGCTGGCCGCGGGCCATGAGGTCATCGGCCTCACCCGTTCCGGCAGCGGCGCGAAAGAACTGGCAAATGCCGGCGCGTCCGCTCATTTCGGAACGCTGGAGGATCCCGCAGGCCTGGCGAAAGGAGCTGAAAACGCCGACGCCGTCATCCACACGGCATTCGACCATGACTTTGCGAACTTCGTGGCCAACTGTGAAAAGGATCGCCGCGTCATTACCGCGCTCGGCTCCGTTCTGAAGGGATCGAGCCGGCCGCTGCTCATCACGTCGGGCGTCGGTATCGGCGACCCGGGCAATGGCGAACCCGCTCGCGAGGACGTGTTCGACGCCCATCATTTCAATCCGCGCATAGCCTCGGAACTGGCCGGCCAGGAACAGCTCGCGGCGGGTGTAAACCTCGGTGTCGTTCGGCTTCCGCAAGTCCACGACACCATTCGACAGGGACTGATCTCGCCCTATATCGCAATGGCCCGTGAGAAGGGCGTGGTCGCCTATGTCGGCCAGGGCGTCAATCGCTGGGCCGCAGGTCATGTGGACGATGTGGCGAAGCTCTACGTCCTCGCGCTCGATCGCGCGCAACCCGGCGCCCGCTACCATGCTGTGGCCGAAGAAGGCGTCGTCGTGCGCGACATCGCCGAGGTGGTCGCCGCCGGTCTTGGCCTTCCGGTCGTCTCGCTCCCGAAAGGAGAGGCGGAAGCCCATTTCGGCTGGTTCGCCATGTTCGCTGCGGCGGACATAACGGCCTCGAGCGCACTGACCCGGCAGAAACTGGGTTGGCAAACGACGGGGCCAAGCTTGCTCGCCGACCTGAAAGACATGGACTATTCGCCGACACGTGTCTGAAGTCGGGAATACTGACGACCAAAGCGCAAAGATGGACTGCGCATCGGCGACCGCGACCGTTCCCTGCGGCTTCAATTCAAGCCGATACGGCCTTCGCCCCCCTTAATCAGAGGAAAGAGCCGTCATCGCCATCCCGATTGTTGAAGGAGACGGGATCCTATGTCTGGATTGCCGACGTCGAACCGTGCGACACTCTTTCTATCCGCTGAAGGAGTGCTCGAAACGCCGGACATGCCCCCGCATCAGATCGCCGGGGCATGCTCCATTCATCGGTTTCTCAGGTGTGCGTGATTTTGGTGCCGAGTACATTCAAGCATTCGCGCATGAAAGCGGCCAGTCCCGTCCAGCCCTTGGCCGAAACCATGTTTCCATCGACATAAGCCTCGGTGGGCTTCACGTCGATATAGATGCCGCCGACGGCCGTCACTTCCGGCTCGCAGGCGCCGAGGCCGGCGACCTTCCTGCCCTTCAGCACGCCGGGCACGGCCATCAGGATCTGTACGCCGTGGCAGATGGTGAAGATCGGCTTCCCGGTCTCGTGGAAATGGCGCACCATGTCCTGCACGCGCTTGTCGGTGCGGATATATTCCGGGCCGCGGCCGCCGGCTGCATAGACGGCGTCATATTCCTCGACCCGCACTTCGGAGAAGGTCTTGTTGATGTCTGCATAGTGGCCGAGCTTTTCGGTATAGGTCTGGTCGCCTTCGAAATCGTGCAGCGAGGTCTTGATGCGGTCGCCGGCCTTCTTGTCGGGGCACACGACGTGCACCGTATGGCCGACAGCCTCCATCCCCTGCTGGTAGACGAAGATTTCGTATTCTTCGGTGAATTCGCCGGTCAGCATGAGGATTTTCTTGCCGCTCATGTCATGTCTCCTTGTGTCGTTGGTGTCGTGGTGTGCCCGACCGAAGCCGGGCACGGTCTGCGATCAGAACGGGGATGCGGGGAAGTAGAACTGGTCCGCATTCTCCGGCGTGATGAGCGGCGCGCCGAGCAGGAAGGAGCCGCGCACCGGCGCCTGGCCTGCGAACTGGGCGGCCGTCATGTAGATGGCCGACTTGATCATCGACGGCGGATAGGGCGTGGAGATCGGCGTGCGCTCGTTCTTCTCCTTCACCATCTCGATGACCTGCTTCATGCCGTTGCCGCCGAGCGCATACTTGATGTCCTTGCGGCCGGCATTGTCGACGGCCTCGAGCACGCCGAGCAGCATGTCGTCGTCATTGGCCCAGACGGCGTCGATCTTCGGATATTTCGCCAGATAGTCCTGCATCAGCTTGAAGGCTTCGTCCTGGTTCCAGTTGGCATACTGGATGTCGAGGATCTTGATGTTGGACTTTGCGATGACATCCGAGAAGCCCTTGATGCGCTCGTCGTCGATGACCGTCGGGATGCCGCGCAGCACGACGATCTGTCCTTCGCCGCTCAGCTTGTCGACGAGCCAGTGCGCGGTGTTGGCGCCAACGGCAATATTGTCGCCGGCGACATAGAGGTCCTGCACCGCCGGGTCCGTCAGACCGCGGTCGACGACCGAGATGAACGTGCCCTTCTGCTTGATCTGCTCGACCGGCCCCGTCAGTTCTTCCGACGTGAAGGGCAGGATGACGAGCGCGTCGAGCTTGCGGCTCGCCGACAGGTCCTCGAGCGCGGAAACCTGGGCGGTCGCCGAGGAAGCCGTGGACAGGACGACGTCGATGTTCGGGAACGCAGCCTCGATTTCCTTCTCGGCCTGCTCGGCATGGTAGACCACGCCGCCCGTCCAGCCGTGTGTCGCAGCCGGGATCGACACGGCGATCGTCACCTTCTCCTCGGCCTGTGCGCTGCCGAGCGGCAGGGCGATGGCCAGGGCGGCCGTTGACAGCAAGAGTGCTGCTTTCTGCATGATAGACTTCATTTTCTCCTCCTTTTGAAGTCAGTGCCGGTCTCGACGGAAGGCCGATATCAGCGGTTGGCGGTAAAGCGGTGCGCCAGCATGGCGATGATGATGATCGCGCCCTGAACGGCGGCGACGAGATATTCCGAGACCATGTCCGAGAGGACCATGACATTGGCGATGACCTCGAGGATCAGCGCGCCGGCGACGGTGCCGCCGATGCGTCCGCGACCGCCGCGCAGCAGCGTGCCGCCGATGACGACAGCGGTGATGACCTGCAATTCCCAGAGCTGTCCCGTCGTGGGGGTGGCGGCGCCGAGCCGCGGCACGTAGCAGATGGCGGCGACGGCCACGCAGACACCCTGAATGACATAGGCCATGGTGCGCACGGCAGCGACGTTGACGCCGGAAAAGCGCGCGACCTCGACATTCGAGCCCGCCGATGTGAGGCGGCGGCCGAACTTCGTCTTGTAGAGCAGGAAGGCCCCGACGAGCACGACGACGAAGGTGATCAGCACGGGATAGGGAATGCCGAACAGGCTGCCGAAATAGACCGGGCGATAGGCCTCGCGCAGGCTGCGGTCGATCGGGAGCGATCCGCCATCCGTCATGAAGGTGATGAAGGCGCGGAAGATGCCCATCGTTCCGAGCGTCACGATGAAGGGCTCGATCCGCCCGGCCGTCACGATCAGCCCGTTGAAGAGCCCGCACAGCGAGCCGACGACCAGCGCGACCCCGGCGCCCATCGGGATGGCCCAGGCTCCGAAGTTGGGCGCGAGGTGGTTCATCACCATGATCATGATGCCGGTGACGAAGGCCATCATGGAGCCGACCGACAGGTCCAGTCCGCCCGACGAGATCACGAAGGTCGCCCCGACCGCGATGATCGCGATGAAGGCGCTGCGCGTGATGACGTTGATCAGGTTGGCCGACGACACGAAATTGGAATTCACCAGCGCGCCGAACAGCACGATCAGCGCAAGCGCGATGAACGGCGCGAGATCGGCCCAGCGAATGCGGGTCGCGTCGTCAGCCGGCGGGATTGTTACGGTCGCTGCGGTGGTCATGGTCTTCCTCCCCGCCGTCGGCGCTGCCACCCGTCGTGGCCGCGTAGACGACATTCTCCTCATTGATGTCATTGCCGCGGAGCTCGGCGACGATCCGGCCGGCCCGCATCACCAGAACCCGGTCGGCGAGGCCGACCAGCTCGGGCATTTCCGACGAGATGACGATGCAGGCCTTGCCCGCACGCACCATCGCGTCGATGAAGTCGTAGATCTGGCTCTTGTTGCCGATGTCGATGCCGCGCGTCGGCTCGTCGATGATGACCACCGCGGGATCCGCCATCATGACCTTGGCCAGGAGCAGCTTCTGCTGGTTGCCGCCCGAAAGCTTGCCGGCTTCCAGACGCAGCGAGCGCACGCGGATGTCGTAATCCGCCACCGCCTTTTCGAGCCGGACGAACTCCGCGCGCTTGTCGAGCACGGAGCCCGGATTGACGGAATCGAGCGCCTGGAGCGTGAGATTGGGGCCGAGCTTCTCCTCCAGCAGAAGGCCCTTCCCCTTGCGATCCTCGGTCAGATAGACGAGCCCGGCTTCCATCAGCGTGCGCACCGACCGGTGGGTGATTTCCCTGCCGTTGACGGTGACGCGTGCCGCTTCCGAAGGGCGCAGCCCCATGAGGCCCTCGATCAGTTCCGTGCGCCCCGCCCCGATCATGCCGCCGATGCCGAGCACCTCGCCGGGACGGACGTCGAAGGATACCTTCTCCGTGCCGCGATCGACGGCGAGGTCGGTCACGGTCAGGATCGGTTCGGCCGTGGCTTCCGGCCGCTTGTGCGGATAGAGCATGTCCAGTTCGCGCCCGACCATCAGCTCCGCCATCTCGCGCTGGCCGAGGCCGGCCGCCGGCCAGGTGCCGATCATTCGCCCGTCGCGCAGCACGGTGATGCGGTCGGCCAGCGCCTGCACCTCGTCGAGACGGTGCGAGATGTAGAGCACGGCGACGCCGTGGTCGCGCAGGCTGCGCACGATGGCAAGCAGGGCGGCAACTTCGTCGTTCGCCAGCACGGCCGTCGGCTCGTCGAGGATCACGACCTTGCGCTCGTCCAGCAGTGCGCGGGCGATCTGCACCAGCTGGCGCTGGGCAAGCGGCAGGTCGCAGACGCGGTCGCGCGGACGCGCCGTGGAGCCTACCCTAGCCAGGAGTTCGGCGGTGCGTCGGTTCATCGACCGGTCGTCGACCATCAGGCCGCGGCCGACCTCCCGGCCGAGAAAGAGGTTTTCGGCGACGGTCAGGTCGGCGGCCAGCAGGATTTCCTGGTGGACCAGCACGATGCCGGCGTCCTCGGCCTCCACCGCATTGCGGAACGCGACCGGCCTGCCGTCCAGGAAGAGGCTGCCTTCGGTCGGCGCCACATGGCCGGACAAGAGCTTCATCAGCGTCGACTTGCCCGCGCCGTTCTCGCCGATGATCGCGTGCACCTCGCCGGGACGGATGTCGAGCGTCACATCCGACAGCACGGTGATCTGGCCATAGGTCTTGCCAAGCCCCTCGGCGCCGAGAGCGGCGACGGTGCCGCCCGGGGCCATGACCGGCTGTGGGGTGACGACCGCGTTCATTCGAAGGCCGACAACAGGCGGTCGCGCGAACGCTCGATATGGACGCGCATGGCATCGTATGCCGCCTGCGGTTCGCCGGAGCGGAAGGCGGCGAGCAGGTTCTCGTGTTCCTCCAGCGCTTCCTGCGTGACGCGGGTGTGGAACATCAGCCGGAAAATATGCAGGTGGACATGCTGGTTCGACAGCGTGCTGCGGATGATCTCGTTGCCGGCGATCTTGAGAATGGCGTCGTGGAACTGTGCATCGGCGCGCGCAAAACGGGAATAGCGGGTGTTGCGGTCGACCGGCGCTTCACCATGCCCCATATCGGCAGCGGAGGTCTCCAGCTGCGACAGCGCCTCCGGCGTCATGTTGATGACGGCAAGCCTTGCCGCCTCGGGCTCGACGAGCAGACGGAAGGCATAGAGGTCCTCGAACTGCTTGCGCGTCCACTGCGGGGCGGCGCTGTAGCCGACGAGATGTTCCTTGCGCACCAGGCCTTCGCGCTCGAGCCGGCTGAGCGCTTCGCGGATCGGGGTCTGCGATACGCCGAGGTCGCGCGAAAGAACGTCGATGGGAATGCGCGCGCCCGGCGCGATCTCCAGCGACATCAGGCGATGGTAGATGCCGTCATAGACGCCTTCCACGACGCTGATAGGGCGAATGACCGGCGCTTTGCCTTCCCGCTCCGCTGCAATTGCCACACTTGCTCTCCGACTGCTTATTGACATGCGATCTTTTGTTGCAAATAAGATATCCTATGTCAAATACAATATCGTATATGATCCGATATAGGATATGAAATGAAGGTCATGCCCGATCAACTCCGCAGGCTGGCGACGGCGCTGCTCGAAAGCCGGGGCGTAGAGCCGCAGGCCGCAGCGCTTCAGGCCGACCTTCTGGTCGAGGCCGAGTTGCGCGGACTGCCCTCTCACGGGCTGCAACGCCTGCCGCTCCTGCTGTCGCGCCTTGAGAAGGGACTGGCGAACGGGCTTACGCAAGGCGCCTGCAGATGGTCGCGGCGGGCCTTTCTCGATGTCGATGGCGAACGCGGGCTCGGTCCCGTGGTGCTGATGAACGCCATGCGCCGCCTCCGGCAGAACCTGCCGGATACGGGAATCGCGGTTGCAGCCATCCGCAACGCCAACCATATCGGCATGCTCGCCTACTATGCGGAGGCCGCCGCCCGCGATGGCCTGGTCGCGATCGTCATGTCGACGAGCGAGGCGCTCGTCCATCCCTTCGGCGGTACCGAGGCCATGCTTGGTACGAATCCGATCGCGATCGGCATTCCCTCGGGCGACCGGCCCTTCGTGCTGGACCTTGCGACCAGCGTCGTCTCCATGGGCAAGATCCGCAACCATGCGCTGCGCGGCGTTCCGATCCCGCTGGGATGGGCCGTGGATGCGGACGGGCGTCCGACGGAGGATCCCAGGGCAGCACAGGATGGCGCCATCGCGCCGTTCGGCGATGCGAAGGGCTATGGTCTTGGCCTCGCCATCGAGCTTCTTGTGGCGGCGCTTGCCGGTTCGGCCCTGTCGCCTGACGTGCACGGCACGCTCGATGACGATCACGCCGCCAACAAGGGCGACCTTCTCGTCCTCATCGACCCCGCCGCCGGCAAGGGCGCGGCCCCCGCGCTGACCGCCTATCTCGACAGCCTGCGGCTTTCCCGTCCGTTCGATGCCGCAAGACCGGTCGCCGTTCCCGGCGATGGCGCGCGCAGCCGCCGGGCCGCCGCGATGGCTGAGGGCATCACCCTGCCGCAACCGCTTTTCGAACAGCTTATGGCCCTTGAGGCCGCCTGAATTCACTGGAGGAGACACGGAATGAACCTATTCGGCACATTGAGGGCGCCGCGCGAATTGCTCTTCGGCGCCGGCCAGCGCCACGCGCTCGGAAGCGTCGCCGCCACGCTCGGCCGGCGCGCGCTGGTCGTCACGGACACGCGCCTTGCGGCCGACGCCGATTTTCGCGCGCTGGTCGGCAAGCTGGAGGCAGCCGGCCTCGCCGTCCTGGTGGACAGCTCGACCCTGCCGGACGTGCCCGTCGAATCGGCCATTGCGAGCGCCGAGAACGCCCGGCAGTTCCAGCCGGACCTCGTCATCGGCATCGGCGGCGGCTCCTGCCTGGACATGGCGAAATGCGTGGCGCTTCTTCTCGCGCATGGCGGGTGCCCGCAGGATTATTACGGCGAACACACCGTTCCGGGGCCGGTGCTGCCGCTGGTCGCCATCCCCACCACCGCCGGCACGGGGTCCGAGGTGACGCCGGTCGCCGTGCTCTCGGATGCCGAGCGCAGCCTGAAGGTCGGCATTTCCAGCCCCCATCTCATTCCGACCGTGTCGATCTGCGATCCCGAACTTACGCTCTCCTGCCCGCCCGGGCTGACAGCGATTGCCGGCGCGGATGCGCTGACCCATGCCATCGAGGCCTTTACCGCGATCCGGCGCGATCCGGTGCCCGGCCTTGCGCTGCAACGGGTCTTCGTCGGCAAGAATGCGCTGTCCGATCATTTTGCGCTGAGCGCGATCGGCCTTCTCTGGCAGGGGCTTGAAGCCGCCTGCAAGGATGGCGCCGATCAGGTCGCCCGCGAAAAGGTCATGTTGGGCGCGACGCTTGCGGGGCTCGCCTTCGGCGTGGCCGGGACGGCCGCGGCGCACGCCATCCAGTATCCCGTCGGCGCGCTCACCCACACCGCCCACGGCCTCGGCGTCGCCTGCCTAATGCCCTATGTGATGACCTGGAACCAGCCGGTCATCGGACAGGAGCTCGCCCAGATCGCCGATGCGGCCGGTCTGGACGGCCCCGAAGACGTCATCCCCGCTCTCGCCGCGCTTTTCGAACGGATCGGCATTCCCGTGACCTTGCGCGACCTCGGCCTTTCCGACGACCGTATCGACTGGGTGGCCGAGCAGAGTTCCGGCATTACGCGCCTCATCCAGAACAATCCCCGCCCGCTGAACCCGCGGGAGATGCGCAATCTCGTCGCCGCCGCCCATGGCGGCGACCGCGCCAGCCTGATCTGAAAGGACAAAACTATGACCTTCCATGACAAAGTTTCCGGCTATGCCGATCCCGCACTCCACGCCCAGGGCCTCTATATCGGCGGCAGCTGGGTCGAGGGCGACGGGATAAAGGTTCTCGATCCCTCGACTGGAAACCTGCTCGCCGAGGTGACCGACGCGTCCATCGATGATGCCCGCCGCGCCGTCGATGCCGCCGAGGCGGCTGCCGCCGGCTGGCGCGCCACCCCTGCCCGCCAGCGCGCCGAAATCCTGCGCCGATGGTTCCAGCTGATGACGCAGCATGCCGAGGAACTGGCCACGCTGATCTCGCTGGAAAACGGCAAGGCGCTGCCCGATGCGCGCGGTGAAGTCGCCTATGCGGCGGAATTCTTCCGGTGGTATGCCGAGGAGGCCGTGCGCATTCCGGGCGAATACCGGCATACGCCGTCGGGCTCGCACAACATCCTCGTCGATCACGAGCCGATCGGCATCGCGGTGCTGATCACGCCGTGGAACTTCCCAGCGGCCATGGCGACGCGCAAGATCGGGCCGGCGCTCGCCGCCGGCTGTACCGTCATCCTCAAGCCGGCATCCGAGACACCGCTCACCGCCTATGCCATGGCGCGCCTCGGCGAAGAGGCGGGTGTTCCCGCCGGCGTTGTCAACGTGCTGACCACGACCAATCCGAGCGGCGTGACGAACGCCATGCTTTCCGATCCGCGCGTGCGCAAACTCTCCTTCACCGGCTCCACCGGTGTCGGCCGCACGCTGCTCGCAGAAGCCGCCAAGTCGGTCGTCAGCTGCTCGATGGAGCTTGGCGGCAATGCGCCCTTCATCGTCTTCGACGATGCGGATCTCGAGGCCGCGCTCGACGGCGCGATGATCGCCAAGATGCGCAATGCCGGCGAAGCCTGCACCGCCGCCAATCGCTTCTATGTCCAGTCCGGTATTCACGATGCTTTCGTCGCCGGGCTGACGGCGCGCATGGCGGCGCTCAGGATCGGTCCCGGCTATGATCCGGAAACACAGTGCGGCCCGATGATCACGACGAATGCCGTGCGCAAGATTGATCGCCTCGTTTCCGATGCGGTGGCCGCGGGCGCGCGCGCGACCACGGGCGGCAAACCGCTTGCGGAAAACGGCTATTTCTATCCGCCGACCGTCCTGGAAAACGTGCCGGTCGATGCGGCCATCGCCCGCGAGGAAATCTTCGGCCCGGTCGCCCCCGTCTACAGGTTCGAAACCGATGACGAGGCGGTTCGCCTTGCCAATGATACCGAGTATGGTCTGGCCGCCTACATCTATTCCGGCGACCTGAAGCGGGCGCTCAAGGTCGGCAAACGCCTCGAAAGCGGCATGCTCGGCATCAACAGGGGGCTGATGTCGGACCCGGCGGCACCCTTCGGCGGCGTCAAGCAGAGCGGCCTCGGCCGCGAGGGCGGCGTCACCGGTATTCTGGAATTCATGGAGGCGAAGTATTACGCAGTCGAATACTGATGCGGGGGATAACAGGATGACGTCACAGGACCTTTACCGGATACGCGATTTCGTACCGGATTTCGACGCGATCGGGGCCGAATTCGCCGCGCGCAGCCGGACATTTTCGGCCCGCGCGGATGTGCTGGCCGATCTGCGCTACGGCGCGCGGCCGCGGGAGGTGCTGGACGTCGTCCTGCCGGAACGCCCGAAGGCCGGAGCGCCGCTGCATGTCTTCGTCCATGGCGGATACTGGCGCTCCGGCGAGAAGGAGAACTACCGTTTCGTTGCTACGCCGGTCCTTGCGGCCGGCGGTGTTGCCGCCATCGTCGAATATGACCTGATGCCCGGCCAGCGCCTCGAAGTGCTGGTCGACCAGGTGCGGCGGTCCGTGCTCTGGCTCGAAAAGCATGCCGGCGATTTCGGCGCGGACTCTCGCAAGATCACGGTCAGCGGCCATTCGGCGGGCGCGCACCTGGCGTCTTTTCTCGCGGCGACGGGGCCGGAGGAGACGACGAAACCGTCCCTTCCCTCCGTAAGCGGACTTCTGCTGGTCAGCGGCATTTACGATCTCTCGGGAATTCCCGACAGCTTCCTACGCGACGAGGCCAGGATAACTCCCGCTGAAGCGGCAGCCTGGTCGCCTCTGACCTCGAGCCAGCTTCCGTGCCCTCAACGCATCATTGCATTCGGCGCAGAGGAAACGTCGCCCTTCCAAAAACAGGCAGCGGCTCTGAATGCACAGCTCAACCGTCAGGACAGCGCCTCGGAACTGCTGCGGGTGCCGGGTCTCAATCATATGAGTGTTGTTCTCGACCTGGCGGATCCGGCCGGATGTCTCGGCGGCTGTGTTGCGAAAATGGTCATGGAAAGCGCGTTGCAGCGGTTCTAAGTACGCGCAGAACCGCCGCTTATTTCCTCAAGTTGCCGGAAAGGGGTGCGTTTTTCGCGCCTTGCAAGATAGGTCGGTGCAGAGGGAAGCACGCGGAAATGGAAGATGTTCGATTGTCGGACTTCACCGATAGATCAACATCGCTATCGCCGCCGCGGCCATCGCAGCGGTCGCGGTCCATCCCACGACAACAAGCAACGGCCGGGCGGTGAACTGCTTCATTTGCGCGTGCCGGCTGACGACCGTCATCATGCCGACCATGATCGGAACGGCGACGAACCCGTTGATCACGGCGCTCCAGAAGAGCGCGCGGATGGGATCGATCGGCATAAACTCCACCGCGAGGCCGAGCACCGTCGCGGCCGCGATCACGCTGTAGAACCCGATCGCCTCCGCAGGCTTTCTTTCGAGGCTGCCGGCCCAGCCGCAGCATTCTGCCGCCGCATAGGCCGCCGAACCCGCCAATACCGGAATGGAAAGCATGGCCGTGCCGATGATCCCGACGCTGAACAGCGCGAAGGCGAAGTTTCCGGCGATGGGCTTCAAGGCCTCCGCGACATCGGCGGCCGTTGCGATCTCCGTCTTGCCGCTCGTGTGCAGGGTCGCGGCTGTGCTCATAATGATGGCGATGGCGACCAGGTTCGAGACGGCCATGCCGGCGAAAGTATCGATACGGATACGTCTCAGTTCCCGCTTTGCCTGGCGCGGGGCTCGCCGCAACGGTTGCGCGCCCTCCTTCTCCTCCATCTCCTCCACCTCCTGGCTCGTTTGCCAGAAAAACAGATAGGGGCTGATCGTCGTGCCCAGGATCGCGACGATGACGGTGAAGGTGTCTACGTTTGCCGTCATCGAGGGCATGACGAAGCCTTTCAGGGCGGCCGTCCAATCGATCTTCACGACAAAGAGGACCGCGACATAGGACAGCAGAACCATCGTCAGCCATTTGAGATAGGATGCATAGCGATGATAGGGCACGAACATCTGCAGCAGGAGGGAAAGGGCCGCAAAGAGGATGGTGACCGGCACGCTCGGCAGTCCCGTGGCGAGTTCGGCCGACGCTCCCATCGCCGAGAGGTTGGCCCCGATATTGATGGTGTTCGCGATGAACAGCAGACCCACGAGGAAAAGCACCAGCGGGTTCGGCCAGACTGCGCGCAGATTGGCAGCCAGCCCGCAGCCGGTAACGCGCCCGATCCTTCCGCTGATCATCTGGATGGCCGACATAAGCGGATAGGTCAGAAGCATCAGCCAGAGCAGGTTGAAGCCGAACTGAGCGCCGGCCTGAGAATAGGTCGTGATGCCGCTGGGATCGTCGTCCGCCGCACCGGTGATGAGGCCGGGACCGAACTGCTTGAGGATTGGCCGGTCCGTTCCGCCGACTGGCGATGGATTTCCGTTTCCTTTTAAGGAGGCCGGGCTTTTGAGCGCGGTGTCGGTCATGGATGCAGACCTCCAAGTTGTCGAGCACGCATCGCAATGCGCCCGCGCCAAACCGGAATCGCGCGAAGATGTTCCTCCAGCGTCTGTGGCCGTCCGCCGGAAGTGGTGGTGCAAACTGCAACATGCGGCACGGCTTCGGCTCAGCCGCCGGCTCTCAGTATGTCGCCCGGCCACCGGACAGATCGAAGACGGAGGCGGTGGTGAAGCTGTTTTCGCGGGAGACCAGCCAGGCGACCATGTTGGCGGCCTCGTCGACCTCCAGGAAGCGGCCGCGCGGGATTTTTGAGAGCATATAGTCGATATGCTCCTGTTTCATCTGGTCGAAGATGCGGGTGCGCGCGGCGGCCGGTGTGATGGCGTTGACGGCGATGTCGTGGCCGGCCAGCTCCTTGCCGAGCGATTTGGTCATGCCGATCACCGCAGCCTTCGATGCCGAATAGGCGGATGCATTCGGATTGCCTTCCTTGCCGGCGATCGAGGCGATGTTGACGATGCGGCCGTAGCCTCGTGCCTTCATGCCGGGCACCACCGCGCGGTTCACGTAGAAGGCGCCGTTGAGGTTGATGTCGATGACACGTTTCCACTCGTCGATGGGATAGGCATCAAGCGCGTGGTTCGCCCCGGCAATGCCGGCCGAATTGACGAGGATGGACACCGGCCCGCTTTCCGCCTCCGTCCTCGCCACCGCATCGGCAACCGCCTCTGGACTGGTAATGTCGACGGTGACGGCGCTTGCGCCGTCGCCCAGTTCGGCAGCGGCTCTTTGCAGCTCGCCGGCATCCACATCCCAGAGTGAGACCGTGGCGCCGGAAGCGGCGACGCGCCTGGCGATGGCGAAACCGAGGCCCTGCGCGCCGCCGGTGATGACGGCCGTCTGGCCGCGGAGATCGATCTGGTTCATTCTGTCGGTCCTGTCCTATTCGAAATGCGTCAGCATCGCCCGGTCGGCGATTTCCATGCCGAAGCCGGGTGCGGCGCCCACCACCAGCTTGCCGTTCTTCGGCATCGGCTCGTCCTTGAAAAGTTTGCCGAAGACCGGCAGCACCGAGCGCCCGTCCGGGCTCGCGGCGACATATTCGCAGTAGGGCGAATGGGGCTGCGAGGCGATGAAGTGGTAAGAGTAGGGACCGCTGCCATGGGGGATGACCGGGATGTCATAGGCAGAGGCATGCGCCGAAATGCGCAGCAGCTCGGTGAGGCCACCCACCCACATCACGTCGGGTTGCAGGACATCGATCAACCTCTCCTCGATCAGCCGGCGGAAGCCGTAGCGCGAATATTCATGTTCGCCCGTGGTCCAGCGGATGGTCGGGTGCGCGCGTTTGATGAAACGGAACCCTTCGACATCGTCGGGATGCAGCGCCTCCTCCCACCAGTAGATGTCGAGCGGCTTGCAGGCCTCCGCCAGCCGGATGGCATAGGGCACGTCGAGCGACATGTAGCAATCGACCATCAGGGGATAGTCTGCCCCGACCTTCTCACGATGCGAGGCCAGGAACGCGACATTGGCGCGTAACCCCTCCTCGCCATCGGCGGGACCGTGCGGCAGCGGCACCTTGCCGCCCCAAAAACCCATCGCCTTCACCGCGTCGGGTGCAGGGCCTGTGCAATAGAAGCTGATCTCGTCACGGCTGAGCCCGCCGATCAGATTGTAGACCGGCTCGCCGCGCACCTTGCCGACCAGGTCCCACAAGGCGAGATCGACCACGCTGATCGCCGCGATCGGCAGGCCTTTGCGACCGTAGAACATCGATGCACGGAAGAGCTGGTCCCAGATCCGGTTGATGTTGCGGGCATCCTGGCCGATCAGGAAGCGGGAGAAATGGTTGCGGATCAGCCAGAGCGCGGGCGGCCCGCCGAAGCCGGTCGCAACACCGGTTGCGCCCGATTCCGTCTCGATCTCGACGACGATGGAGCCGAGCACGCCGATGCCCCAGCTCGTGCGGCTGGCCTTGTATTCCGGATAGGCGGACATGGGATTGCTGATCAGCGTGTCGATCAGCCAATGGCCCTGTTTCTGCCGGTGATAATCGCCGCCATCCCCCTGGCTTTCCACGAGGTAGGTGCGCACCGAGGCGATACGGAATTGTGAACTCATTCTCTTGCTCCGGCGGTCGGATGAACCACTATTGAAGGTTGACGAACATGCCGCCGTCGACGAGCAGCGACGCTCCGGTGACGTAGGCGGCCATGTCGGAGGCGAGGAAGGCGACGCAAGTCGCGACATCCCGTGGCTGGCCGATGCGGCCGAGCGGGATGCGCTTGCCGAAATAGGCGAGCTTCTCCTCGTTCTCGAGGTCTTCGCGATTGAGGTCCGTCAGGATCGCGCCGGGCATCACCGAGTTGCATCGGATGCCATAGGGGCCGAGCGCGATGGCAATGGACTGCATCAGCGAATGCACGCCGGCCTTTGTCGGCGTGTAGTGCGTCTGCATGCCGCCGCCGACAAGCGCCGAGATCGAGCTGGTGGCGACGATGGCGCCGCCCGTCCCCTGCGCCTTCATTCGGTTGGCGGCCGCCTGGCAGATGTAGAACGCGCCCTCCAGATTGACCGAGACGGTGCGCTGCAAGACCTCCGGCGGCATGTCCAGAAAGGCGTGGAACGGGCAGATGCCGGCGTTGGAGGACAGCACGTCGACGCCACCGAATGCCTTGACCGCCGCATCGACGAGTGTCCGGGCCGTGGCGGGCTCGCCGATATTGCCTTCGACGGGTATACATTTGCGGCCGAGCGCCTCGACGTCGGCAACGACGCTCTCGACCGCCGATTCCCGGCCATAGCCGCTGTCGTTCTCGCCGAAGTAACCGAGCACGACATCCGCGCCCTGCCTTGCCAATTCCACGACGATCGCGCCGCCGATGCCGCGCGATCCGCCCGTGACGATTGCCCTTTTGCCTTCGAGAAGCATACCCGTCCCTCCTTCACACGGCGCGCGGCGCGAAGCCCGCTTCCAGCACCGGCATCAGCAGATCTTCGAGATCGGCGACGTCGACGCGCGCCGGCTTCGGCTCACGCCCCGGAAAACCCACGGCGGCACGCACCCCGGGCGACAGGAAATAGATCGCCGCGATGGTTTCGCAGAAGGCGTCATAGGCCGCCGCATCACTCTGCTTGAGCGCCAGCAGGGCTTGCTGCGGCGTGGCATTACCGACGGCACCGATGACCCTGTGCAGCATGACAACGAGGTCGGGTGCATAGGACAGGGCCTGGTCGAGGTGTTCACCGGCAATGCCGGCCTCACTCGCCGACAGGCATCCCGGTGCCGGAGGGATCAGGGTATCGGCGAGCCTTGCAAGCAAGGCACGCTCCGAGAGGGATAGCGGCTCGGCGTTCATGATGCCATCCTCTGGTTTGCCCGGCTGGCGACGACATGCGCGGCACTCCAGGAGGCGAAGGCGGCGATGGTGGCGGTCGGGTTGACGCCGGCCGATGTCGGCCACACGCTGCCGTCGATGATGAAGAGATTGGCGACGTCATGGGCGCGGCCGTAGCGGTCGACCACGCTGTCCTTCGGATCGTCGCCCATCTTGGCCGTGCCGAGGATATGCCAGCCGGATTCGCGGCTTTGCGGTGCCGTCACGGTGCGGTAGGCGCCGGCCTCGATCAGCGACTCCTTCGCCCGCTCGGTCATGAATTTCAGCATGCGCTTTGAATTCTCGCCGGTCTTGTAGTGGATCTTCACGCCCGGCATGCCCGTATCGTCCGGCGCCGCCATGTCCAATTCCACCCGGTTTTCGACATCCGGCAGGTCCTCGCAGATGATGCCCCAGGAAACCGAACGGCCGAAGCGGCGGGCAAACTCCTGATGGAAGGTCTCGCCCCACAGCTGGTTCTCGTCCCCCCAGGGCCAGCGACGGGCGATCTGGGCCGGACTGCCGGTCGGCTGGAGACTCCATTTAGAGCCGCGAACGAAATCGCGATCCTTCGACGTTTCGTAGAATTGCAGCGTGTAGGCCACCTGCCCCCAGGCGCCGCGGTAGCTTTCCAGTGATTGGTCGAACAGGCCGACGACGGCCGCGGTCGGGTGCAGCATCAGCCGCTTGCCGACGAGGCCGGACCTGTTCGTGATCCCGTCCTCCTTGCCGGGCACGCGGCTCGACAGCAGGAGGCGCGGCGTGCCGATGCCGTTGGCGGCGATCACCACGACGGACGCCTTGGCGAGGTGCTCCTCACCGGTCGTGCGGTCGATATAGACGGCTCCGCGCGCCAGACCTTGCCGATCCAGCTCGATGCGGACGACCCGGGCGTTCGGTACGAGACGAACGCCCTGCGCGATGAGGGCCGGCCAATGGGTGCGGTCGGTCGAAGCCTTCGCTTTCTCCACGCAGCCCCACATGCAGGCGGTGCGCTGCTGGCAAGGCTCCATGCCATTGCGCGGCACGGTGGCGATGGCGTTGGTTCCAGGCCACCAGTGCCAGCCGAGCCGGTTCTGCGCGGCCGCAACCAGGCGTCCGGCCCGGGTCAGGTCAACCGGCGGCAGGAGCTCGTCCTGCCCGGGATACATCGGATCGCCCGCCACGCCCGACACCACGAACTCACGCTCGGTGCGGGCATAGTGCGGCATCAGGTCCTGGTAGGAGATCGGCCAATCGTCGGCGACGCCATCGAGCGTGCGCACGCGAAAATCGCTCGGCAGATTGCGCATCCAGTTGGCCGCCCAGGAGATGGACGAACCGCCGACGCCGTTCCAGTAGAGCGGGATGATGTCGGAATCGTCCACCGAGATCGGGTAGTCGCCGGAATTGTCGCGCTTGGTCGGCACGTATTGCCAGTCGCGGGGCGCGGTCAGTTCGAAGCCGGGCTTGTCCGAGATCGCCTTGGAATAGTCGACCCAGTCGCCCTGTTCGAGACAGACGACGCGCATGCCGGCTTCCGCGACGCGCTTGGCGAAGACCGCGCCCGAGGGTCCGGAACCGACCACCAGCACGTCGCAATCGATGGGCTTTGGCGTATCAGCCATGGCCGTGCTCCCTGGTTTCATGTCTCACGCACCTGTGCGGTTGCGCCGCGCGCCATAGCGGGAGGCGAGGATGTTCAGCAGCACGGCGGCGACGATGATGACGCCGCTGACGACGGGCTGCAGGTAGGAATTGACGCCCATCAGCACGAGGCCGTTGCCGATCAGCGAGATGACGATGATGCCGAGCAGGGTGCCGAGGATCGAACCGCGCCCGCCGGTGAGCGCCGTGCCGCCGACCACGACGGCCGAGATGACGCTGAACTCCAGCCCGCTGCGCGAGACGCTGGCATCGCCGACGCCGTTGCGGGCGGTGAGCAGGATCGCGGTAATAGCGGCGAGCAGACCGGCGATGACGAACAGCGCCACGCGGATGTTCCTGACCTTGATGCCGGCGAGATGGGCAGCGCTGGCATTGCCGCCGATGGCGAAGACGGCGCGGCCGAAGGCGGTCTTGCGGCTGACGAAGGCGAAGACGCCGAACAGGAGGAACAGCACGATCGCCGAGATCGGCAGGCCGAGCAGCTCGCCCCCCAGCCAGTCGAGGAAATCGTTCGGCGGAATCGTGACCGGAACGGAGTCGGTGAAATAAAGCGCCAGCCCGCCCAGCGCGCTCCACAGGCCGAGCGTGCCGATGAAGGACGGCACGTCGAACACCGCCCGCAACACGCCGGGTATCGCGCCCAGCGCGCCGCCGATGACGGCTGTCAGCACGAAGGCCGCGACCATCGGCACGTCGTCCGTCTTCAGCAGAAAGGCGAAACAGACCGAGAGGAAGGCCACCATTGGGCCGACGCTGATGTCGATCTCGCCCGCCACGATGATCAGCGTCGCGCCCCAGGCGGCGATGCCGAAGGTCGCCGCGTCGCGCAGGATCGAGACCTGGTTGCGGAACGTCAGGAAGTTGTTGGCGTAGAAATAGAAGGCCAGATAGAGCAGCGCGATCACCACCAGAAGGCCGATCTCGTTCATGCGCTGAAAGTCGAGGCGGCGTTGCGGCCGCTGAGCCTCTCGTGTGACAGTGACTTGAGCCATGGTCCGTTCCATCTCAATAGGCATGGCCAGCGATGCTGGCCGTCATCAGTTCATCGGTGTTGATGTCGGGTGCCGCGAACGTCTTCACGATGCAGCCGTCGCGCAGCACCAGCACGCGGTCGCAGACCTTGGGCAGTTCCTCGATCTCGCTGGAGACGAAGACGATGCTTTTGCCCTCGGCCGCGAGCTTGCGGATGATCGCGTAGATCTGGCTCTTGGCCTCGACATCGACGCCGCGCGTCGGCTCGTCGAGCAGGAGCAGGCGCGAGCCGGCATAGACCCAGCGGCCGATCACGATCTTCTGCTGGTTGCCGCCCGACAGCGTGCCGATCGGCGTCGTCGTCTTCGGCGCCTTCACGCTCATGCGCTGGACGATGTCACGCGTCGCCGTCGCGATACGCCGCGCCGACAGCACGCCATAGGCTGTGACCGGTTTCGCATCGGTCATCACCGTGTTCTCGTCGATGCCGAGCAATGGCACGATGCCGTCGTCCTTGCGGCTTTCCGGCGTCATGCCGAGCCCGCGTTTCAGCATGCCGGCCCAGCTCTCGCCGGTGACGTCGATACCGTCGAGAGCCACTGTGCCGGCGTCGGCGCGCTCCTGACCCGCGATGATGCGCAGGAGTTCGGTGCGGCCCGATCCGAGCAGGCCGGCAATGCCGAGCACCTCGCCCTGCCGGAGATCGAAGCTGACATCCTGAAGTTTCGGGAGATAGCGAATGTTGCGCACCGACAGCAGCGTCTTTCCGGCCCCGCGCGGCACCACCAGTTCGTCCTTGCCCTCGTCATGGCCGAGCATCATGCGGACGATGTCGCGCGTATCGGCCGCGCCGATATCGAGCGTCGAAACGATACGGCCATCGCGCATCACGCTCGCCGTATCGGCGATCTCGCGGATTTCCTTCATCCGGTGGCTGACATAGATCACCGCGACGCCGCGGTCGCGCATGCGCCGGACGGCGGCAAATACCCGCTCGACCTCCGCCGCCGCCAGCGAACTCGTCGGCTCGTCCAGGATGACCAGTTTCGGCTCGCCCATCGTGGCGCGCGCAATTTCGACCAGCTGGCGTTCGGCAGGACTGAGTGCCGCGATGGTCGTTGCCGGATCGAGGGAAAGGCCGAGATTGGCCAAGGCCTCGGCGGTGCGCCGGCGCATGTCGCGATGATCGAGCACGCCCCACCGGCGCGGCCAGACGCCGAGGAACATGTTCTCGGCGATGCTGATGTCACGCACCAGGCTGAGTTCCTGATAGACCGAGCGCACGCCGAGGGCGGAGGCCTGACGCGTACGGTTCTCCCCGGATTGGTCGAGCCCTTGGCCAGCGAACGTCACCGAGCCTTCGTCGGGCGTTTCCGCACCCGTGAGCAGCCGGATCAACGTCGACTTGCCGGCGCCGTTTTTGCCGAGCAGCGCACGCACTTCGCCGGGCTGCACGGCGAAGTCGACATGGTCCAGCGCGAGAACGCCGGCATAGCGCTTTACCGCGCCTGCGATGCTGGCAATCGGCTGGACCGGGTGTTGTGATGGAGCGGGCGCTGCCATTGGTGTCACTTGCTCGAAACCATGGGATCGTCGGCTTGTGGCCGACAAGAGAGGATATGCCGGCCGCGGGCCGGCACGCTCGACGTCACAGGGCCGATTGCTTTACGGCAGGCCGTCCGGATGAGCGGCCAGCCAAGCGGTCGCCTGTTCGGCGCTGGTGTAGAGGTCGATCGGGTTCGGCACGATCAGCTGGCCCTGCGGCTGCTGTTCGATCGCCTTCACGGCCTGCTGCAATGCCAGCTTGCCGAGCGCCTGTCCCGATACATCGACGGTGCCGCGCATCACGTCGCCCGCGATGATTTCCTGTGCGATCTCGGTGGTCATGTCCGAGCCATAGGCGTGGATCTTGCCGATATTGCCGGTGTTGCGGATCGCCTTGGCAGCACCGAGCGCAGCACCGCCGGACTCGCCCCATAGCGCATCCACATCCGGGTTGGCGGTGATGATCTTCTCACCGGTCGAAATCGCCTTGTCGAGGATCGTCGCCTCCTGGTTGGAGACGATCTTGAAGCCTGGCACCTTCTCGCTCAATGCCTTCTCGAAGCCGAGCCGGCGCTGCACGCAGACATCGACGAACTCGCAGTTGAGAATGCCGATCTTGGGCTCGGTCTTGCCGGCCTTGACGAAATCCTCCGCTGCGACCTGGCCGATCTTGTATCCGAACTGGAAGGGATCGCCGACCGCATAGGCGTAGACATATTCCTTCATGGCCTTGTCGTTGATGCAGGTGTTGTAGCAGACGATCGGGATGCCTGCTTCATGCGCCCGCTTGATCGCGCGCACCGATCCTTCCGGCGAGACCGCCGAGAGAATGATTGCCTGAACGCCGGCCGAAACCAGCCGGTCGATGAAGGACGCTTCCTTGCCGACATCGCCGCCGGCATTGGTCTCGATGATCTGGACATTCTTGCCGAGATCGGCGCCGCCGACCTGAACGCCCTTGCGCACGCCGGCGTAAAAACCCTGCGCGTCCAGATAGATAGCGCCGACCGTCAGCTTGGTGTCCTGGGCTGATGCCGTGCTGTTCTGCATGACGGCCGCCAGTGCCAGCGCTGCGACGGTCGTGGTGAGTCTCCTCAACAAATCGAAATCCTCCCTGATGACGCTCCTCCATCGGCGTCACATCATCATTGGCGGGAACACGAAAGTTGTCAACTGGTAATCTTGTAAGCTAAGTTTATAGTTGCGATGCTAGAATGCGGCCGGGGCCTTTTCCCGCTTTCTCGTTTTCTCCGCGCCGACGCGTTGCATCGCGTCATAGGTGGTGCGGTTGATGGAGCTCAGATGGGCCTGCATGGCTGCGGCCGCCGCTTCCGCGTCGCGCGTGGCGAGAGCCTCGACGATCGCCTCGTGCTCGGCAGCACTGCGATCGAGCACGCCGGGCGTCTCGGAGGCGACGCGGCGGTATTCCATGCCGAGTTCGTAGAGGCTGCGTGCCACCACTTCCATGAAGGGATTGCCGGCGATCTTCATGATCGATGCATGAAACTCGAGATCGAGCACCCGGAACCCGACGGGATCCTTCGTCAGCCCGTAGCCGGCCGTCACCATCTCCCGCAGCCGGTCAAGCGTCGCATCATCGACGAGAGGGGCGCCCAGGCGCACAAGCCCGACCTCGATGATCAGCCGCGACTGGTAGAGCGCGTTCACATTGCTCTCGTCCAGCGCCATGACGAACTGAAGCGGCGCGAGGAGCCGGGAGACCTCGAGACTGGTGACGTAGCAGCGTCCGCCCTGGCGGCTTTCCACCACCCCCATGATCGACAGCCCGCGCAGCGCCTCGCGAACGACAGGGCGGCTGACCTGCAGCGCCCGCGCCAGGTCGTTTTCAGAGGGCAGCACGTCGCCGGCCTTCAGATTGCCGGACCGTATCAGTTCGAGCAATTGGTTGGCGACCCGTTCGGCCGCCGCCGGCGCACGCTCAAGCGGCGTGATCTGTCCCAGCTCTTGCATTGAATTTCTCCACATTTGTAGGCGCAGCCCGGTCGGCCGCGACAACCCGCCATGAAAGTGGAGCCTAAAACACGATTCTGCAACCTGCAAACTTGTCTGGCAAATTTCCTTACGCGTCGTCGAAGGCGATGATGACTTTTCCGGATTTACCACCGGCCATCAGCGCATAGGCGGCCGGCGCCTCGCTCAGCGCAAAGGCATCGGTGATGATGTCGTGCGGGTGCAGGCCCCAGGCATCGAGGTCCTCGCAGCACTGGTCCATGTTGTGCACGCTGGTCACCCAGGAGCCATAGATCGTGCGCTGGCGATGCAGCAGGTCGTCGCTGACGTCGAACTGGACCGGACCGGTTTCGCCGATATAGACGCAGCGTCCCCAGGTGCGTGTGGCCTGCAGGGCCAACAGCCGCCCGCGCGGGTTGCCCGAACAATCGATGGTGACGCCGGCGCCGCCCCTGGTCAGCGCCTCGATCTCGCCGAGCGTGTCGGCGCCGGCCGTGAGCCCATGATCGACGAGGCCGAGCCTGCGTGCCGTTTCCACGCGGTCGGCCTGTGTATCGACCCCGATGGCAAGGCGCGTTCCGCGTCCCTTCGCCAGCATCAGCGCCGCCATGCCCACTGGCCCGAGCCCGACCACGACGATCGCATCGCCGCCCGAGACATTGCCGCGCAGCACCGCCTCATAGGCGGTTCCCACGCCGCAGGAGATGAAGCAACCGTCCCGATAGCTCAGCGAATCCGGCAGGTGCACGAGGTCGCGCTCGTCGGCCACCAGATATTCGGCATGGCCGCCGTCGCGCTGCCAGCCATAGGCGGCGCGCGCCGGGTCGGTGCAGGATATCTGAAACCCCTTGCGGCAGTTGCGGCAGAAGCCGCAGCCGGAAATGTGGTAGACCGCGACCCGGTCGCCCGGCTTGAAATGACGGCAACCCGCGCCGCGCTCCACGACCTCTCCGGCCGGCTCGTGCCCGGAGACGACCCCCTGATAGGAGGTGCGCGGGTCGTCGCCGAGATGTTTGTGATAGATATAGTGGATATCGCTGCCGCAGATACCCGACGCCTTCATCTTCAGCAGCACCTGACCGATGCCGGGTTTCGGCCGCTCGATCTCGCGCAGGTCCACCGTCGAATTCCCGGGCAGATAGGCCGCCAGCATTTTGGGCATCGTGACTGCTCCTCTTATCTGTTCGCCTTCGCCATGAAGTCCGTGTCCCGCACATCCGCCATCGTCCCGGCATATTCGTCACCCGCGCCGGAGGCGAGCCAGGCGATCGCCCGGGCGGCAACCTTGGGATCGGAGAGCTTTTCCTGCGGGATATTGGACACTTCGTTGATGCCGGCGGCGCGGATGCTTGCCTGCATCGCCGTATCGACGAGGCCCGGCGCAATGCCGAAGCAGCGAATGCCCTCGGCCTTGCCCTCTTCGTCGATGGCGCGCGTCAGCATCAGGAGCGCCGCCTTGCCCGAACAATAGGCCGCCCAGCCATGCAACGGCCGCGTCGCGGCACCGGACAGCAGGTTGACGATCCGTCCGTGACCGGCAAGATGCGGCCAGGCGGCGTTCACGACGGCAGCCGCACCCGATACGTTAATCCGCATCGCCAGGTCGAACCGCTCCATATCCAGCGCGCCAATCGGCGCCATCGGCTCGATCGTCGCGGCATTGTTGACGACGATGTCGAGCCGGCCGAGCCGGCCGACGATCTCTGCAATACGGGCCCCGACATTCGCAAGGTCGGCGACATCGAGCGCCGTGTCGATCGCCCTGCCGCCGGCCTTCTCGATCGCCGCGACCACTTCGGCGCAGTCGCCCGCCTTGCGGCCGCAGACGGCGACGGTTGCGCCTGCCTCGGCGAGCGCCGTTGCCGTCGCCGCGCCGAGGCCATGGCGCGCGCCGGTGACGAGCGCCGTTCTACCTGAAAGGTCGCGGCTCATGACGCGGCCTCAATCGCGTCGAGCACGGCCTGGCGGTCCGGTGAGATGCCATAGGCCTGGAAACCGCCGGTAATCGAGATTACCTCGCCGGTGACGAAATCCGCATCCGGTCCGAGCAGCCAGGACACCGCGCCGGCCACATCCTCCGGCTTGCACCAGCGCCCGAGCGGAATGGAGCCGACCACCTGCTTTTCGAACGCATCCCAGTCCTTGCCGAGTTTTTCGGCCTTCTTGCGGAAGGCCGCCTCCATCCCTGTCCCGACGCCGACATGGCCGGGGGCGACTGCGTTGACCCGCACGCCCGTCGCCGCCATTTCGACCGCAAGGCACTGCGTCAGCGCCGCAACTGCATTCTTCGACGACATATAGACCGATGAGAAAGGATTGCCGTAGCCGAGCCGGGTGACGATGTTGACGATGTGTCCATGCCCCTGCGGTCCCATCACCCGCGCCGCCTCGCGGCACATCAGGAAGGTTCCGCGGGCATTGACGGTGTGGATGCGATCCCAGTCCTCGGCCGTCGTCTCGACGACCAGGCTCTGCATGTGGACACCGGCATTGTTGATCACAGCAGCAAGCCCGCCGTAGGTCCGCGCCACGTCGCGGACCGTGGCGACGACGGAAGCTTCGTCCGCGATATCGAGCGTCCGCCAGTCCGCGCCGATCCCGGCGGCGGCATCGCGCGCCGCATCGGCATTCCGGTCCGCGGCGACGACGGCAAAGCCGTCCGCCTTCAACCGTGTGGCGATGGCGAGCCCGATGCCGCCCGCGCCCCCCGTGACGATGACTGCCTTGTCGCTCATGCTTGTCTCCAGGCGCGGAAGAGGTCGCGCAGCTTGATGGTTTCGGACATCACGTCGTCGTGCACCGTGTCGAAATAATCCTGATGGACATATTCGCTGGCGACGTAACCGGTGAAGCCGCTCTCCTTGAAGGCGCCGAACATTGCCGGGAAGTTCAATGTGCCCTGCTCCATCTTGGCTTGAAGCGCACCCGGTCGCGCCTGGCGCAGATGGGCATGGCCGAGCCAGGGGATGAGTGCGTCGATCTCCTCCTGCCGGTAACCACTTACGGCGAAATGGGCATAATCGAGCGCCAGCTTCACGCCCGGCACGCGTTCGCACATTTCGGCCGTCAGGCCCGGAGTTTCCAGATAGGAATGCACATGCGGCTCGACGCAGACGTCGATGCCCGCCTCCTGCCCCGCCGCGACAAGCGGCTTCAGCGATTCCACGGTTTCGTCCAGCGCCTGCTTGCGCGTCTGCGCGCCATTGATGAGGCCGGGCAGAACGAAGACCGTCGGCGACCCCGCCGCCTGGCAAAACGTCAGGACCTGGCGGAAATCCGCGAGGTTTTCCGCGCGGTGGCCCGGTAGCGCGAGGTTGCGCTCGGCCGGCGAGGCGCCGAACAGATGGTAGAGATTGGAGACCGGCAAAGGCAGCCGCGCCGCGATTTCACGGCCATAGGCCTCGGGCTCCTTCAGCAGCCGGGACTTGTCGAGGGCCGAGCGGTAGAAATAACCGACATCCAGGCCCTCCATGCCGATAGCACGCGCGACCGCGCCGACCTCGTTCAGCGTCAGAAGCGGGAAGGACCAGCTGGTAATGCTCAGTTTCATCGTCAAACCTCCTCCATGCGTCCCGATTTCGCCGAGCGGTACATCGCGTCCAGCACGGCAGTCGCGCGTGCGCCGATCATGCCATCCGCCGGATTGACGACGTCCTTCCCCCGGCACAGATCGACCAGCCGGGCGATCGGCTCCACCTGTTCATAGGCGCCAGCATCGTCTCCCAGCGTCTCGATATGGGTCTTGCCATCGTGACGCACGGCTTCGACGCGTGCCCGCTCGATGTCGAACAGCAGCATGCCCTCTGTGCCGAAAACACGGATATCGAGCTGGAAGCCGCGCGACTTCGGCACCGTGGCCGAGCCGGACAGCACCATGGTCGCGCCATTGGCAAGCTCAACCACGGCGGCATCGTAGAAGTCGACACCGGCGGGCGACAGGCCCATCCTGGCGAAGACCTTTGCCGGTGCGAGATCGACCAGGCGGAACACCGCGCCGAGCCCGTGCGTCAGCTGGCCCCAGCCATAGCCGCCCGAGCGCTTCGGATCGGCCCAGGTCGAGGCCGGCGGACGGAACAGATGATCCTTGGTCTCGGCCATCGGCTCGCCGCCGAAGAGATCGGCCAGCGCCGACGCCATCTGCACGACGACATGGCGCACCTCGCCGACCCAGCCTTCGCGGATCAGCCGGTGCGCGGCATCGGTCATCGGCTTGTAGTTCCAGCCATAGGGCATGATGATCTCGCCGCCCCGGGCCTTTGCCAGCGCCACCAGCGCGCGCGCATCAGCGGCGGATGTGGCCATGGGCTTTTCGATCAGCACCTTCAGCCCGCGCTCCAGCGCGAGCGTCGCATGTTCGGCATGCAGCACATGCGGCGAGGCGACGATGACGCCGTGCAGCGTCTCGCTGTCGAGCATCTCGCGGGCATTGAGATAGGCGTGCGGCAGGTCGAAGGTTTTCGATACCGTTTCCAGCCCTTCCGCATCCGGACGGTTGATGGCGACGATATCGACATGCGGATTGGCGATCAGCGCCGGGATATGGCTGAGGGTCGCCCACCAGCCCGCCCCGATGATGCCGATATTGACCTTGTCGGGCATTCCTGTCCTCCTCGCTCAGTGCTTCGAGCCCGGCACCGGCCGGCGCAGCGGGCGGCCGGCGAGATGCGCGCGGATGTCATCGGCGACGAGCCGCTGCAGCGCCTCGATGGCTGCCGACGAATACCAGGCAGCATGCGGCGTCAAAATCAGGTTCGGCGCCTTGCGCAGCGGCGAATTCGCCGGCAGCGGCTCGACTTCGAAGACGTCGAGCGCCGCGCCAGCGATCCTGCCGGCCCTCAGCGCCTCGGCCAATGCCGCTTCGTCGACCAGCACGCCGCGCGCCGTGTTGACGATGAAGGCATCGGGCTTCATCCGCGCCAGCCTCTCGGCATTGATGAATTTCGTGGTCTGCGGCGTGCCGGGCGCGTGCAGGCTCAGCACATCGGCCCGCTCCACCAGCAATTCCGGATCGACGAGCTCGACGCCGAGAGCATCTGCCGATGGAGCATCAAGCAACGGGTCAGCGGCGAGGAAGCGGAAGCCGGACGGGCGCAGCCGATCGGCAACGGCCCGGGCGATCTGGCCGAAGCCAAGGAAACCGACCGTGGTGTCGCGATAGGCGGCAAGAGGTTTGGCCACCGCGACCGCCGCCCATTCTCCGGTGCGAATGCTGGCATCGAGCGGCACGATCTTGCGCAGTTGCGCAAGGATCAGGGCCACGGTGTGATCGGCGACTTCGTCAATGCAATAGTCCGGCACATAGCCGGCCGGTACGCCGCGGGCATTGGCGGCGGTTATGTCGAGATTGTCGAAACCGATGCCGTAGCGGATGATCGCTGCACCCTCGGCCAGTCCCCCGATCGCACGCGCCGTCAGCGGTGCGAACTGCACGACCGCGACGTCGGCCCCGCGCACGGCCTCGGCCACCTCCTCTGCCGTGCGGCACTGGAAGGCGGCGAATTCCGCGCCCGAGGCGACCGTGGCCGCCTCTTCCTGCGCAAGGGCCGGAAACGTGTAATCGGTGACGACGACTTTGCGCTTGCCCATGGTCATGCCTTGTCCAGGTAGTCGTGGATGATTTCGCCGCTCACCAGCGTGAAATCGGCCTTCCAGAAAAACGCCTCGATCGGCTCGATGACCGGCAGACGGAAGACCGGTGCCTGCGCATTGGGGCGCAACTCCACCGTCGCCGGGCCGACCCAGCATTCATGCACCGTCACCTCCGTCAGCTTGCGCGAGGTGATCTGCCGGATCGCCGGCCGTCCATCGATATGATCGATCGCCTTGAGATTGAGATTGATGCCGAAATCGAAATGCCGGCGCATCTCGGCCGGATCGGCCCGGCGCTGCTTGTAGGGCGTCGTTACCGTGATGACGTCGATGCCGTTGCGCTCGACCTTGCCGACGATGAGGTCGCCGCGAAATTCCAGCGAGGGATTGGCATATTTCTTCGGCTGGCCGTGGATTTCGCGCCCATGCGCAACGCCGCCGTCCGAATGCAGGAAGAGGTAGGGCGAATAGGCACCGGAACGGCCGGCGACGTCCGCGCCGAACATCACGTTGCATTCATGGTACGGGCCGATCCAGTCCGTATCGTTCATCTTGTAGAGATGCACCGCCACGATATCACCGGTCGAGCGGACCGGCGGCGGCGCGAGAAAGGCGGCGGCGGCCGGATCCGTGCGGTAGAAGACGGTCAGGATCTCGCAATTTCGGAACTGGAACGGGAACGGCGGGATGAAGGGCGCGTCCCATGGCGTCGAGAACCCGCCCTTTGCGATATCGGCTTCGGTAGGGCGGGTCAGGCCCCAGCGGCGTTCCGTCATGGTCGGTCTCCGGCCTTCATCGATTCCCGCGTCGAGCGCAGGACATTGCGCATATGGGCGGCCATCGCAGCGCGCGCGGCCTCCGCATCGTTCTCCCGCAGCGCCTTCACGATCGCCTTGTGATCCTGGATGGAGCGACTGATGACGCTCGGCGTTTCGGACGCGACCTTGCGGAATTCCAGGCCGAGGATGTTCAGGCTCTCGGCGGTGCGGGCGAGGAATTCGTTGTCGGCGAGCTCCGCCAGGTGGCGGTGAAAGGTCGTATCGACCGCGCGATATTGTACGGGCGTCTCCGTCGCCGCCTCCTGCTCCGCGATCAATCTCTCGAGCAGCGCCACATCCGCAGCACTCGCCTTCACCGCCGCCCGGGCTGCAATATCGCTCTCGATCAGCTCGCGCGCTTCATAGAGCTTGTCCACCTCGGTGTTTTGCAAGGTCAGGAAAAAGGTCAGCGGCTTGAGCAGATCGGCGGCACTCAGCTGCGAAACGACGATGCCGCCGCCGTGGCGGATTTCCAGGACGCCGAGGACCGCAAGCGCCCGCACGGCCTCGCGCACCGTCGGGCGACTGACCTGAAAGGATTCCGCGAGGCTTCGCTCGGAAGGCAGTTGATCGCCCGCCTTGAGATTGCCCGCGGTTACCAGGCCGAGAATCCGCGACACGAGGATTTCCGTCAGCCCCGTCCTCTTCACCGGCTCGACGCCCGAAAAGCTCCGTTCCTGCACGCTCCTGCCTCCCATGACACCGGACCATCTGCGCATCTTGACCCCGATCTTGTCAAGTGGCCAATTGGCCTTACCACTTATTGACGTAACCGCAGAGATAGTGTTAGTCAATCGCCAGCGTCGGCGGTGAGGAGCAAGACCGCCCGACGGGTTGAGGAACATCATGCGCATTCGTCACGTGCGGCCCATTGTGATCGCCTATTCCGATCCGAACGACTTCGCCAACCGGCGCATGACGACGCTGGTTCGCGTCGAAACGACGGACGGCGTCGTCGGCTGGGGCGAAGGCATCGCCATGTGGCCGGAAGCCTGCGCGGCGACGGCCACGATCATCGATGCGCTGGGCACGATGCTCATCGAGGCCGGCGAGATCGATGTGCGCGGCGCCTGGGACAGGATGCGCGCACATTGCTGGTGGTATGGCGAGGGCGGCATCGCCTGTTTCGCCTACAGCGCGCTCGACATGGCGCTTTGGGACATCGAGGGCAAGCTGCAAGGCAAGCCGCTCCATGCGCTGCTTTCGGACGATGCCCGCGCGAGCCTGCCGGCTTACGCCTCCAGCCATGTCAACAAGGCGACCATCCAGGACTGCGTCGCGGAGATCGTCGGCTTCAAGGAGCAAGGTTTTCGGGGTGTCAAACTCGGCTTTGCCAAGAAGGGACTGTCGAATATCGGCCGCGAGCCGGACAACGACGTCGCCTTCATCCGCGCCCTGCGCGAGGCCGTCGGCGACGGGTTCGAGATCATCGTCGACGCCGGCAATGGCGTGAAATGGGACGCGGCAACAGCCATCTCCACCGTTCGGCGCATGGCCGAATACGATATCGGCTGGATCGAGGAGCCCTTCTATCCGACCTTGATCGAGGATTATCGCGCGTTGAAGGCCGCGGTCGACGTGCCGATCGGCACCGGCGAGCGCGAATGGACGCTCAGCGGCTATAGGCGCCTGATCGAGACCGGCACGGTCGACGTGCTGGGCGTCGACCCTTCGCGCGCCGAGGGCGTGACGGGCTTCCGCATGGTGGATGCGCTGTGCGAGGCGAACGGCATCACCGTCAACGCCCATGCCTGGAGCAGCGCCATCCTCACCGCCGCCAGCCTCCACCTGTCGCTGGCATCGCGCACCGCGCGCCTGTTCGAGCTGAAACCGTTTCCCGTCGTCGTCCAGAGCGAACTGGTGGAGGAGCCGATCTGGCATGTCGGCGGCGACATTCGCGCACCGGCCGGTCCGGGGCTCGGCATCACCGTCGACGAAGCCGTGCTGAGCCGGCTCGTTCTATGATTGAGACTGTAAACTTGTTTGACAAGTTTACCGCAAAATGAGATTGACCATTCGAGGTCGTTTCCAGGGGAGGAAGGCATGATGAACTTCAATTTGGCGGCTCTGGCCTGCGCTACGGCGCTCGGACTTGTCGTTGCAGGCGCCGCTTCGGCGGAAGACTTCCATGGCTTTGATCCGGCCAGCTACGATGGCGCGATGCTGTCGGCCGAACAGTTGCAGGCGATGGTCAAGGACGCGTCCGCCGTTACCCCGCCGCGCAACGGCTCCAAATATGTCATCGGTTTTGCCAATCTACAGCGCGACATGAGCTTCGGCGTCGTGGTGGAAAAGGGCATCCAGGCCAACGCCGATGCGGCCGGCGTCGAACTCACCATCGCCGACAACCGTCTCGACGGCCCGACGGCGCTCGCCAATGCGCAATCCTTCGTCCAGCGCAATGTGGACTATGTCATCGAGTTCCAGACGGACGTGAATTTCGGCCCGACCGTCATGAACGTCTTCAACCAGGACAATGTGAAGGTCGCAGCCATCGACATTCCGATGGAGGGCGCGACGTTCTTTGGCGCCAACAACCCGAAATCCGGCTTCATGGGCGGCTCCTATCTCGGCCAGGCGGCGATTGCGAAATTCGGCGCCGACAAGGTCAAGCAGGGCTATTACGTGATCGGCGAACTGCCGCAGTCGGGTGCGATCCCCGCCATGCGCACGGAAGGCCAGCAGGCCGGTTTCCTTTCCGCCGTACCGGACTTCCCCAAGGAACAGATGCTGCGGATCGACACCAAGAACACGCTGCAGGAATCCTTTGCGCAGATGACCAACCTGCTCGGCCGCATCCCGGATGGCGTGCCGATCATGATCAACGCCATCAACGACCAGTCGGCGATCGGCATGCTGCGCGCGGTCAAGCAGGCCGGTCGTGAGGCGGACGTCATTGCCGTCGGCAATGGCGCGGACGAAACCCAGGCTCTCGTCGAGGAGCCGGAACTGGTCGCCGCAACCGGCTATTTTCCGGAACGCTACGGCAACTATCTGATCCCGATCGCGCTCGCGACGCTCGCCGGCAAGGAACTGCCGCCGGCCGTGCTGGTCAATCATGTGATGATCACCAAGGCCAATGTCTGCGAATACTACAAGGACTATACCTGCGGCGAGAAGCCGACCTTCGAGTACAAGTTCCCGCAGGCTGAATTCGAGGCGCATCTCGCCGCTTTGAAGGGGCAGGAATCGCTCAAGGGCTACGAGACGCTGATCCCCAACAACTAAGTCCAGAGCCGGGCGCGCCACGTCGGCGCGCCCTCCGCCCCATCGGAGGAGTTGATGGCAGGCTTGATTGAGATGACCGGCATCGGCAAGTCATTCGGCCGCGTTGCCGTCTTGTCCGATGTTTCCCTTCGGGTCGACGCGGGCAAAGTGGTGGCGTTGCTCGGCGCCAACGGCGCCGGCAAGTCGACGCTGATGAAGATCCTGTCGGGCAACTATACGCGCGACGCCGGCGAAATCCGCGTCGATGGCAGGCCGATGGACTTCCGAGTGCCGGCTGACGCCATTGCCAGCGGCATCCGTCTGCTGCCGCAGGAACTGTCGGTCTTTCCGGACCTGACGGTCGCTGAAAACATCATGCTCGGCGCGCTGCCGACAAAAGGCTCAGGCCCGCTGCGCACGGTTGACAAAGCCGCCGTGGAAGCGCGCGCAGCCGAGCTTCTCGTGCGCATGGGCCTCGACTGGCTCTCGCCGAAGACGCGCATGGGCACGGTCTCGCACCATGTTCAGCGTATCGTGGAAATTGCCCGCGCCATGGCCGGCAATGCGCGGGTCCTGATCATGGACGAACCCACCGCCTCGCTCGCCGACGCGGAGGTGAAGATGCTTTTCCAGTGCGTGCGCCGCCTGCAGGCCGAAGGCATCTCGATCGTCTACATTTCCCATTACCTCAAGGAGGTCTTCGAGATTTCCGACGAGATCGTCGTCCTGCGCGACGGGCGGAATGCGGGCCGGTTCGAAACGAAGAAGACGGATGTCGACGCCGTGCTGGAGGCCATCGTCGGCAACCGGGTCGGCAACCTCTATCCGGATTTCGCCAAACAGGGTGGTGCAGGGTCGGATGTCGTCACCGTCGAAGGCCTGACGCTGGCGGGCTGGCTGCGTGGCGTCGACTTCTCCATCCGCAAGGGCCAGATCACCGGCATGCACGGGCTGATCGGCTCCGGTGTAGAGATGGCGGGCCGCGCACTGTTCGGCGCCGTGCCGCATGCGAAAGCCACGCGGGCAACCGTCGACGGCAAGCCCTATGCGATCCGCAATGCGCAGGCAGGCGTTGCCGCCGGGCTGGGACTGGTTGCCGCCGAACGCAAGCAGGAAGGCATCATCTCCATGTTGAGCCTGCGCGAGAACATGTCGGTCTGCAATCTGCCGCGCTTCACCAAGGGGTTCGTCGTCCAGCGCAAGATGGAAGCCGCGACCGCAGACGACTGGATCAAACGCTTCGCGATCCGCTCGCGCGACGCCGAACAGACGATCGGCAGCCTGTCGGGCGGCAACCAGCAGAAGGTCTGCCTGGCGCGCTGGCTGATCGGCGACCTCAAGGCGCTGATCCTGGAGGAGCCGACACGCGGCGTCGATGTCGGCGCACGCGCCGAAATCTACCGGCAGATCCGCCAGATGGCCGACAATGGATTGGGCATCCTGCTGATCTCCTCCGATGCCGAGGAGGTCGCGGGCCTCGCCGACCGCTCGGTGGTGCTCGACGGCGGCCGCGTGACCGCAACCTATGAAACGCCGGTCTCGGCCGCGGAGCTGATGAGCGCCGCATCCAAGCCCATCGCCGCCGAAGCGGTGTAAGTCAGAAAAGGGGTCTCAATGTCCGAGGAAACGGTCAAAACCGTGATCGAAGCGCCGAAGCGCGAGACGGGCCGCGGCCTGCTCGGCAAATCCTGGGCGGGCACGGCGATGCTGCTCGTCATCTACCTGCTGTTGCTGGTGGTCTTCACGATCCTCTCGCCCTTCTTCCTGACCTTCAAGAACCTCTTGTCCATCGGTTCCAACATGGCCTTCGTCGGGCTGATGGCGGCCGCCGGCACGCCGCTGATCATCGCCGGCGGGCTCGACCTTTCCGTTGCCGCGGTGGCGGGGATCTCGGGCGTCATCGTCTCGCTCTGCTACGCCGCAGGCATCGACATCTGGCTGGCCTGCGTCATCGCCCTCCTTGCCGGCGGCGCGATCGGCGCGTGCAACGGCGTGCTGACCAACGGCCTTCGGCTCAATCCCTTCATCGTCACGCTGGGCTCGATGAGCATCATCACGGGCCTGTCGCTGGTGCTGACCGGCGGCCTCACCCAGCCGCTGACGATCCCCGGCTTCAACTGGATCGGCTCCGGCCGCATCGTCAGCATCCCGGTGCCGCTGATCCTGATGCTGGTCTTCTTCGCCGCCATCTGGTGGGTCATGGCCTACACGCCTTTCGGTCGCTTCATCTACGCTTCCGGCGGCAACCCGGACGCCAGCCGCATGCTGGGGATCCCGGTCGACCGCACGCAGATCAAGCTCTATATCCTGTCCGGCGTCGCCGGTGCGCTGGCCGGCATCGTCGTCGCCGCCATGCTGGGCGCGGCCGCACCGGATGCGGTCGGCAAGCACCTGCTTACCGTCATTGCAGCCATCATCCTCGGCGGAACCAGTCTCTTCGGCGGCCGAGGCTCGGTCTGGGGCACGTTGCTCGCCGTGCTTATCCTCGGCACGCTGAACAACGGCCTCACCCTCCTCAACGTGTCCAGCTTCTGGCAGGATGTCACCAAGGGCGCGGTACTGCTGCTCGCCGTCGGGCTCGACCAGCTCCGCATCCGCTCGCAAATCTGAAAGAGGTACGCCGCCATGCCCGAACGCATCGCCTTCCGTATGGTCCTCAACGCCGGCCAGGCCGCCGAATACAAGAAGCGCCACGACGAGATCTGGCCCGAACTCAGCCAGGCCCTGCGCGATGCCGGCGTATCCGACTACTCCATCTGGCTGGACGAGGAGACCAACCACCTCTTCGCGACCCTGGTGCGCACGGACGACCACACCATGGACAAGCTGCCGCAAACGGAAGTCAACCGCCGCTGGTGGGACTTCATGGCCGATATCATGCAATATAACGACCGCAACGAGCCGCACGTCGTGCCGCTCAAGTCGGTCTTCCACATGGCCTGACGTCCGCAACGTCAGACAGCCGGTGCGGTGCCCGGCCAGCCATTCATATCGGCGGCAAGGGCTCTCGGCATGCCACCCCGGTGCATGACTGTCCGCCACCTTTGCTGCCGATCGCGCTTGCCCTTGATCGCGGCGATCTTTTCCACCGGCTTCCCGTCGCCACCGCGGCGATCGATGTCGTGAACGCTGGCGCTGTCTTCGTCGCCCTCGCGGACGAATTTCGAAAGTGGGGTGCGCGTGCATCCGCTTGGGAGGCTGGTACCGCATACCTCTCCTCGTTCACGACGTTATCGTAACTCAAGACATTCCGTTCGACAGGCCTTGACACATTCAAAATTCAGCCGTTACATGTTGCATGTTATAACGCGAAAGAGCGATCGACATGCAGCCACCCCTGTACGTGAAAATCCTGACGCACCTGGTTCTGGGACTGGCGAGCGCCATCATCCTCCTGCCGCTCCTCTGGGTGCTGCGGACCTCGTTCGTCGATCGCGTCATCGCTTACAAGCTGCCGCCGGACCTCTTTTTCGTGCCGACGCTCGATAATTACCGGACGATCCTGACGGAGATGGAGTTCGGGAAATTCTTCCTGAACAGCATGGTGGTTGCGGCGACGTCGACGCTGCTGGCGGTCGTCATCGGTGCGATGGCGGCCTATGCGATCGACCGGTACAAGGCCGGTGGCCCCGCGATGCCGATGATCATCCTCGCGACGCAGATGATGCCGCCGATCGTGCTCGTGATCCCGTTCTTCCTGATCTTCAAGAATATCGGACTGACGGATTCGCGTCTCGGCCTGGTGCTCGCCTATCTCGCGTTCAACTTGCCTTATGTCGTCTGGCTGCTCTTGAGCTTCATGAAGCGCGTGCCGCGCGAGCTTGACGAAGCGGCCCTGATCGACGGCTGCACGCCGTTGACGGCTTTCATCCGGATCATCGTGCCCGCCATGCTGCCGGGCATCGGTGCCGCGACGATTCTCAGCTTCGTGCTCTGCTGGAACGAATTCCTTTTCGCCCTGATGCTGACCGGCCAGCAAACCAAGACCTTGCCGGTCGCGGTTTCAAGCCTGGTAACCCAGCAGGGCACGGCGATCGGCGCGGTGAGTGCCGCGACGATCCTCGCAATGCTGCCCATGGCGCTCCTCTATTTCGCCGTCCGCCGTTTCCTGGTGGCAGGGCTCAATGCGGGTGCTGTCAAAGGCTGAACGAATAACAACACAGAACGGAGCAGAAAGCTCTGCAACCCCTTCAGATGGAGAACTTTTATGTCGCGATTTTATAAAGCCGGCCTGCTGGCCACCGTTGCCTGCGTCCTCGGTGCCACGTCTGCCTTCGCCAACCCGGCCGAGATGTGCAAGGGCGTGACCCTGAACATGCTGCTCGAAACGGTTCCCGATACCACTGCGCTACAGAAGGTCGCCCCGGAATTCGAGGCACTGTCCGGCGCCAAGATCAATATCGAGGCCGTCAACTACTCACTGATGCATGAAAAGCTGGTCCCGAGCCTCACGGCTTCGTCCGGCGCCTATGACGTGCTCGTCGTAGACAGCTACTGGGTCGGCGAATTCGTCACCGCCAAATGGATCCAGCCGCTCGATGAACGCATCGCCAAGGATGGCGTCGATACCTCCGTCTACTTCCCGGCGCTGATGGACATCAACGGCAAGATCAAGGACACGACCTACATGCTGCCGTTCTGGCAGTACGCCATGGGTCTGCTTTACCGCAAGGACATCGTCGAGGCACCGGAATTCCAGGCTGCCTACAAGACCGAATTCGGCCGCGACTGGCGTCTGCCGGAGACGCTGGAGGAATATGCCGAGCTTGCGAAATGGGCAGGCAAGTTCACCGGCAAGGCGGGTGCTGCCATGTCCGGCCAGCGCGCGGACCCCGTCGTCATGGAAGCGACCAACTACGTCTTCTCGCTCGGTGCCGATTTCTACAATCGTGAGGACTGGGTGCCCTCCTTGAACTCCCCTGAAGGGATCAAGGCTGTCACCGTCTATGCGGATCTGATCAACAATGCCGCGCAGCCGGGTGCCCTGGGTGCGAATTTCGACGATGTCGCCAATGCCCTCAAGCAGGACAAGGCCGTCTTCGCGATCACCTATCTCTTCCTGATGCCGACACTTCAGGATCCGAAGGAATCGCTCGTCGTAGACAAGATCGGCTTTGCCAGGATGCCCGGCGAAGACAGTCTGCTCGGCGCATGGGGATGGGCCGTTCCGAGCAATGCGTCGAACCCGGATTGCTCGTGGGAATTCATCAAGTGGGTCGAATCCAAGGACATCGCGCTCAAGCGCGGTATCGAAGGCGGCCAGCCGACCCAGACCTGGATTTACGACAACGCGGACTTCATCAAGGCGTGGCCGGCCATGGCTGCGGTCGGTGACGCGCTCGCCCATGCCAAGGGACTTCCGGTCATGTCGCGTGCGACCCAGCTCGTCGAAGTGTTCGCGGAAGTGATGGGCGACGTGCTGGCGAACGGGACCGATCCGGCAACGGCGATCACCAATGCGGAAGACAAGCTTGCTGCACTCACCCGCGGCGATCCGCTCCTGAAATAAGCGAGGCACCGCCTGCGCTCACGCCCGCCGCGGCCCACACACCGGTGGCGGCGGGCCGGTCTGATTACAGCTGGATCATGATGACATGAAATCTGCGACCAATTCCACGAACATGCGGGCGACACGCGTCCCTCAAAAGAGCGACGGGCTTTCCCTCGGCTTCTACAAGTTCGTTTTCATGACACCCACCATTCTCGTCATGATGTTGGTCGTCGCGGCGCCGTTGCTCTATTCGCTCTACCTCAGCCTGCACGAATACATCGTGACCTATGGCCAGGGGCCCTTCATCGGTCTCGGCAACTACGTGCTCCTGATGGGACGGGAATTCGCCGGGGTCTCGTGGGTCACGATGAAGCTCACGATCAGCGTGGTGGTGATCGAGTTCCTCGTCGCCTTTGCGCTTGCGCTCCTGCTCAACCAGTCATGGCTGCGCTACCGCGAGTTCTACCTCGTCATCCTGATGCTTCCCATGCTGATGACGCCGGTCGCCGTCGCCCTGATGTTCAGGCTGATGTTCAATCCCAATCTCGGGATCGTCAACTGGCTCTTGAGCCTGGTCGGCATTCCCGCGCAGGGGTGGTTCGGCGATCCGAACCTGGCGCTTGCGACGGTCATCTTCGTCGATGCCTGGACCGAGACGTCGCTGATGCTGATCATGCTCTATGCCGGCTTGCGGTCGCTCCCGCAGGATCCCGTCGAAGCGGCGCGGATCGACGGCGCGAATGCCTGGCAGATCCTCAGGCACGTAACCCTGCCGACGCTTCGGCCGGTCATTCTGGTCACCCTGCTGATCCGCATGATCACGGCGCTGAAAAGCTACGATCTCATCTACATCCTGACCCAGGGCGGACCCGGCAAGACCACTGAAACGATCAGTTTCTACGCCTATCGCCTGGGCTTCCGGTTCCTGGATATCGGACAGGCCGCGGCAGTCTCGTTCATCCTGCTCGTGGCCGTCGTCGGGCTCACGCTTATACTTCTGCGCATCCTGAGGGAGAGGTGAGATGGAGGGAAATTCACCCGACAAGCGCCGCTGGCACCGGTTCGAGGAATGGGACGCGCGGCCGCTCAGGCTGGACAGCTTCGCCGAGGAGAACCCGGAAGATGGCTTCGCCGTCTTCGACAGCCCCTATGATCCGAGCCCGAGCCTCAGGCTTTCGCCGGATGGCACGGTGCTGGAAATGGACGGGCGCCTTGCGGCGGATTTCGATATTCTCGATTTCTTCATCGCCCGTCACCACATCGACCCGGCCATGGCCGCCGAAGCCATGGCGATGGACAGCGCCCAGGTGGCGCGCATGCTGGTGGACATCAACGTGCCGCGCGCCCGTCTGGAGCAACTGGCACGGGGCATGACGCCGGCGAAGTTCACCGACGTGCTCGGTCATCTGAATGCGCTGGAAACCACGTTCGCCTATTCGAAGATGCGCCAGCGGCACAGCCCGGGCAACCAGGCGCATGTCACCAATGCAAAGGACGACCCGCTGCAACTCGCGGCGGATGCCGCGATCGCCGTTGCGCTCGGCTTCGACGAGATCGAAACGACGATGCGCGTGGCGGGCAATGCCTGGGCCAACGCACTCGCCTGCACCGTCGGCGCGGCCGCCGGTCGCGGCAGCACGCTTTTCCAGTGCTCGATCGAAGAGGCGGAAGAGCTGAAGATCGGTCTCGCCGGCCTTGCGACCTATGCGGAAACGGTCTCGGTCTACGGCACAGAGCGGTCCTTCGTCGATGGCGACGATACGCCGTGGTCGAAGGCGTTCCTGACAGCCGCCTATGCGTCGCGCGGCATCAAGGCCCGTTGCACGTCGGGCGCATCCTCCGAGCTTCTCATGGGGTTCCACGAAAAACGATCGGTGCTTTATCTCGAGGCGCGCTGCCTTTGCCTTCAGCGGGCGATGGGCGTGCAGGGCACGCAGAATGGCGGCATAGACGGCGCCCCGCTCACCGCCTCCATGCCGGCGGGCGTGCATGAACTCCTCGCCGAAAACCTGCTCGCCGTCTGGCTTGGACTGGAATGCGCGTCTGGCAACGATACACGGATCTCGGAATCGGAAATCCGCGTCGGGGCCAAGATCACGCCCTATCTGCTTGCGGGCTCCGACCTCATCACGTCGGGTTTCGGGTCGATAAAGGCCTACGACAATTCGTTCAATCCCTCGCTGTTCAACAGCGAGGAACTCGAGGACTATCTTGTCCTCCAGCGCGATTTCCAGGTGGATGGCGGACTGGTGCCGATCACGGAGGATCACGCGCTCAAGCTCCGTCGGCAGGCGCTGGATGCCTTGGGCGACGTGCTGGAAGAACTCGGTCTCGCGCAGGCCGACGAGGCGATGAAGGAAAGCGTCCTTTATGCCTCCGGATCGAACGAGACCGAGACGTTTTCGCCGGCAACGACGCTTGCGATCAGCAACAGTATCGCCGCGCGTGGGCTGAGCGCACTCGACGTCATCCGCGCACTCGCCCGGCGCGGCCACGCCCGGCTGGCGGAGAATGTGCTTGTCATGCTGCGCCAGCGCCTCAGCGGCGACTACTTGCAGACGTCCGCGGTGATCCGCGAGGGCAAGGTCGTCAGCGCCGTGAACGAACCGAACGATTATAGCGGACCGGGCACGGGTTACCGCATGAGCTCTGAAAAATGGAAGCGGGTGAAGTCGATCCGCGGCACGATCAACCGCGAGCATGTGCTGAAGGCGGAAGGCCGGCATGAGGCTCCCAGCGGCACGCCGACGCTCTACAGCATCGGCCGGGCGGAAAAGGGCCACGATCCATACGAAGTCGTCATCGGCATCAGCCCCGCCTTCGGCGAGCGGCTGCACCAGACGACGGCGGGCCATGCGGTCACGGATGTGCTGAATGCGCTCTATTCCGGCATTCTGTCCGGCGGCGGGCTGCCGCGGGTGGTTCGCATCATGCACACGGCCGACACCTCGTTTCTGGGGCTCACGGCGGCGCGCCTTTCGGGCTCCGGTTACGGCATCGGCATCCAGGCCAAGGGCACCGCGATCATTCACCAGCGTGACCGGCTGCCGCACATGAATCTGGAACTCTTTTCCAATGCGCCGCTCGTGACGATCGAGCACTATCGCCGGATGGGCCATAACGCGGCGCGCATGGCATGGGGAGAGGCTCCCGAACCCGTCATCGTCACCAATGACGGGCAGGCGCTGAGCGCCCGCTTCCATACGAAGGTGGCGCTTCTCTACGCCATCGAGACCGAGATGACGGTGCCCGGTGCCGACCCGCTCGATCAGTACTTCGCCACGCCGGAGCGCAACGCATGAGCCAGTCGAAAAATTATAGCGATATCTATCCGCTCTCCGAAAAAGCCCCGGAACTCGTGCGCACCACAACGGGGCTGGCGCTCGACGAATTCACGCTCGAGGCGGTTCTGGATGGCCGGGTCGGCGTCTCCGATCTGGCAATCACCCCTGAGGTTCTCCGGCTGCAGGCGGGGATCGCGAGGAGCGCGGGCCGCGACAAGCTGGCAGACAATTTCGAGCGCGCCGCCGAACTCGTGGCCGTGCCACAGGACCTGTTGCTCAGCACATACGAGCTTCTGCGGCCAGGCCGCGCCGGCTCCGCAGCGGTGCTTCACGAGCGGGCTGAGGCACTGCGGAAAGAATTCGGTGCCGAACACATCGCCACGCTGATCGAGGAAGCCGCTGACGTCTACGACAGGCGCGGCCTGTTCTCGAAGAGATTTTAGGAAAGGAACGACCTTGGCCCAAGTGGAAGTCGTCGGACTGTCGAAGAGCTTTGCCACAGTCAACATCATCAACGACCTGAACCTCAAGATCGCCGACGGCGAATTCGTCGTCCTTGTCGGCCCGTCGGGATGCGGCAAGACGACCCTGCTGCGCATGATTGCGGGCCTGGAAACCTCGAGCGCGGGCGAAATCAGGATCGGTGACAGGGACGTCACCCGGCTATCGCCGAAAAATCGCGACATCGCGATGGTCTTCCAGTCCTACGCACTTTATCCGCATATGACGGCGGCCGAGAATATGGGCTTCAGCCTCAAGCTCGCCGGTGTCCCTGCGGCCCAGATTTCCGAGCAGGTGCAACGCGCGGCAAAGCTCCTGCACATCGAGCATCTCCTCGCCAGAAAACCCAAGGACCTCTCCGGCGGCCAGCGCCAGCGCGTCGCGATGGGCCGCGCCATGGTGCGCGAACCGGCGGTCTATCTGTTCGACGAGCCGCTTTCCAACCTCGATGCCCAGCTGCGCACGACGATGCGCGCGGAGATCAAGCGCATGCATCTCGAAGAGAAGCAGACGGTGATCTACGTCACCCATGACCAGATCGAAGCGATGACGCTCGCCGACCGCATCGTCGCCATGCGCGACGGCAAGATCGAGCAGATCGGAAGCCCGGACGACCTCTACAATCGTCCCGCGTCGACCTTCGTCGCCCGCTTCATCGGCTCGCCTGCCATGAACCTGCTGCCGGCCAACATCCGTGACGGTAGAATAGCAGTCGAAGACGGACCGACCTTCGACCTGCCACCGGCCTTCGCAAATCTGGGATCCAGCGAGGGTCGCGCGATCCTCGTCGGTATTCGGCCGGAGGCGTTCCACCTCAATCCGCCGTCGCAAGATGCGCCGGGCTTGGAGATGACCGTATCGCTCATCGAGCCCTGCGGAGCCGAGGTCTATGTCATCGGCGAGGTGGCCGGGCGAGACATCACCATCAGACTGAACCCCGGCACGCAACCTGCCCGCGGCGAGACGCGGCGGATCTACGCGGACCCTGCCGCACTGCACGTCTTCGACAAGAACACCGAACTGACGCTGCGGACATAGGAGAGACCGATGGCCAAATCCCTTCTCGATGGCAAGGTCGCCCTGGTGACAGCGGCGGGGTCCGGCATCGGACGATCCTCCGCGCGAATCCTGGCCGAGCACGGCGCTCGCGTCGTTGTGACGGATCGCGATGAGCAGGCAGCCGATGAGGCCGCATCGAGCATCGTCGCCGACGGCGGGCTGGCAGAGGCGCATGCGCTCGATGTGACGGACGACGTGGCGATCACGTCACTGTTCGAGGGCGTGGTGAAAGCCCATGGTGGGCTGCACATCCTGCACAACCATGCCGGCATCCAGATCGCGGGCGCGCTCGAACAGATCGACAGCAGCGACATGCGCGAATCCTACGAGGTGAACGTCGTCGCGCCGTTTTCGGCCTGCCGCGCCGCGCTGCCGTTCATGCGCGCCCAAGGCGGCGGCGTCATCCTCAACACCGCGTCCAATGCCGGCGTCTTTCTCGACAAGGGGATGCTCGCCTATATCACCACGAAATCCGCCGTCATCACCATGACCAAGCAGATCGCCCTCGACTATGCAAAGGACGGCATACGCGTCAATGCGATCTGCCCCGGTTGGGTCGATACGCCGTTCAATGGACCCTACGAAAACCAGCTCGGGGGCCGCGCGGCGCTCGAGAAGCTGGTGCGCGATCTCGTTCCCATGGGCCGCTTCGGGCGTCCGGAGGAGGTCGCCGAGGCCATTCTTTTCCTGTGCTCGGATCGCTCGGCTTTCATCACCGGTCATGCGCTGGTGGTGGACGGTGGCGAGTGCCTGGCCGGTGGAAGCAACTCGACGGTGTGAATATCCCGGTTCCGCTCCATGAGAGGCACCAAATGAAGGAAATCGTTCTTGCAAAGTCAAATCAATCGGGTCGCCGACGGTAAGAGCGGCGCATTGCCTCCGGTCCTGGCCACGACGGATCCGACCCGTGCTCCAGACCGGGCGGGCGGGGACGGGGAATCATTGCTCGCGAGCTCCGGCCCCAGGATCACCCCCGACAATGCCGCCGATCTGGCCCGCCAATTCTACGGCATCGAGGGCAAGGTCCGAGCGCTCTCCTCGGAACGGGATGCCAACTTCCATATCCAGCTTGCCGACGGCGCGCAGGCGCTGCTCAAGGTCAGCAATTCGATGGAGGACAGGGCCGAGACGGGCATGCAGACTGCCGCCCTGATGCATCTCGCCGCGGTCGATCCCGACCTGCCCGTACAGCGTATCCACGCCACGACGGACGGGGCCGCCTGGGTGCTGATCGACGGACCAGCCGGCGATCGGCATATCGTGCGCCTGATGTCCTATATCGAAGGCACGATGCTGAGCATTGCCGAGCCATTGCCGGGCCTGCACTTCGAGATCGGCCGCACGCTTGCGCGGCTGACGCGGGCTTTGCGCGGTTTCTTCCACCCTTCCAGCGGCCGCTTCCTGCAATGGGACATCAAGCATGCCGGCAGGCTGCGTCCGATGCTCGAGGCCGTCGAGGAGCCGGACCTGAAGTCGAGGCTCACGCGACTGCTCGCACGTTTCGACGCCGAGATCGGGCCGCGCCTGCCGCATCTGCGCGCGCAGACGGTGCACAACGACTTCAATCCGCACAACATCGTCGTCGACGGTCCGCGCGCCGCGCGCGTCACCGGCGTCATCGACTTCGGCGATATGGTGACGACGCCGAATGTCTGCGACCTCGCCGTTGCCTGCTCCTACCATCTCAACGGCGGAAACGATCCGCTGCGACCCGTGGAAGATCTGGTCGCGGGCTATGCCTCGGTCCTTCCCCTGGAGCCGGAGGAACTGAGCCTGCTTCCCGATCTGATCCGTCTGCGCCACGCCACCACGCTCGCCATCACGTCGTGGCGCGCGCAGAAATATCCGGAGAACGCCGCCTATATCCTGCGCAATGCCGCCGCATCGCGCCGCGGGCTGGACATCCTCGATTCCCTCGATCCCTCCGAGACGAGCCATGCCCTGACGAGGGCCGCGACACGGGACAGTTCAACGGTAAATGCAGGAAGCAACAGACCATGAGCATGGTGAACGCATTCGATCCGACCCGCGTCAGCGCCCTGGATCCCGAGGAACTCGCCCTGATCACACGACGCGAGAAGGCGCTCGGGCCGGCCTATCGGCTGTTCTACGAGGAGCCGCTGCATCTGGTGCGAGGCGAAGGCGTGTGGCTCTACGACCAGAACGGCCGGGCCTATCTCGATGCCTATAACAACGTGGCCTCGGTCGGGCATTGCCATCCCAGGGTCGTCGAGGCGATCTCGCGCCAGGCCGGCACGCTGAACACGCATACGCGCTACCTGCACGAGGGCGTCGTCAGCTATGCCGAACGGCTGCTCGCGACGATGCCATCCGCACTCGGCCACATGATGTTCACCTGCACGGGCTCCGAGGCCAACGATCTGGCATTGAGGATAGCCCGTGCCTTCACCGGCCGGCAGGGTGTCATCGTGACGAGCCTCGCCTATCACGGCCTGACGGAGGCCGTTGCCGAGATTTCGCCCTCGCTTGGCGCCTATGTGCAGCGTGGCGAACGGGTGCGGCTCATCCCGGCCCCGAACGCCCTTTTCGTTCCCCCCGCCGAACAGGGCGCAAAGCTCGCGGCAGATCTCGCCGCGGCCATCGCCGCCATGCGCGAGGACGGCATCGAACCTGCGGCCTTCATCGTCGACACGATCTTTTCGAGCGATGGCCTCTATCCCGATCCCGCCGGATTTCTGAGACCGGCCGTCGATCTCATCCGCAAGGAGGGCGGCCTGTTCATCGCCGACGAGGTACAGCCGGGCTTCGGCCGGACAGGCGAGACGTTCTGGGGCTTCGAGCGCCACGGCGTGGTGCCGGATCTCGTGACGATGGGCAAGCCCATGGGCAACGGCTTCCCGGTCGCGGGCGTCGCGCTCAAGCCGGATCTTGTCGCGGAGTTCGGCGCAAAAGCGCGCTATTTCAACACCTTCGGCGGCAATCCAGTGGCGTGCGCCGCAGGCATGGCCGTGCTGGACGTGATCGAGGAGGAGGCCTTGCAAGCCAATGCCCGCGATATCGGCCGCCATCTCAAGGACGGATTGGCAGCGCTCGTTGCCGACCGGAACGACATTGCCGATGTCCGCGGCGCCGGCCTCTTCATCGCCGTCGAATGCGTCCTGAACGCAGAAGACCGCGCGCCGAACGCCCACCTTGCAGCCTCGCTCGTCAATCACCTTCGCCGAAACGGCGTCCTGATCAGCGCCACGGGTCCCGGTGCAAACATCCTGAAGATCCGCCCGCCCCTCGTGATGAAGCAGGAGGACGCCGCGTTTTTCCTCAAGGCTGTCGAGACTGCGTTGAAGGCATCGCGCGACGGCCGCTAGTGTTCAGCCGCCGCCGCCTTGTCTTCCACTTCAACCGAATGGTGGGCAGAGGTAGCTGGCGGTGGTTTTTTTTGATATTGGCCACCCAATGTCGGAGGGCTGGATGGGAAAGATCGAAAACAGGACTTTGAACGAGCGCGCGTATGATGAAATCAAGCGCTCGCTCATCGCCGGACATTTTCGTCCAAGCGACGTGCTCGTGACCCGCACCCTTGCCGAGAATTATGGAATTTCAACCACGCCGGTGCGCGAAGCACTCCAGCGACTGGTCGGCGAGCGTCAGCTCGTCCTTCTGTCGAACCGTTCGGTTGCCGTTCCGGCCTGGGATGTCGAGAAATATCTTGAGCTCGCCCGCATCCGGCGTGAACTGGAGGGCCTGGCTGCCGAACTGGCCGCGCAGAACATCACCGACAAGAAGATCCGGGTTCTCGAGAAGGTCGTCCTCGACATTGAAAAATCGATCTCGGCCAAAGACATCTCGGTCTATGTCAATCTGAACCAGCAGTTCCATTTCGCGATCTACGAGAGTGCGAATTCTCCCCGCTTGCTGCAGATGATCCAGGATGTCTGGGGCCAGGTCGGACCCTACTTCCTGGAACTGTTCAGCGATCCCGTCTACGAGTCCGTCGCAAACACCGAACACGTCCTCATTCTCGAAAGTCTCAAGGCACGGGATGCGGCGGGCGTTCGCAAACATATCGTTGCCGATATCGCCAGCGCGGCCGAAGTGCTCGAACCACGTATTCAAGAGCTTGCGTCGAAGGACGATCGCGCGGTCCTCGGGTCGCTTCGTTGATAGTCGCGGACGACCGGGACGCGATTGGCGTCCCGGCCTCTTCGTTTAGCCACGCGCCTTGCGCACAATGGCCATGAACTCCTTGGCCCGCTGCGGATCGACGGCATTCCATGTGTGCCCATCGACCTTGAGCGACGACCCCACGACGCAACCATCCGCAACCTTCAGCACATCGGCCACGGTGGCGTGCTTGACCCCGGTATTGGCGAGCACCGGCGTATCGGGCAGCGCTTTCTTCACCGATTCCAGATCGACCATCTTCGCCGATTCACCGGTAATCGCGCCCGATACCAGAACGGCGTCCGGGATCGAGGAGAAGACCGCGGAGCGTGCCCTGTCCGCCAGCGGACGGCTGTCGAGGGAGGCGGCGAATTCTGCCGAGACATTGTTCAGGATCACCAGGTCCTTGCGGTCGAGCTGCCGCGCACGGCGCATGGCCCGCCCTGCGTTCGGCGTCCACGGTCCCATGTCCGAGGCGTAGGTGCCGGTGAAAATCTCGCGCACGAAAGCAGCACCGGTGGCGGCCGCCAGGGCGACGGTGCTGTCGGGATCCCAAAGCACATTGACGCCAAAGGGCTTTTCGATCCGCTCGACCAGACGGCCGATCACGCACGCCATGGCCGTCGTGGTGGCGATATCCACCTTCAGCTCATAGGGGCGATCGTTTTCATTGCCGAACATCACGGCATCCACCCCTGCTGCCTGCAGGGCGTCGAGATCCTTCAAGGCACCCTGATAGATTCCCTCGACGCCGGCGTCGGCATCATAGAGGGGGGTGCCGGGCATGGGGTTCAGGTGAACCATCGCGATGACCGGTTTGATTCCCGGAAAGAGATCGGCAAATTTCGTCATTTCATTCTCCGTTAGCCGCTTGCAGAAGGGATGAGCGGTCTTGGGTTACAGGATGGGGCATGGCGATCAGCTTTTTCGGCGCTCGATCAGCCAGAAGAAAACGACCGTGATCATCAGGATGATCAGAAGCAGGATGAAGGCGGCGGACGACCCCTCGTTCACCTGAAGGCCCTGAAAGGCGCGCTTGTACGCGAAAAACGACAGAAGCTCCGTGGAAACGCCAGGGCCACCCTTGGTGAGCACATAGATCAGGTCATAGGTGCGAAATTCATTGATCAGCTGAATGACGATGGCAATGATCGAAACCGGGCGCAGGAGCGGCAGGGTGATGTACCAGAACTGCTGGAGCGGGCCGGCACCATCGACCTCGGCAGCCTCATACGGCTCCTTCGGCAAGGACGCGAGGCCAGCCGAGAGCAGGAGCACGACAAAGGATGTCTGTTGCCAGATGTCAATCGAGATGAGTGTCGAGAGCGCAATGGAACTGTTGCCCAGCCAGTCGATCATCGGCAGGCCCATGGCGGCAAGCGTCTGGTTCACGATCCCCAGATTGGGCTGCAACAGCATGCGCCAGATCAGGGCGACGGCAACCGGCGACATGGCCATTGGCAGCGTCAGGATGGCGAAATAAATCCCGCGCGCCGTGAAAATCTGGCGCAGCATCAGGGCAATGGCCAGTCCGATGACGAATTCGCCGATCACGGCGGCTGCCGAATAGCGCAGCGTCAGCCAGAGCGAATGCCAGAACAGCGGTTCGCTCGTGACATTGAGGAAATTTGTCAGGCCGGCAAAATTCAGCGCCGGGCGTATCATCGTCATCGAGGACAGCGAGATCGCCAATGCGTAAAGCAACGGGAACCCCATGACCACGACCAGCATGGCAAGGCCAGGAGCCGCAAAGCTCCATCCGGCACGAACCCTGTTTCTTGCAATCGCATTCATGCGACGATCCCTTGTGTACGGACGCGCGCGCTGCTGGCCCGCTGTCCGGCTCGGCCTTGGCAGGCGAGCGGCGTGCTTGGTGAGATGTCCCGTCAGGGGCGAATTCGCTTGGCTGCTTGCGGGCTGCCGATGCAGCCCGCAAGCAAATGGCCTACTTGGCCATAAGGTCCTTGAGGCCCTTCGCAGACGCTTCCAGCGCAGCTTCGACCGTCGCGTCGCCACTGGCGGCAAGCGAGATCTGGGTACCGAGCAGATCTTCATATTGCGGGCTGTAGGTGAAGATCGGGAAGCTCTTGCCGGCAGCCACAATGTCGCCTGCCTTGGCATAGAAGGGATACTTGGCCAGCACGGCTGAATCGCTGAACACATCCGAACGCACCGGCGCATGGCCCTGAAGAGCGCGCTTCACCGAGACATCCTTGGACTGAACCCAGGAGATGAACGTCCAGGCCGCTTCCTTCTGGTCGTCCGGAATGTTCTTCGGAATGCCCCAGCCCCAGCCGCCGCTTTCGCCGTGGCCGCCTGGCATCACCGAGATCGACACCTTGCCGGCCACATTCGGGCAGGCTTCCGCGTTGTCGATCTGCGGCAGCATCCACCAATAGGTGACCATCGAGAAGGATTCGCCGGCGCACATCAGCCGCATCGTGTCGTCGAGCGTGGCCGAAAGCGCACCTGTCTGGGCTGCGTTGCTGATCATATCCGCATACAGCGTCAGTGCTTTTTTCCCTTCGTCGGAATTGAGCACGATGGCGCCGTCTTTGTCGAAATAGTCGCCACCTGCCGCAAAGAGGTAGTTGGAGAACTCCATGGAATTGGGATCACCGCGCTGGCCCTGCATGGCAGCGCCGTTGATGCCGGCTTGCGCCTTCATGAACTTGGCGACGGCAACGTAGTCATCCAATGTCGCGGGAGCTTCGAGCTTCTTGCCGGCCGCCGCTTCGAACTTTGCGGCGAGGTCGGGATTTTCCAGCAGATCGGTGCGATAGATCAGGCCCATCGAATAGTTGTACATCGGCATGATCGGCATCGCTTCGTCTGTGCGACCCAGAAGATCCAACATCGACGGGATGATCGGGGACGTGTCGAAGCCCGACTTCTCCGCATAGGGCTTCAGGTCTTCGAGCCAGCCGCCGGCCGGAAACTCGCCCGCCCAGAGGAAGTCTACCGAAAGCAGATTGTACTGGCTCTCGCCGCTGACGAGCTGGGTGACCAACTTGTCGTGCATGTCGCCATAGCCGACTTTCTCGAATTCGACCTTGATGCCGGTTTCGGCCTCGAACTCCGGAAGCAATCCCTCGATGATCTTCGTTTCGGGGACATCCTCCATCAGTGCACGCAGGACGACATCGGCAGCAAGTGCCGTCCCGGCCCATAGTGTGGCAGCAAGGCTGCCTGCAACAAGGAAGGCATTTATTTTCAATCGCGTTTTCATGAGTTCCTCTCTGTTTTGCTTATGTAGTCTTGAAGACACTTATCTGACCGAGCCGAAGGACAGGCCCTGTACGAGATACTTCTGGATAAAGCGCACCGCGATCAGCAGCGGCAGGATCGCGAGCGAGACACCCGCGGAGACCTGGGCGATCTGAACGCCGTTTGAGGTCTGCAACGCGGCAAGGGCCACTGGCACGGTGGCCGTCTTCGAGCCGCCAAGGATCAGCGCGAAGAGGAATTCATTCCACGACAGGATGAACCCCAGGACCGCAGCGGCCATGATGCCCGGCGCTGCCACCGGCAGCACGATGCGCCAGAAAGCGCCCCAGCGCGTGGCGCCGTCGGTCATGGCCGCCCCTTCCAGATCCTCCGGAATGGATTCGAAGAATCCCATCAGGATCCATGTCAGGAAGGGAAGATTGATGGCCGCATAGGCGAGCGTCAGCCCCGTCAGCGAATTGGTCAGCCCCGTGATGCGATAGAGCATGAACACCGGCAGCGCGAGCGCGACGGGCGGCAGCATCTGGCTGGCCAGCGTCGCAAACCGCGCAAACTTTCCCCCGGTTTGAAAACGGGCGAATGCATAACCGGTCATGGCGGCAAGCGGCATGGCAAGCACCACGGACATGACCGCGACGATCAGCGAATTGAGGTAGTTCGTGCCGAAATTTTTCTCGACGAACAACGCTCGATAGTTATCGAGGGTGAATTCCGGCAAAATCGCCATCGAATAGGATGCCCGCTCCGGCACCAGAGAAGTGCGCAACACCCACAGGATCGGCAGGAGCACGATCAGGCAGGCAATCGTCAGCCCGACATGGGAAAGGATGCGGCGCGCCATCGCTTACGCCTTTCGCCGATAGGCCGCACCCGAGGCGGCGTTGAACAGATGCATCTGCGACATGTCGGCGTGAAGCGTGACCTGATCCCCGAAATCGGGCAGGAAATGCCGCCCGGTACGGGCCGACAGGGTGGCGCCCCCGGCCTCGACCCCGATCAGGTTCTCGGCACCAAGGGCTTCGCGCATCACCACCTTGCCGGTGAAGGGCAAGGTTGCGGAGGTCGCTTCCGTCAGCACATCTTCCGCACGCAGGCCGAGAATGGCCGGTTCCGAGGCGGCATGGCTGTAGAGCGCCGACTGGGCCGGCGGCAGAACGCCCGCGATCGGCCCCGCATCGATCGACAATACGCCCGCTGCAACGGACAGCCGCGCCGCAACGAGGTTCATCGTCGGGGAAGCAAGGAACTGCGCCACGAACGTATTGGCCGGGTTGGCGTAAACATCGAGCGGAGCACCAACCTGCTCGATGTGGCCGTCCCGCATGATGCAAATCCGGTCCCCCATGGTCATCGCCTCGATATGATCATGGGTCACGAAGACCATGGTCTTTCCCAGGCGGCGGTGCAGCTTTACCAGTTCCTGCCGCATCTCGCCGCGCAGCTTGGCGTCGAGATTCGAAAGCGGCTCGTCCATCAGGAAGACATCCGGCTCGCGCACCATCGCCCGGCCAAGCGCCACGCGCTGACGCTGGCCACCCGAAAGCGCGCCCGGTCTGCGATCGAGATAGGGGACAAGTCCCAGGATCTCGGAAGCGTCCTTGATCCTCACATCCTGCTCGGCGAGCGGCGTGCCGCGCATCTTCATCCCGAAACGCATGTTCTCGCGCACGGACATATGCGGATACAAAGCATAGCTTTGGAACACGACGGCGACGTTTCGCGCGCGGGGCGGCAGGTCGGTGACGTCGCGTTTTCCGATCCTTATTCGTCCAGCCGTAATCTCTTCCAGGCCGGCGATCATCCTGAGCGTCGTGGATTTTCCGCAGCCCGATGGGCCGAGCAGCACCATGAACTCACCCTCTTCGATGGTGAGGGAAACATCCTTCACCCCGAATACGCCGCTGCCGTATTCACGGCTGATGGTGTCGAGTGTGATCGCGGTCAAGGTAGCCTCATGGACAGAGTGGCGTTGGGATGCGGCTTAAAATCGAACAAATTCGAACAAATCATGGGGTCAGGTGGTATAAACGCCGCCGGTGACGTTCAAGGCCTGGCCCGTCATGAAGCGCGCCGCATCGGAGCAGAGAAAGACGACGACACCCGCGACATCCTCGGGGGTCTCGATACGACCCAGAGGCGTTTGGCGAATGTAATCCTCTTCCACCTCAGCAGGCGTCATACCGCGCAACTCGGCTTCCCAGAGGATCTCGCGCTCCTGCATCGATGTGCGGACGAAGCCGGGGCAGACTGCATTGACGCGGATACCCTGCTGCGCAAGTTCGCGTGCAAGAGCCTGGGTCCAACCCACCACGGCGAACTTCGAAGCCGAATAGTGGGCGAGAAGAGGCGCGCCGATCTTGGCGGCGAGCGACGCCGTGTTGACGATAACACCTTTGTTTTCTTTAATAAAATATCGCACCGCGACCTGGTTCGTCAAAAACACACCGCGCGCGTTGACGTTCATGTTGAAGTCCCAGTCGTCATCGCTCAGATCGACCGCTCGGCGCATGGTCGATACACCTGCATTGGCAATGCAGATATCGAGCGCGCCGAAGGATGACAGCGCCTCGTCAAATGCCGCCTGCACCGAGGCGCGCTCGCGCACGTCGATTTTGACGGCATGGTGCCCCGCGCCAAGCGAGGCGGCGGCGGCCTGCGCAGCCTCGAGGTTGAGGTCGGCGATGACCACCGAAACGTCTTGCGCGGCAAGCGCCTTGGCAATGGCGAAGCCGATGCCGGTCGCAGCGCCGGTCACGATGGCCCGCTTGCGGGCCAACCCCGGGTGTTTTTGATCGGCAAGTTGATTTGGTTGCATATCCATTTCTCCAATTGCACGAAATCAAACAATTTGTGGCGCCGATTGCAACATAAATGTTCACTTGTGTTCGATATTTTTCCGCTATATGTTGTTATGTGATCGAAACGGCACCCCTTTTCAGCCTGCGAGCAGGTGATCTGCCAATGGAAACGCCGGGAAAATCACTCTGGTCTGTGCTACCAGCTCGGGACATCGCATTCAGTCGGATTTGGGACGGCCATAGACGTGACACAGCTGGAAAAGACGACCGCCAACACCCCCTCACCCACGCGAGAACGCGTCCGGGCGCCTGCGCGGGCACGCATGGTCCGTATTCTCGAGCGACTGGAGGAAGGCGGTTCGATCTCGGTCACCGATATCGCGCAGGAATTTGGCATTTCGGACATGACGGTGCGCCGCGATCTCGCCGAACTGGAGCGTGACGGATTGCTGGAGCGTGTCCATGGCGGCGCGGTCGGCCTGAAGCGCGGACCTTTGACCGTGATCGATGATGTCGAGCCGATCTTCGAAGCGAGGGCGCGCCAGAACGCCGAGCGCAAGGCCCGCATCGCGCAGGCCGCAGCCCGCTACGTTTCCGGGCGCAAAGCCATTGCATTCGACCTGGGCACCACCGTCCTTGCCGCGGCCCATGCCATCGTTCAGGCCGGGCCGGACACCCAGCTGCGCGCCTTCTCGAACAGTTTGCGCGTGGGGATGGTGATCGCCCGCGCCGGAATCCCGATTTACATGAGCGGCGGGCTGATCCGCGCCGAGGAAATGTCGCTGACCGGCAAAGAGGCCGTGGACGGCTTCTCCCGCTACTATTTCGATGTGGCGCTCCTCAGCGCATCGGGCATGACGACCGAAGGCGTCTTCGACTATTCGCCCGAGGAGGTGGCCGTGAAAACGGTCTTTCTGCAACGCTCCGCCGAACGTGTTCTCCTGATGGACAGCACCAAGTTCCGCCGGATTTCGACGGTTCTGATTGCCACCCTGTCTGAAATTACGACGCTGATCACGGATGCGCCGCCTCCGCCGGATCTCGCTGCCGTGCTGGACGCGGCAGGCGTACGCGTCATCGTCGCCGATCCCTTGTAACCCTCTAGAGTATGTCTTTTCGGGAAAACCGGTTTCCACTTTCCCTGACAAACTCTATTTTTCGGAACCCACCGCAGAATGAACGTCTTTCTTGGCCTCGACATCGGCACCACCTCCACCATCGGCATTCTTGTCGATACCTCGGGCAACGTTCTGGCCCTCGCCTCGCGGCCGGTGGCGCTCTATTCGGAAAAGCCCGGATGGGCAGAGGAAGACCCGGCGGAGTGGTGGCAAAACTGCTGCGCCATCATTCCTGACCTCCTGGCGCAGTCCGGCATCGAAGCCGCCGACATCTCGGGCATAGGTGTTGCCGGAATGCTCCCCGCCACGGTGCTTCTCGATGAAGCCGGGCATCCGCTTCGCCGCTCGATTCAGCAAAGCGACGGTCGCGCCGGTGCCGAGGTGGAGGAAATCCGACGCGACGTCGATGAAGCCGCATTTCTGGAGGCGGCAGGCTGCGGCGTGAACCAGCAGCTTGTCGGTGCAAAAATCCGCTGGCTCGCAAGGCACGAGCCCGAGACATTGGCAAAAGCAAGGACGCTCTTCGGATCTTACGATTATATCAATTATCGTCTGACCGGCAAAGCCGCGGTCGAGCAGAATTGGGCTCTGGAGGCCGGCATCGTCAATGTCGCCAGCGGTCGAATTGATCTGGCACAGGCGGAACGGACCGGTATTCCGCCGCATCTCCTGCCCCCTCTGATCGGCTCATCGGCGGTCCTGGGCCATGTCACCGCCGATTGCGCGCGCGAAACGGGGTTGGCCGCAGGTACGCCGGTCGTCGGCGGCGCGGCAGACATGATCGCCTCCTGCCTGGGAGCGGGAGTGGTGCGCAGCGGCGATGTGTTGCTGAAGTTCGGTGGCGCAGTGGATATCCTCACCGCAACCACGGTGCTTAAACCCGATCCGCGGCTCTTCCTGGATTATCACCTCGTCCCCGGCCTCTGGCTGCCGAACGGCTGCATGTCGACCGGCGGCTCGGTATTGAACTGGTTTGTCGAAACCTTTGCAGGCGGAATCGAGCCGTTGAACGGCTCGGTGCACGCCGCATTGGACGCCATGGCCGCCGAGAGACCGGCAGGCGCAATGGGCCTGACCTTCTTGCCCTATCTGCTGGGAGAGAAAACACCTCTGCACGACCCTTTCGCACGGGGCGTCTTGAACGGACTGACGCTATCTCACGACCTCGGCCACATCTGGCGCGCGGTGCTCGAATCCTACGCCTATGCAATCCGTCACCACATCGAAATCCTCAACGAGGCGGGGCATCAGACGACACGCTTTCTCGTGTCGGATGGCGGGGCGAAATCCTCCGTCTGGATGGGCATTGTCGCCGACGTCCTCGGCCAGCCGCTTCAACGTCTTGCCGGTCATCCCGGCTCATGCCTCGGCGCTGCCTGGACGGCAGCGGTCGGCCTTGGCGCCGCGGAATGGGACGGTATCATCGCGTTCACCACCCGCGATACATTGTTCACCCCCAACTCCGACAACCGTGAAACCTACAGTCGCGGCTATGCCACGTTTCGAGATCTCTATCGCCGCGTTCAGGGCATGCACTGATGAAGACATTCCCCTGGAAAGCGGTCGCCTGGGATATCGATGGCACGCTGGTGGACAGCGAGCCGCTGCATCATCAGGCGCTGATCGCGACGTGCGACGAACAAGGGCTGGATCTGCGCGCCCTTCCCGAAACAACGTTTATCGGCGTGCATTTGCGAGACGTCTGGCTACAGCTCCGGCAGCATCTTCCAAAGACGCTGGCGGAGGCGGAGTTTCATCGTCGGATCAATCGACACTATGCGGCAGGTGTTGAAAAACTCAGAGCTATCCCTGGCGCGGTCGAAACGATGCGATCGCTTGATTCAATGCGCGTGGTGCAAGTCTGCGCCTCGAACTCCGCACGGGAGGTCGTAGACGCCAATCTGGCCGCCATCGGCGTGACGGCACTGATGCAAGCGTCGGTATCGCTCGACGATGTGAACGAAGGCAAACCTTCGCCGGAATCATATTTACGGGCAGCCCAGCTTGTCCAAATCGATCCCGCTGACATCCTGGTGGTGGAGGACAGCTTTACCGGTGCCCGCGCCGCACGCGCCGCGGGAATGCAGGTGGCCCTGCTCGGCAATGGCTCGACGAATGCGCAGAGCGGAGGCGACGAGCCGGATTTTCGGATCGCTCTTCTGGATGAAATCTTGCAGCTCGATCGCTGAGACGATTTCGAAGCGTCAACTACCGCATCTGGAGCCCGTAGAACCTCAAACCGTTCGTCTGCATTATGCCCGTCATGTCTTCGGCCCCAAAAAGGTCGTTCAAAACTGAATGAGCCAAAGCGACGACTTCAGCATACGTCGCGGAGAGAGTGCAGACCGGCCAGTCGGAACCGAAGACAAGGCGGCTGGGTCCGAACTGTTCGGCGACGTGTTCGACGAAAGGGCGAATACGATCGATCGACCAATCAGTGCCCGCTTCCGTCACCATGCCGGAGATCTTGCAGTGCAGGCCCGGAATGGCGGCAAGCGATGCGATCCCCGAAGCCCAGTCGGCATCGACCGGCTTCGTCATGTCGGGCTTGGAAATATGGTCCAGGATGGCGCGCAGACCGGGTGTCGCGTGAAGCGCTTCGACCATTGCCGGCAGATGTCGCGGAAACGTCAGGATATCGAAGGGAATGCCGCGGCGTGCGACCTCGGCAAGCGAGGCGCGAAATCGTGGGTCGGCGATCTGCGCTGGATCGTGCTCCTGGAGCATCGGCCTCAGACCAATCCATTTCGGCTGAGCGGCGTAATGTTCCAGCCGGCGAGAGAAATCCGGCGCCAGCATGTCGAGCCATCCGACGACGCCGGCAACGAAATCGGTCCGGGCTGCGATCCCGAGCAGATAATCGGTCTCCTCCTCCGTTTCGGCCGCCTGCACGAGCACCGTCCGGGTGACTCCGGCGGCCTGCATCAGGGGCCAGAGATCGTCGGGGCCGAAATCGCGAAACAACGGCTTCAGATCGGGCGTCATCCAGCCGTAGTCGCCGCGAGCCACGGCCCAAAAATGCTGATGCGCGTCGAGCATGTTCTTCACTCCATTTCCCGCTTCAGGCGCGGAGTACGCCCTTCTTCAAGGTGATGTTGGCATAAAGCCGCCGCTCGCCGGTCGCGATAACGGCATAGGCCTCCTTGGCGCGATCGTAGAAGGCAAAACGGTCGATCGGATCAAGGGAAATGGCACGGCCTTCCGCCTTTTCCAGCTGTGTTTCGAACTCGGGATAGATTGCGGGACGATCGCCCGGCGCGTCCATCACGGCGGCCGGCAGATCGACGAAATCATCGAGCGGCAAGACGGAAAGCACGGCATCGAGCGTGTCTGTCGCGCTGATGCCGGGCAGGCGCACCAGGCGTTGCGCCACGGCATCGGCCGGGAAATTGGCGTCGACGATGACGATTTCGTCGCCATGGCCCATGTCGGACAGAATGGCCAAAAGTTCACCGGTCAGCAGCGGATTGATTGATTTCAGCATGGTACTCTCTTCGTTTGATGGTCAGCCGGCTTTTGCCAGCGCGGTGTCGAGATCGACCCAGATCGAATCTGGCAGATCGGTGTCGAACCATTCGACATTCTGCCTGAGCTGCGCCGCCGTCTTGGCACCGATCACGACGCAGGTGGCGGCCGGATGGCGCATCGGGAAGCGGATGGCGGCCGCGGCGAGCGGAACGCCGTAGTCATCGCAGACGGCGCGCAGCGCCTCGACGCGGGCGACCACCTTCGGATCGGCGTCGGCATAGTTGAACTTCTTCCGCCCATCCCTGCCGGCCGCGAGAATGCCGGAATTGTAGACGCCGGCCAGCACCAGCGACATGCCGCGCTTCTGCGCCAGCGGCAGAAAGGTCTCGCCAGCATCCCGATCGAGCAGCGAATAGCGGCCGGCGAGCATGGAAACGTCGAGATCGGTCTCTTCGAGGGCGTCCCGGATGACCTCCCATTCATTGACGCCCAGACCGAAACCATGGATGTCGCCTGCGGATTTCAGCTCCTGCAAAGCGCGAAAACCGCCGCCCTTCGTCAGTGCGCCCCAGTGATGGTCGTGAAGCTCGGCATGGGTGATGCGGCCGATATCGTGAACATAGAGGATGTCTATGCGGTTCGTGCCGAGGCGTTGCTGGCTGTCGTCATAGCTGCGCATCACGCCGTCATAACTGTAGTCGAACACCTCACGGAACGGCAGGCCGTTCCACCAGCCCGGGTCGAGAGGGTTTTTCGGTGGCTCCGGCGGCAGTTTGCGGCCGGCCCGCTCCGTTGTCATCAGCCTGCCGACCTTGGTGGAAAGGACGTGGCTGCCGTCCTGCTCGCGCAAAACCTGGCCGACAAGGTGTTCCGACCGCGTCAGGCCGTACATCGGTGCGGCGTCGAAATATCGTATGCCGAGATCCCACGCCGATTGAAGCATGTCCAGCGCCTGTCCTGTCGGCACATCGGCATAGAGCCCGCCAAGCGGGGCGGAGCCGATACCGAGCGCTGTGACTTCGAGGCCGGTCGAAGCGATCTTGCGGCGGGAGGTTGCAGTCAGCACCATGTTCATTCCTGGAAGCCGCTCAAGTGTGGGCGCGGCGTTGATTGCGGTTGCGGTTGCGGGCAAAAACGACGAGGCCGACGCCGACGAGCAGCAGGCTGCCGCGCACGATCTGTCGCTCGCTGTCCGTCCAGCCCAGCAGGGCGGCGCCGTTCAGCAGGCCGATCAGGAAGATGACCGCCGCCAGCGTCCCGAGGACGTTCGGCTTGCCGAGCTTGAGCGCCATGCCACCGAGGAGGACAGCGGTCAGGCCGTCGAGGAAATAGGACGTGCCGAGATAGGGCTGACCGGACGAAAGGTTTGCCGCCAGCAGCACGCCTGCAAGCGCGGAGACGATGCCAGAAAGAACGTAGAGCATGAAGAGCATGCGGTTGACGGGCACGCCGGCCTCCACCACCGCCTCACGATTCTGCTCGAGGGCATAGATATAATGTCCGAAGGTGAGCTTCTCCTGGACGAACCAGGATGCCGCATAGAGCAGGCCGACGATGACCGCGATCAGCGGGACCAGACCGAGGCGCAGGCCGAGAATCTGGCCGACGAAACCGGTGGAGGAGAGCGAGATCGACGTTCCGAGGCCGATGGCCGCAGCGATCGAGGCGGCGAGCGCTCCGGTCGCTATGGTAATCACCAGCGCCGGCAGCCTGAGGCCTGCCACGAGGCCTGCATTCAGCAGGCCGAAGGCCAGACCGGCACCAAGCCCGCCAAGCGTCGCCAACTCCCAGCCGGCACCCGCCTGTACAAGTCCTGCAACGAGCATGTTGGACAGAGCCGCCACCGACATGAAACTGACATCGATTTCGCCGGCGGCTACGATCCACGTCAACCCGAGGAACATCAACGCCGCAATGGAGGCGGACATCAGCATGCCGTGAATGTTGCCAGCCGACACGAATGTGGGCCGCAGCCAGGCAAAAACCGCAAAGACGACGAGTATCAGGAGAAAGAAGCCGTAGCGAGCGAGCGTGCTGCCGTTGCGGGCAACCGGTGCGGCCCTGCGGGCGTGGGTGGAGGAGGCGGCAAGGTCCGTCATACGATCTTGTCCTTCCGTGCGGCAAACAGATTGCGGAACAGGCCGGAAACGCGCGGGTCGAACAGCGCGATGGCCGCGATCAGGACCGTGCTGACAATGGCGTCCGAATAATAATAGGGAATGGCAAGCAGGGTGAACCCGTTCAGCATGGTCGACATCATCAGCGTGCCGGCGAGCGTCGCGCCGATAGATGGCCGCCCGAAGAGTGCTGCGCCCAGATAGACAGCGGCAAAGGCCGGCATCAGGAGCTGGTTGCCTGCCGTGACGTTCGCAGCCCCGGAAGACGCCACCAGAAGCGTGATCGACAGGCAGGCGGCCATGCCGCAGATCGCGAAGGCCGCAACGATAAGCAGACGTGTCGGCACACCGGAAAAGCGTGCGGAGACGCGGTTTTCGCCCGTTGCATAGAACCCTCGACCGAAGCGCGAGGCATGCAACAGCACGAAACCGGCGATCGCGGCCGCCATCAGGATGGCGAAGGGCATGTCGAGACCAATGATCTTGCGGTCGTTGAGATCGAGGATGCCGGACATGAAGAAGTTCTGGGAAATCGACGTGCCGTTCGAATAGAAATAGGAAAAGCCGATGGCGAGCCCACCGGTGGCAATCGTCGTCACGATGTCGGGCAGGCCGAAACGCGCGACGGCAATACCGTTGACCAGTCCAAAGGTTATGCCCACGGCAAGCCCGCCTCCGATGGCAACGGGCAGCGGCATGCCGATGGCGATCAGCCAGCCGAGCGTCATCGCGCCGAGCGATGCGATACCCGGAAAAGAGAGGTCGAATTGGCGCACGACGATGACGAAGGTCAGTCCCAGCGCCGCCAATCCCTGCACGGACATGTGGCGCATCAGTGCGCGAAGGTTGCCTTCCGACAGGAAGGCCGAATTCTGCGTCCAGAAAATACCGGCGATCACGGCGACAAGCACGATGAACGCCAACAGGCGAAACGCAAGGTGGCCGGAAATCATACCGTCATCTCCCCCATGATGCCCGCGGACAACAACTGGTCGCGGGTGGTTGTCCGATCCGGAACACCGATCGGCCGTCCCTTGTAGAGCGCCAGCGTTCGGTCTGCGACGCCATGCACCTCGTCGCAATCCGACGAAATGACGATGACAGCCGCCTCGCGCGAGATTTCCCGCATCAGGCTGTAGATCTTGGACCGGGCGCCGATGTCGACACCGACCGTCGGCTCGACGAAAATGTAGGCTCCGGCCTGGCGGTAGAGACCCTTGGCAATGACGACCTTCTGCTGGTTTCCGCCGGAAAAGCCGCGCAGCGGACGATCGAGCTTCGGGGGCTGCAGATCGACCTTGGCCGCAAGCGCTGCCGACTGCTTTCGGTTGTCACGGAAGCGCAGCAAGCCGCCGAGCGAGGCACGGTCGAGATTGGCGAGCGTGGTGTTGAACACCACGTCCTCATTCATGGCGAGGCCCTCGGTGCGTCGGTCCCCCGGCACGAGAAAGATGCCGGCCTTCAGGGCCTGCGCCGCCGAGCGGAACCGGACGGGCTGTCCTTTCAGGCGGATTTCACCGCCGTCCGGCGTGACGACGCCAAAGAGCGCTTTCGACAATTCATCGACACCGGAACCGACCAGCCCGAAAATGCCGAGAATCTCGCCTTTGCGGGCGGTGAAGGAAACATCGCGGAAAAGGCCTTCCGCGCGCAGCGCCCTCGCCTCCAGCACGATCTCGCCGTCGTCTGTTTCCGAACGGGGTGGAAAGGTAAGCCCCTTGTCGGAATCGAGCATCAGGTTCGGGATCGATATCTTTTTCGCGCGCGCTTCGGCGACCGTATGGGTCGCGACGTTGCGCCCCCCGCGGAAGACGGTGAACCCGTCGGCGATCTCGAAGACCTCTTCCAGACGGTGGGTGATGTAGATGATGGCGATGCCGGCTGCCTTCAGCGTTCGCATCATGGAAAACAGCGAGGCCTTCTCGCGCTCGGTCAAGGTTGAGGTCGGCTCGTCGAGAATGAGGATGCGGGCCTTTTCCAGCCGCAGAGCATGGAGGATCGCGACGATCTCCCGATCGACGGCCGGCATGTCCGAGACCTTTCGGCCAAGGTCTATATCGATCGGAAAGCGGGCGAGCATCGCTTCGGCGCGCGCGGCGATATCGCGGCGATTGATGCGCGAGAACAAACCCGGGCGGCGACCCTCGTGACCAAGGAAGATGTTTTCGGCGCCCGTGAGGTCGCCGACGAGTTCCGGATGCTGCTGGACGACGGCCACGCCAGCTTCGATCGCCGCTCGCGGCGAACCGAGTTCATAGGACTGGCCCGCGATTTTAATTGAACCGGCGTCCTTGGTATAAACGCCCGACAGGATCTTGATCAGTGTCGATTTGCCGGCCCCGTTGATCCCGAGGAGGGCGTGAACCTCCCCCTCGCGCAGACAGAAATCGACGTCTTCCAGCGCGTTGACATCGCCGAAGCGCTTCCGGATTCCTCGCATTGCGAGGATCACGCCCGTATCACCAGTCAAAATCCGATCCTCCTCGATGTCTTTCCGCCGAAACGGGTGGCGGCAATTGTGTGCCGTCACCCGCCTCGGGAGGAAACAGTCAATCCCTCAGGCGGTTCGCCTCAGAGCACGCGGCTCCAGCCGAGTTTGGCAGCCTCGCCCGGCACGTCATAGGTATCCGGGATCGCATCCAGCGGATCGAGCGAGGCCTTGGTCACGGCGTAGGACGGCGTGATGACGAAGCGCGGCGCCTGACGGCCGGCGGCGACTTCCTGGGCATAGTAGGCGTTCATATAGGCCATCTCGTAGAAGCTCTGCGCCATGGTCAGCTTGAACGGCGAGTCCGCCTTGATATATTCGAACGACTGCTGGCCTCCGTCGATACCCGTGATGATGACGTTGCGGCCAGAAGCGCGAATGGCAAGCGTTCCTTCCGAAGCCGCACCATCCCAGGCGCACCAGATGGCGTCCAGTTCCGGATTGGCGGTGAGGATCTGATCGACGACCTGCCGCGGCGTGGTCGAGCCGCCGAGTGCGAAGGCGATTTCCGAGACGATCTGGATATCGGGATAACGAACGAAGACCGACTTGGCGCCGAGCGTGCGCTGGTCCCAGCTTTCGTTCGAAGGCAGCGATACCAGGGCCACCTTGCCCTTGCCGCCGAGCTGGTCGGCAATATACTGGGCCGGGTAGGCGCCGAGGCCGAAATTGTTCGACATCGCGGTCGAGGTGACGGTCACGCCGGGCACATAGGAGTCGCCGACGAAGATCGGGATTCCCGAGGCGACGGCCTGCTGTACGGCCGGCGAAATCGCAGCCGCGTCAGCGGGCGTAATGAAGATCGCAGCCGGCTTGGCTTCCACGAAAGCGAGAATCTGGTCGGCCTGTTTTTTGATGTCGTAATTGGCGTCCGCTATGGTCAGCTTTCCGCCTAGGCGCTCGACGGCGTCCTTGTAGCCGTTGACGATGTGACGACCGGATTCCCAGACCGTCCAGCCGAGCGAGGCACAGAAGTTTTTCTCGGCATTCTGCGCAAAGGAAAACCCGGGCCGTGCCAGCGTGGCTGCGACGGTGGCAGCGGCACCTGCCGACAAAAGACCGCGGCGCGTCAGACGAAACCCGCCAAAGCTCGCGACGCGATCGGTGTTTTTCGTTTCTTCAGTCATTTCACCCTCCCAAGATCGGGCACACGGCCCTATTCGAACTTGAACATACCAGGCGGGTCAGCCCGCCTGGCTCCTCCCCTCGCCCCATGCCTCATGCGGCGTGGCGAAGAATTTCCAGATAATCCTGCTGGCTCGCGATCCGCGGGTTGGTCGCGTGGCAATGGTCCTTCAGTGCGGCGTGGGACACCGCCTCCATCATCGCCTCGGTCACGCCCATCTCCTTCAGCCCGGAGGGCATTCCGATGCGCATGTTCAGAGCGGCGATCACCTCGTCCGGTGTGCCGCCCATGCGCCTGGCGAGGACATCCCACTTCGCGCCGATCGTCTCGCGGTTGAAGCGCAGCACGGCCGGCATCAGGATGGCGTTCAGTGTGCCGTGATGCAGGTTCAGTTCGCGGATCGCGCCGAGGGGATGCGTCAGTGCGTGCACTGCGCCCAGACCCTTCTGGAAAGCCAGCGCGCCTTCCAGGGCGCATACCATCATGTCGCGGCGCGCGGCCTTGTCCGCACCGTCGGCCATGGCGCGTTCAATGGCGCCGAGGCCGCAGTCCAGGCCATGGAGCGCGATTGCTTCAGCGGGCGGATTGAAGGCCGGGGCCATATAGGTTTCGAGGCAATGCGAGATGGCATCCATGCCGGTCGCCGCCGTCAGCCGCGGCGGCAGGCCATAGGTCAGTTCCGGGTCGCAGAGCGCGATGGACGGAAGCATGAAGCCGGACAGGATGCCGAGTTTGCGCCCGTCCGCCGTGATGATCACGGCGGCGCGGCCGACTTCCGAACCCGTGCCGGAGGTGGTCGGCACGGCAACCATCGGACAGATATTGCCGTGGATACGCGCTACGCCACCGGAGACTGCGGTATATTGGTCAAGCGGGCCTTCGTGACCGGTCAAAAGGCGTACAGCCTTGGCCAGATCGAGCGACGATCCGCCGCCGAGGCCGACAATGCCGTCGCACCCGCTCCTCACATAAAGATCATGTGCGGCGATCACGGCGTCCTCGGTCGGGTTGGCCGGCGTACCGTCGAACACGACGACACCGTCACCGAAAAGCGCGGCGACCCTATCGACGAGACCGGAGGCGACGAGGCCCTTGTCCGTCGCGATCAATGGCCGCGTCACCTTCAAGGCGGCAAGCAGTTCCGGCAAGCGAACGATCTCGCCTTCGCCGAATTCGATCCGCGTCAAATAGTTGATGATGCTCACAGGCTCACCTGTAGAGCAGGCGCGATTGCGCGGTCGGTCATGGCTCTCTCCTGCTCGGCGCGAATGCTGCGCCGCTCTCCTGCCACCCATCGGTAAAAGTCCGGCGATGAGGCAGCTCATATATGAGTTATAGAGGCTACAGATATATGAGTTTGTCAACGGGAAGCGAAAAATTAATTGCAAGATCCCAATAACTGTGTGTAATTGCAGTTATTAGAGGAAGCGGCATGAACAAACAGTCCACTCAGAAAGCTACGCAAGTATATGAGTTGTTACGGCGATCCATCATCATGCTGGAGATTAAGCCGGGTGCCCCCATCGTCGAGAAGGACATCTGCGCTGAGCTTTCCGTGTCGCGAACACCCGTCCGGGAGGCCGTTCAGAAGCTCGCCGAGGAAGGGCTGGTCAATGTCATCTCGCACTCGGGGACCTATGTGAGCGGCATCTCGTTCCAGGTTGCCGAGGAGGGATTCGTGATCCGCCGCGCATTGGAGATCGAGAGCGTCCGACGTGCAGCGTCACGCTACAACGACGCGGCCGGCGCCGAGCTCGACGCGATCGTGAAGCGCATGCAGGTGCTGATCGACACGGGTCGCCTCGAACTCTATCTCGAGGAGGACGACATGCTGCATGAGGCGATTGCCCGCTTGAGCGGCATGCCGCGCATCTGGAAGTTCATAACCCTGGCCAAAGTGCACCTCGACAGGATGCGCCAGCTCTCCGCACCGGTGCCCGGCCATCTGGCCATGGTGACCGAACAGCATGCTGCCATCGTCGCGGCGATCCGCGCGGGCAAGCCGGATCATGCCGAGCTCGCCATGCGCATCCATCTGGAATCGTCCTTCGACGTCATGGCCAGGCTTTATCAGGAAGGAACCAGCATGTTTTCACAGGACGCCTCCTGATGGTCGACACGCACAACTATATTTCGCCACTCATCCGGCTGAACCCGGCCGACAATGTCGCCGTTGCCCGGGAGCAGATCGAGCCCGCCGCCATGCCGGACATCGACGGCCTTCGGCCCCTGGAACGGATTCCACGCGGCCACAAGATCGCCACCGCAGTCATCGCCCGCGGCCAGGCCGTCACGAAATACGGGCAGACCATCGGTTTTGCCAGTGACGACATCGCCGTCGGGGCGCATGTGCATAGCCACAACCTGGCGGTCGGCGAGTTCACGCGCGATTATGCGATCGGCGCCGATGCGGTGGTGCCGGACATGGTTGACGAGGACAAGCGCGCGACATTCATGGGTTATGCCCGGCCGGACGGGCGTGTCGGAACCCGCAACTACATTGCCATCATCTCGTCGGTGAACTGTTCCGCCACCGTTTCCAAGGCGGTAGCACAGCACTTTTCGCTTCCCGGTGTCGTGGAGCGTTATCCTGGCGTTGACGGGGTCATCGCCCTCACCCATGGCGGCGGCTGCGCCTTCAACACGAAGACGGAGGGCTACGACTACCTCGCCCGCACGATTTCCGGCTATGCGGCCCATCCCAACGTCGGCGGCGTCCTGATGATCGGCCTTGGCTGCGAGACCAACCAGATCCCTGCATTGCTCAGGCGCGAGGGACTGGGCGAAACCGACCGGCTTCGCACCATGACCATCCAGGCTGTCGGCGGCACCCGGCGCACCATCGAGGCCGGCATCCGCGCCGTCGAGGAGATGATGCCCATCGTCGGTGCCATCGAGCGCACGCCCCAGCCGGCAAGCGGCTTGTCGCTCGCGCTGGAATGCGGTGGATCGGATGGTTATTCCGGCATATCGGCGAATCCTGGCCTCGGTTTCGCGGCCGACCTTCTCGTGCGCCACGGCGGCACGGTCATTCTTGCGGAAACGCCGGAAATCTATGGCGCCGAACACCTGCTCACGCGCCGCGCGGCCTCGCCGGCCGTGGCCGAGAAGCTGCTCGAGCGCATAGAATGGTGGCGCGATTATACCGCCCGCAACGGTGCCGAGATGGACAACAATCCCTCCCATGGCAACAAGCAGGGCGGGCTGACCACCATCCTGGAAAAATCACTCGGCGCGGTCGCCAAGGGCGGCATGTCGCGGCTGAATGCGGTGTACGAATATGCCGAGAGGGTGAGCGAAAAGGGCCTCGTTTTCATGGATACGCCCGGCTATGACCCGGTTGCGGTCACCGGCCAGGTCGCCGGCGGCGCCAATCTTATCGCCTTTACGACCGGCCGCGGATCCGTCTCGGGCTTCAAGCCGTCACCATCGCTGAAGCTTGCCAGCAATTCCGAGATGTACCGGCACATGGTCGAGGACATGGACATCGACTGCGGCACGGTCGTCAGCGGCACCGAAACCATCGAAGTCCTCGGCCATCGCATCTTCGATCTGATGATCGCCACCGCCTCCGGCAAGCCGACCTGCAGTGAGGAGCTCGGCTACGGCGATAACGAATTCGTGCCCTGGCAGGTCGGCGCCGTCATGTGACAAGCCGGATTTGCCGGCACAGGAACTTATATTTCGCCGCCCGTCGTGAAGGCGGCCTGGAGGAGACTATCATGAACACGATCGACACCCACTATGACGTGGTGATCGTCGGCGCCGGCGTCGGCGGGGGCGCGATGGCCAATCGGCTGGCGAAAACCGGCGCCCGCGTGCTGATGATCGAGCGTGGAAACTATCTGCCGCGAGAGGCCGACAACTGGTCCGTCAAGGCCGTCTTCCACCAGCGCAAATATACGACGAAGGAAACCTGGCGAGACAAGAGCGGCAATTCTTTCACCCCCTCGACCTTCTATTATGTCGGCGGCAACTCCAAATTCTTCGGCGCCGCCACGGTGCGTTTCCGGGTGGAGGATTTCGAGGAGCTGCAACACGAGGACGGCATCGCGCCCGCCTGGCCGGTCAGCTATCACGAATTCGCGCCCTATTATGATGAAGCCGAGCGACTGATGGGAACCCACGGCACCGCCGGGGCCGATCCCATCGAGCCGCCGCGCTCCGGCCCCATGCCCTACCCCGCCATCGGCCACGAACCGGAGATCGAAGCCGTCGCCGAAAAACTGCGCGGCAAGGGATTGCGACCCTTTCCACTGCCGATCGCCATCGACCGGCACGATGGCGGCAAGTGCATTCGCTGTCCCACCTGCGATGGCTTCGCTTGCAAGCTCGGCGCAAAAAACGACGCCGAAATCCGCCTGGTCGGGCCAGCGCTTGCGACCGGCCTCGTCGATCTCGTGCTCGACACCAAGGTTCTGCGCATGCTGACCGACGGCAGCGGACGGCAGGTCACCGGCATCGAGGTGGAACAGGCCGGTGCGACGCGGGTGATTTCCGGCGACCTGTTCATCACATCGGCAGGTGCGATCAATTCGACCGCGATCCTGCTGCGCTCCGCCAATGAAAAACATCCGCGCGGACTGGGCAACAACACGTCCGACCAGCTCGGTCGCAACTACATGGCCCACAACAACACCGCGATGATGGCGATAAACCCCTTGCGCAAAAACCGGGTGAAGTTCCAGAAATCGATGGCGATCAACGATTTCTACCTGGCCAACGCCCATCGCCCCTGGCCGATGGGCAATGTCCAGGGATTGGGAAAATTGCAGGGCGGCATGCTGACGGCCAATGCCAAATGGATTCCGGAATGGCTGATGGATCTGTTTGCGGAACGTTCGGTCGACTGGTGGATCATGTCCGAAGACCTGCCGCGGCCCGAGAACCGCGTCACGCTCGACAAGGACGGCACGATCCGCGTCAACTACACACCCAACAACCTGACGTCCCACAATGAGCTTGTGCGTCACTGGACACGGATCATGCGATCGATCGGCTATCCGATCGTCATCACCCAGCGCATGGACATCACCGTGTCCATGCATCAATGCGGCACCGCCCGCTTCGGCAACGACCCGGCGACCTCGGTGCTGGACCCCTACGGCAAGATCTGGGACGTCGACAATCTCTACGTGGTCGACGCGTCTTTCCTGCCCTCTTCCACCGGGTTCAACCCTTCGCTGACCATCGTCGCGCAGGCTATCCGTGTGGCGGAGCACATCGCCAACAACGTTCTCAAGGCAAGCACGGCTGCCTGAGCCGCGCCGTTTTCGGGAGGAAAACATGAATGCTGTTCAAGGAGGTCTCTTCGACCTCTCGGGCAAGATTGCCATCGTCACAGGCGCATCGCGGGGCATCGGCGAAGCGTTGGCGAAAGGACTGGCGGCGCAAGGGGCGACCGTCGTCGTCAACTACAACTCGGCCGCCGATCGCGCCGAGGCCGTCGTCTCCGCCATCGAAGCGGCCGGCGGAAAGAGCAAGGCCATCAAGGCCGACGTCTCCGTCGAAGCGGACGCCGACCGACTGATCGCCGAGACGGTTTCAGCGTTCGGCCGGGTCGACATTCTCGTCAACAATGCCGGCATCGTCCTTCCGGCACCAGCCGAGGATTGTTCGCTCGAGACGTGGCAGCGCACCATGGCGGTCAATCTCGACGGCGTCTTCCTGGTCTCGCGCGCCGCCGGCCGGCAGATGATCGCCCAGAAATCCGGCAGCATCATTTCGATCGGCTCCATGTCGGGCCGCATCGTCAACTGGCCGTTCCGTCATGCCGCCTACAATGTCTCCAAGGCCGGCGTGCACATGCTGACCAAGGCGCTGGCAACAGAATGGGCGGAGCACAACATCCGCGTCAACGCCATCGCGCCCGGCTACATCCGCACGGAATTGACCGATGAAGTGCTCAAGGAGCACCCGGATGTCGTGCGCGACCATTGGGAAAAAGGCGCCGTGCAGAACCGCATCGGCAACGTGACCGAACTGGTCGGGGCAGTCGTCTATCTCGCCTCCGACGCCGCGAGTTTCACGACCGGCGAAATCATTACCATCGATGGCGGCCTGACGCTGCGCTAAGGAGAACAGAATGCTCACTCGCGGATTTGGCGGCCCGTTGCGCTACGTGCAGGGGCCGGGAGTTCTCAAGGACCTCGGCACCTATGCAGCCGGGCTTGGGAAAAAAGCCCTGCTGCTGACCGATGCCTTCGTCGACAAGACCTATGGCGAGGCGCTGCGTGCTTCGCTGGCCAGGGCCGGTGTCGAGGCCGTGGCGACCGTCTTCGGCGGCGAATCCACGGATGTCGAGGTCAGACGTTGCGCGCAACTCGGCTCTAACGTCGACGTGGTGATTGGTGTGGGAGGCGGCAAGACGCTGGATACCGGCAAGATCGCCGCTCGCGAGATCGGTGCGCGTATCATAACCGTCCCGACCATCGCATCGACCGACAGCCCGACCAGTTCCATCGGCGTGATCTACACGGCCGAGGGCGTCTATGACCGTGTCGAGCGCTGCTATCGCAATCCGGACGTCGTGCTGGTCGATTCCGAAATCATCCTTCGCGCTCCGGTGCGTTTTCTCGCGGCTGGCATGGGCGATGCGCTATCCACCTGGTTCGAGGCGCGCTCGAATTTCGAAAGCCGGTCAAACAACTACATTGCCGACGGCTATGCACCGACGATTGCCGGCGCTCATGTCGCTCGGGCCTGCCACGAGACACTCCTGCGAGACGGACGAGCAGCGTATCTCGCAGCCAAGGCCGGCTGCCTCACGGAAGCGGTGGAGAACATCATCGAAGCAAACACGCTTCTCTCCGGCCTCGGCTTTGAAAACTGCGGCGTGTCCGCGGCCCATGGCATCCATGATGCGCTGACGGTGCTGGAGCCGACGCATCATTTCTTCCATGGCGAAAAGGTCGCCTTCGGCATCATCGGTCTATTGGTGCTGGAAAATCGTGACCCGAAGGAGATCGAGGAGGCAATCCTGTTCTGTGCGGACATTGGACTGCCTGTCCGGCTGGCCGATCTTGGACTTGAGGATGTGTCCGACGCCGATCTCCTGCGCGTCGGCGAGACGGCAATGCATCCATCCAGCGTGATCCACTCCGTCCCGCGGGTGTTGAATGCCCGCATCGTCGCCGATGCAATCCGCACCGCTGACGTGCTGGCGAGGCATTTGCTGGAGCGCAGGTCCTAACGTCGCGCGCTGCCAGATTTTCAGCGAGACGAACACCATATCCGATGCTGAAGCGATGCCGCGTCGGCTGAAAATGCTCTAGGTCGCCGGCCGCGCAAGCGCGCCAGGCTTTGCAACATCGATGATTCCATCCGCGATGCGGGTCGCGACGAAAACGGCGTGGTCGGTTACCTGGGGTAGTCCCATCAGTTCTCCGAACGTACCGCGCGCCAGGGGGCCGGCGATGAAGAGGGTTTGTGCTGTGCGCCCGTCCGAGCCGATGGCGCGGCTTTGTCCGTCGACGGCGATGCCGAGGCCGACGCTGTCGGGTTGCAGCACGCCTGCCAGCGCCAGGCCTTCCAGGAACGGCTGGCTTGAGAGGATCGACCGGTGGCCGGGGCCGGTCGTCACGACGACGGCGTCATAGCGTCTTTCGAACGGCTCCCGCCCGTGCCGGGGCCGGAATGTCACGGCGATTTCGCCGTTTGCTTGTTGTTTCACACCGGCGATGGAGGCGGCGTGAAGGACAAGCGTGCCGGCCGCCTTGCGCCGGTCGATGGCCGCTTCCACCTGCGGTGCGATGCGGAATCGGTGCACGTCCCAATAGGGCCGCAGGAAGCGCACGATGCGCCGCCGCTCGACAACCGGCAGCGCGCGCCAGATGTCGCCGCCCTGCCCGCGCAGCCGATCGAACACCGCGTGCCAGGTCACGCCCGATGCTTCGGCCTCGGCAAGGGTACGGCGAACCCGTCGCAGCAGGGCATGCGCCGAGCGGGCTGGAGGATCGACGAAATCGCCGAACGGGTCCTGGGGGTTAAGATTGTGGCCCCGGGAGCGCAGCCCGCGGCGCGAAACGGCCGTCACCAGGCCCCGGTGCCCGATAGTGTCGAGGGTGGCGATCACATCCGCGGCGGTCAGGCCGGTGCCGACGACGAGCACGCGATCATCCGACCGGATCTGCGACAAGGCCCCCGGAAGGGTAGCATCGGGAATGTAGCGATCATGCCCGGCGAGCGCCCTGTCGAGAGCCGCCGGGGGCTGCGGGCTCGGATGGCTCGTTGCCAGGACCAGACGGTCGGCCCAGAGCTCCGAACCGTCGTCGGCCGCGATGCGCCACACCCCGTCCTCAACCTCCGTTACGGCGCGAACGCGGCTGCGACGGTGCTCGATCCTGCCCGCCGCGATAAGCGGCTGAAGCTGGGAAGAAACATAGCGCCCGAAGGCCGAGCGCCGCGCGAAGACGTGACCGTCGGTTGTGGTCGCGTCCGGATCGTCCAGAAGCGCGCCGGTTTCGAAAAGCCAGCGCTGGAAATGCTCGTCGTCGCCCGGAACGAGCGTCATGCGCGCCGCCGGCACGTTGATGCGGTGGACGGGCTCGTCCGTATCATAGGCGACGCCGCCGCCCAGCACGGCCCGCGGCTCGTAGACGACGATCGTCGCTTCACCGAGCGGAAGCAGGCAGGCGAGATGATAGGCGAGCGCCGCGCCGGTGAAACCACCGCCGATAACCGCCACGACAGGTCTGGCTGATCCATTGCTCACGGCTTGAAAACCCGCCTGTCCTTCCTCGAACGCCAAGCCTGCCGGCATGTCAGGCACCCACTGTCTTCAGAGCCGGCACCGCTTCGGCCTCGCGGCGCTTCACCGCTTCGATGTCCCGGTAGCCGTCGGCTGGATGCGTCTTCGGCAGATAGGGACCGTCGCCGAAAAGCTTTTCGCGCAATGTCCCGGGCTTGTATTCGGTCGGGTAGGCGCCGCGCTTTTGCAATTCCGGCACGATATGGGCGACGATATCCTCAAAACTGTCCGGCGTCACGGCATAGGCGGTATTGAAGCCGTCGACGTCGGTATCGGCGACCCATTCCTGCAGGATATCGGAAATGCGCTCCGGCGAGCCGACGAAGACCGGCCCCATGCCGCCGATGCCGCCGAACTGGGCGAGTTCGTCGATCGTCCAGGACTTGTCGCCGCCGGCAATGTGCTCGACGAAGGAATGGATGGCGTTCGTCTCGATCCGCTCCACCACGTCGGTCGGGGCATATTGCCCGAAATCGATGCCGCTCCAGCCGGACATGAAGGTGAGCGAGCCGTCATAGGAGACGTAGCTCTTGTAGTCCTCGAACTTCTTCTGCGCCTTGTCTTCCGTCTCGTCGGTGATGATGGTGACCAGCGTATAGATGAAGACCTTCTTCGGATCACGCCCGGCGGCGGCGATGCGCTGGCGGATATCGGCGACATAGGCCTTCAGCACGGATTTGGTCGGCGCGGCGACGAAGATGCATTCCGCGTGCGCAGCGGCGAAAGCCTTGCCGGGACCGGAAGCGCCCGCCTGGTAGAGCACGGGCGTGCGCTGCGGCGAGGGTTCCGTCAGGCCGTAGCCCGGCACGTCGAAGAATTTGCCCTTGTGGGCAATTTCGTGGACCTTTTCCGGATGGGTGAAGATGCGCTTCTCGCCGTCGCGCACCACCGCCCCCTCTTCCCAGGACCCTTCCAGCAGCTTGTAGAGCACCTCGACATATTCGGCGGCCACCTCGTAGCGGTTGTCATGCCGGCGAAGGCCGCCCTGCCCGACATTCTTCGCACCGCTCTCCAGATAGGAGGTGACGATGTTCCAGCCGACACGGCCCTTCGAGTGGTGGTCGGCCGTCGCGATGCGCCGGGCGAAGGTATAGGGATGCTCGAAGGAGGTGGAGGCGGTGATGCCGATGCCGAGATGCTCGGTAGCAAGCGCAATGGGGGCCGCGAGCTGCAACGGGTCGTTCACCGGCAGCTGCGCCGCCTGGTGAATGGCGTGGTAGTTCGAGCCCTTGTAGACGTCGTAATAGCCGACGACGTCGGCAATGAAGATGCCGTCGAAGACGCCGCGCTCCAGCGTGCGGGCGAGATCCTGCCAATAGTCCAGATCCTTGTATTTCCAGGACTTGTCGCGGGGATGCGCCCATAGCCCCGGCGACTGGTGGCCGACGCAGTTCATATCGAAGGCGTTGAAGCGAATGGGGCGGGCCATGGAGTTCTCCAGCGTCTTGAGGATGCCGGATGGCATCGAACTTTGGGGGAGGATAACGCCTGCTTCGCACAAATACAGAAATTCTATCTTTTATATGGATTAATTTCGGAAATGGCTTTGCTGGCTCCGGGATCGCGCGTCGGGGAAAATGCGGGCCGAGCAGCCGAACGGCGCTGAAACAGGAGATCCGCCATGAACGCCCTACACCTTCTCAAGGACCCCGACCTTCAGGACGACCGCACGCGGCTCTTTGCCAGGGCGGAAGAGATTTCCGCCGATCTCGCCCGCCGTGGCGCGGAACTGGACGCGGCAGGCAGGCCGCCGATTGCGGAAATCGAACGGCTGAAGAAGGACGGGCTGCTGAACGCCCTGCACCCGGTGGAGATCGGCGGCGGCGGGCTCGACTGGGTGGACGGGCTTCGGCTGGTGCGCATCCTGGCGCGTGGCGAAAGCTCGATCGGCCAGCTCCTCGGCTACCATTTCGTCAACAGCCAGTACGTCTACTGGGCGGCGGACGATCCGGACAAGGCCTGGGACCTCGGCGTCGAGACCGTGGCGAAGACGCTCTATTGGGGCGCCGCCGTCAATCCGCGCGATCCGGGCCTGACGCTGACGCAGAACGGCGACCACTACCTGCTGAGCGGCCGCAAGACATTCTCGACCGGTGCCCACATTTCCGACCGCCTCAATGCCAATGCGGCTTTCGGCGACCAGATCGCCAATCTCGTGCTGCCGACCGATCGCCCGGGTTATGTGGCCAATGACGACTGGGACAATATCGGCCAGCGGCTCTCCGACAGCGGCAGCGTCGAATTCCGCGATTTCCCGGTCTATGAGAGCGACTTCCTGCTGCCGCTTGCGGCCAGGGATGCCGCACCTGCGGTGCAGGCGACCTTCAACACGCCGCTCATCCAGCTCGTCTTCGTCAACTTCTATATCGGCACGGCGGAAGGCGCACTCGATACGGCCATCGACTATGTGCGCACGACGACCCGTCCCTGGCTGACCTCCGGCGTCGAGAAGGCGAGCGAGGACCCCTATATCCTGGAGCGCATCGGCGAATTCCGCGCAGCGCTGAAGGCCTCCGCAGCACTTGCCGATGCCGCCGCGTCCACCGTGCAATCGGTGTTGGCGCGTGGCCGGGCGGTTACCGCGCAGGAGCGCGGCGAAGCGGCGATCGAGGCCTATGCGGCCAAGGTCAACGCCACCCATGTGGCACTCGACGTCACCGCGCGTGTCTTCGAGTTGACCGGCGCCCGCTCGACGGCCTCGCACTATCGTTTCGACCGCTACTGGCGCAACGTGCGCACCCACACGCTGCACGACCCGGTGTTCTACAAGGCACGCGAAGTCGGCGATTTCGCGCTTAACGGCCGCGTGCCGGAGCCGAGCCTCTATAGCTGAGGCGACCAGCCAGCAGAAAGGAAAGGCGGCCACCGGCCGCCTTTTTCGTTCTCGCATAAAAAAAGGGCCGCAATCCCGAAGGATTGCGGCCAGGCGACCACCCCCCACCACGAGGGTTGGATGTCAGAGTTTGTCAGGGAAAAGTGGAATCCGGTTTTCCCGAAAAGACAAACGAAAACTCTAGAGCGCGCCGTTTCGCGGCGGCGTGACGCCGTTCAGGTGATAGTTGCCGACGACGTGGTATTTCCAGCGCACCGGGTCGTGCAGCGTATGGGTGCGCGCATTGCGCCAGTGACGTTCGAGATTGAGGCCGCGTTTCGTGGCGGCGGTTCCGGCAAGCTCGAACAGCACGTTCGTCGCGTCGATGGCGAGTTCCGTGGTCAGCACCTTGGCCGCGGCCACCGCAAGGGTCGCCGCCACGGAATTTTCCTGGCTGAGGCTGACCTGCGCCTGGTCGACCCTGCGCCCTGCCCGCTCCAGCGTCGCCTCGGCGGCCTCGATGCGGATGGCGAGTTCGCCGATGCGCGAAATCGTCAGCGGATCGTCCGCCGCACGCTCGACACCGCTATCCGTCCAGGGCCGCGCCTTGTCGCGCACGAAGCCGATGGTTTCCTTCAGCGCCGCCCGGGCGATGCCGAGGTCGACGGCGGCATGGATGATCTGCCCGACCGAGCCGATCGTGCCGGGGCGCTCGAAACCCTTCTGGTGCTGGACCACGGCATCGGCCGGCACATAGACGTCGCGCAGGATCGTCGTGCCGCTGCCGGTCGTACGCTGGCCGAAGCCGTCCCAGTCGTCGACGATCTCGATGCCCTCCGTCTCGCGCGGTGCAAAGGACATGGTCAGCCGCTCCTCGCCGTCGAGTGCAAAGATCACCACCCAATGGGCGAAAAGCACGCCCGTCGAATAGAATTTCCGCCCGTTGATGCGGAAGCCCGCGCCATCAGGCGTGATCCGCGTGTTGTAGTTGCCGACGGTCTTGGTGCCGACCTCGGAGAGCGCATTGCCGAAGCGGTCGCCGGCCAGCGCCCGGCCAAAATAGAACCGCTTCTGCGCCTCGCTGCCGTCGTGACGGAGCGCTTCGAGAATGTAGAAATGGTTCTGCGGGATCTGGCCGATCGAGCTGTCGGCTTCTGAGAGAATGGCCGTAACCTCGGCGAGCACCACATTCGACACGTCGATGCCGCCATAGTCGGAAGGCACCGTGATGGCGAGCAGGCCGGAGGCGGAGAGCCGGTCGAGCTCCTCATAGGGAAGCGCACGCTCATAGTCGCGCCGGCTCGCGCCGTTTGCGAACTCGTCGGCAAGTGTGCGCGCGACGGAGAGCGCTTCCTCTTCGCTCGCGATGCGGTGGGCGGTCTGCTGGGGTTGGGCGAGCTGGGTAACGCTGCTCATGATCGTTCCTTTCGAGAGAGGCTGCCGGGCTTACGCCCGGGCGGCGGCCTTGCGGTTGGCGAAGCCGATGGCAAGGACCGAGAAGATGAGGAGCCCGGTGCCGACCTGCTGCCAGTAGAAGTTCAGGCCGGAGAGCAGCAGGCCGTTGGCGACGACGCCGAGCAGCAGCACGCCGAGCACCGTGCCCGGGACGTTCGGCCGGCCATGCGGATCGAACGTCGTGCCGATGAAGGTGGCGCCGATGGCGTTAAGCAGGAAGGCATTGCCGGAGGACGGGATGTAGACGGTCACCGTCGAGGTGAGGATCAGCCCGACAATCGCTGATATGGCCGAGACCAGCACATAGGTGGCGGCGGTGACGCGCGACAGCCGGATGCCGGAATAGCGCACGACACTCGCCTGGATGCCGGTGGCGAGCACCACCCGGCCGAAACGCGTGCGCGACAGGACGAGCCAGGCGCCGGCAATCACGAGGGCGGCGACCAGCAGCGGCACGGGAAGGCCGGCAACCGAGCCGTGGCCGAGGAACCGGAAGGCCTCCGGCACGCCGGCGGGCGGCAGGTAGACCGGATTGCCGCCGTTCGTCAGCAATTGCTGCACGCTGCGGCCGACGAACAGCGTGCCGAGCGTGGCGAGGAAGGGCGAAATGCCGATGCCGGCGATCAGCACGGCATTGAACAGGCCGACGAGAGCCCCGCCGGCAAGCCCGCCGAGGGCTGCCAGCGGGATCGGCTGCCCGGCAAGAACGAGGGAGACGAAGGCGAAGCTCGCAAAATCGATGGCCGTGCCGACCGACAGGTCGATGCCGCCGGCCGAGACGGCGAAGGTCATGGCGACGGCGACGATGGCGAGCAGCGCGAAATTGTTCACCAGCACGCTGACCAGATTGGCGCCGGAGAGGAAGCCCGGGGCAAGCGCCGCGAAGGTGGCGAAGACGGCGGCAAGGGCCGCGACCAGCGCATAACGACCGATGCCGCGTGTGAAGGCCGAGAGGGATGCCGTTGCCATATCAGATCGTCTCCCGGCGCAGCAGCGTGGTGGCGGACACCACGAGCAGGATCAGCAGGCCCTGCACGCCGCTCACCAGCGTGCTGGAAATGTTGAGAAGCTGGAAGCCGTTGATGAGGAAGCCGACGAAGAGTGCAGACAGCAAGGTTCCGGTGATCGTCGGCACCAGCCGGCGGGAAAACACCACGCCGAGCAGCGCCGTCACGACGACCGGCAGCAGCATCTCGCCCGCGCCCGTCGTGCTGCCGCTGAGATAGGACACCGACAGGATGCCGGCGAAGCCACCGCAAAGGCCGCTTGCGAGGAACGAGCCGGCGACGAAGGAGCGGACCGGCAGACCGGCGGCGCGCGCCGCATCGGGATATTCGCCGACCGCATAGAGCCTGAGGCCGAGCGGCGTATATTGTACGATGGCCGCGACGAACAGCGTGAAACCGAGCAGGACATAGGCGAGGACGGGAACGCCGAATGGGCCGCTTGCGGAAAGCGTCGAAAGGAATTCGCCCGAAGCCGGCACGACAGTGTTCTGGGTCAGCACGAGTTCGAGGCCGGCCACGACATTCATCACGGCAAGCGTCGCCAGCAGCGGCACGATGCCGGCGAGCGTCACCGCTGCGGCATTGACCGCGCCGATCGCAAGCCCCGTGCCGAGCGCCCCGAGGATCGCCACCGCGTCGCCCTGCCCCGCTTGCGAGAGCGTCGCATAGACGGCGGCGCTGAGGCCCATATTGGCGGCAAGCGACAGGTCGATGCCGCCCCTGACGACGTTCGAGCCGCCCGCGATGACCACGATGGTGAGGCCGATCGCCAGCACCCCGGCAATGGCGGACTGGCCGAGCACGTTGCCGATATTGCCGACCGTCAGGAAGAACGGTGCTGATATGGAGAAGAACACCAGCACGCCGGCAAAGACGGCGAGCGAACCGCCACGAAGCGCAAGCGTCGCCAGCCGTCGCCCGAGCGCCGGGCCGGGCTTATCAGGCTCCGGGGACGTTTTCTCTTCGAGCCCGAACACAGAGGGCGGAATATAGGGGGCATCAACCAGCATGGCGCAGCGTCTCGTGGGCGCCCGTCACGTCGGTGAGGACCTGATCGGGGCTCGTTTCGGAAGAGATGAATTCCCGCGTCACCCGGCCGCGGAAGAAGACGAGGACCCGGTCGGTGATGCCGAGCAGTTCCTCGATGTCGGAGGAGAGCACGAGGATGCCCGCGCCGCGCTCGGCAAGCTCGCCGATCAGCCGGTAGATCTCGACCTTGGCGGCGATGTCGACGCCGACGGTGGGCTCGTCCAGCAGGTAGATTTCCGACTGGCGGCTCAGCCATTTGGCGATCGCCACCTTCTGCTGGTTGCCGCCGGAAAGCGTGCGCACAAGCGCATCGATACCGTCGGTCTTGATCTCCAGCCGCTTGACGAGGTCCTCGGTCTGGCGCCGCTCGGCGCCGCGGTCGATAAGGCCGCGGGAAAACCGGCCGAGGCTGGCGAGCGTGGTGTTCTCCGTCACCGCAAGATCGAGCGCCACGCCGTCGCGGCGGCGGTCTTCCGGCACGAGGGCGAGGCGTTTTGCCGTGGCCTTCGCCGGATCGGTGGCAAAGACGGCCTCGGCCTTGACCGAGACGGTGCCGCCGGTCGGACGGTCGAGCCCGAAGAGCGTGCGCACGACCTCCTTGGCGCCCGAGCCGACGAGGCCGGTGAGCCCCAGCACCTCGCCCCGGCGCAGCGTGAAGGACACCTCGTCGTAGCGGTCGGCGAGTGCCAGGTTTTCCACCTGCAACAGCGTCTCGCCGGGCGTGACCTGCGGCTTTGGATAGAGCTCGCCGATCGCGCGGTTGACCATCAGCGCGCCGATCTTCGATGCCGAGGTTTCGGCTACCGGCAGGGTCGCGACGTCGCGGCCGTTGCGCAGCACCGTCACGGTGTCGCAGAGATCGACGATCTCGCCGAGATAGTGCGAGATATAGAGGATGGTGATGCCTTCTTCGCTGAGACGCCGGATGAGCCGGAAGAGAAGATCCGCCTCGCGCCGCACGAGCGCCGCCGTCGGCTCGTCGAAGACCAGCACTTTTGGATTGGCGATCAGCGCCCGCGTGATCTGCACGATCTGCTTTTCGGCCGCGGAAAGATCCGCGATGAGGGCCGAGGCGGGCAATTGCAGGCCGAAATAACGATCGAGCAGCTCCGCCGCCTTCCGGCGCATCGCCGCGCGGTCGAGGAAGGGCGTGCCGGCAATGCGCGGCTCGCGGCCGAGGAAGAGCGTTTCGCCGACCGTGAAGGTCGGCACCAGCAGGCGGTCCTGGTGGATGAAGTGGATGCCGAGCGCCTCGGCAAGATGCGGCGTCAGCCGGTCATAGCCCTTGCCGTCGATCTCGATCGTGCCCTCGTCCGCCCGGTGCAGGCCGGCCAGGAGCTTGATCAGCGTCGACTTGCCGGCGCCGTTCTGGCCGACCAAGCCATGCACCGTGCCGCGCCGCACCGTGAGCGACGCGCCGGAAAGGGCTGCCGCACCGCCGAACCGCTTGACGATCCCTTCGAAACGAAGGATCGCGTCGCCGCCGTTCTCTACCGCATCCACCATCGTCATATTCCCTGCATCGAGAAACCGGAGGGACCGCGGCCGATCGGCCGCGGTCCGCCGTCAAAAGGTTCAGCCGATGCCGAGCTTCTTCGACACTTCGCCAACGGTCTGCTTGTTGGCGAGCAGCGCCGGCACATAGGTCTCGCGCGGCAGGGTCTCGCCGGCGAGGTAGCGGGCGACGTTCTGGATCGCCACGCGGCCGAGTTCGGCCGGCTGCTGGGCAACGTCGGCGGCGGCCGGCGAATTCGGGTCGGCGACGAGCTGCAACACTTCCGGGCTGCCGTCGACACCGTAGGTCCTGATCTCGGTGCGGCCGGCGGCCGTGAGGGCCTGCGTGGCGCCGAGCTGCGGGATGTCCCAGGCCGACCAGATGGCCTTGATCGAGCCCTTTTCCGGATATTTGGCGAGGATCGCCGTGATCTGTGTGAAGGCATCCTGCACCGTGTTCGGGATCACATCGCGCAGTTCCGGCTGGATGATCTGCACCTTCGGGAAATATTTGACGACATTGACGAGCTGGTCGTAGCGGATCGCGCAGGGCGTCACACCGTAGAAGCCGTTGAAGACGACGATATTGCCCTCGCCGCCGATATCCGAGACGAGCTGGAGCGCGAGATCCTTGCCGATGCCCCAATTGTCCGAGGTCGCGTTGTTGATCGAGTTCACCGAGCCGACGTCGATGGTCAGGACCGGGATATCCGCCTCGCGCGCCTTCTTCAGCCACGGGTCGATGACGCTCAGCGTGCCGAGCAGCTGGACGATGGCATCGGGCTTCTGGGCGATCAGCGTCTGGAGCTGGGAGACGAGCTTGCCGTCATTGCGGCCGGCATCGACCGCGATCGGTTCGCCGCCGAGGCGCTTCACCTCCTCGATCTGGGCATTGTAGGCCTGGAGATCGAAGAAATGGTCGGTGCCGGTCGCGCTGATGCCGATGCGCTTGCCCTTGAGAGAAAGCTCGCCCGCGGCCGACGCCGAGCGCGCGGACAGGAGCTCTGCACCGGCGACGACGCCAGCGACGGCGGTGAGTTTCAGGAGGTTGCGGCGGTTCACGCCGGCGGTGCGTTCGTCAGTCATGGTGGTCCCCATCCATGCGTTTAATGATATAATCTATAAATTAGATGCATTATTGGCGCAGGACAGGCAGAATTTTCCAAATCGCGGGGGCTCGTGAAAATAATCCGCTTGCCGAAGGGCACGCCGACATCCGGCACAAGCCGCGCGCTCAGATGATGTATTCCGGCTCGCTCAGCGTCTGGTCCATCGTGATGCCCGGCAGCGCGGTATGCGGCTTGCCGACCGGGCGGGCGGGAACACCGACCACCGATGTATAGGGTGCCACCGGTGCGACGACGACGCTGCCGGCGCCGATCTTGGCGCCGATGCCTACCTCGATATTGCCGAGCACCTTCGCGCCGGCACCGATCAGCGCGCCACGGCGCACCTTCGGATGGCGGTCGCCCATGTCCTTGCCGGTGCCGCCGAGCGTGACGTTCTGGAGGATCGAGACCTCGTCCTCCACGACGGCCGTCTCGCCGATGACCAGCCCGCTGCCGTGATCGAGCATGATGCCGCGCCCCATGACGGCGGCCGGATGGATGTCGATGGAGAAGATTTCGGAAATCCGGCTCTGGATGTGCCGGGCGAGATGGCCGCGGCCGGTCGTCCAGAGCCAATGGGCGACGCGGTGGCCTTGCAGGGCGGAAAAGCCCTTGAAGTAGAGGAAGGGTGTCAGCACCTCCGTGTTGCTCGGATCGCGGTCCTTCACCGCCTGGAGATCGGCGGCGGCAGCACCCAGCAGGCCCGGCTTGTCCGTATAGGCGCCGTAGATCAGCGCCAGCAGTTCGTCGCGGTCGACATCGTGATCGGCAAGCTTGATGGCCAGGCGGTGCGAGAGCGCATGGCCGAAGCTTGAATGCATCAGCACGGCCGAGTTCATCGCGCGGGCCAGCGCCTGATCGCGATGGACGGCGGCGGCCGCCTCCCGCCGAAGCGTCTCCCAGAGGGCCGCCACCTCGCGGCGGGACGCGTCCTCCACCGGGAGGAGGACGATGTTGCTTTCCTGTCCGGACATGGTCCTGCCTCACGCAAAAGAGAAACGCCCGCCCTTGCCGGGCGGGCGAAGGGTTCAGGCCTTCACCGGCTTTTCCAGGAGATGGAGCAGGTCGGGATGATGTTTCGCCGCGACGTCGGGATGGGAACGCAGGCGGCTCTTCAGGTGATTGATGCCGACCTCGCGGAAGATCGGGTTGAGCGGATCGACCGTCACGCCGCGCTCGCCGCGCTTCAGCTCCTCCGGCAGCGGAATGACCGGGATCGTCGCGTCGTAGCGGGCGCCGAGGAAGAAGGCGACAGAGAAACGCTCCGTGCCGGAGGGCGGCGTGACGACACCGTGCACGTCCGCGCGCACAAAACCGTTGGTCGCCAGCTCCAGCAGCTCGCCGCTGTTGATGACGAAGGTGCCGGGCACGGGAGGAGCCTCGATCCACTCGCCCTCCTCCGTGCGGATGCGCAGACCCGGCGTCGTATCCTGAAGCAGAACCGTGACGAAACCACCGTCCTTATGCGCACCCACGCCCTGATCGCTGCCGGCGGCATCGCGGCCGGGATAGCGGATGATCTTCAGGAGCTGCGAGGGCGACGGCTCGTAGATATCGGCGAAAGCGTTTTCCGGCTGGCCGAGCGACAGCGCGATCGCCTTCAGGACATCGATGCCGATGCGGGTGACTTCCGCCTGGTAGCGCAGCAGCAGCGGCTTCAGCTCCGGCAGGGCCTCCGGCCACTGGTTCGGGCCGTAGAGCCGGTTCCACGGCGTGTCCGGGCCGGCCTCGACCGGCTCGCCTTCCGTGTTGATGTCGAGCTGCTCGCGCCAGTCCTGTTCGCCACAGGTGCGCTCGTAGCCGGCGCGGTTGTAGCCACGGAAATGCGACGTGTTCACCATTTCGATCGCGAGCTTGTCCGCCTCCGGCAGCGCGAAGAAGCGCTTGGAAACGGCGAGCACCTCGTCGATCAGGCTCTGCGGCACGCCGTGGCCGGTCAGGTAGAAGAAGCCGTGATCGTGCAGGACGCGGGTCAGTTCCTTGACGAAGCCGTCGCGCTCGGCGGGGCTGCCGTAGAAGCGCGAGAAGTCGATCGTCGGCAGGTGGGTGGGCTTGGTGTGAATGGTCATGATCTTGCTCCTCGGATGAATGTGTTGGGCGCGGCGCTGTCGCCCTTGCGAAAACCCGCGGCGGGATGACGGTCCGGCAGCCGGTCGCCCGCGCCGAACAGACGATTGCGCAGGCTTCCCGCGCCATAGCCGGTCTTGTAGCGGCCGCGCTCCTGCAGCACGGGCACCACGAGGTCGACGAAATCCTCGTAGCTTTCCGGCGTCACGGTGCGGGCAAGGTTGAAGCCGTCGATCTCGCCCTCGTCGATCCACGCCTCCAGCACGTCCGCAACCTGCTTTGGATCGCCGACGATCAGCGGATAACGCCCACCGAGCGCCATGCCGGACAGGATGCTGCGCTTCGTCCAGCCGCGTTCGCGCGCGAGATCGACGGAGGTCTGCACGAAATTGCCCTTGCCGTAGGTGATCGGCTCGTCGAGCTCGTACTCGGAGAAGTCGATGCCTGTGCCGGCGGAGAAATGGGCAAGGCCTGCCTCCGGGCTCGCATGGCGCACATACTCTTCGTACTTCTCCTGCGCCGCCTTTTCCATCCGGTCGACGACGACGGTGATGCCGGCAAAGATGCGCACGTCCTCCGCCCGCCGGCCCGCCTCGACCGCGCCCTGGCGGATCCCACGGGATGCGGCGCGGGCGACGGTGGTGTCCGGCGAGGAGATGAAGACGCATTCGGCGTGGCGCGAGGCAAAGGTGCGGCCGCGGCCCGATGTGCCCGCCTGGTAGATCACCGGCGTGCGCTGCCGCGACGGCGCGCTCAGGTGATAGCCCTCGGCTCGGTAATAGGTGCCCTCGTGCCGGATTTTTCGCACACGCGACGGGTCGGCATAGAGGCGCGCCTTGCGATCGCGCAGCACGGCGTCGTCGTCCCAACTGCCTTCCCAGAGCGCATAGAGCAGGTCGAGGCATTCGTCCGCCCGGTCATAGCGCGTATCGTGCTCGCCGAGCGCCTTCTCGCCCACCGCACGGGCAGCGCTGTCGAGATAGCCGGTCACGATGTTCCAGCCGATGCGGCCGTCCGTCAGGTGATCGAGCGTCGAGATGCGCCGGGCGAAGATGTAAGGTTCTTCGGCCTGTACATTGACCGTGACGCCGAAGCCGAGCCCCTTGGTCACCGCCGCCATGGCCGAGACCAGCATCAGCGGATCGTTGACCGGAAGCTGGACGGATTCGCGCAAGGTCAGGTCGACGGACTGCTGGTAGACGTCATAGACCCCGACGATATCCGCCAGGAACAGGCCGTCGAACAGGCCGCGCTCCAGCGTCGCCGCCAGCGATGTCCAGTAGTCGAGCCGCGTATAGCGATGCGACTGGTCGCGCGGATGGGTCCACAGGCCATGGTTGATATGGCCGACGGAGTTCATGTTGAACGCGTTGAGCAGGATTTCCTTTGGCATAGCCGCGATCAGATCCAGGAATGCAGCGGCGGCTGCACGCCGTTGAGGTAATATTGGCCCACCGCGTGGAACTTCCAGCGCACGGGATCGTGCAGCGTGTGCGTGCGCGCATCGCGCCAGAAGCGGTCGAGATTGTGGGTGCCGAGCGTCGAGCGGGTGCCGGCGAGTTCGAAGAGCTTGTTGGCGGCGGCAAGCGCCACTTCCGTCGTCAGCACCTTGGCCTCGGCAACGGCGATCTTCGCCTTGCCGATCGTCTCGTCGTTGACGTCGGCAATCGTCTCGTCGAGCTGCCGGCCGGCGCGCTCTAGCAGCGCCTCGGCGGCGTGCAGGCGGATCTTCAAGTCGCCGATCGCGGCGATCGTATAGGGATCGTCCGCCGCCCGGTCGGCACCGCTGTCGATCCATGGCCTTGCATGGTTGCGCACGAGATCGATCGTCGCGTCGATCGCGCCGCGCGCAATGCCGGCATCGATCGCCGCGTGGATGAGCTGGCTCTGCGGGCCGACGGCGCTCTGGTTCTCGTAGACGATATGGGCCGGCAGCACCCGGCTCGCCGGGATCGCCACCGCGTCGAGGATGACCGTGCCGCTTGCCGTGGTGCGCTGGCCGAAGGCCGACCAGTCGTTGACGACCTCCAGCCCCTCGGCATCGCGATCGGCGACGGCGACGACGACATGGCCTTCCTCATCCAGCGCGACGATCGGCACGAGATGGGCAAAGAGCGCACCCGTCGAATAGAACTTGCGGCCGGAGACGACGAAATGCTCGCCCTTGCGCACGAGCTTCGTCTCGAAGGTCTCGACATTCTTGCCGCCGAATTCGGAGAAGGCATTTCCGAGACGTTTGCCGGCGAGCACGGCGCCGAAAAGTTCACGTTTCTGCTCTTCGCTCGCCGTCTGGCGGATGACGTCGATGATCTCGAAACTGTTCTGCGCGATCTGCGTCAGCGAGGGATCGCCGGCCGCAAGCGTCGCAAAAACCTTTGCCAGCGTGACCTGCGAGACGCCAGCGCCACCATAGGCCTTGGGAATGGTGATGCCCCACAGCCCGCTCTGCGAAAACAGGTCCACCTCCCGGAACGGCAGAAGGCGCTCGCGGTCGCGCTCCTTCGCCTCGGCGGCAAAGAGCGGCCTCAGCTGCTCTGCAACGGCGATCGCCTCCGCATCGTCACGGATGACATGCGCGGCGACAACCGGCGGGTTGGGCACCCAGCCCGGTTCGCCCGGTGCCGGATCGGTGGGGAGGCTTCTTGCAGTCGCATTGCTCAGAGTCATGGTGCAGCCGTCGTCAGGTCGGAAAGAATGGGCCGGGCTGCGACAGCGCGCACCCGGCGGCGAAGGACTGGATGTTCAGAAGGCGGCGACCACTTGCCCCTTGTAGCGCTCCTCGATGAACGCCCGGGTCTCCTCGCTGTTCAGCACCTTGGCGAGCTTGGCGACACGCGCGTCGTCCTTGGTCTCCGGGCGCGTCACGAGATATTCGCTCCAGACGTTGTAGCCGTCCTGGCCGCGGTCGATGAGCAACGCCTTGGAGATGTCGAGCTTCGCCTCGAAGACGTAGTTGCCGTTGAGCGCGGCCAGATCGACCTCGCCGAGCGCGCGCGGCAGGAGCGCGGATTCGAGTTCGACGATCTTCAGGTTCTTCGGGTTTTCGGTGATGTCCTTGATGGTCGGCAGCACGTCGTCCGGCGAGGTCAGTTCCGGCTTGCCGGAGACCTTGATGAGGCCGAGCTTCTGAAGCAGCAGCAGCCCGCGGCCGCCATTGACCGGATCGTTCGGGATGGCGACCGTGGCACCGTCCTCGAGCTTGTCGACCGCGTCGATCTTCGTCGAATAGGCGACGAAAGGCTCGATATGCACAGGCACGATCGGCACGAGTTCCGTGCCGCGCTGCTTGTTGTAGTCGTTCAGGAACGGCCGGTACTGGTAGTAGTTGGCGTCGAGTTCGCCGGAGACGAGCTGGGCGTTCGGCTGGATGTAATCGGTGAAGACGCGGATATCGAGGTCGAGGCCGTCCTTGGCGAGGATCGGTTTGACGAATTCGAGGATCTCGGCGTGCGGGATGGCGGTGGCGCCGACGACGAGGGTTTCATCCGCCTTGGCGGCGCCAGAGGCGGCGAGCGCCAAGGCGGCGGCAAGGGCAAGCGATTTCAGAATGCGCATATGGTCCTCCTATTGCGGGTTATTTGCGGGAAAAGCGGGTGACGAGCCGGTTGCCGCTCGCCTGGATGAGCTGGACGAAGACGATGAGGATCGCGACGCAGACCAGCATGATTTCCGTCTGGAAACGGTGGTAGCCGTAACGGATCGCCAGATCCCCGAGCCCGCCGCCGCCGATGGCGCCAGACATGGCCGTGTAATCGACGAGCACGATCGCGGTGACGGTGACGGCGGCCAAGAGGCTCGGCAGAGCTTCGGGCAGCACGGCGCGAAAAATCGTCTGCGAGGTCGAAGCGCCCATGGCAAGGCTCGCCTCGATGATGCCGCGGTCGACCTCGCGTAGCGCCGTCTCGACGAGCCGCGCGAAGAAGGGCGACGTGCCGACGACGAGCGGGAAGATGACGCCGCGAATGCCGAGCGAGGTGCCGGTGACCAGCACCGTGACCGGCATCAGCACGATGAGCAGGATGATGAACGGCACCGAACGGATGATGTTCAGCACGAAGGACAGGCCGCCATAGGCGACCGGCGCCTGGAACAGCTGCTGGCGGCCGGTGAGGAACAGCAGGATGCCAAGCGGCAGGCCGACGAGAACGGTGAGCAGCAGCGCGCCGCCGACCATGGCCAGCGTCTGGCCGAGTGCCGCGCCGATATCGCCCCAATAGAGGTTTTCAAACGACATGAAGCGGCCTTTCCTGAAGGCGGGGCGGCACGACGGGAAGCTCCTCGGCAAGCGCCCCGCCCTGCAATTCCACATCGACGCCGCTGGCGCGCAGGCCGGCAATGGCGCCCGCCACGTCGCGACCGCTCAACGACACGACGAACTGCGCATAGGGCGTCTCGCGAATATGCCCGATGCGGCCGCCGAGGATGCTGTAGTCGACAAGATTCTCACGCGCGATACGGCCGAGGATCGGCTTGTGTGCGGCCGGCCCCGTGAAGGTGAGCCGAACGGTGCGGCCGCCGAGGTCGGACACGGCGACGGCATCCAGCGAACCGCCATCGGGCTCCGCCTCGCGCACCAGCCGCAGCGTTGCAGAATGGCGCGGATGCAGGAAGACGTCGGTCACCGGCCCCTCCTCCACGACGCGGCCGCGATCGAGCACGGCGACGCGGTCGCAGGTGCGGCGGATGACGTCCATCTCATGGGTGATGAGCACGATGGTGACGCCGAGCTCGCGGTTGATCTGGCGCAGCAGGTCGAGCACGGAGCCCGTCGTCTGCGGGTCGAGCGCGCTCGTCGCCTCGTCGCAGAGCAGCACCTGCGGCTCGCAGGCAAGCGCCCGTGCAATGCCGACGCGCTGCTTCTGGCCGCCGGAAAGCTGGCGGGGATATTTGTGGGCGTGCTCGGTGAGCCCGACGCGGGCGAGCAGCGCCGCCACCCGCTCGGCGATCTCGATCTTGCCAAACTCACCGGTGAGTTCCAGTGGATAGGCGACATTGCCGGCGACGGTGCGCGCACTCAACAGGTTGAAATGCTGGAAGATCATGCCGATCGAGCGGCGAAGCTCGCGCAGGCGCTGGCCCTTGGCGTCCGTCACCCGCACGCCCGCGACGAAGACCTCGCCGCCCGTCGGGCGCTCCAGAAGATTGATGAGGCGCACCAGCGTCGATTTGCCCGCCCCGGAGGAGCCGATGATGCCAAAGATCTCGCCCTTGGCGACCACGAGGTCGATGCCGTCGAGCGCGGCAACCAAACCATCCTTGCCGGCAAAGCTTTTGGTGATGCCCTCGAGCCTGATCATCGCCGTCAGCCCGCGCTCGCGCCAATGCGCCACTGATAGGGCGGCGGCGTGCCGTTGACGGCGAAATCACCGATGATGCGGTGCTTGTAGATGCGCGGATTGTGCGAGGCGAGCGTGCGGGCATTGCGCCAGTGCCGGTCGAGACCCGCCGGCTTCTTCGTCGCGGACGCGCCGAGCGCATCGAAAAGCAGGGTCGATGCGTCGAGGATCAGGTCCGAGACGACGGTCTGGGCCTGCGCGGCCTCCAGTTCGGCGATCGCATTCGCCTTTTCCTCGGCCTCGGCATCGTTATTGAAATGGGCGTCGTAGGCGCGCTGGACGCTGGCCGCCGCCTGAAGGGTGATGGCGCTTGCGGCATAGGCGGCGGCGCGGATGCGGCCGACGACCTGCAGCACCTGCGGGTCCTGGCTGGAGCGCGCGGCGGCGGCGTGGGTGTAAGTGCGGCGGCGCTCCGCCACTGCCTTTGCCACATCGCCCGTAATCGCCCGGCCGATGCCGGCGAGCGTGGCGAGATGCACGAGCTGGTAGAAGGCCGCGCTGTATTTGAAGCGATCGTCATCGATGATGACGTCTTCCGGCTGGACCGCCACATCGCGGAAGGTGGTCGTGCCGCTCGCCGTCAGCGTCTGACCGAAACCGTCCCAGTCGTCGATCACATCGACACCCTCGGCCTCGCGCCGCACCGCGACGGAGATGCCTTCTCCATCGGAATTCGACGCGCCGACATCGATCCAATCGGCGAAGAACGAGCCGGTCGTATAGTATTTCGCACCATTGAGGACGAGCCTGCCGTCCTTCTCGGCGACATTGGTGGCGAAGCGTTCAAGGGCCGCACCGGTGCCGATCTCGCTCCAGGCATTGCCCGTGATCTCGCCGCGCGCAATGCGGCCGACCCAGAGGGCGCGCCGCTCGGCATCCTTGGTGTTCAGGATATCCTCGGTGAAGCCGAAATGGCCGCGCAGGGCCTGCGTGATGTTCGAATCGGCCTCGGAAAGCTCAACGAGCAGGTTGAAGAACTGCGGCAGGCTGGCACCCTTGCCGCTATCGGCGACCGGAAGGCGCACGGCGCCAAAGCCCGCCTCCTTCAGGCGGCGGATCGCCTCGTGCGGCAGGTCGCGCACAAGGTCACGCTCCGTGGCGCGGTCGGCGATTTCAGCGAAAATCGGCCGGAACGGCGCGGCAAGCGCCTCGTAGTCTTCTCCGGGACCAGCGCCCCAGGCATCGTCGATCTGCGTCATTGTCTACTCATCGCTGCCGTGAACAGGCGAAAGGCCCGTCACGCTTGGAATTGACGGCGAGAGTAGCGTTTGCCCGGCTCAAATACAGAAATTCTATCTTTTTTATATATTATAAAAGGGAATGGCATTTCTTTTTGCTGAGATGTCACGCCCGGAACGCAAAACCCCGGCGCGAGGAGGAAGCGCCGGGGTCGTGCTCCGAAGGGGTCGCTGGCGTCAGGCCAGCGCGATGGCCCGCTCCAGATCGGCGATCAAATCGTCCGGGTGTTCGAGGCCGATGGAAAGGCGCACGTAGCCGGGCGTGACGCCGGTTGCGAGCTGGTCCTCCAGCGAAAGCTGCGAATGGGTCGTCGTCGACGGGTGGATCGCCAGCGAGCGGGCGTCGCCGATATTCGCGAGATGGTAGAAGAGCTGGAGGCTGTCGATGAAGCGGCGGCCGGCCTCGCGCCCGCCCTTCAGCTCAAAGCCGACCAGCGCGCCGAAATAGCCGGGCTTGAAGTATTTTTCCGCCCGCGCCTGCGCGGTCCCGTCCTGGAATTTCGGGAAAATCACCCGCTCCACCTTGGCGTGGCCCTTGAGATAGTCGGCGACCTTCACCGCGTTCTCATTGTGCTGGCGCAGGCGCAGCGGCAGGGTTTCGAGACCCTGGATGAACTGGAAGGCGTTCTGCGGGCTGATCGCCGCGCCAAGATCGCGCAGCAGGACGGCGCGGGCGCGCAGGATATAGGGATGGAAAGCGATCGTCGCGGCCTTCTCGATCCAGGTCTTGCCCTGGTAGCTCGGATCGGGCTCGTTGAGGTTCGGCTGGCGCTCGGCATGCTCGGCCCAGGGGAAGGTGCCGCTGTCGACGATCGCACCGCCGATCGAGGTGCCGTGGCCGCCGATATATTTCGTCGTCGAATAGACGACCACCGCGGCGCCATGTTCCAGCGGCCGAATGATCAGGGGTGCGGCCGTGTTGTCGACGATGAGCGGAATGCCGTGGCGGCGGCCGATGGCGGCGACCTCGGCGATCGGGAAGACCTCCAGCTTCGGGTTCGGCAGGGATTCCGCGTAATAGGCGCGCGTGCGCTCGTCTGTCGCCGTCTCGAAGGCTTCCGGGTCCGATGCATCGACGAAGCGCGTTTCGATGCCGAAGCTTTTCAGCGTCGCGGCGAACAGCGCCCAGGTGCCGCCATAGAGGCCGGCCGCACTGACGATGTTGTCGCCCGCCCGCGCCACGTTGAGGATCGCATAGGCCGAGGCGGCCTGGCCGGAGGAGAGCGCCAGCGCCGCTGCACCGCCTTCCAGCTCGGCGAGACGCTGTTCGAAGGCATCCTGCGTCGGGTTGGAGACGCGGGTGTAGAGATGGCCGGCGGCTTCGAGCGCGAAGAGCTTGTCGGCGCCGTCCGTGCCGGGCAGCTGGAAGGACGAGGTCTGGTAGATCGGCACGGCGACCGCGCCGCTCGTCGGATCGAAGCGGAAGCTGCCGCCATGCAGCGCGATGGTCTCCGGATGCCGGCTCTTGAAGGTGGCGGTTCCAGCCGGGACCTGGACGACATCCTGCTCGGCGACCTCGGGTGACTGGTGGATCGTCATGAAGCTTCTCCTTGGATAAGGCGCCCTCAGGCGCGCGAGGGACGGGCCGATAGAACAACGCCCGCGACGAGAATGGCCGCGGCCGCCCAGAAGGCTTCCGGCGCGTACCACCGGATGCCGTAGAGATGGTCGTTGGTGCAGAGCGCCTGAGCGAGCGAGCAGAGGTCGGTCGCGCCCGCGATGCAGGTCACGGCCTGGCCGACGGTGAGGTAATCGTTCTCGACGACCTTGCTGAAGATCAGCCACCACCAGCCGAGCGCCAGCAGCGCGAAGACGCAGCCGGCAATGGCAATGATGAAATCGGTCGCGCGGCCGTTAGACGTCATGGGATATGCCCAGCTTTTCGAGCAGCGAACGGCGCAGTGCAATGAGATCGGCATCATCCCGCCGGCGCGGATGGGACTGGTCGACACGCACTTCCGCGACGATGGAGGCCGGCCGGTCGGAAAGCACGATGACCCGGTCGGCAAGCAGCAGCGCTTCCTCGACATCGTGGGTCACGAGCAGCGCCGTAAAGCCGGCGCTCTTCCAAAGGTCGAGCAACTCGTTCTGCATGCGCAGCCGGGTCAGCGAGTCGAGCTTGCCGAAGGGCTCGTCGAGCAGCAGCAGCTTCGGATCGTTGACGAGCGCGCGGGCGAGTGCCGCCCGCTGCGCCATGCCGCCGGACAACTGGTGCGGGTAGAAATCGGAAAAGCCTTCCAGCTTGACCAGTTTCAAGACCTCGTCGATGCGGTATTCGCGCTCGCGGATGAGGCCGCGGGCTTCAAGCCCGATCGCGATATTGCCGCGCACGGTGCGCCAGGGAAACAGTGTCGGGTCCTGGAAGACGAGGATGCGGTCGGGGTCGGGTGCCGCGATCGGCCGGCCGTCCTCGCGCACGCTGCCGGTGGTGGGCGTCTCCAGCCCGGCGGCAAGCCGCAGCAGCGTGGACTTGCCGCAACCAGAGGGACCGAGCAGGGCGACAAATTCGCCGGGCGCGATAGAGAGACTCACATCGTCGAGAACCTGAAGATCCTTGCCGTCGACATCATAGCGATGGGAAACGGTCTCGACGTCGAGCGCGATGCTGGTGGAGGCCGCAGGCTCCGCAAGGGCGAGCGACATCAGAGGATCCCCTTCTGCCAGTTGAGAAGGCGATCGCGGGCCACGAAGAGCAGGCGCACCAAGCCCGCGCAGATCAGGGCCATGACGATGAGGGCGGCATAGACATTGGCATAGGCCGAATAGGCCGTGTTGAACTGGAGATACCAGCCGAGCCCGAACTTGGCGCCGAGCATTTCGGCGACGACCAGCACCGCGAAGGAATAGTAGAGCCCCATGAAGAGGCCGACGAAGACGTTCGGCAGGGACGCCGGGATCGCGACCTTGAAGATGAGGAAGCGATTGTCCGCCCCGAGCGTGCGGGCGACATCGTAATATGACCGGTTCACCTGGCCGACGCCCGCCGCCGTGAGGATCGCGACCGGGATGCCGGAGGCGAGCGCCACGAGAAAGATCGAGGCGTGGAAGGTCGAGGGGAAGATGAAGAAGGTGCAGGGAATCCAGGCGCTCGCCGGCACCGGGCCGATGAGCTTCAGCAGCGGCATGCCCCAATAGGCGAACCGCTTCGACCAGCCGAGCGCCACACCGCCGGCAAAGCCGACGAGGATGCCTGAAAAGAATCCGAGACCCCAGAGGCGTCCGGTATAGGCGATGCAGATCAGCAGCCGGTCCCAGTCCGTGACGTAGACATGCAGCAGGCCCTGCGGCGGCGAGAAGAAGGGTTTCGGCAGCCAGCCGAGCTTGGCCGTCAGCACTTCCCAGATCGCAAGCCAGAGCCCGAGCACGATGAACCAGGGGCCGTAGTGCACGAGCGTGCGCCCAGCGCTGCCGAGCCGATGCACCGAGACCGACAGCGCCAGGAATATGCCGGCGCCGACGAGCGTGACGGCCGCGAACAATTCCGTCGCGCCCCATGTGATGACATCGGGCAGCCCATAGGTCAGCGCCGAGAGGAGCAGCCACGTCCCTGCCGCAAAGAGCCCGTTGCGCCAGATGCCCCCGGGCGGCAGGGCGAAGGATCGCCGCGCTGCCCCGCCGAATGTTTCCTCGACCGCCGCACTCATCGGGTCACGCGAAGATGTCGATGGTGATGCGGTTGGCGATCTCGTCAGGATCGGTGCCGGCGTCGATGACCCCCGTCAGCTTGAGATCCTCGTAGCCGATCTTCACTTCCTTCAGCAGCTCCTTGCCGAACCAGTGGTCGTGGTAGGTGAAGGAGGCGAGAACCTCGGTCAGGTCCTCCAGCGGCAGGCCGGGCCGCAGCGTGTCGAAATACCACTTGGCCACCTCGTCCGGATGCGTGGACGTGTACTGGTGGATTTCGAGATTTGCCGACGCCACGCGCTTGATGGCGTCCTTGTTTGCTTCATAATAGTCGCCGTTGACGCCGAGCACGCAGCAGACGCGATCCTTGAACGTGCCGGTCTGCGTATCCGCGACGCGGCGAAAGCCGTGCTGCTTCTCGTAGGAATAGGCCCAGGGGTCCATGTGGGCGACGGCGTCCGCCTCGCCCTTCAGCACGCCTTCGGCGACGAGATCGAAGGGGAAGACCTTCCAGGTGACGTCGGTTTCCGGATTGAGGCCCGCCTTGGCGAGCGCCACCGAGAAGGCGACGCGCGAGGGCGACATGACGTCGAAGGTGCCGATCGTCTTGCCCTTGAGGTCCGTCAGCGTCTTGATGTCGGAGTCCGGCTTGACCAGAATGCTCTGGCAACCGCCATGCGAACCGGCGAAAAGCCGCACGTCAAAACCCTGCTCGATCGGCTTCAGCCAATCGTAGAGCAGGCCGGGGCCAGCTTCCGCCTTGCGGGTGGCGAGCGCCTGGATCAAGGTCTGGCCGCTGGCACCCTGGTAGAACAGTTCCACATCGAGGCCGTGTTTGGCATAAATGCCCTTGGCAAGGCCGAAACCAACGGGAGAATGGCAGGCGGCGACTTCCGTCCATTCCAGCTTGATCGGAACGAGGTTGCCGGCAATGGCGTAGCGCGTGGAGCGCGCGCCGATTACACCGGCCGTGGCGGCAACGGCGGTGACACCCGCCGCCTTGATCAGGCCGCGGCGCGAAAGGCCTTTGGAGAAGATGGTTTCGGATTGCTGGCTCATCGGCGGTCCCCTCGGAAATTGATGGAGCCAGATTAACAGTATTATATATAGTTTATAGATTTTATGGATTATATCTTGGCGCCCGCGAGGAATTTCCTTCCGCGCACGGCGGCTCCCTTGGATTGACGTCCTCAGGAGGCTTCATCGGGCGGGTCGGAGATTGCATAGGCGCCCTCTGATCCAGCCCCCCAATTCCGGTGAACGTCGCTTGTGGGGCAAGGTCTCCATGCACAATCGGCCGGCACGCTCCGGACGACTTAAGACGCCCGTGATGTTTTTTTCGCGAAAACGGATCGAAACGGCTCTTCAAACCTCATCCCACGGGAAGCAATTTCCCTCCTTGCCCCACAAATTGGCACGCACGTTTCTTAAATACACTAATTTTATAGATAATATAAATATACCTTTCGCCAATCGGCCCTACGCCCATCCGCCGGAAGCTCGGTTCTTTTTGAAAATGGGGACATTTCAATATGATAGTGCAGAAAACCTTCCGAAGGGCGATCCAGTCGGCAGCGGCGGCCGCCTTCCTGGCTACTACGATGCTTGCCGGTTTCGCCCATGCTGGCCCGACGCTCGACAAGATTAACCAGCGCGGCGCCATCAAGGTCGGCGTCGGCACGACGCCCGGCTTCTTCGCGCCGGACAGCAACGGCAAGTGGCAGGGCTTCTTCATCGATTTCGGCCGCGCCCTGTCGATCGCCGTGTTCGGCACGCCGGACAAGGTGGAGTTCACCTCCTCCTCGCCGCAGCAGCGCCTTCCTGCCCTCCAGAGCGGCGAGTTCGACATCCTGCTGTCCGGCGTGACGGTCACCACCACCCGTGCCTTCAAGCTCGGCTTCCACTTCGGCCCGACGGTCTTCTATGACGGCCAGGGCATTCTCGTGCGCAAGGACCTCGGCGTGACGAAGGCGGCCGATCTGGACGGCGCGACCATCGGTGCGCAGAGCGGCACGACGGGCGAGCTCAACGTCGCCGACTTCTTCCGCAAGACCAGCAAGACCTTCACGCCGGTCACCATCGAGGACACCGGGCAGTTCATCGATGCCCTGGAATCCGGCCGTGTCGATGCGATCACGCAGGATTCTTCCGACCTCGTTGGCAAGCGCACCCAACTGAAGAACCCCGACGACTACGTGCTCCTGCCCGAGCGCCTGTCCAAGGAGCCGCTCGCACCGGCGATCGCCGGCGGCGACGACCGCTGGCTGGAACTGGTCAACTGGACGGTGAACGCCACCATCCAGGCCGAGGAATGGGGCATCACCTCGGCGAATGTCGACGAATTCCTGGAATCGGACGATCCGGCCATCCAGCGCTTCCTGGGCGTCGATCCGTCCTTCGGCACGGAGCTCGGGCTCGATCCGAAATGGGCCTACAACATCATCAAGACGCTCGGCAATTACGGCGAGATCTACGATCGCAACCTGAAGCCGCTCGGCTGGGAGCGCGGCTATAACAGCCTGTGGACCAATGGCGGCCTGCTCTATTCGCCGCCCTTCCGCTGATGTCCGACAGACGCGTGTTCCACGCCATCGTGCCGGGCCCTCCAAGGCCCGGCATACTGGGGCCTGGCATCCTGGGCAAATTCCGCGTCTGGTGGGGCGACTGGCCATTCGGCCAGCTCGCCTTTCTCGTGGCACTCGCCGCGCTTGGCGCGCTGTTCGTCGCGAATGTGGTCGAGACCATGGCCCGCGTCGGCATCCTGCCCGGCTTCGGTTTCCTCACCGGTTCGGCCAATTTCGAGATCGGCGAAAGCGCCATCGCGTTTCGGGCGGGCGATACCTATCTGCGGGCGATCCTTGCCGGGCTTCTCAACACGCTGAAAGTCTCGCTGCTCGGCTGCCTGCTCGCCACGATCTGCGGCGTCGCCATCGGCATTGCCGGGCTTTCGCGCAACCTGCTTTTGTCCGGGCTCGTGCGCTGGTTCATCGAGATCACCCGCAACACGCCCTTGCTGCTCCAACTCTTCTTCTGGATGTCGCTCGCCAAGGCCCTGCCGGCGCCGCGCCAGGCCTCCGCCCTTTTCGGCACCGTCTTCCTCACCAGCCGCGGCGTCTACCTGCCCTCGCTGTCGCTGGAGGGTGGCCCTTTCGGCCTCCTCGCGACCCTGGCGCTTGCGGCGGCTCTCGGTCTTGCCCTCATCCTGCTGCTCCGCCTTTCCGGCCGCCTGACCCACCGCTCTGGAGCGCTGGCGACCGCCGTCGTCTTCGTGGCGAGCCTTGCCTTCCTCGTCCTCTCCGGTGCGCGGCCCGTTGCCGAGGTGCCGGCGCTCTCCGGCTTCAACATTCGCGGCGGCCTCAATCTCTCGCCGGAATTTGCGGCCCTCCTCACCGGCCTCGTCGTGAAATTCTCGGCCCTCATCGCGGAGATCGTGCGGGCGGGCATCCAGTCGGTCGGCGGCGGCCAGTGGGAGGCGGCGCGCGCACTCGGCCTGCATGACGGGCACATCATTCGCCTCATCGTGCTGCCGCAGGCGCTGCGCGTCATCACCCCTCTGACGACATCGAGCTATCTCGACCTCACCAAGGATTCGAGCCTTGCCGTCGCCATCGGCTTTCCCGACCTCGTCAGCATCATCAACACGACAGCCAACACGACCGGCCAGTCGATGGAGGCGCTGATCATCCTCATCGGCACCTTCCTCGTGATAAACCTCAGCCTTTCCGCCCTGATGAACGCCTATAACAACCGCGTCGCTCTAAGGGGAACCGTGCGATGAGCGCCGCCCCGGCCCGCCTCCTGACAGGGCTCAGAACCGGCCTGTTCGGCACCCGCGCCAACACGCTCATTACGCTTGCGACGCTGCTGCTGCTGTCCCAGGTCGTGCCGCCGCTGTTGCGCTGGGCCTTGCTCGACGCCACGTTTACCGGCAATGCGGATGCCTGCACGCGCGACGGCGCCTGCTGGGCCTTCGTCACGGCGAAACTTCGCTTCATCCTCTTCGCTTTCTACCCGCCCGACCTGCAATGGCGGCCGACGCTCGTCATCCTGCTTCTCGCGGCCATCCTGTCTTTGAGTGCGCTGCCGCGCTTCTGGGGTCGCCCGCTGCTCTTCGCCTGGCCGCTGACCATCCTCGCCTGCTGGCTGCTGATGCAGGGCGCCTTCACCGATACGCAGATCCCTTCCAACCAGTGGGGCGGCCTGCCGGTCACGCTCTTCGTCTGGGCCGTGTGTTTTGCCGCCGCGACGCCCATCGCCGTGCTGCTGGCGCTCGCCCGCCGTTCGAAGCTCGGGGGCCTGCGCACCTTTTCCGTGCTCTATATCGAGCTGATGCGCGGCACGCCGATGGTCGGCATCCTCTATGTTGCCATGCTGATCCTGCCGATGGCCCTGCCGGACGGGCTTTCCATCGACAAGATGCTGCGCGCCATCGTCATGGTGACGCTGTTCTGGGCCGCCTATATCGCCGAAGTCATCCGCGCCGGCCTCCAGGCCATTCCCGGCGGGCAGACGGAAGCGGCAACCGCGCTCGGCCTCTCCTACTGGCGCACGCAGCAGCTCGTCATCCTGCCACAGGCCCTGCGCATCGTCATTCCGGCCATGGTCAATCTCGCCATCGGCTTCCTTCTGGCGACGTCGCTGCTGGCGGTCATCGGCATCTTCGACCTTCTCAACGCCGCCCGCGCCTCCGCCGCCGATCCGAAATGGCTCGGCTTCTACAACGAGGCCTATCTCGTCGTCGCTGCCGTCTATTTCGTCATCTGCTTTGCAGCCTCCCGTTACAGCCGGTGGCTGGAGGACAGGTTGAAGGCCGGCCGGCGCGAGCCATGACGGGACGATTGGCGCGCGATGAATAATCCTTGCAGGCGTTCCATAAGAGAATAGATTTCCTTACTGAAACTATAGAAATTATTATTTTACCCATAGCTCCACTTGCCGCCGGCATGCGGAGGCTCTCCAGATGATCGGCAGCCCGCCGCGGCAGGAAGACATGTCATGACCAAGACCGACCAGCCCCTTGATTTCCTCTGGTTCATCCCGAGTTCCGGCGATGGTTCCTATCTCGGCTCGGACGAACTCAGCCGCCCGCCGGATCCGGGATATCTTCGCGAGATCGCGGTCGCCGTCGACCGTCTCGGCTATTCGGGCGTGCTCATTCCGGTCGGTGCTGCCTGCGAAGAATCCTTCGTGCTGGCCGCCGACCTTGCCGCGCGCACGGAGAGGCTGAAATTCCTCGTGGCGATCCGCCCCGGCACGGCGACGCCGGCCTATTATGCGCGCCTCGCCGCCACGCTCGACCGCGTGTCGAACGGCCGGCTGCTACTCAATATCGTGGTCGGCGGCAGCGCACAGGAACTTGCCGGCGACGGCATCTTCCTGCCGCATGACGAGCGCTACGACCATGCGAGCGAATTCTTCCAGGTCTTCAACGAGCTGATCGAGACCGGCAAGTCCACCCTCGACGGCAAATATATCAAGGCGATCAACGCGCAGCTCGGCCTGCCGCCGGTGCAGCAGCCGCGCCCGCCGATCTATTTCGGCGGATCGTCCGAAGCGGCGATCGATTTTGCCGGCGGCCTCGTCGACAAATACCTGACCTGGGGCGAACCGCCGGCACAGGTCGCGGAAAAGATCGCCCATGCGCGCAAGGTCGCCGCCAGCAAGGGCCGCGAGGCGACCTTCGGCATCCGCCTGCATTTCATCGTGCGCGAGACGGATGACGAAGCGTGGGAAGCCGCCGACCGGCTGATTTCCAGGCTTTCGGACGAGGCCATCGCCTCGGCGCAGGAGGTGCTGACCAAGAATTCCGACTCCGTCGGCCAGGCGCGCATGGTGGCCCTGCACAACGGCCGGCGCGACAAGCTGGAAGTGTCGCCGAACCTGTGGGCCGGCATCGGCCTCGTGCGTTCCGGCGCAGGCACCGCATTGGTGGGCTCGCCCAAGACCGTCGCCGCGCGGCTGCGCGAATACCAGGCACTCGGCATCGATACGGTGATCGCTTCCGGTTATCCGCATGTGGAAGAGGCCTACCGCGTTTCCGAACTGCTCTTCCCGGAACTCGGCCTTCCCGGCCCGCGCGGCCAGCTGCGCGCCTCCTTCGGCGACCGCCAGGTCTTCGGCGGCGGCGGCCACGGCGGCAACGTCAAGCTGACCTCGGCATCGTAGCGTTTGTCAGGGAAAAGTGGGAACCGGTTTTCCCGAAAAGACAAACGAAAACAAAAGAACCTAGAGTATGTCTGGTTCAGTCTGAACCAGACATACTCTAGCCGTCTGGTCACGGCCTGCGGCTTGCCATGGCAACGCCGCAGGACCGCCCGGCCCGGGGTTTAAGGTCAAGCGAACCGCGATTGACCCTCCGGGGCCGTTCTTCCTTGTTGCGGCATTTCCACCGTTGAACGTTTGCTATATTGCATTACCGACAATCGATAGCGTTCGATCGCGGATAATATCTCATGCAATTTCAACCTGCGAAGACCCTATTCATGACGGCGCAACCGAATATTCGGATCACGCTTTGACCGATTCCAGCCCGCCCTTGTCGCTTGACCTGCTTGGCTGGTCCGATTTCTTCGCGGTTCAGGTCGAGCCAGGCGAAGCGGAGCTCGCGCCCAGGCGCGTCGCTTCGGTTCACCGGGCGCGCATCGACGCGATCGGCGTCACCGGACCGGTCGGGCTCGAGCTTCCGCCGAATAGCAACACCGCGGAGTTCGCGGTGGGCGACTGGGTTCTTGCCGATCCCCTGACAGGCATGTTGGTCCGCCGTCTCGACCGAAAGACAGTGTTTCAGCGGCGCGCGGAAGGCGCACAGGGCCAGCAACTTGCTGCAGCCAATGTCGATACCCTCTTTATCGTGACCTCGTGCAATGCCGATTTCAACGTCGGGAGGCTGGAGCGCTACCTGATCATGGCCAACCAGGCCGGGACCGATCCGGTGATCGTGCTGACCAAGGCTGACACCGCCGAAGACGCAGGCACATTCGAGCAGCAGGCCAAGGCGCTGCAGCGTGACCTGCCTGTCGTCGTCTTGAATGCGCGCTCGGCCGATGCCGCTTCCCTGTTGAAACGCTGGTGCGGCGTCGGCCAGACCGTGGCGCTGGTGGGATCCTCCGGTGTCGGAAAATCGACGCTGGTGAACACGCTTGCCGGGCTTGCACCCGACACGATGCAGAAGACCGGAAGCATCCGCGAACGTGATGCAAAGGGCCGGCACACCACGACCGCGCGATCGCTGCACGCCATTTCAGCCGGCGGCTGGGTTATCGATACGCCGGGGATACGGACGCTCTACGTCAGCGACGTGACCGATGGCATCGATACCCTGTTTGCCGAAATCACCGATCTGGCGCCGCTTTGTAAATTTCGCGATTGCACCCATGCCCACGAGCCGGGCTGCGCCGTGCAGGCAGCGATCGCCGGCGGGACGCTCGCCGCCGATCGCCTGGAACGCTGGCGCAGTCTGCAGGCAGAAAACCGCGGCAGAACGCCGGTGGTCAGCGGACCGCGGGGCAACAAGATCGTCCGCAAGAATAAATATCGAGGTTCGTAGGCCTGATGCCGACCCGCAGGCCGGGGACGTGCGCATCTCCGTTTGACTTCGGCTGGCAGGCAAGAATTCCGAGCGCCCAACCAGTCCCTTGTCCGGGGTCGCCATCACGTCCGGGTGGTCGCATCTTCTCCTAATTTTTTTACCCTGCGGGCTTCCCTCCCGCGATTGCAGCCATAGTTACGCCTCTACGGTGCAATTCTGCGCTGGATTAAGGAGTTTGGGCTTTGGCTACATCTGTTCTCATCAGCATCTTGATCACCTTCCTTGTGATCGTGCTGGTTCTTTATCTCATCGGACGTTTACCCCTCGATGGCCGCGCGAAGCAGATCGCCCAGGTGGTCGTCATCATCATCGGCATTATTGCCCTGCTGAAGTATATTGCGGTGTTCTAGCCATTATGCCCGCAAGATGGCGGGCGGCGGAGGGATTGACCTTTCCGTCGCCCATATCTGAACCGTCATGTGCTTCCAGCGCTGGCCTGTAGACTGAATTCCAGCGAGGAACAATTTCGGCCTCGCAACATTGTCCTCCGTGCAAGTTTGCGCACCAAGGAGATTCCAATGAAAACCCTAGCCGACATTTTCGAGCACACGCTTCAGGACATCTACTACGCCGAGAACGCCATCACGAAGGCGCTGCCGAAAGTTGCGAAGGCGGCAACGGACCCGAAGCTGAAGAAGGCGGCCGAGGATCACCTTGAAGAAACCAAGGGCCAGATCAAGAAGCTGGAGCAGGTTTTCAAGTCGATCGGCAAAAAGGCTTCCGGCGAAAAGTGCGATGCCATTGAAGGCCTGATCAAGGAGGCCGACGGCCTCATGAAGGAAGCATCCGGCACGGCACTCGACGCGGGCTTGCTTGCCGCCTGCCAGGCTGTCGAGCACTACGAGATTTCGCGCTACGGCTCGCTTCGCGAATGGGCCAAGGACCTCGGTCATGATGAAGCCCACAAATTGCTCAGCGAAATCCTCGACGAGGAAAAAGCGACGAACAACAAACTGACCAACCTCGCCGTCACATCCGTCAACAAGACGTCGGCGGCCAGGAAGGCCGCATAATGGCTCATCGCTATGACGGCCTCCGGACCGAGGCCGCCATAGCGGGTCAAACGACCCATCCTTATAGCCCGCTCGTGTTCAGCGAATAGCGCGTGTGCCTGCGTTCGCCGATGCGCGTCAGCGCACCCTTCACCACCAGGTCATGAAGATCACGCGTCGCCGTCGCCCGGGAGGTCCGCGTGCTGTCTCCCTGTCGCCAAGACAGAGGTGGACTACCTGCTCTCACGCCTTGCGAAGTACGACAAGCGCGCAGCGCTCTAGAAAAGCGCGCGCCCGGTGCGACCTTGTCACCCTGACAAGGATCGGCTTTCCTGCCGCTGTCCTACAGTCTATTCACGAGCGAGCCGATCAGCCGAGAGACCCCGATGGCATCCTTTGAAATGATCACATCCGCTTCTGCGCGCCTTCGTGGACATGTAAGGCGCACTCCCTTGCTGTCGTCCCCGTTTCTCGATGACATGGCAGGGCGGCGCATCCTGGTAAAAGCGGAATGTCTCCAGCATACCGGATCCTTCAAGTTTCGCGGCGGCTGGTCGGCACTCTCCGCCTTGCCACCGGAAATCCGCAAAAACGGCGTGATCGCGTTTTCTTCCGGCAACCACGCACAGGGCGTAGCCCTGGCGGCGAAGCTGCATGGCGTGGCATCCGTGATCGTCATGCCCTCCGACGCACCGAAGACGAAGATTGAAAATACCCGGGCCTTCGGCGCCGAGGTCGTCTTATACGACCGCCTCAACGAAGATCGCGACGCCATCGGTGCGCGGCTTTCCGCGGAACGGGGGCTGACGCTGGTCAAACCTTTCGATGAACCGATGGTCATCGCCGGCCAGGGCACGGCGGGACTTGAGATTGCCGAACAGGCCGAGGAAGAAGGCGTGAGCGCGGCAGAGGTGCTCGTGCCCTGTGGCGGCGGCGGGTTGAGTTCGGGCATTGCACTGGCGCTCGAAACGCGCGCGCCCGGCTTTATCGTGCGCACCTGCGAGCCGGAGAATTTCGACGACTTCGCCCGCTCGCTGACGTCCGGAGAGATCGGGCGCAACAGTGCCCTTACAGGTTCGATCTGCGACGCGATCCTCACGCCGGAACCGGGCAAGATCACGTTTCCAATCTTGAAGCGGCTCGCCGGCGCCGGCATCGCGGTGTCCGACGACGAGGCTCTCCGTGCCATGGCGCTTGCCTTCAAGCGCCTGAAGATCGTCATCGAGCCGGGCGGCGCGGTCGCTCTGGCAGCCGCCCTGTTCCATGGCACCGCGCTGGGAAGCGATACGATCATCGCTGTCGCTTCCGGCGGCAATGTCGATATGCCGATCTTCGCCTCCGCGCTGGAGCGTTTCGGCTGACTGTCTTTCGACAGTCCCGCCCGTGACCCATCCGGATACAATCAGGATGCCGCTAATCTCCGCCAGCACCCGGCATTGCTGCGCCTTTGTGGACTCCATCGCATGGGTCCAGAGTTACGTCCGGGTCAACGGTTCGCGCCCCCCTGCCGAAGTCTTCGGCAGGGGCTTCCGGCTCACAACTCGACGCAGTGGAAAACGGCGACCTCGAATGGGCGGAAGCCCTGCTGCGCCAGCACCTCAAGCAGGCCCATGAATACGGTGCCGGCGAACGCGACTGACGACGCACGAAAGAAAAGGCTGGGAACCCGACGGCTCCCAGCCTTCTTGCTAAATCGTTGCCAGCGACGCGCTCAGAACTCTTCCCAGGAGTCGTTCTGGACGGCGACGGCGGCCGAACCCCGTGCCCCGAAGGCGCTGGCGATGCGGTTGACCATGCTGCGGGCGGGTGAGCCAGATGGAGCCGCTTTGGCGACGGGTGCAGCCGGGCGCGCGGAATAATCCGCCGATGTGCCGCTTCCCAACTGGAACTGTCCGACCAGGTCGCGCAGCCGGGTCGCCTCGTTGGCCAGCGTTGCGCCGGCGGCATTGGCTTCTTCCACCATCGCCGCGTTCTGCTGGGTGACCTGGTCCATCTGGTTGACGGCGGTGTTGACCTCCGTCAGTCCGATCGACTGCTCTCTTGACGATGTCGCGATGGCGTCCATGTGCTGGTTGATCGAGACGATATAGCCTTCGATAGTTCTCAGCGCTTCGCCCGTCTGGCTCACCAGATGAACGCCATTTCCAACCTCGGCCGACGAGTTGCTGATCAGGCCCTTGATTTCCTTGGCAGCCTTTGCCGAACGCTGTGCCAGCTCGCGGACCTCCTGTGCGACGACCGCGAAGCCCTTGCCGGCTTCGCCGGCGCGCGCCGCTTCAACGCCCGCGTTCAGAGCCAGCAGGTTGGTCTGGAAGGCGATATCATCGATGACGCCGATAATGCTGGAAATCTGGTTGGAAGACTGCTCGATCTTGCCCATGGCATCGACCGCATTCGCAACGACCTCGCCTGACTGCCGGGCGCTCTGGTTCGCCTGGATGGCCACCGTGCGCGCCTCCTCGACGCGCTTGGAGGAATTGCCCACATTGGTCGTGATCTGGTCGAGGGCCGCGGCCGTTTCCTCAAGCGAGGCAGCCTGCTGCTCGGTGCGCTTGGAAAGATCGTCGGCGCTCTGGCTGATCTCGCGTGATCCGCTGTCGATGGAGCCGGTTGCATCCGCAACGGCGGCCATCGTATCGCGCAGCTGCGCCACGGCGCGGTTGAAGTCGTTGCGCAGGCTTTCGAACTCCTCGGAGAACGGCTGGCTCAGCTGGGCGCCGAGATTGCCGGAGGCGAGCTGTTGCAGCCCGGAAGCAAGGCCGTCGGTCGCCTGCGCCATCGCCTCCGCGCGGACGCGATCCTGCTCGGCGGCAACACGTCGATGCTCCTCGGACTCGTTGCGCTGGGCTTCCGCCTGGCGCTCCAGGTCACGCGTCTTCAAGCCATTATCCTTGAACACCTTGACCGCCCGGGCCATCGCGCCGACTTCGTCGCGACGGGAATCGCCTTCGATCGTCGCCGTGAGATCGCCGGCGGCCAGGCTCGTCATCGTTCCCGTGAGGCGGCCGAGCGTGCCGGCCAGCGAGCGGGCGAAGAGGAGGAAGCCGAGAAGGGACAGGAGCGAAACCACGGCCGTGCCGATGACCGTCATCCACAGAGCCGTCTTGCCCTCGTTAACGATCGAGCTGACGTCGGACGCGATCTCCAGGATGCCGATCGTGGCGCCAGAGTAGTTGTTGAAAGGCACGGCCTTGACGACATACGTCACGTCGTTGGACACAACCTGCTTTTGAAGGGCCTTCCCATCGAAGGCGGCCTTCAGCTCATCGTCGGAAAGGAACACGGAATCGGTCGTCGAAGCCTGCTTTTCCAATTTCCCATCGACGAGGATATGGACCGCGACAGCGCCGTCGATCCGTTTCGCGAGAGGCTCGAAATAGGCGTTCGCCAGGCTGGTTCCGACATCGACGACGCCGACCGTCTGGCCGCCGCTGATGACCGGAGCCGACGCGAACATGCTGACGGCGGCGCGACCGGGTTCGATACCCGCCACCAGCTTGCCGCTGGACAGCGCCTCCACGACGGTCTTGCGGCGCGCCTTCATGTCGTCGCCGAATTTGTCCGGCGTGTGAATGCGGGCGACAGCCTCGCCCTTGGCATTGACGAACGTCATCAATTGCGGGCCGCCGTCACGCACGACGGCCGGCAATGTCGGCGCGTGCCGGGCGACGATCTCGTCGCGAGCGTTCGTGGTGATCAGGTCGGCGACCTCGGGTTCGCCGGCAATCATCAGGGCCAGGGCGGAGGCGGCCTTGCGCTGGGCCGCCATGTCCGTTTCGATGAGCGCGAGGTCGCTTGCGACTTCGCGCTGCAAGGCGTCGTTGGTCGCGAGCGACTGCCGATACCAGGCCGTGCCTCCAATCGCGATGCTGGAAAACAGAACGGCTGCGAAACCGCAGGCCGTGATCGTCATCCACAGAGGACGTCTAATCTCGACTTCAGGCATTGAACCCCACCTTGATACAACTTGAGTTGCACTACTGATGAGGAGTAACTCTTCAATTTTAAGTAAATTTGTTCAGGTGAAAAATACCTCGTAATTTCTTGTAGCGGCCAATCGCCTCCGCGAAAGCAGCCGGCGCCGAGATCGTTCGGCAGGCCGTCGGCCGCCATTTCGTTCTTGTTTCGAAAAGCCGATGACCTGGCAGCAGGCGATCTCACGCCGCATGACATAAACCGATCGCAGCCTCACGCCAGTTGATCACGCATCGTCAGCGCGTTTTGAATAGCGGCGCCGGACGCCGTGTTGTCGAATACGCACCAGCTGTCGGGCGCAAGACGCTTGCCAAAGGACCGGATTTCTTCATCGCTATAGTTGGAATAGTAGATCCTGGGTGTGCCGTGCAGCCGAATATATTTGGGCGGATCGGGAAAATCGGGGATCGGCCAGACGGGCGCCGGATCAGCGAGAACGCGATCGATGTCATGGCGTTGAAGAACCGCGCGCGCCGATTGCGAAGCCCAGCTTTCGTGGCGCGGCTCGAGCACCAGCATGCCGGCAAACGCAGCACGCATCGCTGCGAAGGCACTCTCGGCCTCGGCGGCATCGAATTCGAGACCGGGTGGCAGTTGGCACAACAACGGTCCGAGCTTGCCGGTCAGGGGTGAGATCTCGTCCAGAAACGTCGTGAAGAGCGGATGGATATCGCGCAACCGGTGTTCATGGGTGATCGCGCGCGGCACCTTGACGGCAAAACGAAAGTCATCCGGCACCGATTGCGCCCAGCGCTCGAACGTCGTTGTCCGGTGATGACGGTAGAATGTCGAATTGATCTCCACCCCGCTGAAGACAGCGGCATAGCGGGTGAGCCCGCTCCCTGTTTCGGGGAATCGATGCGCCACCGTCCTGGGGATCGACCATGCAGCTGTCGCGATAACCGGCACCGTCGTCTGTCCTTCGCATCGAAGAAAGGCCGGCAGATGCCGGCCTTTCCCTGGAACCTTTAACGCCTGTAGCGCAGGCGTTCCTGTTCGATTTCCGCAGTGCCATAGGGCGGCTTGGTCTCGTCGAACTGCGTCCAGCCTTCTTCGGCATAGGCCGCACGCCGCTGGCCCGGATCGACCCAGTTGGCGTCGCGAAGGATGGCTTCCGCCTCGGCATGGAGGCTTTCATCGACCTTCGCGGTAACGAGCGTTCCGCCGCGACGCACGCCTTCCGCATAAACGTGGGCATGCTCTTCCGGAACGCCGGAGGACGTCAGTGCGCCGATCAGGCCGCCGGCGGCACCGCCTGCGACGGCACCGGCAACAGCACCCGCTGCCGTGGCCGCAAGCCAGCCTGCCGCAACGACAGGGCCGACGCCGGGTATCGCCATGATGCCGAGCCCCGTCAGCAGGCCGCCGACGCCGCCGACAGCGGCGCCGATGCCGGCGCCTGTGCCCGCACCTTCCGCAGCATTGGAATCCTTGCCATGGCGCTCATCCGCATTGTTGGAAACGATGCTGATATCGCTGGAAGGCACACCGCGCGCTTCAAGGGCGCTGACGGCGGCGCTGGCATCGGAATAGTCGTCGAAAAGTCCGGTAACGGTCTTCATGGAAATCTCCTGAACGCTGGAATTAGTTGGCGACGATGTTGCCCTGGTAGTCGAGCGCGACAGTGACGGACTTGCCGTCCTTCATCGCCTTGCCCTGCCACACGCCCTTGTCGTCGAGGGTGAGGCCCGTGACGTCCGCATATCCGCCTTCGATGATGCGTTCCTTCGCCTGTTCCTCGGTGAAGCTGTTTGCACCCTCGACCGGGGCCGTCGCATTCTTGCTATCCGGCGTGGCAACCGCGGGCGTGTCGCCATCGGTCGTCGGGGTTGTGGTCTGAGCGAAGGCGCCAAAGGTCGACGCGCCCACAAGCGCTGCGGCTAGAAGAAGTTTTTTCATGATTTTTTCCTCGTTGGAACCTGAGAGCAGGCCCACTAGAAACACCCGATCACGGACATGGTTCCGCGGATCGCGAATAGAAAATGTTAAAAAAAGGTTTTCACGCGCATGGAACATCAGCCGATTCAAACAGTTGAAGGGATCACGCTGCGCGCATTCGCTCGCACACTACTGGAGGTCTTCAAAATGGGTCGTGGTATTCTTCTCTGGCTTCTTGGCATTCCGCTGCCGATCGTCATCCTGCTCGTTCTCTTCCTGCGATAGGGGGCGGATATGGCACTTTATACATCGGGCGTCTCCGACGTCGGCGTCGAATCCAGCACACCGGCCTTGGCCTGGGGTCCCGTCATCGGCGGGTCGGTCGCGGCATCGGCCACGACGATCATTCTGCTTCTTCTCGGCTCCGGCGTCGGCCTGACGATGGTTTCGCCTTGGGCTGGAGAAAGCGCGTCCTTCACCACGGTCAGTGTCACGGCCGCGATCTGGTTTGTCGTGGTGCAATGGCTGGCGTCGGCATTTGGCGGTTATCTCACCGGTCGCCTGCGCACCAAGTGGGTTGGTGTCCACACGGACGAGGTCTTCTTCCGCGATACCGCCCACGGCTTCCTGAGCTGGGCGCTGGCGACGGTCGTCGTCATGGGTCTGGCCGGCTCCGCCTTCACGTCGCTGGCGGGCACGGGTGTGCAGGCCGTCTCGACGGCTGCGGTGACGGCAACCGCGACGGGCGCGGCCGCTGCGGCAAACAGCGATGCGACGACACCGGATGCAGCGACCGGATACTTCACGGACCTGCTGCTCCGCCCGCAGGATCTGACCACCCGGGCGCAGGCCGACGACGCGTCCGCAACGGCCGAAGTTTCCCGCATCCTGATGCGCGGCGCGGTCAGCGATGGCGTTCCGGAAGCCGACCGGGCCTATATTGCCGCCATCGTTGCGTCACGCGCCGGCGTGACGCCGGAGGAAGCAAGGGCACGCGTGGACCAGACGCTGCAGCAGATCGAGGATGCGAAGAACGCCGCCCTGAAGGCTGCCGACGACGCACGAAAGGCGGGTGCGACGACAGCGATGCTGGGCGCCCTATCCCTCCTTGTCGGCGCGTTCATCGCCTCTGCCGCCGCCGCCCTTGGCGGACGCCAGCGCGACGACGAACAAGCTGCCTTCGAACGCTAGGCGTTTCAAAAAGGCATCCTAACGATCAGGCGCGGCAAGTTCGCGCCTGATCCGTTCGTGAAGCCACCCCATCCACTTGCTGCGAGGTGAAACATGCGAACCGAACACGGACATTGTTTCTGCGGGGCGATCGCGGCGACATTTACGGGCGATCCGTTCTGGATATGCTTCGACCATGACGACGATTGCCGCCGGGCGATCGGCGGCCCGATGACCATATGGATCGGCTACAGCCATGATCAGGTGACGTTCTCGCGGGGCCAGCCGCAGACATTCTCGAAAACGCGCGGTGTGGTGAGGCAATTCTGCGGCAAGTGCGGCACGTCGATCGCCTATACGGATGAAGGGCTTCCCGGTGAAATCTATGTTTGCATCGGTTTCATGGACGCTCCCGAACGTTTCCCGCCCCAAGCGCACGGCTTCTGGCGCCAACGCCTCCCGTTCATCAAAATGGATGACGGCCTGGCCAGGGTCGACGCCTATACGCGCCGCCGGACGGCGCCGCTTGGGCGGCCGGACCTATGAAAGAACCATTGTCACGGGCCAGGCGGGAAGGCCGGCCGTGGAATGCTGGCTGGTAAACGGCACCGGCCATGCCCGGTCCGGCGGCAAGGCCGATGGCTCCTATACGGATCCCCGCGGACCGGACGCTGCCGCCGAGATGGTTCTGTTCTTCCTCGATCTGCGGGGATGAGCCACGGCGAGAGACAGCGAGCCGCGCTTCTTCTGTTCAGGCAGGAGCGTAGGTTAGCCTGATCACATCCTCACCAATGCGATCACTCGTCATAAGGCGGAGCGGCGGCCGGGGGCCGGCGAAATACGGCGTGCCGCGGCCGAGCACGACCGGGTGCAGGTAGATTCGGTACTCGTCGATCAAGCCAAGGTCTGTGAGGCTTCGCGCCAGGTCCGGGCCTGCAACTTCGATCTCCCCGTCGCGTTCGGCCTTCAATTTGTGGACCGCTCCTTCGAGATCACCCTCGACAAGCGCGGCGTTGGGACCAACCGCCGTCAACGAGCGCGAGACGACCCATTTCGGCTGCTTCCGCCACGCCGCCGCAAAGGCCCGTCTATCTGCATCCCATTCAGGATGGTCTTCGTCCCAGTAACGCATGATCTCGTATATTCGGCGACCGTACAGACTGCCCGCCTGCCGCTCGGCCTCCTTGATGAAGTGGCGAAAGAGCGTAGGACTTGGCGCGAACTCCGTATGATCCACATAGCCGTCCAGGGACTGGTTCATTCCGAACACGAGCTTGGCCATACCCACTTCCTCTCCTCAGCGGCGCATCCGTGTCACAAGCTAAATTGACTGGTTTTATATTGCAATTGGTTTTGGCATGCGCATGGGTTGTGCAAAGTTTGGGTTGACCGCCTTCGATGGCGAGGCGACACTTCAATCCGAGGCAAGGCAGGAGGAAAATCGATGGATGAACCAGAACGGTGGCGTCACATGGCAAGCGCACCGAGGGACGGTAGCCGGATCCTCATCACAGTCCGCTCATCCGAACAGGGGCCGGCGGAAGTCGACGTCGCCTACTGGTCGAATGGCGATCGGTTCGGCGCAGAAGGCTGGCGCGCCTCCGATTCCTCGCCCGGCGCCATCATTGAATATGCCGAACCGGAGCTGAAGTGTTGGATGCCGATGCCGTCGGCCAGTCTCAACCGCGCCGCCGTGCCCTCGCCCTGGGAAGGCGACGATGCACAGCAGCTTGACGGGTCGGGGATATAGCGGACCCGTTTCGCCATGTGGCAAGGATCCGGTCGCTAGACAGCAGCGCTATTTTCCCGGCCCGCCGGTTCGTCCTGCGGAACCATGATGATCTGCTTCAGCATCGCCTCGACAGCCTCCATGGTCTTGTCTTCCTGGGCATTCGCACGCAGGATTTTTGCCCGCAAAGCGCTTCCGTCGAAGGTCAGCATCATGAGATGCGCGAACGCCTTGAGATCGGGATGTCCATGATGGTAGCCGCCGATTGATTGGACGACGATGTCTTCTATCCTTTCCTCCGCCCAGGCCAGCAGGTCGGGGCGATATTTGTCCTTCGGCTTCACCGCCGCCAGAGCCTCCATCAGAGCGGCCGTATAACCGGTCTTGTCGTCGGCAATATCCCGCAATATTCCCTGCACCAGCGCGTTGATCTTCTTTTGCCGCGTCGATTGTTTGCTGACCGTCCGCTCCAGCACCGCGAACTGTGTCTTGAACCAAGGTTCGTAGATGGTGAAATAGATCTGCAACTTGGATTCGAAATAGACGTAGACGTTCGAGGGCGCGATGCCCGCACCCTTGGCAATCCGGCCGATCGTCGTATCCAGGTAACCGTTGGCCGAAATTTCCTTTGCCGCCGAAGCCAGGATCGCTTCCCTGACGGCCTCGCTCTTCAAACGTACCAACGCCGCACCTCGCCACTCTTCCACAATCAAAACTTGCCAGCAGGCTCAACCCCGCGCCTGCCCCTGAGATAACGCAATTCAAAAACGAATGCCATTCGGTATTGACAAGCGCGCCGACTTTCTTTTCATTACCGAACAGCATTCGCTTATCAGATATCAAGTGCGGGATAACCGCCACGGCGAGGCTGCGGAGGATTGAGAAAATAACGGAAGGCTTTGCGGCTGATCAGGCAGACATGCCGTCGGCGTGAGCCCGCATGTGATCTTCCTGGAGAAGGGCCGGACGGAAAACCGACCGGTTTGGGAACGTAAAAAATCAAGGGGAACGACGATGACATTGCTGCGGAAGCTGAAGTCCATCATAACCGCCGGGGCGATCCTTGCGGCCGGCGCGGTGCAGGCCGAAGAACCGGTTCGCATCGGCTATTCCATGTCGCTGACCGGCCTTTTCGCCCAGGCGGCACCCTCGCAGGTCAACGCCTACGAACTCTGGAAGGACCAGGTCAATGCCGCCGGCGGCCTCGATGTCGGCGGCACGAAGCGGCCCGTCGAATTCGTCACCTATGACGACCAGTCCAATCCGGCCAATGCCGTGCGCATCTATGAAAAACTGATCACCGAGGACAAGGTCGACCTGCTGGCGGCACCATGGAGCACGCCCATCCACCTGGCGCTGGCGCCGATCCTCAGCCGCCACAAGTTCCCGATGGTCGGCAATACAGCCGCGTCGGTGCAGTTGCGCGAGGTCGCGCCGGGTTACATCTGGTTCCCGACGGCCGTCATCCCCGACAAGGTCGGCGAAGAACTGGCGGCCTTCATGAAGAACAAGGGCGTCACATCGGCGGCGATCCTGTCCAACGTCCTGCCGCTGTCGCAGGAAATCAAGAGCTTCCTGGTGCCGGCACTGGAAAAGCAGGCCGTCACGGTCGCCGTCAACGAAAACTATCCGCCCGACATCAAGGACCTGACGACGCTCTTGACGCAGGTCAACGATTCCGGCGCCGATGCCGTGATCATGCTGAGCTATCCGGCGGACTCTTTCCTCTTCGCCGCGCAAGCCAAGGAACTCGGCGTCAAGGCGCCGTTCGTGCTGTCGCTGATCGGCGCCACCTTCGGCTCCTACCAGCAGGCGCTGGGCGATAGCGTCAACAACATCGTCACCGTTGGCCACTGGTCGCCGAACCAGGCCGCCTGGCCGAAGGCGAAACCGTTCTTCGACGCCTACAAGGCCAAGTACAACGAGGCCCCCGACGCGCTCGACAGCGCTCTCGCCTACATGTCGATGGAGATCCTCCAGCAGGCCGTCGCCAAGGCCGGCCTGGACAAGGAAAAGATCCGCGAAGCGGTGTCGACCATGACCTTCGACACGATCAACGGTCCGGTCAAGTTCGAGGGCGTTCAGAACGCCCTGACCCCGACATCCCTCCTCCAGATCCAGGATGGCAGCCTGGAACTGGTCTGGCCGGAGGCGATCAAGACCAAGGACTTCCGCCCGAAGACCGGGTGGTAAAAGCAGCAGCACCGGTCGGCGCCTGCTGACCGGCCGTTCCCCCGTCGGTGAACCGAACCGCTGGAGTTCTTACATTGTCAGCCCAATTGTTGTTTGCAGCGCTGGTTGCAGGCTCGCTCTATGCGCTTGTCGCTCTCGGCCTCAACCTCGTCTACGGCACCCTGCGCCTGTTGAATATCGCGCATGGCGACCTGGTGATGATCGGCGCCTATGTCGCCTTCTGGATGTTGTCGCTTCTCGGCATGCCGCCGGTCTTTTCGCTGTTTGCGGCCGCCGCGCTGTGCGGCGGCTTCGGCTGGTTGATCTATGTCGGCATCTTCCGCAAGCTGCTCGCGACGCCGGCGCTGGCACGCCGGCTGGAGGCCAATTCCCTCATCCTGTTCTATGGCGTGTCCGTCATCCTGCAGAACGGCGTCTCGCTTGCCTTCACCTCGACGGCGCGCGGCTACCAGTATCTCAACGAGGTGCATCGTTTCGCCGGCGTGGCTGCGAGCGGCAATCGGTTGATGCTGTTCGGCGTGGCGCTGGTGCTTTGCCTCGGCATGCTGCTGTTCCTGCGCTTCCACCTGTTCGGCTGGAGCCTGCGTGCCGTCATCGAGCGGCGGGATGCCGCGGCCGTGGTCGGCGTCGATGTCGATCGCGTGCAGATGGTGACCATCTGCACCGGGTTCGCCATCGCGGGGGTGGCGGGCGTGCTGGTCAGCATGACGGAGCAGATCACCCCGTTCATGGGCTTTCCGTTCACCATCGCCGCCTTCGTCGTCATCGTGCTCGGCGGCCTCGGCAACATCTTTGCCGGCATCGTCGCGGGTTTCGCGCTCGGCTTCATCGAGACCTTCGGCATTGCTATGACCTCGGCGACCTACCGCTCCATCCTGATCTACGGGCTGTTCGTCGGCGTGCTGCTGCTGCGCCCGCAAGGCCTTTTCGGAAAGGCGATCCAGACCCGATGAACAGGCTCAATTTCGATATTATCGGCGGCCTCGCGCTCGTCATTGCCGGTCTGGCGCTCCCCCTTGCCGGCATGGACTACGTGGTCGGCATCGCCTTCAACCTCGCCATGTGGGTGGCGCTGGTGCAGAGCTGGTCGATCCTGTCGGCGATGACCGGCTACGTTTCGCTGGGACATGTCGTCTTCTGCGGCATCGGCTCCTATGTCTTCATCCTGACCAACGGCATGCTGCCCCTGCCCGTCGCCCTCGCCTGCGCCGGCATTGCCGCCGGCGTGGCCGCGCTGGTGATCGGCCTGCCCGTGCTGCGGGTGCGCGGCCCCTATTTCGTCATCCTCACCTTCGGCCTCGCCGAGCTTGCCAAGAACGTCATCGTGCAGATCGAGACGAGCCTCGGGCAGTTCAGCCGCCTGATCTTCGACGCACCGGCGCTCGAAACGCTCTACTACATCATGCTGGGCCTCGCCGTCATCGCCACTGGCGCGGCCGTTTTCATCCGGCATTCCAAGCTCGGCCGCGGCCTGATCGCCATCCGTGAAAACGAGGAGGCAGCCGAGGCGATCGGCGTTCCGGTGGCCCGGCTGAAGCTGACCGCCTTCGTCGCGGCGGCGATCATTCCGGGCATCGTCGGCGGCGTGCTCCTGCTGCGCACCAGCTATTTCGAGGCGGCCCAGGCCTTCGATCCGGTGGTCTCCTTCAGCATCGTCACCATGGCGATCGTCGGCGGCATGGGTACCGTGCGCGGACCGATCCTCGGTTCGTTCGCCTTCGTGCTGCTCTCCGAGCTTCTATGGGCACGCTTCCCGCAGCTCTACATGATCATCCTCGGCTTGCTTCTCATCCTGTTCATCCTGTTCCTGCCGCGCGGTCTCTCCGGCCTCTTCGAACGCAAGAAGGCACGCGCATGACGATCCTCGATGTCCAGGCCATCTCCAAGAGTTTCGGCGGTTTGAAGGCGCTGACCAACGTTTCGTTTTCCGTCGAGGAAGGCTCGATCTTCGGCCTGATGGGCGCCAACGGCGCCGGCAAGACGACATTGTTCGCCGTGATCGCCGGACAGATCAAGCCGAGCAGCGGCAGCGTCTCGTTCCGCAACCGCACCATCACCGGGAAACGGCCGGACCAGATCTGCCGGCTCGGCATCAGCCGGACGTTCCAGATCGTCCGGCCCTTCGCCGGCATCTCGGTGCTCGACAACGTCGTGGTTTCCGCGCTCTACGGCGCCGCTGCCAGCAGCAGCCATGCGGAGGCAAGGGAAGCGGGTCTTGCGGCACTGGAAGCCGTCGGCCTTGCCGCCTCGTCCGAAAAGATGGCCGGCGAGCTGACGCTCTCGGGGCAGAAGCGGCTCGAAATCGCCCGCGCCCTCGCAACCGGCGCGGAAATGCTGCTGCTCGACGAGGTGATGGCCGGCCTGACGCCGACCGAAGTCGAGGAGATGATCGAGACCCTGTCGGAGCTGCGGCGTGCCCGCAACCTGACCATCATGCTCGTCGAACACGTCATGGGTGCACTGATGCAGCTCTCCGACCGCATCCTGGCGCTCGACCACGGCGTTCCCATCGCGATCGGCCCGCCGGCCGAGATCGCCGCCAACCCGGATGTCTTGAAGGTGTATTTCGGATGAGCGGCGCAACGGAACCCTTGATGACCGTCAGCGGTCTTTCATCCGGCTACGGCCCGGTGACCATTCTGCGCGATATCGGCATCGCCGTCGCGCCGGGCTCGGTGACGGCGCTCGTCGGCGCCAACGGTGCCGGCAAGACGACGCTGATGAAGGCGATCGCCGGGCTGCTGCCGGCCTGGGCCGGCACGATCCGCTTCGACGGGCAGGACATCACGACGGTGCCGACACACCAGCGGGTCGACCGCGGCATCGTGCTGGTGCCGGAAGGCCGCATGGTCTTTACCCTTCTGTCGGTCGAACAGAACCTGCGCCTCGGCGCCATCGCTCCGCGGGCAAGGGACGGGATCGGCGAACGACTGGAGGCGATGTTCAGGCGCTTCCCGCGGCTGGAGGAGCGCCGACGGCAACTGGCCGGCAGCATGTCGGGCGGCGAGCAGCAGATGCTGGCGATCGGCCGCGGGCTGATGGCGAAACCCCGCATCGTCCTGCTCGACGAACCGACGCTGGGGCTGGCGCCGATCATGGTCAAGCAGGTCTTCGCCGTGATCGAGGAGCTGAGGAAGGACGGCTACACGGTCCTCCTCTCCGAGCAGAACTCCCGCCTGGCGCTGGAAGCCGCCGACCACGGCTACATCATCGAAAACGGCCGCGTCCAGCTGTCCGGGCCGGGGCGCGAGCTCATCGACATGCCGGATGTCCGCCGGCTGTATCTCGGACGCTGACAGCCTGTTTTGAAACAATGAAAGGGAAATGGTGACGCAATGAAGACGATGACGATCAACGGCCACCCCATCACCTATGCCGAGTTCGGGGACGAAAAGGCGGAAACGCTGATCCTGCTCAGCGGCTGGGCGCAGGACGAGCGGCTGTTCAAGACGCTGGCGCCGGAACTAGCCAAGGATTTCCACGTGTTCTGCCCGAACTATCGCGGCCACGACGCCGAACAGACGCTGCACGGCGACTTCACCTCGGACGACCTGGTCGACGACATGGCTGAGTTCATCGACCGCCTCGACCCCGGCACCTTCCATCTGGTCTCGACCTCGCACGGCTGCTGGGTCAACATCGAGCTCTGCGATCGCTACAAGCTCGACCGCACCGTGGTCATCGACTGGCTGATGGAGCCGCATCCGGGCTTTTTCAAGCAGTTGCAGGACGGGCAGGATCCGGAGAACTACCAGGCCGGCCGCCAGAGCTTCTTCGACGAATGGGTGGCCGCCACCGACAATGCCGACGTCATCAACCACATCAGAACGGAAATGCCCTGGTTCAAGGGCGAGATGTGGATGCGGGCCTGCCGCGAAATCGAAAAATCCTATCGCAAGTGGGGAAGCCCGCTGGAGCGGATGAAGGCGCTGAAGGACAAGCCGCAGATCATGCATGTCTATTCGCAGCCGCTGTCAGAGGAATATCGCCAGTTCCAGCGCAATTTCGCCAACGAACATCCGTGGTTCGAGCCGGTGCACATTCCGGGCCAAACCCATTTCCCGACGCTCGAAAGCCCGGTGCAGGTCGCTGCGGCAATCCGCGATTTCTACAAGCGATAACAGGAGCATGTCATGTCGGGGAAATTCAGGGCGATCATCGCGGGCGGCGGCTTCGGAGGGTTGACGGCGGCAACCGCGCTGGCGCAGAGGGGCTGGTCGGTGACCATCTACGAACGCCAGCCTGAGCTGCGCGCCGCAGGCGCCGGCATCTACATCTGGGAAAACGGCCTCCGGATCCTCGAAGCGCTCGGCGCGGACGTCGTCACCAAGGACTCGTTTCGCGGCCTGGCGATGGAGCAGCGCGGCCATAACGACGGCGTGCTCGATCCCGGCGATTTTCCGCCCTCCGTCCGCCTTATCACCGTTACCCGAAAGGATCTGCTCGCCGGGCTGCGCGCCGCTGCCGAAAAGGCCGGGGTCGAAATCCGCACGAGCGCCGAGGTGATCGGCGCCGGCAGCGAAGGCGACCTGCATTTCACTGGTGCGCATTCGGAAAAGGCGGATCTGGCGATCGGCGCGGACGGCGTGTGGTCGATGGTCCGCCGCTCGCTGGGGCTGGAGCTTTTTCATCAGCAGACCGACGAGGGCGCATTGCGCACCATCATCCCCGGCACGCCGGAGGACCTGGGGCCGGATGGCCAGGGCAAATATATCGAATGCTGGTCCGGCGAGCGGCGCTTTCTGATCACGCCCCTGAACGACCGGGAAATCTATCTGGCGCTGACCTGCCAGAAAACCGATCTTGCCGGCAAGAAGAGCCCGCTCGACAAGGACAGCTGGAAGACTTCCTTCCCGCGCTGGTCTCACCTGATCGATCGCACCGACCAGATGCTCGCCTGGGCGCCCTACAGCATCGTCAAGGTTCGTTCATGGTCTGCGGGCCGCACGGCCATCATCGGCGACGCCGCCCATGCGCAGCCGCCGAACCTCGGCCAGGGCGGCGGCATGGCGATGCAGAGCGCGCTCGCCCTCGCCGTGCATCTGGAAGGGATCGCGGACCGCCGCGACATTCCGGATCGCCTCGCCCAATGGGAGGCCAAGGAACGTCCGCTTGCCGAACATTGCCAGCGCTGGTCCTGCCTCTACGGCGAAGTCTCGATGCTGCCGGACGCGACGCGGGCAAAACTGGTCAGCAACGGCATGGCCGACGCCTGGGTGCGAAACGAGATACTCCGGGCGGCGCGCAGCATCCCGACGGGTACGGAAACATTGGGCTGACGAACGATTGGAGTGAGCGCCAAAAACCAAAAAGCCTGCCGCGGGAGGAGCGGCAGGCTTTTCGATAATAGATGAACAGCGACTGGGAGGAGGAGTGCCGCTGTTCCCTCAGGCGTCCCCTGGGAGGAGGAGTGGGGCGCCTGAAATCCGAAGCTCTGCGGGAGGAGGTGCATCGCTTCGTTGGATTGTTTATACAGTATTCCGCAGCGCGCGTTAGTGGCGCCGCCGCAGCACAGCTATGCGCCTGGCGCAAGCCTGCACGGTGATTGACCAAATAAGCATCATCGATCGCGCCGAAGGGTTCGTTGAAGCCGGCGTGACGGAAATGCCGATGATGGACGACGTCAGCATGATCGAGCCTCCGTCGTTTCTCGTGCCCGGGCCCGTCCATATCCCAATCTGCCATGTCGCGCGCCCATGAAAACAGACGGGCCGCGCCATCTTGCGATGCGCGGCCCGTCTGTTTGGCTGTTGTCCGGTCAGGCCGGGAGCTGGAAGTAGGCGTTTGCGGCGAGGACCACGGCGAGGCCGGCTGCGAGCGCCGCATAGGGCAGAATGCCGGCTTTCTTGACGCCAAGATCCTGGCCGACGAGGCCAAGGTCTTCCATGGCGCCTGCCGGGAATTTTCCGCCGTCGCGCACATAGTGGCGATAGGCAAAGACCGGCAGGATGAGGGCGGCGAAGATGAAGCCGACCCAGAGCGCGTTGGAGTAACCCCAGACCTTGGCGCCGGCGCCGAGGAACAGCGCGTTGACGAAGGCGAGAACGGTGTTGAGGCCGATCAGCCAGGTCGGCGCTTTCCAGGGGCGCGGAATGTGGCCGGAATCCATGCGGTGGATCCAGCCGGCATTGAGGTTGAGGAAGTTGAAGATGATGTAGCCGACATTGGAGACGGCCAGCACGAAGAAGTAGCCGGCCGCGTCGGAGGCGATCGCGAGCAGGATGAGGTTGAAGCCGAAATCGGTCCACATGGCGCGGGTCGGCGCGCCGTGTTCGTTGACGTGATCGAGGTACTTCGGCAGCCAGCCGTCCTTCGAGCCCTGATAGAGGGTGCGCGACGAGCCGGCCATTGCGGTCATGATGGCGAGGAACAGCGCCATGATCATCAGGAGAACGAGGATCTGCGTGACGATCTGGCCACCATGGACGAGGCTGGCCAGGGCTTCCGCGACGCCCGTGCCATCGACGATGCCGGGGGCGAGCATGCCCGCATGGCCAAGCACGCCCTGGAAGGTGAAGGGAATGAGGAAGAAGAACAGGCAGCAAAGAAGGCCGGAATAGAAGATCGCCTTGAACGTATCGGTTTTCGGGTTCTTCAGTTCGCGGGTGTAGCAGACGGCGGTTTCAAAGCCGTAGGTCGACCAGGCGGCGATATAGAGGCCGCCGAGGAACAGCGTCCAGCCGCCATTGCTCCACACACCATCGATGCCGGAATAACCGGCTGTCGGCGGTACGAGATTGGTGACGTTGGCGCTGTCGATCTGGCCGGAGAAGATCGGGTAGAGGCCGATGATCAGGAGCGGCAGCAGAACGACGATGGCGAGCCATTTCTGGACATTCGCCGTTCCCTGGATACCGCGATGCTGGATCGCGAAGATGATCAGCATCAGGATGCCGCCGATGACGAAGGTGGCGTTCAGGTTCGCCGTCGCAAGGAACGGAATGTCGAAGGTGACAAGCGACCAGTTGCGGATCGCCGGCGTCAGGGCCGCAACCGCGTCGGTCGACAACAGGGCGGTGATGGCGTCTTGCGGCGTTTTTCCGGCGTTGGCGGCCAGCCATTCGGCGACGCGCGGGCTTTCGGCCGTCAGCGTTGCCATATTGGCCGTGACCCATTCCAGGACGGCCGGCGATGTGGCGCCGGGAATGGGGAACAGGGCGTTGAGGATGTATCCCGCCGCGATGGCGCAGCCCAGCGACAGCACCGGCGACCAGGCGAACCAGTTGCACCACACCGATAGCGGCGCGATGAATTTCGAATAGCGCAACCAGGCAGTGGCGCCATAGATCGAAGCGCCACCCGATTTGTTGCCGAACATGCCCGCGATTTCGGCATAGGTGAAGGATTGCAGGAACCCCATCACCATGGAAATGATCCAGACGACGAAGGCGAGCTTGCCCGTCGTGCCTGCGATGCCGCCGATGGAAAACAGCACCAGCGGCGGTACGCCGGCGGCGACCCAGAATGCCCCTTTCCAGTCCAGCGCGCGGATCAGCCCCGTGCCTGGGGCAGCGGCCGATCCCTCGGTCTCAACGATAGATGCCATAAGCAGTCTCCTCGACCAGTTTGTCTTGAAGCGCGTTCCGCGCGTCCCCTTGAATGATGCTCACGCTGCGGTGTTTCGCCGGGTGGCGCCTGCGTTTTCGCAGTGTCACCACCTGTTCCCGTTTCCAAATTTCGCGACCGCAACTTATTCTCATAGTGAATTTTTTTTCTTCTGGGTCAAGTCTCTCTTTACTTTTCGGGGCCTCCCGTAGGATAGTTTTGCCATATTGCCGGTGCATAAGGCGGCCCTTTCAGGGCATCGAAACGACTGTGCACGGGGTGGGAGCTGAGATGGACACGTCCGGACGATTTGCAGGCATCCTGATGCCGCCCAGGCCGAGCACGATACTGCGGCCAGGAATCCCGACGCTACCGGCCGGCGTCGAGCGCTACCGCGTCAAGGGGCGTGGCACGACGGTGGTCAAGGTCGCTGCCGGCGATCGGGTCGTCATCACGGATGTCGAAGGCGGGCAGCTTTGTGAAGTAAGCTTCGTTGATGCCGGCGGCCGGTTCAACGCCGCGGGCCTCGGTACCTCCTTCTCGCGATCCGCCGACGGTTTTCTGGAGATTCTCGGGCGGGACGAGGACAGCGCGCGGCGGACGCTCGCCGCATTGAAACGGCGCAATGTCGACCCCGCTGGCGCGCAGGCATTGGTGCTGTTCGGTGAAAGCTCCTCGCCGGGCGCCTCGGCGGAGTTGACGATTGCGCTGGACGGCCTGCTCATCGTCGCGGCTCCGGCGCCACCGATGGACGCAGAAGCACAGAACACCGCGACCGCGCTCGACCTGCGGGTCGCCCGCTCCACGATCGAGCGCGCTTACGCGGACATGCTGCCGGAGCCGATGGCCGATCCGATACAGGATCTGCGCATTCAGGCGGCGCGCGCTTCGGCCTATTTCGTGCGGGCCGGCGAATTCATCCAGGTCATCGATGTTTCAGGCCGGCAGTGCACGGATTTCCAGGCTTTTTCGGCCCGCAAGGTCGACAACGGACTGGACCTGGCGCTCGATGCGACGGTGACGCGCACGCTTCTCGGGCGCAGCTACCCGATGCCGGGATTACCGTCGAAGGCGTTCGACCGGGATTTCGAGCCGCTGGTGGAAATCGTGCAGGATACGGTCGGACGCCATGATGCCTTCGCCACCGCCTGCAATTCGCGCTACTACGACGACATGGGATATCCGGGGCATGTCAACTGCACCGACAATTTCAACCATGCGCTGGCGCCCTACGGCATCGCGCCGCGCAAGGGCTGGGAAGCGCTCAACTATTTCTACAACACCAATGTCGACCATCATAACCAGCTCTATCTTGATGAACCCTGGTCGCGACCGGGCGATTATGTGCTGATGCGCGCGCTGACCGATCTCGTCTGCGTCTCGTCGTCCTGCCCGGACGATATCGATGCGGCGAACGGCTGGGATCCGACCGATATCCATGTCCGCACCTATTCGGACAGGGAGAAATTCTCGCGCGCCGTCGCCATCCGAATGACCCCCGATGCAGAGCCCGAAATGACCCAGGAAACCGCCTTCCATCCCCGCTTCTCAGGTCTGACCCGCAACCACGTGGAATATCGCGGCTACTGGCTGGCGAACCGCTTCAACAATGAAGGGCCGATCGAGGAATACTGGGCCTGCCGGGAAAACGCCGTGGTGATGGACCTGTCGCCGCTCAGGAAATTCGAGGTGACCGGGCCGGACGCGGAGGCGCTGCTGCAATATTGCGTCACCCGCGATATCCGCAAGCTGTCACCGGGACAAGTCGTCTACACGGCCATGTGCTACGAGAATGGCGGCATGATCGACGACGGCACGGTGTTCCGGCTGGGCCAGAACAATTTCCGCTGGATCGGCGGCGACGACGTCAGCGGCATCTGGCTGCGCGAGCAGGCGGAGAAGATGGGCTACAAGGCCTGGGTACGCTCCTCCACCGACCAGATGCACAACCTCGCCGTCCAGGGGCCGAACAGCCGCGAGATCATCAAGGAGATCATCTGGACAGCACCTTCGCAGCCGTCGATCGGCGAACTCGAATGGTTCCGCTTCGCCGTCGGCCGCATCGGTCACTTCGAAGGTGCGCCGGTCGTCGTTTCGCGCACCGGCTATACAGGCGAACTCGGCTACGAAATCTTCTGTCATCCGAAGGATGCACTTGCCGTGTTCGACGCTGTCTGGGAGGCCGGCCAGAAGCATGGGCTGAAGCCGATGGGACTGGAAGCGCTCGACATGGTGCGCATCGAGGCGGGGCTCGTCTTTGCCCATTATGACTTCTCCGACCAGACCGATCCGTTCGAAGCCGGCATCGGCTTCACCGTGCCGCTGAAGTCGAAGACCGAGGATTTCATCGGCCGCGAGGCGCTGATCAAGCGCAAGGAGAACCCGCGCTACAAGCTGGTCGGTCTTGACATCGATGCCAACGACGCCGTCGGGCATGGCGACACGGTGCATATCGGCCGGGCACAGGTCGGGGTCGTCACCAGTTCGACGCGTTCCCCCCTTCTGAAGAAGACGATCGCGCTGGCGCGGTTGGATGCCCTGCATTCGGAAATCGGCACCGACGTCGAGATCGGCAAGCTGGACGGCCAGCAGAAACGGCTGCCGGCGAAAATCGTGCCCTTTGCGCACTACGATCCGCAGAAGCTCAAGCCGCGGTCATAGCGTCTAGAGTTTCAGAAGGCGCACGCTCCTTGCAGGTACGACTGCGAGGATGAGGATGCAATCTGTCGCCTCCTCGTAGAGAATGATGTGGCTCTGATGTGTGTGCCGCCGTACATGCTCGCCGATCGATGGGACAAGCCTTCCCATCTGTGGACGCGACGCTATCAACTGAAAACAGCGTACCAGTTCATCCTTGTAGCGATTGGCCTGGGCGAGGCCAAACATCTCGATGCCATCGAGAAACAGGGTAAGCAGGTCATCTTCGGCACGCTCGGTCAGCGTGTAGCTAATCACGCACGACGCCCCTTGCCCTGGCAAGGCGCTCTGCATTCTCGAAAATCTCATCGACGCTTTGCTTGCCAGGCCCACTCGACCGGGATTCCAAAACGATCTGGCGCAAGTCTTCGATCGTCAGTTCCTGATCTCTGCGAGACCGATCGCGGCGCACGAGATCGCGCACATAGTCGCTGGTACTCGCGTACTCGCCCTTGCTGATCTGGGCCTCGATCCACTCCTTCATGGGATCAGGCAGGGATATGGTCATGGTCGCCATGCGGAACACTCCTTTTGGGCATCCTAGCATGAATAAGAATAAATCACAAAAACGCTTATTGTGAGCTGCGCGACCCATCGCGTTGCTCTCAAGAGCGGAGAGCTTCAGCCCGACTTGCCCTGTGCCGTCGCGATCTGCCTTGCGACCGCCTCGGAATCATTGGCAAGGGCGCGCATTTCCGAGGCGAGGACGGCGAAGCCGGCACCGGCCGTGCCGGCCCGCGCCGCCTCGATGCCGGCGTTGACGGCGAGCAGTTTCAGGTAGCGCAGGGAATGCAGGATTTCGGCGGTGCGCGAGGCGGTCGCGCGCATGTCGGCGGTCTGTTCGTCGATGCGCTGGTAGAGGGATTCGATGTTGACGATGCTGCCTTCGAGATAGAGGAGGTCACCGTTCGCATCCCAGACGCCACCGCCGGTTTCCGTGACCCAGAGATAGTGACCCCCGTTGTGGCGGATGCGGTATTCGAGCGTCCAGTCGGTGTGACTTTCCAGCGCCTTGCCGACCACCTCGTCCATGGCAGGCACGTCCTCCTCGCACATGATAGAGGTGAAGGTGCGCACGCGATTGCCGACGATCTCGTCGGTTGGATAGCCGAAGATCCGCTGGATTCCGTCGGTCATCTCCAGCATTGTATAATGCTCGTCCGCCCGGCACCGGTAGAGAAAACCATTCATGCGACCGAGAACGCTGCTCAGAAAGTCCATGGGATGATATTCCGTTGTTTTAAATTATGAGCCGAAGACCATTGAAATGGTCTTCGGCTCTGTCGTCGTCGAACGCGCGATCAATTCTTCAGATAGACCTCGAGCGTATCGTCCATAGCCTCCAGCCAGGGCGTATGGTGCTTGGGGGCCAAGGTGCCGGTCATCAGCGACTTGTAGGCGTTGTCGCGGAAGCCCATGATGTTTTCGGCCTTGTGATGCTCCCATTCCATGAAGGTCTTGTTGGTGCCCTCGACGTCGAACTTCGGATAATCGGTGTGCTCCAGAAGCTCGATGACATAGTCGCCCTGGAACCAGATCATCTGCTCGGCATCCTCCAGCGTTTCCTCGCGGGCACGCCATGTGTCGAAATGGGCCTTCATCTCCTCCTTCGAGGGCAGATCGATGCGGCCCATGATGACGTCGCGGGCGTACCAGGCCTGGGCGTCGAACATGTTGAACGTATAGAACTGGTCCTGCATGCCGATATACATCAGCTGCGGATTGTCCTCATAGACGACGCCCTTGTAGAGGTTGTCGGACCAAAGCCGGTTGGCCGTCTTCAGGCGCAGGTCATCCGGCAGGAACGGGAAATGGTGGAGGTAGCCGGTGCACAGGATCAGGGCATCGACCTCCTTGGTCGATCCGTCGGCGAAATGGGCCGTCTTGTTGACGAGCTTCTGCAACAGCGGTCGCTCCTCGAAGCGCTCCGGCCATTTGAAGCCCATCGGCTTGGAGCGGTAGCTCGTGGTCACCGATTTCGCGCCGTATTTCCAGCATTGCGAACCGATGTCTTCTGCCGAATAGCTGCGGCCGACGATCAGCACGTCCTTGTCCTTGAACTCCAGCGCATCGCGGAAATCGTGGGCATGCAGCACGCGACCGCCAAAAGTCTTCACGCCCTCGAAATAGGGGACGTGCGGGGTCGAGAAATGGCCGGAAGCGACGACGACATAGTCGAATTCCTCGTCATACATCCGGTCCTCGACGCGGTTATGCGCCGTCACCGTGAATTTCTTCGTCGCCTCGTCGAACCGCACCATGCGAACCGGGGTGGAGAAGCGCACCCATTTGCGCACGTCGGCCTTTTCGACGCGGCCCTTGATATAGTCCCACAGCACGGCGCGGGGCGGATAGGAGCCGATCGGCTTGCCGAAATGTTCCTCGAAGGAATAGTCGGCGAACTCCAGGCACTCCTTGGGGCCGTTCGACCAGAGATAGCGGTACATGCTGCCATGGACCGGCTCGCCATATTCATCGAGCCCGGTGCGCCAGGTGTAGTTCCACAGACCGCCCCAGTCGGCCTGCTTTTCGAAGCAGACAACTTCGGGGATGTCCGCACCCTTCTGGGCGGCGGACTGGAAGGCTCTCAATTGTGCAAGGCCCGATGGCCCTGCGCCGATCACGGCTACTCTGGTCATATGTGTCTGTTCCCTTTTATGTCGTTGTAGGCTTTGTGAAGACCGTCAATCCGGATGGATTCCTGCACTTGTCGGCGCCCCGTCGTCATACTGCGCCAACCAGTCGATCATGATCGGGCGGTTGCGGGTCAGGCCCTTGTAGTCGACGATCTCCGGCGGCAGGCTTTTCAGCACGCGCGGCAGGCGGCGGCCCCATTTGGGCACGGTCACCAGTTCGTTCAGGCTGATCAGGTAGCAGCGAATGACGAAGAGGATGGCGTTGGAGCGCGGCAGGCGCCAGAGGCTCTGCAACTCGACGCGAAGGTGCATCTTGTCGCCGACATTCTCCGGCGTCACCGTCGTGCGGTCCGGCCCCCATTTGTGATAGTTCTCCGGCGAGGTATCGAGCCGCGGATTGACCGTCATCGTCCAGTTGAGGCGCCGCGTCGGCTTGCCCTGTTGCAGGTTGAGCAGGAATTTCAGCGCCCGGTCGAACACACCGATCTGGTGGGCGAGCGGCACGGGACCGTGCCATTCCATAAAATTCATGCCGATGTCGAAATCCAGCGACCAGTCGGCTTGGGTGGTGACCATACCGGCATCCATCCAGAGATTGTTGTCGCGCTGATCGACGATGCAGAAATCGCCCTGGGCCTGCCGGGTGATGTATTCCATCGGCGGATGGGGAAGTGTCGCCGGATCGCCGAAGGTGAAGGTGTCGTCGATGCCCATCGGCCGGTTGATCCAGCGCCAGCGATCACCGTCTTTCGTCAGCGTGAAATGCTCGGGGTAATCCTGCGCCTGGTGCTCCATCAACAGCTCCAGCACATCCCATTGCGCCGCCATCATATGCGGCAGCGCCTGGCAGCGCAGTGGATCCTCCTTCAGCACCATCGCCCGGTCCTGCATCTCGGCGACGTAGTGCTCGTCGACATCGATCAGGTTTTCGAAAACGCTGTCCGCCCTGCCCCGCACATGCGGCTCCATGTTGACGGAGTACATGTATTCATCGCGGTCGAAGGGAAAAGGAAAGCGCTTGATGTTGTAGAGGCTGTTGCGGAAGGTGAAGTCGTCGCGGAACGTTTCGCTCCTGAACGTGATGGTCATCTGTCCGGTCCCCCTTAGAGCAATTCCAGCAAAAGTGCGAAGCGGTTTTGCGTCCGGAATTGCGTAAAAGCAAAAGATTAGAGTGTTTTCGCGTTTCGAAGAAAAGCGGAAATGCTCTAGGCTACAATTGAAGAACGAGTTGCTGGCCGCTGAACCGCGAAACGCAGATCATGACCTTCTTGCCGGACGCCTTTTCCTCGTCCGACAGGTAGATGTCGTTGTGCTGCAAAGTGCCGTCACAGGAGAGCACTTCCGTCTCGCATTGGCCGCAGGCGCCGCCGCGGCACATATAGGGCGCATCGCAGCCATGGGCCTCGGCCGCTTCCAGGATGCTCTGGTGTTCGCCGACGGTCATGTGGATGTTGGATCGCTCCAGGTAGACCTGGAACGGTAGTCCGGCGGGCGGCGCAAGGAACCGTTCCGAATGCAGGTTTTCCTTCGGCCACCCGGCCTTCAGCGCCGTCATCAGCACGCCGTCGATCATGCCGGCCGGGCCGCAGACATAGAGATGCGTGCCGAGCGGCTGGTTGTCGGCTATCTCGGCGACGGGGATGAATGTCTTTTCCTCGTCGACATAGATTTTGATCCGCCGCGGGCCGTAGCGGTCGAGCAGTTGCTGCCAGTAGGCGCCGTGCGAGCGCGAGCGGATGGCGTAGTGCAGTTCGAACGCGATGGTGTCGCGGCTGAACTGTTCCATCATGGCGATGAACGGCGTGATGCCGATACCGCCGGCAATCAGGATATGCTTGCGGCCGCGATGGTCCGGCGCGAAGAGATTGACCGGCTGGCTGACGGTCAGTTGATCGCCGGGCCTCACCTGTTCGTGCATGAAGATCGAGCCGCCGCGGGAATTGGGAACCCGGAGCACGCTGATTTGATAGGCGCTGTTGTCGTCGGGACTGGACATCAGCGAATAGGGGTTGCGGCGCAGGAGACCATTGTCGTTCATCGAGACGACGACATGGGCGCCGCCGGAGAAGAACGGCATCGGATGGCCGTCCAGCCGCTCGAAGCGGAAGCGTTTGACCAGATCGGTCACCTGCGTCACCGCCGCGACCCGGACAGGCATGTCGGTATTGAGGCTCACGGGAACATCTCCTCAGGGGCAGGCGCCGTACCCGGTTCTTCTGCATCGATATTGACACCCTGGAAGGCTCCGAGGCGCCTGGAGTAGTGGTCGCGCACCAGAAGCGGCAGCCCGCAATGGCTGCAGGCAAAGGGGCTGGTCGTCACATTGTCGGTGATACCCTTGCAATGCACGCATTGCACCCGACGCGCCGTCGAGCCGCGATGTTCGGTGTGGATCGAATGGTAGTCGATGCCAAACTCGATCGCCACCTGCATGATCTGGCCGATGAAGCCCTCGGTGCCGGCGATATAGAGCCGCGTTCCCATGCGCGCGAGATCGAGACAGGCGCGCAGGCGAAAGAGCAGCGGCTGAAGCGTCGGCGCCTGCCAGAAGACATCGGGCGAGAGCGCCGAAAGCGCAATGTCATAGGCCTTGGGGGCCGCGCCCGCCGCCAGATAGAGGATTTCCGACTTTGCCAGGAAGTCGTTGCCCTTGGCCCCGACCTGATCGATCAGCGCCTTGGCCCCTTCGCCCTCGAGGACGAAGAGGTGGCGTTTGGCATGGGGATCAATATCGAGCCCCTTATATTCCGGCCTGCTTTTGATCCCTTGTACGAGCATGCCGATATCCTCAGCCTTGCGCCGTCCGTTTCGTCTTCTTCGGATCGTCGAAGGTGATCGTGTGGGCGATGGCCGGTGCGTTGACGGTCTTGCCCCTCACCTCGAGCTTGGTGCCCTGCACGGCATAGGGAACGTCGACGCGCATGATCGCCATGGAGCGGTTGGTGAGCTTGGAATAGGACGGGCAGGTGATGACGCCGACCTTTTTGTCACCGGCCCAGACCTCGTCGCCGAGATCGGTCGGACCATCGGCCTCGACCAGCAGACCGAAGATCTTGAAGCGCTCCTTGCCCTTGAGGCGGGCATGTTCCTCGGCGCCGCGAAATCCGGTCTTGCCGGGGCTGACGGTGAAATCGAGGCCGAGTTCCCACAGGCTGTCGCCGGGCTGCTCATTGGCGAAGGGGTACATCTGCGAATTGTCGTAGGGGTAGAACAGCAGGTAGCTTTCGACGCGCAGCATGTCGAGAACGCTGAAGCAGACGGGGATGATGCCCATCGCCTTGCCTTCATCGACGATCCGGTCCCAGACCATGCCGGCATCCTGGCCGCGCACGAAGATTTCATAGCCGCGCTCGCCGGTATAGCCGGTGCGCGAGATCATCACCGGGGCGCCGAACAGCGTCGTCTGCATGTGGTGGAAATATTTGAGATCGCGGATGCCGGGCACGTATTTTTCGAGATAGTCGACGGCAAGCGGCCCCTGGAGCGACAGGTCGTGCAGGTCGTCATCGAACAGCACGGCGCAATTGCGGCCCTGTGCCTGCTTGACGATTTCCTCGAAGCCGGAGCCCGAGCCGTGCACCAGCATCCAGGAATTGGGACCGGTGCGGTAGACGATGCAATCGTCGGTGAAATGGCCGCGCTCGTTGAGCATGCAGGCATAGACCGACTTGCCGGGATAGACCTTCGTCATGTCGCGGGTGGTGATATATTCCAGGATGGCGATGGCATGCGGGCCGACGAGATGGACCTTTTTCAGGCCTGAGACATCCATGATGCCGGCCTTGGTGCGCACGGCGATGTGCTCTTCGTAGATGTCCTTGTCGTAGGTCCAGGCGGTTCCCATGCCGCTCCAGTCCTCGAGGTTCGATCCCAGTGCCCGATGCCGGTCTGCAAGGGCGGAAAAACGCCAGCTAAGACTCATATCCTCGTTCCCATTTTCTTTTGCGGAATATTTATTTCCTGAGTATACCGCCGCCGCTTAAACTCGCAAGAGTGTTAAATCGAGTATCGCCATCGCCACGCATGAACCATGGTGGTCCACGACCACAGGCGCTTCACCCCATGCGCTCGGAAGCGTAGGAGCCGGGGCTCGGCGGGAAGACGATGGTCTTGTTGCCGTTCATGAACACGCGGTGGTGGATATGCGCGTGCACCGCGCGGGCCAGAACCTGGCTCTCCACGTCGCGGCCGATCGAGACATAATCCTCCGCCGACTGCGCATGCGTGATGCGCGCCACGTCCTGCTCGATGATCGGACCTTCGTCGAGGTCTTCCGTGACGTAGTGCGCCGTCGCACCGATCAGCTTCACGCCGCGCTCGAAGGCCTGCTTGTAGGGGTTCGCCCCCTTGAAGGACGGCAGGAACGAGTGGTGGATGTTGATGATGCGGCCCGACATCTTCTTGCAGACGGCATCGGACAGGACCTGCATGTAGCGGGCGAGCACGATGAGCTCGGCGCCGGACTGCTCGACCACTTCCATCAGCCGGGCTTCAGCCTGCGGCTTGTTCTCCTTCGTCACCTTGATGTGGTAGAAGGGGATGTCGTGGTTGACGATGACCTTCTGGTAATCGAAGTGGTTGGAGACGACGCCGACGATGTCGATCGGCAGCGCGCCGATCTTCCAGCGGTAGAGCAGGTCGTTCAGGCAATGGCCGAAGCGCGACACCATGAG
>NZ_DASYHH010000009.1:0-233178 GCF_035998705.1 Shinella sp. | reverse complement strand
TTCGCCGCTTCATGCCAGGTGACACGGATCTGGCAGCCGTATCACAGCGCGATCTCACCCAACTCGCCCGCCACCTGAATGATCAGCCGCGAAGGTGCCTGGGGTACAGGACACCCGCCGAGGTCTTCGCCGCCCATTTGCTGGAGGGGCGATGATCCCCTACCCTCCAGCACGGCCATGATGCACTTGGGTTAGCTTCTCCATCTTCTGGCGGCCCACCATGCCCGCTCCCAGGCCACAATCCCACGTTTGAGATGTCGACTATCCCACGCGTTCGAGAGTAGATTGCCTTTAGATTCGGCGCGCCGCCCTTCAGCTTCTTCACCGCGATATCCAGATGCCCGACATTCCTCTGCTCGAAACCGATCGCCTCGTCTTGCGCGGCTTTCAAATTGACGACCTCGACGCGACGGCGGCGATGTGGGCGATGCCGGAGGTCGTGCGCTACATTGGCGGAACGCCCTTGTCGCGCGAGCAGTCCTGGGCCCGCATGCTCCGCCATATCGGCATGTGGAGCGTCATGGGTTTCGGGTTCTGGGCGATCACGGACAAGCTCTCCGGCCAGCTCATCGGAGAAGCCGGGTTTCACGAGATGCGCAGAGCCCTCACGCCCAGCATCGAGAACTCCATGGAAGCCGGCTGGTGCCTCATCCCCAGCGTCCAGGGCCGCGGCTATGCCAGCGAGGCCCTCAATGCCATGTGGTCATGGGCGACGACGAACCATTACGGCATTCCGGTCACCTGCATCATCGATGAGCAGAATACGGCTTCCAGACGCCTCGCCGAGCGGCACGGATTCCAGGCGTTTGCCCGATCGACATATCAGGGGTCCGACATCGTGATCTACCGCAAGGACCAGACTGCTTCATAGGGCATTTCGAGGCGGCCCTGCCCCTGACATCACGAATAAGTGATGTTAAATCATGACCTTAAATAGTTCATATATTGCTTTGTTTTAAAATAGAAAACTATAGAAAAATCTTCGCAAAGTGAGGCCACGTATATCCAATGCGGCTCTTTGCAAATTCCCGTGCTACTCTACCTCTCGCCAAAAGGAGTGTGCGCCATGAAATTGCCTGCCGCCGTGTTCCTTTGCGTTTCCCTCTGTCTCCTTCCGCTGGAAGCCGTGCGGGCCGACGAGCCGGTCGATACGGTGCAGACCGTCATTCAGAGCCAGATCACCGCCTTCCTGAACGACGATGCCAAGACGGCCTATTCCTTCGCCTCGCCGACCATCCGGGGAAAATTCCCGAGCGAAAGCGCCTTTTTCGACATGGTGAAGAAGGGTTATGCGCCAGTCTACCGGCCGGGCAATTTTGCCTTCGGCCGTTCCAAGGTGACCGGCGACATGGTGGTGCAGGAGGTGCTCATCTCCGGGCCGGACGGCAAGGATTGGACGGCGCTCTACCAGGTCGTGAAGCAGCCGGACGGCAGCTACAAGATCAATGGCGTGCACATGGTGCGCGCGGCGCCGGGGCCGGAAATCTGATTTTCCCAGTCAGAGCGCGGCGATGTCGCCCCTCGCCCAGCCTTCCTGCGTCTCCGCCATGAAATCGGCGAAGCGGCCCTCTTCGATCGCCTTGCGGATGCCGGCCATCAGGTCCTGGTAGTAGGCAAGGTTGTTCCAGGTCAAAAGCATGCCGCCGAGCGATTCGTTGGCGCGGACGAGGTGGTGCAGGTAGGCGCGCGAATAGTCGCGGGCGGCGGGGCAATTCGATTCCTCATCGAGCGGGCGCATGTCTTCGGCATGGCGGGCGTTGCGCAGGTTGATGCGGCCGCGGCGGGTGAAGGCCAGGCCGTGGCGGCCGGAGCGGGTCGGCATCACGCAATCGAACATGTCGATGCCGCGGGCGACGGATTTCAGCATGTCGTCCGGCGTTCCGACGCCCATCAGGTAACGCGGCTTTTCGGTCGGCAGGTGCGGCATGGTCGTGTCGATCATGTCGAGCATGACCTCCTGGGGTTCGCCGACGGCAAGGCCGCCAATGGCGTAGCCCTTGAGGCCGAGGCCAGACAATGCCTCGGCGGAGCGCACGCGCAGCTGCGGGATATCGCCGCCCTGCACGATGCCGAACATCGCCTTGCCCGGCTGGTCGCCGAAGGCCACCTTGCAGCGTTCGGCCCAGCGCAGCGACATTTCCATGGCGCGCTCGATTTCCTTGGGCGACGCCGGCAGCGCCACGCATTCGTCGAGCTGCATCTGGATATCGCTGCCGAGCAGGCCCTGGATCTCGATCGAGCGCTCCGGCGACATGTGGTGTATCGCGCCGTCGATATGGCTCTTGAAGGTGACGCCCTGCTCGTCGAGTTTGCGCAGGCCCGAGAGCGACATGACCTGGAAGCCGCCGCTGTCGGTGAGGATCGGATACTGCCAGCGGATGAGCTCGGGCAGGCCGCCGAGGCGTGCAACGCGCTCGGCGCCGGGGCGCAGCATCAGGTGGTAGGTGTTGCCGAGGATGATGTCGGCGCCGAGGTCGCGCACCTGGTCGAGATACATCGCCTTGACGGTGCCCGCCGTGCCGACGGGCATGAAGGCCGGCGTGCGGATCGTGCCGCGCGGCATGGAAACCTCGCCGCGTCGCGCCTTGCCGTCGGTGGCCAACAGTTTGAATTTGAAGGTCTCGGTCATCGGTCGTCCCGGAAAAGCAGGCTGGAGTCGCCGTAGGAATAGAAGCGGTAGCCGGTCGCGATCGCATGCGCATAGGCGCCGCGCATCGTCTCCAGGCCGGAAAAGGCGGAGACGAGCATGAACAGCGTCGACTTCGGCAGGTGGAAGTTGGTCATCAGCATGTCGGCGGTGCGAAAGCGGTAGCCGGGCGTGATGAAGATGCCGGTGGCGCCGGACCAGGGCTTGATGGTGCCGTCCGCGTCGGCGGCACTTTCGAGCAGACGCAGCGACGTCGTGCCGACGGAGACGATGCGCCCGCCCCTCGCCCTGACCGCGTTGAGCGCGTCGGCAGTCTCTTGCGAGACGTAGCCGATCTCCTCGTGCATGACGTGCTCGGTCGTGTCGTCGGCCTTGACCGGCAGGAAGGTGCCGGCGCCGACATGCAGCGTCACGAAATGGCGCTCGACGCCGAGCGCATCGAGCGTCTCGAAGAGCGCGTCGGTGAAGTGCAGGCCGGCGGTCGGGGCGGCAACGGCGCCCTCCTCGCGGGCATAGATCGTCTGGTAGTCGCGCCGGTCCGCCTCGTCGTCCTCGCGCTTGGAGGCGATGTAGGGCGGCAGCGGGATATGGCCGACGGTGGCGATGGCGCGGTCGAGTTCGGGGCCGGAGGTATCGAAATGCAGGGTGATATCGCCACCCTCGCCCTTCGCCTCGACGATTGCCGTGAGACTGTCGCCGAATGTGATGCGATCGCCCAGCTTGATGCGTTTTCCGGGCTTGGCAAAAGCCTTCCAGCGGTCGCCGGCGATGCGCATGTGCAGCGTTGCCGAAACCTTCTGGCCGCCGGCGCCTTCGCGGTGGCGGATGCCTTCCAGCTGGGCGGGTATGACACGGGTGTCGTTGAAGACCAGCGCGTCGCCGGCCCTGAGCAGCGATGGCAGGTCGCCCACGGTGCGGTCTTCGCAGGGCGTGTCGGCTGCCGGGCGCACGACGAGCAGTCTCGCGGCTTCGCGCGGGCTGACCGGGCGCAGCGCGATATTGTCTTCCGGCAGATCGAAATCGAAAAGGTCGACGCGCATGGCGGGGCTCAATAGAAACGGATCATCAGCGCACCGACGACGAGCAGCATGGCGCCGGCAATGCGGCCGAGGGACAATTCCCGCACCGCCATGCCGAGGAAGCCGATGCGGTCGAGCAAAATGCCGGCGAGAAGCTGGCCGGAGACGGCGAAGGCCATAACGGCGGCAGCGCCGATGCGGGGCGTCAGAAAGATCGCGGTGGTGACATAGACCGTGCCGAGCGCACCGCCGGCGACATAGAGCCAGAAGGCCGGGCCGCGCCAGTCCGGCGCCCGGCCCTCGAAGGAGGCGGTCGCCAGCACCACGAGGGCGAGGATGGCAGCACCCGACAGGAACGAGACGCAGGCGGCGGCAACCGGCATGGTGAGCCCGCGGCCGAGCAGTGCATTGATGGGAGCCTGGATTGCGATGCACGCGCCGGCCGCAATGCCGAGCAGCGCCCAGAGAAAAGCAGCCATATCGGGTGTCTCTTGAAAAGCGCACAAAGAAAAACCGCGCCCGCCGGGGCGAGCGCAGTCGAAATCGATCGTTCTCTATCAGGCAGCCGCGTCGGCGGCAACCTTCATGGAGACGATGCTGTCGGGATCGCGCACGGGCTCGCCGCGCTTGATCTTATCGACATTGTCCATGCCTTCGATGACCTGGCCCCAGACGGAATACTGCTTGTTGAGCCAGGGGGCGTCGGTGAAGCAGATGAAGAACTGGGCGTTGGCGGAGTTCGGCATCTGGCTGCGGGCCATCGAGCACGTGCCGCGCACGTGGTTCGTGTTGGAGAACTCGGCCTTCAGGTCCGGCTTTTCCGAGCCGCCCATGCCGGCGCGGGCCGGGTTGAAGTCCTTGCCGCCGGTCTTGCCGTACTGCACGTCGCCGGTCTGCGCCATGAAGTCCTCGATGACGCGGTGGAACACGACGCCGTCATAGGCGCCTTCGCGCGTCAGTTCCTTCACGCGTGCGACGTGTCCCGGAGCGAGATCCGGAAAAAGCTGGATGACCACCTTGCCCTTGGTGGTTTCCATGATGATGGTGTTTTCCGGATCCTTGATCTCGGCCATGGTCGTTCTCCTTCAAAAGCGTGTTGCGCAAAAGTGTGAAGCGGTTTTGCGATTACAACAGGCAGAAAATAAAAAGCGGGATTATTTGCCGACCGTAACCTTGACCATGCGGTCAGGGTCGGTCACGGAACCGTTGTTTGCATCGTCGCCGCGCTTGATCTTGTCGACGTTTTCCATGCCCGAAACCACCTTGCCGACGACCGTGTACTGGCCGTTCAGGAAGTCGCCGGGCGCGAACATGATGAAGAACTGCGAGTTGGCGGAGTTCGGGTCCTGCGACCGCGCCATGCCGACCGTGCCGCGCTCGAAGGGCACGTTGGAGAATTCCGCCGGCAGGTCCGCCTGGCTGGAGCCGCCCGTGCCGGCCGCCTGCGCCTGGTAGCCATCGGCCAGATCGCCGTACTGCACGTCGCCGGTCTGCGCCATGAAGCCTTCGATCACGCGGTGGAAGGCGACATTGTCGTATTCACCGGCGGCGGCCAGCGCCTTCATGCGCTCGACATGCTTCGGTGCGACCTGCGCATTGAGTTCGATGACGACCGGGCCGTCCTTCAGCTGGATGGTGAGGAAATCGGCGGCCTGGGCAAGGCTGGCGCCCGCGAGGAAGAGGGCTCCTGCAAAGGCGAGACGAAGGATGTTCATGATAGCTCCCTTGAGAGTTCAGGGTGATTGCGCTCAGCCCTTACTTGCGGGCTTGCAGAGCCTTGAAGACGGGCGCCGGCACGAAAGCACTGACATCGCCGCCCATCGCCGCGATCTGGCGGACCAATGTGGCGGTAATGGGCCGCGAGGCGACGCCCGCCGGTAGAAAGATGGTCTGCACGTCCGGTGCCATCTGGCGGTTCATGCCGGCCATCTGCATTTCATAATCGAGATCCGTGCCGTCGCGCAGGCCCCGGATCAACAGGTGCGCGCCGTGTTTGCGCGCCGCATCGACGACGAGGTTCGAGAAGGAAACGACGCTGACATCCCCTGCCCGAGTCGGCATCGCCTCGGTGATCGACTGGCGGATGAGGTCCGAGCGCTCCTCGAAGGAGAAGATCGGCGTCTTGCCCGGGTGGATGCCGATCGCGACGATGACCTTGGGTGCCACGTTCAACGCCTGCACCAGCACGTCGATATGGCCGTTGGTGATCGGATCGAAAGAGCCAGGGTAGAAGGCGACTGTCATCGGCGGGGTCCCGTTTGCCGCCTTTTGTCATGGACCGCCCGTTTTCGCAAGGGTGCGGTCCGCCGCATCCCGCACTGTCCCCCGCCAAGACTATGAACCCGGCATGAATAGGCCGTTCAAGAGCACTTCAGGCGCGCATGTCTAAATGACAGCATCGGGGTCGGGAACAAAGATCGCGCTCGCGCATTCTTCAAACCGAACACATCGAAACAAGTAATGCGTTTCCTTAGGCTTGAAGGAACACCACAATGGCACTCGCTCTACTCTGCATGACGATGTTCATCGCGCTCACCGCAGCGACGATCCACGCGCTGCGCGAAGAGGATCGCCCGGCCGCCGACAAGCTCGCCGCACGCGGCAAGTGGCTGCGCTGAGGACCTGCGATGGCTGCGCTCACAATCCTTTCCACCATCTTCATCGCCACCGTCTTTACCTTCGATTTCGCCCGCACCATCCATGAACTCAAGCGGGATCGTGCGGAAATGAAGGCGGTGAAGGTGAAAACAGAAGCAGGCGGCTTTGGCGTCTAGCACGTCCCCCTGCGGCGCTCGCGCGTTCCGACGTGCAAAAGAGACGCCGTAGGACGTATGTCGCTGTCAGAGCGGGTGGCCTTTCCTCCAGGCTGCCCGCATCAAATGAAAAGCCGGACGGTCGTTCCCTCCCCGTCCGGCTTTTCCATGTCTGCAAGATGCGAAGGGCTTATTCCTCGCCGGGTGCTGCCGCATCCCCCGCTTCGGTATCGACTTCGGCTTCGATCTCGCCTTCGACGCCGATCACTTCCACGTCATCGTCGCCTTCCGGCTCGCTGATGCGCTCGACCGACACCACCTTCTCGTCCTTGGCCGTCGAGAAGATCGTGACGCCCTTCGTCGCGCGGCTGGCGATGCGGATGCCGGCGACCGGCACGCGGATCAGCTGACCGCCGTCGGAGACGAGCATCAGCTGGTCCTTGTCCTCGACCGGGAAGGCCGCGACCAGTTCGCCGATCTCGCTGGTCTTCGACGTGTCCGTTGCGCGAATACCCTTGCCGCCGCGGCCGGAGGTGCGGAAGTCATAGGAAGACGACCGCTTGCCGACGCCCTTCTGCGACACCGTGAGCACGAACTGTTCGCGCCCTTTCAGCCCCTGATAACGATCTTCCGAAAGGTCGCCCACTTCGCCGACATCCTCGCCGACGAGCGCGATATCCTCCTCGTCGACGCCGCTGGCGCGGCGTTCGGCTGCGGAGCGCTTCAGATAGGCGGCGCGTTCCCACGGCTCGGCATTCACATGGCTGACGATCGTCATCGAGATGATCCGGTCGCCGGCACCCAGCGAGATGCCGCGCACGCCGACCGAATTGCGGCCGGCGAAGACGCGCACGTCATCGACCGGGAAGCGGATGCACTGGCCGAGCGCCGTCGTCAGCAGCACGTCGTCGTTCTCGGTGCAGGTCTCAACGTTGAGGATTTCGTCGCCCTCTTCCTCGAGCTTCATCGCGATCTTGCCGTTGCGGTTGACCTGGACGAAGTCCGACAGCTTGTTGCGGCGAACCGTGCCGCGGGTCGTCGTGAACATCACGTCGAGGTTTTCCCACGTCGTTTCGTCCTCGGGCAGCGGCATGATCGTCGTGATGCGTTCGCCGGATTCGATCGGCAGCATGTTGATGAGCGCCTTGCCCTTCGACTGCGGCGTGCCGATCGGCAGGCGCCAGACCTTCTCCTTGTAGACGATGCCGCGCGAGGAGAAGAACAGCACCGGCGTATGCGTGTTGGCGACGAACAGGCGGGTCGCGAAATCCTCGTCCTTCATGGCCATGCCGGAACGGCCCTTGCCGCCGCGGCGCTGCGCGCGGTAGGTGGCGAGCGGCACGCGCTTGACGTAGCCGGCGTGCGAGACCGTGACGACCATGTCCTCGCGGGCGATGAGATCCTCGTCGTCCATGTCCGGACCGCCTTCGAGGATCTCGGTACGGCGCGGCGTGCCGAACTCGTCGCGCACGGCGGCGAGTTCGTTCTTAACGATGTCCATCATGCGCAGGCGCGACGACAGGATATCGAGATAGTCCTTGATCTCCTCGCCGATCTTGTTGAGTTCCTCGTCGATTTCCTCGCGACCAAGCGCCGTCAGGCGGGCGAGGCGCAGTTCGAGGATGGCGCGGGCCTGCTCTTCCGAGAGATTGTAGGTAAGATCCTCGTTGATGCGGTGGCGCGGGTCGTCGATGAGCTTGATCAGCACGTCGACGTCCTTGGCCGGCCAGCGGCGCTCCATCAACTGCTCGCGCGCCGTCTGCGGATCGGGCGCGCGGCGGATGAGGCTGATCACCTCGTCGATATTGGCGACGGCGATGGCGAGGCCCACCAAGACATGGGCGCGGTCGCGCGCCTTGCGCAGCAGGTATTTCGTGCGGCGGCTGACGACTTCCTCGCGGAAGGAGACGAAGGCGCGCAGCATGTCGAGCAGCGTCATCAGCTCCGGCTTGCCGCCGTTCAGCGCCACCATGTTGCAGCCGAAGGAGGTCTGCAATGGCGTGTAGCGGTAGAGCTGGTTGAGGATCACTTCGGCATTGGCATCGCGCTTCAATTCGATGACGACGCGGTAGCCCTGGCGGTCGGATTCGTCGCGCAGGTCCGAAATGCCCTCGATGCGCTTGTCGCGCACCAGTTCGGCCATCTTCTCGATCATCGACGACTTGTTCACCTGGAAGGGAACTTCCGTGACGATGATCTGCTCGCGGTCGCCGCGCATCGGCTCGATATGGGCGCGGCCGCGCATGATGACGGAGCCGCGGCCGGTCTCGTAGGCCTGGCGGATGCCGGCGCGGCCGAGGATCAGCGCGCCCGTCGGGAAGTCCGGACCCGGAATGTGCTGCATCAGGTCGAGCAGTTCGATCGCCGGATTGTCGATCAGCGCGATACAGCCGTTGATGACTTCGGTCAGGTTGTGCGGCGGAATGTTCGTCGCCATGCCGACGGCGATGCCGCCTGCCCCGTTGACCAGCAGGTTCGGGAACTTGGCGGGCACGACGACGGGCTCGCTCATCGTGCCGTCATAGTTGTCGCGGAAGTTGACGGTTTCCTTGTCGAGGTCGTCGAGCAGCGCGTGCGCGGCCTTTTCGAGGCGGCATTCCGTGTAACGCTGGGCTGCCGGCGGGTCGCCGTCGATGGAGCCGAAGTTGCCCTGGCCGTCGATCAGCGGCAGGCGGAGCGACCAGTCCTGCGCCATGCGGGCAAGGGCGTCGTAGATCGCCGAGTCGCCGTGCGGATGGTATTTACCCATCACGTCACCGGTGACGCGGGCCGACTTGACGTATTTCTTGTTCCAGTCGACGCCCATCTCGCTCATCGAGTAGAGGATACGCCGGTGCACGGGCTTCAGGCCGTCGCGCACATCGGGCAGCGCGCGGGACACGATCACGCTCATCGCGTAGTCGAGATACGACCGCTGCATTTCCTCGATGATGGAAATAGGCTCAATGCCGGGTGGGTTTTTGCCGCCGGGTGTCGATTGCTCTGTCAATTTTGATCACGATCGTTGTTCAGAATCAGTCTTGTTTTATAGCCTACCGGCGCCTGCCGCGCCAATTTTGCGGAGGGTTTTGAACAGGCTTTTGCGAGGTAAATCCGGTAATTTGCGCATTTTCGTGGCATCGCCGTCGCAAGGCCCGGACCACCCTTCCCTTGCGGGCCGCCCTCACCTAACAATAGGCCCCCAAGGCCGGGACAATCGGCCGTGCAACGGCGAGGGGAACGCCTTCATGCTGACTGTCGATCTTCTGGTCAATGCGATCACGACCCTGCTCGTGACCATCGACCCGCCCGGTCTCGCGCCGATCTTCCTGGGGCTGACCGTCGGCATGACGCGGCCGCAGCGCAAGCAGGTGGCGCTGCGCGGCTCGCTCATCGCCTTCTGCATCCTCGCCGTCTTCGCGCTGACGGGGGCCGGCGTGCTGTCGCTGCTCGGCATCTCCATCGGCGCCTTCCGCATCGCCGGCGGCCTGCTGCTGTTCTGGATCGCCTTCGAGATGATCTTCGAGCGCCGCAACGAGCGCAAGGAAAAGACCAGCGAGGTGGCGATCACCCGCGACCACATCCACAACATCGCCGTCTTCCCGCTCGCACTGCCGCTCATCGCCGGCCCCGGCGCCATTTCCGCGACGATCCTGCTCTCCGGCTCCTTCCCTTCCGCGCTCGAACGCATGGCGCTCATCGGCGTGCTGGCGCTCTGCCTCGTCATCCTGTTCCTGTCGCTCGTCATCGCGGAGCGCATCGACCGGTTCCTCGGTGCGACGGGCCGCGCGATCCTCACGCGCCTGCTCGGCGTGATCCTGGCGGCGCTGGCGGTGCAGTTCGTGGTGGACGGCGTGAAATCGGCCTTTGCCGGGTAAAAGCCAGCCTGGCTCAAGCGTCGCTGCCTAGCGTTGCGGCAACTCGAACCAGGGTCCTCCATATGATTCCCGCACCCCATGTGAATGCGTCTCCCATCACCGTCGACCAGCTTACCTCCAGAACGTTCACCTTCCGTGCGGAACCGCGGGGCGAGGAGATCAGCGACCGGTTCATCTTCCAGAAGAACGGCTTCATCGCCGGCTACAGCCATCCGAACGAGTCCTTCTGGCGGTTGAACGGCGAGACGGTGGAAATCGTCGACAAGCTCGGCAAGGCGACCTGTGTGATGCTTCCGGTGACCGATGGCACCGGCCGGTTGATGTTCTCCGGCAATTTCCTCAATCCGAACGGCGATTATGCCAAGACGGAAATTCTTCACACGCTGGAAGAAAACGCGTCCGACCTCCACACGCATATCCAGAGTTTCGACCTTTTCGATACGCTGGTCGCGCGCCGCTGCAACAATCCCCTGGAAGTGTTTCGCAGCGTCGAGGCGAAATGCGGCATTGCCGGCTTTGCGACGCGGCGCCACGCGGTCGAGATGGCCATGTTCGGCCGCCGCACCTATGGCCTGGACGACATCTACGCGGCCCTCGTCGCCGAAGCGACCCTGACGGAGGCGCAGGCCGAAAGCACGCGCCTGCTCGAGCTGGAAGAAGAGTGGGACATGCTCTTCCCGATCCAGGAAGTCGTCGCGCGCGTCGATGCGCACGACATCATCATCTCCGACATGTACCTGCCCTACGCCTTCGTCAGCCGCATCCTCACGGAGAAATGCGGCCTGGACAACAAGCTCTACCTCAGCAACTACGGCAAGCATCACCGCGTCATCTGGCCGAGCATCCTCGCGGAACACACGATCCGCACGCATTTCGGCGACAACATCCACGCGGATATCGTCGGTGCCGCCGCCGCCGGCATCAACCCGACGCTGGTCAGCATCTCGAAATGGGACCGCACGGAAGAGATTCTTCACAGCGCGGGCCTTGCGCCCTACGCCCATGCGCTGCGGGAAACGCGGCTCAAGACCTTCCATCGCGACCCCGCCATCCACAACGTGCTGAAGGCGCAGGCCGCGGTCAACCTGCCCCTCATGGTGCTGGGCGCCTTCTGGGCGCTGCATTGCGCCGAGCGTTTCGGCGCGGACACGATTCTGGCGGCGTCGCGCGATTGCAATCTGTGGCATCACATGCTGGCATCCACCCATTTCGCCCGCGCCGGCATGCCGCCCGCGTCCTATTTCCAGGTGTCGCGCACGCTGTGTTACGACAAATCGACCGAATACGAGGCCTATCTGCGTGGCCGCCTCGGCGCGCGGACCCTGCTGATCGATGTGGTGGGAACCGGCAATTCACTGACCCATCTCATCGATCGCCTGGAGCTTCAGGACAGGCTGCGCCCGTGCATACTGGTGACCGACCCGACCGTGTCCCCGGACGAAACCAAATACGATACCCTGGTGCGGCGCGATTTCTTCCAGTACCGCGTGTTCCTTGAAGGCCTGAACGCGTCGCTCGACGGCTCGGCCGTCGCCGCGCATGCCGGGAACGGCTCGGTCACGATCACCACCCAGCCGAACGAGTTCGACGTCGACATGCACCAGGCGATCATCGCCTCCCGCGCGGTTTTCGAACAATTCATGACGAGCCTCGATCGCTTCACGCCGCCGCGCGAGAAGCCGGCGCTCGCCATGCTGCAAGCCGCGGCGGAAGCCCTGATCGAACTCCTCCCGGCGCACGCCCCCAAACTACAGACGATCCACCGCGAGCAGCTGAGCAATCTCGCGCGGGGAAGCCTCCGCAACGTCGCGAGCTAAAACAGGGACGGCGGCTTTGGGTCCACCCCCAAAGCCGCCGTCATCAATTGCCCGGTGTTCTTCGAACAGTCAGCGTTCTCAGAACGGGATGTCGTCATCCATGTCGCGCGAAAGCGGCGTGCCGCTCGAACGGCCGGCACTGCTGCTTCCGCCGCTGGCGCCGCCCGAAGCCGGGCGCGAGCCGTAGTCGTCATAGCTCGGCGCACCGCCGCCAAAATCGCCACCACGGCTTGCGCCGCCGCCTTCGCCACGGCCGTCCAGCATGGTCAGCGTCGAATTGAAGCCCTGCAGCACGACTTCCGTCGAATAACGGTCGTTGCCGGTCTGGTCCTGCCATTTGCGGGTCTGCAGCGCGCCCTCGATATAGAGCTTGGCGCCCTTCTTCACATATTGTTCGACGACCTTGCACAGGCCCTCGTTGAAGACGACGACATTGTGCCATTCCGTCTTCTCGCGGCGTTCGCCGTTGTTGCGGTCGCGCCAGGTCTCGGACGTGGCGATGCGCAGGTTGGCGATCGGCCGACCGTCCTGCGTGCGCCGGATTTCCGGGTCCGCCCCGACATTGCCGATCAAGATCACCTTGTTGACGCTTCCAGCCATACCCGTCTTTCCCGTTGTCGCTCCGGGCCTCGGCCCGTCATCATTTCACACCATGAATGCGGCATCTTATCGGCTGCCGTCCGCCAGCGCCGCCCCGCATAAGAGGTAATCCACAGATCAATTGCAAATTTTGTTCTTTTTTTGTTCTAATAATTCCCTACACTCTTGTCAACCGAATCGGAAACGGGCACGGAATTTCCTGACGGCGCATGGACAGGCCCAAACCTATCCCTACATAGGGGCCACCCCCTATTTTAGGACGCGCAACGACTTCTGACGCTGGATACCATGAGCGAACTCAAGACAATTTCCATCCGCGGCGCACGCGAACACAATCTCAAGGGCATCGATCTCGACCTGCCCCGCAACAAGCTGATCGTCATGACCGGGCTTTCGGGCTCGGGAAAGTCGTCTCTCGCCTTCGACACGATCTATGCCGAGGGCCAGCGCCGTTACGTCGAGAGCCTCTCGGCCTATGCGCGCCAGTTCCTGGAGATGATGCAGAAGCCGGATGTCGACCAGATCGACGGGCTTTCGCCGGCCATCTCCATCGAGCAGAAGACGACGTCGAAGAACCCGCGTTCGACCGTCGGCACGGTCACCGAGATCTACGACTACATGCGCCTCCTGTTTGCGCGCGTCGGCGTTCCCTATTCGCCGGCGACGGGCCTGCCGATCGAGAGCCAGACCGTCAGCCAGATGGTCGACCGGGTGCTGGAATTCGGCGAAGGCACACGCCTCTACATCCTGGCGCCCATCGTGCGTGGCCGCAAGGGCGAGTACAAGAAGGAACTCGCCGAGCTGATGAAGAAGGGCTTTCAGCGCGTCAAGGTCGATGGCCAGTTCCATGAGATCGCCGACGTGCCGGCGCTCGACAAGAAGTACAAACACGATATCGACGTGGTGGTCGACCGCGTCGTCGTGCGGCCGGACCTCGCCGCGCGCCTGGCGGACAGTCTCGAAACCAGCCTGAAGCTCGCCGACGGGCTGGCGATCGCGGAATTCGCCGACAAGCCGCTGCCCGCCGAAGAGACCTCTGCCGGCGGCTCGGCCAACAAGTCGTTGAACGAGACGCATGAGCGCGTGCTGTTTTCCGAAAAGTTCGCCTGCCCGGTTTCCGGCTTCACCATCTCGGAAATCGAGCCGCGGCTCTTCTCGTTCAACAACCCTTTCGGCGCCTGCCCGACCTGCGACGGCCTCGGCAGCCAGCAGAAGATCGACCCGGACCTCATCGTGCCGGAAACGGAGCGCACGCTGCGCGACGGCGCCGTGGCCCCCTGGGCGAAATCCTCCTCGCCCTATTACAACCAGACGCTGGAAGCGCTCGGCGCCGCTTATGGCTTCAAGCTCTCCAACCGCTGGTCGGAACTGTCGGAGGAGGCGCAGGACGCCATCCTCAACGGCACGAAGGAGAAGATCGAGTTCAACTACAAGGACGGGGCGCGTTCCTACAAGACGGTGAAGACCTTCGAAGGCATCGTGCCGAACCTCGAACGCCGCTGGAAGGAAACGGATTCCGCCTGGTCGCGCGAAGAGATCGAGCGCTACATGTCCGCCGCCCCCTGCCCGGCCTGCAACGGTTTTCGCCTGAAGCCCGAGGCGCTGGCGGTCAAGATCAACAAGCTGCATATCGGCGAGGTGACGCAGATGTCGATCCGCGTCGCACGCGACTGGTTCGATGTGCTGCCGGAAAAACTGAACACCAAGCAGAACGAAATCGCGGTGCGCATCCTGAAGGAGATCCGCGAGCGCCTGCGCTTCCTCAACGATGTCGGCCTCGAATATCTCTCGCTCTCGCGCAATTCCGGCACGTTGTCCGGCGGCGAGAGCCAGCGCATCCGGCTCGCCTCGCAGATCGGCTCGGGCCTGACGGGCGTGCTCTACGTGCTGGACGAGCCCTCGATCGGCCTGCACCAGCGCGACAATGCTCGCCTGCTCGATACGCTGCGGCATCTGCGCGACATCGGCAACACGGTCATCGTCGTCGAACATGACGAGGACGCGATTCTGACGGCGGACTATGTCGTCGATATCGGCCCCGCCGCCGGCATCCATGGCGGCGAGGTGATTGCCCAGGGCACGCCCGGAGAGGTGATCGCCAACCCCGCTTCGCTCACCGGCAAATATCTCTCCGGCGAGCTTTCGGTTGCCATTCCGGGCGAACGCCGCAAGCCGAAGAAGAAAAAGGAAATCAAGGTCGTCGGCGCGAAAGCCAACAACCTGAAGAATGTCACTGCTGCCATTCCGCTCGGCGTCTTCACCGCGGTCACCGGCGTGTCCGGCGGCGGCAAGTCGACCTTCCTGATCGAGACGCTCTACAAGTCGGCCGCGCGCCGCATCATGGGCGCGCGCGAAATCCCGGCCGAACACGAGCGCATCGACGGTTTCGAATTCATCGACAAGGTCATCGATATCGACCAGTCGCCGATCGGCCGCACGCCGCGCTCCAACCCCGCCACCTATACCGGCGCCTTCACGCCGATCCGCGACTGGTTTTCCGGCCTGCCGGAGGCGAAGGCGCGCGGCTACCAGCCGGGCCGCTTCTCCTTCAACGTCAAGGGCGGGCGCTGCGAAGCCTGCCAGGGCGACGGCGTCATCAAGATCGAGATGCACTTCCTGCCGGACGTCTACGTCACCTGCGACGTCTGCCACGGCAAGCGCTACAACCGCGAGACGCTCGACGTCACCTTCAAGGGCAAGTCGATCGCCGACGTGCTGGACATGACGGTGGAGGAAGGCGTCGAATTCTTCGCAGCCGTGCCCGCGGTGCGCGACAAGCTCGTCACGCTGAACCAGGTCGGCCTCGGCTATATCAAGGTCGGCCAGCAGGCCAACACGCTGTCCGGCGGCGAGGCGCAGCGCGTCAAGCTCGCCAAGGAGCTCTCCAAGCGTTCGACCGGCCGCACGCTCTACATTCTCGACGAGCCGACCACCGGCCTGCACTTCCATGACGTGGCAAAGCTCCTGGAAGTGCTGCACGAACTGGTCAACCAGGGCAATTCGGTCGTGGTCATCGAGCACAATCTGGAAGTCATCAAGACCGCCGACTGGGTCATCGACTTCGGCCCCGAAGGCGGCGACGGCGGCGGCGAGGTCATCGCGGAAGGCACGCCGGAGGATATCGTCAAGGTGAAGCGCTCCTATACCGGCCACTTCCTGAAGGAACTGCTGGAGCGCCGGCCGATGAAGAAGGTGGCGGCGGAGTGACCTATTCACCGATTTGCTATGGAATGAAATATGGAGAAATGCGACTTTTATGCTCAATTCTCTAGTGAGGAGGAGGAGTTTTATGCACTTACTCTACTCGGCGAGGGAGATAGGATTGTCTGGGCAACCCAGTCACACTGGGTAGGCTTCACAAATGACATACCACCTCGCGAAATTCGTGAGGCTAGCCTCGCGTTTGCTCGAGTTGCCAAAGTTTGGCATGATATAAGCCAACCGTTTTGTGTAGTTCGATCCGAACGGCAGATGCTTAATTTTATGCTCTCCGGCGGAAATGCCCTTATCGAACCAGCATTATTTGAGGATGCTTTTCGAGATTTCCTTAAACCGATGATATCTATTCCTGATGGGTATGTGGGATTTGCGGGAACTAGCCTTTTTGATATTTCCGCGTTTAAAAGAATGCCGACACCAAAATTACGCATGAAAATTTTAAAGCGCGACGGTAGGAAATGCAGGATTTGTGGTAGAAATCCCGATAATCACCTCGACCTTGAGCTACATGTTCACCACATTCGACCATGGTCCAAAGGTGGTATCACTGATGAAAAAAATCTGATTACCCTATGTAATACATGCCACAACGGCTTGGATCCCCATTACGATCCTGGCTTGTTCGCATACACAGTTCCTGAGAATTTAAAGCCGGACATAAAAGCACGCGCAAAGAAGCATGCAGAAGGAGTTCGGCAGTTTAGAAGAATTATGGTGACTGCTGAATTGGAGCGCGAATTATGATCGAAAAAGGCACCATTCGCACCGGCATCGGCGGCTGGACCTTCGATCCGTGGGAGGGAACCTTCTATCCGGAAAAGCTGACGAAGAAGCGGCAGCTCGAATTCGCCAGCCGCGAATTGACGGCAATCGAGGTCAACGGCACCTATTACGGCTCGCAGAAGCCGGAGACTTTTGCCAAATGGGCCTCCGAAGTGCCGGATGGTTTCATCTTTTCGCTGAAGGCAAGCCGCTTCACGACCAACCGCAAGGTTTTGGCTGACGGCGGAGAGTCGGTCGAGAAATTCCTGACACAGGGGCTCACCGAACTCGGCGAGCATCTCGGTCCGATCCTCTGGCAGTTCCCGCCGACCAAGAAATTCGAGCCCGAGGATTTCGAGGGGTTCTTGAAACTCCTGCCGGAAAAGCTGGACGGCCTCACGCTGAAACATGCCTTGGAAGTGCGCAACGACACGTTCCTGGTGCCGGAATTCGCCGCACTTGCCCGCAAATACAAGACGGCGATCGTCTATGCGCAGCACGAGGACTATCCGGAGATCGCCGATGTCACGGCCGATTTCGTCTATGCGCGCCTGCAAAAGGGGTCGGACGACATCAAGACCTGCTATCCGCCAAAGGCGCTCGACGAATGGGCGGCGCGGCTGAAGGATTGGGCCGCCGGCGGCGAACCGGGTGACCTGCCGAAGATCGACCCCGACACCAAGCCCGCCAAGAAAGCCCGCGACGTCTTCGCCTTCTTCATTACCTCCGGTAAGGTAAACGCGCCGAACGGCGCGCGTGAACTACAGAAGCTAGTCGGCTGATATTTAGCGGTATTCTTTGCTGGACGCGGTGATGGGCGGCGCTCAACGCCATCTCTTAAGTTCGAGTCTTCTCGACCACACCAAAACCGTCATGCCACCGGCCACGGCGGAATGGCGCCCGGCAGGTCTTCTGCGGTCAGCCCCTCGCCTGCGATGCGCCCCGCTTCGCCGTGGCGCCAGACGGCGCTGGCGGCGGCTTCGAAGGCGGGCATGCCCTGGGTCAGGTGCGCACCGACCATGCCGGCGAGCACATCGCCGGAGCCCGCAGTCGCCAACCATGGCGGCGCGTTTTCGTTGACGAGGGCGCGGCCGTCCGGCGCGGCGATCACCGTGTCGGCGCCTTTGAGGATGATGACGCCGTTGCTGCGGCGCGCCGCTTTCTGGGCGCGTTCGATCTTCGAGAGGGCCTTGTCCGCGGCGAGGTCCGGGAAGAGCCGGGCGAATTCGCCGTCATGCGGCGTCAGCACGAGCCTCGTGCGGCCGGCGGCGAAAAGCGCGAAGAGGACATCCGGTTCATCGCGGAAGGCGCTGATGCCGTCGGCGTCCAGCACGAGGTGGCGATCTCGCGCCGCAAGCAGTTTTGCGTAGGCTCTTATCTTCCCGGCATCGCCGAAGCCGGGGCCGAGCACGAAGGTTTTCAGGCGCTCGTCTTGCAGCAGCGCGGCGAGATCGGCCTCGTTGTCGATGGCCTTCAGCATCACCGCCGTGAGGTGCGCGGCATTGGCCGGCAGCGCGTCGCGCGGCGAGAGCAGCGTGACGAGGCCCGCGCCGGCGCGGATGCCCGCCATGGCGGAGAGGCGTGCCGCGCCTGTTGCCGTCGCCGGGCCGGAGAAGACGGCGAGGTGCCCGCGGACATATTTATGGGTGGCGTCCGTCTGTACCGGCAGCGCGACGCGCCAGATCGCGGGCGTGTTCACGCGCAGATGATGGGCATGCCGGGCAAGGATGCGGACGGGAATGCCGATGTCGAAGACTTCCACCGCGCCGGCCAGGGTTTTGCCGGGCAGGAGCAGGTGGCCGGGTTTGCGGCACATGAAGGTGATGGTGGCGGTAGCCTCGAAGGCCGTGCCCTTCACCTGCCCGGTCCGGCCGTCGACACCGGATGGCAGGTCCACCGCCAGCACGGGAAGCACGGTCTTGCGCACCGCCTCGATGGTTTTCGCGACCTCGTCCGGCACATCGCGCGATAGGCCCGCGCCGAACAGGGCGTCGATGACCACGTCACCCGGCCGGGGCGCATAGGTCGCAAGCGGCGCAACCTCGCCGTCAAAAGCCTCGAAGGCCAGTTTCGCGTCACCTTTCAGCGCTGCGGTCTCGCCAAGGGCGTGGGCCACGACCGAAGCACCCGCTTCCTGTAAGGCGCGCGCGGCGACGTAACCGTCGCCGCCATTGTTGCCCGGGCCGCAGAGCACGGCAAACCGCAGGGCGCCGGGGAAACGGCGAAGTGCCGTTGCCGCGACGGCCTGCCCCGCCCGCTCCATCAGGCCGTAGCTCGCGAGGCCCGAGGCGGCCGCCGCCTGGTCGATTTGGCCCATATCGGCGGGCGTGATGATGAGCGTGTCGATTTCCCGGTGCATGCCTTTACCATGCCCGCAAAGACGCAAGCGAGACAAGCCCGCTCAACGTCCGGCATAACGCCCATTTTTTAATCATCTGCATATTCGATATGCTCAAATTTGCAGCTTCGCGCGACAAGAGGACGACGCATGCCGCTCACGCGGGCCAACGGGTGGAGAAAGTGACAAATTTTAGGCAGAATTCGCTAGAACTTTTGCCCGGAAAGCCGCATCATCCCGGCGTGAGGACGAGCGGGATGACGAAAGAAACGGATTTCATCCGATCCGGCAGGAATTTCGCATCAAGTTGGCATGCTACGTGCATTTGAAGTGATCAGCAGGCGCGATCCTGCGCAAACGGGAAAGCGGAGAGACATTTTCTCATGAAAAAGATCGAAGCGATCATCAAGCCTTTCAAGCTCGATGAGGTGAAGGAAGCCCTTCAGGAAGTTGGCCTGCAGGGCATCACCGTCACCGAGGCGAAAGGTTTTGGACGCCAAAAAGGGCACACGGAACTCTACCGTGGTGCCGAATACGTTGTCGACTTTCTGCCCAAGGTGAAGGTCGAGGTCGTTCTGGCCGACGAGAATGCGGAGGCCGTCATCGAGGCCATCCGCAACGCAGCCCAGACCGGCCGCATCGGCGATGGCAAGATCTTTGTTTCCAACATCGAAGAAGTCATCCGCATCCGCACCGGCGAGACCGGCGTCGACGCTATCTAATCCCGCCTTGCCGTTCGGCCAAGGCTTCCACCTCGTCATCACACACAGGGACTATAAAAAATGACGACTGCCAATGATATCCTCAAGCAAATCAAGGAAAACGACGTAAAGTTCGTCGACCTGCGCTTTACCGATCCCAAGGGTAAGATGCATCACGTCACGATGGACGTCGGCGTCGTCGATGAAGACATGTTCGCCGATGGCGTCATGTTCGACGGCTCCTCGATCGGCGGCTGGAAGGCGATCAACGAGTCCGACATGGTGCTGATGCCCGATACGGCAACGGTTCACATGGACCCGTTCTTCGCGCAGTCCACCATGGTCATCATGTGCGACATTCTCGACCCGGTCTCGGGCGAATCCTATAACCGCGACCCGCGCGGCACGGCCAAGAAGGCGGAAGCCTACCTCAAGGCCTCGGGCATCGGCGACACCGTCTATGCCGGCCCGGAACCGGAATTCTTCGTCTTCGACGACGTCAAGTACAAGGCCGACCCGTACAATACGGGCTTCAAGCTCGACTCGTCGGAACTGCCGTCCAACGACGACACCGACTACGAGACCGGCAACCTCGGCCATCGTCCGCGCGTCAAGGGCGGCTACTTCCCGGTTCCCCCGGTCGATTCCTGCCAGGACATGCGTTCCGAAATGCTGACGGTGCTCACCGAGATGGGCGTCACCGTCGAAAAGCAGCACCATGAAGTGGCCGCTGCCCAGCACGAACTCGGCGTCAAGTTCGACACGCTGGTTCGCAGCGCCGACAAGGTGCAGATCTACAAATACGTCGTGCACCAGGTCGCCAATGCCTATGGCAAGACGGCAACCTTCATGCCGAAGCCGATCTTCGGCGACAACGGCTCGGGCATGCACGTCCACCTGTCGATCTGGAAGGACTCCAAGCCGCAGTTCGCCGGCGACGAATATGCCGGCCTGTCGGAATCGTGCCTCTACTTCATCGGCGGCATCATCAAGCACGCCAAGTCGATCAACGCCTTCACCAACCCGACGACGAACTCCTACAAGCGTCTCGTCCCGGGTTATGAGGCTCCGGTTCTGCTCGCCTACTCGGCCCGCAACCGCTCGGCTTCGTGCCGCATTCCGTTCGGCACGGGTCCGAAGTCCAAGCGCGTCGAAATCCGCTTCCCCGACCCGCTCGGCAACCCGTATCTCGGCTTCGCCTCCATGCTGATGGCCGGCCTCGACGGCATCAAGAACAAGATCCATCCCGGCAAGGCCATGGACAAGGATCTGTACGACCTGCCGCCGAAGGAACTGAAGAAGATCCCGACGGTCTGCGGTAGCTTGCGTGAAGCGCTGGAAAGCCTCGACAAGGATCGCAAGTTCCTGACCGCCGGCGGCGTGTTCGACGACGACCAGATCGATTCCTACATCGAGCTGAAGATGGTCGAAGTGATGCGTTACGAAATGACGCCGCACCCGGTCGAATTCGACATGTACTACTCCGCCTGATCGGCAAAGGTTCCTCCCGTCTTCGGACGGGAGGGTTTCAAATGAAAAACCCGGCCAAGTGGCCGGGTTTTTTGTTGCCGCGCCGTCGAAGAATTAGGGCTGGAGCCGCTGCTTGAGCAGGTTGAGATATTCCTCGTTGCTGTCGTCGCCACCGCTGGCGGAGGTCGCGGCACCCGCCTTGCAGGCGGGTTTGTAGTCGAGCGCCATGCCGGCCTTGACGCAGACGCCGACCTGCCAGCCCGGCGGCAGCGCCGTCAGGTCCACCGTCTTCCATTTGGGATGGCCCGTCGTCTTCAGCTTGTCGAGCCCGGAGACGATCAGGTTGGAGAAATCCGCCACCGTCTTGCAGCTGTCGCGATGATAGGCGTTGCGCTTGGTGTCGTAGTCGTAGGTCATCATCACGGCCTTGACCGCGATGAGATCGACCGGCTGGTCCTGGAAGGCGTAGGTGCCGGCCTCGATGCGCGACGGCGTGTAGGTCGCAAGCAACGGCGCCTCGGTGATCGGCACGAGGTGGAATTTCGCCTTGTCGATCGCGTTGCCGGAGAACAGCGATGCGGGCGCGCCCGCCACGTAGAAGAAGGCGTCGATTTCGCCGGAGAGCAGCTTCGGCAGCGCCTCCTCCGGGTTGATGTCCATGCGCTGGCCGGCCTTCACCTGCAGGATGTCCATGATCAGCGTCGCGGTCAGGAAGGTGCCGGAATCCTTCTTGCCGACGGCGACCTTCCGGCCGGCAAGATCCTTCATGCTGCCGATGTCCTTGCGGGCGAGCACGTGGATTTCTTCGTTATAGAGCGGGAACATGATGCGTACGCCCTTCACCGCCTTCTGCACCTCCGGGTCGTTCGCCTCGAAGGTCTTCAGGTATTCCAGCACGTCGCTCTGCACGATGCCGAACTGCGTGTTGCGGCGGTTGCGCACGCCGACGAAATTTTCCAGCGAGCCGGCGCTTTCCACGACGTTGAGCTTCAGGCCGCATTCGGCGCCGAGGGCTGCGATGTCGCGGCCGACCTTGATATAGGTGCCCTGCGCACCGCCGGTCATGATGTTGCGCTCGAATTCCTGTGCCGAGGCCCCGCCCACGAAAAGCGCAAGACCGAGGGCTGCCGCCAGAACGGATCGCTTCATCGAAAATCTCCTTCCAAAATCCGGCGGCTGACCCGCCGCATGAATTAGCAGTCGCTGTCGAGATCACGCATCAGGTTGCGCAGTGCCAGCACCGGCACGCGCTTCAACGCGCTGTCGAGCGCCTTGGTCACGCATTCGCCGGAGACCAGCGTCTGTTCGAGCTGTTCGCGCTGCGTGCTGCTCAGGCGGTCGAGGCCGGGCGTGTTGTCGATCGCGAGCGAGACCAGCACGGCGCTGCGCGGATTGCGGACCTGTGCCGGCTTCTTGTTGTCGAGCACCGGCTTGTCGCCACCGTCGTCCGGCTTGCCCGGAACGGCAACCGAGCGTGCGGCGCTCTCGAGCGCGCTGACCCGTGACGTCAGAGCGGCGTTGCCGGCCTTCAGCGCGGCGATCTCCTTGTCCTTGCGGGCAATCTCGTCGCGCAGCGCCGGCAGGTCCGTCGTCTGGATCGTATCCTTGGCGCGCTGCGCCTCCTCGAGTTCACGGCGGAGCGCCGCTTCGGCCTCCCGGCGTTCCGCTTCGGCGCTTTGCGTCGTGCTCTGCTGCTGGCTGCGGGCCTCGGCCAGCGCCTTTTCCAGCCGGGCGATATCGTCCCTGCGCAGCGAGAGCTGGCGGTCGCGATCGCGGACCGCTTCCTCCGCCCGCTTCTTCAGCGCCTCGGCGTCGGCGACGAGTTGCGAGGCCAGTTCCAGCTGGCTCTTGAGTTCGGGCACCTGCTGGTTCAGCCGCACATTTTCGGCCAGTGCCGCGGCGGCATCGGACGTGCCGGAATCGTTGCGCAGCGCCTCGATCTGGCGCTTCAGGCCGCCATTCTCCTCGGCGAGCGCCTGCGCCTTCTGGCTGTTTTCCTCGACCTGTGCGACACGCGCGTCGAGCTCCTTGGCGAGGGTGGCAATGCGCTGGTCGCGCTGTTCGATTTCATTCGTGGGAACGGCGCCGTCCATCATCCGGAACGCGCCGTAGCCGCCGGCCGCGCCCAATGCCAGGCTCACCACCGAGGCGAACAGGATGCCGCCTATGCCGCCGCCGCCTGCCCCCGTTCCGCCACCGCTCCTGCCCCATTGATTGTTCATGCCATCCGACCGCCTGAGACGTTGACTTTCGAGGTACGCTGAAACGGCTGGAGGCGCAAGCGCCGCAAGCCTCTGCATGAAGGACGTATGACGAGGTCTAACTATTGATGTTTTGGCGTAATTACCCAAATATGGGAGGAAAGGTAGGTACGCCATGAAGATGCGTAACGCAAAATTTGCTATCGGCGATATCGTCCGCCACCGGGTCTTCCCCTTCCGTGGCGTGATCTTCGATGTCGACCCTGAATTCGCCAACACCGAAGAGTGGTGGAATGCCATTCCGGCTGAAATCCGCCCGTCGCGGGATCAGCCCTTCTACCACCTGTTCGCAGAGAACGAGGATACGGAATACGTCGCCTATGTCTCCGAGCAGAACCTCGTGCCGGACGAGAGCGGCAAGCCCATCCGCCACCCGCAGGTTCGCGCGCTGATGGATGTGGAACAGGGGCATTATCGCTGGAAAGAGGAGAGCGGCATCTTTCATTAGCCGCTCGCGACCAGCATCAAAGCAATAAAAAACCCGGCCGATGGCCGGGTTTTTTGTGTCGTCCGAAGCGAAACGCTTACTGGCTCTTGGCAGCCTTCTGGGCGTCTTCGAGCTTCTTGCGGGCTTCCTCGGCCTTCTTCTGCATTTCTTCCTGCAGCAGGCGCTGGCGCTCTTCGAGCTGCGACTGTTCGATCGGCTCGCCGTCGAACACGCCGGTGAAGCCTTCAAGCGAGATTTTGATCGGGTTCGGCGCGCGCTGGAAGTTGACCGAGGTCAGGACCAGTTCGCCGCCCTTCTTGAGGCTGGCGATCATCTGGTCCGTCAGCGGCACTTCGGCGACGCACTTGTCGGGCATGCAGATGGCGTAGTCGAGCTTCAGGCCCTTGCCGCCGTCGATCTGCATCTGGACGCCCGGGATCACCAGGCGGGCGCTCGGCACGGAGACCTGCATGATCTTGCGGTTGGTCTTGCCGGCGACCGTAATGAGGCCGACGGCCGTGATGAGCTGGCCGCTATTGGCCGTCAGCAGGTTCTGCACGATGCAGACATCGTTGTCTTCCTGCTTGGTGCAGACCTTGAACCAGCCCTTCGGCGGCAGGGCCTGCTGCTGCGCAAGCGATGCGGACGGCACGGCCGCCATGGCAACGGAAGCAGCGAAGGCGGAAAGCACGGTCCGCTTGATGAGGTGCGATGTGAAGATCATAACGATTTCGGTCTCCTGAAAATCCAGTGCCGGAGCGACAGCGCCCCTCTTGGGCCCCTCTCGGGCGTTTTGGTCAGCCGTGCGCTCTCCTGTCGGCGAATTGAGGCATTTGCATGACCCGCTTCGGGGAACCCTGTTACAATGGGCCGCGCCGGATATCCAGCTTTTCTTGCTAAAATTCCGCCTGCTTTCGATTTACCACACCCGCCACGCTGCCGTCCCCTTTTGCAGGCGTATAATGGGGAGAATCATTCGCGTCCCACGAGGAGAAACCCTTGCGACCACTCCTGATGGCCATTGCCGTCTCGCTGCTCGGCCTCATCGCCCCCCAAGGCCATGCCGCCCCCCTGCACGGGATCGCCATGCACGGCGAGCCGGCCCTTCCGGCGGACTACAAACATTTCAGCTATGTCAATCCGGATGTGAAGAAGGGCGGTCGCATCTCCTATGGCGTCGTCGGCACCTTCGACAGCCTCAACCCCTTCATCCTCAAGAGCATGCGCACGACGGCGCGCGGCATGTGGGATCCGGAATTCGGCAATCTCGTCTACGAATCGCTGATGGTGCGCTCGCGCGACGAAGCCTTCACCATGTATGGCCTGCTGGCGGAAAGCGTGGAATGGGACGAAGACCGCAGTTTCATCGAATTCCACCTCAACCCGAAGGCGCGCTGGGCGGATGGCAAGCCCGTAACCCCCGAGGACGTGATCTTCACCTTCGAACTCCTGCGCGACAAGGGCCGTGCCCCCTTCAGCATCCGCCTGAACACCGTGGAAAAGCTGGAAAAAACCGGCGAGCGCAGCGTCCGCTTCACCTTCAACGACAAGGGCGACCGCGAGGCACCGCTGCTGATCGCCTTCTCGCCGATCCTGCCGAAGCACGCGATCGATGTGGAGACGTTCGACCGGTCGTCGCTCGCCTTGCCGCTCGGCTCCGGCCCCTACAAGGTCAAGGCCGTAAAACCCGGGGAGCGCATCGTCTACGAGCGCGATCCGAACTACTGGGGCAAAGACATCCCCTCCAAGGTCGGCTTCGACAATTACGACGAAATCTCCGTGGAATATTTCCTGCAGGACAATTCGCTGTTCGAGGCCTTCAAGAAAGGCGTGATCGACGTCTACCAGGAAGGCAACCCGACGAAATGGGCGCGCGGCTACGATTTTCCTGCGGTCCAGTCCGGTACGGTCATCAAGGACGCCGTGAAATCGAAACTGCCGTCGGTCATGTTCGGCTTCGTCTTCAACACGCGAAGGCCGGTTTTCCAGAATGCGGAATTGCGCAAGGCGCTGCTGTATTCCTTCGATTTCGAGTGGGTCAACCGCACGCTCTTTGAAAACGCCTATACGCGGACGGAAAGCTTTTGGCAGAATACCGACCTGTCATCGATCAACACGCCGATCGATGCGCGCGAACGCGAGATCATCGGCGACGCCGTGAGCCGCATCGATCCCGACGTCCTCGCCGGCACGCACCGCCTGCCGGTGACCGACGGCTCGGGCCGCGACCGCAAGGTGCTGCGCGAAGCGATGAACCATTTCGAAAAGGCCGGCTATTCCATCAAGGGCGGTCGCATGGTCGATGCGTCCGGCAAGCCGCTGACCTTTGAAATCATGACGCAGAACGCCGACCAGGAGAAGCTTGCCCTCGTCTATCAGCGTTTCCTCGCCGCCCTCGGCATTCAGGTCAGCCTCAGGACCGTCGACGATTCGCAATATCAGAGCCGCAGCCAGACCTTCGACTACGATGTCATCATGAAGGCCTTCCTGTCCTCCCTGTCGCCGGGGCTCGAACAGGTGCGGCGCTGGGGATCGCAGGCGCGCGACACCGAAGGCAGCGAGAGTTTCGCGGGCGTGGCCGATCCCGACTTGGACCGTGTCATGACGGCCATTCTGTCGGCACGCACGGCGGAGGATTTCCGCTCCGCCGTTCGCCTCCAGGACAGAATGCTGCTTTCCGGCAATTATGTCGTGCCGCTCTATCACCTGAGCGAGCAATGGATCGCGCGCAACAAGCAGATCGGCCGACCGGAGATGACGCCGCTCTGGGGCTTCCAGCTCCCCGCATGGTGGGATGAGCGGGTACAATAAAGAGGGCATCCCCAGAATTCGGGTTACCTTGAAGTAACCCGTTGAAAGCCGCGGCGGGTCAGCTTATCTCGGCTGTAACAGTGCGCTCGAAAGGAAACCCGGATGGAAGCGATCACGATCGATGTCGTCTCTGACGTCGTCTGCCCCTGGTGCTACCTCGGCAAGAAGCGGCTCGAACAAGCGATCGAGACCGTCAAGGACGAGCTTGCCGTCGCGGTGACGTTCCGTCCCTACCAGCTCAATCCGGACCTGCCGCCGGAGGGCGTCGACCACAAGAAACACCTCGCCGAAAAGCTCGGCGGGATCGACGCCGTCGACCGCGCACACCAGATGCTGACCGACCTCGGCCATGCGGCCGGCATCGACTTCGATTTCCCGGCGGTGAAAATCAGTCCGAACACGCTCGACGCCCATCGCCTGCTGCGCTGGGCGATGATCGAAGGTCCGGCGGTGCAGGAGCGCGTGGCGGTGGCGCTCTTCAAGGCCTATTTCGAGGAAGGCCGCAATGTCGGCGACCACGCCGTGCTGCTCGATGTCGCCGAAGCCTCCGGCATGGACCGCGCCGTGGTGACCGCGCTTTTCTCCGCCGGCGCCGACGTCGATTCCGTCAAGCAAGAGATCGGCATGGCCCGCGACATGGGCGTCACGGGCGTGCCCTGCTTCATCATCGACAACAAATATGCCGTGATGGGCGCCCAGTCCCCCGACGTCCTGGCCAACGCCTTCCGCGAGATCGCGAAGATGAAGGCGCAGGAAGCAGCCGCGAAGACCTGAAAGCCGCCTACGCCGTCGTTGCCGCGAAGATCGAAGGGCGGCTTTTGACCCGCTCCCACCAATCATGGACAGTCGCGAATTCACAGAGCAGGTCGGCGCCGTCTGGCGCTTTGGCGAAAAGGTCCAACATTGGCGCGAAATGGCAGTCGGCGAGCGAAAATTCTCCGCCGGCCAGAAAGTGGTTTGTACCGATCAGCGTCGAGAGCGCCTTCATAAATATACGCGCCTTGGCCAGCCCGGCGACGATGCGAGCTTCGTCCACAGCCTCGCGTTCCAGGCGCTGCACATAAACGTCCCAAACCATAGGCACATAGCCGTAGTTATCCAGCATCGCAATGATCTGGTTCATCCGCGCCCGCTGATGCAAAGTCGGTGGCTGAAGTGACGGCCCCGAAAAGGCCTCATCTATGTAACGGGTGATCGCACTTGTCTCGTAAAGACAAAACCCGTCATGTTCGAAGGCGGGAATGCGGCCAAACGGCTGGCGTGAAAGATAGTCCGGCGGCAAGCCGTCGTCAGCGAAAACGTCGACCGGCACAAGCGTGTAGGACACGCCCTTTTCGCCAAGCGCGATCCGGACGATCCGGACATAGACGCTATAGGCTGCGCCGTACACGGTGACAGACGAATTCGAAACCGACAATTTCTCCTCCTTTGTGCGCATACCTCTCCCGGTCAGGGCGCTCCCTGTTTCGCCAGCCCCGCAAGCTGCGTCATCACCTGCGCCGCGCCCGTCAGGCGCTTTTCCGGCGTCGGGTAATCGCGGGCGAGGAAGACGCTGTGGTCGGGCCGGATTTTTGCCAGCGTGCCCTGCTTCGCGATGTAGCCGACCAGGGCCGCCGGGTTCGGGAACTGCTTGTTGCGGAACTGCACGACGACGCCCTTCGGGCCCGCTTCGAGCTTTTCGACATTGGCCGTGCGGCAGAGCGACTTGATGTAGACGATCTTCAGCAGGTGCTGCACCTCGATCGGGAGGGGACCGAAGCGGTCGATCAGTTCGGCGCCGAAGGCGTCGATATCGCCGAGTTCGGTGATCTCGCCGAGGCGGCGGTAGAGGCCGAGGCGCAGGTGCAGATCCGGCACGTAATCGTCCGGGATCATGACCGGCGTGCCGACGGAAATCTGCGGCGACCAGCCGCTGTCTGCCACTTCCTCGTCGCCCTTGATTTCGGCGACCGCCTCTTCCAGCATCTGCTGGTAGAGTTCGAAGCCGACCTCCTTGATATGGCCGGACTGTTCCTCACCGAGCAGGTTGCCGGCACCGCGGATGTCGAGGTCGTGGCTCGCAAGCTGGAAGCCGGCGCCGAGCGTATCCAGCGATTGCAGCACCTTGAGACGGCGTTCCGCCATGCCGGTCAGTGTGCGGTTGACCGGCAGCGTCAGCAGCGCGAAGGCGCGCACCTTCGACCGGCCGACGCGGCCGCGCAGCTGGTAGAGCTGGGCAAGGCCGAACATGTCGGCGCGGTGGATGATCATCGTGTTCGCCGTCGGCACGTCGAGGCCGGATTCGACGATGGTCGTCGACAGCAGCACGTCGTAGCGGCCCTCGTAGAAGGCGTTCATGATGTCTTCGAGTTCCGTCGCCGGCATCTGGCCGTGTGCAACGGCAACCTTCAGCTCGGGCACATCCTGGCGGAGGAAGTCGTGGATTTCCGAGAGGTCACTCAAGCGTGGGCAGACGTAAAAACTCTGGCCGCCGCGATAGTGCTCGCGCATCAGCGTCTCGCGGATGACCAGCGGGTCGAAGGGCGAGATGAAGGTGCGCACGGCCATGCGGTCGACCGGCGGCGTGGTGATGAGCGAGAGTTCGCGCACGCCCGTCATGGCGAGTTGAAGCGTGCGCGGGATCGGCGTCGCCGAAAGCGTCAGCACATGCACGTCGCTTTTCAGCTCCTTCAGCCGCTCCTTGTGCTTCACGCCGAAATGCTGCTCCTCGTCGATGATCAGCAGGCCGAGATTAGCAAACTTGATGGAACTGCCGAGCAGCGCATGCGTGCCGACGACGATATCCGTCTTGCCCTCGGTCAGTTCCTTCTTCGTCAGCGCCAGTTCCTTCGAGCCGACAAGGCGGGAAGCCTGTTGCACGCGGATCGGCAGGCCGCGGAAACGCTCCGAAAACGTCTTGAAGTGCTGGCGGGACAGCAGCGTGGTCGGCACGACGACGGCGACCTGCACGCCGTTCATCGCCGCGATGAAGGCGGCGCGCAGCGCCACCTCCGTCTTGCCGAAACCGACATCGCCGCAGATGAGGCGATCCATCGGCCGGCCGGCGCCGAGATCCTCGCGCACGGAATCGATGGCGGTCGCCTGGTCGTCGGTCTCGTCATAGGGGAAGCGGGCGGCGAATTCGTCGTAGATGCCATCGGGGGCGGCCAGCACCGGCGCGTGGCGCACAAGGCGCGCGGCGGCGATCTGGATGAGGCCGTTCGCCATGTCGAGCAGGCGTTTTTTCAGCTTGGCCTTGCGCGCCTGCCAGGCGACGCCGCCGAGCTTGTCGAGCATCGCGTCGCTGCCCTCGCCGCCGTAGCGCGAAAGCAGGTCGATGTTTTCGACCGGCAGGAAGAGCTTTGCCTCGTCGGCATAGACCAGTTCGAGGCATGCATGCGGCGCGCCGGCCGCCTCGATGGTGCGCAGGCCGACGAAACGGCCGATGCCGTGTTCGGCATGCACGACGATCGAACCTTCGTCGAGGCCGGCAACCTCGGTGATGAAATCCGCGCCGCGCTTGCGCCGCTTCGAGCGCCGCACCATGCGATCGCCGAGAATGTCCTGCTCGCCGATGACGACGATGTCGCCGGTCTCGAAGCCGCTTTCGAGGCTGAGAACCGCAGACCCCGCCTCGCCCGGCTTCAGCTTGCCGAGATCGCCGAATTTCTCGACCGGCACGACATTGCCGAGGCCGTGTTCGGAAAGCACCTGCAACAGGCGGTCGAGCGAACCTTCCGACCAGCCCGTCACCAGCACCTTGGCGCCCGCCGCCCGCTTGTCGGCGATGTGCTTCGTCGCCTGGTCGAAGACGTTGACGCGGGCGCCGTCCGCATCCTCGCTGCCCGATGGCCGCGCCCAGCGCATGCCCGGCCGCGCCTCGATGCTCACGACGTGGCGCGCCTCGCCCTCGTGTTCGTTGAAGGGCGACAGGCGGATGGCGTTGCGCGCGTCGAGTTCCTGCGCGAAGCGCTCGCCGTCGAGATAAAGCTGGCCCGGCGGCACGGGCTTGTAGGGCGTCGCCTGCGCCACCTGCCCCTTGCCGGGCGTCGCGGATGCCATGCGCGCATCGTAATAATCGCGCACCAGGCGCGCGCGCTCGACGGCCGATTCCCGCACCGTATGGTCGGTGACGATGCGAAACCCTTGCAGGTAGTCGAAGGCCGTCTCCAGCCCGTCGTAGAACAGCGCCAGCCAGTGTTCCATGCCGGGATAGCGCCGACCTTCGGAGATGGCCTGGTAGAGCACGTCGTCGCGCGTCGCCGCGCCGAAGGAAGCGAGATATTGCGTGCGGAAGCGGGAAATCGTCTCCGGCGTCAGCGACACCTCGCTCATCGGGTTGAGGCTGAGGCTGCGCGCCTGGCCGGTCGTGCGCTGGCTGGCCGGATCGAAGGAGCGGATGCTTTCCAGCGTATCGCCGAAGAAATCGAGGCGCAGCGGTTCGCCGCTGCCGGGCACGAAGACATCGAGAATGCCGCCGCGCACGGCATATTCGCCGACCTCACGCACGGTCGCGACACGATCGAAACCGTTGCGCTCCAGCCGGGCGGCGATGTCGTCCATGCGGATCTGGTTGCCGGGCTTTGCCGAAAAGGCGAGGCTTTCGATGACGTCGCGCGGCGCCGTCTTCTGCAGCATGGCATTGACCGTGACGAGCACGATCGCCGGATGCGGCTTCTTCTGGTGGGCGATCAGCGCCGACAGCGCCGACAGTCTTCGCGCGGACACTTCGGCGCTCGGCGAGACGCGGTCATAGGGCAGACAGTCCCAGCCGGGCAGCGTCAGCACCGGAATGTCGGGCGCGACGAAGCCGAGCATCTGTTCTAGATCGGAAATGCGCTGGCCGTCCGACAACACGAAGGCGATGGGACCGGTCTTGCGGGCGAGGTCGGCCAGGATCAAAGGCTCGATGCCCGATGGCACGGCGCCGATCGTCAGCGGACGGCCGGCCGCCGCGATGCGTTCTGGGGAAAAACCGGGGATCATGCGCGGTCGTCTTTGAAGAGCGGCGAAAAATCGGGGCGATAGGCTGCGATGCGGGGAAAGAGGCCGTCGCGAAACGCCTCCGGCACCGGCTTTTCGCCGGTCACCCACTTTACGAGGTCGTTGTCCTCCTCGGCCATGATGCGCTCCAGCTCGTCGAGCTCGGCCTCGTCGAGCGTCTCGATCTCGGCATCGGCGAAGCTGCCGAGCACCAGGTCCATCTCGCGGATGCCGCGGTGCCAGCAGCGGAACAGGATGCGCTTGCGGCGCGGGTCGATCTCGGCGCTCGAGCGTGTCGTTCCCGTCATGATCGTCCTGCCTTTTCCAACAACCTCAACCATCCGGCGCTTCTATAGACCGGCAAAAGCCACTTGTCAGCCTTGCCAAAGCGTCCTTCTCCGGCGATTTTGCCGGTCATGCGTCCCGCCCTGCTCGATCCGCTCTTCGCCCCCCTCTCCTCGCTTCCCGGCATCGGCCCGAAGCTCGGGGATCTGTTCGCGCGCCTGCTGAACCACGAGAGCATCGAGGATTGCCGGGTCATCGACCTCGTCTTCCATTTTCCGCACTCGATCGTCGATCGCCGCAACCAGCCGGGAATCGCCCATGCGCCGCCGGGCGTCATCGTCACGATCACCGGCCGGGTCGATCGCCACCAGCCGCCGCCCGGCAAATCGAACCAGCCCTATCGCGTCTTCCTCCACGACGAGACCGGGGAACTGGCGCTGACCTTCTTCCGGGTCAAGGGCAACTGGCTGGAGAAGGCGCTGCCGGTGGACGAGACCGTCGTGGTCAGCGGCAAGGTCGACTGGTTCAACGGCCGCGCCTCCATGGTGCATCCGGACTACATGGCGCGGCTTGGCGAAGCGGACAACGTTCCGCTGGTCGAGCCGGTGCATGGGCTGACCGCCGGGCTCACATCGCGCGTGCTGCGCAAGGTCGTCGAGGCGGCGATCGCGCGGGTGCCGCACCTGCCGGAATGGATCGAGGCGACGCTGTTGCAGCGGCAGGATTTCCCCTCCGCCTTCGATGCCTTCCACCGCCTGCACGATCCGCGCGACGAGACGGACCTCGACCCGCAGGCCCCGGCCCGTCGCCGGCTCGCCTATGACGAGTTCCTGGCGGGCCAGATTTCGCTCGCCCTGGTGCGCCAGCGCCTGCGCAAGGTCGCCGGCCGGCCGGTCGTTGCGACCGGAAAGCTCAGCCGTCCGGTCATCGACGCCCTGCCCTTTTCGCTGACCAACAGCCAGCAGGTGGCGATCGCTGAAGTGCTGAAGGACATGACCGCCGAACAGCGCATGCTGCGGCTGCTGCAAGGCGATGTCGGCGCGGGCAAGACGGCGGTGGCGCTGATGGCGATGCTTGCGGCAGTCGAATCCGGCGGACAGGCCGTGTTGATGGCCCCAACGGAAATCCTCGCCCGGCAGCATTTTGCGACGCTGTCGCGCATGGCAGCACCGGCGGGCGTCACCATCGACGTCCTGACCGGCCGCACGAAGGGGCGCGAGCGCGAGGCCATTCTCGACCGCATCGCATCCGGGCAAACGCAGATCGTCATCGGCACGCATGCGCTGTTCCAGGACAATGTCGCCTACAAGGACCTCGTGCTCGCCGTCGTCGACGAGCAGCACCGTTTCGGCGTGCACCAGCGCCTGCGGCTGACGGCGAAGGGCATCTCGCCGCACATGCTGGTGATGACGGCGACGCCGATCCCGCGAACGCTGGTGCTGGCCGCCTTCGGCGACATGGACGTCTCGAAGCTCACGGAAAAACCGGCCGGCCGCAAGCCGATCCAGACCGTCGTGATGGCGCAGGAGCGCGTCGGCGAGATCGTCGATCGCCTGCGCGCCGCCCTTGCCGAGGGCAAGAAGGCCTATTGGATCTGCCCGCTGGTGGAAGAATCCGAGGAAAGCGACCTGATGTCCGTCGAGGAGCGGCACGCGACGCTTGCGAGCGTCTTCGGCCCGGCGGCGGGGCTGGTGCATGGGCGGATGAGCGGGCCGGAGAAGGATGCGGCCATGCTCGCCTTCAAGAGCGGCGAAACGCGGCTGCTCGTCGCGACGACGGTCGTGGAGGTCGGCGTGGACGTGCCGGATGCGTCCATCATGGTGATCGAGCATGCCGAACGATTCGGCCTCGCCCAGCTTCACCAGCTGCGCGGACGCGTCGGGCGCGGCGAGGAAGCGTCGAGCTGCATCCTGCTCTACAAGGGGCCGCTCAGCGAAAACGGCCGCGCGCGTCTTTCCATCCTGCGCGAGACGGAGGACGGGTTTCGCATTGCCGAGGAGGATCTGAAGCTGCGCGGTGAAGGTGAGCTTCTGGGCACGCGCCAGTCCGGCACGCCGGGTTTCCTGGTGGCGAGCCTCGAAGCGCATGGCGACCTGCTGGAGATCGCCCGCAAGGACGCCGCCTATATGCTGGAGCGCGACCCGGAGCTGACGGGCGAGCGCGGCGAAGCGATCCGCACGCTGCTCTATCTCTACCGCCGCGACGAGGCGATACGATTCCTCAGAGCCGGCTAAGAAATCCCGGCAAAGTGCGGAAACGCTACAGCCACAAAATCGTGATTTCGCCGATATCGCGCGTGAAGGCATACTGGCTGTGCACCAGCGAAGAAGGAGAAATGCCATGAAGACAGTTCTCGTAGTCGCAGCAGCGTTTGGCCTTTCGGCATCCGCCGCCTTTGCGGATTGCGCCTATCACACCAAGGGCTCGGCCGAAGCGGACGTCGACAGGACGATCACGACGGCAAGCGTCAACACCACCGAAAAACAATCCCGCCTGCCGGCAGAAGCCGATGCGCTGATTCTGGAAGACCGGAAGGACGCGACAGCCGCGAAATAAGGTCGTCCATGACCTGTGCGCATGATCGCGCCGGGCCAGGAGAATTCGACCAACGCCGAGGCGAGGATGCGCGTCAGCCAGCTCGCCTTGGCATGCCCGTTGGATGCCTGCAACGCCGCCTAATGGCGGGCGTTCGGCATCACCTCCGGCGGGATGGGGCAGACATAGGGTCTGCCGTCCGTCTTGTCCGCCCATTCCGCCTTGGCAGCTGCCAGCAATTGCGGCGACGTCAGCAATGAAAATCCGGTCGTGGCGAGCACCTTGGCGGCATGCGCCATCGCCTTGTGCGCCGCCGGGCTCTTGCCCTGCGCCACCACCTGCCAGGTATGCGGGTTCGTGCCGATCGCCCAAGCCGGCGTCCAGCACTGGGCCGTCGGCGTCACCCAGCTGACATCGCCAACATCGGTCGAGCCGGCGCGGAAATGCGACTGGCCTTCGAATTCGCGTAAGCCCAGATGCAGCGGCGTCGAACCGTCGATCTTGGCATTGGAAAAGACGTCGCCCTTGATCTGGTAAAGGCGGATGCTGCTCCGGATCGCTTCCTCCGTGAACGTCTGCTGGATCGAGCGCGCGAAGGAAAGGTCGGCTTCATCGAAGGCGATGGGGCCGAGCGCCACCATGTTCTCGTGCATGGTGGTCTCCAGCGTGATGTTGGGCAGGAGATTGGTGGACGCCGTATCGAAGACGGTCTCCACCCGGGTTTCGGTCATCATGGCAGCCCCCTGCGCCACCTTCCCGACACGCGCCGCCAGATCGAGCGCCTGGCGCATCTCCGGCGCGCGGATGAGATACAGCACCTCGGCCTGCGCCTGCACGACATTCGCGGCGCGGCCGCCGGTATCGGTGATGGCATAGTGCACGCGGCAATCCTGCGGCATGTGTTCGCGCAGGAAATTGACGCCGACATTCATCAGTTCGACGGCATCCAGCGCGGACCGGCCGAGATGCGCGGCATTGGCGGCATGGGCGGCGATACCCTTGAAACGATAGTAATATTCGAGCACCGCGAGATTGTTGGTCGAGCGCACACCGTTGAAGGGCGCGGGATGCCAGGTCAGCGCCGCATCGACATCCGCAAACAGTCCCGCCCGCACCATGAAGGTCTTGCCGGAACCGCCCTCCTCGCCGGGGCAGCCGTAGTAGCGCACGGTGCCCGGCAGGCCGCTCTCCGTCAGGTGCCGCGCGAGCGCCATGCGGGCCTGCATGCCAAAGGCGCCCGCGAGGATGCGCTGGACGCGGATCAACGGCGGCGGAAGTTTGCCGACTGCCTGGAATGGGGTGGCTACGATGCGGACGACGGTCTTTATGATCGGCTTCTTGCGCTTCCAAGCCTGTCGTCGATGAACGAGGCACTCCCATCAATGTAACAAAATTGGACGTTCGTGCCGCCTCGCCGCTGTTGCCATGTCGCTGACCGGCTCTATGTATCGCCCGACGCGATAGAGGAAGATGCATGGGCGAAACCACACGAACAAAGGCACTTACGGGCGTTGACGGGCTTGACGATGTCCTGGCCGGCGGCCTGACGCGCCGTCACGTTTTCCTTCTCGAAGGATCGCCCGGCACCGGCAAGACGACGATTGCGCTGCAATTTCTCCGGGAGGGTGCAGAGCGTGGAGAAAAGTGTCTCTACATCACGCTGTCCGAGACCGAGGAGGAACTGCGCGACAGTGCGGCGTCGCACGGCATGGAGATTGCGGATACGATCAAGATCTTCGAGCTCGTGCCGCCGGAAAGCCTGCTGGACGAAGACCAGCGCCAGAGCCTGCTCTATTCCTCCGATCTGGAGCTCGGCGAAACCACGCGGATGATCTTCGAAGCATTCGAAACGCTGCAACCGAACCGGGTCGTGCTCGACAGCCTTTCGGAAATCAGGCTTCTGGCACAGAGTTCGCTGCGCTATCGCCGGCAGATCCTGGCCTTGAAACACTTCTTCTCGAAGACCGGAGCAACCGTTCTGCTTCTCGACGACATGACGGCCGACACCCTCGACAAGACGGTCCACAGCATCGTGCACGGCGTCATCCATCTGGAGCAGCTCGCGCCGGGCTATGGTTCCGAAAGGCGCCGTCTGCGGGTAACGAAATACCGCGGGCAGGCCTTTCGCGGCGGATACCATGATTTCATCATCAGAACCGGCGGTATCTCCGTTTTCCCGCGTCTTCGCGCCGTGGAACACCGGGCAAGCTTCGAGCGCGATACGCTGAAAAGCGGAATTGCCCAGTTCGACCAGTTGCTTGGCGGCGGCATCGAGCGCGGATCGAGCACACTCCTCATCGGGCCGGCAGGCACGGGCAAGAGCCTTTTTACGCTGCAATTCGTCAAAGCGGCCGTGCAACGGGGAGAAAAGGCGGCAATCTTCATCTTCGACGAGGAACTGGGGCTGCTGTTTTCCCGGACGAAGGCAATGGACATGGACCTGGAACAGTACCAGAGGGATGGGCTCATCCATATCGAGCAGTTGGATGCAGCCGAGCTGTCGCCCGGGGAATTCACCCAACGTGTCCGCGACCGCGTCGCAAGCTTTAATGCGAAGACGGTCGTCATCGACAGCGTCAATGGGTATCAGGCGTCGATGCCGGAGGAAAATGCGCTCATTCTCCACATGCATGAGCTACTGCAATATCTCAATCGCCAGGGAACCAACACCTTTGTCACGGTCGCCCAGCACGGCCTCGTCGGAGACATGAAGTCGCCGGTCGATGTGACCTATCTTGCCGATACCGTTATTCTTTTGCGCTATTTCGAAGCGCTTGGAAAAGTCAGGCGCGCCGTTTCGGTCATCAAAAAACGGACCGGCTGGCACGAAGATACCATCCGTGAATTCCGCATCGGCAATACCGGGCTAATGCTGGGCGAACCGCTCTCCGGCTTCCAGGGCGTCTTGCGCGGCGTGCCGACATTCGTCGGCGAAAGACAACCGTTGCTGACACCGACAAGAGAGGGGCAGGCCGATTCCCAGTAGAAACGCCTTCGCCCTTCTTCACGCCCCGATGGGACGCGATGCGCAGATCGCCGCTTCGCTTCTGGCCGAAGCCGGGATTCCGTCGAAGACGGCGCCTAATCTCCAGGCTTTCATCGACGCGCTCGATGAAGACACCGCCTTTGCGATCATCACCGAGGAGGCGCTGCGTTCCTCCGACCTTCGGCAGATTTCAAGTTGGCTCGAGGCGCAGCCGAGCTGGTCCGACCTCCCCTTCATCATCCTCACGCATCGCGGTGGCGGGCCCGAGCGCAACCCCGCGGCCGCGCGGGTTTTGGAGACTCTTGGGAATGTCAGTTTCATCGAAAGGCCGTTCCACGCCACCACGTTCGTAAGCGTTGCACGCTCGGCGCTACGCGGCCGGCGGCGTCAATATGAGGCCCGCTTGCGCATGGAGGCACTGGATGAAGGCGAGAGAAGGCTTCAGACGGCCCTGGAAGCGGGTCGACTGGGTGCCTGGGAGCTCGACCTCGCTACGAATGCCCTGACGACGTCGCCGACCTGCCGCGCCGTCTTCGGGTTCGATCCCGAGGAGGGCTTCACCTACGAGCAGCTTCTGGAGCGCATTCACCCCGACGACGTGGAGCGAATGAAGGCGGCGGTGAAGGCAACGATCGAAACGGGCGCGGATTATGCGATTGAATATCGCACGATCCGGCCGGACGGCTCCACGCATTGGGCGGAAATCAGGGCGCAACTCTACCGGGACAGAACCGGCAAAGCCGTGAAGATGGTTGGCGTGTCGTCCGACATCACCGCCCGGATGCGGTCGGAGGAACACCAGCGCCAGCTCAACGAAGTGCTGGAGGAGCGGGTCGCGGAGCGGACCGCCGAACTGCACGAAGCCCATGCCGTCGTGATGGCGGAAGTGGCGCAGCGGGAACATGCCGAGGAGCAGCTCCGGCAGGCCCAGAAGATGGAAGCGATCGGCCAGCTGACAGGCGGCGTCGCGCACGATTTCAACAATCTGTTGATGGCGGTGCTTGCGAACCTCGAATTGCTGCGAAAACACACCGGCGACAATCCGAACGCCATCCGGCTGATCGATGGCGCCCTTCAAGGCGCCAGGCGGGGCGCATCGTTGACGCAGCGGCTTCTCGCCTTCGCCCGGCGCCAGGACCTTCACATCGGTTCGGTCGATCTCGGCGGACTGGTGCGGGGAATGGACGACCTGATGAAACGCTCCGTGGGCACCGGCGTCGTTATCGAAACCGCCATCCCCGACGGTCTGGACCCGGTGCTCGCCGACTCCAATCAGCTGGAATTGGCTTTGCTCAATCTCGTCGTCAATGCGCGCGATGCCATGCCGGACGGGGGAACCATCCGCATCGCGTTGACCGAGCGCGATCGGCCGCATCGGGACGACGAGCTCGCGCCGGGACGATACGGCGTTCTTTCGGTGACCGACCAAGGCCATGGCATGGACGAGGAAACGTTGCAGAAGGCGATCGAGCCCTTCTTTTCGACAAAGGAACTGGGCAAAGGCACGGGGCTGGGATTGTCGATGATCCACGGCCTGGCATTGCAGTTGAAGGGCGGATTGCGGCTCGTCAGTGCGCCTGGAAAAGGCACGACCGCCGAACTCTGGGTCCCCGTCTCGAAACAGGCGCCCGCCCAGCCGAACGAACCGGCACCCTCCCCGCAAGGCCGCAATTCCGGTCCGAAGCGCATCCTGCTGGTGGACGATGATTTCCTGATCGCGATGAGTTCGGTCGACATGCTGGCGGATCTCGGCCACGAGGTCGTGGAAGCGCATTCGGGCAAGGACGCGCTCGAACGTCTCAAGCAGGACGGACCCATCGACCTTTTGATAACGGACTATTCCATGCCGGGCATGAACGGCGGCGAACTCGCCAAGGCCGCCCGCGCCCTCTTTCCGGACCTGCCCATCCTGATCGCATCGGGATATTCCGAACTGCCGGCCGAACTGGGCTTCGAAGTCGCGCGCCTCGGAAAGCCCTACACGCAGCAGCAACTCGCGCTGGAAATTTCCAAGGTCCTCGATACCGCGTAGGATCAGGCGGTGAGGTCGATTTCCATGCCGACGCCCTTTTCGCGCGCTCTTGCGACAAGAAGCGCGCCGATCGCCAGGTCCTGGACGGCGAGGCCGACGGAGTTGAACAGGGTGATCTCCTCCGCCGACGTCCGGCCCGAGGCAGCCCCCGTGATGACGTCGCCGATCTCGGTGGACGCCTGTTCCTTGGTGATCGCGCCCTCGGCGATGGCCATCAGCAGGTCGCCAGAATCGTGCATGGCCATCGGCACGCTGTCGAGGAAGACCCGCGCCCGCGCCATGCCTGCGGCATCGATCTCGCGGTGGTCCGGGCGCGGCGGCGCGCCGACCGCATTGATGTGCTGGCCCGGCTTGAACCAGGCGCCCTCCACATGGGCCTCGCGCGACGGCGTCAGCGTACAGACCACATCGGATTGCGCAAAAACATCCTGCGGCGAGGCGGCGGCCTCCAGCACGAGATCGGGGAAGTCCTTGCCGACCCGTTCGATGAAGCCGGCGACGGTGGCGGCCGTGCGCGACCACACCAGCACGCGCTCGATGGAGCGGACCTCGCTGATGGCGCGCACATGCTCGACGGCAAGGGCACCTGCGCCGATCAAGCCGAGCACACGGCTATCGAGGCGTGACAGGTGCCGCGTGGCCACCGCACTCGCCGCCGCCGTCCGGATGCGGGTCGGGATCTGGCCATGAAAGATCGCCACCGGCGCGCCCGTCTCCTGCGACACCAGCAGGGCGACCGATCGCTGCATCGGCAGGTTGCGCGCCGTATTGTCGGGAATATCGGCCAGGAGCTTGACGACGGCGAGCCCTTGACGGTCGGCGAGTGCCGGCATCGCCAGGAAGGCGCCCGTGCCGGAAGGAAGCCTCATCGCAGTTGCCGCCGGCTGCGCGGCCGTGCCGTTGGACATATCGGCATGGGCGGCCTCCACGGCCTCGATGACCTCCGCCATGGTCACCAACCCTTCGATCTCGGACCGGGACAATACGAGGGTCGTGCGTGGTGAGAGGTGACGGTCGGTTCTGATATCGACATCCATCGGCGTTCTCGCTGGCTTCGGGTGATGTTGGAATTCGTATCGTCGGCAGGGATTTTCATCTTCCAGGAATTCAGGCTACGGCACCTGTATGCAATGTCAAGAATTTTTGCTTACAAATTTTTGGAAATAATTGCGCGGAGTAATACTAATAACTGTATACATTTTGGCGCCTCATTGCTTGCCGGACCTGCCAACAGACGACGGGCGGAACCACCCTCATTCGCCAGGATCAATTTTTGATGGCGCAAAGGCGCTTGAGGTTCACAATAATTGCATACAATGAGGGGAATAAATGGATCACTCACAATTCAGCCTGTCGCGACGCGGCTTTATGGGCGGTGTTGGCACCGGATCACTGAGATTCTCGACGCGACGGCGGTGGTTTCTCCGGGCGCTGCGGCCTTTGACGCGCAGGGCCAGCTGATGCCGCCGACTTCCGCGACATGCGCAGCCATATCGACAAGACCTTCTACGGCGGCCCCTGGGATGGGGACAGGGTTAGCGGCTCGCCGGCGCGCGGCCGTAGAGCAGCAGCATGAGCACGATCACCAGGCCGTAGATGATCTGGCGTCCGGCTTCCGGCATCTGCATGACGGAGAGGATCGATTGCAGCAGCGTGATGAGGATGACGCCGGCGACGGTGCCGAGATAGGTGCCCCGGCCGCCGAGGATGGAGGTTCCGCCGAGAACGACCGCGGCGATCGCCGGCAGCAGATAGGCGTCGCCCATGGATTGCGCGGCTTTGGAGGCATAGCCGGCGAGCAGAACGCCACCGAAGGCCGAAAGGCCGCCCGAGACGGCGAAGGCGATCATGACGATGCGCCGGGTGTTGATGCCGGAGAGATAGGCCGCGCGCTCGCGATTGCCGATGCCGTAGACCGCGCGGCCGAAACCGGTTCGTCCGAGGACGAAGACCATGGCCGCGCCGATCAGCGCCCAGATGAAGACGACGTTCGGGACGCGGGGGATGAGGGCACCGGTGGCGAGAAAGCGCATGGCCTCGGTGGCGGAATCCTGCGGCGAGAAGCCGCCCGTATAGACCACCATCACGCCTTGCGCCACGGCATTGGTGGCGAGCGTCACGATCATCGACGGGATGCGCAGATAGGCGACCCCGATGCCGTTGACGACACCGATGGCGACGCCGCAGAGAATGCCGAACGGGATGGCCAGCGCCACGCCGAAGGGGCCGTAGGCGGCAGCCGCGCAGGCCATCATCGCGCCGGTCGCCACGGCCCATGGCACGGAAAGGTCGATCTGCCCGAGCAGGATGACGAGCATCATGCCCGTGGCGATGACGCCGAGGAAGGACGCCACTTTCAGCTGCTGCAACAGATAGTCCGGCGACAGGAAGTTGCGGGAATAGAGGCTGCCCAGAACGAGAAGGAGGATGATGCAGCCGAAGGCCGTCAGCACCGCCGGATCGAAGCGACGAATAAAGCCCGGCTTGCGCCCCGTTGCACGCGTCATTGCCGTCTCGCTCACAGGAACCACTCCAACCGGTTGCGCACCCGGAACAGCGCGAAGGCGCCCAGGCTGACCGCCGCAAGCAGAATAAGGCCCTGGAACAGCGGTTGCCAGAGCGGATCGAGATCGAAGACGAACAGCAGGTCGCCGATCGTGCGGAACGCCAGCGCGCCGAAGACCGCGCCGATCGCGCTGCCCTTGCCGCCGAACAGCGACACGCCGCCCAGCACCACGGCCGCTATCGAGAACAGCGTATAGGCGTTGCCGCTCGCATAGGCGGCGTCGCCGGTATAGGTGAAGAAGGTGAGGAACAGCCCGCCGATGGCCGCCACGAAACCGGCGAGCGTATAGGCGAGGAACTTGCCGCGCCGGATCGGCATGCCGGACATGTAGGCCGCGGTTTCGGAAGAGCCGGCGGCATAGGCGGCGCGGCCGTAGACCGACCGGCTGAACGGCACCCAGACCAGGACGACCACCGCCGCGAGCGCCACGAGGCTTGCCGGAACGCTGCCGAATATCCGCCCCGTCAGGGCATCCGCGAGGTCCTCGTTGACGGACCCGCCGGGGAATGGCCGCAGCAGCAGCGCAATACCGAAATAGACCGCGCCCGTCGCGATCGTCGCCACGATGGGCTGAAGCCGGCCGTAGATGACGATGGCGCCGTTGATCGCCCCGCAGAGCGCGCCGACGGCCAGCACGACGATGACGCCGAAGGCCGTCTCCAGCGGTGTGCCGACGACAAGCCAGGAGGCCAGGCAGTTGGTGAGCAGGAAGATCATGCCGATCGACAGGTCGATGCCGGCGGTGATGACCACCAGCGTCTGCGCCATGGCGATGAAGGCGAGAAGCACACCCTTGTTGGCAGCAGTCTGCACGACATTGGCCGTGAAACCCGCCGGATGGTTCGCCGTATAGATGACGAACATCAAGACGAAGATCACGAGCGCCGTCAGCGTGCCCCGTTGCTCGGCGAGCCGGTATTGCCAGTCCTTCATGACACGGCTCCCTCATGGATGCTCTCGGCGGAGCGAATGTTGAGCGCGCTGGCGATCAAGGCGTGTTCCGTTATCTCCGCCCCCACCAGCTCCCGTTTCACGGCTCCGTCGTAGAGGACGAGGACGCGGTCGCAGCAGCCGATGAGTTCGGCATAATCCGTCGAATAGAACAGGATCGCCGCGCCCTCGTCGGCCAGCCGGCGCAGCAGCTGGTAGATTTCCTGCTTGGTGCCGACATCGATGCCGCGCGTCGGATCGTTGAGCAGGATGATGCGCGGCTGGCGCATCAGCCATTTCGCGATGACGACCTTCTGCTGGTTGCCGCCGGAAAGCGCGCCCACCGGCGCGTCGATGCTGCCCGCCTTGATGGCGAGCAGCGTCATCATGCGGTCGATGAAATCCTGTTCCTTTGCGCGGTCGACGATGCCGGCGCGCGTCAACCGGTCGAGGGAGGCGAAGGAAAGATTGTCGCGCACCGTCATCGGCAGCATCAGCCCCTCGGTCTTGCGGTCTTCCGGGATGAGCGCCATGCCGATGCCGTGCGCACGCGCCTGCGACGGGCTGGCGATGGCGACCGGCTTGCCGTCGACGAGAACCGTGCCGCGCAGCCCGCGCAGCACCCCGAACAGCGCCAGAAGAAGGTCGCGCTGCCCCTGCCCGTCCAGTCCGCCGAGACCGACGATTTCGCCGGCGCGCAGCGAAAAGGATATGTCGTGCAGCCGGTCCGTCCAGGTGAGGTTGCGCGTTTCGAGGATTGGCGCGCTGTCCAGGCGACGGTCGGGCTTCGGCGGATAGACGCTGTGATATTCGCGGCCGATCATCATCTCGATGACCTCCTCGTCGCTCCTGGAGCCCGCCGGATAGCTTGCGACCTTGCTGCCGTTGCGAAAGACGGTGCAGTCGTCCGCCAGTTCCGCGATCTCGTTCATGCGGTGCGAGATGTAGAGCAGCGCCAGCCCTTCCGAACGCAGGCGCTTCAGCACCGCGAAGACCTTCGACACGTCGGCCGCCGTCAGCGCCGAGGTCGCCTCGTCGAGGATGAGGATGCGCGGCTTGCGCGCCAGCGCCTTGGCGATCTCCACCATCTGCCGGCGCGACAGCGGCAGGTCCTTGACCAGCGCGAGCGGATGGATGTCGTCAGCGCCGGCCCGCGCCAGCGCCTCTTCCGCCAGGCGCCGCTGGGCCTTGCGGTCGATCATGCCGAAGCGCGTCGGCGGATTGGAGATGATGATATTGTCGGCGACGCTCAGTTCCGGGATCAGCGACAGTTCCTGGAAGACGCAGACGATGCCGGCATCGTTCGCCGCCGCCGGCGAGGCAAAATCCACCGCCCGGCCGTCGAGCATCATCTGCCCCTCGTCCGGCGCCACCACGCCCGCCATGATCTTGATCAGCGTCGACTTGCCGGCGCCGTTCTCGCCCAGGATGGCATGGATGGCCCCCGCCCTTACCGACAGCTCGGCCTTTTCAAGCGCCCGGACCCCGCCATAGCGTTTCGATATGCCATCCATGCGAAAGAGCGGTGCGGCACGTTCCATTACTCTCCCCGAAAACCGTTTTGCCGAGGCGGGCATCGCACGCCTGCGCGATGCCCGATCTTGCCGGGCCTACTGGTTTTCCTTGCTCTGCCCCATGATCTCCTGCGCGGTGAAATTGATGCCGCAGCTGGGGAAGGCATTGCCGACGAAGAAATTGTCGGATTCGGTGGGGAAATAGTCCTGGCCATCCTTGAAATCGGGATCGGACGTGATGGCCAGCGGCAGCTTGACCTCCTGCGGCACGACCTGGCCTTCAAGTGCCGCGATCGCGGTCTTGATCGCAACCGCGACCTGGGCCGGACCGGACCCGGCCGACGTGCATTTCAGGCCCTCGGCGGCAAATTTGGCGCAGAACTTGCGGAAGCCGTTCTCCGTCTCGCCGCCAAACGGCACGAACGGATGTTTGGCATCGATCATCGCCTGCACGATGCCGGTATCGCCGCCCTGGCCGGTAATGCCGTCGAACGGGCCGCTGGTCGCAATGGCGTCCGCCGTCACCTTCTGGGCCACGCCGTCGTCCCATTTGCCCATGACCTCGGTGACCTCGAAGGTCTTGCCCGACGCGTTGAGCTTCTCATGGATCCCCTCGTGCCGGTCGGTATCGACCGACGTGCCGGCGACGCCGCGCACTTCCAGCACCTTGCCGCCTTCCGGCAGGTGCTTGACCAGCCAGTCGCCCCACAGCTCGCCGAGACCCTTCTGGTCGACATTGACGTTGATGGCGTCCTCGGTATCCAGGATGTTGTCGAAGGCGACCAGCACGACGCCGGCTTCCTTCGCCCGCTTGATGACGGGTGCGAATGCGGTCGGGTTCTGGGCGTTGACGACGATGGCGTCGTAGCCGGAATCGATGAAGTTGTTGATCGCCGAGATCTGGGCGGGCACGTCCTCACCCGTCGAGACGACCTTGAACTCTTTCAGCTTGGCCGCGACATCGGATTGCGCGGCATAGGCCTTGGCGGTCTGCACCATCTGGATGCGCCAGGTATTGGCGATGTAGCCGTTCGCCAGCGCTATGCGATAAGGCCCGTCCTTCTTCGGAAATTTGAGAAATTTGGTCTCCGCGGACCAGGGCGCAAAACACTCCGGCTCGGCGGATGGTCCCGTAACGATCTCGGGTTCGGCATAGGCCGCGGATCCAAGCATCAGGAATGCAGTGGCGGCAACGATGCCGCCAGCCAGTGACTTCACCATCAACATTTCCTCCCTTTTGGCGCGCGCCTTTTTCGGCCGTCGATCCGAAGGCGGAAACAGCACGAATAGTGCCGGCATCGGCACGCGGGATGCCCGGCTCAACCCCTGACGAAGCGTCCTGGTTCTCCTCCCGAAAACGCTGCTGTCTTGCAATTGGTTAGCGCTACCATGATAAATTGTAAAGGAATTTTTATCGGTCGAAAGGCACGGACTTTAGCCTATTATCAGTGAATTTACACATTCATGCATCGCAACGCAAAAAAGCTATTCACTTCCCATATGATAGCGCTATCATGCGCGCACGAGGGGGAGAACCATGGCTGACGATTTCGAAATTCTGGACCGGCGCTTCGCCCGTCTGGTCAATCACAGTGCCCGGGTGGAGCAGCTTCATACCGGATGCCGCTGGGCCGAAGGCCCTGCCTACTTTGCCGCCGGGCGCTACGTCGTCTGGTCGGACATCCCAAACGACCGCATGCTGCGCTACGACGAGACCGACGGTCACGTCAGCGTCTTCCGCCAGCCGGCGAACTTTTCCAACGGCAACACCACGGACCGGCAGGGCCGGCTGGTGACCTGCGAGCACGGTGGACGGCGGGTGAGCCGCACAGAGCACGACGGCAGCATCACCACGATCGCCGAGCGCTGGAACGGCAAGCGGTTGAATTCGCCGAACGACGTCGTCGTGCGCTCGGACGGCTCCATCTGGTTCACCGATCCCGCCTACGGCATCGAGACGGACTATGAAGGCCACAAGGCCGACAGCGAGATCGGCGCCTGCCACGTCTACCGCGTCGACCCGGCGACCGGCGAGATCGCCGCGGTCATCACCGACATGGTGCGGCCGAACGGCCTTGCCTTCTCGCTCGACGAAAAACAGCTCTATGTCGTCGATACCGGCCGCACGCACGGCCCGGAAAACCCCGCGCATATGCGGGTCTTCGATGTCGACGCCGCAGGCACGGTTTCGGGCGGGCGCGTCTTTGCCGATTGCACCGTCGGCCTGTTCGACGGCTTCCGGCTGGATGATGCGGGCCGGATCTGGACCAGCGCGCAGGACGGCATCCATTGCTACGACCCGGACGGCACCCTGATCGGCAAGGTGCGGGTTCCGGAAATCACCGCCAATTGCGTCTTCGGCGGACCCAAACGCAACATCCTCTACATCTGCGCGACCAGCTCGCTCTATGCGGTGCGGCTCATGGTCAACGGCGCAAGATAAACAAAGAGATAGAGCACTCTGCTAATCCTGTTTCATCGGGAGTGCTCTGGCAGGAGCCGACGTGGCAGACGACATCATCTCCAAGGACCGGGGCCGCAGGGCGAGCCGGCGCGGCAGCGGCCGGCCGACCATCGCCGACGTCGCCAAGCTCGCCGGCGTCGCCGCGATCACGGTGTCGCGGGCGCTGCGCGATCCGTCCCTCGTCTCGGCCGAACTGCGCGCCCAGATCGACACGGCGGTCGTGCAGCTCGGTTATGCGCCCGACCCGAACGCGCGCGCACTCGCCTCCTCGCGGGCCGATGTGATCGGCGTCCTCGTGCCGTCGCTGACCAACATCGTCTTCGCCGACACGGTGCGCGGCATCTATGATGAGCTCGGCGAAAGCCCGTTGCAGATCCAGATGGGCAACACCCACTATTCCCCGCGGGAAGAGGAGCGTCTGGTCCGCATGTTCCTGAGCCAGCGGCCCTCGGCGCTCATCGTGTCGGGCATCGACCAGACGCAGACCACACGAAAACTGCTCGAAACCGCCGGCTGCCCGGTCGTGCAGATCATGGAACATGGCGAGGATCCGGTCGACATGCTGATCGGCTTTTCCCATTTCGAAGGCGGCAAGACGGCGACCAACCACCTGCTGGAGGCGGGCTATCGCCGCATCGGCTTCATCGGCGCCCGCATGGACCCCCGCTCGCAACGCCGCCTCGCCGGCTATCGCTGGGCGCTGGAGGAGGCACAGCTCTTCGACCCCCGGCTGGTGACGACAACGCTGACCCCGTCGAGCGTGTCGCTGGGCGGCCAGTTGCTGGCCGATGCGCTGGCGAAAGCCCACGATCTCGACGCCGTCTTCTGCAACAATGACGACCTGGCCATGGGCGTGCTGTTCGAATGCCAGCGGGCGGCGATCGCCGTGCCGCACCGCATGGGCATCTGCGGCTTCAACGACCTCGACATGATGCGCGTCGCCTATCCGCCGCTGACCAGCGTGCGCACGCCCCGCTACGAGATCGGCCGGCGCTCCGTGCAGATGGTGCTGGACCGCCTGGCGAACCGGCCGGTTTCCCCGTCGATCGTCGATCTCGGTTTCGAGCTTCAAGTGCGCGAAAGCACGATGCGGTAGCACTTGCGGGCTTGGTGATCCTATCCTCCCGACCGCATCTGCGCGAGCAGCTTCTGGCGGAACACCTCGACCGGCGTCTGTATCCGAGGCACTTGCGCGGCGGCGTGTTCAACCGGTCGCAGATCTCCTTCAGATCATCGTCGGTGGGCGACGACGGCTCTTTCTCAGCTCTTCTTCTTGCTCTTGGCCTTGCGCTGCGGCTCCTCGCCCTCGATCAGTTGCAGCGCCTTTTCCGGCGGCGTGACGAGGCCGACGGAGATGATGAGCTTGGCGGCATCCTCGGCGCTCATATCGAGCGGCACCAGCTTTTCGCGCGGCACATAGACGAGGAAACCGGCGGTCGGAAACGGCGTCGGCGGCAGGAAGCAGGCGACCATGTCCTTGCCCATCGCCTTGAATTTCGAGGCGATCTCGCCGCGCGCATCCGTCGCCACGAAGACGATCGCCCAGAGGCCGGGGCTGGGATATTCGATCATCGCCGCCTTGTTGAACGACGTGCCCTTGTCCTTCAGCACGGTCTCGAAGATCTGCTTCAGGCTCTTGTGCACCGTACGGACAAGCGGCGTGCGGTTGAACAGCCCGTCGCCGAACTCGACGATCGAGCGGCCGATGAGGTTCTTGCCGAGGAAGCCGACCAGCGTGATCAGCACCAGCGCGGTCAGCAGGCCGAAACCGGGGATGGCGAACTGGAGGTAGCTTTCCGGGTTGTAGCGCGCCGGAATATAGGGTTTTACCCAGCTGTCGGCCCAGCGGATGAAGGTCCAGGTCAGCCATATGGTGATGGCGATCGGCGCGCAGATGACGAGGCCGGTCAGGAAATTGTTGCGCAGCCGCGTGGCGAGCGACTGTCTCGGGATGAGTTCGGTCATCGAATATCCAGCGTGAGGCGAGCGTGGGAGGCCACTCAGCCGTAGAAACCCGGATGATAGGAAACGGTTCCCCCGCCGTAAACCGGAGAAAACGCCACACGCATGAAATACTCCGGCGGGACGCCGTCGAGCGTCAATTTCGGGTCCGGCGCAAAGCCGAAGCGGCCGTAATAGACGGGATCGCCCAGCAGCACGCAGCCCGCGGCGCCCAGGGCCTTCAATCGTGCGAGCCCTTCGCGCACCAACCCGGAGCCGATACCCTCGCCCTGCCGCGCGGGATCGACGGCGATCGGGCCGAGGCCGTACCAGTCCGGGCTGCCATCGGAGACCGAGACCGGCGAAAAGGCGACGTGGCCGACCACGGCGCCATCGGCCTCCGCGACGAGCGAAAGCGTCAGGGCGCCGGCCGCACGCAGGCGGTCGATGATGATGTGTTCCGTGCCGTCGGCGTGCGGCGCCGTCTTGAACGCGGTCTCCGTCAGCGCGCGGATCGCGTCGATATCGCCGGCGCGTTCAGGACGGATGATCATTCCACCGTCACCGACTTGGCGAGGTTGCGCGGCTGGTCGACATCGGTGCCCATGAAGACGGCGGTGTGGTAGGCGAGAAGCTGGATCGGCAGCGAATAGATCATCGGCGCGATGATCTCGTCGACATTCGGCAGCACGATCGTCGCCATGGTTTCGAGCTTGGAGGCGGAAGCACCCTTCTCGTCGGTGATGAAGATGATCCGGCCGCCGCGCGCCGCCACTTCCTGCATGTTCGAGACGGTCTTGTCGAAGAAGCGGTCGTGCGGCGCAATGACGATGACCGGCATGTTCTCGTCGATCAGCGCGATCGGCCCGTGTTTCAATTCGCCAGCCGCATACCCTTCCGCGTGAATATAGGAGATTTCCTTCAGTTTCAGCGCGCCTTCCATGGCGAGCGGATAGCTGGTGCCGCGGCCGAGATAGAGCACGTCCTTGCACTTCGAGAGTTCACGCGAAAGCTGCTCGATCGACGGCTGGATGGTGTTGAGCACGCCCGCCATGACGCGCGGCATTTCGGCAAGGTTGCGCACCAGCGCCTTCTCTTCCGCCTCGCTGATCGTGCCACGCGCCCGGCCCGCGCCGACAGCGAGGGCTGCAAGCACCGCGAGCTGGCAGGTGAAGGCCTTGGTGGAGGCGACGCCGATTTCCGGACCCGCGAGGATCGGGAAGACGGCATCCGATTCGCGGGCGATCGACGATTCGCGCGTATTGACCACGGCGCCGATCTTCAGGCCGTTTTCCTTGCAGTAGCGCAGCGACGCGAGCGTATCGGCGGTTTCGCCGGACTGCGAGATGAAGAGCGCGGCCGAGGCCGGGTTCAGCGGGATCTCGCGGTAGCGGAATTCCGAGGCGACGTCGATCTCGACCGGCAGGCGGGCATAACGCTCGAACCAGTATTTGCCGACGAGGCCCGCGAGATAGGCCGTGCCGCAGGCGGATATGGCAAGGCTCGGCACCTTGGCGAAATCGATCGCCGAGGCAATGGGGCGAACCGTATGGGCGAGGAAATCGACATAGTGGCTGAGCGCGTGCGAAATCGCCTCCGGCTGTTCATGGATTTCCTTTTCCATGAAGTGCCGGTGGTTGCCCTTGTCGATGAGATAGGCGGCGGCGGAAGACACCTGGCGCGGGCGCTCGACGCGGTTGCCGTCGAGGCCGAAGATATGCGCGCCGTCGCGGCCGATCACCGCCCAGTCGCCATCGACGAGATAGGTGATTTCATTGGTGAAGGGGGCAAGCGCGATCGCGTCGGAGCCCAAAAACATCTCGCCCCGGCCGTAGCCGATGGCGAGCGGCGGGCCGCTGCGGGCGGCCATGATGGTCGACGGGTCGTCTTCGAAGATCACGGCGAGCGCATAGGCGCCGGTGACGCGGCGCAGCATGGCGTGCATCGCCTCGCGCCGGCCGAGACCGTCGCGGCGGTATTTCGCCACGAGCTGGGCGACCACCTCGGTGTCGGTCTGCGTGGCGAAGGTGGCGCCCCCGGCGATCAGTTCGTCCTTCAGCTCGGAAAAGTTCTCGATGATGCCGTTGTGCACGACCGCCACGCCATCGACGAAATGCGGGTGGGCATTGGCTTCCGTCGGCGCGCCGTGCGTCGCCCAGCGGGTGTGGGCGATGCCGAGGGTACCGGCAAGCGGCTCCTCGGAAAGGCGCTTTTCCAGGTTGAAGAGTTTGCCTTCGGCGCGGCGGCGCGCGAGCTTGCCGTCGACGATGGTGGCGACGCCGGCGGAATCGTAGCCGCGGTATTCAAGGCGCTTCAGCGCATCGACGAGCCGCCCGGCGACAGGCTGGTTTCCGACGATACCGACAATTCCGCACATGGCCCGCTCCGCGCTTTCGAAAAGTTTCTATTGCGTTCTTTTCGTAGTGGTTTTTTGCTGCGGCGCAACTCGCCGGCACTCACTTTCGATTGCAACCGTTAATGCAGGCGCCCGCTATTCGGCGGCCTTCTTCTTGGCATCCTTGAGCGCCTGGTTGCGCGCGCGGATCAGCACCGCCCTGCCCTCCTTGTTCTCCTGCCGCGCACGGGCGAAGGCGACGGCGTCGTCCGGCACGTCCATGGTGACGACGCTGCCGGACGCGATATAGGCACCGTTGCCGATCGAGACCGGGGCGACCAGCGACGAATTGGAGCCGATGAAGGCATGGGCGCCGATCTGCGTCAGGTGCTTGTTGATGCCGTCATAGTTACACGTGATGGTGCCGGCGCCGATATTCGTCTTTTCGCCGATGATGGCATCACCGATATAGGTAAGGTGGTTGACCTTGGCCCCCCGGCCGATCTCCGCCTTCTTCACCTCGCAGAAATTGCCGACCTTCGAGCCTTCGCCGAGATTGGCGCCGGGCCGGAGCCGCGCATAGGGGCCGACTTCGGCATCCGCTGAAATATGCGCGCCCTCGATATGCGAGAAGGAATGGATGAGGGCGCCGCTTTCGATCGTCACGCCCGGGCCGAAGAAGACGTTCGGCTCGATCGTCACGTCGCGCTCGATCTTCGTGTCAAAGGCGAGGAAGACGGTTTCGGGCGCGATCATCGACACGCCCTCCAGCATCATCTCCAGCCGGCGGCGCTGCTGCCAGAGCCGTTCGATGACGGCGAGTTCGGCGCGGGTGTTGCAGCCGGTCAGTTCCTCCTCGGGCGCCTCGACGGCGATGGCGTGGCCACCGGAGGCCCGCACCACCTCGACGATGTCGGTGAGATAATATTCGCCCTTGGCGTTGTCGTTGCCGATACGGTCGATGAGGTCGAGCGCCTTGCGCCCGTCGATCGCCATCAGGCCGCCGTTGCAATAGGTGATGGCGCGCTCGGCCTCGCTCGCGTCCTTCTGCTCGCGGATCGCGATCAGCTCGCCGTCTTCCACGATCAGGCGGCCGTAACCGGTCGGGTCGGCCGTCTCGAAGCCGATGACGACGACATCGACGCCCTTGGCAAGGCCGTCCCGCGCGGCTTTCAGCGGGGCGTCGGTGATGAGCGGCGTATCGCCGAACACGACGAGCACGTCGTCATACCCCTTGGCGATCGCATCGCGGGCGGCAAGCACGGCATGGGCGGTGCCGAGGCGTTCGGTCTGGATGTGCACGGAGTTCTTCACGGCGGCATTCTTCGCCGCCGCCTCGACCTTGTCGGCATCGCGGCCGAGCACCAGCGCGATATCGGAAATGCCGGCCCTGGCCAGCGCATCCACCACATGGGCGATCATCGGCCGGCCGGCGACGGGATGCAGCACCTTCGACTTGGAAGACTTCATCCGCGTGCTTTCGCCGGCGGCCAGGATCACGGCCAGGCAGTTGCGCTTCGTCCGGTCTGCAGTCATGGGAATCCCTCGTCCACTCGAAATCGTCGCCGTTCCTTAGCAAAAAGGCCGGGGGCGAGACAAAGGGATTTAATTGGCGCTGCGCAGGCGGCTTTCCGTCAGCAGTCCGCTTTCGTCGAGGATAGGATAGGCGACGGAAACGAGGTGCGCATTGACGCGCTTCAGGTCACGCAGCATGTCGAGATGCAGCGAGCTCGTCTGGAGGCTGTCGAGCCGGCCGTCGCGCAGGCGCTCCAGGTGCCGCTCGGAGGACTGTTTCTCCATGCGCCGAACATCGACCTTCACCTCGACCAGCTGGCGCGCCAGCGCCGCGTCGCGCGTGACGAAGATCGTTTGGGCGATGCGCAGGTTCTCGATCGTCAGGTTGAACAGGTTGGAAAGCTCCTTGTAGCCGTCGTCGGAGAATTTCAGGCCGTTGACGATTTTCTTGCGCACCTGCTCCTGCAACCCCTTCTCGATGATGTCGCCGACATGTTCGAGGTTGATCGCATAGTCGATGATGACGATCGACCGCGCGGCACCTTCGCCGCTGATGCCCTGCCGGCCGAGCCGCGAGAGGTAGATCTTCACTTCCTGCTGCAAGGCATCGACCTGCCGCTCCAGTTCGACGATCTCGCCGAGCGGGGCGAGATTGTTGTCGTTGAAGGCGCGCATGGAGCGGATCAGCATGGATTCGATGAGATCGCCGACGCGCAGCACCTCCCGCGTCGCGCCGGACAGCGCGATGACCGGGGTGGAAAGCGCCGAATCGTCGAGATATTTCGGCCCCGTCTCCGGCTGCTTTTCTTCCGGAACGAGCTTTTCCATGAGCCGCGATACGATCCCGGACAAGGGCCAGAGCACCAGCGCCACCACCAGGTTGAAGGCGAGATGCACGTCGACCGGCAGTTTGGAGGCCGGGATGGGCAGCAGCGCCAGCAGGTTTGCGACCTGTCCCGCGAAGGGCAGCACGCAGAGGCAGCCGACGCCCCGCACCAGCAGGTTTCCAAGCGTCACGCGCCGTGCCGACGCCGCCGCCTTCAGCGTGGCGATGACCGGCGGCACGGCGCCGCCGAGATTGGCGCCGAGCACGAGGATGACCGTCAGCGCCGGCGACAGGATGCCCATTGCCGTCAGCGACAGGATGAGCACGACCACCGCAAGGCTCGACGAGGAGATGATGGCAAGCACCGTCGAGAAGGCGAGCGCTACCGGCCAGGCACCGTCGAGCAGCGTCAGGAAGGCTGCGAGCGCGGGCGACTGGCGCATTGGCTCCGTCGCAAGGCTCAGCAGATGCAGCGACAGCAGCATGAGGCCGATACCGACCAGCGCGGCGCCGAGCCCCTGGCGCGCCGTCGAACTGCTCGACTTGTAGAGCACGACGCCGACGAGGATGACCAGCGGCGAAACCGATTCGATCCCGGTCGCCACCAGCCAGGCGGTGACGGCCGTGCCGACATTGGCGCCGAGCAGCACGATCTGCGCCATGCGGGCGCGCACAAGCTTGCGCTCGACGAAGGAGGCGATCATCAACGCGGTGGCTGTGGAACTCTGCAACGCGATCGTCGCGACGAAACCGGCAAAGAAGGAGCGGAACGGCCCGCGCGTGCCGAGCGCCAGTCCGGAGCGCAACCGCACGCCGAAAGCCCGCGTCATGCCGTCCTTCACCTGTGCGAGGCCGAACAGGAGCAGCGCAACCGCGCCGAAAAGGTTGATCATGACAACAGTGGATTCCACGTCGGTGCACCTCCATCAATATTGGTAAAAACCGGACTCACCTGCCTAATCCCGCATCCGATCACGAAGTTTCGCATCTTGATAGGGCAGAATAGCGAAATTCTGCCAATAATTTCAGAAAATTTTCGTTTGCCGGCAAAGGAAATCGGCACGGCCTGACACATTTGCGTCACCTCCCGTTTTCCCACGCATTGCGACGCCGCAGTAGACTTCAATTCCCGTGAACTTTCCGATAAGAGACGGTTTCCGGCCGCATGGCCGCCGATATTGAGGAAATTTAGACGATGCTCGAAGCCCTGAGACGCTCCTCCCAGACCTGGGTGGCAAAAGCCCTGCTGATCGTACTGGTCGGTTCCTTCGCTGTCTGGGGCGTTTCGAGCTCTCTCGTCACCGGCACGGCGAACTCCGTCGTGACCGTCGGCGACGTCAGCGTGTCGCCGACGGATTTCCGCCTCGCCTATGAGCGCCAGGTCGCCACCATGTCGCAGCGCTTCGGCATGCGGCTGAATGCCGAGCAGGCGCGCGCCTTCGGCATCGAGAACCAGGTCTTCGCCGAGCTCGTCGCGGGCGCCGCCCTCGACCAGCTGTCGCGCGACATGAACCTCGGCCTGTCGGAAGGCCGCCTCGCCCAGCTGATCGCCGACGATCCGGCCTTCCGCGGCGTCAACGGCCAGTTCGACCGCCTCGCCTTCTCCTCGGTGCTGCGCAATGCGGGCCTGCGCGAAAACGACTATATCAACAACCGCAGCCAGGTGGCGATCCGCACGCAGGTCGTCGAGGCCGTCTCCGACGGCTACAAGGCGCCGGACGTGCTGACCGAGGCGCTGCGCCAATACCGCAACGAAGCGCGCACCATCGACTATCTCATTCTCAGCAACGCCAATATCGACCCGGTCAAGGCCCCGGGCGACGACGTGCTCGCCCCCTGGTTCGAACAGAACAAGGCAAAATACCGCGCGCCGGAATACCGCAAGGTCGTCTATGTCGCGCTCGAGCCGAAGGACATCATGGACGCGGCCGCCATCACCGACGAGGCGTTGCAGGCCGACTATGACAAGAACAAGGAAAAGTACCGCACGCCGGCGACCCGCACGATCGAGCAGCTGACCTTCGCCGACCGCGCCGCGGCAGACGCCGCCGCCGCCAAGCTCGCGTCCGGCACGACCTTCGACGCGCTCGTCGCCGAACAGGGCAAGACCGCGACCGACGTGCTGCTGGGCGACTTCACGCAGGCGAACGTGCCGGACCAGAAGTTCGCCGAACCCGCCTTCGCCGTTGCCGCAGACGGCGGCACGACGCCGGTCATCGACGGCACCTTCGGCCCGATCATCCTGCGCGTGACGAACATCAAGCCGGAAAACCTGAAGACCTTCGACGAGGTGAAGGAAGAGCTGCGCAGCGAGCTGGCGCTGAGCGAAGCCGCCGACGGCATTCTCGCGGTGCACGACCGCATGGAGGACAGCCGCGCCGACGGCCTCGGCCTTGCGGAAGCCGCCGCCAAGAACAACCTGAAGGCCGTGACGATCGACGGCATCGACGCCCAGGGCAACGACCAGAAGGGCGAAGAGGTCAACGGCCTGCCGGAGAAGGCCGCCCTGCTCGGTGAGATCTTCAAGACGGATGTCGGCACGGAAACCCAGCCGATCAATGTCGGCCGCGAGGGTTATGCCTGGTTCGAAGTGCTCGACGTGATCCCGGATCGCGACCGCACGCTCGACGAGGTGCGCGAGCGCGTGGTGGCCGACTGGACGGCCGAGCAGCAGCGCCAGACGCTCGCCAAGAAGGCGGAAGAGCTGGCCGAGCGCGTGCGCAAGGGCGGCGATCTCGCCGCGATTGCCGGCGAACTCGGCATGGCCGTCGAAAACAAGGCTGGCGTACACCGCAGTGCGCAGGATCCGGTGCTGAGCCCGGCCGCCGTCGCCGCCGCCTTCGCCGGCCCGGTCGGCCATGTCGCCAACACGCCCGGCGTCGATGGCGAAGGCCAGATCCTGCTGAAGGTGACGGACGTGAACACCACCTCGGCGACCGACGCGCTTTCCAACGAGGACCAGCAGATTGCCGCCGTCGCGCGCGCCAGCGGCGACGACATCCTCGACCAGATGGTGAGCTCGCTGCAGACCGCCTATGGCGTGTCGATCAACCGCACGCTCGCCGAACAGAGCATCGCTCGATAGAGGAAGACAGGAACCGCATGTCCGACCTGAAACCCTATATCGCCAAGGTCGCCGCCGGTAACGCGCTCGACCGCGAGGACGCCCGCGGCGCCTTCGAGATCATCATGTCGGGCGCCGCCACGCCCTCGCAGATCGGCGGCTTCCTGATGGCGCTGCGCGTGCGCGGCGAGACCGTCGACGAGATCTACGGCGCCGTCGGCTCGATGCGCGCCCGCATGCTGCCGGTCTCGGTTCCGGCCGATGCCATCGACATCGTCGGCACGGGCGGCGACGGCACGGGCACCTACAATATCTCGACGCTCGCCGCGATCATCACCGCCGGCGCCGGCGTACCCGTCGCCAAACACGGCAACCGTGCGCTGAGCTCCAAGGCGGGCACCGCGGATGCGCTGTCCTGCCTCGGCGTGAAGCTCGATATCGGCCCGGTCGAAATCGCCCGCTGCGTGCACGATGCCGGCCTCGGCTTCATGTTCGCGCAGCTGCACCATCCGGCGATGAAACATGTCGGCCCGTCGCGCGTCGAGCTCGGCACGCGCACGATCTTCAACCTGCTCGGACCGCTCTCCAATCCCGGCAGCGTCAAGCGCCAGCTGCTCGGCGTCTTCGCGCCGCAATGGCTGGTGCCGCTGGCCGAAGTGCTGCGTGATCTCGGCTCCGAGAGCGTCTGGGTCGTGCACGGCTCGGGCCTCGATGAAATCACCACGACCGGCACCACGCAGGTCGCAGCCCTCGAAGACGGCAAAATCCGCACCTTCGAGCTGACGCCCGCCGATTTCGGCCTGCCCCAGGTGACGCTCGACGACATCCGCGGCGGCGACGGCGCGCACAATGCCGCAGCCCTCCTCTCGGTGCTCGGCGGCACGCATATGCCCTATCGCGACGTGGCGCTCGCCAATGCCGCGGCCGGCCTCGTCATCGCCGGCAAGGCGGAAACGCTGAAGGACGGCATGGCGAAGGCAACCGAGGCGCTGGAAAGCGGCCGCGCCCGCACGGTGCTCGAACGCCTCGTTGCGGTTTCCAACGAAGGCCATGCGGAGTAGGATTGGCGATGACCGATATCCTGAAGACGATCGAAGCCTACAAGCTCACAGAAATCGCCGCCGCCAAGGCGCGCGTGGCCCCCGCCGAACTTCGCGCCCGGATCCGCGACCAGGAGCCGCCGCGCGGCTTCTTCGCAAGCCTCAAGGCCAGAAAGGCCGCCGGCAGTTTCGGCCTGATCGCCGAGATCAAGAAGGCGAGCCCGTCGAAAGGCCTCATCCGCCCGGATTTCGATCCGCCGGCGCTTGCCAGGGCCTATGAGGCCGGCGGTGCCGCCTGCCTCTCGGTGCTGACGGACACGCCGAGTTTCCAGGGCGCGCCCGAATTCCTCACCGCCGCCCGCCAGGCCTGCGCGCTGCCGGCGCTGCGCAAGGATTTCATGTTCGACAGCTACCAGGTGCTGGAAGCCCGCGCCTGGGGCGCCGACTGCATCCTCATCATCATGGCGTCGCTCAGCGACGACGATGCGAAGATGCTGGAGGACGCCGCCTTTGCGCTCGGCATGGACGTGCTGATCGAAGTGCACGACGAACCGGAAATGGAACGGGCGCTGAAGCTCAAGTCCAAGCTCGTCGGCATCAACAACCGCAACCTGCGCACCTTCGAGGTCGATCTCGCGGTGTCGGAAAGGCTCGCCGGCATGGTGCCGGACGACCGGCTTCTCGTGGGCGAAAGCGGCGTCTTCACCCATGCGGATTGCGAACGCCTCGGCAAGGTCGGCATTTCCACCTTCCTCGTCGGCGAAAGCCTGATGCGCAAGGACGACGTGGCCGCCGCGACGCGGGAACTCTTGACCGGTTCCGCCGGCAGGATGGCGGCCGAGTGATGGCCGAAAAGGCCGGCACGCTCACCCATATCGACGCCTCCGGCGAAGCCAACATGGTGGATGTCGGCGACAAGGCGGAGACGGTGCGCATCGCGGTCGCCGAAGGTTTCATCCGCATGGCGCCTGCGACCCTCGACCTCATCCGCAAGGGCGACGCCAAGAAGGGCGACGTGATCGGCACGGCGCGCCTTGCCGGCATCATGGCCGCCAAGCAGACGTCGAGCCTCATCCCGCTCTGCCATCCGCTGATGCTGACCAAGGTCGCCGTCGAGATCCGCGAGGACCCCGCGCTCCCGGGCCTGCGCGTCGAGGCCATGGCGAAGCTCACCGGCCGCACCGGCGTCGAAATGGAGGCGCTCACCGCCGTCAGCGTCGCCTGCCTCACCATCTACGACATGGCGAAGGCCGCCGACCGCGAGATGGAGATCGGCGGCATTCGGCTCGTCGAAAAATCCGGCGGCCGCTCCGGCGATTACAAGCGGGCAAACACCTGATGTCGCTCCTGCCCGTCGCAGACGCCCTCGACCGCCTGCTTTCCGGGGCCAAGCCGACGCAGCGCACGGAGACGGTTTCCCTGCACGAAGCGCATGGACGCGTGCTCGCCGAAGACATCGCTGCCCGGCTGACCCAGCCGCCCTTCGACAATTCCGCCATGGACGGCTATGCCGTCCGCCACGCGGACATCGCGACGCTCGGCGCCATCCTCAAGGTCGCCGGCATTTCCTCCGCCGGCCACGCCTTCGAAGGCTCTGCCGGCCCCGGCGAGGCCGTGCGCATTTTCACGGGCGCCCCCTTGCCCGCTTTCGCCGATACCGTGCTTTTGCAGGAAGACGCGGAAAAGCTGGAAGACGGCCGTATCCGCACGACCTTCCTCACGCCGAAGGGTCGCCATATCCGCCCGCGCGGACAGGATTTTTCCGAAGGCGAGACCGTGTTGAAAGCCGGCGCCGTGCTCGATGCGGGCCGCCTCACCGTCGCCGCCGCGATGAACCATCCGGCGCTCGCCGTCTACGCCCGCCCCCGCATCGCGGTGCTCGCGACCGGCGACGAGCTCGTCCCGCCCGGCACACCGCCCGGCGCCAGCCAGATCATCGCCTCCAACACCTACGGCGTTTCGGCGATCGCGCGGGCAGCCGGCGCCGAGGTGATCGACCTCGGCATCGTCGCCGACGACAAGCAGGCGATCCTGGAGGCCGTGCGCAATGCGCTGACGCTCGACATCGACGTGCTCGTCACGCTCGGCGGCGCCTCCGTCGGCGATTTCGACCTCGTGCAGCCGGTGCTCGGCGAGGCCGGCATGGAGCTCGATTTCTGGCGCATCGCGATGCGGCCGGGAAAACCGCTGATGGTCGGCCGGCTCGGCGACATCCAGGTGCTGGGCCTGCCGGGCAATCCGGTCTCCAGCCTCGTCTGCGCGCTGCTCTTCCTGGAACCGCTGGTGGCCCGCCTCGCCCGCCTGCCCGCAAAAAACCGCGTGCACCCAGCCGTCGCCGCCGTGCCGCTCAAGGCAAACGACCAGCGGCAGGACTACATCCGCTCCCGCATCACCCGCGGCCCTGCCGGCGACCTGCATGTCACGCCCTTCGACAAGCAGGATTCATCGATGATGAAGATCTTCGCCGAGGCGGAAGGCCTGCTGATCCGCCCGCCGCATGCCCCGGCCGTGCCCGCAGGCACCCCCTGCGAGGTGCTCCTCCTGCGCGACCCCTCTGCCTGAACAATATTATTATTTCCAAGCCCTTGCGGAACACATATGGAACAGATAGTGTCTGTTCTGGATTTGTTTCACGATTCTGGATTGTTTCAAGATTCTCGGTGGAGGGGCCATGCTCACGCGGAAACAACAGGAACTTCTCCTGTTCATTCATGAACGGATGAAGGAGTCCGGTATTCCTCCCTCCTTCGACGAGATGAAGGATGCGCTGGATCTCGCGTCCAAGTCCGGCATCCACCGCCTCATCACGGCGTTGGAAGAGCGCGGCTTCATCCGCCGCCTGCCCAACCGGGCGCGCGCGCTGGAAGTGATCAAGCTTCCGGAAGCCTATTCGCCGAGCCTCCAGCCGCGGCGCGGCTTTTCGCCGGCCGTCATCGAGGGCAGTCGCGGCAAGCAGCCGGTGGCAGCCGCCCCCGCGCAACGCAACCCGCAGGCGGAGATGTCGGCTTCGGTATCCGTGCCGGTCATGGGACGCATCGCCGCCGGTGTGCCGATCTCCGCCATCCAGAACAACACCCATGAGATCATGGTGCCGGCCGAGATGGTCGGCAACGGCGATCATTATGCGCTCGAGGTCAAGGGCGACTCGATGATCGAGGCCGGCATCCTCGACGGCGACACGGTCATCATCCGCAACGCCACCACCGCGAACCCGGGCGAAATCATCGTGGCGCTCGTCGACGACGAGGAAGCGACGCTGAAGCGTTTCCGCCGCAAGGGCGCCTCCATTGCGCTCGAAGCCGCGAACCCGGCCTACGAGACCCGCATCTTCGGGCCGGACCGCGTCAAGATCCAGGGCAAGCTCGTCGGACTCATTCGCCGTTATCATTGATTGCCGCTGTCGCCTCGAAGGTGCCGCTGCGCCAATCATAGGTGCGGTGTCGGGACCACGGCCGCTCAAGGGTCTCGACGGCGGGGGTGATTCTGGCTTCGGATAGCGCAAAAACGGACTTTTCGGTGTCGGGCCGGATTTCCAGGGCGCCCGTGTGTCGCAGGTGACGCGCCGTCATCAGCCGGGCGCCGGAGCGGCATGCCTCCAGCCGCAGGGCCTGGGGCACGACGACGAGATCGGCGGCATCGCAGGCGGTTCCAAGGAAGGCAAGGTCTTCCAGCGTGACGATCCGCCAGCCGCTCGGCGAGACGGCGGCGCAGAACGCCTTTGTTTCGCAGATGAAGCCGGTGCCCTTTCCCGCCGCCTCCAGGGCGGATGCCATGGCGTCCTTCGCCTTCTGCCGGTCCGCCTTGCGACGTGGTTTTTTCCGCTTTTCCGTTCCTTCGACGGCTCCGCTCGCCTCTGCCACCGTCAGGCCTTCGCTGTTGCGCATCTCCGGCTTGACGAGGTCACCGAGCCGTAGCGCGCGGCGCCACTGCGAATAGATGAAATCCGGCGGTCTTGCGCGGTTGGTCGCAACGGTTTCACCGCGCCGGATCGCCACGAGGCGGCCGTCTTCCGAGACCAGCACTTCCGGCGCACGGTGTTCGTCCGGCCAGCAGGCGATGACGATGCCGAACAGGACGAGCAGCGTTCCGGCGTGGCGCAGCCGGGTGCGCAGGATGCATGCCAGGCCGCCGCCGAGGCCGATCAGCAGGAAGGCGGATTGCGGGATGCGGCCGGTAACCACTTCGCCCTCCCAGCTTGCGACCCAGGTCGACAGCGCGATCATCCATTCGATGCCCTGGCCCATGATCGCGAAGGGGATCGCATCGAGGCCGAAGGGCATCAGCAGCACGGCGATGAGACCGAAGGGCATGACGATCGCGCTGATCACCGGCATCGCCAGCAGATTGCCGGCAAGGCCATAGGCGGGGATGCGGTGGAAATGGCCTATGGAATAGATCAGCGTCGAAAAACCGCCGATCAGCGAAGACAGCATGAGCCCGCCGAAGAAGCGGCCGAGCGAGCCGCCGAACATCTGCAAGGGCCCTCCCCGGCTTTCCCGCCGCATCGGCCGCTCGCGCCAGGCGGCATAGCCGGCGACGAGCCCGAGTGTCGCCGCATAGGACATCTGGAAACCCGGATTGGTGACGGCCGACGGGGTGACGATGAGGATGAGGATCGCCGAGAGCGCGACATTGCGCAGGCTGATGGCCGATCGCCCGAAGAGCACGGCCACGAGCATGACGCAGATCATGATCCACGATCGCACGGCCGAGAGCGCGCCGCCCGAGACGAGGATATAGAGCGTCACCATGATGAGCGCGCCGACGGCGGCGATCTTCTTGGCCGGATATCGCTCGGAAAAGCCCGGGATCAGCGCCATCAGCATGCGCGCGCCGACGAGAAAGGTGCCGGCGGCGAGCACCATGTTGAGCCCGGAAATCGCCAGCACATGGGCAAGCCCCGCCTGCCGCAGCGCCTCGACCGTCTCATCACCGATCGCCCGCTGTTCCGCCGTCACCAGCGCCGCTGCGATCGCCCCGGCGTCACCGCCGATGCGACCGCGGATATGCTCGGTCAGGTTGTTTCTCCAGCGCGCGATCTCCTGCCGGATCCGGCCTTCCAGCCCGGCCTCTCCGGTCGCCACGGTTTTTGGCGCGCTGTAAAAATAGCCGACGGCGCCCGTGCCGGCGAAATAGGCATCGAAGGCGAAATCGTTGAGGCCGGCCAAGGCCGGGCCGGAGGGCGGCCCGAGGCGCGCGCGCCCTGTTATGCCCGTGCCGATCGCGATCGGCTCATGCCGGCTGCGGGAGAGCAGCGTCACGACGCCGGGCGCCCGTTTCAGGACCGGATCGCGCGTTGCCTCCAGCGCGATGCGGTAACGGATTGCGCCCCGCGCGTCGCTCTCGCGTGACAGAACGCGACCGCTGATCTGCGTGGTGACCGGTGTGTCCAGAATGACCGTGTCGAGCCGGGCGCTCTCCAGCGCGGCGAGCAGCATGCCGAGGGGAACGAGAAAGGCGGCACCCGCGGCAAGCGCCACCCAGTCCTCTCGGTGGCGCAGCCGCCAGGCAGGCCAGATCGTGACGCAGGCAAGCAGCAGCAGGGCATAGGGCGGCGGGTCGGCGGCAGCGGCAAACCAAAGGGCCGCGCCGATCCCGAGGAAGACGGGAACGAACAGGAAGAAGTGGCCGTGCGCCCGCTCCTCGGCGAAGGCGGCGTCGATCTTCTGACCTGCAAGGCTCTCGCGAACCCGGCCGACGGCACGCGCGCTGGCGGCAAGCGGGGCGATGCGGCGCGGCTTTGGCGGAACCGGCATCGGCAGCGAATCGCCGGCGGGCGCGACGCCCCAGGCTTCCGCCTCGCGCACCTCCCGCCTCTCCGCGATGTCGATCCTGGCCATGCGCTCGGCCCCGCCGGTTCCCCTGGCGATTATGCAACCTGGCAGGAAATTTTTCAATCACCAGTAGGGCGAAATAATACTAAGCCAGACAGAAGGCATGCGCCCTCCGAAAGCCGAAACCACCCTCAGAAGTTGCTTGCAACTTGTCGGAAAGGGTAGATATTGCGTTGCCGGAACGTCCGTTATCGCAATGCACAATTTGTCTTTCGTATCGCTTGGCAGGGCATCGTAAATGGGCTAGCAAAACGAGCATGTTCATGGTTACAGCACGAAACCGTGCCACCATTTGAAACAACGGAGGATCGTTATGACAGGAACAAGCGCGGATATATCGTTCGGTGGCAAGTCGGTCGAACTGCCGACGCGGGCCGGTACGATTGGTCCCGATGTGATCGACATCGGCACGCTCTACAAGAATACCGGCGCCTTCACCTACGATCCCGGCTTCACGTCTACCGCCTCGTGTGAATCGAAGATCACCTATATCGACGGCGACGAAGGCGTGCTTCTGCACCGCGGCTACCCGATCGAGCAGCTTGCCGAACACGGTGATTTCCTGGAAGTCTGCTACCTTCTCCTGTACGGCGAACTGCCGACCAAGACCCAGAAGGACGACTTCGACTACCGCGTCACGCACCACACCATGGTGCACGAGCAGATGAGCCGCTTCTTCACCGGCTTCCGCCGCGATGCGCATCCGATGGCCGTCATGTGCGGCTGCGTCGGCGCACTGTCGGCCTTCTACCACGACTCGACCGACATCACCGATCCGCACCAACGCATGGTCGCGTCGCTGCGCATGATCGCCAAGATGCCGACGATCGCCGCCATGGCCTACAAGTATCATATCGGCCAGCCCTTCGTTTACCCGAAGAACGACCTCGACTATGCGTCGAACTTCCTGCGCATGTGTTTTGCCGTGCCCTGCGAGGATTATGTGGCGAACCCGGTTCTGGCCCGCGCCATGGACCGCATCTTCATCCTGCATGCCGACCACGAGCAGAACGCCTCGACCTCCACCGTGCGCCTCGCCGGCTCCTCGGGCGCCAACCCGTTCGCCTGCATCGCCGCCGGCATCGCCTGCCTCTGGGGCCCGGCGCACGGCGGCGCGAACGAGGCTGCCCTCAACATGCTCGCCGAAATCGGCTCGGTCGACCGCATTCCGGAGTTCATCGCGCGCGCCAAGGACAAGAACGATCCGTTCCGCCTGATGGGCTTCGGCCACCGCGTCTACAAGAACTACGATCCGCGCGCGCGCATCATGCAGAAGACGACGCACGAGGTTCTCGGCGAACTCGGCATCAAGGACGATCCGATGCTGGACGTCGCGATGGAGCTCGAGCGCATCGCGCTGACGGACGATTATTTCGTCGAGAAGAAGCTCTATCCGAACATCGACTTCTACTCCGGCATCACGCTGAAGGCGCTGGGCTTCCCCACCACCATGTTCACCGTGCTCTTCGCGCTCGCCCGCACGGTCGGCTGGATCGCCCAGTGGAACGAGATGATCGAGGATCCGGAACAGCGCATCGGCCGCCCGCGCCAGCTCTATATCGGCGAGCCGAAGCGCGATTACCTGCCGGTTTCCAAGCGCTGAACCCTACCGAACGACATGAAAAAGCCCGGTCAGTTTCGACCGGGCTTTTTTGTTGCCAGCAGATCGAGGATGACCGCCGCGCCGGTCTCGCCGGGCGGGCGCCCGGTCTGCATGCGCCGGTAGACGAGATCGTAACCCTCCAGCATGGCGCGGCGCTCGGTGGTGTCGGCGGAAAGCCGCTCGAACCAGCGCGTGAGCGCACCGGGGCGCACCATGTCGTTCAGGTATTCCGGCACGACGGCATAGTCGGCGATCATGTTGGGGATCGCCGCCGTCCAGACCCGGATGCGCCCGAGATAGAGGTTCGCCAGCCAATCGAGCCGATAGGTGGAGATGACCGGGACGCGGGCGAGCGCCAGCTCCAGGATGACCGTGCCGGAGGCCGCGATCGCGGCATCGGCGTTCGCGAAAGCCTGCCATTTTTCCGCGGTGGAGGTGGTGATCTGCGGCTTCACCGGCCAGTCCGCCGTCAGTTTCCGCACCAGCGCCTCCTGCCACGGCACGGTGGGCAGCAGGAAACGGGTGCCGGGCGTGCGGGCGGTCAGTTCCTTGGCCGCCTCGCCGAAGGCCGGCAGCAGGCGGCTGATCTCGGTGCTGCGCGAGCCGGGAAGCAGCAGGCAGACGGGTTCGCTCCGCTCCGGCCGGGCGAGCCGTGCGGCGCGCACGCGCTGGATATCGGGATCGCCGATCAGCCGGTGGCCGACATAGGTGGTCGCGGGGCCGCCGAGGCGTGCCATCACGGCCGGCTCGAAGGGCAGCAGCGCGAGCACATGGTCGACATAGGCGCGCATGCGCAGCGCGCGCTCTTCCTTCCAGGCCCAGACGCTCGGGCAGACATAGTTGACGACCGGCAGGTCCGGCAGCGCCTTGCGCACGCGGCGCGCGACGCGATGGGTGAAATCCGGACTGTCGATGATGATAAGCAGGTCCGGGCGCGTCGCGACGATGGCCTCCGCGGTCTGGCGGATGCGACGGAGCAGCGACGGAAGGCGCTTCAGCACCTGCGAAATGCCCATGATGGAGAGTTCGGAGAAATCGAACAGGGATTTGAGGCCCTGCTTCTCCAACGCTTCGCCGCCGACGCCGATGAGGTCGATTTCGCCGGCATGGGCCTTGCGCAGGGCCGCGATCAGATCGCCGCCGAGGAGGTCGCCGGATACCTCGCCGGCGATGATGCCGATTTTCAAGGGTCTTTCCGTCATCGCCGCATCTCCGCTCGTTCCGGCACGATCCCCGTCACGAAGAGGCCATGCGCGTCCGCCTCGGCGACCAGCGCCGCGCGCTCCAGCACCAGCGAACGCCCGGCTTCGACGGCAATGCCGGCAAGCCCGGCGGCATGGGCGCGGCGCAGCGTTTCCACGCCGATCGACGGCAGGTCGGCGCGCAGGTCCTGTTCCGGCTTGCAGAGTTTGACCAGCACACCCTTGCGGCGGGCGGAGATGCGGCCGGCGGCGCGCAGGCCCGCCACGCGCTCCAGCATGGCATCCGTGCCTTCCGCGCCCTCCAGCGCCACGACGCGGCCGCCAAGCGCGACGGCGCCCTGCCCCACATCGAGCCGGCCGAGTGCCAGCGCCGCGGCAGCGGCGGCGGCGATATCGGCTCTGGCGGCCTCATCCGGCGCGACGGCGCCGAGGGGGCCTTCGCTGCCCAGAAGATCCGGCACGATATCCTGCGCGCCGACGACGCGCACGCCTTCGGCCTCGATCAGGCGGATGACCATCTTCAGCACGGTGTCGTCGCCGCCCTTCAGCAGCGTGCGCACGACGGACGGCAGCGCCGTCAGCGCCTTCAGCGGTGCGCGGATATCGCGCCATTCCGGGCGGCGGCGCACGGAGCCGGACAGCACGGCGCGGCCGATGCCCTGCGCCCGGAAGGCGGCGCCGATGCCGGCATAGTTGCCGATCGAGATCACCTGATGGTCGAAGCCGGACCAGTCCTGCGCGGATTCGTCGGTGAGCGCGAGAATGTAGGGATTTTCGCCGCGGGCGCGCGCCGCATCCGCGACGTAGCGCGGCAGCAGACCGCCGCCGGCGATGATGGCCAGCCGGTCGCGCGCGAGGGGCCGGCCGTCCGCCATGCCGGTCAGCCCTTGCCGCGGTTCGGCGAGGAGAGCGCGCGGTCGCTGTCGGCGGCGATGAAATCGAGGATGTGCATGACCGGCGCGCAATCGGTATAGTCGTCGCGGATCGCGGCGGCATTGATGCGGATCGAGCCCTCGCCCTCGAAGATCTGCTTGAAGGCGCGGCGGACCTGGTGGATCGTCGCCTTTTCCATGCCGGCGCGGCTCATGCCCACGACATTGAGGCCGCCCAGCACGCCGGGATTGCCATTCAGCATGCCGTAGGGGATCACGTCGTAGGAGACCGCCGAAAGGCCGCCGATGAAGGCCTGGCGGCCGATGCGGGTGAACTGGTGCACGGCCGAGCCGCCGCCGAGGATGACGCGATCCTCGATCGTCACATGGCCGGCGAGCATGACATTGTTCGACAGGATGATGTGGTTGGCGAGCTGGCAATCATGCGCGACGTGCGAATTGGCCAGGAACAGGTTAAAGTCGCCGACCACCGTCCTGCCGCCGCCCTCGGTGGTGCCGGTATTCATCGTCACGCCTTCGCGGATCACGCATTGCGCGCCGACGGACAGCGTCGTCTCGGCGCCGTCATGATGCACGCTCTGCGGATCGCCGCCGATGACGGCATTGGCGAAGATGCGCGTGCCGCGACCGATATCGGTGCGGCCGGTGACCACCACATGCGTCAGAAGCTCCACGTCATCGCCGAGAACGACCTTGGGCCCGACATGGCAGAAGGGGCCGACGACGACGTTCTCACCGACGACCGCCCCGTCCTCGATGACGGAGAGCGGATGGATCTTCGCGCTGGCGGCAATCATTTTCAGGCGTCTTCCTTCTTCACGATCATCGCGCCGATATCAGCTTCGGCGACAAGTTGCCCATCAACTTTTGCATCGCAATGAAACTTCCAGATATTGCCGCGCTGCTTCTGCTTCACGACGTGGAATTCGACGCGGTCGCCGGGCACGACGGGCTTGCGGAAGCGGGCATTGTCGATGGTCATGAAGTAGACGAGGCTGGAGCCGGAACGCGATTTACGCGCGCAGATGGCACCCGCGGTCTGCGCCATGCCTTCGATGAGCAGCACGCCGGGCATGATCGGATGATCGGGGAAGTGGCCCATGAAATGGGGCTCGTTCACCGTCACGTTCTTGATGCCGATCGCCCGGTCGTCGCCGTCGATCTCGATGATCTTGTCGACGAGGAGAAAGGGGTAGCGGTGAGGAAGTAGCGTGAGGATTTCACGCAGATCAGCCACGCCAAGCGTTGCCTTGGTCTCTTCACTCATCATTGCCCCCCTTCTTCTGGACTCGAGTGCTGGAACGCATGGCGATCTCCGCCATGTCGCGTAGGAAGTCGCGCATCGGCCGAGCCGGTACGCCACCATATTTCTCGCCTGCCGGGATATCGGCAACGACGCCGCTCATCGCGGCGATCTGGGCGCCATCGCCGATGGTGATGTGGCCGTTGATGCCGGCCGCGCCCCCGATCATCACGCCATCGCCGATGCGTGCGCTGCCGGCGATGCCGACGCCGCTGACGATGCCGCAATGGCGGCCGATGCGCACGTTGTGGCCGACCTGGACCTGGTTGTCGATCTTGGTGCCCTCGCCGATCACCGTGTCGTCCATCGTGCCGCGGTCGATCGTGGTGTTCGCGCCGATCTCCACATTGTCCTGGATGATGACGCGGCCGATCTGCACGATCTTGATCATGCCCGGCTTCAGGCCCGGCGCATAGCCGAAACCGTCCTGGCCGACGCGCACGCCGGGGTGCAGGATGACATTGTTGCCGACGAGCGCACACTGCACGGTGGTGCCGGCGGCAATCGAGCAATTGCGGCCGATGCGCACGCCGGCGCCGATGACGGCACCCGGGCCGATATGCGTACCCTCGCCGATCTCCGCACCCTTGCCGATCACCGCCATCGGTTCGATGGTGACGCCGGACTCGATGCGCGCTTCGGGATCGACATAGGCGCCGGGCGCGATGCCGGCGACAGACGTCGTCGGCTCCGGCCGCATGGCGGAGCCGTGCAGCAATTCGCCGGCGATCGCAAAGGCGGTGTGCGGGCGCGTGGACAGCAGGACGGCGACATCCGGCGGGACGAGCGACGCGAGCGAACGGTCGCACAGGATGGCCGATGCCGCACAGGTCGCCAGTTCACCGCGGAATTTTCGGGAGAGAATGTAACAGAGGTCGCCCTCCTTCGCCCGGTTGACGGGCGAAACGCTGCGCACGACACGGTCGGCATGCGCGGCATCGGCAAGTTCCGCCCCAAGCGTCGCCGCAAGATCACCCAGACGAATACCGTCATGGGGCGGAAAAAACCAGTTATGCTCCATCGGCATGACTCCAGAACGTCCGTTTTCTCGCAGTTCTGGACTGCCTATATCAGAACTGCGTCGCGATGCCGAACTTGAAGCGCTGCACCTCGTCGAAGTTTTCCTTCTTGACCGGAACCGCGTAATCGAGACGCAGCGGACCGAACGGCGAAGCCCAGATCACGCTGGCGCCGACAGAGGCGCGCAGGCTCATGCTTTCGCCACGCACCCGGTCGGCTGCGACCGTCTTGACGTCGTTGCCGTAGAGCGTACCGGCATCGGCAAAGAAGGCGCCGCGCAGGCCCGAATCCCGCGAGATGAACGGCAGCGGGAAGGACGCTTCGGCAGAGGCCGTGAAGTAGGTCTTGCCGCCGAGCGCATCGTCCGTCGACGTCGCGCGCGGACCGATGCCGCCCGATTCGAAGCCGCGGATGTCACTGGCCGAGAGCGTGAACTGGTCGAAGACCTTCGTGTCGCCGCGGCCCCACATGTGGCCACCGCTGACCGAGAGCGAGCCGATGACATCGGCATCTTCGAGCAGCATGTGGAAGTAACGTGCCTTGCCCGAAATCTTGTAATAATCCGAATCGCCGCCGAGACCGGCGAATTCCTGGGTGATCTGGGCAAACATACCTTCACGCGGCAGCGTGCGGTCGTCGATCGTATCGTAGGTCACGCTGTGCGAAACCGAGGAGCGAACCCAGGGACCTTCGGTCACGACGTAACGATAAGGCGACGACAGTTCGTCGAGATCGCCGGAATTGTAATCGAGCTTCGTGTAGCTGTAGCGCAGCGACGTCGACAGGTCTTCCGTGATCGGCGCCGTCACGCGCAGCGTGAAGCCTTCCGTGTTGACGCTGTAGTAGTCTTCGCTCTCGTCTTCGTTCTTGAAGACGTCGAAGCCGGCCGCCAGGCGGTAGCCGAGGAAATAGGGTTCCGTGAAGGACAGGCTATAATCGCGCGAGTCCTTGCCGCCACCGGCAGCCACGCGGATATACTGGCCGCGGCCGAGGAAGTTCTTTTCTTCGACGGAGGCTTCAAGCTTGATGCCGCCGTTATTGCCCGTTTCGTAACCGGCGCCGATGCCGAACGAACCGGTCGACTGGTCCTGAACATCGACCACCAGGACAACGCGGTCGGACTGGCTGCCCGGCGCGGTCGTGATGTTCACCGTTGAGAAGTAACCGAGGGCCTCCAGGCGGCGCTTGGCGCGCGTGATGACTTCCTGGTTGAAGGCGTCGCCTTCACCGATATCGAACTCGCGACGGATGACGTAGTCGCGCGTGCGGGTGTTGCCGCGGATCTCGATACGCTCGACATAGGCGCGCTCGCCCTGGTCGACGAGGTAATCGACGGCGATCGTGCCGTTGCCGAGGTCGCGGTTGCCGCGCGGCGTCACGCGAGCGAACGGATAACCGTTCGCCGCAACGCGCTTGGAGATTTCCGACATCGTGTCCTGCACGTCGCGGGCACGATAGGTGCTGCCCGGGCGCGATTCGACAAGGCCCTGAAGCTCCGCGCCATCGATGCCTTCGACCGTCGATTCGACGTTGACCACGCCGAAATCGTAGCGCTGACCTTCGTCGACCGTGAAGGTGACGACATATTCGTTGGAGGCTTCGTCAAGCACGGCTTCCGACGAGATGACGCGGAAGTCGGCATAACCGTTGTTGAAGTAGAACTGGCGCAGCGACTCTTCGTCGGCGCGCAGCTTGTCCTCGCTGTAGACGTCCTTGCGGGTCAGGAAGGACAGGAAGTTCGACTTCTTGGTGACGATGACGGCGCGCAGGCGGCTGTTGCTGTAAGCCTCGTTGCCGACGAAATTGATCTGCGAGATCTTGGTGCGGTCACCTTCGTCGACGATATAGGCGAGGTTCACGCGGCCGTTGCCGAGCGGATAGACCTGCGTCGTGACGGTGGCGTCGCTGCGGCCGATGGCGGCATAGGCATCGCGGATCGCCTGCTTGTCGGCTTCGATGGCGGTTTCGCTATACGGGCCGAGCGACTGCGAGCGCAGGACGCCCTGCAGCTTGTCGTCCTTGATCTTGCGGTTGCCGTTGATGACGACCTGGTTGATGAGCTGGTTTTCATTGACCACGACGACGAGCGTGCTGCCGGAAACCGAGATCTTCACATCGGAGAAATAGCCGGTGGCAAACAGGCGGCGCACGGAGGCGTCGATATCGGCGTTGGAAAAGGCCTTGCCGGGAACGATGGTGACGTTGGCCTTGACCGTATCGGCGCTGACACGATCGGCGCCACTCACCTGAATGCTGCGGATGACGGCGGCTTCAGCGGCCGTGGCGGAGACAAGCGTGGCAACAGAGCCGCCCGTGACAACCATACTGGCCGACAATGCAACGGCCGACACGGCGTTCAAAAATTTTGAACCAGCTTTCATCTTCACTACTTACCTTCGTTTCAACGTCCCGGCAGGCGCGTACGCCCGATTCCGGTCACGTTTGCCGTTTTAACCGCTTTTGCCATCTAAGCAAGGTCACGCGTTAATTTCTGTTTACTTCAATTCCAACCGTGGCCTGAAGGTCACTACATCCGTTTCATTACGGTAAACAGAGCGTTAGCACGACTGCCTGAGCGAAAAGCGGTACCCCTTTTGATTCCCCGCCGGTCGCCCGGCAAACCTCAGCCCAGAAGCATGGATATGTCGTTCCAGGTCGCAAAGACCATCAGCATGAGCACCAGCGCCATGCCGATGCGAAATGCGATCTCCTGCGCCCCGGGCCCGACAGGCCTGCCCCGGATAGCCTCCACCGCATAGAACATCAGATGGCCGCCATCAAGTACCGGAACCGGCATCAGGTTTAAAAGTCCAATGGAAACAGAGAGAACGGCAGCCAGCTGCAGCAGAGCGGCAACACCCAGCGTCGCCATCTGGCCGGAAGCCTGCGCCACGCGGATGGGTCCACCGAGCTGATCGGCCTTCATGCGGCCCGTCACGAGGTTTGCGAGATAGTCGAACGTGCCCGTCACGATGTGCCAGCTTTGCAGCACGCCCTGCCCCACGGCCTCGACCGGGCCATATTCCACCACGCGGAAATTGCCGGTTTCCTGGTTGGTGACGATGCCGATCAGGCCGAGCTCGATCTTGTTGCCGAACTGGTCGGTGATCTCGGTGCGCTTGGGCACCATCGGCAGGACGAGATCCTGGCCATCGCGGCGTACCGTCACGTTGATCGTCAGCTCCGGCCGCACGCTGACATAGCGGCGCACGTCGTCGAAGGTCGCGACCGGATTGCCGTCGAGCGCCACGAGCAGGTCGCCGGGAAGCACGCCGGCCTCCGAGGCGGCGCTGTCCGGGCGGACTTCGGCGACGATCGGATCGGCGATCTGGCGGCCGTAGATGGTGAACATCACGGCGAAGATGGCGATGGCGAGCACGAAATTGGCGATCGGGCCGGCAGCGACCGTCACCGCCCTTTTCCACAGGGCAGCGCCGAGGAAGGTGCGCTTGCGCACCGCCTCCGGCAGCGCGGCGACGGAATTATAATCCGGAATGGAGGCCGGATCGTCGTCGCCGAGGAACTTCACATAACCGCCGAGCGGAATGGCGGAGAGCTTCCAGCGCGTGCCGTGGCGATCATTGAAGCCGAAAATCTCCGGGCCGAAGCCGACGGAAAAGGCGGTGATGCCGATGCCGGACCAGCGACCCGCCAGATAGTGACCCATCTCGTGCACGAAGACGATGAGCGTCAGCACGACCAGAAAGGGAAGGATATAGCCCGTCACGAACCCAACGGAGCCAGCCAGCATGTCCATGTTTCCCAATCCTTACGTCTTCGCGATTACGGGCCGAAAAGGAACACGCCGGCCGGCGTGTTCGCGGTGCCAGACACGATCGCATCGCCAAGTGCAATGAGGAACGCGGCGAAGCAGGCAAAAACAAGGCCGTCAACCCGGTCCATGACGCCGCCATGTCCCGGAATAAGACGACTTGAGTCCTTTACGCCGAAACGGCGCTTGATGAAGGACTCGAAAAGATCGCCAGCCTGGCTGAAAACCGAGAGCACCAGCGCGATGACCGGCACCCAGAGGCCATTCAGCGAAAAGAACGCCATGTGCACGAGCGTGCCGGCAATGACGGCGGAAACGGCCCCGCCGATCGCCCCCGACCAGGTCTTTCCCGGCGAGATCGGCGGCGCGAGTTTTGGCCCGCCGATCGCCCGGCCGATAAAGTAGGCGAGAATATCCGTCGCCCAGACGACGGCGAAGATGAACAGCATGGCGGCAAAGCCGTGCGCGGTATCGCCGCGGATGGCGGCAAGCGAGATCGCCGTCAGGCCGGCATAGACGATGCCGCCGGCAAGCCAGCCGCTGCCCTGGAGCGCGAACGAATAGACGATGCCGATCAATGTCGCGCCGATCAGCGCCGGCATGGCGAATTCGTCGATGCCGAAGACAACCAGAAGCGCGATCACGCCGACCGACAGCCAGCCGAAGGCATTGGCGCGGAAATCCGTCTCCGGCAGGCGCGTAATCGTCGACCATTCATAATAGATGAGGAGCGCTATGGCCGAGGCGAGCACGCGGAAGGCAAAACCGCCGAGCCAGGTCGCGACGAGCACGACGACGGCCAGCACGATGCCGGAGAGGATGCGCAGACGCAGTTCACTCTGCATCAGGACCCCACCGCAAGCGTCTTTGCGGCCCGCAAGCCACCGAACCGGCGCTCGCGCATGGAATAGCGCGACAACGCTGCAAGAAAGGTCTCGCGCGAAAAATCGGGCCAGAAATCCGGAATGAACATCAGTTCGGCATAGGCCGCCTGCCAGAGCAGGAAATTCGACAGCCGCTCCTCGCCGCTGGTGCGGATGATGAGGTCGGGATCAGGAATGCCGGCGGTATCGAGCGAGGCGCCGACGCGTTCCGATGTGATCTCTGAAGGATCGAGGCGGCCGGCCGCGACCTCGGCAGCAAGCATGCGCACCGCCCGGGCGATCTCGTCGCGCGAGCCGTAGTTGAAGGCGATGACCAGCGTGATGCCGCTGTTCGACCGCGTCGTGTCTTCCGCCTCGAGAAGCAGCGGCAGGATGTCGCTCGACAGGTTCGACTTGTCGCCGATGACGCGGATGCGCACGTTCTCGCGGTGCAGCACCGCGAGGTCGCGCCGGATGAAGGTCTTCAGGAGGCCCATGAGATCGGTGATCTCGCTCTCGGGGCGGCTCCAATTTTCCGAAGAGAAGGCGAAGAGCGTGAGGTAGCGCACGCCGCTTTCGGCGGCCGTGCGCACAGCCTCACGCACGGATTCGACACCCTTGCGGTGTCCCATGGCGCGCGGCAGGCCGCGCGCACTCGCCCAGCGTCCGTTGCCATCCATGATGATGGCGACGTGTGCCGGTACGGTGCTGGGCGTGATTTGGTTCATGAGCGATCCGGAATGGAGGAAAGATGCGTGGCGAGCGCCTTAAACCTGCATGATTTCCTTTTCCTTCTCGGCAAGCAAGCGATCGACGTCCAAAATCGTCTCGTCGGTCATCTTCTGCACCCTTTCGGACTGGCTGCGGCTCAGGTCCTGGCCGATATCGCCATCCTTTTCGGCTTTCTTGAGGTCGTCCATGCCGTCGCGGCGCACGTGGCGGATCGCGACCTTCGCCTTTTCGGCATAGTCATGCGCGACCTTGACGAGCGACTTGCGGCGCTCCTCGTTCAGCTCCGGCAGCGGGATGCGGAGATTCTGGCCGTCGATGATCGGATTGAGGCCGAGATTCGATTCGCGGATGCCGCGCTCGACGGCGCCGACCATGCTCTTGTCCCAGACGGAGACCGACAGCATGCGGGGTTCCGGAACGGAGATGTTGGCGACCTGGTTCAGCGGCACGCGCGAACCATAGGCTTCGACCTGCACCGGATCGAGCACGTTGGCCGAGGCACGGCCGGTGCGCAGCGACGCGATGTCGTTCTTGTAAGCGGAAATCGCCCCGTCCATGCGACGCTTCAGTTCCTTCAGGTCAATACCTTCACTCATTGGAATACTCCCATTTTCACGGAACGGCTGCACGCATCGGGCGTGCCCGCCACTTGAGAATCAGTTGTCGGTTACGATGGTGCCGCGTCCGCCACCCGTCAATATTTCGGCGAAACCGCCCTTTTCATGGATGGAGAACACGATGATCGGGATGTGGTTTTCCCGCGCCAGCGCCACGGCGGCGACGTCCATGACGGCGAGGCCCTTTTCCAGCACCTCGCTATGGCTCAGGCGGTCGAAGCGGGTGGCGTGCGGGTCCTTCTTCGGATCGGCGGAATAGATGCCGTCGACCTGGGTTCCCTTGAAGATCGCCTCGGCGCCCATTTCGGCGGCGCGCAAAGCTGCGGCCGAATCGGTCGTGAAGAACGGGTTGCCGGTGCCGCCGGCAAAGATCACCACGCGACCGAGCGACAGGTGATAGAGTGTGGCGCGCTGCGAAAAGCTCTCGCAGATTTCCGGCATGGCGATAGCGGACAGAACCACGGTGTCGATGTCGAGCTTGCGCAGCGAGGTTGCGAGCGCCAGCGCGTTGATGATGGTCGCCAGCATGCCCATGTGGTCGCCGGTCACCCGGTCGCCGCCCTTGGAGGCCACCGCCACCCCGCGAAAGATGTTGCCGCCGCCGACGACGACGCCGACTTCCACGCCCAATGCGCGGGCCTCTGCGATGTCGGAGGCGATGCGATCGGCCACCGCGACATCGATGCCGAAACCCTGCGAGCCCATCAGCGCCTCGCCGGAGGCTTTCAGCAGAACACGTTTGTAGATTGGCTTGGCGGTCATTGTCGCTCCTGAACTCGTGCGCCTGCTCGTCCGAGCGGGCAGCCGGGCAGAACCGGGAGCGGTTCGGCACGGGGCAACCCTCGCCGCAGAAGAAAATTCGGGGCAGGCATTTCGGCAAGCCGGATACACGAAGGGCGCCGCGTTGTCACGCGGCGCCCTGTTCTTTTCCCGAATGGGCCGTTTTTTCCCAAGCAGAGTTAAGGAAATCAGCCCTTGGCGACGGCTGCGACTTCGGCAGCGAAGTCCGTCTCTTCCTTCTCGACGCCTTCGCCGAGCAGGAGGCGGGCCATGCCGACGACTTCGATCGGTGCGCCGACGGTCTTTTCCGCTTCCTTGACGGCAGCGCCGACGGTGATGTCGGGGTTCATGACGAAGGCCTGCGACAGCAGGGCGACTTCTTCGAAGAACTTGCGCATGCGGCCTTCGACCATCTTCTCGATGATGTTGTCCGGCTTGCCGGACGCGCGCGACTGCTCGATGAAGACGTTGCGCTCGCGTTCGGCAACGGCGGCATCGACTTCTTCGGCGCGGATGGCGAGCGGGTTGGTCGCGGCAACATGCATGGCGACCTGGCGGCCGATGGTGTTGAGGGCTTCCTTGTCGCCGGTCGACTTCAGCGCGATGAGAACGCCGAGCTTGCCGAGGCGGTCGGCGGCGGCATTGTGGATATAGGTCGCAACGACGCCGTCCTCGACCGACAGCAGGACCGAGCGGCGCAGGTTCATGTTCTCGCCGATGGTGGCGACAGCGTCCTTGATCGTGTCGGTGACCGACTTGCCGGTTGCCGGGTAGATGGCGGCGCCAACGGCTTCGACGGTGCCGTCGGTGGTCAGCGCCACGTCGGCAACGCCGCGCACGATCGCCTGGAAGGCGTCGTTGCGGGCAACGAAGTCGGTTTCGGAGTTGACTTCGACGACAACGGCCTTGGTGCCGGAGGTGGCAACGCCGATGAGGCCTTCAGCGGCGGTGCGGCCCGACTTCTTGTCGGCCTTGGCGATGCCCTTGGCGCGCAGCCAGTCGATTGCCGCTTCGATGTCGCCGTTGTTTTCAGTCAGCGCCCTCTTGCAGTCCATCATGCCTGCGCCGGACTTTTCGCGCAGTTCCTTCACCAGTGCAGCGGTGATTTCAGCCATTGTGAGCCTCTTGTCGGTTCTTGTTGCGTGCCGCCGGGAAACCCCGGCGAACTCAAGGTTTTGGGAACGAATGTACCCGGAAATGTGACAGGGTGATGAAGATCACCTCAGACCTGTCGCCTCGACCACGACCCCGCGGATCGTCGGCAGACAGGGTCTTCAAACAAGCCGAGGCCAGGGATCGTCTCTCTGGCCTCGGTTATCTCAGATAAGCGGGAGCGACTGTTTCGCTCCGACCTCGGCCTTACGCTTCGGCTTCGAGTTCCGGCTCGACCGGAGCCTCGGCGGAGGCGCCGAGGTCACGGCCCGATGCACCCTGCTGGCGCGCGATGCCGTCGATGGCGGCGCGGGCGATCAGGTCGCAGTAAAGGGCGATGGCGCGCGAGGCGTCGTCGTTGCCGGGGATCGGGAAGTCGATCGGGTCCGGATCGCAGTTCGAGTCGATAACGGCGACGACCGGGATGCCGAGACGCTTGGCTTCCTGGATCGCGATCGATTCCTTGTTGGTGTCGATGATGAACATCAGGTCCGGCGTGCCGCCCATGTCGCGGATACCGCCGAGGGCCTTTTCAAGCTTCTCGCGTTCGCGCTCGAGGGTCAGGCGTTCCTTCTTCGAATAGCCGGAGCCTTCCGAGTTCAGGATTTCGTCGAGCTTGCGCAGGCGCTGGATCGAGTTGGAGATCGTCTTCCAGTTCGTCAGCATGCCGCCGAGCCAGCGGGCGTTGACGTAGTACTGGGCCGAACGCTTGGCAGCGTCGGCAATGATGTCGGACGCCTGGCGCTTGGTGCCGACGAACAGAACGCGGCCGCCGCCGGCAACCGTGTCGGACACGACCTGAAGGGCGCGCGACAGGAGCGGAACGGTCTGTGCCAGGTCGATGATGTGAACGTTGTTACGATCGCCGAAGATGTACGGCTTCATCTTCGGGTTCCAGCGGTGGGTCTGGTGGCCGAAGTGAATACCAGCTTCGAGAAGCTGGCGCATAGAGAAATCGGGCAATGCCATGCCTTGTTATCCTTTTCCGGTTGAACCTCCGCAAGGCGAACAGCATCCCGTTCAGGAATGCCACCGGGCGGAACGGTCCGGATTTCTCCCGGACAATCCCAAGCCTTACGTGTGGAATGGCTGCCCCTTACCCTCAGTTTCCGGGTAAATCAAGGGCAGCGCGTTAAAAATGCGACCGGCAGGGTGCTTACTTGCACTCCTGCTGCTTGAACATCTCGAGCTTGGCGAGTTTTCCGGTCAGCGAGAACTCGCCGTAATCCATGGTGAGGTCGCGCGTGATGCCGTTCTCGTAGAGCTTGAAGGACATGCGGTAGACCGGCAGCGCATCGCCCTCGCTGGTGTCGTTGTAATAGGCGATCGACACCGGCCAGAACGCATCCTTCGAAAAATCGCCGGCCTTGGCAGCGTCGACATCGCCGGGCTTCGGCGTTTCCTTCTTGCCGACCACGGCGGTGGTCAGCAGCGTCTTGTCGCCCGCATCCGAGCCGTCGAAGATGCGCGATTCGAAGAAGCGGTCGCCCTTCTTGGCGTGGTCGATGACTTCCAGCATGTGCTCGGTCGGAAACCGGCTGGCGGCGAGCTCCACCTGCCTTGTGTCCGGCGCGGTCAGGTCGACGCTGACGCCCTGCTTCTGCTCGCGGGCGGAGCCGCGCACTTCCTTGTCCAGCTTCTCGTCGGTGAACGAGCGGGTCAGGAAGCGGAAGCTGCCGTTCTTCAGGTCCTCGTAGGTGGTCGTCTGCTGGTCGGTGAGGCGCGTCTCCTCGCCGGTATTGACCTGCGTGACGAAACGGAAGCTCACCGTATAGCCGTCGCAGGGGCTGCCGTTGAACTCGTAGACCATGCGGCCATACATGCCGGCGATGCCCGAGCGCTCGGTCGCATCCTTGAGCTGGAGGTCGTAGACGGCACGGTGCGGCGCAAGCCCGGTCGCCGGCGTGGCAAAGGCGCTCGAGACGCCGCTGCCGGCGAAGCATGTCCCGGCCATGACGGTCGCGACAAAGGCTGAACGAAACATCCGTTTCCTCCTGTTGAAGTCGGCCGCGATGTTATAAGAACTCTTCCGGCAAAAGCGAGGCAATATGCGCGCGCTGCCCCATTCATTTCGATATCGCGACGGCAGGCCCGAACGCGAGCAACGACGGAGACCGCAATGTCCGCTGAAATCGAGAATCGCGTCAAGGAACTGGGCTACGAAATCCCCGTGGCGGCGGCGCCTGCGGCCAATTACGTGCCCTTCGTCATCACCGGCAACGTGCTCCATATTTCCGGCCAGCTCCCCATGCTCGACGGCAAGCTCGCCGTGACCGGCCATCTCGGCAAAAATGTCGACGTCGCCGGCGGCCAGAAAGCGGCGGAATTGTGCGCGCTCGGCCTGCTCGCGCAAGCGAAGGCCGCGCTCGGCGACCTGTCGCGCATCAAGCGCATCATCAAGATCAACGGCTTCGTCGCCTCCGCCCCGGACTTCGTCGAGCAACACCTCGTCATCAACGGCGCGTCCAACTTCCTCGTCGGCGCGCTGGGTGACGCCGGCAAACATGCCCGCGCCGCCGTCGGCATGGCCGCGCTGCCGCTGAACGCCGCCGTCGAGATCGACGCCATCATGGAAATCGCCTGATGCATAAATTCAACTGGCTGACCGAGAGGCCGATTGCGCATCGCGGCTATCACGACCTCAACCGGACCGTCTGGGAAAACACGCTTTCCGCATTTTCGCGCGCGGCCGACGCCGGCTTCGCCATCGAATGCGACCTGCAATATACCGCCGATGCCATTCCCGTCGTCTTCCATGATGACGACCTGAAGCGCCTGTGCGGCGTCGAGGGCGATGTGCGGGCGCGCACCGCCGGCGAACTCGGCCTGCTGGCGATCGGCGGCACGGCCGACCGCATTCCGACGCTCAATCAGTTGCTTCACCTCGTGAAGGGCCGCGTGCCGCTGGTGCTGGAACTCAAGGGCCGCAAGGGCGACGACGACGGTTTCGCCATGGCGGTGCTCGACGCGCTGGAAGACTATGACGGCCCCGTCGCGCTGATGAGCTTCGATCACTGGCTTTTGAAGGACCTCAAGGCGCTTGGCACCAGCCGCCCCCTCGGCCTGACGGCGGAAGGCGCGCGGCCGGAGAATTTTGCCGTGCACGAGGAGGCGATGCGGCTCGGGCTCGATTTCATCTCCTACCATTACGGCCACCTGCCGAACGCCTTCATCAGCAAGGAGCGCGACCTCGGCAAGCAGATCATCACCTGGACCGTGCGCGACGACGAGGCGCGCACGATCACGGCGCTCAACGCGGACCAGATGACCTTCGAGGGCTTCGATCCGCGTGAGGCATTGACGGCCTGACATGGTCGAGCCCGTGCGCATCCGCGTCGAAACGAGCTTCGCCGACATTGCGGCGGACCAATGGGGGCGTCTTGCCGGCGCCTCCAGGGGCGACGCGCACACGCCCTACAACCCCTTCGTCAGCCACGCGTTTCTCTCGTCGCTGGAAGAGTCCGGCTGCGCCACCGCCGAGACCGGCTGGCTCGGCCAGCATCTTCTGCTGGAAGGCGACGACGGCGCCATCCTCGGCGCCCTGCCCGTCTATCTCAAGAGCCACAGCCAGGGCGAATATGTCTTCGACCATGGCTGGGCCGATGCCTTCGAGCGGGCCGGTGGTCGCTATTATCCGAAGCTGCAGGCCGCGATCCCCTTCACGCCGGCGACCGGCCCGCGGCTGTTGCACCGCCCCGACCAGCCGCTGATCGAGACGCAATCCGGGCTTGCCGAAGGCCTGAAGGAACTCGCCCGGCGCCACGGCGCCTCCTCCGCCCACGTCACCTTCGTGCCGGAACAGGAAATGCCGATCTTCGAGGCGGCGGGCTACCTACACCGCACCGACCAGCAGTTCCACTTCCTCAATGCCGCTTACGGCTCGCACGACGATTTTCTCGAAACCCTCGCCTCGCGCAAGCGCAAGGCGCTGAAGAAGGAGCGCCGGGCGGCGCTGGAGCACGGGATTTCGATCGACTGGCTGACCGGCACCGACCTGACGGAAGAGATCTGGGACCAGTTCTTCACCTTCTATATGGACACCGGCAGCCGCAAATGGGGTCGGCCCTACCTCAACCGCGAATTCTACAGCCTGATCGGCGAGCGCATGGCCGACGACATCCTGCTCGTCATGGCGAAGCGCAATGGCCGCTACATTGCCGGCGCGATCAACTTCATCGGCGGCGATGCGCTCTACGGCCGGCACTGGGGCTGTATCGAGGACCATCCCTTCCTGCATTTCGAGGTGTGTTACCATCAGGCCATCGATTTCGCGATTGCCAAGGGATTGGCGCGCGTCGAGGCCGGGGCGCAGGGCGAACACAAGCTCGCGCGCGGCTACCTGCCGGCCATCACCCATTCGGCCCATTTCATCACCCATCCGGGCCTGCGCCGCGCCGTCGCCGACTATCTTGAGCGCGAGCGCCAGGACGTCGAGACGATGGGCGACTATCTTGCCGAACACGGCCCCTTCCGCCGCGGCGAAAACGAAAGCGACTGAGCATCATCGGGAGACCAGCATGAGCGCCTATGACACCAACAATATCTTCGCCAAGATCCTGCGCGGCGAAATCCCCTCGCACCGCGTCTACGAGGACGAGCACACGGTCGCCTTCATGGATGTGATGCCGCAGGCCAACGGGCATACGCTCGTCATCCCCAAGGCGCCCTCGCGCAACATCCTCGACGCCGATCCCGAGACGCTTTCGCGTCTTTTCCCGGTCGTGCAGAAGGTGGCGGTCGCGGCGAAGGACGCGTTCGAGGCGGACGGCGTGACGGTGATCCAGTTCAACGAGCCGGCGGCGGGCCAGACCGTCTACCACCTGCATGTGCACATCATCCCGCGCATCGAGGGCGTGGCGCTGAAGCCGCATTCCGGCACGATGGAGGACCAGGGCGTGCTGGCGGCGAATGCCGAGAAGCTACGCAAGGCGCTGGCCTGATCAGACCCCTAGAATGGCAAGACCCGCGGCCAGGAAACCGATGGCCGCGGCGATGCCGGCGATCTGCCGGAAGCGACCGCCGAGGAAGAAGCAGACCGCGCCGATGACCACGGAGCCCAGCCGCAGCCAGAGCGGCGAGGCTTCCAGCGTGCCGGTCGGGAAGAAGATCAGCTTGGCGATGACCGCGGCTACCAGCGCGGTCGCCACCGCCTTCACCCAGTTCAGCACTTCCGATTTCTCGTCGATGCGATTGCCGGCGAGCACGCCCGCCCAGCGCCACAGATCGGTCGCGAGCCATCCGGCGACGGCGATGAAGATATAGGGCCAGAGCCCATCGAAACTCATCGGCTGGCCTCCCGCTGGCGCAGCATCCGCTCACCCCACCAGGCGAGCGTACCCCCGATCACGCCGGCAAGCAGGATATCGTATTGCGGCGCGACGATGGCGAAGAACCAGCCGAGTGCCAGCCCGATGCCGAGCGCCCAGTAGATCACCCGGTGGCGGGCCGAAATCCAGATCGAGGTCAGGAAATAGACCGGCGTCAGGAAGAACAGGCAGCCGGAGACGATTGGCGGAAATTCCGAGACCGCGCCATAGACCAGCCCGACCAGCAGGATGTTGATGAGCGTCAGCGTGATGCCGAAGCCGGCGAAGAACGCGACGCGGCCGTCGCGCGGCACGCCGTTCACCCGCTCGATGGCAAAGACCCAGGCGGTGATGGCGACGAAATGCGAGAGGAACAGCAGGAGCCAGGTCGGCGTGCGGCTGGTCCGGATTTCCGGGATCAGCGCCGCCACCATCGGCATCATGCGCACGGAGGAGAGCGTCACGGCGATGAAGGCCGTCAGGATATGGGCGCCCGAGAGCATCGAGCCGACGAGGATCACCTTGGCCGGCAGCGCCCAGACCATGCCGGTCATGAACATCACCTGCTCGACCGGGATTTTCGCTTCCGCCGTAAAGGCCGCGAAGCCGACGAAGGACAGCATGAGGATGATCGCCGGCAGGCTGAAGATGCCGCGCATGCCGAGGAGGAACCAGTGCGTCTGGGATTGAGGGTCTGGCGCAGTCTCGGCCGTCATAAACGTCTCGGGTTCTTCAACAAAAAAAGAAAGCCGGGCAGTTACCTGCCCGGCTCATGGGATTTGTAAAGCCGTTATTTCTTGCGCGGCACCTTCGGCACGGCGCTGGACGATTTGCGCGGCGGCTCGTCCTTCGGCTCCTCGGCCTTGGGCTCCGCCGCCTTCTTCGAAGACCTGGCCTTGGCGGGCGCGGCCTCGGCGGCGACCGTTTCCTTGGCCTTGCGCGGCTTTGCCTTCTTGGCGGCCGCTTCCTCGATTTCGGCCTTGGGCTTGATCGGCGCGGTTTCCGGCACGGCGTCGAGGACGAGGCCGGTCGAGCCATCCTCCTTCGGGCCGACGGAGACGCGCACGACGCCGCCCTTCTTCAGCTTGCCGAAGAGGATTTCATCGGCGAGCTTCTTCTTGATGTGCTCCTGGATGACACGCGCCAGCGGCCGCGCGCCCATCTTCTCGTCGTAGCCCTTGTCCGCCAGCCAGGCGATCGCGTCCTGCTGGAGGTCGAAGGTAACGTTGCGTTCGGCGAGCTGCGTTTCCAGCTGCATGACGAACTTCTGCACGACCTGATGGATGACCGGCGTCGGCAGCGAGCCGAACGGGATGATCGCATCGAGGCGGTTGCGGAACTCCGGCGTGAACAGGCGGTTGATCGCCTCCATGTCCTCGCCCTCGCGCTTCGACGAACCGAAGCCGATGGCGGACTTGGCCATGTCGGATGCGCCCGCATTGGTCGTCATGATCAGGATGACGTTGCGGAAGTCGATCTTCTTGCCGTTATGGTCGGTCAGCGAGCCGTGATCCATGACCTGCAACAGGATGTTGTAGAGGTCCGGATGCGCCTTTTCGATTTCGTCGAGCAGCAGCACGCAATGCGGATGCTGGTCGACTCCATCCGTCAGGAGGCCGCCCTGGTCGAAGCCGACATAGCCGGGAGGTGCGCCGAGCAGACGCGAGACCGTGTGCCGCTCCATATATTCCGACATGTCGAAGCGCAGCAGTTCCACGCCGAGCGAGCTTGCAAGCTGCTTGGCGACTTCGGTCTTGCCGACGCCCGTCGGACCGCTGAACAGGTAGCAGCCGATCGGCTTGTTCGGTTCGCGCAGGCCCGCACGGGCGAGCTTGATCGACGATGCCAATGCCTCGATTGCGAGATCCTGGCCGTAGACGACCGAGCGCAATTCCTTCTCCAGGCCGGCGAGCACCTGCTCGTCGTCCTTGGACACCGTCTTCGCCGGAATGCGGGCCATCGTGGCGATCGTCGCCTCGATCTCCTTCTCGGTGATCAGCTTGCGGCGTTTTCCCACCGGCAGCAGCATCTGCGCCGCACCGGTCTCGTCGATCACGTCGATCGCCTTGTCCGGCAGCTTGCGGTCGTTGATGTAGCGCGCCGAAAGCTCGACGGCCGACTTGATCGCCTCGTTGGAATAGCGAAGCTTGTGATATTCCTCGAAATAGGGCTTGAGGCCCTTCATGATCGCGATCGTGTCGTCGATGGTGGGTTCGTTGACGTCGATCTTCTGGAACCGGCGGACGAGTGCACGGTCCTTCTCGAAGAACTGGCGGTATTCCTTGTAGGTCGTCGAGCCGATGCAGCGGATCGCACCCGAGGACAAAGCCGGCTTCAGCAGGTTCGATGCATCCATCGCGCCGCCGGAGGTGGCACCGGCGCCGATGACGGTATGAATTTCGTCGATGAACAGCACGGCGCCCGGATAGTCTTCCAGTTCCTTGACGACCTGCTTCAGGCGTTCCTCGAAGTCACCGCGATAGCGCGTGCCGGCGAGCAGCGTGCCCATGTCGAGCGAGAAGATCGTCGCGTCGGCGAGCGCTTCCGGCACCTTGCCTTCGACGATGCGCTTGGCGAGGCCTTCGGCGATGGCGGTCTTGCCCACGCCCGGATCACCCACGTAGAGCGGGTTGTTCTTCGAGCGGCGGCAGAGGATCTGGATCGTACGGTTGACCTCGGCGTGGCGGCCGATCAGCGGATCGATCTTGCCGTTCCTGGCCTTCTCGTTGAGGTTGACGCAATAGGCGGTGAGCGCGTCCTGCTTCTTGGCGGCCTCTTCCGGTTCGCCGCCGCCATTGCCGCGCTGCTGCTTCGGCTCGCTCTCGGATTCATCCGCGCCGCGCACCGGGCGCGGTTCGGCGGAGCCCGGTCGCTTGCCGATGCCGTGCGAGATGAAGTTGACGGCGTCGTAGCGCGTCATCTCCTGCTCCTGCAGGAAATAGGCGGCATGGCTCTCGCGCTCGGCGAAGATCGCGACGAGCACGTTGGCGCCGGTCACTTCTTCGCGACCGGACGACTGGACATGGATCACCGCGCGCTGGATGACGCGCTGGAAGCCGGACGTCGGCTTGGAATCTTCCTCGTAACCCGTCACCAGGTTGGCGAGATCGTGGTCGACATAGTCGGTAACGGTCTTGCGCAGCACGTCGAGGTTGACGTTGCAGGCACCCATCACGGCAGCCGCGTCGGCGTCGTCGATGAGGGCGAGCAGCAGGTGCTCGAGCGTCGCATATTCGTGATGACGCTCGTTCGCAAAGGTCAGTGCCTGGTGGAGCGCCTTTTCAAGGCTTGCAGAAAATGTTGGCACGTTCGTTCCTCATTTCTTTTCCATGACACATTGCAGCGGATGCTGGTGCTGGCGGGAGAAATCCATCACCTGTGTCACTTTGGTTTCGGCAACCTCGTAGGTGAACACGCCACACTCGCCCACGCCATGATTGTGCACATGCAGCATGATCCTTGTCGCCGCTTCGCGGTCCTTCTGGAAGAAACGTTCCAGAATGTGAATCACAAACTCCATGGGCGTATAATCATCGTTGAGAAGCAGGACGCGATAAAGGCTCGGCTTCTTCGTCTTAGGCTTCGCGCGGGTAATGACGGAGGTGCTGCGACCGGGAGTGTCGCCGCCGCCTTCCCCATCCTGCATTCGAACCCGTCTCACATCCATTCGTGTTCATTCCCTTGATTTCGGTCGCTTCCTTTGGGCGAACCGTTCAGCCGAGGCTGCCTTCTGGACCTGTTATCTAATGTCTCGTCACACGATTGTAAGAGCCTCGCTTCGCACTGCAATCATAATCGCGGGTCATCCGAAGGAAATAGCGAAATTTGCGCCCGCTCCATCAGCCTCGCGCAATCCTTGGAACACGCAATGGCCGGCTGCGGTTGCCCACAGCCGGCCATTAAACGTTATACGCGTACGTGGTACCGGAAAAATCAGGCGGCGACGGCGGCCTTGGCAGCGGCAGTCGCCTTGGCGACCGGTGCTTCGTAGGGCTTGTAGGCGCCCTTGGCGAGGTCGGCATACATTTCGGTGAGCTTCGTGGCTTCGGCGACGAAACCTTCATAGGCGGACTTCACGAAAGCCGTCTGCAGTTCGACAGCGGCTTCGACGCTCTTGACGCCGGAGAGCTTTTCGAAATGGGCGACGTTGTTTTCGAAGGACTTCTTCGAGTAGTCGGCCGTTTCGGTGGCGATCGCCTGGAAACCCTGGGCAACGGTCGTGTAGCTCTTTACGAACGTGTCCACGGCTTCCTTGCTCTTCTTGTTTGCGTCGTCGAGATTGAACATCGAAGTCTCCTTTGGATCCCGGTTTAGGCCCGAAATCTATATGCGCCGCACAATAAAGTCAATATTCATGCTGCAATGCAATATTTCGCAGGCAAAGCAAGACCTTGCGCAATAGGTATGATCATTGGGGGCGGAAAAGACGAATTTGTCGCAAAACAATAATGAAAAAGCCCGGCGCGAGAGGCAGCCGGGCTTTTTTCTGGAAATAATACCGACGATCAGAGATCGATGTCGAGGATTGCCATGGAGAAGTTGTAGGAGAGTTCTCCATCTTCATCGTCGCGGAAGATAACGCCGAGGAATTCGTCCGCGAGATAGACTTCCGCCGATTCATCCTTGCGCGGACGGGCCTTCACGACAATCTCCTTGTTGATATTGCGCTTGAAGTAGGCCTCGAGCTTCCTGATTTCTTCCGGCGTCACGATATGTCTCCATCAACGTTTGATTTGCCGCGCTTCTCGCACCTGCTCCGGGGCGTGTAAACCCTCGATTTCCGCAGGAAAGCGACTTTTCCGCGTTGGAGTCTTTCTCGCAACGCCGGACGCCAAGCCGCTTTGCACGTTTGCTGACGGTGCTACAGATCGTAGTCGAAGGCTGCCAGAAGCTGGTCCATGGCGCGCGACGGCTCGTTGCAGCCGGCCTCCCCGATGACCCTGGCCGGCACGCCGGCGACCGTCGATTTCGGCGGCACGGGCTTCAGCACCACCGAGCCGGCGGCGATGCGCGAGCAATGGCCGATATGGATATTGCCGAGGATTTTTGCGCCCGCGCCGATCATCACGCCGTCGGCGATCTTCGGATGGCGGTCGCCGCCCTCCTTGCCGGTGCCGCCGAGCGTGACATTGTGGAGGATCGAGACATTGTCGCCGATCGTCGCCGTCTCGCCGACGACGAAGCCGGTGGCGTGATCGAGGAAAATGCCCTTGCCGATGCGGGCGGCCGGGTTGATATCGGTCTGGAAGACGCTGGAAGAGCGGCTTTGCAGATAGAGCGCAAGGTCGCGCCGGCCCCGGTTGTAGAGCCAGTGGGCGACGCGATGGGTCTGGATGGCGTGGAAACCCTTGAAATAGAGCACGGCATCCAAAAACCGCAGGCATGCGGGGTCGCGGTCGTAGACGGCCTGGATATCGACGCGCAGGATGCCGCCCCATTCCGGCCAGTCTTCCAGCATCTCGTCGAAGATCTGGTGCAGCAGGTTCGCCTGCAGGTCCGGATGGTCGAGGCGCTCGCAGACGCGGTGGATCACGCTTTCCTCCAGCGAACGGTGGTTCAGCACCGTCGAATAGAGGAAAGCCGCCAGAAGCGGCTCGGCCTGGGCGGCAACACGCGCTTCCTCGCGCAGGCTGTCCCAGATCGGATCCATGGCCTTGAGATTCTCGCCGGCCCGCAGTTCGTTCGTCGCGACCATCGCCGCACTCCTTATGGTCATTCCCGTCCATATATAAAGCAAAGGGCGCCGGAGCGAAATGGCCCGGCGACCATTGTCGTAAACGCCGCGTCAGCGGCCGTCGATCTCCGCATAGAAATCCAAGACGGCGCGTTTGAAAACCTTGTCGCCGACGGCCAGCATGTGGTCGCGGCCGGGGATATCGAGCGCGCGGGCGTTCGGCATCAGCTCGGCGAGCGCCTGCGGGCTGCCGGCTATATCGTCCTTCGTGCCGACGCCGATCAGCGCAGGCACGTCGATGCGGCCCATGTCCTGCGGCGTCAGCAGGTCACGCGACGTCATGATACAGGCGGCGAGCGCCTGGCGGTCGGATTTCGTCTGGTCGGCGAAGGCGCGGAACATGCGGCCGCGCTCGTGGGTCACGGAAGCGAGCGACGGGGCGAGCAGCGCATCGGCGATCGGATCCCAGTCGCCGACCCCCGTCACCATGCCGATGCCGAGGCCGCCGAAGACCACGGAGCGCACACGGTGCGGATGCGCCAGCGCCAGAAAGGCAGTGATGCGCGCGCCCATCGAATAGCCGAAGACATGGGCTTCCGGGATCGCCAGGTGATCGAGCAGCGCCGCCGCATCGCCTGCCATCAGCGGCGGCGTATAGACCGCGGGATCGTGCGGCTTGGCGCTGGCACCATGGCCACGATTGTCGAGCGCGATGACGCGGTAGCCGGCATCGCCCAGCGTCTTCAGCCAGCCGGGAAACACCCAGTTGACGCTGGCGCTCGACGCAAATCCATGGATCAGCAGCACCGGATCGCCCGACGGGTCGCCCTCGTCGAAGAAGGCAAGCTCGAGGCCGTCATGCGTGAAACTGGAAAAGGACGGAGCATCGAGGTTCATCGCGGGCCTTCTTTCGTTTTCATGCCTTGCTCTTAATGCCGTTTGATCGTCGAGAAAACGGTGGCCGGGCGGATTTCTCGACCGGCGCGACGGTTTTGCATCTACACATTCGGCCGGAAGGCGACTATGGTCCGGCGCAGAAAACAGGCATTCCCACGGAGCATGACATGGCTGGACACGGCATTCCTCATTTCCAGAACGACGGCGGCCATCGCATGATCGAGATCGGCGTGAAGGAATTCATGTGCGTCGGCGCCTCGGTGCCCTACGACCATCCGCATGTCTTCCTCGACATGGGCGACGACAACGAGAAGGTCTGCCCGTACTGCTCGACGCTCTACCGCTACAATTCGAGCTTCAAGGCCACCCAGACCGAGCCGGTCGGCTGTACCTTCACCAACCAGGTCGCGGCGTAACGGCCGAAAGGCCGGCACCCGCATGTCTTCCACGAGATCCGCAACCATCGTCGGTGCCGGCATAGCCGGGCTGACGGCGGCGCTGGCCCTCGCCCGCAAGGGCATCGCCTCGCATATCCTCGAACAGGCCCCGGCCCTTGAGGAGGTCGGCGCCGGCCTGCAACTCTCCCCGAACGCGTCGCGTATCCTCGCCGGTCTCGGCCTCCTCGATGCGCTGAGCGCCCGCTGGAGCGAGCCGGATCACATTATGCTCTCCTCCGGAAGCACGCTCGCCCCCCTCGCCTCGGTCCCTGCCGGCAAGGCGGCCCGCACCCGCTGGGGCGCACCCTATGGCGTGCTCCCGCGTGCCGCGCTGCAAGCCGTGCTGCTGGAGGCCGTGCGCGACGAGCCGCTCTGCACGCTCGCGACGGGCCAGCGAATCGAGACCGTGCAGGACGCCCTCGCCATCGCACCCGCGGACGTGCTGATCGGCGCGGACGGCGTCTGGTCGCGCCTGCGGCAGGCGGTGTCGGGCGCCCTGCCCGCGCGCTATTCCGGCAATGTCGCCTGGCGCTTCCTCGTGCCCTACGCCGCCGCGCCGTCCTTTCTCAACCCGCGCACCGTGACCGCCTTCCTCGGCCCGCAGGCCCATCTGGTCGCCTATCCGCTCGCGCAAACCCAGGCATTCAACATCGTCGCCATTCACCAATCGGCGGAAGCGCCGCCGGAAGGCTGGTCGCGGAGCGGCGATACTGCGACGTTGCTCAGCGCCTTTTCCGGCTGGCACAATGATATCCGCCGCCTGCTCGACGACGCGCGCGCGCCGCTGATGTGGCCGCTTTTCGAATGCCCGGACGGCGCCTGGACGGATGGAAGAAAAACGGTGCTGATCGGCGACGCCGCACATGCCATGACGCCCTTCGCGGCCCAGGGTGCCGCGATGGCGATCGAGGATGCAGCACTGCTGGCAAACCGGCTCGCCGAGGCGACCGACACCGGCCAGGCCCTGCGGCAATTCGAGACCACCCGCCGCGAACGCGTCGCCCGGGTGCGCAGCCGCGGCGCCTTCAACCGCTTCGCCTACCATGCCCGCGGGCCGATCGCGCTCGCCCGCAACCTCGTGCTGTCGCTGCGCGGCCCGGAAAGCCTCGCCGCCGATCTCGACTGGCTCTACGGCTACCGCACACCCAATTGAAGGGCTGCGCTCAAACCGCCCGTGCCGCGGCAAGCCCGCGTTCGATATCCGCCTTGATGTCCTTGACGTCCTCGAGCCCGATCTGGAGGCGCAGCACCGGGCCTTCCTCCGGCCCCTTGGCGACGCGGCGGTCGTTGAGGCCGACATGCACCGCGAGGCACTCGAAGCCGCCCCAGGAATAGCCGAGGCCGAAAATGCCGAGCGCATCGAGGAAGGCATGCGCCTTCGCCTTGTAGCGCTCCGGCGATCCGCCCTTCAGGACGATGGAGAAGATCCCGCTCGACCCCTTGAAATCGCGCTTCCAGAGGTCGTGGCCGGGAAAACTCGGCAGTGCGGGATGCAGCACGCGCGACACGTCCTCGACGCCTTCCAGCCAGCGCGCCAGTGCCAAAGCGCTCTCCTGGTGGCGCTCCAGCCGCACGCCCATGGTGCGCAGGCCGCGCAGCACCTGGTAGGCGTCATCCGGCGAGGCGCAGGTGCCGAGCGTGATCTGCGTGTCGTGCAGCTGTTCCCAATGGGCGGCATTGGCCGAGACGGTGCCGAACAGCACGTCCGAATGCCCGGCCGGATATTTCGTCGCCGCGTGGATGGAGACATCGACGCCAAAATCCAGCGGGCGGAAATAGAGCGGCGTCGCCCAGGTATTGTCCATGGTCACGACCGCGCCGTGTTTGTGGGCGGCGGCGGCGATGGCCGGAATATCCTGCATTTCGAACGTGTTGGAGCCCGGTGCCTCGGTGTGCACCAGCCTGGTGTTCGGCCTGATCAGCGCTTCGATGCCGGCGCCGATCGTCGGATCGTAATATTCGACGGAGACGCCGAGGCGCTTCAGCATCGTGTCGCAGAAATGGCGGGTCGGGTGATAGACCGAATCAACGATCAGCGCATGGTCGCCGGCCGAGAGATAGGCCAGGAACGGCACGGTGACGGCGGCAAGGCCCGAAGGCACGAGGATCGTTCCGGCAGACCCCTCCAGTTCGTCGATCGCGGCACAGAGCGCGTCGGTGGTTGGGGTGCCCCGCGTGCCATAGGTATATTTTTGCGCACGCTTTTCCATCGTCGCGGCATCGGGAAAGAGCACCGTGGAGGCATGCACGACGGGCGGATTGACGAAGCCATAATAGTCCGCCGGGTCATTTCCGGCATGGGCAAGGCGCGTGTTCACGCCGGCGCCGGCGAGGATTTCGTCTTTGTTTTTCATGGATCTGTCCGAAGCGATGCGAGGGGTTTGTGACACCGACTTTTCGCCAGCGGAACCGGGCAGGTCAACCCCCATACAAAAGGATGCAAAGGCGCCCAAAGCGCTTCAAGTCTCCCCTGCGCGGAAATTTTGTGCGATTTACTGCACAAGTCCACGGTTTTTTGCCCAAAAACCCGTCAACTGCCGACAAATTTAGGTTACCGGACGGAAAATGGTTCGGATCACTTGACCCTGCGAAATTTTGAGCATGAGATAAGCAACCTCGCGCCGGGAGGGTGGCGAGTTTTCGTGGGCGCGCCCGTCAGGGGTGCGGGGCCTGCGGACAAAACAAAGACAACAGAAAAAGGTTGTAAAAAAATGGCAAAAAAAATCATGGCTGCGCTCGTCGGCGCTGCCGTACTGGGGCTTGGCGCAAATGCAGCACAGGCGGACACGCTCTCTGACGTGAAGGCAAAGGGCTTCGTGCAGTGCGGCGTGAACGGCTCGAACCTCGCCGGTTTCGGCGCACAGGATTCGGCCGGCAACTGGTCCGGTCTCGACATCGACCTGTGCAAGGCCGTGGCCGCTGCCGTCTTCGGCGACGCCACCAAGGTGAAATACACGCCGCTCTCGGCCAAGGACCGCTTCCCGGCCCTGCAGTCCGGCGAAATCGACATTCTCGCCCGCAACACCACCTGGAGCATCAGCCGCGATTCGCAGCTCGGCTTCGATTTCCGCGCCGTGAACTATTATGACGGCCAAGGCTTCATGGTGAAGAAGGAGCTCGGCGTGAAGTCGGCGCTCGAACTGTCCGGCGCCTCCGTCTGCGTACAGTCCGGCACGACGACCGAACTCAACCTCGCCGACTTCTTCCGCTCGAACAACATGGACTTCAAGCCGGTCGTCTTCGAAGCGCAGGATGAAGCCGACGCCGCCTACAATGCCGGCCGTTGCGACGTCTACACGACGGACGCCTCGGGCCTCTACTCGATCCGCCTGAAGATGGCCAATCCGGACGACCACATGGTTCTGCCGGAAATCATCTCCAAGGAGCCGCTCGGCCCGGCCGTTCGCCAGAACGACTCCAAGTGGTTCGACATCGTGACCTGGTCGCACTACGCGATGGTGGCCGCCGAAGAATTCGGCATCACCCAGGCGAATGTCGAAGAGATGAAGAAGTCGGCTAACCCGGACATCAAGCGCTTCCTCGGCGAAGAAGCCGACAGCACCATCGGCGCCGACCTCGGCGTGCCGAAGGACTGGGCCGTGCAGATCATCACGGCGGTCGGCAACTACGGCGAATCCTTCGATCGCAATGTCGGCGAAGGTTCCCCGCTCAAGATCGCCCGCGGCCTGAACGGCCTGTGGACGAAGGGCGGCCTGCAATACGCACCTCCGGTTCGCTAAGCGATCATCCGCACCACTCCGGGAGGGCAAGCGATTGCCCTCCCTTTCAAACAAAACGCCCGGAAAACAGGGCGACAACAATGTCAGGGGAAATGCATGGCTCTTGCGGATGCCCGAACAGGGTCCGGCGAACCGCCGAAGGTATCTCTTCTCTACAATCCGGCGCTGAGAAGCACTGTCTACCAGGTCGTGACGATCATCGTGATCGTCTCCGCCGTCTGGTATGCGTGGAACAATGTCGTCCAGAACCTTGCCCGCGCCAACATGTCGGCGGGCTTCGGCTTTCTGAACAGCCGCGCCGGCTTCGACGTCGCACAGTCGTTGATCGCCTATAGCAGCGACTCGACCTATTTCCGCGCCCTTCAGGTCGGCCTTATCAACACGCTCGTCGTCGCCGCCGCCGGCATCGTCACCGCGACGATCGTCGGCCTGCTCGTCGGCATCGGCCGCCTGTCGCACAACTGGCTGATCGCGCGGCTCTGCACGGTCTATGTGGAAATCTTCCGCAACATTCCGCCGCTGCTCGTCATCTTCTTCTGGTATCTCGGCGTTCTCGCCCTGCTGCCGTCGATCCGCACGATCTTCCAGCACGTGAAGGACAATCCGGACGCGGTCTTCTTCATCTCGAACCGCGGCATCTACATGCCCGCACCGGTCTTCGGCGAGGGCTTTGGCGTGGTGCTCGCGGCCTTCCTGATCGGCATCGTCGCGGCGATCGGCTTCGCCATCTGGGCCAATGCCCGCCAGCGCGCCACGGGCATCCGCCCGCCGGTGCTCTGGGTCAATCTCGGCCTGATCGTGCTGTTCCCGCTCATCGTCTTCCTCGTGATGGGCAGCCCGCTTTCGCTCGACTATGCGGTGCCGGGTTCGTTCAACATGAACGGCGGCATGGTCATCGGGCCGGAATTCCTGGCGCTCTACCTCGCGCTGTCGCTCTATACGGCTTCCTTCATCGCCGAGATCGTGCGCGCCGGCATCCGCGGCGTGTCGAAGGGCCAGTCGGAGGCCTCCTATGCGCTGGGGCTGCGCCCCGGCCAGGCGACACGCCTCGTCGTGCTGCCGCAGGCGCTGCGCATCATCATTCCGCCGCTCACCTCGCAGTATCTCAACCTCATCAAGAACTCCTCGCTCGCGGTGGCCGTCGGTTATGCCGATCTCGTCGCGGTCGGCGGCACCATCCTCAATCAGTCGGGCAAGTCGATCGAAATCATCTCGATCTGGATGCTGATCTATGTATCGATCAGCCTCATCACCTCGCTGTTCATGAACTGGTTCAACGCCAAGATGGCATTGGTGGAGCGCTGATATGGCTGAAAGCATTACCTACGTCCGCAGCCAGTTCCTCGAGCCCGAGAAGGCGCCGATGTCGGATTCCTCCGCCATCGGCTGGGTCCGCAAGAACCTCTTCGCCTCGTGGAAGGACAGCATCCTGACCCTCGTCGCGCTGGCGGCGATCCTCTACTTCGTACCGGGCCTGCTCAACTGGCTGTTCGTATCGGCCGTCTGGACCGGCGCAGACCGCACAGCCTGCCTCACCGTCGATCAGGGCGGCCAGCTTCCGGCCGGCTGGAACGGCGCATGCTGGGCCTATGTCGGCGACCGCTTCGTCCAGTTCATGTTCGGCTCCTATCCGCGCGACGAACTCTGGCGGCCGCTCCTGGTCGTCGTCATGTTCGTCGGCCTGCTCATCCCCTTCCTGATGCCGAAGGCGCCGCGCAAGGGCCTGAACGCGCTGCTGCTGCTGATCGTGCTGCCGGTCGTCGCCTTCTTCCTGCTGCTCGGCGGCGTGTTCGGCCTGCGGCACGTCGAGACCTCGCTCTGGGGCGGGCTGATGGTGACGCTCATCATCTCCTTCGTCGGCATCGTCGTCTCGCTGCCGGCCGGCATCCTGCTGGCGCTCGGCCGCCGGTCGACCATGCCGGTGCTGAAGACGGCCTGCGTCGTCTTCATCGAGCTGATCCGCGGCGTGCCGCTGATCACGGTGCTTTTCATGGCGAGCGTGCTGCTGCCGTTGTTCCTCGAACCCGGCAACAATATCGACAAGTTCCTGCGCGCGCTGATCGGCGTTTCGATCTTCGCGTCCGCCTATATGGCGGAGGTTATTCGCGGCGGTCTCCAAGCCATTCCGAAAGGGCAATATGAAGCCGCCGACGCGCTTGGTCTAAACTACTTCCACAAAATGACCTTCGTCGTGCTTCCGCAGGCCATCAAGCTCGTGATCCCGGGCATCGTGAACACCTTCATCGGCATGTTCAAGGATACGTCCCTCGTCACGATCATTTCGATGTACGACCTGCTCGGCATCGTGAAGGCAAGTTTTGGGGATTCGGCCTGGATCACGCCGGTCACGCCGCTGACGGGCCTGATCTTCGCCGGCTTCGTGTTCTGGATTTTCTGCTTCGGCATGTCGCGCTACTCGGCCTTCGTGGAACGCCGGCTCGACAAGGGCCACAAACGATAAAAGAGAGGAAACACAATGGCCAACCAAGCCCAGGCGCAAAAGCTGGCGGTCTCCACGACGGATGTCGCCGTCGAGATCACCAACATGAACAAGTGGTACGGCGATTTCCACGTGCTGCGCGACGTCAACCTCAAGGTCATGAAGGGCGAGCGCATCGTCATCGCCGGCCCATCGGGTTCCGGCAAGTCGACGATGATCCGCTGCATCAACCGCCTCGAAGAGCACCAGAAGGGCCAGATCGTCGTCGACGGCATCGAGCTCACCAACGACCTCAAGAAGATCGACGAAGTGCGCCGCGAAGTCGGCATGGTGTTCCAGCACTTCAACCTCTTCCCGCACCTGACGATCCTGGAAAACTGCACGCTGGCGCCGATCTGGGTGCGCAAGATGCCGAAGAAGGACGCTGAGGAAGTGGCGATGCACTACCTGAAGCGCGTCAAGATCCCCGAACAGGCCCACAAATATCCGGGCCAGCTCTCCGGCGGCCAGCAGCAGCGCGTGGCGATCGCCCGCGCGCTCTGCATGAAGCCGAAGATCATGCTGTTCGACGAGCCGACCTCGGCGCTCGACCCGGAAATGGTCAAGGAAGTGCTCGACACCATGGTGTCGCTCGCCGAAGAGGGCATGACCATGCTGTGCGTGACGCACGAAATGGGCTTCGCCCGCCAGGTCGCCAACCGCGTCATCTTCATGGACCAGGGCCAGATCGTCGAGCAGAACTCGCCGGCCGAGTTCTTCGACAATCCGCAGCACGAGCGCACGCGACTCTTCCTCAGCCAGATCCTGCACTAAGCGGACGGCACTGAGATACGGAAGGCGGGCTTTTGAGCCCGCCTTTTTTGTTTTGCGGGAACGGTGCGGGTGTCGCGTGGATCCTCGGGTCAAGCCCGAGAATGACGGAGGGGAGGATCTGTTGCCGGCCCATCCCACGGTGCGGCACGCGGCGACGCCGCCAGGTCTCTCTCAAGCTCCCTTCTTTCGTCATCCTCGGGCTTGACCCGAGAATCCACGCCACACCCCGCACCATCGCGGCATTCACTTGACCCGCAGCTCTGCCCTGAGCTTCAGCGGGCTTGCGCCGAAATGGTTGCGGAAGGCGCGTGAGAAGGCGGAGAGGCTGTCGAAGCCGCTGCGCAGCGCCACGTCCCGGATCGACAGCGGCGTGTCACGCACCATCCTCTGGGCCGCGGTGAGGCGCAGGCGCAGGTAATATTTCCCCGGCCCGATACCGAGGCCCGCCGCAAACAGCGTCTCCAGCTTGCGTGTCGAAAAACCGAGCCGCCGGGCGAGTGCGGCGATGGTCAGCGGCCGGTCGACCGTGCGCTCCATCAGGCGGATGGCGGCGGCGAGTTCCGGCTGGTGTTCCCCGAGCCTGCCAAGCGAGACGAGCGGCTGTGCATCCGTCGCCGCATGGGTCTCGTCATAGACGAAGACGCTCGCCACATCGAGCGCCACCGCCGAGCCGAAACGCTCGCGCACCAGATGCAGCATCATGTCGAAGGTCGGCGAAGCGCCGCCGGACGTCCAGAGCGGCCCGTCGGTGACAAAACGGTCGGCACGGACGTTGAGCGCGGGAAAGGCCGCCGCGAAATCCTCCAGTTCCTCCCAATGCGCGGTCGCATCGCGCCCGTCGAGCAGGCCCGAGCGCGCCAGCAGCCAGCATCCCGATTCGATGCCGGCGACCACGCCGAAGCGGCGCGCGACCTTCTTTAGCCGGGCAACGAAATTGCGGTCGGCATGGCGATCCTGGTTGAAGCCGGCAATCAGAAGCAGCGCGTCGCCGCTGGTGACATCGGCAAAATCGCCATCCACCCGGATCTCCACGCCGCAGGTCAGGAGCACCGGCCTGCCCTGCGGCGACAGGATCGTCCAGCGGAACACCGGCTCCGGCACGACGCGGTTTGCCGCACGCATCGGGTCGAGCACCGAGGCGAGCGACATGATCGACGACTCCGGCAGAAGGACGATCGTGACTTCGAGCGGTCCCTGCCGCAGCTCTTTCTTACGCATGTGGAAATTGTCAAAAAAGATGCGGGTTATGTCAATCGAGAAAAGCGCATTCGGGCATGATCGCCTTACAGGAGATCTGGAGATGCAGCCGGATTGTGGTGAGAGCCCCTGTACCCCGAACACCCTGATCCGCATTTTACCGGAACGGGTTGGCGAGCCGACAAGGCGGACCAACCCGTTTTTTTTGACTTTTTCTCCGGACTCCACCTGCCTTCGAAAGCAAGGGAACAACCGGCGCCTTGCCGCGTTTTGCTGCGGAGGCATTTCAAGCACGAAAGGTTTAATCATGCTGAAGCTCAAGACCGGATTTGCCGCAGGCGCGCTGTCCATCGCCATTGCGCTGACCTCCATCGTCCCGGCCCAGGCCGTGACATTCGCAAGGGTTCCGGTTCCGGAAGCCTCGAATGTCGAACAGGTCCAGTATCGCTATGAGCGCCGCCGCGACCGCTACGAACGCCGTGCGGAACGCCGCTGGCACGGCCATCGCGGCTATCGCGACCGCCGCCCGGGCTATCGCCGCCACTCCGACGGCTGGTGGTACCCGCTCGCTGCCTTCGGTGCCGGCGCGATCATCGGCGGCGCGATTTCCAACCAGCCGCAGGCCGGCAGCGGCTCGCATGCGAGCTGGTGCGCCAACCGCTATCGCTCGTACCGCGCGTACGACAATACGTTCCAGCCGTACAACGGCCCGCGCCAGCAGTGCGTTTCGCCTTATTAAGTAAGCGGGTCGTTGACAATGCAAAAGGGCAGCCGGTTGGCTGCCCTTTTGCATGAATGGGACTTGGCGACCCCTGCAGGGCTCGAACCTGCGACATTCTGCTTAGAAGGCAGATGCTCTATCCAGCTGAGCTAAGGGGCCGGGACTGGCGGCGCCAGTAAAACCTCAGTGGGTCCAGGGCTGCATGCGGTTGAAGCGGAAGTTATCCGGATAGGCGACGCGCTTGCGGGTCGCTTCCTTCGGCTCGATCACGCGGTATTCGATGCCGTTGCGGCTCGCATAGGCGATCGCCTCTTCGCTCGTCTCGAAGGTCAGCTTGACCTGCTGATACATGTCGCCCGAGCTCGTATAGCCCATGATCGGGTCGATCGTACGCGGCTTTTCGGCATCGAATTCCAGAACCCAGAGGTGGGTCTTGGCCTTGCCGGATTGCATGGCGGTCTTGGCGGGACGATAGATCTTCGCGGTCATCGAAGCGACTCCAGAATTCTCGCAGACAGGCACGCCGTTCCGCCGGCGCGCGTTCGAGCATGCATAACCCAGATTCCGTAAAGGGGGAATGACCGGCCGAGCATTTGTCATCGAGACGCCCGCCGGACATGGTCGGAGTGGAGAGATTCGAACTCCCGACCCTCTGGTCCCAAACCAGATGCGCTACCAGACTGCGCTACACTCCGTCCGTCCCGGCGAAGGGGGAGATACACGCATCCGGCGGCGGCCGCAACAGCTAATAGGTGCTTTCGGGCGCTTGTCGCGAGAAATGCGGGGATGGTTTATTGCGCCTTGCGCTGGGATTCCACCAGCTCGTTCTCGACGCGGTTGCCGGCGCGGATGCCGAGGCGTTTGACGGTGCCGCCGTTCAGTTCCAGCACGTAGTCGATCGGTCCCTGCGAATCGATGATCGCTTCGGAGAGCGGCTCGGCATTTTCCTTGATCGCGCGTACCTTGCCGTCCCTGGCGATGAACAGCATGTCGAGCGGCAGGTAGGTGTTTTTCATCCACATGAAGACCTGCCGCGTCTCGCCGAAGGCAAACAGCATGCCGTGGTCCGGCGCCATTTCGCGGCGGTTCATCAGGCCCTGCTCGCGCTGGCGCGGCGTGACGGCGAGTTCCACCGTGAAGGCGTGTTTCTTGCCGTCCTTCGTCACGATCGTCAGCGGCTGTTTGTCGAAGGTTTCCGCAGCATGGGCGGCGAGCGAAAAGCAGAAAAAAAACGCCATGAAGGCGCTAGCCAGGCGCGCGAAGCCGAACGTCCGCACGACAGGACCCATCAGTGGGCCATGTTGCCGGGAACCGGCATATCCGGATGGATTTCCGCGGCCATCAGGCCCTTGTCGCCATCGCCGAAGCGCACCAGCACGACCTGGCCGGGGCGCAGCTCCGTCAGGCCGAATCGGCGGAGCGTCTCCATATGGATGAAGATGTCCTCGGTGCCCTCGCCGCGCGTCAAAAAGCCGAAACCCTTGGTGCGGTTGAACCACTTGACCAGAACCCGCTCCAGCCCGCTCGACGGCGTGACCTGGACGTGAGTCTTGACGGGCGGCATCTGCGAGGGATGCACAGCCGTGGACTGGTCCATGGACAGGATGCGGAAGGCCTGGTAGCCGCGGTCGCGCTTCTGGATCAGCGCGACGACGCGCGTTCCTTCCAGGACCGTCTGGTAGTTGTCGCGCCTGAGGCAGGTGACGTGCAGCAGGACATCCTGCATACCGTTGTCGGGCACGATGAAGCCGAAGCCCTTGGCGACGTCGAACCACTTGATGACACCGGTGATCTCGATCAGATCGACGGCGTCGCTGCTCTGGTCATCACGGGCTGTGATTTCCTTTGAAGACACCCTGTCCACCATGACCTGCCAGCCCCTCGTTTACGCGTCACATGAGTTACGGTTAACTGATTCTTGATAACCAGAATAACATTGTCCCGATGCGGATGCGCAAGTCCCTTTGAAAGTTTTGCTGGCCCTATTGGTAGGCTGCAAGGCTTGCCTGAGGCTGACAAAACCCTACACTTTCTGACGAGCCCACATTCAGAGGACATTCCAATGCGTTATCTCCACACGATGGTCCGCGTCAAAGACGTCGATCAGTCCCTCAATTTCTACGCGACGCTGCTCGGCCTCGTGGAAGTGCGCCGCTACGAGAACGAAAAGGGCCGATTCACGCTGATCTTTCTGGCCGCCCCCGGGGATGTCGCCGCCGCGCGCGAAAATGCGGCGCCCTGCCTGGAACTCACCTATAACTGGGACACCGAGGACTATGCGGGCGGGCGCAATTTCGGCCACCTCGCCTATGAGGTCGACGACATCTATGCGCTCTGCCAGAAGCTGATGGACAACGGCATCACCATCAACCGCCCGCCGCGCGACGGCCACATGGCCTTCGTGCGCTCGCCGGACGGCATTTCCATCGAGATCCTGCAGAAGGGCGAAAACCTGGCGCCGGCCGAGCCTTGGGCATCGATGGGCAATACCGGCGTCTGGTAAGACCGGCCCGGCAGGCGCTATCGACGCAAGCTCCGGGCAAAGCTTGCGTCCTATAGCTTTGTCGCGAGACCATCGTTTCGCCGTATTTGGCCGGGATTTCTTGCCTTCCGGTCGATCGCCAGCAAGAGGGGCGCCTTGGCCGATTCCGGCCGGATTGCTTCCCGTATTGCGTTGACGGCTCCACGCGCTTCGGCCTTTACAGGCTCGGCCGAAACGTTAACATCGCGGCAACCGCAGCCAGGCCTCCGGCCTTTCTCGCTTGCGGTTGCGACTGTTTGAAAAAATAGCACCATCGGCGGCAAGACCGAGGGCACGAACGTCGAAAGCGGGGGAAAGCCTTTGCAGGACATGCAGGGAAAGTGGCCAGGCCTGAAGGCGCTGCGGTATGGATTGCTGCTGGCCGTGTCGGTTGCCACGCTCTCGGGCTGCGTTTCCGCAGTCTCCACGGATATTCGCGCGAACAACAAGGCCGCGCAGGAAAATGAAGAAACGGTCGCCGAAGGCAGCACCGACGAGACCACCACGCCGGTGGTGAGCGCCGATGCAGCCCAGAGGACTGCGCAGGATCCATCGGTTACCGCGGATGCCGGAACGGCAGCGGGTGGCCAGGTCGCGGGCGAAGAGGCCGGCCGCGACATGGCCGGGCTCGTCATGCAGCAGACCACGCTGAATGCCGGCCAGTCGAGCATCTATGCGAATGGCGGCCAGGCCGGCAACGCCTATGCGACGCAGACGTCTGGCACCAATGCCTCCGTGAAAAGCCTCTATGCCGGTTCCGGCGAGGCGCAGGGCGCGGACCAGTCCGGCCGGTTGCCGGTCGAGGACATGCCGACGGTCGAATCGACCGGGCAGCCGCCGCTCGAAACGCTTGGCGACCAGCAGGCCGAAGTGGTGCTGCCGGAAAATGTGCCGATCCCCAAGACCGCGCGCACGGCGCTCGTCGCGGAGGCAGCGACCGGCAATGCCGCCGATCTTGCACTCGCAGCGGACGATAACGCCGCGCTGCCGGACACGACGACGCAGGCGGGTCTTGCCGAGACGCAGACGAAGGGCAAGCCGCGTAAGACGGTGACGCTCGCCTCGCTGTTCGCCAGCAAGCGCGAAGCCAAAGACCAGTTCGACGGCGATCGTTTTGCCGAACAGCCGCGCCGCGTCATCAATCGCGACAGCGCCAGTGCCACGCAGAAGGCGTCGCTCGGCAGGCTTCCCGGCGTTTCGACCGCCAATGCGCTGTTTTCGACGGAACATTCGGAATCCGAAGAGGTCGAGGACGACGCACCGCAGTTCAAGGAAGTGGCCTCGCTCGCCGGTCTTGCGCGGCTCGCGCCGAACGGCCTCTGGCTGCAGACCGAAAAGGTGAAGACCGGCTGTTTCAAGCCGGAATTGCTGCAGGTGCTGAAGACGATCGAGAAGCACTATGACAAGCCGATCATCGTCACCTCGGGCCTCAGGGATATGAAGCGCAATCGCGCAAAACAATCGCTGCACACCCGTTGCGAGGCGGCGGATATCCAGATTTCGGGCGTCGGCAAATGGGAGCTTGCGGAATATCTGCGCAGCATGCCCGGCCGCGGCGGCGTCGGCACCTATTGCCATACCGAATCCGTGCATATCGACGTCGGTCCGGAACGCGACTGGAACTGGCGCTGCCGCCGGCGCAAATAAGATTTCGGCCTAAACTCCTGTAATTGTTTCTCTTTCGCGCATCTCAAGCCGCCCTCCGGGCGGCTTTTCATTTTTTTGTCACAACGGCTTTTTCCCGCTTGCGGAAGCCAAGGCGCCCTTCTATAAAACGCCCACCGCACGCGCCCTTCGTCTATCGGTTAGGACGTCAGATTTTCATTCTGAAAAGAGGGGTTCGACTCCCCTAGGGCGTGCCACCCTCCCCACATCACGCATTCATGACCGACCGAAGCTTTTCGTGCTCGCCTTGGCGTGGAACGACATATGGTTAAGGATCGTTGAGGATTTACGGCTGCGGTGTTGCGCGGTCGGGAGAGAGGCCCCGTCGAGTATGGCCCAGCGCTCCGGGGTCTCGATCCGCTTAGTCGCACCGCTCGTCCGGCCCAGCTTGCCGGACGAGCGGCTGTGTGTTGCCGAGGGAGGCAACGGGCTGAGCCACGAGCACCGCCGGGAGGGTCAACGGCGGCAACCTCAGGACCTTCAGCAAACATTATATGGGAAGGCGCCCGCGAAATTGCCAGTCGTCAGTTCAACGACGGCGCCCTGCCCCGTGGCTTCCTGTTTCCACCGATGAAAAAGTTGCGATTTTCGCGATTTTCCGTCTTGCGCATCCGGCCGGTCCTGATTAGAAGACGCCCACCGCACGCGCCCTTCGTCTATCGGTTAGGACGTCAGATTTTCATTCTGAAAAGAGGGGTTCGACTCCCCTAGGGCGTGCCACTTCCCCTCCCCCGAATATTGCCATGACCTTCTCGAACCGGCTCGTCAGCCGAGCGGGAAAAAAGAGAAAAATCCTGCCGTTAGGGCTTGCGCAAATCGGCAGGCCCGACTAGAAGACGGCCACCGCACGCGCCCTTCGTCTATCGGTTAGGACGTCAGATTTTCATTCTGAAAAGAGGGGTTCGACTCCCCTAGGGCGTGCCACTTCCCCCGATCGTCCCACACTCGATACGCCCGTCAGAACGCCTTTGCGGCGTCCAGCACGCGGAACTGCATGCGCCGGCTACCCTGCCAGCTATCGGCCGAAAGCGTGCCGGCGAGATGGACCGCCTGGCCGCGCTCCTTCATCAGGAACATGCCGAGATCGGCTTCCGCCGCGCGGAACGCCATGGCGTCGATCCGCCCGCCATCGGGGCCTTCCAGCGCGATGCGCAGATGGTTGACGCCGACGGGGCGCACATCGCGGACGCGGTGCGCCGGCAGCGCGAAGATCGGCTGCGGATGGCCGGAGCCGTAGGGACCGGTCTGTTCGAGCTGGTCGGCGAGCGCGAGCGTCGCGCCGCTCGCGCTCATCGCGCCGTCGATCTTCAGCGTCTCCACGGCCACCAGGTCGCGCACGGTGCGCTCGGCGCGCTCCTCGAAGAAGGTGCGCAGGCGGCCGAGATTGGCCCGCTCCACCGTCAGGCCGGCCGCCATGGCGTGGCCGCCGCCCTTGACCAGGATCCCCTCGTCCACGGCGGCGCGCACCATGCGGCCCATATCGAAGCCGCTGATCGAGCGGCCGGAGCCGGTGCCCTTGCCGGAGGGATCGAAGGCGATGGCGAAGGCGGGGCGGCGGAAGCGGTCCTTCAGCCGCGAGGCGAGCAGGCCGACGACGCCCGGATGCCAGCCCTCGCGCGCGGTGATGATCACGGCGGCACTGTCGCCCGTGCCGTATTCCGCCTGCGCTTCGGCTTCCGCCTCGGCAAGCATCGCGGCCTCCATGGCCTGGCGCTCGCGGTTCAGCTCGTCGAGCTGCTTGGCGATGCGCTCGGCCTCGCCCGGTTCGTCGATGGTGAGCAGCCGGCTGCCGAGCGCCGCATCGCCGATGCGCCCGCCGGCATTGATGCGCGGACCGACGAGGAAGCCGAGATGGTAGGGCGTCACCGGCCCGCCGATGCCCGCCTGCTTGAGCAGCGCCGTCAGGCCGGCATTGCCGAGATGGCGCGCGGCGACGAGGCCCTTCACCACATAGGCACGGTTGAGCCCCTTCAGCGGAACGACGTCGCAGACCGTGGAGAGCGCCACGAGATCGAGCATGGAGAGCAGATCGAAGCCGGCGGCCCGCATATCGCCCCGCGCGCGCAGGACGCGCTGCAGGGCCACCAGCACGAGGAAGACGACGCCGGCGGCGGACAGGTGCCCCTGCCCCGACAGGTCGTCCTCGCGGTTGGGATTGACCAGGGCCGCGGCCGGCGGCAGGTCCTCGCCGACCTGATGGTGGTCGATCACCACGACGTCGATGCCGCGATCGCGCGCCACCGCAAGCGATTCGTGGCTGGTCGAGCCGCAATCGACGGTGACGATCAATTGCGCGCCGCGCTCGATGAGCTGGGCGATCGCGTTCGGATTGGGCCCATACCCCTCGAAAATGCGGTCGGGAATGTAGATTTCCGCCTGCACGCCGAAATGCACGAGGAAGCGGTAGAGCAGCGCCGAGGAGGTCGCGCCGTCGACATCGTAGTCGCCGAAGATCGCGACGCGCTCGCCGCGCTCGACGGCGCGCGCCAGCCGCTCGGTCGCGGCCTCGCAGTCCATCAGGCTGTAGGGTTCCGGCATCAGCCGGCGCAGCGTCGGGTCGAGGAATTCGAGCGCGGTTTCGAAGGGCACGCCGCGACCGGCCAGCACGCGCGAAATGAGGTCCGGCAGGCCATGCGTCTGGCTCATCGCCAGCGCGCGGTTTTCCCCCGCCTGGTCGAGCCGCGCCACCCAGCGCTGGCCCGTCACCGAGCGCTCGACGCCGAGAAAGGCGCGGCTGACGGGATCTGCGTTTTCCAACATGCTCATGGCCGCTCTCGTCTCTTTACCCCCCCTCTGCCCTGCCGGGCATCTCCCCCTCAAGGGGGGAGATTGGATGAGGCGATGTCTTGCCCATCACCAACGATGCGATTTGAGCACAATTCCCGCCACTTGCCGATCTCCCCCCTTGAGGGGGAGATGCCCGGCAGGGCAGAGGGGGGTGGCGCCAGATCGCGACGGCAGAGAATCAGGCCGCCTTCGGCCGCTCGATGCGGATGACCTGCGGCTCGCCGACGAGATAGCCCTCGCCCTTGATGGAGGCGACGGCCTTGCGGACCGAATCCTCCATCGTCGCATGGGTGACGAGGATGATGGTCTTGGGATCGGTCGATTCGGTCGTCGACTGCGCGCGCTGGACGATCGATTCGAGCGAGATGCCGTTCGCCGCCATGTGCTTGGCGATGCTGGCGAAAACGCCGGTGCGGTCTTCCACGGAAAGGCGGATGAAATAGCCGCCATGGTGCTTGCGGATCTGCGCGCGCTTGTAGGGCGCAAGGGACGCCGCCGGGCGGCCGAGCGCCGGCACGGTCTGTGCCCCCGGGCGGCTTTTCGCGATGTCGGCAATGTCGCCGAGCACGGCGGAGGCCGTCGCGTTGCCGCCCGCACCGGGGCCGACCATCAGCAGTTCGCCGAGAATGTCCGATTCGATCGCCACGGCATTCGTCACGCCATCGACCTGCGCGATCACCGAATCGAGCGGCACCATGGTCGGGTGCACGCGCTGTTCGACGCCGGTATCGGTCTTCTGCGCCACGCCGAGCAGTTTTATGCGATAGCCGAGGTCGGCCGCAGCGCGGATGTCATCGATCGAGATGTTGGTAATGCCTTCGAGATAGATATCGTCGGCCGAGATCTTGGTGCCGAAGGCGAGCGTCGTCAGGATCGACAGCTTGTGCGCCGTGTCGTTGCCCTCGATGTCGAAGGCCGGGTCGGCTTCGGCGTAACCGAGGCGCTGAGCTTCCTTGAGGCAGGCCTCGAAGGACAGGCCCTCCTTCTCCATCTTGGTCAGGATGTAGTTGCAGGTGCCGTTCATGATGCCGTAGACGCGGGAGATCGTGTTGCCGGTGAGCGATTCCCGCAGTGCCTTGATGACCGGGATGCCGCCGGCGACCGCCGCCTCGTAGTTGAGGATGCACCCGTTTTTCTCCGCGATTCCGGCAAGCTCGACGCCATGCGCAGCCAGCAGCGCCTTGTTGGCGGTCACCACATGCACGCCGCGCGACAGCGCCGCCTTGACCGCGGCAAGGGCCGGATCGCCCGCCCCGCCCATCAGCTCGACGAAGACGTCGATCTTCGCCTCGCGAGCGAGCGCGACCGGATCGTCGAACCATTCGACGGCGGACAGATCGACGCCGCGATCGCGGCCCTTGGCGCGCGCGGAAACGGCGACAATCTCGATCGACCGGCCGCACGTCGTCGTGAGCATGTCCCTGCGTTCGACGAGAATCTTCGCGAGCGAAGCACCAACGGTGCCCAAGCCCGCAATGCCGATCTTCAGGGCATCAGCCATGGTCATGTCCTAACGTTTTGGAAAAAGCCCTCCGCAAGGCGCGGAGGGCGGATGGTGTCAGCGATGGGCGTTCAGCGAGATGACGTTGTGCATCGTCTCGTCGGCCGTGGAGAGGAATTTTTTGATGTTGCGCGCCGCCTGGCGGATGCGGTGCTCGTTCTCGACCAGCGCGAGGCGAACATAATCGTCGCCCATCTCGCCGAAGCCGATGCCCGGTGCGACCGCGACGTCGGCCTTCTCGACGAGAAGCTTGGAGAATTCCAGCGAGCCGAGATGGCGGAACTTTTCCGGGATTTTTGCCCAGGCGAACATGGTGGCCGCCGGCGGCGGAACCTCGAAGCCAGCCTTGCCGAAGGTGTCGACCATGACGTCGCGGCGCCGCTTGTAGATGCTGCGCACTTCCGCGATGTCCGCACCGTCGCCGTTCAGCGCATGCGTCGCCGCCACCTGGATCGGCGTGAAGGCGCCGTAGTCGAGATAGGATTTCACACGCGTGAGTGCCGCGATCAGGCGCTCGTTGCCGACGGCAAAGCCCATGCGCCAGCCGGGCATGGAGAAGGTCTTCGACATGGAGGTGAACTCGACCGTGATGTCGATGGCGCCCGGCACTTCCAGCACGGACGGCGGCGGCGCGTCGTCGAAGTAGATTTCCGAATAGGCAAGGTCGGAGAGCACGATGATGTCGTGCTTCTTCGCGAACGCGATGACGTCCTTGTAGAAATCGAGTGTGGCGACATGCGCCGTCGGGTTCGACGGATAGTTGATGATCAGCGCGAGCGGCTTCGGGATCGAGTGGCGCACGGCACGCTCGAGCGGCGGGAAGAAGCTCTCGTCCGGCTCGACCGACATGGAGCGGATCACGCCGCCGGCCATCAGGAAGCCGAAGGCGTGGATCGGATAGGTCGGGTTCGGGCAGAGGATCACGTCGCCGGGCGCGGTGATCGCCTGCGCCATGTTGGCGAAGCCTTCCTTCGAGCCGAGGGTCGCGACGACCTGCGTCTCCGGGTTCAGCTTCACGCCGAAGCGGCGGGCGTAATAGGCGGCCTGGGCGCGGCGCAGGCCGGGAATGCCCTTGGACGAGGAATAACGATGGGTGCGCGGGTCCTGGACGACTTCGCAGAGCTTGTCGACGATCGCCTTGGGGGTCGGCAGATCGGGATTGCCCATGCCAAGGTCGATGATATCGGCGCCACCCGCTCGCGCGCTTGCTTTCAAACGGTTGACCTGTTCGAAAACATACGGCGGCAGACGCCGGACCTTGTGAAACTCTTCCATCTTTTACCCCGTTGAGCGCGGAGCCCCTCCGGCGGCTCTGCCGGAAGACGAAAAACTCCACGCGAATCAAGTCATCGGATAAGGGCGAATGCGTTCAAAATGAAGGCGCTTCGCCTGCGCCGGCGGTCCAGGGGACCGCCCATCGCTTTGCTGCCAAACGGCAAGAAAGGCAAGTGCTAATTCGTGCCCTGGATCTCAGAAAGCGTCGCCGCGCCGTGTCCGTCGCGCAGAGCCTGCAATTCGGCGAGCTGGCGACGGTATTCCGCCTCCGAAATCACGCCGGAACTGCGGCGGTGCGACAGCGACGACAGGCGCGCCGAGTAGCTGGCGGCTTCCTCGTCGCTCATCTGCTTCGTCTCGGCGCTGACGATCGCGGTGATGTCCGGATAGACGTCGGCGCGGTTGGCGCCGCTGTTGACCGTCGAGGGCGTCTCGCTCGAGGCGCAGGAGACGAAGACGACCGGCATGGCGGCCATGAGAAAGGCGGCGCTCAAGCGCCTGAATTCGAACGCCATGTGGCAGTATGCTCCTGTCGAAACGACCGGTTCCGTATCTTTCCGTGAAAGGCTGTCAGGCCCTTGTAATATGTTTCGCAGAGAATGTAAAAATACAAAAGTAACAATAAAATCGGGAGGGAACGATGGCCGAGGACAGCAAAGCGAACGAACGCGATGCGGCCGGAAACAAGCCCGGTTTTCAGCCTTTCGACCCCGCCGTGATCGAACCCTATGTCGTGAAGGACCCCGAGGCGCTGACGGTCAACCTGGCCCGCACCGTCGAACAGTTGGGCAAGGCGGCATCGGCCTGGCTCGCACCCCGTGAAAGCGGCGAGAAGGTCGACACCGTCTCCGAGCCGATGGTGGACATGGTGAAAACCCTCTCCAAAGTCTCGGAATACTGGCTGACGGACCCGCGCCGCACGCTGGAGGCGCAGACCCTGCTGCTCGGCAGCTATTTCAACATCTGGTCGCGCACGCTGAGCCGTCTTTCCGGCGAAGAGCCCGCCGCCGCGCCCGATCCGCACAGCAAGGACAAGCGTTTCAGCGACGAGGACTGGGTGAAGAACCCGTTCTTCGATTTCCTGCGCCAGGCCTATTTCGTCACCTCCGACTGGGCGGAAAAGCTGGTGGCGGATGCCGAAGGCCTCGACGAGCACACGCGCCACAAGGCCGCATTTTATGTGAAGCAGATCGCCAGCGCGATCTCGCCGAGCAATTTCGTCACCACCAATCCGCAACTCTATCGCGAAACGGTGGCCTCCAGCGGCGCGAACCTCGTGCGCGGCATGAAGATGCTGGCGGAGGACATCGCCGCCGGCCGCGGCGACCTGAAGCTGCGCCAGACCGACACGAGCAAGTTCGCGATCGGCGAGAACATGGCACTGACGCCCGGCAAAGTCCTGGCGCAGAGCGATGTCTGCCAGGTCATCCAGTATGACGCGACGACGGAGACGGTGTTGAAGCGCCCGCTCCTCATCTGCCCGCCCTGGATCAACAAGTTCTACATCCTCGACCTCAACCCGGCGAAATCCTTCATCAAATGGGCCGTCGACCAGGGCCATACGGTCTTCGTCATCTCCTGGGTGAACCCGGACGAGCGCCACGCCGCCAAGGACTGGGAGGCCTATGCGCGCGAGGGCATCGGCTTTGCGCTGGATACGATCAAGCAGGCGACCGGCGAGGACGAGGTCAACGCCATCGGCTATTGCGTCGGCGGCACGCTGTTGGCCGCGACGCTGGCGCTGCACGGGCAGGAAGGCGACAAGCGCATCCGTACCGCGACGCTCTTCACCACGCAGGTCGATTTCACCCATGCCGGCGACCTCAAGGTCTTTGCCGACGAGGAGCAGATCGACCTCATGGAACGCGGCATGAAGGCGACCGGCTATCTCGACGGCTCGAAGATGGCGACCGCCTTCAACATGCTGCGTGCTTCCGAGCTGATCTGGCCCTATTTCGTCAACAACTACCTGAAGGGCCAGGATCCCATGCCCTTCGATCTTCTCTACTGGAATTCAGATTCCACGCGAATGCCTGCCGCCAACCATTCGTTTTACCTCAGGAATTGTTATCTGAACAACACGCTCACCAAGGGCAATATGGTGCTCGCCGGCAAGACGCTGTCGCTGAAGGATGTCAAGATCCCGATCTACAATCTCGCCACCAGGGAGGATCATATCGCACCGGCGAAATCGGTCTTCGTCGGCAGCCAGTTCTTCGGCGGCAAGGTCACCTATGTCATGGCGGGCTCGGGCCACATTGCCGGCGTCGTCAATCCGCCGGACAAGATGAAATACCAGTTCTGGACCGGCGGCGCGGTGAAGGGCGCCTTCGAGGATTGGGTCGAGAAGGCAAAGGAGACGGCCGGCTCCTGGTGGCCGCACTGGCATGCCTGGATCAAGGCCGAGGACGACCGCATGGTGCCGGCGCGCAAGACCGGCGGCGCGATGAACTCCATCGAGGAAGCGCCCGGCTCCTATGTGCGCGTGCGTGCCTGACGCGACATGAAATTCGATCCGCCGCTCGTTTCCGGCACCCTCGTGCAGCGCTACAAGCGCTTCCTGTTCGACGCCATCCTCGACGACGGGTCGGCGATCACCGGCTCCTGCCCCAATACCGGCTCGATGCGCGGCCTCACCGCGCCGGGCTCGCGCATCTGGATGTCTGAGAGCGACAGCCCGACGAGAAAACACCGGCATCGGCTGGAACTGGTGGAGGCGGACGACACGGTGGTCGGCATCAATACCGGCCTGCCGAACCGGCTCGCCGAAGAAGCGATCCGCGCCGGCCTCGTCGCCGATCTCGCCACCTATCCGGTTCTCGAGCGCGAGAGGAAATACGGCCGCAACTCCCGCATCGACATCCTGCTGTCCGGCCCCGGCCGCCCATCGGCCTATGTCGAGGTGAAGAACGTGCATTTCCGCCGCACGCCCGGCCTCTCGGAATTCCCCGACACGGTGACGGCGCGCGGTGCCAAACATCTCGAAGAGCTCGGCGACATGGCGGAGGCGGGATTTCGCGCCGTCATGCTCTATCTCATCCAGCGCGAGGATTGTTCGCGCTTCCGCATCTGCGCCGATCTCGATCCGACCTATGCGACGGGCTTCCGGCGGGCGATTGCGCGCGGCGTCGAGGCCTATGCGGTCAAATGCGCCGTTACATCCCAGCAAATCCATCCTGTCGCAGCGATCGCCATGGACGAACCCGGTGTCGCTGATTTATGACGGTCTCTAAAGATTAGCGAAAGTTCGACCATGGTGACCTATATCGACGCGACCGCCGCGCCGCTGAAGAACACGGGCGTGATCCGCCTCTACGACGCGGAGGCCTTTGCCGGCATGCGCAAGGCCTGCCAGCTCACCGCGCGCTGCCTGGACGAGCTCTATCCGCTGGTGAAGCCCGGCGTCGCCACCGACGTCATCGACCGCTTCGTCTTCGAATTCGGCATGGATCACGGCGCCCTGCCGGCGACGCTGAACTATCGCGGTTATACCAAGTCGAGCTGCACCTCGATCAACCACGTCGTCTGTCACGGCATTCCGAACGACAAGCCTCTGCGCGAAGGCGACGTCGTCAATATCGACGTCACCTTCATCCTGGACGGCTGGCACGGCGATTCGAGCCGCATGTATCCGGTCGGGGAGATCAAGCGCGCCGCCGAGCGGCTGCTGGAAGTCACCCACGAATGCCTGATGCGCGGCATCGCCGCCGTCAGGCCGGGGGCGCGCACCGGCGCCATCGGCGAGGCGATCCAGACCTATGCGGAAAACGAGCGCTGCTCGGTGGTGCGCGATTTCTGCGGCCACGGCGTCGGCCGTCTCTTCCACGATGCCCCGAACATCCTGCACTACGGCCGCGCCAATGAGGGGCCGGAAATGAAGGAGGGCATGATCTTCACCATCGAGCCGATGATCAATCTCGGTCGCCCGCATGTGAAGGTGTTGTCCGACGGCTGGACGGCGGTCACGCGCGACCGCTCGCTCTCCGCCCAGTACGAACACACCGTCGGCGTGACTGCGGATGGCTGCGAGATCTTCACCCTTTCGCCCGGCGGCCTCGACCGCCCCGGCCTTCCGGCATAGGTCGCCCATGGCGGGATCGCGCGGACGAAAGGACACGACATCCTCCACCACGACGGGGGACGAGCCCGCGACCGCCGACGATCTTTTCGACCCCATGGACGAGCGCGGCCATTTCTACGAGCGCCCTGCCCGCACGACGAACGCCAAGGCGATTCCGGCGGTGGAGGAAAAACACTATCACGGCCACCGCGAGCGCCTGCGCCTGCGCTTCCGCGACAGTGGCGACGGCGCGCTGGCCGATTACGAGATCCTCGAACTGCTGCTGTTCCGCCTCATTCCCCGCCGCGACACCAAGCCGGTGGCGAAGGCGCTGCTCGACCGCTTCGGCACGCTTTCCGGCGTCTTCGGCGCCACGCCGGCGCTGTTGCAGGAGGTGAAGGGTATCGGCGAGGCCGTGGCCCTCGACCTGAAACTGATTTCCGCCATTGCCCAGCGCACGCTGAAAAGCGAGATCCGCAACAAGACCGTGCTCGCCTCCTGGGCTTCCGTCATCCAATATTGCCACGCCGCCATGGCGCATGAGCCGCGCGAGCAGTTCCGCATTCTGTGCTAACCATGTGAAATGCTTAGCTGGCGTCCCCTCGCCTAACGTAGCGTCCCCCAGACGCTAGGCTGCCCACCTACCCCACTCCATCACCACTAACCGCCTGCCGGCATCCCGGCGGGCGTTTTCCCGTGCAAGGACACAAATGAGAATCTTGGAACTTAAACTTATAGACGAACCCGGCAGCGGCCATCGCGCCATCGCGGCCTTCGACTTGCAGTTGACCGACGAGGTCCGAATGTACGGACTCCGACTGCTGCGCATGCGCGATGGCCGCCTACTGACGTTCGCGCCCCAGTCCGGGTACCGGCGAGTGGCCACCTTTGCGGCGCCCCTCGCTGCGCGCATTACCCAACTCGCAACCGACGAACTGAAGGCAGTGACCGCCAATGACAGCATTAATGCAGCCTGAGTCTGACCCGCGCCCACATCAGACCGCCTTCCGAGAAATCAGCTCCATTGCGCAATGGAAACTTGCCGGCGATGTGGTGCTAGTGCCAGACCCCTATAATATCGACGGCGTAACTCGCGACGATCTGACGAAAATTTCGCACTGGTCCGACATAACAGAGGCGGACATTCCCCGTCTCGCCGTACTGACCGACTCTTTTTTTCGCTTCATTGACGAGGGCGAAGACGCGTCTATCGTCACGATCTGGCGTGAAGGAACCCCACTGGTCAGGCAGATCGACGGCGCCCCCTGTGAGGCCGCAGTGAATTTGATCATGGGTGCTATCACCGCTCAGGAAGCACTCACTGAGAAGTGGGTCGGTCTCCCGCCGCTGGAGGCCGAGATCGAAAAGCTGGCATATCTGAAGGGCTATTCTGCAGGGCATCGCCCCAAATGGCTTGAACGCGAGGCTCGACGCCGTCTCGACGACGTTAGTGTCGATCCGCCCTCGCCGGCAAACGACAATCGCACGGATGATGCACGCCTACGCGAGCTCTTCGGCGATGGGCAGATGGGCGTGGACCAGAACACGGGGAAGCACTTCCTCGCCAACTGCAAGCATGAAGGCAAGGTCGGCGTTGCGGAGATCGGCCCAGACGGCCAGCCCAGGTTTAAGGCTTATGCCACCCAACCTCGGCCAGTTATCAAGGCTACGCCGTTCGCGCTACGCGACCCATCAAGCCTCCCTGCGCGTGACTGGCTTTTTGCTCGGCACTACATCCGTAAGTTTCTCACGTCTACCGTAGGCGCTGGCGGCGGCGGCAAGTCCGCGCACTCCATCTCAGAGACTTTGGCGATGGTGACTGGCCGGCCTCTGCTGGACCCTGAAGGCCCACTCACAAAACCTCTGCGGGTTTGGTACATCAATGCCGAAGACCCGCAGGAGGAAATCGATCGCCGCTTCCACGCGGCGGCAAAACACTTCGATGTCACGCCCGATCAGATCGCTGATCGTCTGTACACAGACTCGGGTCGAGATCAGGAGTTTGTAATCATGCGCCAGGAGGGCCGCGACCTTAAGATTTGCCAGCCGCTCATCGACGAGATGGTGTCAGAGATCAGGCGTCGGGAGATTGACGTTGTGATTGTCGACCCTCTGGTTTCGACGCATGAGGTGCCAGAGAACGACAACGGCGCGATGCAACGAGTTGCCAAGGCTTGGCTAGAGGTTTCCGATCGCGGCAACTGCTGCGTCGAGGTCATCCACCACGTCGTCAAAAACAGCGGCGAGGTCACCGCGGATTCGGCCCGTGGTGGCGGTGCGCTCAAGGATAAGACGCGCGGCATGCGGGTTATCAATGCGATGACCCGCGAGGAAGCCGACAAGGCTGGCCTTGACACGCCGGACGGGTACTTCCGGATCGACAACGGTAAGGTCAACCTTGTTGCATCAGGCCGTTCCGAGTGGCGCCGCTTCGCGAACGTGCCGCTGATGAACGGCTCAGGGCTACTCGATAGAGGCGACGAGATAGGCGTGGTAGAGGCGTGGCGCTGGCCGGCGGCAGCGGACGCGGTGGCAGGTGTCTCCGAAGAAGCGCTGCACGCCATCAAGCGCAAAATCAACGGCTCTGATTGCCGCGACAATGTCCAGTCGTCGCAGTGGGCAGGGTACAAAGTCGCTGAAGCTTTGCAGATGAACATGGCCGATCCCTCTGAAAAGAAGGAGGTGCGGCGCATGCTGGAGGCGTGGAAGCGGCAAGGCCATTTCACCATCGAGCAGCGACCGGACTACAAGGGCGTCGAGCGCCCGTGCCTCGTTCCAGTCTTCCACACCTCGAGTGATTGAGGTGGGGAGCAGGTGTGGAGGTGTGGGTAAAACTGCACTCCACACCACCCACACCTCACCTTTATGGTGGGGTGGGTGGGTGTGGTGTAGGGAAAATCATAGAAGTGGTGGTGTGGAAACTTTTTGGTGTATTGTGTTGAAATGCAACTTATGGGTACCCACCTATCGGCTGGCATAGCCACGGGTATAGCGTAGCTCCAGTAATTCCATGCCCTTGCATCACTAGCGCTTGCGCGGTTACATCTCGTTCAAACGCAATGCAGGGTTGGAAATGGCTGAGAGGAAATATCAGGTTTTCGTTTCATCGACTTTCCGCGATCTCGTGGACGAGCGGCAGGATACGATTAGGACCATTCGCGACATGAAGCACATCCCCGCGGGAATGGAGCTTTTCCCTGCGGCTGATGTCGATCAGCTCGTTTACATTAAGAAGGTGATCGATGAGTGCGACTACTACCTTCTCATCGTGGGGGGACGCTACGGGTCGCTGGACGCGGAAGGTATTAGCTTCACGGAGCGAGAGTACGACTATGCCGTAGAAAAGGGGAAGTTCGTGATCGCGTTTGTCCACGGCGCCCCTGGCTCGATAACGGTAGATAACAGCGATATCGAGCCGAAGCTGGCGGAGGCGTTGAAGGCATTTAAAGACAAGGTGATGTCGGGGCGTTTAATCAAGACTTGGACAAACCGCACGGACCTGCAGCTTGCGGTTTTCCAATCACTTATGCTCGCCTTCAGTACCTACCCGCAAACTGGATGGATTCGCGGCGATGCTGCCGCCAGCACCGACATGCTGGAGCAATCCAACGCAATCCTTCAGGAGAACGCACGCTTGCGCGCCGAGCTCGATCGGATGAAAATGAAAACGCCAAAACTGTTTGAAGATCTGGCAGACATGGATGAGAAATATAAAGTCCGCTACAAGGTAAGAGTCTCGACCGGTCACGGGCTTTCTGAGTCTCAGGATAGATCAAATGAACTCACATGGAGCCAGATTTTCACTCACGTTGCGGCTCAACTTGGTGCACCGAAGCGTGATGGCGCCATATCTACCGCAATGGCCGATGCAATGAAGGAAGTCTATCGGCAGGACCGATTTATTTCGCTAAACGATACCGATAGAGCGCGGATAAAGTCTCAATTACGTGCATATAATTTGGTGGAGTTCTACACCGATAAAACGGAAAAGGGAGTTGACGTGGAACTAATGAAGCTGACGGAGCGCGGACAAGATCTCTACATGGATCTTTCAGTTGTTCGGCGAGCCGGCGACTAGAGTAAGCGCTAGTGCGTTAGCCCGCCAAGCAGGCCCGTCAATGCTTGCGAGAGGTTCGCAAGCTGTCCTGAGACTATCATGAAGCCCCCCATCCAGTGGCGTGAATCCGCGAGATTTTTTCCTATGTTTTTAGCAAATTCATCTGCGGCCAAATCCGCCTTACGACCAACCCATTTAGCGATTTGCCAGCCTACGCTATCAAACTTATTGGCAGCGGCTTGAACTACGTCCCGTCGCACATCCCCACCGTGAAGTTCGACACGCACTTCGGTCAAGGCCGCGACCAGGTCATCGTGCTCGACACGGTTCAGGGGATAATCATCTGGCGGACCGTTGTGGCCGATGCCGCCATGCGTCGCCTGGTCAGCCGGAAGTGGTGGCGCCATCTCTTTCAGGTCGGCCAGCAGCTTATCAATCGCGGCTACGATCTCGGGATATTCGCTCCGGTGAGATGACGAAATCGTGGGTGTGCCGATGCGGAACTCACCCGTACCAGCGACCATCCGCCCGGGAGTGGCATAGACCGCATCGCCGTAAGCACTGTTGCCGTCGTATAGGAGGTCATCGGCTGCCCGCCGAATAAGCTTCCCTTTCTCTACTTTATAGCGGCGAAATGCAGGCGCTAAAGCGAGAGTACGCGCCACAGCGGAGCCCTCAAAATCAGTGTCGTCGTCGGTTATTACGTCTTCCATCTGCGTTTGATTAAACGTCGAGTACCCCATTTTTGCGCCACGCATGTCAGCGCCCCGAAGATCTGCGCCGTTAAAGTTCGCATTTCCTAGTTCGGCGTTGATGTAACTCGCGCCAATTGTGGAGGCATCGTTGAAAAGTGTGCTGGATCCTGTGCAACCGTCAAATTTTGCGTTTGCAAGATTACACCTAAAAAATATCGTGCCGCGGAGTAAGGAGCCAGAAAGGTCCGCCCCCTCAAGATTGGCATCAGCAAAGTTGCATTCACTGAAGTCGCGCGCCCGAAGATCGGCGCCTGTGAGGTTCGCGCCGCGTAGATCACGCGCCACCATGTCCGTGTCGCCGGCAAGCAGATCCCTTAGGTCTATGTCATCCGCCATGGCGTTCTCCAAATTGCGATTGGGATTATTCACTACATCGGCATGCCAATTGCAACTCCCGCGTTTGCTACAAGAATTGCGTAATTCGCGATCACACTTTTCAGTACTTGTCAACAGAAAAAGCTTGACAAATTTGTAAAACGGTACTATCCTTTTATCATCGGTGTTCAGTGCACCGATTCCACATCAAGCTCGCCGCACGACGGCACATGCGCAAGACCCGGAAAGGGCGGCGCTCCGCGATGGCCAACGAGGCCAACTTCGCCCGCTAGGGCAACTGGGGAAATCACGAATGACATCTTCGACCGCCCGCGGCACCGCCGCGGACCGCTGGAACCGTCGCGACCATATCCTTCCAGGCCAGCGCCTGTATAGCAACCGCGCCACAGCCCTCTGGCTGGCTGGCAAGCAGCCCCCCGCCAGATTCGAGCTGCCGCTTCCACTCAGCGCGGAAGCGGAGAAGGCACCGTGGATTCCAGAGCGGTTTTTGGACAGGCTTGTCGACGGAGACGACGTCGCCCTGTCCGAGCGCTATCTGAGCATCTCCGAACGGCTGCGTCGCCTTTTCGGTATCGCCTTACATTTCACCGCCATCCGCGATGGGCTCATCGTTCCCATGCATCGTCTCCACCCTGTCGGCAGTCGGGTGTGGAGGGAGAACGACGGGCCGACAGCCGCATGGCTCGCTCGCACTATGGCCATTTGGGCTACCCTGCCACCAAACGATTGCGACATCTTCGACCGCGTCGCTTCGACGGAAAGGCCGAAAAACGGCCACATGGCGGATAGCCTGAACATGCTGCTAACCTGGGCCAGGATGCGGAAGCCCCTATTCCTCTCCGGCACGAATTGGCTGCAGGCCGACAACGACAACTACGCCGAAGGTGAAGAGCGACCTGCTTCTAATCTCCAGCGGCGCATTCGCCCCGGCTCGAACGACGCAGAACTGAAATCTTACATCACGAAGGCTGGACCGTTGGGGCTCCGGAAGCACGCTCGCCTTGGCGGTGGCGGGGTCTGGGAACTTGAGCCCACAGATATCACTCTGCAGACGGTGCCCGACAAAACCGACAGGGCCGGCACCGTGAGGAGAAGCCACCGCACCGTTGTCCGGGCCGGTAAACTTCGTATAGCGAACGGTCAGACAAAAAATGGCGCGGACCGCATTGAAGAGGGAACTATCCTCTTCCAGCCTGACAAGTTCGGTGAGATGCTGGGCCCTGGCCGGGACCCACTCGAAATCGAACGGTCCAACCGATACTGGGTCCGCTTGATGTCAAACGAAGGACGGCAAGAACTTGAGCCTGTTCGGTTCATCCGCCGTGGAAAGATGCGCCGCAATGTCAAGTTGACAGCGGAGGACCGCGCCGTACTCTTGTCTGGCCCCCTGCCACCGGTCACTCACTGCCGCCCCGGCCTTCCGTGCGGGGTCGAGAACCTTGGTGACAGCTTCATCGGCGGATGGATATCGAACCCGAAGGGCAAGCAACCGCTTGAGCGGTGGGAAGACATCTCCGATGAGATGGCCCGGCAGGGCGAATTTGAACGGTGGGCGGCAGCCCTTCCGGCCAACGAGCGGAAGGCGTTGAACATCGCTAGCACCGCTGCCAATCTGGAGGAAGTCGGCGAGGCGTTCGGCAAAGTGGACAAGAATGCCGAACGGTTCGGGAAGAAAATTCTCAAGGCCGCCAACGAAAATCTAAAAAAAACTAGCGGCCGCGTAGTCCCCAAACTGCACCTGGGCGGCAAAGTAGTTAGAGGGCAGAACGCACCGGCTTCCATACGGGCATAGCAGGCGCCAAACCCTCAACCTCTTTGCCGCCCCAGCGGTTTTTTATCCCCCCATCGCCGGCGGTTGTCTTCCTTCTCCCGCCGGTCGATCTCCCCGTCGGCGCTGCAGAGCGACACGGGGCCAGTTTGCAAAAGTCTCGGCCGCAAGGCCGGGGCTTTTTTTACGCCACCTCAAGACCCGTTAAATCTAATAGCTGAAAGGAGCCGCGATATGCCGCGCGCATCGCCGTACTACCACGACCGAGTTTTCGAGTTCAGCGACGTCTGCCGCGTCCTCGATGTCAATTCCGCTAGCCTCGGCAACTGGCTAGCCATCGCAAAGATGATTGTCCCGTTTGGTGAAAAGCGCGGGCATCGCCGTGTGTTCAGCCAGCACGAGACATACGTCATCGCCCTATTGGTCGCCCTTCACCGGGCCGGCGTACCGGTCAACGCCGACGCCATTTCCACCATCATTGCCGCCACACGCGACCCCGAGCCGGCCGTGCCCGAACCCGGCGCGCTACTCACCGTCCGAGAAACTGCTGCCGCCGGGATCGTGCTGCATGCGGCAAATATCTGGCGTGACGTCGAAACCGAACTGAAGGAACTCGAATGTCAAAACTCCTGAACAAACTTATGGGCAAGTCATCCTCCACCGACATCGCTTCCGCGATCACCAAGGCGCGGGCCGAGCTCGCCCAGGCTGAGGCTGCGGTAGCGACGGCCGAAGAGCAATACGACGCCAACCTCCTCACGGCCGACAAGAAGTCCTTGCGCGCTTTCCTGGATGCGAAGACGGAAGCAGGCATCGATGTAGACCAGGCTCGTGCCCGCATCCACCGTCTTGAGCGGGACCACGCGGCAGCCCTTGAGGCTGAGGCTACCGACTTGCGCCAGCGCCGTTATGATGAGGCAAAGGCCGCATCAGAAGCCGCTGAAAAACGCCTTCGCCGCGAATATTCGAAGGCTGCCCTCCAGATCCGCGACCTTCTTGCCGAGGTTGCTGCCGCGTCGATCGCCGTGCAGGCTGCGAATGAGGATCGCCCCGAAGGAGCCCCCCCGCTGCTCGATCCCGACTACTCCCGTTCGCAGCATCAGCTTTACCGGGAGGTCATCTCCGAAGACATCGTCGAGATGTGGACGGAGATCGATGGCACACGCCCGATTCGTGACGAACTCCAGCGCACCGTGCGCGCGCACGAGAAAAATCGGCGCGGCATGATGCGAGACCGATCTGACAGCGACGAACGTCCGCTGCTGTATGGGACCGCACAAACGGAGCACGGGCCGCTTGAGGTGGTCCGCAAGCGCTTCCGCCGCACGAAAATCCTTCCTGATCAGGCCGGCTGGCTCACCGGGCCGCTGGCTTGTGAGATCATGCTACCACCAATCGATGCCGGCGCATCTCCATTCTGGAAACCGGCTCACGATCAGCGTGATGCATCAAACCAGGCAGCTGCCGAACTGAAGCCCGCGCCTAAGCGCCCCGAGCGCAGCCCTGAATATGAATACAGCCTTGCTCCGAAGGAGACTGCCCTTGCGTATTGACCTGTTTGGCGTCGTCGGGGAGGACTTCACACCGGCGACCGTTCGCGCAGCACTGCCTTATAGTGGCGACATCACCGTCGCCATTAATAGTGGTGGTGGTATCGCCGTCGATGGCTCCGCAATTTACAACATCCTTGCCGCTCACCGCGGCAAGGTTGCGGTCGAGATTATCGGCATTGCCGCTTCGGCCGCCAGCCTTATCGCCATGGCTGGACACACCATCACGATGTTCGACGGATCGATTCTCATGATTCATGAGCCGCAGAACATTACGATCGGTGACTCAGCTGCGCACCAAAAGACCGTCGAGCAACTGGAGGCGCATGCCGTGGCCTATGCAAAGGTTTACGCGAAGCGTGCTGGAATCGCTGAGGCAGCGGCCCGCCAGGTCATGAAGGCCGAGACTTGGTTCACGCCAGACGAGGCAGTAACCGCAGGGTTCGCAACCGCCGTGGCCGACCGCCGTGCTGTGCCTTTCGCCTTCGTCGATAAGCGATATGAGGCGCGAATGCAGGCCGTGCATGCACGCGCAGCAGCCTCACCTCGAGGCCTACAGAAGGTGGCCGATGCCAAGGCGTCGTGGGCCCGCGTTGTCGCGTCCATGAACAAGTCGATGGGCTTCGCGCCTGCCGCGTCGCCAGAGGAGGCGCAGCCGAAGGTCGAGCTCACCGGTTGGGCGAAAATCGTTGAGGCGAACAACTCGTTCGTCCGACGCCACCGATAGCCCCCATCATAGGGACCGTTCTCATTTCGTTCTTCTGGGCGGTCACGCAGCCGCGAGGATTCGAAAATTAGGTTACTCTAAAACAGGTTGACAACTTGACAGAAGACCCCCGCCAGACCGGAAATCAGGCTTCTTTCGCCGCATTCAAGGGCGTCTCCAGGCAGACCGTGACCGACTGGAAACAGCGGGGTCTGCTCGTTTTTTCCGATGACGGAAAAGTTGATTTCCTGGCCACGGATCAGCGCTTGGCCGATCACGGGATTCGTCAACCCGCGAACATTGACCTGACAGGGGTAACGTCGATCGACGGCGAGCCGCTGTGGTCGCGGGCCGACGCCGAAACCGTCAAAGAAAACTTCTCCGCCCGTCTGAAGCAGCTCGAATTTGAGCGCGAAAGCACCCGCGTCGTGACCATCGACGACGCGGCCAGGCACATTGTAAACGAGTTCGGAATAGTCCGGCAGCGGTGCCGAACTATTGGGGCGGAAATCGCGCCCCGCCTCTCTGGCATGACTTCAGCATCGGAAATAAAGGCGGCGATAGACGACGCGGTCGTGGCTGCGTTGGCCGACCTTTCGGCTGTGTGAGCTCAGGCCCGCTTAGCTGCCGAGCAAAATGTATGGCGGTATTCCGATCATCACCAAGCCGGCGAGAATCAGCGTCGCGGCGGCGACGAGTGTGCTGTCGGTGTCCTTAAGTCGTCTTACGCGATCGTACATCGCCAGCCTCGTTGTGTTGGAGATCGGAGGCTGAAATTCCAAATACGAACCTTTGTTCCGCGCGCCGCCATCCCATCCACCATCCCCACCATCGCCCGGCCTTTGCGCCGGGCTTCTTATTGGAGAAACCATGACCAGCAAATCCTTCAAGCTGTCCGTCCCAGTAACCGTCGAGGGCAAGACGTACGAAGTCCTCACCATTCGCGCGCTTCGCTTCGGCGATCTCGAAAGTCTTTTCGGCGCGAAACACGAGATCGAAGCGATGAAGATCCTGCTCGCGCGCCTCGCTGATGTGCCTCAGGCCGTCATCTCAGCGCTTGAAATCGATGATGTCGGCCAGCTTCTAGGCGGCCTCGGGGACGATGCGCAGAAGATCGCCGACCGACTTCCAGGTTAAGGGAGGGGCGCAAGATGGGAGCACTACGCAGCACCCTCCGGCTGGACCTCCTCGACGGCATCACCGGACCTGCGCGACGAATCAATGGCGTCCTCAACGGGCTGAGGCGCCAGCAGTCGTCTATGATGGCGCCGCTGCGCGGTGTCACCGGACAGATCGTTGCTTTTGGTGGCGCCTACCTTGGCGTCACGCAAGGCTGGTCCGGAACATACGGTGCTGCCGCTGATGCGCAGGCGGCACTGTCCGAAATCGGCATCAAAGCCGATCTGAGCCAGGCGCAGCTTGGGGTCCTCCAGCAGCGGCTGGCTGGCATGGCGCCCCGCGTGAACCAGTTCACGTCGGACCTTCGTGCCGGCGTGGACACCATGCTCACCATGGGTCTTGGCGTCGACCAGGCTATGGGCTCCATTGAGGCCATCGGCAAAGCATCCACGGCCACCGGCGCCACCATGACCGATCTCTCCGCCGCGTCGGTATCGGCAATGCAGAACCTCAATGTGCTGCACACCGACATTCCGAAGATGCTCGATGGAATGACCTCGGCGGGTAACGCCGGCGCATTCGAAATGCGCGACATGGCGACGTACTTCCCGCAGCTTACGGCGTCGGCGAAGTCGCTCGGGATCGAGGGTGTAGATGGCATCCTAGATATGGCCTCCGCTCTCCAGGTCGCAAGGCGCGGTGCTGGTGATGCATCCACAGCCGCGAATAACATGGGCAATTTCCTCGGCAAGATCATGTCGCCGGAAGTAATGAAGCGCTTCAAAGGCTTCGGCGTCGATGTCACCAAGGAGCTGAAGAAAGCCCATAAACAAGGCATCTCGCCGATTGAGCACTTCATCAAGTTGATCGACAAGTCCACGAAAGGCGGTCAGGCTGACCTGCTCGGGCAGCTTTTCGGAGACAAACAGGTTCTCGACTTCGTGCGGCCGATGCTGGCTGACTTTCAGGACTATATCAAGATTCGCGAGGACGCGGAGCGCGCCAGCGGTACGGTTGCCGACGCCTATGCACGCCGGATGAACGACGCAAACCAGAAGGTGAAGTCTCTCAAGGTCTCACTTTCCAACCTTGGAGAGAGCATTGGCACCAATATCCTCGGCCCGGTGTCGGAAATGGCGGACAATCTTTCGCTCGTTTTTAACACGCTCGACTCGCGATTCACCATTTTCGATGAGTTCAAGTCGCGCTTCAGCGGCTTGCTGTCCGGCCTCGGCATGGGCGATGGCACCGATGCCCTCAAGGGTATCCGCGATCTGATCTTTGGTGCAGAGGACGCCAGCGGGGCGGCGGACAAATACGGCAGGCTGTTCGGCCAGTTCCAAGAATATGGGCGCTCCATCAAGAAGTTCGGGGAAGACGTTCGCGAAAACCCGATCGTGAAGTTCTTTGAGGATCTTGGTCCTTATTATGTGAGCGCTCTAAAATGGAGCCTGGGCTTCATCCTGGTCGCTGGCGCTATCCGCAAGCTGGCGTCCGCGATGATGTTGCTGTCCGGCGCATCGACCATCTTGGCGGCCATCAAGGGCATCGGCGGCGTAGCCGCAGCCCTCGGCGTTGGTGGTGGAGCCGCCGCTACCGCCGTTGCCACAACCGGCAAAGGCAGGGGTGCCAGCGCCGCCACCGCAGCGGCCTCAAAAGGCGGAGGCTGGCTTGCCCGCTGGCTCGGCGGACAGGGTGTGCAAGACCTCGTGAGTTCGGGGCGGAAGTCCACTGGGCTAACTGCATTCGAGCAGATCGGGAAGTTCACGGGCAAGTTCGGCACGGCCCTTGGATGGCTCGGCAAGGGCGCGGCACGAATTGCCGGCACGCCCGCCATGGTTGGGGAGGTCACGTACCGCGCCCTTGATGCGGTCCCTCACGCGACGATGGAGTCGGCGACACGGGGCAACCCCGATCTGCTGCCTAATCTCGATAGAGAGCGCCGGCAGTGGGAAGGCACCCACTTCGAGGGCGGCCGTCACCGTGCAGGTCTTGGCGCTGGTCCACAGCCAGGCGATAGGCCCATCACCTTGGACAGCGGCACCATCGGGCAGTTGCTAGGCCCCACTCGCGGCGTTTCCGACGTCCGCGTGACAAATAAGCAACCGCCGGAAATCAAGATCACGAATAACTTCAACATCACGGAAGCCAGCAGCGGAAAAGGCGTGGCCGCCGAGGTGATGGCCGATCTTGGTGGTGCCGTGAAGTCCGCCGTCGAAGCGGCCGATACGGACTAGCTGCTCACCCACCGGCGAAATTCAACATCGCGGCCGCTACGGCAAGCAGCGGCATCAGGAAAAACGTCGCTGCAACGGCCCGTCGCGCGGTCCTCATGCGCCTAGTGCGCTCTCCAGTCCAATCGTAACTCATACTAGATCTCCCACTCGGCGCGTAGAAAACAGCGTCGGCCGTCGGTCGTCAACTCCCCCCTTCGAGGTACACCATGAACCCCAAAGTCGAAATCACCGTCGACGGCAATCCTGTTGCCGGCGGTTTCTACGAACGCCTTGTCTCCATTTCGGTGACGGACAAGGAGGGGCTGGCGTCCGACACGTTCCAGATGGAATTGAACGACGGCCCGCCGCAGTTTCTCGCCATCCCGCGAAAAGGCGCCATCGTCGATATCCGGATAGGCTACGGCGCCGCCCGCAGTCTGGGCACCTATGTCGTCGACAAGGTCAGCGGGAAGTGCCTGCCGTACTCGCTTTCGATCTCCGGCAAGGCTCGCGATATGCGGGACAGCAAGGCGAAGGAGCGCAAGGAGCGGCACTGGGACAAGAAGAAGGTCAAGGACATCGTGTCTGACCTCGCCGGCGACATGGGCCTGTCCGCGTCCGTAGACAGCGAGATCGGCGAGCATGAATACGAGTGGTTCGGCCAGCAGGACGAAACCCCTATCCATGTCCTGCGGCGCCTGGCCGAGCGCCATAACGGTCTGTTCAAGGTCAAGGACGGCAAGCTCGTCTTCTCCGCCCGCGGCTCCGGCAATGCAGCTTCCGGCTCATTCATGGGCTCGGTTGTCGTCACGCCGCCACGGATCATCCAGGGCACCTGCACCTTCGAAGCGAACGACCGGACCAAGTACAAGAAGGTCGTCTCGTATTACGAGGACAAGGACAAGGCGAAGCGCGTTGAGGTCGAAGCCGACAGCGATGCAGATGGCGACAGCGTCTATCGCATCGCTGAGCCCCACGCCGACGCGGCGGAGGCCGACAAGGCCGCGCAGTCCAAGGCGAAGGACCTAAAGCGCGGAGAGGGTGCGGCGTCCGTCACGGTCATCGGGGACACGGCAATCGTCGCCGGCGCTCCGCTGCTCTTCGAGGGCGTGCGGCCTGGCCTGGACGGAGTGCCTTACATCATCGACACGGCGACGCACTCCTACAGCAAGGGCGAAGGCTACCGCACCGCGATCAGCGCCAAGCTCTACGACGGGAAGTCGGGTGGCTCGAAAAGCGGTGCGTCGGACGGAGAGGGTGGGACCACTGGTTCCGCCACCGAAGACAAGGTCGCCGACAACGCGCCGGACGGTACGCCGGCAACGCCTACCGAGTGGACGAATACCCGTCGGTATGGGCGCACGGACGAGAATTAGTCGTAGCGCCCGGTGGCGACCTTTAGCGTTGCCTCCATGTGATCGATTGCGACCAGGGCAGCGTCTCGCAACGGGGTGTCGCCAGCCAGCTTTAGCGGATCCAGGCTGGTTAGGTAGCGGACGGTGGATTTCGCTGCAGAGTCGATGGCTGCTCGCATTGTTCCGTCGAGATCAACCTGATGCTGGAGGTTTACCAGATCAAGCGAGACCTTTCTTACGTAGCTACCGGCATCGACGAAATTCGCGACGCTCACATAGTGCCGCCAAGCCTTGGCGTACCCGCCATCTCCCGCCATCATTTCCCCCATAGGTTCCTGAATGAAGCTAGCACACGCGCAGTATTTTCACGACATCACGCATGCCGACGTCAAGGTAATTGTCGACGAGAAGCGCGGATACGACACGCTCGACATTCAGCTTATCCATGAGGACGGCTCAAAGTCGGATATTGCGATCTTCTTTGCCGGCAAGGCCGACATCCGGGGCGGACAGGTCGTGGAGACGGCAACACCGCAAATGCCTTGAATTCAGCATTTTGGCTCGGCGGCAACCCGTTGCCGAACTTTTGACTCTGTGCCTGGACGGGTGCCGGGCGTCACGACCCGCGTGGCGGTTTGCGGGGCGGTACGATCCTTGAGATGGGAGGGGTCTTGATTAAAATCACGAACATGAACCGGCTGCCCGGCCGGCTTGCCTGCACGTTCACGGCCGAGGTTGGCGGCTTGGTGCTGCCCGGTTGTGCGCTTATTCGACGTGGCGATGGCTATGGGTTGTCGGTGCCACGGATAGGCGCTCCGGGCGAGACCAGGGCGGCGCCGCTGTCAGCCGTGATGGAGGCGGAATTGTTGCGGGTGGCTGTTGAGCATTGTGAAGAAGCGTCAAAGGAGGGGGCATGACCAAGATGGTATTCGAAAACGGATCGCGTGGTTTCAGGGCATTTCTAGACTGCCCAGCGACAGGATTCCGGCGTGAGCTCAAGTCGATCGCATATCTCGACGGTGGCGTCCTCACGTTTCCGCACGACTTTTCGTCAGTTGCCAATGCCGAGCAGGCTGATAAGGCGCTTCCCCAATTCACTGCCGCCGCTTGTGAGCAAGCTCGATAGTGAAGCGCCCATAGCCCGAAGACCTGCCGATCCCACTTTTCCGACCATGCCTTTTCGGCAATCATCGATCAGCCCCTTGGCTTCGGTCACGGCTACGGGCGAGAGACTAAGACGGGGCAGCTCCTGTTCAATCTCTTCTAAAACCGACGCTATCTCAGACTGCTTCAGGCTATAGTTTGCTGTCAGGGTACTGTTATGTCCTGCAATCTGAACAACACTATAGCTGGCATTTACAACCACAGCCCCAGTTTGCGAAGGCTCGCGCATCAGGACTGCCGGCCCCAGTCGTTCAGCCTCCGCTTGTCCTAGGTCGCTTAGACCAATCGTGCCCGCGGGCGCATACCTAGCTATGAGACCTTGGTTCATCATCAACATAGCAACTTTCGACATTTCGTCGCGGGAAATGCCAATACCCTTGCTCAATTCGTCTTCAGTGACAAAAAAGTGAGGACGTGCCGCGCCGTTGTCGTACGCGAACCTAATTGTCATGTCCCTGAGTTCGCGAAGGCGCTGCGGTGGGGTTTCTTGTTTCATGGGTGATCAATCGTCCCGTTAAAAGATGTTAAGCGGAAGGACGCCTTCGTCGGCAAATGTCTGCGTTCTCCGATTTACAACCCTATGGCGAGAGAGGCATGTTGTCGAGGCCACTCAATCCCGCCCCATCTTCGCGAGCACGAAGTCGTTAGCGAAAGACGCGGAGATGAATGTCCCGAAATGGCATGACGCGTCACCCAGCTCACCTTGTGCGCCTCGTCCGAAAGACGTAGTGCACCGCGGCAATTCCCTAATCGCTCTCTAATCGTTCAGTTGTCGTTCACTTTACATTAGACTGCAGTAATATTCATTCTGGATTTCGCCGTGCCGGGAGTATAGTTCCCGTATGGAAAGCTTGTCGCGCTATCACCTGGATCAAGACGAAAACGGCACTTGGCATGTTGTGGATGCCAGGACGAAAGGCCCAGTCGAGATACAGGTCGACGGGAAGCTGTGTCTTCTGTGGGAAATGGCAAAGGCTGACGCCGAGACCTGGTCGATCCTGCTTAATCAGTTCACACGCCGCCGCCATTAGCGATGTGGTCAGGGTTGCTTTGGATAGTCCAGCGGCCCTGCGGCTTCGACAAAGGGGCTGCGCCCGCAATGTGACGCAGCCCCTAAAGCGGCCGGCTGGGAGGGGCTTGGTGGGAAGCACTGTTCCGGCCGCGTTGTCCTAACCTCGCAACATCGTACTTGTTCCCTGCCTCGGTCGCGCTATTTCACCGACGGGGTCTCAGGAACGAATCATGCCACCTACCCAACCCTGTAAGGACGCCGTGCTCGCGGAGCCCATCGCAGTCGGTGCTACTGTCGACAAGCCCGTCGATCTTTACCTCATTGGTCCTACCTTAGTTGCGGCTGGCTACAGCCAACAGCAGATTGTCAGCGCCCTGGACAGCCTGGCCTATGACAAGCGCCTCGAATACGTCGGCGGAAATCGGGTGCGGCTGTTGCGCTAAAAGGGGCCGCCGACGTGCGGTAAGCGGCCCCAATACGACCTTCGCGCGCAGCAAACAGACGCTCATACGAACGGGCTTGCAAGGCCGCACTAATTAACCGCGAAGGTAGCAGGTTGTTCCTACAGAGAGGCGGCCTACTCTTGCTCCACTGGGTTCCCGCCAACATCAATGTTGATTTCGACACGGGCCTTGTCGTTCGTGCGGTACTGGATCTCGTAATACCCGCGATCGCTCCACGACATTTCGTCGAGGCGCGCAAAGTCGGGCCTGGCCTCGATAAGGGACAAAATCTCCGATGGTTTTTTCCCGGCCTGCGGAGAGGACTTGTCAGCCTGCTGTTGGGCTTGTGCTGGCAACGCGCAGAGGGCGACGGCACCCAGACCGAATATCAAATTTCTCATAATGAGCTCCGTTTTAATAACGGAGGCGAAACGAAGATCTTGGACGTAGGTTCCACCGCCGCGTTACGGTTGAGAACACATAAACGGCAGGCCACTGAAATGACCTGCCGAGTACACCGTCATTCAGTGAGGCGATTAAAAGTTGATCTCAAGACCGTCTTCGCAGAAATCGAACTTGGCAGGCTCGGATTCCGATCCGTCCGCGTAGCTTGCCTTGACCCACTGAGAACAGTTTTCGCTGTTTGTGCTTTGGTCCCACACAAGATTTGCAGTTGCTCCAGACTTGATACCGCTTCCGATATCAAAATAGCCCCAGTCCTTTTTGTTCTCGGAAACCAATATTTCAGTGATACCTGTATTGGTGGTGTTTGTTGCTGTAAAGGAAAACTCGGCCGCACCTGCGGAAGTGGCAATCGTTGCATTTCCTGCGATACCAAAGGCGAGAGCAACAAAACCCAAGCGTGCGCTATTAAAATTCATGTTCATTTCCCAGATTAGTAGTGAGTTCGACGTCGGTGATGTTGCATTTCGCGCGTGGGAAGTCGATGGACATAACTGGTTGCGGTCAGTCTAAGCTTTGGGAATGTTAATGCCGACGCTTTGCGCCGGTTACCGCCCAGTACGGGCGGCCAGCTCGCGCTAGCGTCGGCGACGGTAATGCCGCGCGGCGAGTGTCCACGGATTTCGCATTGGTGATCGGCCGCGCACGGCGGCGTTAACGGGAAGATGCTGGTGTCGGCATCTTTCGTCAGCCGATTTCTGGTGGCGATCAGTCTAACTGGGAGAAAGCGATTTCCATCAGTTCGACCGTTCGGTGGGTGCCGGCCTTTTTATGGATATGGTGCACATGCGTCTCTACCGTTCTCGGGTGGATGCCTAGCATAGTTGCGATGGCTTTCGCGGTATGGCCATTCATCAAAGCCAGCAGGATTTCCCGCTGTCGGGAAGTCAGTCTAGCCAGCAAGCCGTCACTTGTCCTCGCTGCAGCAACGCGCGCTTGCGACATTATGCAGAGGCACACGATGCGTCCGTTAAGTTGAAGCGGCGGCCCTAGTTGGGATGGCGCTCCTTCAACAACGCGAATGCCTTGTTCGATCTCGTTAGCAAGCTGTCTGAAGTGTGCTGCAAGTTCGACGGCATCGCCAACCAGGATTGGCGTCGTTTCGAGAAGCGAGGTCTCTTTAGTTTGCCAGTCCATGTAATATTCCGCCTTGGTGCTAAGTATAGCAGTCCAAGGCGGAGAAAGTAACTGTGAAGACACAGCACGGTTAATGGCGACGCTTTCTCGGCGCACCGAGTCACGCATGAGTCACGGCTGGTTGTTTCCACACGACAACGAAAAACCGCCCGCCAGTTATGGCGAGCGGTTTGGTGCGACGGCAAGCTGGGTTGGTGAAGCCCTGAAGTGGTGGTCCTCACCCTGCATCCTTTTCTGCCACAAGTTCCCCGACATACCCAATCGTCACCTGCGAGAACTTCGCGATGAACTGCAGGTCCGCGAAGCCCTCGCGCTTCCCCCCACGATAATCCACCCGGCCAGAGCTTTTCCTCACATCCCATTCAATGCGCGCGGAGGGGGTGGGGCCGAATAGCCAGACCTCAATAGTACCATGATCCCGGCCGGCGTATGCTTCCCGATCAGCCGGTACCGCTTCGAGAAGGGTCGCCAGCGCGTCACCGAACGTATGCCCGCGTTCGACTTCCCCAAAACGAAGCGGGTCGGAGGCTTTCAGTTTCGCATACTCCTCTACGGTCTTGGCGCTTGATTTTACGTTCCTGCTCCCGGCGACAGCTATCAGAAGGTTCGCTGCGTCAGTGAAGGTGACACGAGACTTTCCACGTCCGCGTTGTCCCTCGCTTCGCAATCCCGCCGTCATCAAATTCCGGTCATGTAGTACCACTGTGCCTTCAGGGACGCCGGTTTGAAGCGATATCATTGCCACCAGCTCTTTCGGCGTGGCCATCCTTTTCTCCTCATGTGGTGAGCGGCGTTGGTAGCGCCAGATCTTCCCTATCACTCGTTAATTTTGCGCGCTACGCATTTTTTGGTTGACGGTATTTTTATTTTGCGCATAATACAAAATATCAAATCAACAAGGAGGCCATTACCCATGTCCCAAAACCCAAGATTAAGACGAAGCTACACTGCCGCCTACCGCTTTGCGGTGGGCCAGCCTGTGAGCCTGTGCGGCTATCCGGCCGCGGTGCGCTCCAGATTACGAACAGCCGCCGGCCGTGCCCTCTACGTGGTTCAACTGGCCGGCGAGCCCGGCACGCGCCACGTGATGGAAGACGGCCTTCAGGCCACCGAACAGATGCAGGTGGCGGCATGACAAACGACGCCGAAACCCTCGCCAAGCTCCACGAACTGGCGGCGATCGACTTCAAGCCATGGGTGCCGGGCATGGAGGCCGAGATGACGCCGGCCAACCTCTCCGAAGCAGCGAACAGCGGCCCGTTCGTCTACGCCTACTTTGCATACAAATCCATGTTCCAAACCAAGGACGCGATGATCGCGAGATACCGCGCGACACCCGACGCCGGCTTTGATCTGATCGAGAATATCTCTGGCGGCGCGGCTTGGTTTGAAATGGTAGCCGGCATGATGAGGGCGGCCGCGGAAAGGCACATGGCGGCCCTCGCCGTGGTCGATCTCGAGGAAGAGCTCGAAGCGGCCTAACACTTTCCTGCCAGCCGTTCACCGCATGTTTCGGCTGGCACCTTGCCCCAGCGCGCCCATAGGCTGCGCGGGGCCTTTATTCGCAGTCACCGGAGGCCGCCCATCACCACCCGCCCCACACCGCGGGGGCGGCCTCTTACGGTACTAGAGCCGCCCGCCAGCGAAGGCGGGCGGCTTTCCATTGTCTAAAACGGAGGTAACCTGTGCGCGCAGCCAACGACAACAACCCGCTCTATCTTTCAGAGGCGTCAATTGCTGCGCGTGTCCTTGGCGCAAAGGCGAAAACGCAATGGGCCGCCCTCGCCGCCGCCTGGGAACGTGAAGGCCTGCCCCGTATTGATCCCATGACGGGATGCCGTTACTGGCCGGCAGTCCGAACATGGCTGGATCGCCGGCACGGGGTCCACCAGACTGCCCTGCCCGCATCTGTCGATGGTGTGGAGAATTGGACGTGACGGAAACGCCGGGCCTCAAGCGAAAGCACAATAAGGACGGCACATACCGCGAATACTGGGAAGCGCGTGCCGACCTCGCGAAACGTGGCTACCGCCCTTCTTCTGTCCGGCTTCATTATCCTGACACCCCGGAGGGCCGCAGACAGCTTGCCGCGCGGTGCCAGATCCTGCAGGCGGAAATGTTGTCGTGGGCGACAGAAGGAGGGAAATCGAAGCCGGGGTACGATGGCACTCTTAAGAGCCTGTCCCGCCTATTTCAGATGAACGACGACTCTCCGTTTAAAACGATGAAGTGGAACAGCCGGGAAAACGTCCTGAAGTCCCTTGTCATCATAGAGCGCACGGTGGGCGATCGGCAGGTTGGCAAGTTGCTTGGCCCCGACTTCAAGCGATGGCATACGACATGGGGATTGCCGAAATCGGCGGAAAAGCCCCCTCGCCCCTGGCGAGCCAAACACGCTATGGATGCCACCCGCCAGCTAATCAGCTACGGCGTCACTCTCGGCTTCGATGATTGCTTCCGTGCGGATACAATACTGTCGAAGATCCGCTTCAAGACCCCACCGGCTCGCACGTCGGTGATGACAGCGGACCACGTTGCAGCGATCCGTAATGCTGGCCACGCGGAGGGTTATCCCTCGATCTCACTGGCGACGGCCCTGCAATTCGCACTGACCATGCGGCAGAAGGACGTCGTTGGGGAATGGGTGCCGACTAACGACAAGGAGGAAGGCGGCATCGCTTACAAGCTCACGCGGTGGGAGAATGGCCTGTTGTGGTCCGATATCGACGAGGCGTTCATCCTCCGCAAGGCGCACACGAAAACCGGTTTTATGGTGGAACATGATTTGAAGTTGCATCCCTCTGTCCTCGAAGAAATCGCGCTCGTACCGCCCGAGAAAAGGGTAGGCCCAATGATCATTTCCGAAGGCACCGGGGTCCCGTATAAGAACCGCAAGTTCACGGAGCGCTGGCGGAAAGTTGCTGATAAGGCGGGAATCCCAAAGACCGTCTGGAACATGGACGCGCGTGCTGGAGCGATCACTGAGGCTTACGACCTTGGGGCGACTGAGACAGACGTCATGAAATCGGCCGGTCACAAAAACCGCCAGACGAGCGCCCGGTATAACCGCGGCACTATTAAACAGACCAGCCGCGTGGCTATGATGCGTCTGGAGAAACGGACCGAGAACGACGACTAAGGGACGCGGCGGGGACGTTTGGGGGACGTTCCCGCCAAGGCCATGAAACTCAATGATATTTTCTAACGAAGGAATACATCCGCATCCTCTTCCTCGACAAGCGCAACACGCTGATCGCCGACGAGGTGCAGGGGCACGGCACGGTCGATCACACGCCGGTCTATCCGCGCGAGGTGGTGCGCCGGGCGCTCGAACTGTCGTCGACGGCGATCATTCTGGTGCATAACCACCCGTCCGGCGACCCCACCCCGTCGCGGGCGGACATCGACATGACGAAAACGATCGTGGAAACGGCGCGGCCGCTTGGTATCACGGTGCATGACCACATCATCATAGGCAAGGATGGGCATGCCAGTCTCAAGGGACTGAGACTTATGTGAAATCCCAAGATCGGGTGAACCGGCTTTCATCCGATTGAAACGGTTCGCTGTCACATGGAGTTGACGTAAAAATGCGAGGCGAAGACAATTGCTGCGATGCAATATGATTCTTCCCGCACAAGACTGGGGCACGCTCACATGCAGGAATTTGATCTCGTTGTCGTGGGCAGCGGCCCCGCAGGCCGCCGTGGCGCCATCCAGGCCGCCAAGCTCGGGCGCAAGGTTCTGGTCATCGAACAGGGCAAGCGAGTCGGCGGCGTTTCCGTGCACACCGGCACGATCCCGTCCAAGACGCTGCGCGAGACCGCGCTGAACCTTTCCGGCTGGCGCGAGCGCGGCTTCTACGGCCGCTCCTATCGCGTGAAGCAGGAAATCAGCGCCGACGACCTGCGCCGCCGCCTGCTGATCACGCTCGACCACGAGGTCGACGTGCTGGAGCACCAGTTCGCGCGCAACCGCGTGCAGCACATCCGCGGCAAGGCGAAGTTCGTCACGCCCGACACGATGGAGATCGTCAAGGACGACGGCGAGACCGTGCATGTCAAGGGCGCCGGCATCATGCTCGCGGTCGGCACGAAACCCTATCGTCCGGAGAGCATCCCCTTCGACGGCGTCAGCGTGCTCGACAGCGACGAATTGCTCGACATCCAGGACCTGCCGCGTTCCATGGCCGTCATTGGCGCCGGCGTCATCGGCATCGAATATGCCACGATCTTCAGCGCGCTCGACACGCAGGTGACCGTGATCGATCCGAAGCCGACCATCCTCGATTTCATCGACAAGGAGATCGTCGAGGACTTCATCTATGAGCTGCGCGACCGCAACATGAAGCTCATCCTCGGCCAGAAGGCCGACAAGGTGGAAAAACTGCCCAACGGCAAGTGCGAGATCACGCTGGACAACGGCCGCCACGTCACCTGCGACATGGTGCTCTATGCCGCCGGCCGCGTCGGCGCGACGGACAGCCTGAACCTTGCCGCCGCCGGCCTCACCGCCGATTCGCGCGGTCGCCTCAGCGTCAATCCGGAGACGTTCCAGACCGAGGTGCCGCACATCTTCGCCGCCGGCGACGTCGTCGGCTTCCCGAGCCTCGCCTCGACCTCGATGGAACAGGGCCGCATCGCCGCCCGCGTCGCCGTCGGCGTCATCGCCAAGGAACCGCCGAAATATTTCCCCTACGGCATCTATGCCGTGCCGGAAATCTCCACCTGCGGCCTGACCGAGGAAGAGGTGAAGGAACGCGGCATCCCCTATGAATGCGGCATGGCGCGGTTCCGCGAGACCTCGCGCGGCCACATCATGGGGCTCAATTCCGGCCTGTTGAAGATGATCTTCTCGCTGAAGACCCGCCGCCTGCTCGGTGTGCACATCGTCGGCGAAGGCGCCACCGAGCTCGTGCATATCGGCCAGGCCGTGCTGAACCTGAAGGGCACCGTCGAATATTTCGTCGAAAACACCTTCAATTACCCCACCCTCGCGGAAGCCTACAAGATCGCCGGCCTCGACGCCTGGAACCGTATGGGCGACCTGTCGCAGACGGCATGAAGATCCTGTCGCTGAACGTCTGGGGCGGCATGCTGCATGCGCCGCTCATCGACTATCTCGCGGCGGTCGATGCCGATGTCTATTGCCTGCAGGAAGTGCCGCGGGCGGTTACCGCGCGGTCGGACTGGCTCACCTATCGCGACGGCGCGGTGGAACTCCAGCAGCGCGGCAATCTCTATAGGGAAATCGCCACAGCCCTTCCCGCCCATGACGGTTTCTTCGCACCGGCCATGCGCGGCGAACTGATGGACGGCGACCAGCCCTGCTGGCAGGAATTCGGCCTTGCCACCTTCATCCGGCAGGACATCGCGGTCATCGGCCAGGCGGTCGATTTCGTGCACGGCGCGTTTTCCCCGCACGGTTTCGGCGCGCATCCCCGCGCCCGCAACGCCCAAGCCTTCCGCCTTTACGACTACAAGACCGACCGCGCGCTTTCCGTCGTGCAGTTTCACGGCCTGCGGACCGAGGACGGCAAGGGCGATTCTCCCGTCCGTGATGCGCAAGCAAAAACCCTCGTCGCGCTCATCGAGCGCCTGCATCGCGGGCAAGAAGCCCTCGTGCTCTGCGGCGACTTCAACCTGCTGCCCGGCAGCCGCACCTTCGAAACACTTGCACAGCTCGGCCTCACCGACCTCGTCACGACCCGCGGCTTCACCGACACGCGAACCTCGCTCTACAAGAAGCCCGGCCGCCATGCGGACTACATGCTGGTGAATGCGGAAGTGCCGGTCGCCGAGTTCACGGTCGTGGAAACGCCCGAGGTTTCCGATCACCGGGCGCTGCTTCTGACCATAGGCTGACGACCGCGCCGTCGCCCTTTTTTCACACACCATTTTCCCCGCCCATCAAATCCATGCCTACAATCTCCCCATCCCGCCGAAGGATACGCTGCCAGGCGTGGCAGTAAGGCGGGGTCGGCGCTTTTGGTACGGGACGGACGTAGGCCCGTACCCGAAGGGCCTGCGGAAAATGGTCTCCTTCCGGTGACAAGGGGAATGACGGGGTGTCGGACCGACCCGTCGTTTCTCCCGAAAAGCCGGGCGTGTCTGTGCGGCACACAGGATGGCGGGACAGCGTCACGCGGCGTTCGCGGGTTTTGAGGACCCGGACGCGCGGCGCAGGTGGAAGACGGTGCCGACCGGCAGCCATGGCTGCGGCATCGTAAGCCTGAGAGCGTGCATGGCGCCTTCCTCGGAAGGGCACGCCACTGTTCCCACAAACCCCGCCATCGCAGAGGGATCGAAGTCGCAGGCAAAAACCGCCGAACGGGGCGCTGAAAGGTGTCACATACTTACTATCAAACGAGGCAGCTTCCAGCGCCCCGTCCGATGTTCTTTGAAAAACCACGGGCGGAAACCGCTGCGTGGATGGTGGTGTGAAAAACGGCAAGATCGCCGTGCGGTATCCGGCCAAACAAAAAGGCCGCCCAATGGGCGGCCTCTTCGTATTCAATGGGGTCGATCCGATTATTCGGCGTCGCCTTCGGCGGCCTTCTTCTTGGCCGGGGCCTTCTTCTTCGGAGCGGCTTCTTCGCCGTCCGCAGCTTCAGCCTTGGCAGCGGCCTTCTTCTTCGGCGCAGCCTTCTTGGTTGCCTTTTCGGAACCCTCTTCGTCTTCGGCCATCAGCTCGTCCTTGGAGACGGCCTTGTCCGTCACCTTGATCTCGCCGAGCAGGTGATCGACGACCTTTTCTTCGAAGATCGGGGCGCGCAGCGAGGCGGCGGCACCCGGGGTCTTCTGGAAATAGTCGAGGATCTGCTTTTCCTGGCCCGGGAACTGGCGAAGCTGCTGGTAAAGCGACTGCTGCATCTCTTCGTCGGTCACCTGGACGCCGGCCTTTTCGCCGATTTCCGAGAGAACGAGGCCGAGGCGGACGCGGCGTTCGGCGAGCTTGCGGTATTCTTCGCGGGCTGCCTCTTCCGTCGTGTCTTCGTCAGCGAACGTCTTGCCGGACTGCTGGAGGTCCGTGTTGATCTGGCGCCAGATGTTTTCGAATTCGGCGTCGACCAGGCGTTCCGGCGAATCGAACTTGTACATCTCGTCGAGCTGGTCGAGGATCTGACGCTTGACCTTCTGGCGGGTGACCGAGCCGTACTGGCTTTCGATCTGGCCGCGGACGATTTCGCGCAGCTTGTCGGCCGATTCGAGGCCGAGCGTCTTGGCGAGTTCGTCGTTGATCTCGACGGCGGCGGCAGCAGCGACTTCCTTGACGTTGATGTCGAAGGTGGCTTCCTTGCCGGCGAGGTTTTCAGCCGGGTAGTCGGCCGGGAAGGTGACGGTGATGACCTTCTCGTCGCCAGCCTTGAGGCCGATGAGCTGCTCTTCGAAGCCCGGGATGAAGCGGTTGGAACCGATGACGAGTTCCGCGTCTTCGTCCTTGCCGCCGTCGAAGGCTTCGCCGTCGACCTTGCCGAGGTAATCGATCGTGACGCGGTCGCCGTCGGCGGCCTTGCCCTTCTTGGTCTCGTAGGTACGGGCGCTTTCGGCGATCTTCAGGATCTGCTCGTCGACCTCGGAAGCGTCGACTTCAACGACTTCGCGCGTGACGGCGATGCCGGAAGCGTCCTTCAGCGTGATCGCCGGGATGACTTCGTAGGACAGGGTGAATTCGAAATCGGCTTGCGCGGCAAGGATCTTTTCCGCTTCGGCCTGGTCCTCGGTCATCGCGATTTCCGGCTGGGTCGCCGACTTTTCGCCGCGCTCGGACAGGATCGCCGACGGACGGTCGCGGATGATCTCGTTGACGAGTTCAGCCATGATCGACTTGCCGTACATCTTCTTCAGATGGGCGAAGGGGACCTTGCCCGGACGGAAGCCGTTGATGCGGACACGGCCCTTGGCGTCTTCAAGACGCTCGTTCATCTGAGCTTCCATGTCCTTGGCCGGGATAACGACCTTGATTTCGCGCTTCAGCCCTTCAGCGAGCGTTTCGATAACCTGCATGTTCAAACCTTCAATTTCGAGTTGGCGGTGCTCAAACCGGCCTGCCGGTTATGGCGAGCACCCCGCCGGTCCATGTGCCAGCGGTGGCTTTACTGAATTCCGTGGCCTTTTGGCAAGCAAAATGGCGCTCTACAATGACCCACAGCCGCGGAAACCTCCATTTCCACGGTTCGTGGCTCTGGTGCGGGTAGAGAGACTTGAACTCCCACGCCTTGCGGCACCAGAACCTAAATCTGGCGTGTCTACCAATTTCACCATACCCGCGTCTCAGAAACCAGGGTGCCTCGGGCGGCCTGGCCGCTGCCGTGGCGCCCTCCGAGCGCGGCGTCTCTATATCACCCGTTTCCGGCGGATCAAAGGAAAAATGCGGGCAAATCGGCGTGATCCAGCCCGTTCTCGTCAATAGAGCGGTTCGTCATAAATCGGCTCGCCCTTCAGGATGAGCCGGGCGATCTGCGGCGTGCCGTCTTTCGAGACGCGCGCCTCGACTTCCAGTTCCTCCTGGTTGCGGGCGTCCTCCAGCACCTTGCCCTCGCCTTCCGGCACATAATAGCGCTCGATGCCGTAGCTGACGAAGAGCGTTTCCGGCAGGACATTGTCCACCGACGAGTAATATTCAAAGGGCAGCGTGCGCAGCACGACGCTGCCTTCCGCCGGCGCGAGATCGCCGAAACTCGCCTCGCTCGCCGTCCACAGGCCGTCCGCGCCGGGCTTCAGCCGCACCGCCATGCGCACCTGCTGGCTGTCCTTCGGTATCTCGCCCGTGACGATATCCTTCGAGATCGTCGAGATCGGGTAGGACAGGATGACGTAGTCGCCACGCAGGAGATCGCGCGGATCGACGGGCAGTGTCTTCAGCTTGATATCCTCGCCGCTGCGCAGGATCGAGGCGCGGCTTTCGACCATATAACCGAGCACGGCGGTCTGGAGGGCCGCGGCGACGATGGCGGCGGCGATCGGGGGAATGCGGAAGAAACCGGACATCGCCATGGTTACGCCTCCACCTGGGTTTCAGCCTTGGAAAAACGCCGCTCCAGCGCGATGACGCCCCAGGCGATCAGCGCGACCACCAGGCCGGAGACGAGGAAGAAGCCGGACGTGCCGATGATCGAGCCGATCGTTTCGGAGGCGAGATAGAGCGTCTCGACGGCGAAGGCGATGTAGCCGAGATAGCGCACCGCCCCGTTCTCCTTGCCCGACAGCGCGATGCCGGCAATGGCGGCGGCGAGCGTGATGATGCCGAGGAACAGCCGGTCCCCGACCGTGTCGAATTCGGCATGCAGGCCGAAAAGGCCGACCATCAGCACCAGGTAGGAATAAAAGGCCGGTGCGGCGCCGGCGCTGCGGGCGAAGGCATGAAGCGGCGACTGCGGCACGGCGGCCAGCAGATAGGCGACCGCGCCGAAGGCGGCGATTGCGATGGCGGTCGTCGGCGTCTCGTATTCGCTATAGATAAAGGCGAGCCAGGCGACGAGCAGCAGATAGGCGAGATGGCGGACCCGCCCGGCATCCGTGTAGCGCACCAGAAGAATGATGATGACGGCCATCAGCGGCATCAGCCAGAGCAGCACCGTCTCGTCGGCATTGTAGGATTGCGACCAGTCCGCGCCGGAAACGACGAAGGCAAGGACCCCCGCAACGGCGGTGACGGCGCCGGAACGGAAGAGTGCCGCGGCCACCACCGCCCCCGCAAACCAGACGAGCATTGCCTGGAACGTATCGCCGGACAGATGGTACATCTGCCCGACCATCGCGATCGCGCCCCCGAAGGCGAGCGTGCCGAACACCAGGAAGGCGGCGGCCAGCCGCTCCGCGCCACGCGTGATGAGCACCGCGCCGGCGAGATAGGCACCCCAGATCAGCCCGACGATGCCGACGAGCCGCACGAGGCGCGGAATGGCATCCCAGTTGGCGGCGACCAGCAGCAGCACCGCGGCGGCGACGAGAAGCGCTGCGATGATCATCAGCACGCGGCCGAGGCTGAAGGAACTCGGGCGGGAATCGTATTCTTTCAGCAGCCGTCCCGCCGTCGAAGCGTCGATCAGGCCCTGCTCCGTCCAGAGTGTGAGGTCGCGCTCCAGCCTGCCCCTGTACATGCGTTCCTGCTCCGTTCGGAAAATGGCGTCGGATCGAGTCGACTTCGGCCTTGTCAACAGGGACGATATAGGTTGCGGAGAAATTCGCAATCGGGGCGAAAATTCGGAAAATGGGCAATTCTTCGTGGCAAAACCTCTTGAAAGAGCGCGAGCGGCCACCAAGATTAACGAGAAATAAAGAAACGCATGGTAATTCTAGCCCTCAAGAGCCGATCGGCTCGGCGATTTCGGGCATGCAGCGGGCGCATATCATCCATGCCCATATTGCACTGCACAAATTCGACGTGCACGGTTATAGTTCAGACATCGGATCAAAGATGGTCCGGCCCGGAAATCAAGGCGCCGCGTATCGTAAGGCGACAGAGGACCGGAAGGGCGAACTGGTTGTACGCCGGGCATGATGCCTGAAGACCCGATATCCGGAAACGGAGATCGACATGAATTCGAAGCGACGCACTCCTCCTCCCAGTGTCGCTTCGATACGATTGGCAACACTCCTCCTCCCAGTTGCCAGTCACCTTCAATGACGCCCGCTGGATCTCCTCCCCCAGCGGGCGTTATTATTTACGCCAGACGCATGGCGCCCCGCCTTTTCCCGGCAAAATCCTCCGACGCTCCGTAGATTTGCGCACCTGGCGCTGAACGCATGCGCACGGCGCATGGGTGCCATTCCCAGCCGGCTCTTTTGTACGCGGCAGCGGCATCCTATATCTCGATCATCGGTCGGGCGACGATCTCCTCCTCCCAACGTCCCCGACAGGATCGGCACTCCTCTTCCTCCTCCCAGGTTGCCGGTCGAGACCAGAAACGCCTGCCGGATCTCCCTCCCCGGCAGGCGTTTCTTTTTGCGCTGCACCAGCACAGATGCATACCGGCTTTAACCTTTGTGGCCGAAAGCCCGGATTTTGGCCAGAATTTCGCCAAACTTTCCGCTTGACATGCACAAAACGCATGGGTGCCGTGCTGGAACAGCGCTGTTCTTTTCGGCGCCGCAGCGTATATTCCGTTTCATCAGATCAGGGCGGCGCCAAAGACGAGCGGCCGCCCAGTACGAAGCCCAAGAAAGGGGTAATCACATGAACCTGGCACGCTCTTTTAACAACTGGCGCAAGTATCGTCAGACCGTCAGCGAACTCGGCCGTATGACGGACCGTGAACTTCGCGACCTCGGCATCGGCCGCAGCGATATCCCGTACATCGCTCGCAAGGCTTCCAACTAAGCCGAACGACCTTTAACGGTCCTTTTCGAACGCCCTTCGGTTCCCGCCGGAGGGCGTTTTGCCGTGCGCGACTTATTGCGGCGCACAATGTCGCGATTCATCGCCTGCGACGCGCCTGCTTTTCAGCTCCGAAAGCGGCGAAAATCCCTATCCGCCTGGAATAGCGGCACTTTCTGCCTATTCTGCTCGCATGCGGCGCAACTGCTCGATCCGTGATCGTCTTATTGCACAAATGCATAGCAGCTGCATTTTCTTTGCACTGCACATTAACAAGAGTGTCGCGTATATAAGCATCACAAACCGGTTGACAGACGTCCCGGACAACCGCTTCGAGGAGCAAAGACGATGAACCCGATCCGCATTGCAAAGAACTGGATTTCCTACCGCCGCACGATGAACGAACTCGGCAACCTGTCGAACCACACGCTGTCCGACATCGGCCTGACGCGTTACGACATCCGCGACATCGCAGCCCGTTCCTTCCGCTAAGACATAGCCGGTTTCCCGCTGCGGCCGGAAACGGCGACGCGCGAGGAACGCTTCAAACGGCACCATCTGGTGCCGTTTTTGATTCAGGCTTTTGAGTTTGGGGTGATGGAAAGCCGCACGCCGCCGTGGTAACGAACCGGCCATGACCAACACCTCCTCCCCAGCCCCCATCCACGTCATCGGCGGCGGCCTTGCCGGCTCCGAAGCCGCCTGGCAGATCGCGACACGCGGCGTACCCGTCATCCTGCATGAAATGCGCGGCGTGCGCGGCACGGATGCCCACAAGACGGACGGCCTTGCCGAGCTCGTCTGCTCCAACTCCTTCCGCTCCGACGACGCGACCAGCAATGCGGTCGGCGTGCTGCATGCCGAAATGCGGCTGGCCGGTTCGCTGATCATGCGCTCGGCCGATGCCAATCAGGTGCCGGCCGGCGGCGCGCTTGCGGTCGATCGCGACGGCTTTTCCGCCGCCGTCACCGCCGCGCTCGAAAGCCACCCGCTGATCACCATCACGCGCGAGGAAGTGACCGGGCTGCCGCCGGAGGAATGGGACCAGGCGATCATCGCGACCGGCCCGCTCACTGCGCCATCGCTTGCCGCAGCGATCCAGGCGCGCACCGGCGCCGATTCGCTCGCCTTCTTCGATGCCATCGCGCCGATCGTGCACACGGCGAGCATCGACATGGATATCTGCTGGTTCCAGTCGCGCTACGACAAGGTCGGCCCCGGCGGCACGGGCAAGGACTATATCAACTGCCCGATGGACGAGGCGCAGTACAACGCCTTCATCGACGCGCTGATCGCCGGCGACACGACGGGCTTCAAGGAATGGGAAGGCACGCCCTATTTCGACGGCTGCCTGCCGATCGAGGTGATGGCGGAGCGCGGCCGCGAGACGCTGCGCCACGGCCCGATGAAGCCGATGGGCCTGACCAATGCGCATAACCCGACCGTCAAGGCCTATGCCGTCGTGCAGCTGCGCCAGGACAATGCGCTCGGCACGCTCTACAACATGGTCGGCTTCCAGACGAAGCTGAAATATGGCGCGCAGGCAGAAATCTTCCGCCTGATTCCCGGGCTCGAAAATGCGGAATTCGCCCGCCTCGGCGGCCTGCACCGGAACACCTACATCAACTCGCCGACACTGCTCGACCGCTCGCTGACGCTGAAGGGCCGCCCGGGCCTGCGCTTCGCCGGCCAGATCACCGGTTGCGAAGGTTATGTGGAAAGCGCCAGCATCGGCCTGCTCGCAGGCCGGTTCGCTGCCGCCGAGCGACTGGGCGAAACGCCGTCGCTGCCGCCGGAAACCACGGCGTTCGGCGCCCTGCTGGGCCATATTACCGGCGGCCACATCGTTTCCGACGACGAGCCGGGAAAACGCTCTTTCCAGCCGATGAACGTCAATTTCGGCCTGTTTCCGCCGCTGGAGCCGGGCACGGTGACCAAGCCCGAGGGCATGAAGCGCTTTCGCGGCAAGGACAAGGCGATCGCCAAGAAACACGCGACCGCCGCAAGGGCGCTGGAAGACTGCGCGCGCTGGCTCAGCCGCTGACTTAGTGCGGCTGGCCTGCGGCCTGCGGGTCGAGACCGGCAACGCTCGGCATGAAGCTGCCGAGCAGCCACAGCGAGACCTCCGCGGCGTCCCGCTCGTCGCGGAACTCGAAGGTGCCGCCCTCATAGGCGGCATTGGCGAACTTGACGTCGAGGCGCTTCGGGCCGGCGCCGTTGACGCGCACCGTGCCGGGTTCGATGAGATGGCAGGAATAGTGATGGCCGTGCGCGTTCATGCAGCCGGCCTTGCCGTCATGCAGCCGCAGGAACACCGTGCGGCCGTTTGCGGTGGTGATCATCTCCCGGATCGCCTCGTCGGGAAAAGCCCGGCCGAATTCCAGGATCGCCAGGCCGGCATCCTCGCCCGCCAGTTCCTGCTCTTCCTCACGGCGAAACAGTTGACGAAAGACCAGACCGGCCAACAGCAGGCAGGCAATGGTGATGGTCCAGAGCATCAGCGCGACTCCCCCGCGAAAAACGTCCTGTCGCTGTAGCGGACAAGGCTTGCGCCAGTTTTGCGTCCCGTCAATTTTTCAGAATGGTCCGCGCCGCATCGCCCGCCACATCCACCATTGCCGCCGCCACTGCGCCGGCTGAGGGGAGCGTTCCAGCGCCGCAGCGCCCGCCTTCTCGGCGGCGTCCAATATGTGCGGAACGAGGGCGACCGGCAAAAAGGCCGGGCGATTTGCCGGTGAGACCCCGCCCGCCGCCCCCGCCTTGGCCAGATGTTCGCGCCCGAGGCCCACGAAAGCCTGCACCGCCCGCGTTGCCGCAGCGGCATCGCTGCCGCCGAGAAGCGCTTCCGGCGTCAGGCCGGTCGCGGCCAGGAGATCGCCCGGCAGGTAGACCTGCCCGCGGCGGCGGTGGATTGGCAGTAGCAGAAGCGTTCCCGCTACCGTCTGCGCCACGCCGGCATGGCCGGCCGCGTCCGCCGATTTCGACGCGCTGGCGGGATCGAGGATGAGGCTTGCAAGCTGGATCAGCGCGGAGGCCGTCTCGCCGGCATAGCCTTCGAAGGACGCGCGGCTCTCCATCGGGTCGTTATAGACGTCGAAGATGCGCGCCTCGATCATGTCCGTCAACACGGCGACGGGCAGCCGATGCTCCTTCACGCAGGCCATCAGGCCGGCGGCGAGCGGATTGGCCATGGCGTCGCCGTCGGCCTCGCCCTCCAGCAGATCGCGCCACCATTGCAGGCGGATTTCCCCGGGAAGCGCCTCGCGCACCACATCGCGCACGCGGGCGATCTCGGCATTGAAGGCATAGAGCGCGGCAAGCGCACCGCGCTTTTCGACCGGCGCCAGCAGGCAGGCAAGATAGCGATCGCGATCGGTCTCGCGAAGCACCGTCAGGCAGTGCGCGTAATGGGGGTTGTCGCTCACGTCGAAAAAACCGCCTTCCGCGTCACACCGCGATCAGCGCCGCGGCGACCGCCCGGCTTTCCGCCAGCATGACATTGAACGTGCGCACGGCGGCCCCCGTGCTCATCGGGTCGGAGCTGATCCGGCGCTCCTTGAGCGCCGCCTTGATATCCGCCGGCAGGGGGCGGATGTCCTTGCCGGTGCCGACCAGCAGCACCTCGATATCCCCCGCCTCGTCCAGCACGCGCTGGAGGTCGTCGACCGTCAGCGCCGCGCCCTCCTCCTTGTCCCAGCCGTGGATGCCGGAGGGCAGGCAGAGTATGGAGCCGCGGTGCGACATGTCGGCAAAGCGAAAACCGCCATTGCCATATGCGTCGATCGGCGCACGCCCGGGGAAGTGCGCCTCGCGGATTTCGATGCCTTTAGCCATTTTTTTCCGTCGCTTCCGTGACCGGTGCCTTGCCACCCTTGCCGGGGCGATAGCGCTCCGGCTGCAGGCGGAACAGGATGAGGATCGGTCCGGCAATGTAGATAGAGGAGATGGTGCCGATCGCCACCCCGAAAAGCAGCGTCAGCGCGAAGGTGCGGATCGCCTCGCCGCCGAACAGCGCCAGCGCCGAAAGCGCGATCAGCGTCGTCGCCGAAGTCAGCACGGTGCGCGACAGCGTGCGGTTGATCGCGTCGTCGATCAGGATCGGCAGCGGCATCTGCTTGAAATGCCTGAGATTCTCGCGGATTCGGTCGTAGACGACCATGGTGTCGTTCAACGAATAGCCGGCGACGGTCAGGAGGGCTGCGACGGCGGTGATGTTGAACTCGATCCTGGCGAGCGCCAGGAAGCCGAGCGTGAAGAACACGTCATGCGCCAGCGCGATGATCGCGCCGATGGCGAAGTGCCACTCGAAACGGACCCAGATATAGGCGACGAGCGCCACGAGGCCGACGACGAAGCCGAGCGTCGCGGTGTCGATCAGTTCGCCGGAAATCGCCGGGCCGACCGCCTCGACGCGGCGGAAATCATAATCGTCCTCAAGCTCGCCGCGGGCGATGAGCACGGAGGTCTGCTCGGCATTCTCGCCTTCGCCGGCCGACGTCAGCCGCACCAGCGCGTGGCGCGCATCGCGATGCTTGGTGACGTTCAGCACGTCGACGCCGGCATCCGTCAGGCGCGCGGCGATATCGTCGGGATCGGCATTGCCCGCCTTCGCCTGCAGTTCGAGTGCGGCGCCGCCCGTGAAATCGATGCCGGGCTTCAGCTTGCCGGCAACGAGCATGCCGGCAATGGCGAGCGACAGGACGGCGGTCAGCAGGAAGACGACGTTGCGTACCGCCATGAAGCGCAGATTGAGGCTGTCGAAGAAGCCGGAGCGCACGCCCTTCGGCAGGTGCGTCGCGTGGCTGCGGTTGAGCCAGGCGCTGACAAGGCGGCGCGTCAGCGTGAAGGTGGTGACGAGCGTTGCCAGAAGGCCGATGCCGACGGCAAGCGCGAAGGCGCGCACCGGCGCGGCCGAGAGCAGGAAAAGGACCGCGATGGCGATGAACATGGTGATGGAGGCATCGAGCACCGTGGCGCGGGCCCGGCGGAAGCCGACCAGGACCGCCCGTGAGAGCTCGCGCCCGCCCTTCACCTCCTCGCGGATGCGCTCGAAGATCAGCACGCTGGCATCCACCGTGATGCCGACGGTGAGCACAATGCCGGCGATCATGGAAAGCGACAGCGGCGCGCCGACCAGCGCCAGCACGGCGAAGGTGAGGATGACGTTGAAGAACAGCGCCAGCGAGGCGATGACCCCGAGCACGCCGTAGAAGAAGGTCATGAAGGCGACGACGGCCCCGACCGCGACGACGAGGGCGGCGGCCATCGTGACCCGCGACGTCGTGCCGAGCGCCGGCTCGATCGAGCGCTCCTCGATGATGGTGAGCGGTGCGGGCAGCGGGCCGCTGGCGATGATGCGCGCGAGGTTTCCGGCACCCTCCGCGTCGAAATCGCCGGAAAGCCGCCCGACGCCATCCGTGATGGCGCCCTGGATGCGCGAGGTCGAGATGATCTGGCCGTCGAGAAGGATGGCGATGGTGCGGCCGCTGTTTTCGCGCGTAAAGGCGGCGAGCCGTTCGGCCGCTCCGCCTCTCAGCACGAATTCGATGAAGGGTTCGCCATTGGCGGCCGGCTGCGCGGAGGCGACATCCGATGCGGTGAAGAGATCGTCCTGCCGGACCAGATAGCCGACCGGCGGCTCGCCGGTGGAGTAGAGCACTTCGGAGCCCGCCGGCGCGCCGTCCTCCATCGCCGTGTTGACCGGCACGCTGTCATCGACCAGCCGCGCGGAGAGCCGCCCGACCTGCGCCAGCATATCCTTGACGCGCTGCGGGTCGGTGAGGCCGGGCATGGCGACGACGATGCGGTCATGCTCGCCGCGCCCGACGGCAAGGGTCGGAATATCGAGGCTCTCGACGCGGCGGCGGACCGCATCGACGGCGCCGAGCGAGGCGGCGCGAACGGAATCGTCGATGGCCGCGGCCGACAGGACGAGGCGGAAGGCGCTCGTTTCCGGCTCGCTGAGCGTGCCGAGATCGAGGCCGGCGAGCGCCGTGCGGGCGGCCTCGACGCGATCGGCGGCCGTCACGGTCACGTCGATCGTGTCGTCCGCGCCGTTGAGGTCGCTATAGGGAACGCGCGCGGCGCGCAGCGTATTGCCGATCGTTTCCACGGCAGCGCGCAGCCGGTCGGCGGCGATGTCGCTGCGCGAAACCTCCAGCACCAGGCGGGAGCCGCCGGTGAGGTCGATGCCGGGCTCGAGGCGGTGCATCGTCAGCCAGCCCGGTAGAAGAGCGGCCGTGCGCGTGGGCAGAAGGCTGGGCAGAATGACAAGAAGGCTCGCCACGAGGACGAGCCAGAGAGAAACGGTCTTCCAGCGGGCGGATTGCTGCATCGCGGTCTCGCCTACGGCAACTTCAGCAAAAGGGCGGAACGCGGTCCTGCTGGCATTGCGTAAAAACAAAAACAACCCGGCACGGACGCCGGCTGAAAACCAGTCGGGCCGTCCGGCCGGGTTTCTGCCCGGCCAGGCGGCAGGTCAAGTTATTCCTTGACGGGTTCGCCCTTGACGCGGACTTCGCTGATGCCGCTACGCACGACGCGCACCTTCATGCCCTCGGCGATTTCGACTTCGAGCTCGTTGTCGTCGATGACCTTGGTGACCTTGCCGACGATGCCGCCGCCGGTGACGACCTGGTCGCCGCGGCGGATGTTCTTCAGAAGCTCTTCGCGACGCTTCATGTTGGCACGCTGCGGGCGGATGATGAGGAAATACATCACCACGAAAATCAGCAGAAACGGCAGGACCGACATGAGAATGTCTGCGCCGCCAGCTGCTCCGCCGGGTGCCGTCTGGGCGAAGGCCTCGGTAATGAACATCAGCTACTCCTTGAAATCTTGAATTTGCGCGGCCTGAGGGGCCATTTCGGTTGCCGGAATATAGGCAAGCAGGCCTTGAATGCAACACACGAGACTGAGAAGCCGGCGCTTTTCAAGCGCTTTCCCCCTTTTCGCCACCCGCCGCCGCATGTTACCCGGCAGGGACGCATGAGGAGAGAGAAATTGCAGGACGATCCCATCAAGCTTTTGCTCGCCGAAATCGGCCGTATCAATGCCACGCTGGAACGCCTCGCCGGCCCCGCGCCCGCCGTCAACGACTGGAACGCCGCCGACGTCTTCGTCTGGTCGCCGGGGCGCCAGCACCTCCAGCCGGTGAAGCGTCCGAACCGCATCGACATCGACCTCATCCGCGGCGTCGACCATGTGCGCGACATCCTCGTCGACAACACCGTGCGATTCGCCCGCGGCCTGCCGGCCAACAACGTGCTGCTCTGGGGCGCGCGCGGCATGGGCAAGTCGTCGCTGGTGAAATCGGTGCATGCGCTTGCGGCCAAGGAGACCGGTAGCCGGCTGAAGCTCGTCGAGGTGCACCGCGAGGATATTTCGACGCTGCCGGCGCTGATGGAAATCCTAAAGGACGCGCCCGCCCCGGTCATCATCTTCTGCGACGACCTTTCCTTCGACCATGACGACACGTCCTACAAGTCGCTGAAGGCGGCGCTCGACGGCGGCGTGGAAGGCCGGCCGGACAATGTGCTGCTCTACGCCACCTCCAACCGCCGGCACCTGCTGCCGCGCGACATGATGGAGAACGAGCAGTCGACGGCGATCAACCCGTCCGAGGCCGTCGAGGAGAAGGTGTCGCTGTCCGACCGCTTCGGCCTCTGGCTCGGCTTCTACAAGTGCAGCCAGCCCGAATATCTCGAGATGATCGACGGCTATGCCCGCCATTTCGATCTCGGCATCGCTACGGAACAGCTCCATGCCGAAGCGCTCGAATGGGCGACGACCCGCGGTTCACGCTCCGGCCGCGTCGCCTGGCAATATGTGCAGGACCTGGCGGGACGGTTGGGCAAGCCGCTGGTGAAGTGAGCAAGGCGGCGAAACCATCGTCATTTGGTCGGTAAACCTCGCCCCACCCTCTGTCGTCATCCCCGGCCCTGAGCCGAGGATCCATATCCGGTAGGTGGCCGTGGATGGATGGTCGGGTCAGGCCCGACCATGACGAAGGAGAGGTTGGGCGGTTTTATCAAAAACAGCAAGGCCCGGTCGAACCGGGCCTTGCTGTTTTTTCCTACGGACGATCAACCCTATTCCAGGAAGGTCATCGGGTTGACCGGGGTGGCGTTCTTGCGCACCTCGAAGTGGACCTTCGGGCGGGTGGCGCTGCCGCTCATGCCGGAGGTGGCGACCGTCTGGCCGCGCTGGATCTTCTGGCCGCGCTGGACGCTCAGGTCGCCGGCATGGCCGTAGACCGTGACGGTGCCGTCGTCGTGGCGCACGAGAACCGCGTTGCCGAGTTCCTTCAGGCTGCTGCCGGCATAGATGACCACGCCGTTTTCGGCGGCCTTGATCGGCGTGCCTTCCGGAACCGAGATGTCGATGCCGTCGTTGCGGTTGCCGTCGACATTGGCGCCGTAGCCGGCGATGACCGCACCGCGCACCGGCCAGCGATATTTGCCGATGCCGGTCGATTCGGGCGCTTCGTCCGTCACGTCCGACTTTTCGGTCGCTTCCGTCACGGAAACGGTCTTCACCGGGGCCTTGTAGGCTTCCGGCTTCTTTTCCGCCGTCTCGACCTTCTTTTCCTTGTTGACCGGAACCGAGGCCGTCGTCGTCTTGTCCGTCGTCGTTTCAACGGCGCCGCCGGCCGGGATCGTCAGTTTCTGGCCGATGCGGATCGATGCGGTCTCCAGGCCGTTCGCCTTCTTCAGCGCATCGACGGAAACGCCGTTGCTGCGCGCGATCTTGGCGAGCGAGTCGCCCGGCTGCACTTCGTAGCCGGCCTTGCCGCTGCCTTCGCCCGCTTCGGCGACCTTCGAATTCGTCTGGCCGCTTTCCGACTTCACCTTGTCGCGGGTGGAGGTGCCGGGCAGGATGGCGACATTCTGCTCGCCCTTGCGCTCCGGCGTCGGCAGCTTTTCGCCGACCTTCAGCGTGTGATCCGTCGAGGCCTTGGCGGCACTTGCCGTCGTGCTGAAGGTCGGGATGACGATCTTCTGGCCGGGCTCGGCATCCGCCGCGCGCTTCAGGCCGTTGGCGGCGAGGATTTCCTTTTCCGGCACACCGTAGCGGTTGGCGAGCGTCTTCACGCTTTCGCCCTGGCGCAGCATGACGACCGGTGCGTTCTGCGTCGACCAGCCGGCCTTGCCCTTGACGGTCGCCGTCGTCAGCGTGTCGACGTCCCTGGCCTTGCGCTCGGGAAGCTCCTGGGCCATCGCGACCTCGCGCTCGGCTTCCTGGCGGGCGCCGGCGGTCGGGTCGTTGAGTTCGCCGCGCTGGACGGTCATCGGCGTCGTGGCGAGCCGCGTGCCGGAGCCGCCGGTGGTGGATGTGTTGATCGGGTCGTAGGAGACCGTGCCCTGATCCGGGAATGGCTGGTTCAGCGCCTGATCGCGGGTGCCCGTCTGGTCGGTCATGACGACCTGCTGGCCGCTGCCGACCGAGCCGCGCGGCACGACATTGTTGCCGAAGAGCGTGCGGCGCGGGACCGAGCTCGTAGTGATATTGTCCGAACCGGACGAGGAGAAGAGGCCGCCAAAACGGGAGGCGTCCGAGCTGCACCCGGTCGCTACGCTTGCCAGCAGGGCGGCAGCCACGAGGCGGGTCGCGGTCCTACCAAAACTCGGCGATACACTCTTACGCATGAGACTACCCAATCGGTACGCTACTTGATGTAGACCGATTAAAGCGCGTTAGAGTTACTGCCCGGTTAAAGACGGGCTACCCGCAACAGGTTTTTGATGAATTGATAACCATGGCGGCCCTCCACCACGGCAAAACGCCTCAGAATCCGGTCGCGTACATGCTGTCGGCGCGCGAGATGCGACCGTTGACGCGGGCGACATTCTCGATATCGGCCGGGCTCGGCTGGAAGATCGACGAAATGGGCGTCGCGCGGCGTGTGGCCCGCTCGCCGAGGACGGCGGCGTTTTCGAGGGCGGCGTCGGGCGCCGTCATGTCGAGGGCGCTTTCATTGTAGGCGATGGCTTGCAGTGCCGCGACGGCGGGCTCACGTGTCCCGGCATAACGCGCGCTGCGCTGGTCCTGCGCCGACATGCTGTCGAAATATTCGACATAGGCGCGGTAATAGGCCTTTCGGTCGCCCTTCTCCAGGAAATGACCGAAGGCGGCATATTCGCGTTTTTCGAGTTCTGATGTGTCGAGGTTGTCGCGCTCGGCAGCGGTCAGCGCCGGCAGGCTGGAGGTCGCTTCTTCCCGGGCGACGCTCAGCACGAGCAGCGCATCGACGGTCAGGCCGACATGGGAGGACGGGTCGTAGCTGCCGCCGGCGAGATGCGCGGTCGAGCCGGCCTCGGCATTCTCCTCGACAGCCTTGCCCGCAGCCTTGCCCGCGAGATAGGCGAGGCTGTCGCTGGTCGAACTGCTGGTGATCCTGTTCGAGACGTACATTTCCCTCTCCATCGGAGCAGCCTTAAAAAACCGGCGTCCTGTGTGGAAACTTCTGCTTCGCTATCGGCCTACGCCCCGAAGCTTGCGCGAAGCTTGCGCTGGTTAACAAAAGGTTAACGCGCTGGAATCGCGACGGGAATCCGGGCGGTGCGCCGAGGCGCATGCGCTGGAGGTGCTGATTTTCAGGCAAAAAACGCCACGAGACTCAGCAGGCGGCCGCCTGCCAAGCCGTAAAAGCCAAGGATGAGAGTTTGATTAGAGCGCCTGCGCCATCTGCGGCACGATCGGCAGGTAGGGCACGTCGAAGAGGTCTTCGCGGTCGAAGCGGCTGCCGGTCTTGGTGAGCTTCAGCATGCGGCACTCGGTGTCGCTGACCATGACGGGGGCGATCAGCATGCCGCCGGAGACGAGTTGCTCGGCGAAGAAGCGCGGCAGGGCCTGGAAGGCGGCGGTGACGAGGATGCGGTCGAAGGTGCCCTCCCCCGGCATGCCGTTGCTGCCATCGGCCTGGCGCACGATGACGTTGCGGATGCCGGCCTTCTCGATGGATTGCTGCGCATTGGTGGCGAGCGTGCGGTAGCGGTCGACCGTCAGCACGCGCTCCGTCAGGCGGCCCATGACGGCGGCGGTGAAGCCGCTGCCGGTGCCGACTTCGAGGATGCGCTGGCCGGCCTTGAGGCTCAGGAGATGCAGCACGCGCACCGCAAGGTCGATGCCCTCCATGAAGGAGCCGCAGTCGAGCGGCAGGACGCGGCGCGAATAGGCCTCGCCGGCAAACTGCGGCGGCACGAAGAGCGTGCGCGGCGTCTGCTCCACGGCCGTCAGGAGGTCGAGATTGTTGATGCCCTGCCCGCGCAGGCGCAGCGCCAGCGCGGCAAACCCTTCCTTCTCGATCACCCGTCCCGTGTTCAATCCGCATCCTCGCCGTTGAGCACGCGCTGCACGCGATCGAGCACGGTATAATCCGTGAGGTCGAGTTTCAGCGGCGTGACCGAAATCTTGTGGTTCCTGACCGCGTGGATATCGGTGCCGACGCGGAAATCGCCCTTCCGCTCGCCGAAGCGCAGCCAGTAATAGGGAAAGCCCCGGCCATCGGCGCGCTCATCGATCGTGAGACCGAAATCAAGCTTGCCCTGGCTCGTCACCTCGACGCCCTTCAGTTCGGCGGGGGTGCAGTTCGGGAAGTTGAGGTTGAAGAAGGTCCAGTCCGGCAGTTCGACGTCCATCAGCTGGCGGATGAGTTTTGGCGCGAAAGTTTCGGCAACCTCCCACGGCACGACGCGGCCGCTGGCATGGTGGTAGGCCTGGCTCAGCGCCATCGACTTGATGCCCTGCAGCGTGCCTTCGATGGCACCCGCGATGGTGCCAGAATAGGTCACGTCGTCGGCCATGTTGGCGCCGGCATTGACGCCGGAGAGAACGAGGTCCGGCTCCACGTCCAGCACTTCGCGCACGCCCATGATGACGCAGTCCGTCGGCGTGCCGCGCAGCGCGTAACGCTTGTCGTCGATCTTGCGCAGGCGCAGCGGCTCGGAGAGCGTCAGCGAATGGGCAAGGCCGCTCTGGTCGGTCTCCGGCGCCACGACCCAGACGTCGTCCGTCAGTTCGCGGGCGATCCGCTCGAGGGCGGCGAGGCCCTCGGCATGGATGCCGTCGTCATTGGTCAGAAGGATGCGCATCTCGTCTCCGCCCGCCGCCTCAGGCGGCCTTCTCGATCTTCTTCAGGCCGCCCATATAGGGCAGCAGGACATCGGGCACCGTGACCGTGCCGTCCTCGTTCAGGTAGTTTTCCATGACGGCGATCAGCGCGCGGCCGACGGCCGTGCCCGAACCGTTCAGCGTGTGCACGAACTTCGTCGCCTTGTCGTCCTTGCCGCGATAGCGCGCATTCATGCGGCGCGCCTGGAAATCTCCGCAGACCGAGACGGACGAAATCTCGCGGAACGTGTCCTGCCCCGGCAGCCAGACTTCCAGATCATAGGTCTTGCGGGCGCCAAAACCCATGTCGCCGGTGCACAGCGTCATGACGCGGTAGTGCAGGCCGAGACGCTTGAGGATTTCTTCGGCGCAGGCCGTCATGCGCTCATGTTCGTCGACCGAGCTGTCCGCATCGGTGATCGAGACGAGTTCGCACTTCATGAACTGGTGCTGGCGCAGCATGCCGCGCGTATCGCGGCCAGCCGAGCCCGCTTCCGAGCGGAAGCATGGGGTGAGCGCGGTGAAGCGCAGCGGCAGCTTGTCCTGATCGAGGATTTCCTCGCGCACGAGGTTGGTGAGCGAGACTTCCGCCGTCGGGATCAGCCAGCGGCCGTCCGTGGTGCGGAACAGGTCGTCGGCGAACTTGGGAAGCTGGCCGGTGCCGTACATGGCGTCGTCGCGCACCAGCAGCGGCGCATGCACTTCCGTGTAGCCGTGTTCGCCCGTGTGCACGTCGATCATGAACTGGCCGAGCGCGCGCTCCAGGCGGGCGAGCTGACCCTTCAGCACGGTGAAGCGCGAGCCGGCGATCTTGGCCGCGGCCTCGAAATCCATCCAGCCGAGCGCCTCGCCGATTTCGTAATGCTCCAGCGGCTTGTGGTTCCAGCCGGGCTTGTTGCCCCATTGCAGCTTTTCCACATTGCCGGTCTCGTCCGAGCCGACCGGCACGTCGTCGGACGGAATGTTGGGAATGCGCGAGAGCTGGTCGGTGAGTTCGGCGGTGACCTGGCGCTCTTCCTCTTCGGCTGCGGGAAGCAGGTCCTTGATGGCGGAGACTTCGGCCTTCAGCTTGTCGGCGAGTTCGCTGTTCTTGCTCGCCATCGCCGCGCCGATCTCCTTGGAGGCGGCGTTGCGGCGCGACTGCATGTCCTGCGCCTTCTGGATGACGCTGCGGCGCTTCTCGTCGAGATCGATCAGCGCCTTTGCGAGGGGGCTTGCGCCGCGCTTCGCCAGGGCGGCGTCGAAGGCGTCGGCATTGTCGCGGATCCATTTGATATCAAGCATTGTCGTTCCAGGCGTTCTTTGGATGAAGGCTCACCCCGCCCGGCAGCGACCTGCGGCAACGCCGCGGGAAAAGCCTCAGTCGGCCTCGCCCGGGGTTGCTGCGACCTCGTTTTCCGCGTCCTGCGCGTTCGAGGCGTTCGCCCGCTGCCGTTCGATGAGTCGGGCCGTATAGATGGAAATCTCGTAGAGAAGGATGGCCGGCAGTGCAAGGCCGATCTGGGAAACCGGATCGGGCGGCGTCAGCACGGCCGCCACCACGAAGGCGATGACGATCGCGTATTTGCGCTTTTCCTTCAGCGTGTCCGACGTGATGAAACCGGCGCGCACCAGGAGCGACGAGATGACCGGAAGCTGGAAGACCAGGCCGAAGGCGAAGATCAGCGACATGATCAGGCTGAGATATTCGGAAACCTTCGGCAGAAGCTGAATGGAGACCTGCCCCTCGCCGCCGCCCTGCTCCATGGCGAGGAAGAACCACATGACCATGGGCGTGAAGAAGAAATAGACGAGTGCGGCGCCGATCAGGAACAGGATCGGCGAAGCGATCAGGAACGGCAGGAAGGCCGAGCGCTCGTTCTTGTAGAGGCCGGGCGCCACGAACTTATAGACCTGCTGGGCGATCACCGGGAAAGCGATGACCAAGGCGCCGAACATGGCGACCTTGATCTGCGTGAAGAAGAATTCCTGCGGCGCCGTGTAGATCAGCTCCACGTTGCGATGCGTCAGCCCCGCCCATTCCACCGCCCATTTGAAGGGCAGGACGAGCAGGTTGAAGAGCTGCTTGGCGAAATAGAAGCAGACGAGGAAGGCGACGAAAAAGGCGCCGACCGCCCAGAGCAGGCGCTGGCGGAGCTCGATCAGGTGCTCGATCAGCGGCTGGGGCTTGTCTTCGATATCGCCGCTCATGCCTCGTCCTTCTTGGTCTTCGTCGTCTTGGCCTTGGCGGGAGCGGCCTTCCTGGCCGCGGCAACCTTTGCCGCCGGCTTGGCAGCGGCCTTCGTCTCGGCCTCGACCTTGGCGGCCACCTTGCGCGGCTTCGTGGTCTTCGCGGCCGTCTCAGTGGGCTTCTTCGCCGTGGTCTTCCTCGTCGGCCCCGCCTTCAGCGGAACCGCCGCAACCGGCTCTGCCGAGGCCGGCTTGTTGGCCTCGGACGGCACGGCGAGCGGTGTGCCCTCCGCCGGCGTGCTCGTGCTTGTCGACGATGTAACGGAACCGGCCGACTTCTGCAGGTCCGCCTTGATGTCGTTACCCATCTGGCGCAGCGGATTGACCGCCTCGCGGATGGTGTTCAGCGGATTGAGCTTCTGCGCGTCGCCGATCGTCTTCTTCACATCTTCGAGATCGGCTTCGCGCAGCGCCTCGTCGAACTGCTGGCGGAAATCGCTCGCCATGCCACGCATCTTCGTCATCATGCGACCGAACGTGCGCAGCATCTGCGGCAGGTCCTTCGGACCGACCACGATGATCAAGACGATCGCGATGACGAGTATTTCGGTCCAGCCGACATCAAGCATTGGGTATTGTCCTCATGGGCCGCGAACCACCGCCCGCGGCCGCCAGATCAATCCGCACGGAGTGACCTGGCAAATCCACATCCTACAACGCCGGTCACTTGACCTCGTCAGCCTTGTGATCGACGGTCTTCGCCTTGTCAGCGGCGGCCGCTTCCTCTTCGGACATGCCCTTCTTGAAATTCTTGATGCCCTTGGCGACATCACCCATCAGTTCCGGAATCTTGCCGCGGCCAAACAGCAGCAGCACAACCACCAGAACGATCAGCCAATGCCAGATGCTGAAAGAACCCATTCGCGTAACTCCCTTTCGAACTCGAACCCCGATGTAAGACGTTCAGCCGTCTTTTTCAAACACTAGTATGTCGCGCTGGTTAGCCGAAAGCGTGACGTCGCGCAATCCGGCCGCCAATTGATCGGCCCTCACCCGCGCACGAACCGGCCGATCGGTGCCGGGCACGGCGAGATCGAGGAGCTCGACCACGCCGAGAAAGCGCCGCGACAGGATGCGCGCCGGGATGTCGCCGCCGGTTTCCATGACATGCAGGCCCGAAAGGCGCACGGCGACATGCACCTTCTGGCCGTCCGAAAATTCCTTGCCGTCGGCATTGCCGAGCGGCGTTTCGACGACGCCGCCGCGCACATGACCGGGAAATTCGTTGATTTCGGAGAAGAAAGCGGCGGCAAAGATGTTTTTCGGGCGGAGATAAAGCTCTTCCGCCGTGCCCAACTGCACAAGGCGGCCATCTTTCAGCAGTGCGATCCGGTCGCCCATGCGCATCGCCTCCTCGGCATCATGCGTGACGACGATGGCGCTGGCACGCGAATGGCGCAGGATCGCCAGCGTGTCCGCGCGAATCGAATCCTTGAGGCGCGAATCGAGGCCGGAGAACGGCTCGTCCATCAGCAGGACCGAGGGCCGCGGCGCAAGCGCGCGGGCAAGCGCCACGCGTTGCTGCTCGCCGCCGGACAGCACATGCGGAAACTTTTGGGCATAGTGCGACAGACCGACGCGCTCGAGCGCCACCTGGGCCTCCGCTTCCGCTTCCGCCCGCGGCAGGGCCGTCAGGCCGAAGCGCACATTGTCGAGAACCGACATATGCGGGAACAGCGCGAAATCCTGGAACATCAGGCCGACGCCGCGCCGTTCGGGCGGCAGGAAGAGGGTCGGGCCGGCGATCTCGCGATCGTTGAGGAGCACGCGCCCGGCCGTCTGCGCCTCGATGCCGGCGGCAATGCGCAGCAGCGTCGTCTTGCCGGAGCCGGAGGGGCCGAGCAGGCAGAGAACCTCGCCGGGCTCCGCCGTCAGCGAAATACCGCGGATCGTCTGCTTGTTGTGGTAGCTGTGATGGATATTATCGAAGGACAGGCGCGCGCCGAACATCACCGCCGATGCCCGTCTCGTCTCGATACCGTTGGAGCCTGACGGGTCCGAAGCCATTTCCGAAGTCTTTCAAGTCCCTTGGCCAATCGCTAACCAGTCGCCGGCGACCGGTGCCGACGATAAGCTTCGTCTATTCGTCTTCTTTTCCGCCCGGTGTCAAGAGACCGAGTTCCTCGAGGTCGAGCTGGGTGATCGGGTCCTCGTCTTCCGCCAGTTCGTCTTCGCGAAGCGGCATGGGCACCTGGAAATTGGCGGGGATTCGGCCGGTCAGGAGGCCGGCGCCCTTCAGTTCCTCAAGCCCCGGCAGGTCGCGCAGGTCTTCGAGGCCGAAATGGTCGAGGAAATCGCGGGTCGTGCCGAAGGTGACCGGGCGGCCCGGCGAGCGCCGGCGGCCGCGAAAACGCACCCAGCCCGCCTCCATCAGCACGTCGAGCGTGCCCCTGGAGGTCTGCACGCCGCGGATATCCTCGATTTCGGCGCGGGTGACCGGCTGGTGATAGGCGATGATCGACAGCACCTCGAGGGCGGCGCGCGACAATTTGCGCACCTCCGTCTCGTCGGTACGGATGACGAAGGAAAGGTCCGGCGCGGTGCGAAAAGCCCAGTTGTCGTCCATCTGCACGAGGTTGACGCCGCGCCCGGCATAAAGCCCCTTCAACTCGCGCATGACATGCAGCACGTCGACGCCGCGCGGCAGGCGCTCGGCGATATAGGCCGTAGACACCGGCCCGGCGGAGGCGAAGACCAGGGCTTCGGCAATGCGCGCGGCCTCGTGCAGCCGGCGCGGATCGACGATCGTGCCGCCATCCGCGTCGTGCGGTACGTCGTCCTCGCCTTCAGTCACGCTCACGGCTCCCCGTCCTCGTCGCCTTCGGGGTTCGGTCCGCGGCGCAGGTAGATCGGCTGGAAGGCGCCGTCCTGGCGAAGCTCCAGCCGCCCTTCCCGCACCATTTCCAGCGTCGCCGCGAAGGCGCTGGCGATCGCCGTGGTGCGGTCTGCGGGATCGGTCAGGTAGCGCAGCATGAAATGGTCGAGCGCCGTCCAGTCCTCGAACTCGCCGATGAGCAGCGACAGGATGTCCCGCGCCTCGGCGAGCGACCAGACGGTGCGCTTCTCGATGGTGACCTGCGTAATGGCATGGCGCTGGCGCAGCGAGGCATAGGCGTTGAGCAGGTCGTAGAGCGAGGCCTCGAAGGTCGAGCTCCGTTCGACCGGGATATGTTCCGGCATGCCGCGTGCGAAGACGTCGCGGCCGAGGCGGTTGCGGTTGACGAGCCGTGTCGCGGCATCGCGCATCGCTTCCAGCCGCTTCAGGCGGAAGGCGAGGCCTGCCGCCATCTCCTCGCCCGAAGGACCGTCGTCCTTTGCCTGCTTGGGGATCAGAAGGCGCGATTTGAGATAGGCGAGCCAGGCCGCCATGACGAGATAATCGGCCGCAAGCTCGATGCGGATTTTTCGCGCCCGGTCGATGAAGACGAGATATTGCTCGGCGAGCGCCAGCACGGAGATGCGGGTGAGATCCACCTTCTGCGTGCGGGCAAGGTGCAGGAGAAGATCGAGCGGGCCTTCGAAGCCGGCAAGGTCGACGACGAGGCTTTCCTCGGAAAGCCCCCGCTCCTCGCTACCCTCCTGCCACAGGTCATCCATCGGCGCATCCGCACCGCGACCCTTCTTGTGTGGCTTCGGCCCCGTTCCCTGCACGTCGCCCCTCTAGAGTTTTTAAGCCACCGCGATCATCGCGTTGAATTCTTCGCGCAGCGCCTGCTCGTCCGCCCCGTCCGGCGTCGGAAAGCCCGCGCGCACCGCATTCGCCCGCCGCAGGCTATCGCCCGTGAGCGGCGGCACGTTTTCGGTCACGGCTATCATTTCGTCCATGATGCCATGGCAATGCAACACCATGTCGAGCCCCGCGGCGATGATTCCCCGGCTTCTTGCAGCAATATCGCCTTTCAGCGCGTTCATCGACACGTCGTCGGACATCAGGAGCCCGTCGAAGCCGATATGGCCGCGGATGATCTCGCTCACCACCCTGGCCGAGGTCGTCGCCGGATTGTCGCCGTCGATGGCGGTGAAGACGATATGGGCGGACATCGCCATCAGCTCGTCCTTCATGCGCCGGAAGGGCACGAAGTCGCAGGCCTCCAGCGCCTGCCTGCTCGCATGCACCACCGGCAGGTCATGGTGCGAATCGACCATGGTACGGCCATGGCCCGGAATGTGCTTCATGATCGGCAGCAGTCCGCCGGCCTTGAGGCCTTCCGCCGCCGCCTTGCCCATCACCGCAACAATCTCCGGTTCCTGGCCGTAGGCGCGGTTGCCGATGACGTCGTGCACGCCCGGCACGGTCACGTCGAGCACCGGCAGGCAATCGACGTTGATGCCGAGGCGCAGGAGATCGAAAGCATGCAGGCGCGACATCAGCCAGGCGGCGCGAAGCCCCTTCTCCGCATCCGCGCGATAGATCGCGCCAAGCGCTGCGGCATTCGGATATTGCTGCACATGCGGCGGCTTGATGCGCTGGACGCGGCCGCCTTCCTGATCGATCAGCACCGCAATGTCGCTCTCGCCGCCGATGCAGTCGCGCATCTCCGCCGTCAGGTCGGCCACCTGCGCCGGCTCGCCGATATTGCGGCCGAAGAGGATGAAGCCCCAGGGCCGCTCGCTGCGGAAGAAGGCCTTTTCGTCGGCGGTGAGGCTCAGGCCCTTGCAGCCCGAAAGGAAGGATTTCGATTCGCTCATGTCCGCAATCTTAGTGGTTCGGTGGGGAAAGACGAAGGGTTGCGCCTTCGCGGGAATCAAAGAGGCGCGGACCTGCCGCGCCTCTCCGGAAAATCTGCGTCAGCCTCAGCGGGTGACGAGGCAGCTGCCGCCGGCGCTCTTGTAGCGACTGCAAAGCGAATTCGCCTCTTCGCGCGAGCCGGCCGGAATGCGAACGCGGAAGAAGGTGCCCTTGTTCGGGATTTCCGCCTTCTTGATATCCACGCCGCGGCCGCCGATGACGCTCGAGAATTTCGAGGACAGCGAATTGTAGCTCTTCTGCGCTTCGGCTTCCGACGGCAGCGAGGCGATCTGGATGACGTAGCTGCCGGGGGCGACGGCGGCGACCTGCGTCTGTTCCGCCTGCCGGGTTTCCGCGGGCTTTGCTTCGGCGGTCTGGGTGCCGGAGACATTGCCGTTTTCGGTGACGGTGCCGACGACGGTGACCGGCTGGTCGATCGGACGGGTTTCCGGAACAGGCGTGTTGCCGTCGGTCGAAGTCGCCGTCGCGCCGATCGTCGTCGTCTTTACGGTGCGCACCGGCGCGGTGTCGTCGACCTGAGCATTCGCGACTTCGGCAAGAGCCGAGCGCGGCTGGCCTTCGCCGGCCGCCTGCTCGGCGCTGAGCGATGCGTTCGCATCGACCGTCGCATTTGCCGTGGCGACGGCTTCGCCCGAGGCGGTGCCGGTGGTCGCCGTGGCCTTGGCGTCGATATCGGCCGTTTCCACGACGGGCTCGGTGACGGTTTCCTCACGGGCGACCAGCGTGCCGTCCGGCTTGACGATCATCGTCTTGACCTTGCGCGGCGAGACGAGCGGCTTGCCGCCTTCCGCCGTTGCGGTCTGGGGTTCGTCGACGCCCGGCAGCAGGCGGTTTTCATCGTCCGCCTGGATGACCGCTTCGACGCCGTCTTCCGGACCGTCGAACGGCAGGGTTTCCGGCGTCAGCGTGCGCTGCACAACGTCGACCGGCTCCTCCGTCGAGGTGACGAGCTGTTCCTGCTGCGGCGTGGCGGCAGCATCGCCGGCCACGCGGTCGTAGACGGCCTTGTCCTGGTTCGGAACGGTCTTGCCGCCCTTTTCCTCCGGCACGACCTTGACCGGCTCCTTGTCGGCCAGGATCACGCGCGGCTCGCCGGAGCCGGCCGCACCGCCGCTAAAGGCGGTCCAGGCATAGACGCCGCCACCGCCGACCAGCAGCAGGGCCGCGATGGAGGCGGCGATCAGGAGGCCGCGGCGCGGACGCGCCTGCTCGTCATCATAACCGTCGCCGGTATAGAGCGTGCTTGCCTGGCCGGGATCGACGGGGATCGCCATGCGCTCCGGCTGGCTCAGCGAGCGGCGGAAATCCTCTTCCAGCGCGCGCTCGAAATCGTCGACATCGTTGATCTGCGCCGTCGGCTGGGCGACCGCCGCGGCAACCGCGCCGGCGGCAACGCCGGCCTGCAGGTCCTCCGTGCGCGCCTTCGCAGACGGCTCGGTGAAGAGCTGCGCCATTTCCGCGTCGATGTCGAAATCGTAGTCGGGCTGGTAGACCGGCGGCTTTTCCTTCTCGATGACGGGAAGCTGCGGCACGTCGAGCTCGGTGACCGGCGACACGCCCTCGTCGGTATCGGCGATCATCGCCGGGTCGAAGGGCAGCGCGCCGTCGGCGGTCTCGGTGATGACGGGCTGCGGCGCGGTATAGGTGGAAACCGGAACGGCAACCACAGGCTCGCGGCGCACGGGCGTGACCACCTCGACCGGCCTTGCGACCTCGGCCTTCACCTCCTGCTTCACCGGCTCGTCGTCCAGCGAGAAATCGGAGAGATCGAGCTCGATGTCGGACAGGTCGAAGTCCAGGTTCTCGAAATCGACTTCCGGCTCGGCGGCAACCGGGGTCGGGATCGCGACCGGCTCATGACGGGTTTCGGCGACCGAGCTCTGGACGGGTTCGAAGACCGACTCGCCGACGAAGGACGTCCGCGCCGTCTCGGCAACCGGCTGGCGGTGCTCAACAACCGGCTGGCGGTGTGCGACGGGCGTCGCACGGCCAAAGATGGAGGAGAGGCTGCCGGTGGTGCGCGGCGTTGCCGTCACGGCGGCAAACGAGGAACGGGTTTCCGGCACGGGATAACGCTCGACTTCGGTCAGCAGCATATCGCGGTCATCGTTCTGGCCCGGCTCGACGGATTCCACCCGGTAGTCGGGCTCCGCATCGAGCGCGGGCTCTGCGGCCTGCCACTGGGTCTCGGCTTCCGCCACCGCGCGGGCGCGGTCCTCGCGGTTTTCGAAGGGCATTTCAGCGACGAAATGCGGCTCGTCGCGGGCGTAGACCGGTTCGGCATGGAACGGCTCGGCATCCTCGCGGGCCGCCTCGTCCGGCATCCAGCCGTCGAAATTCGGCTCGCTGCCGGCCTCGACAGTCACCGGAAGCGGCTCGACGAAGGAGGCTTCGGCGCTGTGCTCACGCGGCGCGCGGTCGTCGGCCAAAAGGTCGTCGGCAAAACCCTCGCCTATCGAAAGTTCCAGCTCGCGCTCCAGGTCGAGACCGACATCATCGAGCGGGTTTTCATCCGCGGCATGCGGCTGGAAGCCGAGGAAGGCCGGCTGGCGCTCGTCGGCAGCGGTACGCTCGGGGCTGTAGCTTTCGACCACCGGCTCGCTGCGCTGTTCGAAGCGCGGCTCCAGCCTCTCGACGAATTTCAGGCCCGCATGCGCCGTCGGCTCGGCCTCGACGGAAGGCGCGTCTTCGTGCACGGCCGTTTCAAGCTCGTCGGCCAGCAGCAGGGCGGGATCGAATTCCAGTTCCGGCTCAGGCTCGGCCGGACGGACATCGGCAAAGACTTCGTCTTCGACAAGAGACGGCTCGACCACCGGCTCTTCGAAGACGGGCTCGCGATAGTCGACATCGTTCAGCGTGGCACCGTACTGCGGATCGCCGACGATCAACGCATCCTCGAAAGACGGCTCGAACGCCTGCTCAGTGATGGACGACTCCTCGAAGGAAGGCTCGCGGCTACCGATATCGCCCGCAGCGACGTCGCGCGTCGGCACTTCGTCGACAACGGCGTCGTGGTCTTGCGCAACCGGCTCCGGCTCGCCGAAGACAGGCTCGACATGGCGCGGAGCCGCACGCTCGACCGCAACGCGGCTCGGCGCGTCATATTGCTCGAAGGCACGCATCAGCTCGTCCTCGAGGGCGAGCACCGGATTGTCCCGTCGCGGGACAGTCTCGACGGCATCGACGACCGGTTCGGAGGAAGGCTTGCCGACGTCCTGGACCGGACGGGGCTCGTAACCGACAAGACGGGCAAGTTCGGCCAGCGGATCGTCGTCCGCCAGGAGATCCGTGTCAGCGGTTCCGCTTCGCGCGAAGTTCTTCTCTGCCATGCTACTTCCCACTCACAAGCTACAAAAACGCATTTGCCAGCTTATTGTGGGGAAATGGTGACGTTATCGCATTTCGTCCGGGGCGGCCGTGCCTGTAATCGACAGGCCGGACTTAAGAACAGACGCGACAGCATTCACCAGCCCAAGTCTGGCAATACTCAATTCTCTATTTTTATCGTTAACAAACCGTAATTCCGGTTGCTCTTTGCCTTTATTCCAATGCGCGTGGAATGCACTGGCAAGATCATAGAGGTAAAAAGCGATGCGGTGCGGCTCCTGCGCCAGTGCCGCGCCCTCGATGACACGGGGATATTCTGCGAGCTTTGCGAGAAGCTGCAACTCGCTGGGATCGGCGACATTGCCCGCAATCGCCGCGGCGAGATCGAGCGACGCGATGTCGAGATCCGGGAAGGCCTCGGCCGCCTGGCGGAACACCGACATGCAGCGTGCATGGGCATACTGCACGTAGAAGACCGGATTGTCCTTGGACTGCTCCGTCACCTTGGCGAAGTCGAAGTCGAGCGGCTCGCTGTTCTTGCGGTAGAGCATCATGAAGCGCACCGAATCGCGGCCGACCTCGTCGACCACGTCACGCAGCGTGACGAAGTCGCCGGAGCGCTTCGACATCTTGACCGGCTCGCCGTTGCGGAACAGCTTGACCAGCTGGCAGAGCAGCACCGTCAGCTTCGCGCTGCCCTCGGACACCGCACGCGCAACCGCCTCCAGGCGCTTGACGTAGCCGCCGTGGTCGGCGCCGAGCACATAGATCATCTCGTCGAAACCGCGGTCGTACTTGTCCTTGAAATAGGCGACGTCGGCAGCAAAGTAGGTATAGGAGCCGTCCGACTTGATCAGCGGGCGGTCGATATCGTCGCCCACTTCCGTCGAGCGGAACAGCGTCTGCTCGCGGTCTTCCCAGTCTTCCGGCAGCTGGCCCTTCGGCGGCGGCAACACGCCCTTGTAGACGTGGCCCTTGAAGGTCAGGTCGTTGATCGCCGTGCGGATCGGCGCGCCGTTACCGGCATGCAGAGAACGTTCGGAATAGAAGACGTCGTGGCGGACGTTGAGCGCGGCGAGGTCCTCGCGGATCATCGCCATCATCGCGTCGATCGTCCTGTCCTTGACGAGCGGCATCCACTGGTGCTCCGGCATGGCGCGCAGCGTCGTGCCGAATTCCTCCGCCAGCGCCTTGCCGACGGGCACGAGGTATTCGCCCGGGTAAAGGCCCGACGGGATGTCGCCGATCGCCTCGCCCAGCGCCTCGCGGTAGCGCAGGAACGCCGAACGGGCCAGGACGTCGATCTGCGAACCGGCGTCGTTGATGTAATATTCCTTGGTCACCGCATAGCCGGCGAACGCGAGCAGGTTGGCGAGCGTGTCGCCCACCACCGCGCCGCGGCAATGGCCGACATGCATGGGGCCGGTCGGGTTGGCGGAGACATATTCCACGTTCACCTTGCGCCCCGCGCCAAGCGAGCCGCGGCCATAGTCCACGCCCTGCCCGATCATACCGGCGAGCAGCGCCTGCCAATAGGCGACCGAGAGGCGCACATTGATGAAGCCCGGACCGGCGACGCCGACCTCGGCCACCTCAGGGTCCTTCTTCAGTTCCGCGACGATGAGGTCGGCGAGCGCGCGCGGATTGAGGCCGAGCGGCTTTGCCAGCACCATGGCGGCATTGGTCGCGACGTCTCCATGGCTCTGGTCGCGCGGCGGCTCGACGCTGATGCGGCCGAAATCCAGCTCCGCACGCTTCTCACGGACGATTTCAAGTCCTTCGAGTACGTTTTTGATTCTGTTGTCGAAGTCTGTAAAAAGGTTCATCTCATCCATCCGCGCGAAGCGATCCGTGGGCGGCTGACTATCGCAATTCAGGGGTATGGTCAAACAGCCGGCGGTGCGTGCTGACCGCGTAGTTGTCGGTCATTCCCGCGAGATAATCGCCGACATGGCGCGCGCGCGCCGATTCCGGCATGGTCGCAATGCGGTCCACCCAATAGTGCCCCTGCATCAGCTGCGGGTCGTCCATATAGGCGTGATAGAGGTCCGTCAGGATGGACGCCGCATTGGCGCGCACGCGCATCACCTCCGGGTGGCGATAGATGCGGGAAAACAGCAGGCGCTTGATCTGTTTGTCGGTGACGGCCATCTCGTCGGTGAAGGTCGCAAGCACCCGGCGCGCCTTGCGCACGTCCTCGGCACTTTCCGGGCGCACCTCGCGGATCGCCTGCTGCGCATAGCCGATCACGTCCTCCACCATGGCGGTGATCTGGCGGCGCATGATCTCGTGGGTGAAGCGCGAGGCTTCGAGGTCCGGATAGCGCTCACGCACCTCGCGCATCAATCCTGCCAGGAACGGCACGTCCTCCAGCATATCGAAGGTCAGGTAGCCGGAGCGCAGGCCGTCGTCGATGTCATGGGTGTTGTAGGCGATATCATCGGCGATCGCCGCCACCTGCGCCTCCAGGCTGGCATAGCTCGCCAGCTCCAGGTCGTGCACGGCGCAATATTCGAGGATCGGCCGCGGCACGTCGTCGCCGTGCGTGCATTCGCCCGTCGGGCCGATCAGCGGCCCATTGTGCTTGACGAGGCCCTCCAGGCTTTCCCAGGTGAGGTTCAGCCCGTCGAAATCGGCATAACGCCGCTCCAGCTTGGTGACGATGCGCAGCGACTGCGCATTGTGGTCGAAACCGCCGAAGGGTTTCAGCACCTCGTCCAGCGCGTCCTCGCCGGTATGGCCGAAGGGGGTGTGGCCGAAATCGTGCACCAGCGCCACGCCTTCGGCGAGGTCCTCGTCGAGTTTCAGCGCCCGCGCCAGCGCACGCGCGATCTGCGCCACCTCGATCGTGTGGGTCAGCCGCGTGCGATAATGGTCGCCGTCGGCGGCGATGAAGACCTGCGTCTTGTGCTTCAGGCGGCGGAAGGCCGTGGTGTGCACGATGCGGTCGCGGTCGCGCTGGAAGTCCGACCGCGTGGGGCTTTCCGGCTCCGGATAAAGCCGCCCGCGGGTCGCCCAGGGGTCGGAGGCATAGATGGCGCGTTGGCCTGCGCCAAAACCCAGCGCATGTCTGTCCAGTGTCATTCGTCACCTGCATTCACGCCGCCCATTGACGCGGCCGCAATGCCTTCATACCTATAGTGTGCACAGCGGCAAGTCCGGCTGCAAGCTGAGCTTGAAATGCAAGCCTTTTCAGGGATTTGCGCAAGACGCTCCGCAGCCGCTCCTGCCGTCGGCGACAAAGTCGCCTTCCGTGCGCGACAGCGATTCTCTCCGGATCTTGACCCCGGCAGGAGGCAGACATGAACGACAAGTCCGTAAGTATTTCCGACGCCGCCGCAAGGCGCATCGCGTCGATCCTCAATTCCTCGCCGGAAAAACAGGCGTTGCGCGTCTCCGTGGAAGGCGGCGGCTGTTCCGGATTTTCCTACAAGTTCGACCTTGTCGAGGACCAGCAGGACGACGACCTGGTGCTCGAAAAAGACAAGGCCAAGGTGCTGATCGACCAGCTCTCCCTCGTCTATATGGACGGGTCGGAGATCGACTTCATCGACAACCTGCTCGGCCAGTCCTTCCAGATCAAGAACCCGAACGCGGTTGCAAGCTGCGGCTGCGGCACCAGCTTCTCGATCTAATTATCCAACGGAAACGGAACCCGCATGCCGATCAAGATTGCCACCTGGAACATCAACGGCGTGCGGGCGCGCATCGACAATCTGGTCGCATGGCTGAAGGAATCCAATCCCGACATCGTCGCGTTGCAGGAAATCAAGTCGGTCGACGAGTCTTTTCCGCGCGGCGAGATCGAGGCGCTCGGCTATCACGTCGAGACGCATGGCCAGAAGGGTTTCAACGGCGTCGCGCTGCTCTCGAAGATCCGCCCCGACGAGGTGAACCGCGGCCTGCCCGGTGGCGAGGGCGACGAGCAGTCGCGCTTCATCGAGGGCGTGTTCTCCGTCGAAGGCGGCGTCGTGCGCGTCTGCTCGATCTATTTGCCCAACGGCAATCCGCCGGACGATCCGGTCAAATATCCCTACAAGCTTTCCTGGATGGAGCGTCTCATCGCCTTTGCGCAGGACCGGCTGGCGCTCGAGGAGCCGCTGATCCTTGCCGGCGACTACAATGTCATTCCCGAGCCGCACGATTGCTGGGACGTCAAGGTCTGGGAGCGTGACGCGCTCTACCTGCCGCCGACGCGCCAGGCCTTCCGCCGCCTCGAAAACCTCGGCTTCACCGATGCCGTGCGCGCGACATCGGATGCCGTGCCGCTCTATACGTTCTGGGATTATCAGGCGGGTTGCTGGCCGAAGAATTTCGGCATTCGCATCGACCACCTCATGCTGTCGGCCGAAGCCTCGGACCGCCTCGTCTCGACGGCGGTCGAAAAGCATGTGCGCGCCTGGGAAAAGCCGTCCGACCACGTGCCGGTCGTGGCCGTGCTCGATTACGCGGCCTGAGGCAAAAACCTAACAGGCTTTATTCGTCGGGATTGAAGCGGATGCTCTGCGCGAGCGCCACGCCCTTGCGGCGGTCTTCTTCGCTTGCGACGGAGAAGGCTTCCTCCTGCGTCGCCTGAAGCCAGGCACAGTCCTTCGGCGGGCAGTGATCGAGGGCTGCGGTCATGAAGGCGAGACCGCGGGCCGCCTGGCCCTCCTGGAAGAGGATGTTGCCGAACAGGCCCATAGCACCTGCATGGCCGTTGTTGCGCGCCCGGTTCAGCCACTTCTTGGCCTGATGCACGCTGGCATTGCCGCCCTCGCCCGAAAGCATCATGCGGCCGAGCTGGAACTGCGCTTCCGGAATGCCGAAAGCGGACGCTGCCTGGAAATAGAGCTGGCGGGCCTGGGTCATGTCGACCTTCACGGGACTATCCGGAATGCCGCGACGATAGTAGCTGGCGAGCGCGATCAGCGCATTGGCGAAGTAGCCGGTATCTTCCGAGCCCGGCTCGACGCCGGCCTGGGCGATCTCGCTGTAGATCTTGAAGGCTTCGAGGTCGTTTTCCGGCACGCCGTCGCCATCGGCATACATGTTGGCAAGCGCCCAGCGCGAACCGGTATGGCCCTTTTCCGCCGCATAGCGATAGGCCTCGATGGCATCTTCCTTGCGACCCTTCTTGTAGGAGAAGAAACCGAACTTGAAGAGGTCGAAGGGACCGCTTTCCCTGCTGACGCCGGACTGGGGATCGAATGCGAGGGCCTGTGATGCCGCTCCGAAGGAGAGCGAAAGGCAAAGACCCATTACCACTATTTTCATCGGCGACAACTCGGACTTGGGCATCACTTCTACAATTCCGTGCCCAGCCTGGTTCGCTGTGCCAAACCGGAAAGGCACGGGTCTCGTGCGGATTTCCGGCAACTCCGGCGGCAATGACATCGGCTGGCTCATCGTTTCCTTGGGCGCGGTTTCACGCGTCTACTTGTCATTATCGCTGCGCCCCGTTTGTGGCGGGAAATGGACATCTCGTCGCTCGCCTAGCTGTGTAGCAAACTCTGGAAAAAAATGTGTTGCGATTCCGTCACATAATTTGACGCCTCGCTGTGGTTTCCCCAGAGGGCTTTAACCGGAGCAACGAAGTCTTAACCAAGAAAAAAGGCCCGGCGATGACGCCGGGCCTGATTCTGATCCCTTGATGGTCCGCCGATCAGAATTTGATCTTGAGCGAGGTCGAAATTGCCGTCACCAGATCGGTGTCGAAATCATAGGAAACGCGCCGGCCGAAGGTACGGCCGTCCTTGACGATCTGGCCGGAGGAACCGCTGGTGAGGATGCCGAGCGCGCCACTCAGGCGGAACTCGACATTTTCGCTGGCAGCGTAGGAAATGCCCGTGCCGAGGGTCCAGGTATCCGTCTGCGCGCCGATGCCGGTGCTCGTGCCGCGGTCCCAGGTGAGGCTCACCGCGCCGCTCAGCTTGTCGTTGAACTTGTGGCCGACGCCGCCCGAAACGGTCCAGCCGTCGCGATACAGCAGGTCGAGCGAGGTCACTTCCGTCGGGCCGCTGGTGCGGCATTCGATGCCGCGTGTGGCGATCGGGCAGAACGGCAGGCTCTGGAGCTGGCTCCAATCGGTCCACTTGACCGAGCCGAAGGCCAGCCAGTCCGGCGCGATGCCCGACTGGAACTTGAATTCCAGCGAATCCGGCATGTCGGCCGAGCCGAAGACCGGCGTGTTGACGCCGGCAATGCCCGGCAGCACGGCGCCCGGCACCTGCCGCAGGTCCATCGTGCCGGTAATGTCGTCAAGCTTCACGGCGCTGTTGTAGACCAGGCTCGTACGCAGCGCATATTCCTCGATCTCGTAGGCGATACCGGCGCGCCAGCCCCAGCCCTCGCCTTCGAGCTCCAGGCGGCCCATGCCGTTCAACGGCGAGCCGGCCGGCATGGCGAAGACCAGCCGGTCCTTGAAGCCGGAGACTTCCTGGTAGAAGCCGCCGCCGATCACGCGGAACCGACCCGGTCCCATGTCGAAGGAATAGGAGCAGGTCGTCGCGTAGTTGTGGCTTTCGATCTTGGTCTCGACGTTGTCGTTGGCGCCCGCCCAGTTGCGGCCGGGATTGACGTGCACGCCCCACGGTTCGGAATAGTCGGCCATGCAATCGATCGCATCGCCGATCGACGCCTTGATGCCGACGCGCGGCACCCAGTAGCCCTCGGTATCGCGGATGCCGTTCCTGGGCAGGCCGTTGAGGTCGCCGTCCTCGGGCACGTTGTCGCGGACGTTCTTCATGTCTCGCTGCGGGTTGACATAGGTGGCGGTCGCCTCGGCCGCATAGTCCGAAGGATCGAACAGAAGGTCGATATTGTAGCCGCCGCGCTCCAGGCCGCCGGCCTGGGCCGATGTCGCGGTCAGCAATGCCATCGCAGCCATCACGCCGCGGCCGATCGTTTTCTTACCCATGCAATCCCCCTCACAAAGTCTTGCGCTAACGACAACTGCCTTTGTCGCGCGCCTCTCCGCCATGACTATCGAAGACGCGCGCTTCCTTGGCAAACCCCAGTTCTTGCCTGTGATTTCCAAACAGTATTCAGAAAATTACGTAAGGTTTTTATGAAGACCCTCAGCACCAACAAGCCAGGGTACATTTTTTCAATATCACGAGGATTTTACCGACCCCATGGATATTCATTCCCTAGGGGCGACGATCTGTCACATTATGGACACAGCCGGAAATTTGCGGCCGCAGCATCGAACAAAAAACCGCGCCGGGGTTTCCGGCGCGGTTTTTACGTCTTCCCAGCAAATTTTAGGGGAATCAGCCTGCTTCGCTGACGCGGCCAAGCGCCACCGCGAGGCTTGCAAGCTGCTGTTCGAGCTCCGCGAAACGTTCGCGCTCGGCCTCGACCACTTCGGGCTTGGCGTTTGCGACGAACTTTTCGTTCGACAGCTTGCTTTCGATGCGCGCGGCCTCCGCCTTCGCCTTGTCGATCGCCTTTGCAAGGCGGGCCTTTTCGGCCGCCAGATCGATCAGGCTGCCGAGCGGCAGGCAGGCGGTCGCCTCGCCGACGACGATCTGCGCAGCACCCTTCGGCGCCGCGTCTTCGAGGCCGACCTCCGACACGCGGGCGAGACGGCGGATGGCCGAATCGTGCGTTTCGAGGCGCGTCTTCGTCAGCGCATTGGCGCCGACGACCACGAGCGGCGCCGTGGCGCTCGGCGGCACGTTCATTTCGGCACGCACCGACCGGATGCCGGAGACCAGCTCGACCAGCCAGTTGATCTCGTCGGCGGCGGCATCGTCGGCATAGGCCGGCGACGGCCATTCGGCATGGCAGACCAGCTTGTCGCGCACCTTGCCTTCGCCGGCGGTATGCGCCCAGAGTTCTTCCGTCATGAAGGGCATGAACGGGTGGAGGAGCTTGTAGATCTCCTCCAGGACATAGGCCGCGCAGGCCTGCGATTCCGCCTTCGCGGCCGCGTCCTCGCCCATGAAGACCGGCTTCAGCAGTTCGAGATACCAGTCGCAGAACTGGTTCCAGACGAAGCGGTAGAGCGTGCTCGCCGCATCGTTGAAGCGGTAGGTCTCGATCGCCTCGGTGACGTCGCGCGCCGTGCGGGCGAGTTCCGTCAGGATCCAGCGGTTGATCGTCAGCGATGCCGTTTCCGGCACGAACTTCGGATCGGTCGCAACCCCGTTCATCTCGGCGAAGCGCGTGGCGTTCCAGAGCTTCGTGCCGAAATTGCGGTAGCCGGCAATGCGGGCCGGGTCGAGTTTCACGTCGCGCCCCTGCGCGGCCATGATGGCCAGCGTGAAGCGCAGCGCATCCGCACCATATTCGTCGATCAATTCGAGCGGATCGATGACGTTGCCCTTCGACTTCGACATCTTCTGCCCGTTCTTGTCGCGAACGAGGGCGTGGATATAGATCGTGTGAAAAGGTTCGATCGGGTTGCCGAGCTCGTCCTTCATGAAATGCAGACCCATCTGCATCATGCGCACGACCCAGAACGGGATGATATCGAACCCTGTTACCAGAACGCTCGTCGGATAATAACGCTCGAGCGCCGGCGTCTTTTCCGGCCAGCCGAGCGTCGAGAACGGCCACAAGGCGGAGGAGAACCACGTGTCGAGCACATCCTCGTCGCGCGTCAGGATGTCGCCCGGCTGGAAATTCTCCAGCTTCTCCTCGACCCAGGCCTTCCAGGGGCCTTCATGCGCGATGTAGTGCTGGATGGCGGCGTGCAGCGCCTCCTCCTCGCTCTTTTCGACGAAGACCTGGCCATCCGGACCATACCATGCCGGAATCTGGTGACCCCACCAGAGCTGGCGGGAGATGCACCAGGGCTCGATGTTCTCAAGCCAGTTGAAATAGGTCTTTTCCCAGTTCTTCGGAACGAAGTTGGTGCGACCCTCGCGAACGGAATCCAGTGCGGGACCTGCAAGCGCCTTGTTGTCGACGAACCATTGATCGGTCAGCATCGGCTCGATGACGACGCCGGAGCGATCGCCGAAGGGCTGCATGACCTTCTTGTTCTCGACATAGGGGATGTCGTTGCCCTCGCCGTCCTTGACGGTGACCGCAAGCCCTTCGGCGTTGATCGCATCGATGATGCGCTTGCGGGCCTCGTAGCGATCGAGACCGCGATATTCGTCGGGAACGAGGTTGATGTCGTCGACCTCCGCCTCGTTCGGCACGTTGCCGGACTTCGCGATTTCCAGCGCCTGCGCCGCATAGACGGCATAGGGTTCGCCGTCGGCGCGCAGGGCGGCCTGCGTGTCCATCAGCCGGTAGAGCGGGATATTGTTGCGACGGGCGACCTGATAGTCGTTGAAGTCGTGCGCGCCGGTGATCTTGACCGCGCCGGAACCGAAATCCCGTTCGGGATATTCGTCCGTGATGATCGGGATGAGACGGCGATGCTCTCTGGGGCCGACCGGGATCTCGCAGAGCTTGCCGACGATCGGCGCATAACGTTCGTCCAGAGGATGGACGGCGACGGCGCCGTCGCCCAGCATCGTTTCGGGACGCGTGGTGGCAATCGAGATGTAGTCGCGTTCCTCCTGGAAGACGACGTTGCCGTCGGGGTCCTTCTCGACATAGGTGTAGGTCTCCCCGCCGGCGAGCGGGTACTTGAAATGCCACATGTGGCCGTCGACTTCGTTGTTCTCGACCTCCATGTCCGAAATCGCGGTTTCGAATTTCGGGTCCCAGTTGACGAGCCGCTTGCCGCGATAGATCAGGCCTTCCTTGTAGAGCGAGACGAAGACTTCGAGCACGGCTTCGGAAAGCCCCTCGTCCATGGTGAAGCGCTCGCGCGACCAGTCGCAGGACGCGCCGAGGCGTCTCAGCTGGTTGAAGATCACGCCGCCCGATTCCGCCTTCCACTCCCAGACCTTCTCGATGAAGGCGTCACGGCCCATCTCGCGCCGGCCGGGCTGCTTGTCGGCCGCGAGCTTGCGCTCGACGACCATCTGGGTCGCGATGCCGGCATGGTCCATGCCCGGCTGCCACAGCACGTCCTTGCCGCGCATGCGCTCGAAGCGGACCATGATGTCCTGCAGCGTGTTGTTGAGCGCGTGGCCCATATGCAGCGAGCCCGTCACGTTCGGCGGCGGTATGACGATCGTGAAGGTTTCGGCGCCCGGTTTTGCGCCCTCGCCGGCGCGAAACGCGTCCGCATCTTCCCACGTCTTGGCAATTCGCGGCTCGACCGCTGCGGAATCATAATTCTTTTCAAGCATTTTCGTGCGAAGCCCGCTGTTTGTCGTCAGGGTTTTCTAAACCGGATGGCCGGCGTGAAGTCAACAATATCAGAAGAAAAGCCGCGCCGGGGGTCCGGCGCGGCTCAAACCATTTCTAAGGAGAATGGCGGCGTCGGTCAGCGGCGCGGGCCGCGCGCCACCCGTTCGATCTCTTCGCGCACCAGCCGCTCGACCAGCGTCGGCAGGTTGTCGTCGAGCCATTCCTGCAGCATCGGGCGCATCATTTCTTCCGCAATCTCGTCAAAGGACCGGCGCGGGCCGGCATCCAGCGCCTCCGCCAGCGCGCCAAAAGACTGCGCCACGCGCTCGCCGACAGCGGGCGAAACGAGGGCGGCGAGATCGCGGTTGACCGCGGCCGGTTCGACCATGCGCGTTTCCACGACGGGCGCCGGTTCGGCATGAGGCATCACGGTCTCGTGCTTTTCAAAAGACGGCTCGCGCTTTTCAGCAATGGGCTCGTATTTTTCAGCAGAGGGTTCGCGCTTCTCGACGGCTTCGACCGGCGCCACGAAGCGGCTGGCATTCGCCGCCATGCGGGCGGTCATGACCGGGTTTTCTTCGCGCAGCGGCATCTGCACCGGCTCGATGGAAACGGGGTCCGCCTCCGTCTCGCGGCTTGCAATATGCCGCTCGGAGGCGGCGCGCACGCGGGCGGCGACATCGGCAAGCGACAGCGCCGGCTGCGTGCCCTGGCCCGGTTCCATGCGCTGGATCGGCTGGATTGCGGAGGGGCGGTGCTCCTCGCTGTGGAACCGCTCTACCACCCCCGGGTGGTCCATCAGATTGCCGGGGTGGCTGTCCGTCGTGATATGGAAACCGTCGTCGCCGTCGGCATCGGACGCAAGATCCGGCATGGCTTCGTTGTTCTCGATGATCTTGCGAATGGACGCCAGGATTTCATCCATGGACGGTTCACGCGCTACATTTGGCTGAGCCATTTCTATCCCCGTTCTCTGCGGCGTCCACGGCCTGCCGCTCCCAGCCTGCCGGACATCCCGAAAACCCTAGGCGAGTTCGGTGGCGAACTAAATCGCCGCGAATCATGTGTTACGAGTGATGCACAGATTTGTTTGCCCTGCAAAGGGCAAGGCCTATCGGGCGTCGATGGTTCTGAGCCCGAACCACTTGTCCTTGACCGCCTCGAAATGCACCTCGGAACGGTATTCCGCCACGTCGAGGCCCTGGCTGCGCACCGTCAGGCTACCGGTAGCGGCGAGCAGCGAATAGCTCGCCACGACCGCATTGCGCTGCACGGCGGCAAGGTCTTCCTGTGCGTCGAGCACGTTCTGCTGGGCATTGAGCACGTCGAGCGTGGTGCGCTGGCCGACGTTGCGTTCTTCGATGACGCCGTTCAGCGCTTCGTTGGCCGCACTGATTTGCACGCGGATAGCCGCTATGGAGGCGGTCGCCGCCTCATATTGCGCATGCGCCGAAGCGATCGTGCGCTGGACTTCCATGCGCGCGGAATCCACCAGCAACTGACTTTCGCCGAGCCGTTCCTTTGCCTGGCGGATCTGACCGTATTCGGCACCGCCCTGATAGATCGGAACGGTCAAGCGAGCGGATACCGCGCCCCTGAGATTGTCCTGCGGTCCGTCTTCCGTATTGACGGACTTGTAGACGCTTCCCTGCAAGGAAACACCTGGCAACATGGCGCCTTCCGCTTCCTTCACGTTGAAGCCGGCCGCATCTGCGCCGCGCATCGCGGCAAGGATGTTCGGATTTTCCTGCATGCCCGTCGCCACTGCATTGTCGAGCGAACGCGGCATAGCCTTCTTGGCGGACGACGGCTGCTTGATGCCTTTCGGCGTTTCGCCGACGATCTGCACATAGGCCGCCTCGCTCTGCTTCAGCGACGAGACGGCTGCGGTCAGCAAAGCATTGGCGGCGGCAAGTTCGGCTTCAGCAAGGCTGACGTCCGTGCGCGTACCCTCGCCGACATTCAGGCGCGCATTGGCTGCTTTCACCTGCTCCTTGAGGAAGGCAATGTTCTGCTTGCGGATCGACACGACTGTCTGGTCACGCGCGATGTTGGCATAAGACTCCACCGCCGCCAGAAGAATGGAAATCTCCTGGGCGCGTAGCGATTCACGGTTTGCCAGCACATTTGCCTCGGCGGCCCTGACCCGGTAGAGCGTCTGGAAACCGTCGAATATCTGCTGGCTGATCGTGATGCCGTAGCTCGACGTGATCACCTCGGTCCGTCGGCTGCCTGTGTGCTGACCAATAAGATTCGCACGCCCTACGTCAAGGTCTGTCCGGCTGGCATCCGCTTCTGCCACGCCGGTCACACGCGGCCTCATCCCCGCCTTGGCAATCGTCACATTCTCATCGATCGCACGCAGAGCCGCACGCGCAGCGTTCAGGTCGGGGTTGTTCTCGTAGGCCTTGGCCATCGCGCCGGCGAGCGTTTCTGCGGAGGCCGCCTGAGGCACGAGGTGGACGGCGGTGGCGAAGGCTAGCGCAAGGGCGGTTCGACGAAGAATGGACACAGTACGAAACTCCGATCCTGGCCAGCCCGTCGCATGAGCTGCCTTTACACAATTCTCACCGGCCGCAGGCCGGGCACGCTTTCAGGCAGCGGCAGCCCTTCACGGACGGTGCCGCGCCGACCGCGATAATGCCTCTTCGCCCATTCGGGAACAGTCGTCAGGCCCATCAGGAAGGATTTGGTAACGACAATAGGACAGGCCCGTTGCGAAAGTGCAACAAATCGGGCCTGCCCGCCATAAAGCGCGTCAGCGCTCTCTCAGAAGACGAATTCGTTCGCCTTGCGGAAGCCCGGCAGCGGCTTGACGGCCGTGTTGAAGACGTTGCGCTCGGAAACCCGGCCGCCCTCCTTGATATAAAGTCGGGCCTGCGAGGCGTTGCCGTAGCCTTCGACGACGACCAGGCGACCACCATCGCGAAGCTGCGCGAAGATCGCGTCGGGCACGAATTCGACGGCGCCGTGCACGAAGATCACGTCATAGGGCGCTTCCGGCGCGTAGCCTGCCTCGAGATCGCCGGTGACGACGGCGACATTGTCGTGGCCGAGGCGCGACAGCGCGTCCGTCGCGGTGGCGGCAAGGTCGGCATCGCTTTCGAGCGCCACGACGGAGCTGCCGAGGCGCGACAGGATCGCGGAGGCATACCCCGTGCCGCAGCCCACTTCGAGCACCACGTCCGTATTGGCGATCTCGGCGAGCTGGATCAGCTTGGCGAGCGGCGATGGCTCCATCAGGTAGCGGCCGGGCACGAGCTGGATATCGTTGTCGATATAGGCAAGCGGCTTCACCGCCGAAGGCACGAACTCTTCGCGTGCGACGGTGAGGAAGGCGTCGAGCACCTCGTGCGACGTCACGTCCGTCGTACGGATCTGGTTGTCCACCATCTTCGTGCGCGCTGCTTTGTAGTCAATCATCTCTAGCCCTGTGAGTAAGCGGCAGACCGCGGCACGAAGGCCCGGTTGCGATGCCGGATGCGTCGCAATTCTCTTAGTGCGGTTTCGGGCCGGGTGTCCAGTGGCGGCGACGGGTTGCGCGCAAAAACCGCGGCCCGCCCGGTTCGAACCATGTGCCCCCGGAATTTCCAAGGGTTATCATGAATAAAATACTCAACATATTATTGCCTGCGCCATGGTAAATGTCGTATTGAGCACTCAGGTTTTACGGATGCCAAGGCAGCCGCACCATGCCCGTTTCTGTTGAACGGGCTTCGATTGAAGTAAGATATGTAAGAGGAATACGCCGTGCCGAAACGGTCTCGCCTGCTATTCGCGATCTTCCTGATGGCGCTTGCCGCCCCGCACGCCGTTCCGGCGCAGACAGAGGAGACACCATCGGTCCAGACGGTCGGCCAGCCGGGCACGACCGGCCAGTCCACGGGCGCTGCAACAGGCGGCGCTTCGACGACGGACACGACCGCACGCCCGACGACGACCGAAGGCGCCGCCGAAACCGCGACGGACCCGGATGCCATGGCCGCCGAGGAAGACGCGACCGAGCTCGACGCCGTCGATGACGCCGCGGGCGAGCGCCAGGCCGGCCTGCCGCACGACCTTTCCCCCTGGGGCATGTTCATGGCGGCCGATATCGTCGTCAAGGGCGTGATGATCGGCCTCGCCTTCGCCTCCGTCGTCACCTGGACCGTGCTGCTCGTGAAGCTTGCCGAACTCGGTGCCGCGCAGCGCTCCGCCAGCCGGGCCGTGCGCCGGCTCGTTGCCGCCCGCGGCCTGGAAGATGGCGAAGAGGCGCTCGGCCGCAACCGCGGCGTGGTCGCCCGCATGACCCGCGCCGCGCGCGAGGAAATGGAGGCTTCCGAGGCCGTTCTCGACCACGTTTCCGACGGCGGCGTGAAGGAACGCCTCGCCTCGCGTCTCGGCCGCATGGAAGTTCATGCCGGCCGCCGCATCGCCAAGGGCACCGGCCTGCTCGCTACGATCGGCTCGACCGCCCCCTTCGTCGGCCTGTTCGGCACCGTCTGGGGCATCATGAACTCGTTCATCGGCATCTCGAAGGCGCAAACCACCAATCTCGCCATCGTCGCACCCGGCATCGCCGAAGCGCTGCTGGCGACGGCCATCGGCCTCGTCGCCGCCATTCCCGCCGTGGTGATCTACAACTTCCTGGCGCGCGCCATCACCGGCTACCGCCAGAACCTTGCCGACGCCTCGGCCGCCATCGAACGGCTCGCCAGCCGCGATCTCGACGTGCGCCGTGCCGTGCGTCACGCCGCGCCGCGCAGCGAGCGGGCCGGCGGCTCCGTCGTGAAGATCGGGTGACGCCATGGCGAGCAAGATCAAGGAAGGCGGCGGCGACGACCTGGAGGAGAACAGCGAAATCAACGTGACGCCGTTCATCGACGTCATGCTGGTGCTGCTCATCATCTTCATGGTGGCAGCACCGCTTGCCACCGTCGATATCAATGTCGACCTGCCCTCCTCCGTCGCCCAGCCGACGCCACGCGAGGACAAGCCGGTCTTCATGACGCTGAAGAAGGACCTGACGGTCTCGATCGGCAATGGCGAGATCGGGCGCGACACGTTCGGCCCGCAGCTCGACGAAGTGACGGACGGCAACAAGGATACGCGCATCCTGCTGCGCGCCGACAAGTCCGTCGATTACGGCAATGTCATGGATGTCATGAACCTGCTGCGCGCCGCCGGTTATGGCAAGATCGCGCTCGTCGGCCTCGAAGGCGCCGCCCCGGCTGCAGCCCAATAGGAGCGAGGCGCGCCTTCGGGCGCGCCGCCTGTCTTCGTTGTCCGGGCCGGTTGCTACCGCTGGAAAATATCGATCTTGTGCCTGGAAAGCAGTTGTAGTGACCTGTCCGGCGCGATCCGATAGGTCTCGACATAACGATCCCCGAAATTGTCGCGGAACAAATGCTCGAACGTGCTGCCGATGGGCGCCTTCGTGAGCTTGCTCCGCGGCTGGCCGTTATAGGTGATGCTGCCCGGGATCGGCTCTATGGCATAGGCGGTGGAGTTTATGACCGCAAACGTCATCGCTATGGCCGCCAGGGTCTTTATCGTGCGCATCGGACATTCTCCTGTTCGTATCGATTTCGTCAGACTGTAGATGGGGTTGGCGGAGCCTTTGTTCCACCAAAGGAGCGAACGACACGCATGCCGGCGGGAAAAAATTCACAATCCACCGGAAGCCCCTTGCGCCCTTTCTAAATTCGTTCTAAACGCCCGGCATCACTCGCTTTATAGCAAAACGGACGGCCTCGTGGCGGAGTGGTGACGCAGAGGACTGCAAATCCTTGCACCCGAGTTCGATTCTCGGCGAGGCCTCCAATTCCCAATTTATCATAGACTTACGTCGCTTGCTTATGGAACCTTCCCTTGGGGCAGGCCATTCCACTTCCTGCCCGTCGTGACATCGTGTTTTGGCGTCTTGCTGACCTGCCGGCGCCGGGAAACAAACATCCTTTTGAGAGATACGCGCCGCCAAGTCGCTCGCGCAAACTCGGCAATTAAGCAACTGTTTTCATTACAGAAGTTTAATCTTGCATTCACTTCTCGTTCATCGGCGCGGACCTAGGCTCTGCGCATCGACAACGAGGAACTACCCCATGAAAATCTTCATCCGCACGCTTCTTGCCACTGTTGCCCTCTCGGTCGCGGCCGTACCGATGGCACAGGCCGCGCAGCAATACGGCCATGATCGCAAGCCCGGCTATTCGCAGACCTACAAGAAGAAAGTCGAGACCAGGAAGAAGGTCGTGACGCGGCGCGCCTGGCACCAGGGCGAGCGTTATTCCGACTGGAAGCGCCGGCCGGCCGTGCGTGATTATCACCGCCACGGCCTGCGCAAGCCCAACCGCGGCCAGCAATGGGTCAAGGTCGACAACAACTACCTGCTGCTGAGCATCGCCACGGGCGTCATTCTCGGCGTCTCAGCGGCCCGCTGAATGAACAAAACCCCACCGCAGACGATCTGCGGTGGGGTTTTCATTGTTAAGCCTTCAACGGATGAGCAGCGCCGTCCCATAGAGCCCGAGCGCGAAAACCGTATGTGCCACCAGATTGAGGACCCGCACCGTATTGGCATTCGGCAGCTTCGATGCCGCCACGCCGATGCCGAGGCCCGGCTGGAGCAGGAACCAGCCCGCCCCGACGGTGACGATGCCGAGAATCCAGGCCGGCAGGAAGGTCGGGGCGGCAAACCATGCCTCTCCGACGAGGAGCGCCAGGATCACGCCATAGAGAATGCCGACTGCGTAGTGGCCGATCCAGCCGAGCGCCAGCTCGTTGGCATAGGGCGACGCCTTGCTAATATCGTCATGAAAGACCGTGCCGTTCTTCAGGTGCCAGAACCAGCGGCCGACCGGCGCCCAGTTCGGCCGCGACTGGCGAAAAACTTTCCAAAGCACGATCGCCCAGATATCCATCAGCACGGTCGCGCCGATGCCGATCGCGACGCCCTTCAACAACAATTCCATATGCTTCCCTCACCCTTAAAAGCCCTGCCGGGGTTTAGAGCAGGTCCGCAGCGTCGATGCAATAAAGAGAGAGGGCACGTCAGCGTGCGTTGCGGCGGGCCTTGCGGGTCGCCCACCAGACGGCAAGGCGGCGGCGCTGGCGACGGACGAAATGGGAATCGTGCGACAGCACGAGCAGGCCGAGCGGCACCATCCAGAATCCGAGGATCGGCAGGAAGCCGAGAATGCCGCCGACAATGAGGAGAATGCCGATCAGGGTGCGCAGCCAGCGGGATTCCGGCAGTTTCATGCGAAAACGTCCGATCACGATCTCCCGCGTGCGCGGGTCGATCCCGAAATGCATGTTTGTTTTTCGCGTCGTCATCCGGCTTCCACTTGCTGTAAAGCCCGGTTTTCCAGGGCTTGCCTGCCTCCCAGTTGGAGACTTCTCCACAATCAATCAAGTCCGGTGCATTTTTTTGTCAAAAAGCGCTTGGCAAATCGATCCAGCATTTGTATTACGCGCTCACTCCGCAGCGAGCGGATGATCCCTGGTAGCTCAGCGGTAGAGCATTCGACTGTTAATCGACAGGTCGCCGGTTCGAATCCGGCCCGGGGAGCCAGATTCAAGAAGGGCTGCGCTGAAAAGCGCGGCCTTTCTGCTTTTGTTCACATGCAAATTCGAGGAGCCGTCCGGGCCGGGACCGGGCTCCTCTTTCATCGATCCAACAGTGCTTCGAGATTTCCGCCTAGCGCAGGTTTGCCGGCGGGCGCTTCACGTTCATCTGCAATTCGTGGCGGCTGGCGAAGCGGCCGAAGAGCAGCAGGAGCTTGCGCTCCTCCGCCTTGTCCAATCCGTTCTTGCGGCAATGCTCGATGACGTCCAGGACATTGCGGGTCTGGCGGGGACTGAACTGGCGATTGTCGATGTGGTGCGTCATGGCGGGCTCCTCGCTTCGGCATTCAAGCAGAGAAGAAACGCGCCGGGCAGTTCTTTGTTCCCGGCGCTTGGTCCCTCAGGCCACCATTCCGGCACCCGCCTGGCCGGCGCTGCGGGCGAGGCCATAATCGCGATCGGGCATTGCGCGGCGGAAGGTCTGGCTGCGATCGCGCGGCCGCACCGAGGTGTCGGCGAGCGGCGTTCCGATTATCCCGTCCGCATAGGTGCCGGTGGCCATGTCGTTGTCGCGGTCGACCGGGTTCACCTGAAAAAATCCGAAAAGCATCATGGTATCTCCCGTTTCCCACCGAACGGCCAGACAGGATTTCGGTTCCCGCCCGCGCGCCGAATAGACGCAAAATTAACCATGTTTCCTAACAGGTCGTTAAAGCCCGACGCCTTTTCGGCCGGCCTTGCGCAATTTTGTGATCCGACCTGTCATGATTCACGTCTTGCGTTCAGGACCATTGACGCTAGCTTACCCTTGCGTCGGGTTGGCAGAGGGGCAATCGATGAATACTGAGTTGATTTCGGGACAGACATTTTCAGATCACGACCTGTTGACGACGGCCAATTTCGCCACCCGCGCGAAGGGACTGCCGTTCCGCGCGAAAATGGTGTTGCGCGGCCTGCTCGGACTGGAAACCGGTGCGCTCGCCATAACGGTGCCGAGCGGCCAGACCTTCGTGATCCGCGGCACGACGCCCGGCCCGAACGCAATCGTGAAACTCAACAACTGGAACCTGGTGTACCGCGCCGTCAGCGGTGGCACGATCGGCGTCGCCGAAAGCTATATGGACGGCGATTGGGAAAGCCCGGACGCCGGCACCTTCCTCGAGCTCGTCCTGGTCAATACGAACATCGTCAGCAACTATACGAACGGCCCGCGCGGGCTGCTCCTGCTCGTCGAAAAATTCCGCCACTGGCTGAACGCCAATACCCGCCGCGGCTCGCAGCGCAATATCTCGGCGCATTACGATCTCGGCAACGACTTCTATTCCCAGTGGCTCGACCCGACGATGACCTATTCCTCCGCGCTCTATTCGCGCGGCGCAAACGACCTCACCTCCGCGCAGGTCGCGAAATATCGCGCCCTTGCCGAGGCGACCGGCATCGGCCCGAACGACCATGTGCTGGAAATCGGCTGCGGCTGGGGCGGCTTTGCCGAGTTCGCCGCCGGCGAGATCGGCTGCAAGGTCACGGGCCTGACGATCAGCCGCGAGCAGCTCGCCTTTGCGCGCGAGCGCATGGCCAAAGCCGGTCTCACCGACCGGGTCGAGCTGAAGTTCCAGGACTACCGCGACGAGACGGGCACCTACGACCGCATCGTCTCGATCGAGATGTTCGAGGCGGTCGGCGAGAAATACTGGCCGGCCTATTTTTCCAAGCTGAACGAATGCCTGAAGCCGGGCGGGCGCGCCGGCCTGCAGATCATCACCATCCTGCAGGAAGCCTATGCCGACTACCGGGCGAACCCGGATTTCATCCAGAAATACGTCTTCCCCGGCGGCATGCTGCCGACCCGCGAGCATCTGGCGTCACTCGGCCGGCAGTTCGGGCTGTCGACGGCCTCCGACATCGGTTTCGGCCACGACTATGCCCGCACCCTTGCCGAATGGCGCCACCGCTTCTGGGCGGCCTGGGAGCGCATCGTGCCGCTCGGCTTCGACGAGCGCTTCCGGAAACTCTGGGAGTTCTACTTCTACTATTGCGAAGCGGGTTTTCGGGCGCGAAACATCGACGTGCGGCAGGTGGTTTATACCCGTCCCCTCGCCTGACACGCGCAGGTTAAAAAAAATCCCTCTGGAAGCTCACTCTCAGGGAACACGATTTCTTGCAAAGCGCCGCTTGCCGGCCGAAAAGACGTTTCCTAATCTAGGTTTAAAACGCGAGGCTCGGGTCCCATGGCAATTCTTCCGTCCGTTCTGGATGCAATCGGCAATACGCCGCTGATCCGGCTCAAGGGGGCGTCCGATGCGACGGGCTGCGAAATCCTCGGCAAGGCGGAATTCCTGAACCCCGGCCAGTCGGTCAAGGACCGCGCCGCACTCTATATCATCCGCGCGGCGGAACGCTCCGGAGCACTGCGTCCCGGCGGCGTCATCGTCGAGGGCACGGCCGGCAATACCGGCATCGGGCTGGCGCTCGTCGCGCAGGCGCTCGGCTACCGCACCGTCATCGTCATCCCGGAAACCCAGAGCCAGGAAAAGAAGGACGCGCTGCGCCTGCTCGGCGCAGAGCTCGTCGAGGTGCCTGCCGTTCCCTACAAGAACCCGAACAACTACGTAAAACTTTCCGGGCGGCTTGCCGAGCAGCTTGCCAGGACCGAGCCGAACGGCGCGATCTGGGCCAACCAGTTCGACAATGTCGCCAACCGCGACGCCCATATCGAGACGACGGCGCCGGAAATCTGGCGCGACACGGATGGCAAGGTGGACGGCTTCGTCTCGGCCGTCGGTTCCGGCGGAACGCTGGCCGGCGTGGCGGCGGGCCTGAGGGCGAAAAACCCGAACATCAAGATCGCGCTTGCCGATCCGGATGGCGCGGCACTCTACAACTATTATGCGCATGGCGAACTGAAATCCGCCGGCAGCTCGATCACCGAAGGCATCGGCCAGGGCCGCATCACGGCGAACCTGGAAGGGTTCACGCCGGACTATTCCTACAATATTCCGGATTCCGAGGCGGTTCCGCTGGTCTTCGACCTGATCGAGAAGGAAGGCATCGCGCTTGGCGGCTCGTCGGGCATCAACATTGCCGGCGCGATCCGGCTTGCCAGGGACCTCGGCCCCGGCCACACGATCGTGACGATCCTCTGCGACTATGCTAACCGCTATCAGTCCAAACTCTTCAACGCGGACTTCCTCGATTCGAAGGGCCTGCCGGTTCCGGCGTGGCTGAAGGCGAAATCGGGGATCAAGGTCCCCTATCAGCCGGTCGAATAGGTCTCATGTCCCTGCCAACCACTGCCCTCTTTCGCGACGATTTTTATCTTTCGACAAACGAGGCGGTGGTGACGGCGGTGCACGAGGACGGCGGCATCGAGCTCGACCAGACCTGTTTCTACGCGACCTCCGGCGGCCAGCCGGGCGATACCGGCTTTCTGGAGCGCGCCGACGGTTCCCGCATCGCGCTCGGCCCGGCCGTCAATGGCGGCACGAAAGAGATCATCATCCACCGCCCGCTGGAGGGCGAGGCGTCGCCGATCGTCGGCGAGACGGTGGTCGCCCATATCGACTGGGCGCGCCGCTACAAGCTGATGCGCATGCACACCGCCTGCCACCTGCTCTCCGTCGTCTGCCCCTACCCCATCACCGGTGCCGCCGTCGGCGAGGATGACAGCCGGGTCGATTTCGACATGAGCGAGACCATCGACAGGCAGGAGGTGACGGACAAGCTGATGAAGCTCGTCGAGGAAAACCATCCGATCTTCGTGCAGTGGATCACCGATGCGGAACTCGCCGCCAATCCCGGCATTGTGAAATCGAAGAACGTGCGCCCGCCGATGGGCCTCGGCCGCGTCAGCCTCGTCTGCATCGGCGAAAATTCTTCGGTCGACAGCCAGCCCTGCGGCGGCACGCATGTCTCCGAAACGCAGGAAGTGGGCGCCATCCACATCGGCAAGATCGAGAAGAAGGGCAAGGAGAACCGCCGGTTCCGCATCCGCTTCGGTGCGCCCGGATCCGAGGCCTGAAGGAGAAAACCATGTCCAATGACAAGAGCAGGTTCGTCGTCTCGGCGGATTGGGTGGAAAAGCAGCTCGGCGCGCCGGAATTCCGCATCGTCGATGCGTCCTGGTATCTGCCGGCGCAGAACCGCAACGGCGCTCTGGAATATGCCGCCGGCCACGTTCCCGGCGCCGTGTTCTTCGATCAGGACGTGATCGCCGATCATTCGAGCCCCCTGCCGCATACCGTGCCCTCGCCGGCCTACTTCGCCACAGAAGTGGGCAAGCTCGGCATTTCGGATACGGATACGATCGTCGTCTATGACGGCCCCGGCATCTTCACGGCGCCGCGCGTCTGGTGGCTGTTCCGCACGATGGGGGCCAAGAACGTCTTCGTCATGGACGGCGGCATCGACGGCTGGAAGAATGAAGGCCGGCCCCTGCAGACCGACCTGCCGGAGCCCGCCCCCGCCGTCTTCCACACCAACTTCAATCCTTATGCCGACACCTCCTTCGAGGAGATGCGCGGCATCGTCTCGACGGGGTCGAAGCAGATCGCCGATGCCCGTGGCGCCGGGCGCTTCACCGGAGAGGAAGCCGAACCCCGCGCCGGCATGCGCTCCGGCCACATGCCGGGCGCAAAGAGCCTGCCGTCGGGCACCTTCTCGGTCGACGGCAAGTTCAAGGACCTCGCAAGCCTGCGAAAACATTTCGAGGATTCGGGCATCGACCTTTCGAAGCCGGTCGTCACCAGTTGCGGCTCGGGCATCACGGCGGCGATCATCACGCTGGCGCTCACCTCGCTCGGCCATGACAACAATACGCTCTATGACGGCTCCTGGTCCGAGTGGGGTGGCCGGGACGATACGCCGGTCGTGACGGGAAAAGACTGATGGCGAAGAAGACCCAGGCCGCACCGATCGCCGTGCATATCACGGCGCTCGAAATGACCGCGCCGCCGAAGCAGAGCCTGCCGGTGCCGGTCAACGTGCACACCGCGATCCTCAATGCGCCGGAAATCCCGCTCGCCTTCTACCGCTTCCTCTATCGGCAGGTCGGCAGCCGCTGGCACTGGGTCGACCGGCTGCGCATGAACGACGAGACGCTCGCCAAAACGCTCTACGACAAGCGCAACAGCGTGACGGTGCTCTATGTCAACGGCGCGCCCGCCGGTTTCTTCGAGCTGTCGCAGATCGACGAGGACGTGGTCGAGCTCTCGCATTTCGGCCTGTTCGAGCGCGCGCTCGGGCTCGGCATCGGCAAGTGGTTCCTGCTCCAGACGCTCTATGCCGCCTGGTCGCTCGGGCCGAAGCGCGTGACAGTCACCACCAACAACCTCGACCATCCGCGCGCCCTCCAGCTCTACCAGATGTTCGGCTTCTCGCCGGTCGGCACGCGGGATGCCGAGATCGTTCCGCTCTCCGACGCCGAGCTGCTGGCGCTCGCCAAGCGGGATTGTCTGCTGCCGCCGGAGCCGCGTTAATCAATCTGAACGGGAGCCAACAGCCGGTTCAGCTCCCTTTCAGACCGCCCATGGCAATTTCCGTTCAACAGACGATCAAACGAACAGGAAACATCGCCATGCAACGCCGCGCCTTTCTGACCGCGTTCGCCACCGCCCTTGCCGTCCCCGCCTTTTCGGGCCTCGCTGTCGCGCAGGAAACCCCGTCCTCGGAGATCATCCTGCGCCGTCTCGACGCGGCACCCTCGCGCCGCCTGCGCGAAGAGGAACGGGTGACCGTGCGCGAATTCAAGCGCCGTCCGGACCTGCGCGGTGCCGCACCCTCGATCAACATCCAGTCGATCAACTTCGCCTTCGGTTCGGCGGATATTCCGCGCTCGGAATATGGCAAGGTGCGCCAGATCGCGCGGGCCATGGAGCAACTCCTCAAGCGCCGCCGCCGCGCCGTCTTCCTCATCGAAGGCCATACCGATGCCATCGGTTCGGCCGCATCCAACCAGGTGTTGTCGGAGCGCCGCGCCGAATCGCTGAAGCGGCTGCTCGTGCAGGAATTCTATATCCCCTACCGCGCGCTCGAAACGGTCGGCTACGGCGAGGACTACCTGCTGGTGCCGACGCAGAACGAGGAATGGCGCAACCGGCGCGTGACGCTGCGCCGCATCGACGAGTTCGTGCGCTGATTTCCCCTCCTGAAAGCATCACCGCGGGCGCCGGCAGGCTCTCGCGGTGATGTCGTTTTGGCGGCCTACTTCGGCGCTGGAAACGACCGGGCAACTATGTCATATGACTGTCACGAGCATTTCCCGAAGGCGATGGAGCCGTGGACGGATCGATCGGCATACAAACGGAATTTTTCGCTCGCATGGACAGCCCCACCCCCGATCTTCGCGATTTGCTTGGCAAGCGGGTGCGCGTCCTGCACACCAAGCGGCGCCTCAGCATCCAGAAGCGCATCGTCGTCTTCGAGCAGCAGACCTATGTGCTGCATTTCTTCCTGCTGAAATCGACGAAGGACCGCTTCGAGGACGCGGTCGGACGGCTGGAGGCGGCCGGCATATCCGCCCAGCATGTCTGTGCCGGCACCGCGTCGTGGGCCGACGCCATCAAGGCCGGCGGCCATTGGCTGGCGCTCTCCTACCTGCCCGGCAAGCCGCTGACCCAGAAGGCGCATCCGGCAGCGCTCGCAGCGCTTGGCCGCACGCTCGCCAGGCTCAACACGATCGAGGGGGCCGCCACCGGGGCGCTCTTCGAACGCCGCCGGCCGGTCCTGCCGCATGAGGGTTACCTCGCCCGGTCCGGCGCCCTGCACAGCCCGGAAGAGCGGCGTTGGATCGAGGAGAGCCTGGCACGCATGCGACGCCTGCCGGCCACCCAGCTGACCCATGGCGACCTCTACGGCAGCAATATCATCGAGCAGGACGAGCATGCGATCGGCCTGATCGACTATGAACTGATGACCTATGACATTTCGGGCATAGAGCTTGCCGCAACGATGATGCGACCCTTCTGTCGGCAGACCGCACAGCGCCGCAGCCTGCTCGACGGTTATCTCGGCACCTGTGCCGCCGACCTGCGCGCGACCTGGCTGGCACACGCGCCGGATCTCGTCTTCACCGCCACCACCCGGCTGCTCGCCGCACGGCGGCAGCGGATATGGCACCTGAAGATCCGCGACCGGCTTTTTTCCGTCGCCGAGGTTGTGCCGCTGCCATCGCTGCGCAAGCGGTTGAAAGACCGGCGCGAGGCCATCGCGAAAAACATCACGTCCGCCGAGGCGAACGAGGCCTACTACCAGCACATCGCGAAAACCATGGTGGGCCTCTGCCTTGCCGATCCGGTGATCGACCCGATCCGGCTGCTCGAGCAATGCGACAAGGCGTTTCGCAAACCGGTCTGACGGGAATCGGGTGTCGCAATCGCGGCCAATGATGAAGGATTGCGGCACCTTGCAACCGGAGCCGCCAAAGATGTCCCTTCGTTTCCTGCCCATGCCGACCGAAACCGCGACCGCCTACTGGAGCGGTGGCAAGGATGCCTATGGCATGGTGCCGGAGCGGCATGTCTCCGACGGCGACGGCGTGCCCTGTCGCCACTGCCTGCGGCTCGTGGGGGCCGGCGAGACCTATCTCGTCCTGGCGCACCGCCCCTTCCCGGCCCTCCAGCCCTATGCGGAAACCGGCCCGATCTTCCTGCATGCCGAGCCCTGCGCCGCCCATGGTCCGTCGCAGGACCTGCCGCCGATGCTGACCAGCCGCGACTATATCGTGCGCGGCTATTCGGCGAGAGACCGCATCCTCTACGGCACCGGCGCCGTGGTGCCGACCGGCGATATTCCCGACTATGCCGCCGCGCTGTTGGCGCGCGCGGATGTCGCCTATCTCCACATCCGCTCGGCGCGCAACAATTGTTACCAGTGCCGCGTCGAGCGCGCATGAAAAAGGCCCGGATCGCTCCGGGCTTTCTTCCTTCATTGCATGCAGGCCGGATCAGGCGACGTTCAGCACTGCTTCCGGGGCATAGGCCTCGTAGCCGAGCGCATCGGCGACCGGACGGTTGGTCACGCGGCCCCGGTGCACGTTGAGGCCGGCGCGCAGGTGCCGGTCCTCGGCGATCGCCTTCAGGCCCTTGTCGGCGAGTTGCAGGCCGTAATGCAGCGTCGCATTGTTCAGCGCATGGGCGGAGGTGACGGGCACCGCGCCCGGCATGTTGGCCACACAATAGTGCACGACGCCGTCGACCTCGTAGGTCGGGTCGGAATGGGTGGTGGCGTGCGAGGTCTCGAAGCAGCCGCCCTGGTCGATGGCGACATCGACGATGACCGCGCCCCTCTTCATGCCCGAGAGCATTTCGCGGGTGACGAGTTTCGGCGCGGCGGCACCGGGGATCAGCACGGCGCCGATGACGAGATCGGCGGAGAAGACTTCCTCTTCCAGCGCATCGATCGTCGAATAGCGCGTGTGGATACGGCCGCCGAAAATGTCGTCGAGCTGGCGCAGGCGCGGGATCGAGCGATCGACGATCGACACGTCGGCACCGAGGCCGGCCGCCATCTTCGCGGCATGGAGACCGACGACACCGCCGCCGATGATCGCGACCTTGGCCGGCAGCACGCCCGGCACCCCGCCGAGCAGGATGCCGCGGCCGCCATTGGCCTTCTGCAGCGCGGTGGCGCCCGCCTGGATGGAGAGACGGCCGGCAACTTCGGACATGGGTGCGAGCAGCGGCAGGCCGCCGCGCTCGTCCGTCACCGTCTCATAGGCGATGGCGGTGACGCCGGAGGCGAGCAGGCCCTTGGTCTGTTCCGGATCGGGTGCCAGATGCAGGTAGGTGTAGAGAATCTGTCCGTCGCGCAGCTGCGCCCATTCGGAGGGCTGCGGCTCCTTGACCTTCACCACCATGTCGGATTTCTGAAAAATATCCGCGGCGGTGGCCACGATTTTTGCGCCGGCGGCGCGGTAGGTGTCGTCGTCTGCGCCGATGCCGGCGCCGGCCTTGGTCTCGACGAGAACCTCATGGCCATGGGCCACATATTCGCGCACGGCCCCTGGCGTCAGGCCCACCCGATATTCGTGATTCTTGATTTCCTTCGGACAACCGATACGCATGCGCGTTCCTCTCCCAGTGCTGTTCCCGTTCATTGCCGCCGCTTGCCGGCGGGGACCACTATGGAAGCAGAGGACGCGTGCAATGTCCTTGCAAAGCAGGTTTGCGAAATGCACGATTGTCGAATATTCTGCGAATATCAGCGGAAATTTCGAAAGAAATTCGAATGGCGCATCTGGATGCAATCGATACTGCGATCCTGAGGGTTATCCAACAGAACGGCCGGATCTCCAATGCGGAGCTTGCCGAGCGCGTCGGGCTGTCGCCGTCGGCCTGCTCGCGCCGGCTCGACATTCTCGAAAAATCCGGTGTCATCAACGGCTATCACGCCCGCGTCTCGCCGAAGGCGCTCGACTACAAGATGATCGCCATCGTGCACATCTCGCTTTCCGGCCAGTTCGCCAAGACGCTGAACGAGTTCGAATCCGCGGTGAAGCTCTGCCCCAACGTGCTCGTCTGCTACCTGATGTCGGGCGAATACGACTATATCCTGCGCGTCGCCGCCAAGGACCTGGAAGACTACGAGCGCATCCACCGCGACTGGCTGTCGGCGCTGCCGCATGTGGTGAAGATCAATTCGAGCTTTGCGCTGCGCGAGATCATCGACCGGCCGAATGTCGGCATTTAGCTCGCGATAACCCGGTTGCGACCGGCGTTCTTTGCGGCATAGAGCCTGGCATCGGCGGCCGAAAGCAGGGCGTTCAGCGTCGTGCCGTCGTTGTAGCTGTTGGCGATGCCGATGCTGACCGTCACCGGCACGCCGTCCGGCCGGCGGACCTCCACCTCCACGATGCGGCGCAGGGCTTCCGCGCGCTCGGCGCCGACCTCTGGCGTGACATCCTCGCAGATCACCACGAATTCCTCGCCGCCGAAGCGGAAGACGCGGTCGGTGCCGCGCAGCGCCCGTTGCAGGCAGGCGGCCGTCTCCTTCAGCACGCCGTCGCCGGCGAGGTGGCCGAAGCGGTCGTTGACGTCCTTGAAATGGTCGGCATCGATGATCATCAAAGCCATCGGCTTGCCGGCCACCAGCATGGCGGAAAGCATGCGCGGCGCCTCGAATTCCAGGCGGCTGCGATCGTAGACGCCGGTCAGCGCATCGCGGCCGGACCGGTCCAGCAGGTCCTCGTAGCGTTCGCGGAAGGTGAGATCGGCAAAGATGTCCGAGATCGGCCGCGGCGAGACGGGAATGGCGGAAATGCGCGAATAGGAGAGATAGATGGTGATCAGCACCGCATAGGCGCAGGCCGCCATCATCTTCGCAATCCAGCCGCCCCAGAAGACTTCGACCGGCGCACCGTTGAGCAAATGCAGAGCGGCGAAGAAGCCGATCTGGTCGAAGGTCAGCACCACGACGCCGGCGACGAAGAAGCGCATGGCCGTGCGCTTCCTGAACACCCGCCCCAGCCGTTCGTAGAGCAGGATGATCGCCAGCGCATCGATATAGAGCAGCGTCGTGCCCCAGAGCATCAGCCAGCCCATCTCGTCGATGAAGGCGAGATCCGCGACGCGGCCCGGCACCACGCCGATCGTCTGGTGGTGGCGCAGGAAGAAGCCGAGGCCGACCGTCAGGAAATTGCCGGCGAGCAGGCCGTAGATCGGCGCGCGCACGACGGCGGCATCCTCCTTCACATAGAGAAGGAGAATCATCATCAGCTTGCCGGAGAACAGCACGGAGGAGCCCGGCGAGATGACGCCGAAGGGCAGCTCGATGTAAAAGACGGCAGCGAGATAGGTTTCGAGGAAGTGCATCACGCCGAGCGCGGCGATGAAGACGCCGATGCCGATCTGGTGGCGCAGATGCAGGATTCCCACCATGAAGACGAAATAGAATCCGGCCTCGATGAGAAGCAGGATCAGATTTTCAGTACCCATGGGCGATCCGCAGATTCTTCGACTGGCCCGACAGCTAAACGCAGGGCAAGAGTCGCAACAAGTCTTTTCCTGCGGATACAGGCAATCGCACCGGTTCTCCAGCGCGTTCACGTTCTTTTGTTCGACTCTTCACAGACCCGGGCGACAAATCGCCAGGCAGCGGTCAGACCTGCCGGCTGTCCACGCCGTCGCTGAACAGCGAAGGCCCGTGCTGGTCGACGATCTGCTTCGCCTTGCGCAAGGTCGAGGCGACCGTGTCGTCCCGCGAGGAGAACAGATCGGCGCGGATGAAGCTGCGGGTGAAGACCCGGTCGCCGTCCCGCTTTTCGATCCGCCCGGCGAGCCGATACTGGCCGCCTTCCGGAATGGGAGCCGCGACGAGGGTGAGGTCGTTGTAGGCCTCGGTTTCCTCCGCGATTTTCGCGGGGGCCGCCGAGTCGCCGCCGCGACCGAAGAGTTTTGAAAAGAACGATGCCATGGCCGATTGCTAACACAGGCCGCCGCGCCCTCCAAGAGGAGAGCGCGGCCAGCCCCTGCCCCTAGATGATGAGGTTTGCGAGAATTTCGTTTTCCGTGATGTCCTGGTAGCGCATGCCCGCGCCGTCGAAGGCCTTTTTCAGCGCCGCAAAATTCTCCGGCGCCTTCGTCTCGATGCCGATGAGGATGGAGCCGAAGTTGCGGGCGGACTTCTTCAGGTATTCGAAGCGGGCGATGTCGTCGTCCGGGCCGAGCATGTTGAGAAAATCCTTGAGCGCGCCGGGGCGCTGGGCGAGGCGCAGGATGAAGTATTTCTTCAGCCCCGCATGCCGCATGGCGCGTTCCTTGACATCCGGCAGGCGCTCGAAGTCGAAATTGCCGCCCGAGACGACGGCGACGACCGTCTTGCCCTCCAGCGCCTCGCGGCCGAGCGCATCCAGCGCCGTCAGCGACAGGGCGCCCGCCGGTTCCAGCACCACGCCCTCGACATTCAGCATGTCGATCATCGTCACGCAGATCGCGTTTTCCGACAGCAGCATGACCTGATCGGCCGAAAACCGGCTGAGGGCTGCAAAATTGAGGGCGCCAATCTGTCCGACCGCGGCACCGTCGACAAAGTTGTCGACCTGGTCGAGCGTCACCACGGCACCGCTTTCGAGGCTGCGCTTGAGGCTCGGCGCGCCGGCCGGTTCGCAGAACAGGAAGCTGGACGGGCCGATCCTGTCGGCAAGATAGCCGGTGACACCCGAGGCAAGCCCGCCGCCGCCGACCGGTAGCACCACGAGGTCGGGCAGCTTGCCATCGGGAAGCTGTGCCACGATTTCGGCCGCCACCGTCGCCTGCCCTTCGATGATGTCCACATGGTCGAAGGGCGGCACCATCAGCGCGCCGGTCGCCTCCGCATGCTCGCGGGCCGCCTTGTAGCACTGGTCGAAGAAGTCGCCGACGAGCTTGATCGTGACGAATTCGCCGCCAAAAATGCGCGTCTTGTCGATCTTCTGCTGCGGCGTCGTCACCGGCATGAAGACCACGCCCGGCACGCCGAAATGGCGGCAGACGAAGGCAAAGCCCTGCGCATGGTTGCCGGCCGAGGCGCAGACGAAGCTGCGCGCACCGTTCTCGTCGGCAAGGACTTTGCGGAAGAAGTTGAACGCCCCCCGGATCTTGTAGGAGCGCACCGGCGAGAGGTCCTCGCGCTTGAGATAGATCTCCGCGCCGTAGCGGGCGGAGAGATGTTCGTTCAGCTGGAGCGGCGTTTCGGGAAACAGCTCGCGCAAGGCCGCCATGGCCGCGTCGACGTCGGATGTCATGCTCTGGTCCATGTTCGATAGGAGTCTGGGTTCGATAGGGATCTGGGTTCGATGGAAAGCTGCTTGTCTTGCCTCAGGAAGGACAGATGCAGGGGAAGCCGATCATTCTTCAAACCTTTCCGACGCCGCGCAGCAGAACCGGTCCAAACCAAGGTGGACCGCGCCGGAAGCCATCCTTGAGTTTGGACAATGCAAAGGCTATGGCATATCGACGCGACGGTTACCACCCGCCCTGGCCGCCCATGGCCTCTTCGAGACCAGAACTTGAACGCCACCATCTTCCGATCCGCCATCAACATTGCCGCCATTAGCGGCATCTACCTGTCCGTGGCGATGCTCGTTCCGGCGTTCATCGACGTCTATTACGGCCATCCCGATTCGGAGGTGTTCTTTCTCTCCGCCTTCATGACCGGCGGCCTGTCGCTCGCCACCGCCGCCGCGACCCGGGCCGGCCCGCCGCCCTTCAACAAGCGCATGGGCTTCCTCGTCGTCAACATGCTCTGGCTTTCCGGCAGCATCATCGGCGCGATCCCGCTGTGGCTGTCGTCGCTGAACCTCACCTTCGCGCAGGCCTTCTTCGAATCGGTCTCGGCGATCAGCACGACCGGCTCCACCGTCATCGTCGGCCTCGACGATGCGCCGCCCGGCGTCTTGATGTGGCGCTCGCTGCTGCACTGGCTCGGCGGCGTGGGGATTCTCGCGCTCGGCCTCTTCATCATGCCCTATCTGCGCGTCGGCGGCATGTCCTTCTTCAAGCTCGAATCATCCGATACCGCCGACAAGCCCTTCGCCCGCATCGCGAGCTATACGCGCGCCTTCCTCGCCATCTATGTGGCGATCACCCTCATCTGCGCCATTACCTATGCGGCGCTGGGCATGAGCCGCTTCGACGCGCTGAACCACGCCATGTCGACGGTCGCGACCGGCGGGCTTTCGACGCACGATGCCTCCTTCGGCTATTTCAAGAGCCTGCCGCTGCTCTGGGCCGCCACCTTCTTCATGACGCTGTCCAGCCTGCCCTTCTCGGTGCTCATCCTCTTCGTCGTGCGCGGGCGCATCGATGCCTGGCGCGATCCGCAGATCCGCGTGTTCCTCGGCTATCTCGTGGCCTTCGCCATTGCCGCAAGCGTGTTCCAGCGGCTGCAAAACGGCGTCGATTTCCACGAGGCGCTGGCGCATTCCTTCTTCACCGTCTCCTCCATTCTCTCCACGACCGGCTTTGCCAGCGACGACTATACGCAATGGGGCCATTTCATCGTGGCGCTCGCCTTCGTCGCGACCTTCATGGGCGGCTGTTCGGGTTCGACGGCGGGCGGCCTCAAGGCCTATCGCCTGATCATCCTGTTCAATTTCATCCGCACCGGCCTCTACCGCCTGCTCTATCCGGACGGCATCCATGCCGTGCGCTACGGCTCGATGACGGTCGATGTCGATCTTCAGCGCGGCGTCTTCCTGTTCTTCATCACCTATGTGGCGATCTCGGCCATCGGGGCGATCCTGCTGGGTCTCGCCGGCTATGACGTGCTGACGGCGATTTCGGCCTCCGCCACCTCGCTCTCCAATGTCGGCCCCGGCGTCACGCAGGCGATCGGCCCGGCCGGCACCTTCGCGATTTTTCACGATGCGGCGCTCTACCTGCTCTCCTTCCTGATGCTGCTCGGCCGTCTCGAAATCCTGACCGTGCTCGTCATCCTGACGCCGCTGTTCTGGAAGAGCTGACCGCGTACCGCCTTTGGCGTTCTTGACTGTTGTCACGCTTCTCCGCATCCTGCCGCCATCAGGCTGGAGGAAGACTGAATGTTTGCGTCGAAGTCCCTGTTGCGTTTGACCTTTATCGCCGCGCTCGCGCCGGCCTTCGCCTTTGCCGGACCGCTTACGGACGCGGCGAAGAAGGCGGAGGAACAGGCCGCCGCCGGCGACACGGTGGGCGCGCACAACACGATCCGCGATGCCTTCGGCACCTTCGCCGCCACCCTGCCCTTCACCATCGGCAAGGCCGTCTTCGTTTCCGCCCCGCCGGAAGGCTACGGCATGTACGCGGTCCGCCCCGCCTCCGACTTCAAGGTCGGCGAGGCGCTGATCTCCTATGTCGAACCCGTCGGCCTCACCTGGCGCCCGGGCGACGGCGGCCTGCTCGAATCGCATTTCACCGTCGATCTCGAACTTCTCGACCCCAAGGGCACCCTGCTCGCCGAGCAGAAGGCCTTCGGCTCCTTCGACTTCAAGGGCAGCGTGCGCAACCAGGAAGTCTTTGCCAAGCTGACGCTCAACCTGAGCGGCCCGCCGGCCGGCGACTACGTGCTGCGCTACCGCTTCCGCGATGCCGCAAGCGGCGCCGTGGCGATCAGCGAACAGCCGTTCAAGATCGTACCGTAACAAGTTTTCCACAGGCAGGCAGAGAATTGTGACAAGCCGGAATCCAGGCTTTCCAGCGCCTTGACGGTGAATTATGACAGCCGCATGACAACCCCAGCCAGGTAAGGGGCCTCCATGCTTTCGCTGTTTCGCAAACTCATGCCGCGCGAAGACCGCTTCTTCGATTATTTCGAGCAGCATTCCCGCACCGTCGTCGGCGCCGCCGAAGCCCTCCGTTCGGTGCTCGCGGGCGGGCCGGATCTGGAAAAACATTGCGACCGCATCGTCGAACTGGAAAACCAGGCCGACGATATTACCCGCGACGTGCTGCTCGCCGTGCGCCGCAGCTTCATCACCCCCTTCGACCGCGGCGACATCAAGGACCTGATCCAGTCGATGGACGACGCCATCGACATGATGCACAAGACGGTGAAAACCATCCGCCTCTACGAGCAGACGCAGTTCGAGCCCGGCATGCAGGACATGGGCGAGACCGTCGTCAAGGCCGCGCATCTCATCGCCGAGGCCATTCCGCTGCTCGACAAGGTCGGCGTGCATGCCACGCGCCTCAGCGCGATCGCCGAAGAGGTCACCCGCGTCGAGGGCCGCTCGGACGAGCTGCACGAGCAGGGACTGAAGAACCTCTTCAGGCAATACGGCAAGACCGATCCGATGGCCTATATCATCGGCAGCGAGATCTATGGCGAACTGGAAAAGGTGGTCGACCGCTTCGAGGACGTGGCGAACGAGATCAGCGGTATCGTGATCGAGAACGTCTGATGGAGGCCACCCTCGCCCTACCCCTGCTGGTCGCGCTCGTCGGCATCGCGCTGCTCTTCGACTTCCTGAACGGCCTGCACGATGCGGCGAATTCCATCGCCACCATCGTCTCGACGCGCGTGCTGCGCCCGCAATATGCCGTGATGTGGGCGGCCTTCTTCAACTTCATCGCCTTCCTGTTCTTCGGCCTGCATGTCGCCGAAACGCTCGGCAAGGGCATCATCGATCCCGGCATCGTCAGCCCCCTCGTCATCTTCGCGGCCCTGATGGGCGCGATCATCTGGAATGTCGTCACCTGGATCTTCGGCATCCCGTCGAGCTCGTCGCACGCGCTGATCGGCGGGCTCGTCGGTGCCGGCCTTGCCAAGACCGGCTTCGACGCCGTCGTCTGGAGCGGCCTCATCAAGACGGCGAGCGCCATCTTCCTGTCGCCGGCGATCGGCTTCTTCCTGGCGCTCGTCCTCGTGCTCCTCGTCTCCTGGCTCTTCGTGCGCCAGACGCCGTTCGCCGTCGACCGCACCTTCCGCGTCATGCAGTTCATCTCGGCCTCGCTCTATTCGCTCGGCCATGGCGGCAACGATGCGCAGAAGACCATGGGCATCATCGCCGTTCTGCTCTTCTCGCAAGGCTATCTCGGCAGCGAGTTCCACGTCCCCTTCTGGGTCGTCATCAGCTGCCAGGCGGCCATGGCGCTCGGCACCCTGATGGGCGGCTGGCGCATCGTGCACACGATGGGCTCGAAGATCACCCGCCTCAACCCGATGCAGGGATTTTGCGCCGAAACCGGCGGCGCGATCACCCTCTTCGCCGCCACCTGGCTCGGCATTCCGGTCTCGACGACGCACACGATCACCGGCGCCATCATCGGCGTCGGCGCCGCCCGCCGCGTCTCGGCCGTTCGCTGGGGCCTCGCCGGCAACATCGTCATCGCCTGGATCGTCACGCTGCCCTCGGCCGCCGCGATTTCGGCGCTGTTCTACCTGACGTTCAGCGCTATCGGAGGCTAAGTCGCCGCGGCGGAGAGAGGCGGGCGATTGACGTTCCGGCACGGTCCATTAAATGAGACTGATGGAACCCGCGCGGTTTTTTCAGAACTGGCATTGGAAAGCTATGAACGACAAGGTTTTCGACACCCTCACCGGCATGTACTTCACGGTCGACGCCGCCGATGGCAGCTATGGCACCGGTCAGGTCATCCGTCTTGCGGCCGAGGGGGTCTATTTCGTGCGTTTCGACGGCAACGAAGTGACGCTGCCCCTGGAACTCGCCTCCATCGGCGAGATGCTGGAGACCACCGAGGAAGAATTCAAGCTCTGGCGGTTCTTCGACACGATAGAGGAGCGCGACAAGTGGATCGAATGGCTCGACGCGCCCTCCAAGCCACGGGTTATCTCGCTCGTCAGGCCGACCAAATAAGGTTTTCGCAAACAGGCGGTTTTGCAAAACGCCGCCTTGACGAACCGGCCCAACTGACTGAAAAGCGAGCCAAGCGGGCGTGGCGAAACTGGTAGACGCAAGAGACTTAAAATCTCTCGGCCTTGGCTGTGCGGGTTCGATCCCCGCCGCCCGCACCAGCATCTAAAACTTCACAAACAAAAAGGGCGCGGCCCTTACAGGACCGCACCCCCATTTTTCGGTGACGCTCCAGGAAAACGTCAGGCCGAAAGCTTGCCGGCGATCTTGGCGACGTGGGCGCCCTGGTAGCGGGCGGCTTCGAGTTCGATTTCGGAAGGCTGGCGCGAGCCGTCGCCGTCGGTGATCGTGGAGGCACCGTAGGGCGAGCCGCCCTTGACGGCCTCAACACCCATCTGGCCCTGGAAGGCGTAAGGCAGGCCGGCGACGACGAGGCCGTGGTGCAGCAGCGTCGGGATGAAGCCGAGGATGGTCGATTCCTGGCCGCCGTGCTGCGTTGCCGAGGAGGTGAAGACCGAGCCGACCTTGCCGACCAGCTTGCCCTGTGCCCAGAGGCCACCCGTCTGGTCCCAGAAGTTGCGCATCTGCGAGGCGACCGTGCCGAAGCGCGTGCCGGCGCCGACGATGATCGCGTCATAGTCGGCGAGTTCGGCCACGGTGGCGATCTCGGCCTTCTGGTCCATTTTGTAGTACGAGGCCTTGGCGACCTCTTCGGAGACCAGTTCGGGAACGCGCTTGACCGTCACTTCGGCACCGGCCGATTTCGCGCCTTCCGCCACGGCATAGGCCATGCTCTCGATATGGCCGTAGGCCGAGTAGTAAAGAACCAGTACTTTCGCCATCGTGGTCTCCTCTGGTCGAAGTTGCTTTCCGCTTGATCGCGGCGTCGGCTTGGATGTAGCACTTTGAGGGATCGGCGACAGAAGCCGCACGGTCGACAGACTGTTCACCCGCCATTGACAATGCCATGCGATCCGGTCGCATTGCCAGCCTAAATCCAGAGAGCGCCCATGAGTTCCAGCCCCATCGCCACCGCCGCCATGCTCGCCATCGGCGACGAGCTTCTCTCCGGGCGCACCAAGGACAAGAATATCGGCCAGCTTGCCGACGTGCTCTTCCTCGTCGGCATCGACCTGAAGGAAGTGCGCATCGTCGGCGACGACGAAGAGGCGATCGTCGAGGCGCTGAATGCGCTGCGCGCCCGCTACACCTATGTCTTCACCTCCGGCGGCATCGGCCCGACGCATGACGACATCACGGCGGACGCGATCTCCAAGGCCTTTGGCGTGCCCTGCCTGCACGATCCGCTCGCCATGCAGCTGCTCGGCGCCATGTACGAGCGGCGCGGCGTGGAGTTCAACGAGGCCCGTAAGCGCATGGCCCGCATGCCCGAGGGCGCCGTGCACATCGAAAATCCGGTTTCGACCGCACCGGGCTTCAACATCGGCAATGTCTATGTGATGGCCGGCGTGCCGCAGGTCTTTACCGCCATGCTGAGCGCCGTCGTGCCGACGCTTTCGGGCGGCGTGCCCATGCTGTCGCGCTCCGTCGCCTCGCCCTTCGGCGAAGGCGATATCGGCAGCGCGCTCGCCGCGATCCAGAAGAACCATCCGGAAACCAGCATCGGCTCCTATCCGCGCTTTTCCGAAAACCGCTTCTCGACGGAGATCGTCATCCGCAGCCGAGAAGAAGCACCGGCGGAAGCGGCCGAACGTGATATACTCCAGATGATCGCCGAAATCGCCGTGGCCAAGGCCGCCTCTTGATCCGGATCAAGGTTTTGCCGCGGCGGCAGGCGCAGGTTTCCGACGAACCAGACAGGAGGCCCAAATGACCTACAAGACCATCGTGGCAGTGCTGAGCGCTGCCGATGACGCCGGCAAGGTGACGGACCACGCGCTTGCGCTCGCGCGCAAGACCGGCGGCCATGTCATCGGCATCCACGCCGAGGCGCCGGTCGTCGTGACGCTGATCGCGCCCATGGAATATCCCGATCCGAACGCCGTGCTGGACCTGCAGGAGCGCGCCCAGCGCCAGTCGCGCGAGGTCGAGCAGGCCTTCCGGTCGCGCTGCGAGCGCGACGACATTTCCTATGAATGGCGGCTTTTCACCGGCACCGCCGGTTATGCTTCCGCCGGCATCATCGACAGCGCCCGGGGCGCCGACATCGTGCTGGCCGGCCAGTTCGATCCGGATATCGAAGGCCCCTCGCGTGAAGACATCGAGGATCTGCTCTACGAGAGCGGCCGCCCGGTCTATCTCGTCGCCAATGCGCCGGCCGGCCCGGAAACCATCGAACGCGTGCTTCTGGCCTGGAACGGCTCGCGCGAAGCGGCGCGCGCCGCCTTCGACGCCCTGCCCTTCCTGACGGCCGCCAGGGATGTCGAGATCTTCACCATCGATCCGCCGGAAAACGCCACGCAGTCGCGTGATTTCTGCGGGGCCGAGCTTGCCGCGACGCTTGCCCGCCACGGCATCAAGACGACGGTCGCCTCCGGCTCTTCCGACGGCCATTCGGTGGCCGAGGCTTTGAACCGCCGGGCGACGGAGATCGATGCCGGCCTCATCGTCATGGGCGCCTACAGCCATTCGCGGCTGCGTCAGCGCCTGTTCGGCGGCGTCACCGTCGCGATGATGCGCGGCGCGCGCGTGCCGACGCTGATGTCGAGGTAACCCGACTTCGCTGTGGATCGCCCGGCTCCAGGGCCGGGCGGTGATTTCTTTGGGCGGCGAAGTGCTTTAGACAGAGGGAATCTCTGTTTTTCTGCCATCAGGAGCCACCCCATGTCGTTGCCCGACAAAGCCTTCCCCGTATCCTGGGACCAGTTCCACCGCGATGCGCGCGCGCTCGCCTGGCGGCTGGCGGATGGCGACCGAGAATGGAAGGCGATCGTCTGTATCACCCGCGGCGGCCTGGTGCCGGCGGCCATCGTCTCACGCGAGCTCAATATCCGCGTCATCGAGACGGTCTGCGTCGCCTCCTACCATGACTATGTCTCGCAGGGCGAAATGCATGTGTTGAAGGGCATCTCGCCCGAGCTGTCGCAGCAGGGCGGCGAAGGCATCCTCATCATCGACGACCTGACCGATACCGGCAAGACGGCGGCCGAAGTGCGCGCCATGCTGCCCAAGGCGCATTTCGCCGCCGTCTACGCCAAGCCGAAGGGCCGCCCGCTGGTCGATACCTTCGTCACCGAGGTCAGCCAGGACACCTGGATCTATTTCCCCTGGGACATGGGCTTCACCTACCAGGAGCCGATCGCCAAGGGCGAGCGCGGCTGAGATCGTTTGTGCGGGCCGCTTGAAACAGAATCAATGCTGCGTCGCAACAGACTGATTTGACGATTTTTTCGTGGAAAGCCGGCGGATGGGCCAAGCCTGCCCGCCGGCTTAATCATTCCGCAATGCCTCCAACAGATAGTGCTGATATGGCCCGCCGGCGTGGCGTGCCCTTTCGATCCCTTCAGGCGGGTAGATGCGCGGTCTGCGAATTCCCATGTCCGCATCGGCGACCCTTCTCCTCGCGACCCTCTTCTGCCCGGGTCAGGCGACGGCCGAGGATATCCGCACCGTAGCCGTCACGGAATTCGTCGAGAACAACGTGCGGCCCTGGCTGACCGAGCCGGCCATCCTCAACGCCCTCGTCGCGCAGAACGCCGCGCATGCGGAACTCGACCAAGCAGAGATCGACGCGCTCGATGCGCGCTGGCGCGCCGAGCTTTCAAACGCCGAGCGGCCGATGATCGAGGCGCAGCTTTCCAACACGCTCTCGCTTATCCTCAAGGGCCGGCAGCGCGCGGCCGAGGGGCTGATCACCGAAATCTTCGTGATGGACAATCGCGGCCTCAATGTCGGCCAGAGCGACATCACCTCCGACTACTGGCAGGGCGACGAGGCCAAGTGGCAGAAGAGCTTTGCCACCGGCACGCTCTATATCGAGGACGCGGAGCGCGACGAGTCCACGCAGCTCATGCAGGCGCAGGCGAGCCTGCCGATCACGGACCCGAAGACCGGCGCGGTCATCGGCACGATCACCGTCGGTGTGAACCTCGACGCGCTTTGACGTGCACGGCAGAGAATCACTTTATCCACCGATCACAACTCGGCCGGGACCGCTATTCCAGGAAGTCGGGAGACCTTAAAGACCCCTGAATTTTACCTATTATTTTTTTCACTTGTCCACAGTTACGCCTGCCGGCGCACCGCCGTTCGGGGTGAACCTGCTGGTTTTGCAGGCTTCGCAGGATGTCCCCATTTTCCACAGGGACAGGCACAAGATATAGGGTTCAATCTTCCGTCACAAACCAGCCCTTGACGGGAATCGCCCGGATGAGGTTAATGAAATCCAAGTTGCGGCGGCGGCTGGACCGTAGTGTTACGAGGTCGGTTCTCATCACGAAATCGCGTTTCCTGCGCATGTGGCCGGGTGGATGATCCACTCGCCGCACGAGGGTTGTTGCGCCCGATTTCCTGACGCGCCATTGCAGCAGATGGGGCTGGAAAAAAGAAGCTGTTGATACTATATTTAGTCTTTGCAGCCATACTCAGCACAAGATACAGGACACTCGAGATCGATCGGGTTTCCCGCACGGACTGAAAGATTTGAGCTGGCTGCAGGGCATTGCGGCCGGACGGGAATAATTGCGCCCTGTTTTTGAGGCAGGATGCGGCAGCAAAGGACAACGGACAATGCGCATAGAACGTCGTTTCACCAAACCCGATCAATCGGCCTATGCGGAGATCGAATTCCGCAAGGCCGTGAGCGAGATCAAGAACCCGGACGGCTCCATCGTCTTCCGGCTCGCGGACATCGACGTGCCCGCGCAATTCTCCCAGGTCGCTGCCGACATCCTGGCCCAGAAGTATTTCCGCAAGGCCGGCGTGCCTGCGCGCCTGAAGAAGGTCGAAGAGAACGACGTTCCTTCCTTCCTGTGGCGTTCCGTTGCCGATGCCGACGCCCTGAAGGCTCTACCCGAGGGTGAGCGTTACGGCTCGGAAACCGACGCACGCCAGGTCTTCGACCGCCTCGCCGGCACCTGGACCTACTGGGGCTGGAAGGGCAAGTATTTCGCCTCCGAGGAAGACGCGGCCGCCTTCAAGGATGAGCTTGCCTATATGCTCGCCACCCAGCGCGTCGCGCCCAACTCGCCGCAGTGGTTCAACACCGGCCTGCACTGGGCCTATGGCATCGACGGCCCCGGCCAGGGCCATTTCTATGTCGACCCCTTCACCGGCAAGCTGACGAAATCCAAGTCGTCTTACGAGCATCCCCAGCCGCATGCCTGCTTCATCCAGTCCGTGGAAGACGATCTCGTCAACGAAAACGGCATCATGGACCTGTGGGTGCGTGAAGCGCGCCTCTTCAAATACGGCTCCGGCACCGGCTCCAACTTCTCCTATCTGCGCGGCGAAGGCGAAAAGCTTTCCGGCGGCGGCAAGTCCTCCGGCCTGATGAGCTTCCTGAAGATCGGCGACCGCGCGGCCGGCGCCATCAAGTCCGGCGGCACGACGCGCCGCGCGGCCAAGATGGTCGTGGTCGATATCGACCATCCGGATATCGAGGCCTACATCAACTGGAAGGTCAAGGAAGAGCAGAAGGTGGCGGCGCTCGTCACCGGCTCGAAGATCGTCGCCAGGCACCTCAAGGCCATCATGAAGGCCTGCATCAATTGCTCGGCCGATGGCGACCAGTGCTATGACCCGGCGGCAAACCCGGCCCTCAAGCGCGAAATCCGCGCTGCCAAAAAGGACCAGGTTCCGGAAAACTACGTCAAGCGCGTCATCCAGTTCGCCAAGCAGGGCTACAAGGATATCGAGTTCAAGACCTACGACACGGACTGGGATTCGGAAGCCTACCTCACCGTTTCGGGCCAGAACTCCAACAACTCCGTCTCGCTGAAGGACGACTTCCTTCGCGCAGTGGAGAATGACGGCGACTGGAACCTGACCGCCCGCAAGGACGGCCGCGTGATGAAGACGCTGAAGGCGCGCGACCTGTGGGAACAGATCTCGCATGCCGCCTGGGCATCGGCCGATCCCGGCCTGCATTTCAACACGACGATGAACGACTGGCACACCTCGCCGGCCGCGGGCCCGATCCGCGCCTCGAACCCGTGCTCGGAATACATGTTCCTCGACGACACGGCCTGCAACCTCGCCTCGCTGAACCTGCTTCAGTTCAAGGATGCGGCCACCAAGAACATCAACATCGCCGATTACGAACACGCCGTCCGCCTCTGGACCATCGTGCTCGAAGTCTCCGTGATGATGGCGCAGTTCCCGTCGCGCCAGATCGCCGAACGCTCCTACGAATACCGCACGCTCGGCCTCGGCTATGCCAATATCGGCGGCCTGCTGATGTCGTCGGGTATCCCGTACGACTCGACGGAAGGCCGCGCCATTGCCGGTGCGCTCACCGCCATCATGACGGGCGTCTCCTATGCGACCTCGGCCGAAATGGCGAGCGAGCTCGGCCCGTTCCCGAATTTCGCACCGAACCGCGACAACATGCTGCGCGTCATGCGCAACCATCGCCGCGCGGCCTACGGCGAAACCACCGGCTACGAGGCTCTCTCGGTCAACCCGGTCGCTCTCATCCATGGCGATTGCCCGGACCAGACCCTGATCGTCCACGCCAAGGCCGCCTGGGACAAGGCCGTCGCACTCGGCGAGAAGCACGGCTACCGCAACGCCCAGACGACCGTGATCGCGCCGACCGGCACGATCGGCCTCGTCATGGATTGCGACACGACCGGCATCGAGCCCGACTTCGCGCTGGTGAAATTCAAGAAGCTCGCCGGCGGCGGCTACTTCAAGATCATCAACCGCGCCGTTCCGGAAGCGCTGCGCACGCTCGGCTATTCGGAAAGCCAGATCGCCGAGATCGAGGCCTATGCCGTCGGCCACGGCAACCTGAACCAGGCACCGGCCGTCAACCCCGGCTCGCTGAAGGCCAAAGGCTTCACCGACGAGAAGATCGAAGCGGTCAGCGCCGGTCTCAAGGCGGCCTTCGACATCAAGTTCGCCTTCAACCAGTGGACGCTCGGCGCCGACTTCCTGAAGGAAACGCTGAAGGTTTCCGACGAGCAGCTTTCCGACATGTCCTTCAACCTGCTGGAGCATATCGGCTTCTCGAAGAAGGACATCGAAGCCGCCAACATCCACGTCTGCGGTGCGATGACGCTGGAAGGCGCGCCGTTCCTCAAGACCGAGCACCTCGCCGTCTTCGATTGCGCCAATCCCTGCGGCAAGATCGGCAAGCGCTACCTCTCGGTCGAAAGCCACATCCGCATGATGGCGGCCGCCCAGCCGTTCATCTCGGGCGCCATCTCCAAGACGATCAACATGCCGAACGAGGCGACCGTCGAGGACTGCAAGAACGCCTACATGCTGTCGTGGAAGCTCGCGCTCAAGGCCAACGCCCTCTACCGCGACGGTTCCAAGCTGTCGCAGCCGCTCAACTCCTCGCTGATCGAGGATGAGGACGACGAGGATGATGCCGTCGAGGCGCTGATCGCGGCCCCGGCTGCCGCCCAGGCCGTCACCGTCACGGAAAAGATCGTCGAGCGGATCGTCGAGCGCCTGGTCCGCGACCGCGAAAAGCTGCCGAACCGCCGCCAGGGTTATACCCAGAAGGCCGTCGTCGGCGGACACAAGGTCTATCTGCGCACCGGCGAATTCGGCGATGGCCGTCTCGGCGAGATCTTCATCGACATGCACAAGGAAGGCGCTGCCTTCCGGGCGATGATGAACAATTTTGCCATCGCCATCTCGCTGGGTCTCCAGTACGGCGTGCCGCTGGAAGAATATGTGGAGGCCTTCACCTTCACCAAGTTCGAGCCGGCCGGCATGGTGCAGGGCAATGACGCGATCAAGAACGCCACGTCGATCCTCGACTACGTGTTCCGCGAACTCGCCGTCTCCTATCTCGGCCGCCACGACCTCGCCCATGTCGATACGTCGGACTTCTCCAACACCGCGCTCGGCAAGGGCATCCAGGAAGGCAAGACCAACCTGATCTCCACCGGCTGGACGCGCGGCCACAAGCCGACGCTCGTACAGAACGGCGAACGCTCGCTCGGCGAGCCGAAGGGTGCCGCAACCGCTGCCCCCGCCAAGGCATCCTCGGCCAGCAACATCACCTCGTTTGCCGGCAATGCCGCGCGCAAGCTGGAGCCGGCCGTCGCCGTCTCCACCTCCGAAATCGTCGCCTTCAAGCGCGATTACGAGGAGCGCGCGGCGGAACCTGCCGATGAGGCCGCAGGCGATGTCGCCGAAGAGGCGAACCAGGGCATCACCGCCCTGTTCTCCGACAAGGCCGCCGCCGAAGCCGCCAGCGCCAAGGCCGACGCCAAGAAGCTCGAAGCCGAACGCCGCATGCGCTCGATCGCGCAAGGGTATACGGGCAACATGTGCTCCGAGTGCCAGAACTTCACGATGGTGCGCAACGGCACCTGCGAGAAGTGCGACACCTGCGGCGCCACGAGTGGCTGCAGCTGATCGGAACCTCCATGACATTTCCTTCCGGGCAGGCAACTGCCCGGAAGGTGTTTTTGGAACAAAGCAGAAACCCGACGACGACAGGCAAGCCGTGCAAGACGTGAGCGGAAAAACAACCCGCATCCGGGCGACCCGCCTGACGCTGCTGTGCCGCGGCGCGACCGCCTCCAACCAGCAGCAGCGGTTTTCCTCCGACGAGCCGATCCTCGCCAAGGAACGCGAACGCGCAACGCAGCTCGCGCGCACCCTTCCCGCATTCGAAGACGTGCTGCATGCCCCAGAGATCAGCGCGGCCGAAACGGCGGCCGCCTTCTCGTCGAAGCCGACAGTTTGTGATGCGCTCCGGGATGTCGACCATGGGCGCTGGACCGGGCTGGCGGTGGCCGATGTCGCGGCCGACGATCTCCAGCGCTGGATGGCGGACCCGTCTGCGGCGCCGCATGGCGGCGAAAGCTTCGAACAGGTGCGCGAACGCGCGGCCGCCTGGCTGGATGGGCTGCATGGGACCGGAGGGCGCCGGCTGGCCGTCACGCATGGTATCGTCCTGAAGATCGTTCTCGCGCATGTTCTCGGCGCACCGCTGACCTCGGTCTGGCGTGTCGACGTCGAGCCGCTCGGTTTGCTCTCGCTGACGAGCGATGGCCGGCGCTGGGCCGTGCGGCATTTCGGGTCGGCTGCGTAGCTGTCAGGGCACGATGTCATTGCAGCGTCGGGATGTGCGGGGTACATGCAAACCTCCCGTTACGGGAATCGACCTCCCGCGAATCCCGTGATGCAGAAGGAACAGTCGATGCCGACAGTACCGCGCGGTGGACCCATCGCCCTTGCCTACCGTGTCCTCGTCCTGCCGGGCGTCATCGCCTATCTCTTCGCCGTCAGCATCGTCGTGCTTGCCGGGGACCGGTTCTGGCTCGTCGACCTGCTCACCTTCGCCTGGCCCTATATCGTCGCCACCGGCGCGCTCTTGGTCGTGGCCGCTGTCGTGACGCGACGCCTGAAGGCGATCGTGATCGCGCTTGCCGGGCTTGCCATCGCCCTCATACCGGCCGCCGACGTGCCGACCGCCCGCGCCTCTTCTGCGACGAGCGGCCTGAAGGTGCTGACCGCCAATCTCTATGTGCACAACCGCGAGGACCCGGCCGTCTTCATCGAGCTGCTGCGCCGCGAAAAGCCCGACATCGTCGTGCTGGAGGAAACGACGGCGCGCTGGGAGCAGGCGCTCTCCGCCTCCGGCCTGTTCGCCTATGAAAGCGGTGTCGACACCCGCATCCGCGACAGCCTGAAGGTGTTTTCCACGCTGCCGATCCGGGCGGAGACCGAGCTGAAACGCGCCTTTACCGAGGAGCGCGCCTACAAGCAGCCACTCCGCCTCGAGCTCGACATGGGCGGCAAGCCGCTCTTCCTCTATGCCTTTCACCCGGAAACGCCGCGCCGGCTCTGGCAGTGGCGCGACCGCAACGACTATCTTTCGGCCGCCGCCGACGCCGTGAAGGGCGATCTCGAAAAGGCACCGGTCATCGTCGCCGGCGACTGGAACACGCCGACCTGGTCCCCCTTCTTCCGCAATTTTTTGAAACAGGCCGGCCTCGCTTCTACGGCTGGCGGCTGGTTGCAGCCGGTGACGCGTTTCAGCCTGAAACTCGACGCTCTTGCCTATATCGGCGCGTCGATCGACCATGTCGCCGTCTCGCCGGATATTTCCGTGCGCGCGCGCCGCGTCGGCCCGGCCTTCGGCTCGAACCACCTGCCCGTCATTGCCGAACTCACCCTGCCGGAGACCTGAAAGCCTCTCGTCTCGACGGGAAAATGCCCTATCTTGGAAGAAACCAACACGGGAGATGACGATGCCGACCGAGAAGGACAGCCCGAAGACCTCGCTTGAAGCGGAGCGCGCCCGGCAGAAGAACAAGGACGCCAAGGCCGAGCAGGACGACTATCTGGAAGAGGCGCTCGAAGAGACCTTTCCGGCAAGCGATCCGATCGCGCCCGGCGACGTGAAGGACCATGCGAAGTGAGGCAGCGATGAGCACCCGCTTCCTGTTCACCGGCCCGGAAGACGCCGCGACCACCCTGATTCTCGCGCATGGCAGCGGCGCGCCGATGGATTCGCCGGCGATGACCGCCGCGGCCACGGCGCTTGCGGCAGAGGGCTTGCGGGTCGCGCGCTTCGAGTTTTCCTACATGGCCGCCCGGCGCAACGAGGGCAGCCGCAGGCCGCCGCCGAAGGCCGAGACGCTGAACCCGGAATTTCTCGGCGCCATCGCGGAACTCGGGGCGAAGGGGCCGCTCGTTATCGGCGGCAAGTCGATGGGCGGGCGCGTCGCCAGCATGGTGGCGGACGATCTTTTCACCGAGAGCCGCATCGCCGGCCTTCTCTGCCTCGGCTATCCGTTCCATCCGCCGGAGAAACCCGCGCAGCTGCGGACCGCTCATCTGATGGGCCTGAAGACGCCGACCCTGATCTGCCAGGGCACCCGCGACCCCTTCGGCACGAAGGAGGAGGTGCCGGGTTACGGCCTGCCGGACACCATCCGCATGCTCTGGCTGGAAGACGGCGACCATGATCTCAAGCCGCGAAAGAGCATCTCCGGCTTCTCCGCCGCCGACCATCTCGCCACCATGGCGAAGACGGTCAAGGCCTGGACGGAGACACTTGGCTAGACCCTGTTCCATGCGGAACAGCGGGCAAAACGGTCCCATGGGATTGTTCGGTCACTGGATGGAACGAACCATCCCAACCGAACCAGAAGGGACCCCACCATGCGCAACTTCATTCTCGCCGCCGCCGTCGCCCTCACCGCCGTCGCTTCCTTCGCCGCCCCCTCGCAGGCCGGCTATTACAGCTACGACTACCAGCCCTATTGCGTCATCAAGAAGATCAAGAGCTACGACTATTACGGCAACCTGATCATCAAACGCGTCCGCGTCTGCCACTGAGCGCTGCCCCGATCTGGGGTCGATTGGAGCGCGGCTGCCGCCGGCAGACGGCCTCACGGACGTGATGAAGCCCGGATGCGATCCTCGCATCCGGGCTTCTCTCTCTTTTCCAGATTAATTGTTATCGACCTGCCCGGCCCAGCTCTGCGTGCTGGTCTCACCATTGAGGAACGGCAAGGCGGTGCTGACGAGCGCCGGGGCCGCGAAGGTCTCGTAGTGGGTCAGGCCCGGCAGGATGGCAAGGCGGTTCTTCGCCATGTTCTCCCGCATCCAGCCGGCATCCCGCAGCCCGCCGCCGAGTTTCTGGTAGAATTCGACGATGTGCTCCGGGCGGATCATGTCGCTGTCACCGAAGATCAGCATGACCGGCATGGAGAGTTTCGCCACCGCATCGGAGGCGTCATAGTCGCCGCGCATCGCCGCACCCATGGCGTCGAGCAGTTTCGGGAATTCCGAGACATCCGGCGCTACGGCGGCGTAGGATTTGTACATCGGCGTCTCCTTCATCATCTCCGCCATGGCGCCGGAGACAGCCGCCTGCTGCGGCAGCATTTCCGGGAAGAAGCCGTTCCGGGCGAAGGGCGCGGAGGCGATGACGAGGCGGCGCACCTTGTCCGGCGCCTGCGCCGCCATCTGCAAGGCGACGCCGCCGCCGAAGGAATAGCCGAGCACATCGACCTTGTCATAACCGAGCTTTGTCACCAGTTCGGCCATGTCCGCGCCGATCGCCGGGATATCGATCGGCCGATTGCCGAGCGGCGTGCGGCCGTGGCCCTGGAGATCGACGCCGATCACCTGGCGCTTGTCCTGCAACGTCTTGAGGTTGGCGCCGAACATCTCGATCTGTCCGAGGCCGCCATGCAGCAGCAGCAGCGGTTCGCCCTCGCCGCGGATCTCATAATAATAGTTGATGCCGTTCACCTCGAGATGGCCCGCCTTGTCCGGCATGCCGGCCTCGCCCTGCAACGGGTTTTCCTTGATCTCCTCGGCCTGCACGGCGGCCGCCGGTACGAAGGCGGCAAGGGCGGCGGTCACCAGGGTGATGATGGTCATTTTCGGCATGTCTCTCTCCTCGGGGTTCTGGCCGGCATGCCCGCCGGTTTCATGCCTCAAGGACGACGGCCCCATGCCCGCGCCGACAGAGCGGCGTGATTTTTTTTGCAAGGAGCCTGAGAAACGGAATCAAGCGGCTGCCGGATTGAATCCGGTTTGCCTGGCAATCAATTGAAAAGAATAGGCAATCAAGGCGCACTCGCCGCCGCCTGCGCGGAAGAGAAGATTAACCGGTGCGTGCGAACATTAGCGCAAAACCAGATACATCCGGGCAGGCCATGGCACACAGCTTTTCCTACACGCATTACGATCTCGACATGCAGCGCGGCGGCACGACGATCGAAATCACGCTTTCGACGGTCGCCAATGTGCGCCTGATGAGCCACGCCAATTTCGACCTGTTCAAGAATGCCCGCCAGCACAAGTTCTTGGGCGGCGTCGCCAAACAATCGCCGATCCGGCTGAAGATACCGGAGAGCGGCCATTGGCATGTGGTGATCGACATGGAAGGGCATACGGGCAAGGCGGAATCGTCGATCAAGATCGTGCCGCTGGCGCCGCAGAAGCCGGCGCCGCGCTTCAACGCGGCCTCCTAGCCTCTTTCCTTGCGCAGCTTCGCCCACCATTCCAGCCGCTTGCGCAATTCCCGCTCGAAACCGCGCTCCGCCGGATCATAGAAGGTCCGGCGACCCATCTTTTCCGGAAAATAGTCCTGGCCGGAAAAGGCGTCCGGCTCGTCGTGGTCGTAGCGATAGCCGTCGCCGTAGCCCTCGCCCTTCATCAGCTTGGTCGGCGCGTTGAGGATGTGTTTTGGCGGCAGCAGCGAGCCGTTTTCCTTCGCCGCGCGCATCGCCGACTTGTAGGCGGTGTAGACGGCGTTGGATTTCGGCGCGGTGGCGAGATAGAGGCAGGCCTGCGCCAGCGCCAGTTCCCCCTCCGGCGAGCCGAGGAAGTCATAGGCGTCCTTCGCCGCATTGCAGACGACGAGCGCCTGCGGATCGGCCAGACCGATATCCTCGACGGCCATGCGCACCATGCGGCGGCAGAGGAACAACGGGTCCTCGCCGGCATCCAGCATCCGCGTCAGGTAGTAGAGCGAGGCATCCGGATCCGAGCCGCGCACCGCCTTGTGCAGGGCGGAGATGAGATTGTAGTGGCCATCCTGCGACTTGTCGTAGACCGGCGCGCGGCGCTGCACGATGCGGAAGAGATCGTCCTGGCCGAAGGTTTCGTCGGCGCGCGCCGCCCGCCAGACTTCCTCCGCCAGCGTCAGCACCGCCCGCCCGTCGCCATCCGCCATGCGCAGCAGCGACATGCGCGCCTCCTCGTCGAGCGGCAATGGCTTGCCCTCGCTCGCCTCGGCGCGTTTCAGAAGCTCCTCCAGGCTGGCCTCGTCATGCGGCTTGAAGGTCAGCACGCGGGCACGGGAGAGAAGAGCGGCGTTGAGCTCGAAGGACGGGTTTTCCGTGGTGGCGCCGACGAGCACGATCGTGCCGTCCTCCATGACCGGCAGGAAACTGTCCTGCTGGGCGCGGTTGAAGCGATGGATCTCGTCGACGAAGAGCAGCGTCTGGCGCCCGCCCATGCGGCGCGCCCGGGCGGCGTCGAACAGCTTCTTGAGCTCGGCGACGCCGGAGAAGATCGCCGACGTCTGCTCGAAGGCGAGCCCGGTTTCGCCGGAGAGAAGGCGCGCCACCGTCGTCTTGCCGGTGCCGGGCGGCCCCCAGAAGATCATCGAGCCGAGCGAGCCCGCCTCGATCATGCGCGAGAGCACGCCGTCCGGGCCGGTCAGGTGTTCCTGGCCGGAGACTTCGCCGAGCGTGCGGGGGCGCAGGCGATCGGCAAGAGGCCGCTTCGCCGCCATGTCCTCCGGTTCACGCGGGGCGAAGAGATCGCTCATCGGAAGAACTGCCGGATGCGCTGCCCGTCACGCTCGATTTCGACGCGCCAGATGGACGGATCCTCGTTGACGAGCGAGGCGAGCGTTTCGGTGCTGGCGACCGCGGTGCCGTTCAATTCGATGATGATGTCGCGCGGCTGCAGGCCGATGCGCGCGGCCGGCGAGCCGCGGTTGATCTCCGTGACGACGACGCCGGCCGCCACCCGGTTGGACGGCATGCGCAGTTCCTCGGCTACACGCGGCGACAGGTTGGCGACGACGGCGCCGGAGAAGGGATTGCGGCCTTCGATCAGCCGTTCGTCGCGCGGCGTCGTTTCCGGCGCGCGGTCGAGCGAGAGTGTCAGTTCCTCTTCTTTTCCGTTGTTGACGACCGTGATGCGCGCCGTGCCGCCAATGCCGACGGTGGTGAGGCGATAGCCGAGCGCATCGGGATGTTCGACGGGCACGCCGTTGACGGCGGTGACGACCTGGCCAGCCTTCATGCCGGCCTTTTCCGCCGGGCTGCCGGGCTGCACCTGCGAGATCAGCGCGCCGCGTGCCCGCTCCAGGCCGAGCGCCTCGGCGACTTCCGAGGTGACCGCGTCGAAGGTCGCGCCGACGAACGGCCGGTCGAAGCTGGCGCTGCCGTTTTCGGCACTCGCCACGAAGGTTTTCACCAGATTGGCCGGGATGGCGAAACCGACGCCGTTCGAGCCGCCGCCGCGCGAAAAGATCGCGGTGTTGATGCCGATCAGCTCCCCGTTCATGTTGATCAGGCCGCCGCCGGAATTGCCGGGATTGATCGCGGCATCCGTCTGGATGAAGAAGCCGAAATCGCCGGAGCGGACCTGGTTGCGCGCCAGCGCCGAGACGATGCCGCTCGTCACCGTCTGGCCGACGCCGAACGGGTTGCCGATGGCGAGAACCAGGTCGCCGACCTGCACCGCATCGCTGTCACCGAGCGGTAGCGACGTGAAGTCGGCGTCCGCCTTGATCTTCAGCACGGCGAGGTCGATGCGCTCGTCCTTCAGCACCACCGTGCTTTCATATTCGCGGCCGTCCGCCAGCGCGATCTTGATGTCGCTGGCGCCTTCGATCACGTGATTGTTCGTCACCACGAAACCCTTGGTGCTGACGATGACGCCAGAGCCCAGCGACGACTGTTTCTCGCTGCGGTTCGGCATGCGCTGGCCGAAGAACTGCTCGAAGAAGGGATCGCCTTCGAAGATCGAGCGGCGCTCGACGACGCGTTCGGCATAGACATTCACGACGGCGTTCTCGACCTGCTTGACGAGCGGCGCGAAGGAGAGTTGCATCTCCGTGCGCGACTGCGGCACGGTGCGCTCCTGAGCGGTTGCGGGCGTGACCAACGCAAGCGCAACGACCAGCGGGGCGGCAAGCAGGATGCGTACTTTCAGCATTGGACGAGTCTCCTTCGTGTCTGCGCCACGATCAGATAGGATTTCGCAGGAAAAAAGGCAAACCGCGCGGCGCCGCACCGAATGATTGGCGGCATGCGCAACACACGAAAAAGTGGTCGCGAGAAATCTTTTGCGGCCGTTGAAACAACACGAGCCTTGTTTACGTAGGAACCAGGGAAAGCAACCAACAGATCGAGCCCCGCCATGTCCCTCTACCGCCCGCCACGCCTCGCCGCCTCGGAAATCACGCCGGAACACTGTTTCCTCAACCGCCGTACCTTTCTCGCCGCTGCGGCGGGTGGCGCGCTGGCGACCGGAGGCTCGTCCGCCTTCGCAGCGTCCCTGACGGCGTCCAAAAGCCAATATATGGTCGATGAGACGCTGACGCCCGAAAAAGATGTGACCAGCTACAACAATTTCTACGAATTCGGCACGGGCAAGGGCGACCCGGTGGCGAATGCGACGGGCTTCAAACCGACGCCCTGGACGGTGAAGGTCGACGGACTCGTCGGCAAGCCGAAGGAATTCGGGCTGGAAGAGCTGATGGCCCTGCCGCTCGAAGAGCGCGTCTACCGCATGCGCTGCGTCGAAGCCTGGTCCATGGTGATCCCCTGGATCGGGTTTCCGCTTGCCGCCCTCCTCGACAAGGTGGAGCCGCTGGGCGACGCGAAATACGTTGCCTTCGAGACGGTCGTCCGGCCGGAGGAAATGCCGGGACAGTCCGGTTACTTCCAGCCGCTGCCCTGGCCCTATGTCGAGGGTCTCCGGCTCGATGAGGCGCGCCACCCGCTGGCGATCCTCGCCGTCGGTGTCTATGGCAAGACGCTGCCCAACCAGAACGGCTCGCCGATCCGCCTCGTCGTGCCGTGGAAATATGGCTTCAAGGGTATCAAGTCGATCGTCCGGATCACGCTCACCGACAAGCAGCCGCCGTCCACCTGGAACCTCTCCGCCTCGAACGAATACGGCTTCTACGCCAACGTCAATCCGGAGGTGGACCATCCGCGCTGGAGCCAGGCGAGCGAGAACCGAATCGGCGAAGGCGGTTTCTTCGGCGCGAACCGCCGCCCGACGCTGCCCTTCAACGGCTATGGCGAGGAGGTTGCAAGCCTCTATTCCGGCATGGACCTTCGGGCGAATTTCTGATGGCTGGCCTGCCTGCCCTGCCCCGCAAATATCATGCGGCGTCGATCTGGCTGCTCTATGCCGCCGGCCTGCTGCCGGCGGCCTATGGCTTCTATCTCGGCGCGACGGGCCGCCTCCCCGGCAATCCGGTCAAGGAATTCGAGCACCTGCTCGGCCTGTGGGCGCTGCGTTTCCTCGTCTTAACGCTCGCCATCACGCCGATCCGCGATCTCGTCGGCATCAACTGGGTGCGCTACCGGCGCGCGCTCGGGCTGCTCGCCTTCTGGTACGTGCTGATGCACTTCCTGACCTATATGGTGCTCGACCAGTACCTGAACTTCGCGGCCATCATCACCGACATCGCCAAACGGCCGTTCATCACCATCGGCATGGCAGCCTTCGTAATGCTGATCCCGCTGGCGCTGACGTCGAACAACTGGTCGATCCGCAGGCTGGGGCCGCGCTGGGTGAAGCTGCACAAGCTGATCTATATCATCGCCGCTGCGGGCGCGCTGCACTTCGCCATGGCCGTAAAAGTCGTCGGGCCGGAGCAATGGCTCTATATCGTCCTCGTCGCGATGCTTCTCGCCTACCGACTGATACGGCCAATCCTGCGCGGCAAGAAACGGGCGAGACCGCAGGCGACCACCGTTCGCGGACAGGAACGCTCGGCCTAGCCGACACGCCTACCACCAATGGAATATTCCGGGCTACAGATGGATAGCTGGCGCCGGAGAGCCACCGGCTCCATCCTGCCGCGATGGAAACGCTCGAAAGCCAGCGCACGTTCTGGAATACCTGGAACGCCGACAACCGGGAAGACCGGATCAGCGAGGTCTCGCGGCGCCAGGCGGAAGTCGTCACCGGCTGGCTCGACCAGCAGCCGGGCCGCAATCTCGATATTCTCGAAGTCGGCTGCGGCACGGGCTGGTTCTGCCCGCAACTCACCCGGTATGGCCGCGTCACCGGCACGGACCTTTCGGACGACGTGCTGCGGCGCGCGCAGGCCCGTTGGCCGGGCGTCGGTTTTATCGCCGGCGACTTCGCCACCTTGCCGCTTGGCGAGGCCAGTTTCGATGTCATCGTCAGCCTGGAAGTGCTCTCCCATGTCGCCGACCAGGAGGCCTTCATCGCGCGGATCGCCCAGCTCCTGCGCCCGGGCGGCCTGCTGCTGCTCGCCACGCAAAACAGGGCGGTGCTCAGCACCTATTGCGAGATACCGCCGCCCGCCCCCGGACAATTGCGAAACTGGGTGGACCGGTGGCAGCTCGACGCCTTGCTGCGCCCGCATTTCAACGTCGAGAACCTCGTCTCGGTCACGCCCATCGCCCACAAGGGCTTTCGCCACATCCTCGCCGGCCGGCGGCTGAATGCCCTTCTGGGGCCCACCATAGGCCATGCCTGGCGCAGCATCATGGAACGGCGCGACTGGGGCTGGACGCTGATGGCGCGGGCGCGAAAGCCGACATAGCCGCAAAGAAAAAGCCGGGGACATGCCCCGGCCTTTTTATTCAATTCCGTAAACCGGTGATCAGGCTGCTTCGGCCTGCGCTTCGGCTTCCACGCGAGCGAGGTCCTTCGCGCCCTTTGCGGACGCGTCGCGGTCAACGAACTCGATGACGGCGAGCGGAGCATTGTCGCCACGACGGTAGCCGGCCTTCATGATGCGAAGGTAGCCGCCGTTGCGGGTGGCGTAACGGGTTGCGATGGCGTCGAACAGCTTGGCGACGACGGCAACGTCACGGATCTGCGAGATCGCCTGGCGGCGAGCGTGCAGGTCGCCGCGCTTGCCGAGCGTGACAAGCTTTTCGACGATCGGGCGAATTTCCTTCGCCTTCGGCAGCGTGGTGACGATCTGCTCATGTTCGATGAGCGAGGCAGCCATGTTGGCGAACATCGCCTTGCGGTGGCTGGCAGTACGGTTGAGTTTGCGGCCCGAATTCTGGTGGCGCATCTCGGTTCTCCTTCACATGCAGGCAGTTGCCTGCCGTTTGATGGTGGCGCATGTCAGGTACATGCGCAGTTTATAGATGCTAAGGCCAGCTTTACGCGCCCCTCGCGGGGCGCGTGCGGTCTTAGTATTGGTCTTCGTAGCGCTTGGCGAGATCTTCGATGTTCTCAGGCGGCCATGCGGGCACTTCCATGCCGAGATGCAGGCCCATGGAAGCGAGAACTTCCTTGATTTCGTTCAGCGACTTGCGACCAAAATTCGGGGTGCGAAGCATTTCGGCTTCGGTCTTCTGAATGAGATCGCCAATGTAGACGATGTTGTCGTTCTTCAGGCAGTTCGCCGAACGGACGGAAAGTTCCAGTTCGTCGACCTTCTTGAGGAGCGCCGGGTTGAAGGCGAGCTCGGTGACCGACTCTTCTTCGGCTTCCTTCTGCGGTTCGTCGAAGTTGACGAAGACCGAGAGCTGGTCCTGAAGAATGCGGGCCGCGAACGCGATCGCATCTTCGCCGGTGACGGAGCCGTCGGTCTCGATGGACATCGTCAGCTTGTCATAGTCGAGAACCTGGCCTTCACGGGTGTTTTCCACCTTGTAGGACACTTTCTTGACCGGCGAGTAGAGGCTATCGACCGGGATGAGGCCGATCGGCGCGTCTTCGGAACGGTTGCGGTCGGCCGGGACGTAGCCCTTGCCGTTGTTGACCGTGAACTCCATGCGGATTTCGGCGCCCTCGTCGAGGGTGCAGATCACATGGTTGGGGTTCAGGATCTCGATGTCGCCGACCGTCTGGATGTCACCAGCCGTCACGACGCCCGGACCCTGCTTGCGCACGACCATACGCTTGGAATCGTCGCCATCCATCTTGATGGCGATTTCCTTGATGTTCAGCACGATATCGGTCACGTCTTCGCGGACGCCCGGGATCGACGAGAACTCATGCAGTACGCCGTCGATCTGCACGGCGGTAACAGCCGCACCGCGCAGCGACGACAGGAGGACGCGACGCAGCGCGTTGCCGAGCGTCAGGCCGAAGCCACGCTCCAGCGGCTCGGCAACAAGGCTTGCCTTGGTGCGGCCGGAGGAGGAGAACTCCACCTTGTTCGGCTTGATCAGTTCCTGCCAGTTTTTCTGGATCATATGTTTTGCCTTCCGTTCGCCGCCACCATCCAATCGTGACGGCCGAGCCCTGAAGATCTGCGAAAGCCGAAAGCCGGCTTCCGCAGCAATTCGAATGCGATGATCAGACGCGACGCTTCTTGCGCGGGCGGCAACCGTTGTGCGGGATCGGGGTCACGTCGCGGATCGACGTGATCATGAAGCCGGCAGCCTGGAGGGCGCGCAGAGCCGATTCGCGGCCGGAACCCGGGCCGCAGACTTCGACTTCCAGCGACTTCATGCCGTGTTCCTGGGCCTTCTTGGCGCAGTCTTCAGCAGCGATCTGGGCAGCGAACGGGGTCGACTTGCGCGATCCCTTGAAGCCCTTTGCACCGGCCGACGACCAGGCAATGGCGTTGCCCTGTGCATCGGTGATGGTGATCATCGTGTTGTTGAACGAAGAATTGACGTGAGCAACACCCGAGGTGATGTTCTTGCGTTCGCGACGGCGGACGCGTGCGGCTTCCTTGGCCATGGGTAGTCCTTTCGTTGATCTCGACACCGCCGTAGTTCCAGCGGCTCCACCGGGCGGAGGCTTACCCCCTGCCCTGTATAAAATTTGCACGCCGGCCCGAAGGCGCTGCATGCGGCGATATCGTCACTGCCGTAGTGCCAGCAGCTCCACCGACCGGGACCCATGCACGATGCAAGGCCCCGCTCGAAACTCAAAAGAGGCCGGCGCAACGCGCCAGCCTCCCATTCCCCGTTTCCGGGAAATTACTTCTTCTTGCCTGCGATTGCCTTCGCCGGACCCTTGCGGGTGCGGGCGTTGGTGTGCGTGCGCTGACCGCGGACCGGAAGGCCACGACGGTGACGCAGACCACGGTAGCAACCGAGGTCCATGAGACGCTTGATGTTCATCGAGGTCTCGCGACGCAGGTCGCCTTCGACCTGGTAGTCGCGGTCGATGGCTTCGCGGATCTGCAGGATTTCTGCGTCCGTCAGCTGGTGAACGCGACGATCAGCCGGGATACCGACCTTCTCGATGATTTCCTGTGCAAACTTCGGGCCGATCCCGTGAATGTAACGCAGCGCGATGACAACGCGCTTCGCAGTCGGGATGTTGACGCCAGCGATACGTGCCACGCCTGTTCTCCTTGCTTCCAGTTGCCATCCGGCAAGTGGTCTTCTTCATTTGAAGCGGCTTCAAAGCCGCGTCGCTCAGTTGATGTCCGTGACACGTCGAAAACGACCGCACCCGGACTTCGTTCTTGGAAGTCCGCGCCGATCGCAATGGTATGTCGCGAGTTGGCGCTGTCATAAGGGGGAATCGGCTAAAAAGTCAACTCCCCGGCTAATCCTTTTTAACCTGATATCAGGCGTTCTCCAGGATTCCGGCAATCTCTGCCGTCACCACGTCGACATTGGCCATGCCGTCGACCGTCTGGAGCTTGCCGGTCGATGCGTAGTACTTCGACAGCGGCGCGGTCTTTTCGCGGTATTCCGTCAGGCGGCGCTTGAAGGCCTCCGGATTGTCGTCGGAGCGAACGGTGCCGCCGGCGGCGACCGTTTCGGCAACACGATTCTCCATGCGCTTGACCAGCGCGTCCTCGTCGACCTTCAGCTCGATGACGGCATCGAGTGCGATGCCCTTGCCGGCGAGGATCCGGTCGAGGGCTTCGGCCTGCGGAACCGTGCGCGGGTAACCGTCGAGGATGAAGCCCCTGGCACAGTCGGCCGAATCGATTCGGTCGGACACGATCTCGTTGACGATGGCGTCGGAGACGAGCTGGCCGGCATCCATGACGGCCTTCGCGCGTTTGCCGACATCCGTGCCGGCGGCAACGGCCGCCCGCAACATGTCACCCGTGGAAAGCTGCGGAATACCGTGCCTCTCCGTCAGGAGCTTGGCTTGCGTTCCCTTGCCAGCACCCGGCGGCCCCAGAAAAATCAGTCTCATCGTCCCCTCTTTCCTCCACGCAGCTTCGACTTCTTGATCAGCCCCTCATACTGCTGAGCAATCAGGTGACCCTGAATCTGTGCTACAGTATCAAGGGTCACGCTGACAACAATCAAAAGCGACGTACCACCAAGGTAGAACGGCACACCTGTCTGAGCGATGAGAATTTCGGGAAGAATGCAGACGAACATCAGGTAGGCCGCGCCGACCACCGTGATGCGGGTCAGCACGTAGTCGATATATTCGGCGGTGCGCTCGCCCGGGCGGATGCCCGGAATGAAGCCGCCGTGCTTCTTCAGATTGTCGGCCGTATCCTTCGGATTGAAGACGATGGCCGTGTAGAAGAAGGCGAAGAAGGCGATCATGCCCGCATAGAGCAGCATGTAGAGCGGCTGGCCGTGGCCAAGGGCGGCGATGATCGCCGTCGCCCAGGCCGGCAGTTCCGCGGTGTTGGAGAAGCCCGCCAGCGTTGCCGGCAGCAGCAGCAGCGAGGACGCGAAGATCGCCGGGATGACGCCCGCGGTGTTGAGCTTCAGCGGCAGGTGCGACGTATCGCCCTGGAACATGCGGTTGCCCACCTGTCGCTTCGGATACTGGATCAGAAGGCGGCGCTGGGCGCGCTCGACGAAGACGATGAGGGCGATCACGCCGACGGCCATGACGACGACGGCGAGAATCACACCGATCGACAGAGCGCCGGTGCGGCCGAGTTCGAGCGTACCGGCCAGCGCGCCCGGAAGGGCGGCGACGATGCCGGCGAAGATGATCAGCGAAATGCCGTTGCCGATGCCGCGCGAGGTGATCTGCTCACCGAGCCACATCAGGAACATGGTGCCGCCGAGCAGCGAGATGACGGTGGAGATGCGGAAGAACCAGCCCGGATCGTTGACCAGCCCTGCCCCGCTTTCGAGGCCCACCGCGATGCCGTAGGCCTGCAGCGTGCCGAGCAGCACCGTGCCGTAGCGGGTGTACTGGTTGATGATCTTGCGGCCCTGTTCGCCTTCCTTCTTCAGCTGTTCCAGCGAGGGAACGACCGACGTCATCAGCTGCACGATGATCGACGCGGAGATGTACGGCATGATGCCGAGCGCGAAGATCGCCATGCGCTCGACGGCGCCGCCGGAGAACATGTTGAAGAGGCCGAGAATGCCGCTGGACTGGCCCTGGAAGGCCTGGGCGAAGGCATCGGGATTGAGGCCCGGCAACGGGATATAGGTGCCGAGGCGATAGACGAGCAGCGCGCCCAGCGTGAACCAGAGACGCTTCTTCAGATCTTCCGCCTTGGCGAAAGTCGAGAAGTTGAGATTAGAGGCAAGTTGTTCCGCTGCCGAAGCCATGCATTTCTCCGCGAAGCCGATCCGGCGGCGGGGAGCCCGGCCAGGTCCGGAATGGCTGATCCGTTTGGCATTTGCGCCCGGCCCTCCTCGGACCGACTGCACATGCTGAAATTCGTCGTGCCCGTCTGCCATTGCGGCAAACCCGGCGGATGGAGCCTAAACCGGTTGAAACGCGGATTGTCAAGCAATCCCGGCCTCACGCTGGTTTTAAATTCCGGACAACGGCGGGATGGGGTTCCCGGCCATCGTTGTGAGGCTCACATATGGGAGCAAAATCGCCCGGTGTGAAGCACACCGGGCGAAGATTTCGTCGAATTATTCGGCGGCTTCCGCAGCTGCCAGGAGCAGCTTGATCGAGCCGCCGGCCTTTTCGATCTTTTCGATCGCCGGCTTGGAGGCGCCGGCGACTTCGAACGTCACCTTGGCCGTCAGGTCGCCGTCAGCAAGAATGCGGACGCCGTCCTTGACGCGGCGGATAACGCCGGCTGCCTTGAGGGCTGCTGCATCAACCGTCGCCTTGCCGTCGAGCTTGCCGGCGTCGATGGCGACCTGGATGCGGCCCAGCGACACGATGGCGAAGTCGGACGAGAAGATGTTGTTGAAGCCGCGCTTCGGCAGGCGACGGTAGATGGGCATCTGGCCGCCTTCGAAGCCGTTGATGGCCACACCCGAACGTGCCTTCTGACCCTTTACACCGCGACCACCGGTCTTGCCGGAGCCAGAACCGATACCGCGACCGACGCGCTTACGGTTCTTGGTGGAGCCTTCGTTGTCTTTGATTTCATTGAGCTTCATGATCTATCCCCTCACTTCCCGTCGACGACGCGAACGAGGTGCTGGACGGCACGGATCATGCCGCGGACAGACGGAGTGTCTTCCAGCGTGCGAACCCGATGCATCTTGTTAAGGCCCAGGCCGACCAGCGTTGCGCGCTGTACGGCCGGACGGCGAATGGGGCTGCCGATCTGCTCGACAGTCACCGTCTTCGTTGCGGTTTCTTTCTTAGCCATTGTTCAAACTCCCTTATTCTTCGGAAGCGACGCCGGCGGACACACGACGGGCCTGCAGCGTGGCGTATTTCATGCCGCGCTGTGCCGCGATGTCCTTCGGGTGCATCTGGCTCTTGAGAGCATCGAACGTCGCACGGATCATGTTGTACGGGTTCGACGAACCGGTCGACTTGGCGACGACGTCGTGAACGCCGAGCGTTTCGAAGACGGCGCGCATCGGGCCACCGGCGATGATGCCGGTACCGGCCTTGGCCGAGCGAAGCAGAACCTTGCCGGCGCCGTGGCGGCCGTGCACGTCATGGTGCAGCGTGCGGCCCGAGCGCAGCGGTACGAAGATGAGGTCGCGCTTGGCGGCTTCGGTGGCCTTCCGGATCGCTTCCGGAACTTCACGAGCCTTGCCATGGCCGAAGCCGACGCGGCCCTTCTGGTCGCCGACGACGACGAGAGCTGCGAAACCGAAACGACGGCCGCCCTTGACGACCTTCGCGACGCGATTGATCGCGACGAGCTTGTCGACAAACTCGCTGTCGCGCTCTTCGCGGTTCTGGCGGTCATCACGACCGCGCTTTTCCTGTGCCATTGTCCTTTTCCTTTTTCTTTTCCGGGTGCAATCGGCAGATTGACGAAAGTCGCCCCCATTCAGGGAATGGAAGCGACCAATACCCCACTGAGCTGACCGGCAGGCGCTTTACGCGCCCAGCCGAAAGATCAGAAACTAAGACCACCTTCACGGGCAGCTTCGGCGAGAGCCTTGATGCGGCCGTGATAGATAAAGGCGCCACGGTCGAAAACGACCTCGTTGACGCCGGCCTTGACGGCACGCTCTGCAATGAGCTTGCCGACGGCAGCGGCTGCTGCCGTGTCGGCGCCCGTCTTCAAGGACGAGCGCAGATCGGTGTCGAGCGTGGAGGCGGACGCAAGCGTCGTGCCGGCCACGTCGTCGATGACCTGTACGTAGATGTTCTTCGACGAGCGATGAACCGACAGGCGCGGACGGCCGTTGGCGACCGCCTTGATGGAACGGCGCACGCGGTTGGCGCGGCGCACGAGAGCTTCTTTCCTGCTAGCCATTTCGCGTGATCCTTACTTCTTCTTGCCTTCTTTGCGGACAATCCGCTCTTCGGCATACTTGACGCCCTTGCCCTTGTAGGGCTCGGGGCCACGGTATTCGCGGATTTCCGCTGCGACCTGGCCGACCTTCTGCTTGTCGATGCCGGAGATGACGATTTCCGTCGGCTTCGGCACAACGATCGAGATGCCTTCCGGCGTCTGGTAGACCACGTCGTGGCTGAAGCCGAGTGCCAGCTGCAGGTTCTTGCCCTGCAGCGACGCGCGGTAACCGACGCCGTTGATTTCGAGCTTGCGCTCGTAGCCGTCCTTCACACCCTTGAAGATGTTCTCGACCATCGTGCGGGACATGCCCCACTTGGAACGAGCATCCTTGGAGTCGTTTGCCGGCTGCACGACAACAGCGTTGTCTTCGAGCTTCACCGAAACTTCGTCGTTTGCGACGAAGAACAGTTCGCCCTTCGGGCCCTTCGCGGTGACCTTCTGACCATCGACGGTCGCGGTGACACCAGCGGGAACCGGAACGGGCTTCTTACCGATACGAGACATTGTTTTATCCTGTCTGTTCGTTATGGAGATCCATGCTCGATCTTAGAAGATCGAGCAAAGAACCTCGCCACCAACGTTCTGTTCGCGTGCCTGGTGATCGGCCATCACACCCTTCGGGGTCGAAAGGATGGTGATGCCGAGGCCGTTCGCGACCTGCGGGATGGACTTGACCGAGACATAGACCCGGCGGCCCGGCTTGGAGACGCGAGCGATCTTGCGGATCACGGATGCGCCTTCGTAGTACTTGAGTTCGATGTTCAGCTCGGCCTTGCCGTTGCCGAATTCGACTTCCGAATATCCGCGGATGTAACCTTCGGACTGAAGGACGTCCAGAACGCGGGCGCGCAGCTTGGAAGCCGGCGTCGAAACGCTGGACTTGCGGCGTGCGGCGCCGTTGCGGATGCGGGTGAGCATATCGCCCAGAGGATCAGTCATAGACATGTGCCCGTCTCCTTACCAGCTCGACTTGACAATGCCCGGCACCTTGCCGGAATTGCCGAGTTCACGAAGCGCAATACGCGACATTCCGAGTTTGCGGTAAAAGGCGCGCGGACGGCCCGTTACTTCGCAACGGTTGCGGATGCGGGTTTTGGAACCATTGCGCGGAAGTTCGGCAAGCTTCAAGGTCGCCTTGAAGCGCTCTTCGATGGGAAGAGACTGGTTCTGGATGATGGCCTTCAGGCCGGCACGCTTGGCGGCCTGGCTGGCGACCAGTTTGCGGCGGCGCTTGTTCTTTTCAACTGCGCTCGTTTTCGCCATAACAAGTATCCTTCTTTACGCTTGTCGTTACGGATCAGGCGCGGAACGGGAAGTTGAACTCTTTCAGAAGAGCCCGTGCTTCGTCGTCCGTCTTTGCCGTCGTGCAAACGATGATGTCCATGCCCCACATCTGATCAACCTTGTCGTAGTTGATCTCCGGGAACACAATGTGCTCCTTGATACCCATGGCGAAGTTGCCACGGCCATCGAAGGACTTCGGGTTCAGACCACGGAAGTCGCGTACGCGGGGCAGCGCGATGTTCACGAGGCGATCCAGAAATTCATACATGCGGGCGCCGCGCAGCGTAACCTTCGCGCCGATCGGCATGCCTTCGCGCAGCTTGAAGCCGGCAATCGAGTTGCGGGCGCGCGTGATGACCGGCTTCTGGCCGGCAATCGCTGCGAGGTCGCCGGCCGCTACGGTCGGCTTCTTCGAGTCGCCCGTCGATTCACCAACACCCATGTTGATGACGACCTTGTCGAGACGCGGGATCTGCATCTCGTTGGCGAAGGAGAACTGCTCCTGAAGCGCCTTGCGGATACGCTCGACGTATTCCTTCTTGAGGCGCGGCTCATACTTGGTGTCAGCCATCGATCGACACTCCCGAACGCTTTGCTACACGAACCTTCTTGTCGCCCTCGACCTTGAAACCGACGCGGGTCGGCTTGCCGTCCTTGGGGTCGGCGATCGCGATGTTCGACAGGTGGATCGAAGCTTCCTTGGTGATGATGCCGGCTTCCTGGGTCTGGGACTGACGCTGGTGACGCTTCACCAGGTTGATACCCTTGACGACCGCACGGTCTTCCTTCGGCATGACCTGAACAACTTCACCGGTACGACCCTTGTCCTTGCCGGTGAGTACGACGACCTTGTCGCCCTTACGAATCTTTTGCATAGCCATCGCTCCTTAGAGTACTTCCGGAGCCAGCGAGATGATCTTCATGTGGTTCTTGGCGCGAAGTTCGCGCGGAACCGGTCCGAAGATACGGGTGCCGATGGGCTCTTTCTTGTTGTCGATCAGGACGGCTGCGTTGTTGTCGAAACGGATCACGCTGCCGTCGGCGCGACGGATGTCCTTGGCGGTGCGAACGACAACCGCCTTCATCACGTCACCCTTCTTCACGCGGCCGCGCGGGATGGCTTCCTTGATCGAGACGACGATAATGTCGCCGACCGAAGCGTACTTACGCTTGGAGCCGCCCAGCACCTTGATGCACATGACACGACGTGCGCCGGAATTATCCGCGACGTCGAGGTTAGTCTGCATCTGAATCATGTCAGGTCGCCTTCTTGTTTTACCGGACCGGTTGGGCCTCTCTTGATTGAGGAGGGGCCCCCTGTTCCAGCTTATGGAAATTCGTGTTTTCGCGCGGGACGGTGTGTTGCCAGGGTGGTTTCCACGTCGATGAACCGACTGACGTCAGCAAACCGATGGACCTTCCGTGCGCTAAAAGCAAAAGAACGCTCGCGATTCCGAGCGTCCTTGCGCTGCTTCATATAGATTTTCGCGCCAGACGCAAGGGCCTGGCGCTAAATCTCGAGTTTTTAAGCCTGGGCCAGTACGACGGTCCAGCGCTTGTCCTTGGAGATCGGTGCACATTCCTCGATGGAAACGACGTCGCCGACCTTGAACTGGTTGGCTTCGTCATGTGCCTTGTACTTCTTGGACCGGCGAACGGTCTTCTGAAGCAGGGGATGAGCAAAGCGGCGCTCGACGCGAACGACGATGGTCTTGTCGTTCTTGTCGCTGACTACAGTGCCCTGCAGAATGCGTTTAGGCATATTTTTCCGGTCCTTAGGCCTTGGCTTCTGCCGCCTTCTGGCGGGCAATGGTCTTGACGCGCGCGATGTCCTTGCGGACTTCGTTGATGCGCGAGGTCTTTTCGAGCTGGCCGGTCGCCTTCTGGAAGCGCAGGTTGAACTGCTCCTTCTTCAGCTTGGCAAGCTCGTCGTTGAGCTGATCGGCGCTGAGCGCGCGAACGTCTACGGATTTCATCCTACTCGCTCCTTACTCTGCAATGCGCTGTACGAAGCGCGTCTTGACCGAGAGCTTGGCCGAGCCGAGACGAAGCGCCTCGCGGGCGATCTCCTCGGAGACACCGTCGATCTCGAACATCATACGACCGGGCTTGACCTTGGCCGCCCAGTATTCGACCGAACCCTTACCTTTACCCATGCGGACTTCGGTAGGCTTGGCGGTGACCGGCACGTCGGGGAACACACGGATCCACACACGGCCGGCACGCTTCATGTGGCGCGTGATCGCGCGGCGGGCCGCTTCGATCTCGCGAGCGTTAACGCGATTCGGTTCCTGAGCCTTCAAGCCGAACTCGCCGAAAGCGAGGTCGGAGCCGCCCTTGGCGACACCCTTGATGCGGCCCTTGAACTGCTTGCGATACTTGGTACGCTTTGGCTGCAACATTTTTTTACTTCTCCGATATTGGCTGCCAAACGCGACTGTTACGCGTTTTCACGACGACGGTCGCCACGATCGCCGCGTTCGCGGCTTGCAGGACCCTGGCTGTCACTTTCGCTTGCGCGACGCTCCGAGGCCATCGGATCGTGCTCAAGGATTTCGCCCTTGAAGATCCAGACCTTGATGCCGCAGATGCCGAATGCGGTCTTGGCTTCCGCCGTACCGTAGTCGATGTCTGCACGCAGCGTGTGAAGCGGAACGCGACCTTCGCGGTACCATTCCGTACGCGCGATTTCCGCGCCGCCGAGGCGGCCGCCGCAGGTGATCTTGATGCCTTCGGCGCCAAGACGCATGGCGGACTGAACAGCGCGCTTCATCGCACGGCGGAAAGCCACGCGGCGTTCGAGCTGCTGGGCGATCGACTGGGCAACCAGCGTCGCGTCGACTTCGGGCTTGCGAACTTCAACGATGTTGAGGTGCGTTTCGGAGTTCGTCATCGCGGCAAGCTTCTTGCGAAGCTTCTCGATGTCCGCACCCTTCTTGCCGATGATCAGACCCGGGCGAGCCGAGTGGATCGTGATGCGGCACTTCTTGTGCGGACGCTCGATGACGACCTTGGCGATACCGGCCTGCTTCAGCTCTTCCATGACGAAAGCGCGGATCTTCAGGTCTTCGTGAAGCAGCTGGCTGTATTCGGCGTTGTCGGCGAACCAGCGGCTGTCCCAGGTACGGTTGATGCCGAGGCGGAAACCGATTGGATTAATCTTCTGGCCCATTATGCGGCCTCCCCTTTGGCTTCGACTTCACGGACGACGATCGTCAGATGCGAGAAAGGCTTCTCGATCCGCGATGCGCGGCCGCGGCCACGAGCGTGGAAACGCTTCATGACAATCGACTTGCCGACATACGCTTCCGCGACGATCAGGCTGTCGACGTCGAGGTCGTGGTTGTTTTCTGCGTTGGCGATTGCAGATTCCAGCGTCTTCTTGACGGTCTCGGCGCTACGCTTGCGCGAGAATTCAAGTTCAGCGAGAGCCCGGTCGACCTTCTTGCCGCGGATCAGCGCAGCAAGCAGGTTGAGCTTCTGGGGGCTGACGCGGATCGTGCGCGCGATGGCCTGCGCCTCGTTATCCTTCAGCCGACGTTCGGCTTTAGCCTTGCCCATCGTTACTTCCTCTTCGCCTTCTTGTCCGCACCGTGACCGTAATAGGTCCGGGTCGGAGCAAATTCACCAAACTTGTGGCCGACCATGTCTTCGTTGACGGCCACCGGGATGTGCTTGCTGCCGTTGTAGACGCCGAAGGTCAATCCGACGAACTGCGGCAGGATCGTGGAGCGACGGCTCCAGATCTTGATCACTTCGCTGCGACCGCCTTCACGAACCTTCTCAGCCTTCTTGAGAAGATAGCCGTCAACAAACGGGCCTTTCCATACTGAACGAGCCATTCCTGACTACCTCTCTTACTTCTTCTTCAAGTGGCGCGAGCGCATGATGAACTTGTCGGTCGACTTGTTCGAGCGGGTACGCTTGCCCTTGGTGGGCTTGCCCCACGGGGATACCGGGTGACGACCACCGGAGGTGCGGCCTTCACCACCGCCGTGCGGGTGGTCGACCGGGTTCATGACGACACCGCGGTTGTGCGGGGTCTTGCCGCGCCAGCGCGTGCGGCCAGCCTTGCCGTCGTTGATGTTGCCGTGATCCGGGTTGGATACGGCGCCGATCGTCGCGAGGCAGGACGAGTGAACCAGGCGCTGTTCGCCCGAGTTCAGGCGAAGGATCGCCATGCCCTGGTCGCGGCCGACCAGCTGGACGAAGGTGCCGGCGGAACGGGCGATCTGGCCGCCCTTGCCCGGCTTCATCTCGACGTTATGGACGATCGAGCCAACCGGGATGTACTGCAGCGGCATGGTGTTGCCGGGCTTCACGTCAACGGCCTTGTCGGACGCGATGACCTTGTCGCCGGCTGCCAGGCGCTGCGGCGCCAGGATGTAGGCCTGCTCGCCGTCGGCATAGCTCACCAGAGCGATGAACGCGGTGCGGTTCGGGTCGTATTCCAGGCGCGCGATCGTGCCCTCGACGTCGAACTTGCGACGCTTGAAGTCGATCAGACGATAGGTACGCTTGTGACCGCCGCCGATGAAGCGGGCAGTGATGCGACCGAGGTTGTTACGGCCACCGCTCTTGGAAAGACCTTCGGTCAGAGCCTTGACGGGCTTGCCCTTGTAAAGGCCCGACCGGTCGACGATGACCAGCTGGCGCTGGCTCGGGGTGGTCGGATTGTAGTGTTTCAATGCCATTTTTCTGTTTCCTTTCAGCCGACTGCCCGATTAGAGCCCGGTGGAGACGTCGATGGACTGACCGTCAGCAAGCGTGACGATAGCCTTCTTGACATCTCCCTGCCGGCCGGCGAAGCCGCGGAAACGCTTGATCTTGCCCTTGCGGACGAGCGTGTTCACAGCCGTGACCTTGACGCCGAAGAGTGCTTCCACCGCAGCCTTGATTTCAGGCTTGGAAGCGCGCTTGGCAACGTTAAAGACGACCTGGTTGTTTTCGGAGACCAGCGTCGACTTTTCGGTGATCGAAGGAGATACGATCACATCGTAGTGGCGAAGATCCGTCATTTGAACCGCTCCTCGAGGGCTTCTACAGCAGCCTTGGAGAGCACGAGCTTGCCGCGGCGCAGGATGTCGTAAACGTTGATACCCTGGATCGGCAGAACATCCACGTTCGGGATGTTGCGGGCTGCGAGCTTGAAGTTGCCGTCAAGTTCCGAGCCGCCGATGATGAGGGCATTGGTGAGGCCGAGCGAGGCGAAAACGCCAGCCAGAGCCTTCGTCTTTGCTTCGGCAGCAACCAGATCGTCGATGATGATCAGGTTTTCCGCCTTCAGCTTGGCCGAGAGCGCATGGCGCAGGCCGAGCGCGCGAACCTGCTTGGGCAGGTCGTGGGCATGGCTGCGAACAACCGGGCCGTGAGCCTTGCCGCCGCCGCGGAACTGCGGTGCACGTGCCGAATGGTGACGGGCGCGGCCCGTACCCTTCTGCTTGTACATCTTGGCGCCGGTGCGGGAAACCTCGGCGCGGGTCAGCGACTTGTGGCTGCCCTGCTGCTTCTTGGCAAGCTGCCAGCGAACGACGCGGGCAATGATGTCTTCGCGCGGCTCGAGGCCGAAAATCGCGTCGGAGAGGGAGACCTTGCCGGCGTCCTTCCCCTCGAGGGTCGTGACTTTGAGATCCATGATCAGGCTCCCTTACTTGACTGCGGCGCGCACGGCGGCCGGACGCGGCGCGTCGGACGGGGTGCCGGACTTGACGGCGTCACGAACGACGATCCAGGCGCCCTTGGAGCCCGGGACAGCGCCCTTGACGAGGATGAGACCACGCTCTTCGTCGGTCGAGACGACTTCGAGGTTCTGGGTGGTGACGCGCGTCTGGCCCATGTGACCAGCCATGCGCTTGCCCTTCCAGACCTTGCCCGGGTCCTGGTTGTTACCCGTCGAACCGTGCGAACGGTGCGAAACGGACACGCCGTGCGTTGCACGAAGACCACCGAAGTTGTGGCGCTTCATGGCACCGGCGAAACCCTTACCGATCGTGGTGCCGGTAACGTCGACGAGCTGGCCTGCGACAAAGTGGCTCGCGGTCAGTTCCGCGCCGATGTCGATGAGGTTGTCTTCCGAGACGCGGAACTCGACGAGCTTCGCCTTCGGCTCGACGCTTGCAGCGGCGAACTGGCCGCGCAGTGCCTTTGCCGTGTTCTTCACCTTGGAGGTGCCGGCGCCGAGCTGGACGGCCGTGTAGCCGTTCTTGTCCTGCGTGCGCTGGGCAACGACCTGGACGTTGTCCAGTCGCAATACTGTTACGGGGATATGCTCACCTGCGTCATTATAGACGCGAGTCATCCCTACTTTCTGTGCAATCACACCTGAACGCATGGTTCAATCCTCTTAGAAGTCCTGGCGGGATCGTGACGTCCCGTCATGCCTCTTGGTTTAAGGATTCCACTCGGGCTTTGGAGCCGTCGGGTTTCCCGTTTTTAGAAGACGTCGGCTTACGCCACGTACCTTCCTTGTTATTTCGGCTTACGCCGGACTTAGAGCTTGATCTCTACGTCTACACCGGCCGCAAGGTCGAGCTTCATGAGAGCGTCGACGGTCTGCGGGGTCGGATCTACAATGTCGAGCAGGCGCTTGTGCGTGCGCATCTCGAACTGTTCGCGGCTCTTCTTGTCGACGTGGGGCGACCGGTTGACCGTGAACTTTTCAATACGGGTCGGGAGCGGAACGGGACCGCGGACACTTGCGCCGGTGCGCTTTGCCGTCGACACGATTTCGCGCGTGGAGGCATCAAGGATCCGGTGGTCAAACGCCTTGAGGCGGATGCGGATGTTCTGGCCGTTCATACGACTTTTCCTTAGTTCGTTACCCGCGCGATTCTCCTGGGAATACGCGCTTTTTGATTCTGGCGGTTCCATAACGGAACGCACACGAAAACACAATTGCCGAAAGGCCAGTCCGCTAAATTTTCAAAGACCGGAGGGGCAGGGTTGAACCCCTGCCCTTCCATTTTCAGCGGCCTCAGGCCTTACGTCTTACTCGACGATCGAAGCGACGATGCCGGCGCCGACGGTGCGGCCGCCTTCGCGGATAGCGAAGCGCAGCTTTTCTTCCATCGCGATCGGAACGATCAGCTCGACCGAAACCGTGACGTTATCGCCAGGCATGACCATTTCCGTGCCTTCCGGCAGCGAAACGATGCCGGTCACGTCCGTCGTGCGGAAGTAGAACTGCGGACGGTAGTTCGTGAAGAACGGCGTATGACGGCCGCCTTCT
>NZ_DASYHH010000013.1:0-32021 GCF_035998705.1 Shinella sp. | reverse complement strand
CCAGCGTTCGAACGATGGCGAGGCGGGTTTCCTGCGACAGGGCCGCGAATGAGGTGAGGGCTTGACGTTCGTCCATATTTCAATAATCCTTGAATCATTGAACAATAGGAGTAGCGCACATGAACGCGATCGACAAGGCCGATTTCGCCGATATCACGCTTGGCCAGCTTCTTGACGGCCTTGCGGCCGCGCCAGAGGCGCCGCTGGTGTTTCTCTACGAAGGGCAGCCGGTGCATGTCACCGAGGTCAAGGCGGGTGCATTCTCGGCGCTCGATTGCGGCGCCAACCCAGAAGCCTGGTCGGAGATGTTCATCCAGCTCTGGGATATCGACGAGGACGGCAGGAACCACATGCCGGCGGGGAAGTTCTCCGCGATCATCCGCAAAGTTTCCGATCACGTTCGACTCGATCCGGCGGCCAAGCTCACCTTCGAGGTCAGCGATGGAAACCGGGCGATGGCGCTTTATTGCGCGTCATTGCCACGCTTGGCTGATGGCAGGTTCGAGGTGGCGCTGGCGGCGCGGCCGTCGAGCTGCAAGCCGCGTGATCGCTGGCTCGTGGAGAAGGCGGCGGCTGGTTCTTGTTGTGGTCAAGCGGCGAGCACCTCAAAGTGTTGCTCATGAGCTGGCACGCTTTGCGGTCAACAACGAAACCTTGAATTCCGCGGCCAGCCCTTTGGCGGCGCTGTGACGGCATGGTGTTTTCAGGTGCCAAATCTGATATGATTTCCCATCGAGATCCGCCGTGCTGCGCTAGATTTGGAGGCTTCGCACGGCGGACCTCGCCACTAGCGCTGTTGGAAAAATCACTGGTGTCCACATAACTGAGTTCACCGCGCCGACCGACCCGAAGAAGAAGCGGAAGGACAAGTGGCTGTTCCGCAAGACCGGCGAGCCCATCTTTGCCATTGCCGGCATCTGGCGCGAGACCCAGGACGTCGGCGAGGCGTTTACCATGCTGACGATGGAACCGGGGCCGGATATCGCGCCCTATCACGACCGCCAAATCGTCATTCTGGAGCGGGAGGCATGGGCCGATTGGCTCGATAGTTCGGTTTCCTCAAAGGCGTTGATCAAGCCGCTTCCGAAAGGCTCCTTATCGGTGGAGCAGGTGGGATAGATCGATCCGACCGGAAAACAAGGCCGTTCTGCTTGAGACGGCAATATACGCCGGGCGCTTTCCATCTTCCCTCGGGCCGCTATTGCTGGCGGGACTCGCCCCATCCGAGCTTTCGGCAATAATCCTCCGCAGCGCGTATCGCCTCCCGCTGACTTGGAAAGGGACCTTTGAGGAAATCGGATTTGCCGCGGAACTGGATGAACACGCCCTTGCTGAGGACGTCGTACAGAATCTGCATGCCATCTTCGTATTTCACGATATCATATTCCGGTGGTCGTCCGGCACGAGAGGCGCCTAGGCGAGGCGGCATGAAATCATCCGTCGCGGTCCCCCGGCGTGCTCAATTGTAAATGTGGCTGCAAACTCGTCGCACGGCCGCTTGTTCCCAGACGAACTGTGATTTGGGGGGTGAGAAATGAGCAACGGAATTTTTGCACCAGACGAGCTTTCAACATTGAAGGATGTTTACGAAGACATCATCTCGCAACCGTGGTTCAGCCGCGATCCCGAGGCGAGAAAGGCGTTTGCGCGATATCTGCTCGACGCGTATCCAGGCGGGACCTATCGACCGGACCTTGATCGTCCGCTCCTGGAATCCGTCGCCCGCGAGCACTACGGTCACCGCGATCCCTAAGGGCTCGGCCTCGGCGATCGCCGCGAGCGGAACTTTTATTTTCCATCACCTGTTTCCCGGAACGATCATCGACCGTCGCGAGGAGACTGCGTGAAGATTGCCACCTACAACGTCAACGGCGTGAATGGCCGGCTGCCGGTGTTGCTCCGATGGCTGAAGGAGGACGCGCCGGATGTGGTCTGCCTTCAGGAACTCAAGGCGACGGACGAGAAATTCCCGCGGCGCGAGCTGCAGAATCTCGGTTACGAGGGAGTATGGCACGGCCAGAAAAGCTGGAACGGTGTAGCGATACTCGCCAATGGCACGCTTCCGGTTTTGACGCGGCGCGGGCTGCCGGGCGATCCTGACGACAGCCATAGCCGCTATATCGAGGCGGCCGTTGATGGCGTCCTGATCGGCTGCCTTTATCTGCCGAACGGCAATCCCGCGCCCGGCCCGAAGTTCGACTACAAGCTGCGCTGGTTCCGGCGCCTGCATGCCTATGCCGCCGAGCTGATCGAACTCGGCATTCCGGCGCTTCTGGTCGGCGACTACAATGTCATGCCGACGGATTTCGATGTCTATGCGCCGGAGCGCTGGCGTGACGACGCGCTGTTTCGCCCGGAGGTTCGCAAGGCCTATGCCGATCTCGTCGCGCAAGGGTGGTCCGACGCTGTTCGTCATCTCCATCCCGATGAGCGAATCTACACCTTCTGGAAATATTGGCGGAACTCATTCGAGCGCGATGCAGGCCTACGGATCGACCATTTCCTGCTCAGCCCGACCGTCGCACCGTGGTTGAGGTCGGCCAGCGTCCGGCGGGCTCCGCGAAGCTGGGAGCATACCAGCGATCACGCCCCCGTCATGATCGAGATCGATCCGCCGGCCGATGCGGATTAGGCGGACGGCTGAGAAACCATCCGTCTCTCGAGTGACCGCGCTGTCCGCCTCGCCTCACGCAGCTCGTCGATGGTCGGCAACCACCAACCTCGTTGACGCTCCCTTTCCGTCGGCTCGACCTTTGACGGCCACGTATGAACAAGCTCCTCAAGCGAGGGGACGCGCCAGGCTCCCCAGACGCGATCATCGTGAAAGTCCGGATAAAGATCGCCGACCTCGCATGGTTCGACCAACTCGCCGGTGACGTTGTCCACGACGATGATACCATATACCGCGGTGGCGATTGGCCGGTCCAGCCGCGGCAGATCCCCGGCGGGAAGCGCGATGCGTCTCCGCTTTCGCTCGGCTGCGCGGCGGCGGACTATTCTTTCTTCCTCGGTACCCTTGCGCGCCTCGGCGCGCTTGCGCCTTTCCTCTGGCTCGCAGCGCTGCGCCTCCGCTTCAATGGCCTGCCAGTGACCGACAAGATCGTCATAGGAAGAAAAGGGCACGCGCCAGGCCTTTTCGGCGCCGTCCCAGCGGGCGAAGGGAACTTGCCGGATCTCCTCGACGAGTTTGCGCGAATAGGGCGTTCTGACGCGAAACCCGTCCCTGTCGACGCTGAGATAGGGGCTGAGGATGGGTTCGAAGGCATAGGCGTCCCTCCCCTTCGCTTCGGCATAGGGGTCGACGCGGGATTGCTCTCTCGCCATCCAGCGGTCAATGCGTCGGCGGGCCGTCTTGCCAGGGACGATCCACGCCTTTCGCCTATCGCTCCAGCGAGCGCGCGGGAACGTCTCGCGAAACCGCTGGACCGTCATCCGGTCGAACGGGAAAGCGATAGCGGCATGCTCACCGTCCTCTTCGCCCTCACCGCCGATCTCGCGCTCCTCGTTCATGGCGTCACCGTGCTCAGGGTGGCCGGCCCGTCAGTGCTTTGTATGCCGATCGCCGCGATCGCCCTCGCCAGGCTTGGCCTCGGTTTTCGCCTTCTGGCGGCGGCCGGCGGACAGGGATCGGCCGACATCGACGCTTTCCTTGAACTGACCCTTCTCGTCACGGCGGACATAGCGCTTGTCTGTTCCGGTACCGATGGTTTCGCGCTTGGTCATCACAATATTCCTTTCCGGCTGTGGTCCGGGAAGAACGCACGGAGCGGCAAGAAAGATGCAACCAATCAAGGACATATTGCAGACTCGCAATGAGGGAGGCGAGAGGTCGCTAAGTTATTGCTTTTCCGATTCATTTTCGAATCTGAACAAATTCGCAAGTGATGCGCTTGACTCGCTTTGGTTGCGTCGAGTCGGGAGTTTCGAGATGGCCCAGCGTGCTCAGTGGAAAGGCTTCATCAAATTCGGCGAGGTGAGCTGCGGCGTCGGGCTTTATACCGCCGCCAGCACCTCCGAGCGCATCTCCTTCCATACGATCAACAAGAAGACCGGCAATCGCGTCAACCGCATCGGTGGCGTCGCCTTAACCGCGTGGTTGGGATAGGCTTGATATTCGGATTGTCATGACCGAAGCCCCGCATGCGCACTTCAAACGCCACCGCTTCCCAGCTGAGATCATTGCCCATGCGGTTTGGCTCTACTATCGATTTCCGCTCAGCTTCCGCGACGTCGAAGATCTGCTGGCGGAGCGCGGTATCAGCGTCTCATTCCAGACCGTCTCGGAATGGCTACTAAATTCGGGTTGAAGTTCGCTTATCAGCTCAGACGGCGCTCAAGAGGCAACTTTGCCGACAAGTGGCAGCTCGATGAGATGGTGGTGACGATCAAAGGAAATAAGTACTGGCTGTGGCGCGCCGTCGATGCCAACGGTTACGTCCTCGATGCCCTGCTGCAAAGCCGAAGGAACAAGGCAGCAGCCCTGCGTCTGATGAGAAAGCTGCTCAAGGACCAGGGTACTACCCCGCGCGTGATGGTGACCGACAAGCTGCGGTCCTACTCGGCCGCGAAGGTCGAACTGATGCCGGGCGTCGAGCATCGCTCGCACAAGGGAATGAACAACCGAGCAGAGAATTCCCATTTGCCGCTACGGCGGCGAGAGCGGCGAATGATGCGCTTCAAGTCCGCGCGACAATGTCAGCGTTTCGTCTCAACTCACGGCCAAATCGCCAATCTGTTTCTTCTTCACCGCAAATGCTTGACCGCCGCCGATCATCGCCAACTTCGCACCCACGCCATCTCGACCTGGCGGGAGATCACTTTGTCGATTGACGCGTAAAATTCAAGCCGAAGAAGCTATCGCGTCTCAAAATCGGTTAAGGCGACGCCACCGGCTGGTGTGCAGAAGCCATCCCGGACGCCTCGGCAACAGATACCTTGGAATGTCTTTTTATTGCGTCCTCGCTTGAATACTCTACGAGGCGAGCCGGCCGCGCAAGTCCACATGCGGCCCCGCACGCAGATTGCACGACCAGAAATTGCACTCATCGTTTTCGCCTGGCGCCGACCAACCGGCCAGTTGGGCTCTTCCAACGATACGGCGCGATCGCAGAGAATGATCGCGGCCTCTGCAAAACTCGCGCCCTTCCCCGCATATCTTGCTGGTTGCGGTGTCGATCATCCCGTGCAACACTTCGTCTGTCAGTTCATCTCAAATCACGGCGCAGACGAAGTTGCGGCGAACAAGTTTTGTTTGCCGCGGATAGGTATGCCGTGCGCACAGCAAAGAGACCGTCGTGACCGCACTCAATGCCTTCATCGATTTCCTCAATACGGTCTTCTGGGGCTACGTCCTGATTTACGGCCTGATCGCCGTCGGCATCTTCTTTACTCTGAGACTGGGCTTCATACAGATCCGGCATTTCCCCGAGCTCTTCCGCTCGGTAATACAGGCGCCGGCGAGCGACGCGAGTGGCATCACACCGTTCCAGGCTTTGTGCACCAGCCTTGCCTCGCGCGTTGGCACGGGCAATCTCGCTGGCGTCGCCGTCGCGCTGTTCCTCGGCGGGCCGGGCGCCCTGTTCTGGATGTGGGTCGTCGCCGCGGTCGGCATGGCGACGGCCTATTCCGAAAGCGCGCTCGCCCAACTCTACAAGATCACGGATCACAACGGCCAGTATCGCGGCGGTCCGGCCTTCTACATCTCCCGCGGGCTCAACGCCCCCTGGGCCGGCGCCATCTTCTCGGTCTGCCTCATCATCGCCTTCGGCCTGGTCTTTAACGCAGTGCAGGCGAATTCGATTGCCGATGCCATGCAGGGCGTCTTCGGCGTGGACAAGATCTGGGTCGGCCTCGCCCTCGCCGCATTGACGGCGGTGGTGATCTTCGGTGGCATTCGCCAGATCGCCCAGGTCGCCGAATATGTCGTGCCGTTCATGGCGGTCGCCTATCTCGGCATGGCGGTCTATGTCGTCATCGCCAACATCACTGCGGTACCAGGCGTGATCGCCCTCATCGTCAAGAGTGCCTTCGGTTTCGAGCAGGCCGCGGGCGGCGTGGCCGGTGCCATGTTGAACGGCGTCAAGCGCGGTCTGTTTTCCAACGAGGCCGGCATGGGCTCTGCGCCGAACATCGCAGCGGTGGCCACCCCCTCGCCGCACCATCCGGCCAGCCAGGGTTTCGTGCAGGCGCTCGGCGTCTTCATCGACACGATCCTGATCTGCACCGCGACCGGCATCATGATCCTTCTGTCCGGCGTGATGACGCCCGGCTCCGAGCTGACCGGCACTCCGCTGACCCAGGAGGCCATGGTGGCCCATATCGGCGAAGCGGGACGCTACTTCATCGCCATCGCCATCTTCTTCTTCGCCTTCCTCGATTATCGGCAACTATGCCTATTCCGAGAATGCGATGGTCTTCCTGAAACTCGACAACAAGGGCGCCATCGGCGTGCTGCGCATCGCCGTTCTGCTCATGGTGATCTGGGGCGCGTACACAACGGTCGCCGTCGTATTCAACATGGCCGACGCCGCGATGGGCCTGATGGCCTCGGTCAACCTGATCGCCATCCTGCTGCTCTCCGGCACAGTGGCGAAACTCACCAAGGATTATTTCGAGCAGAAGAAGACACGGGAGCCGCGCTTCGACCCGGGCGCTTATCCAGAACTGAAGGGCAAGATCGAGCATTCGATCTGGGCGGGAAAGTGAGTTCGGGACGCCAGCTTCAGCCAGCGCCCTTACCAATCGATCAAGGCTTGACGTCCGATAGTTCCGATGAAAACGCCGCGAGAAACCAGCTTGATCTCGCGGCGTTTGGCCCCTTGTCTTTGCGAGAACCAATTAAACGAAATGGGCGAGCAGCGGGAAGACCAGCAGGAAAGAGATGATCACGCAGGCAACGTTGGCAGCCCAGACAGCCACTCTCTCCGCTTTCGGTTCGGACGCTTTCATCGGACTCTCCTGAAAAAAGTGCAATCGTTTCGCTTGTAGGGTGAAAAGTGCTGCCCCGATATGAGCCAGCCCGCAGGCGCATGACAAGAGCGTCTGACCTAAATCGCCGCACTCCGCAAACGCGATCGGAGGAAGTTCCTTTTTCCGCCACGAATTTGCCATGATCGAAAATCCGTGAAATAACGAGCACTCAACATTCCGTATTGGAGGAAATGTGTCCGGATTGGCCTCCAGACTCAAATTGAAAGGACTTTTCGTGACCATTGAGAACGAAACCGACTATGAAGTCGGGCAGGACAACGTCAATATTCTGGGACTGGACATCCATAATCCGGTTTTCTTCATATCGGGCGGCATCATTGTTCTTTTTGTGTTCTTCGCCGCCACTTTCCAGGCGCCGATGACCGAATTCTTCAGCTGGCTTAGGCCGGCCGTCACGGAGTCCTTCGACTGGTTCCTCGCGACCGCCGCCAATATCTTTGTCCTCTTCTGTATCGTTCTGATCTTCAGTCCCTTCGGCAGCATCCGGCTGGGCGGCAAGGACGCCCAGCCGGATTTTACGTATACGGGCTGGTTCGCCATGCTCTTTGCGGCCGGCATGGGCATCGGCCTGATGTTCTACGGCGTCTCGGAGCCGGTCTCGCACTTCAGCGCCTCTTTCGCCACTGACGCCGGAACGGCCGATAGCTGGGCCCCGCTGTCGGGCGCTGCGGGCGATGTCGAGGCTGCGCGCCGGCTCGGCATGGCGGCGACCATATTCCATTGGGGCCTCCATCCCTGGGCGATCTATGCCGTCGTGGGTCTGGCGCTTGCCTTCTTCGCCTATAATCGCGGCCTGCCGCTGACCATCCGCTCCGCCTTCTATCCGTTGCTCGGAGAACGCGTCTGGGGGTGGCCGGGCCACCTCATCGACGTGCTGGCGGTCTTCGCGACGCTGTTCGGCTTGGCGACGTCCCTCGGCATCGGCGCGGAACAGGCCAATGCCGGCCTCAACCACCTCTTCGGTCTTCCCGTCTCCGAGACCTCGAAGATCATGCTCATCATCGGCATCACCGGGATCGCACTGTTTTCGGTGGTAGCCGGGCTGGATGCGGGGGTGAAGCGCCTCAGTGAAATCAACATGGCGCTGGCTGCTCTGCTTCTGCTCTTCGTCATCCTGGTCGGCCCGACGCTCGCCATCCTCACCGGCTTCTTCGAGTATCTGGGAGCCTATGTCGTAAACCTGCCCGCGCTCGCCAACCCCTTCGGCCGCACGGACCAGCATTTCTTCGACGGCTGGACGGCCTTCTACTGGGCCTGGTGGATTTCCTGGTCGCCCTTCGTCGGCATGTTCATCGCCCGCGTTTCCCGCGGACGGACGGTCCGGGAATTCCTGATCTGCGTCCTGCTCATCCCCTCGCTCGTCTGCGTGCTCTGGATGACCGCCTTCGGCAGCGCAGCCCTTCACCAGATCGTCGAGCAGGGCTCGAACGCGGTCGCGGAAGCGACGCTTGAGCTTCAACTCTTCGTCATGCTGGAGGCGATGCCGTTCGCCGCCATCACGTCGTTCCTCGGGATAGTCCTGGTCGTCGTCTTCTTCGTGACGTCTTCCGATTCCGGCTCGCTGGTCATCGACACGATCACTGCCGGCGGCAAGGTCGATGCACCCGTTCCCCAGCGTGTGTTCTGGGCAGTCTTCGAGGGACTGGTGGCGGTCGTCCTCCTGCTGGCCGGCGGCCTTGCCGCCTTGCAGGCAGCTGCCATCACCACCGGCATTCCCTTCGCACTCGTGCTGCTCGGCATGTGCGTCGCCCTCTGGAAGGGCCTCGCTTCGGAGCGAGCGAGACTGCAAAGCGCCTGAGAACAGCAGCAAAATCCGATCGGATCGCCGTGCATCGACACGGCGACCGCACCCTGCTGCTTTCCCGAAATTCATGAAACTGGAGAATGAACATGTTCAGCGACAACGCCGCACCGCACAACGATGACACGCTTGGCGGTCGCATATCGTTTGCTCGCGAGTCCTGCGGACTATCCGCTGAGGAAGCCGCAGAGCGACTGGGCGTCCTCGCCACGAGCTGGAGCGCATGGGAATGCGACCGGGATGTCCCGCGCGCCAACCGGCTGACGATGATGGCCGGTGTGCTCGGCGTCAGCCCGTCCTGGCTTCTGACCGGCTTCGGACATGGACCGCTGGAAGAAAAATCCGAGGACGGGCAGGCCGCCTTGCGCGAGGAACTCCGTCAGGCATCGGTGGATGTCGAAGTGCTGAACCGTCGATTGCGGACGATCGCCTCACACCTCGACGCCCGGGACGACCGGTAACGGCGGACCTTGCCGCAAGCCGGCGCTCTTGAGGTTCCTTGCGCCGGCCGAATGCACCCAAGTTCCACGGACAGGATAATGATCGCCAATTTCCCCGACGTACACCCGGTTCTCACCACGGGAATCGCACTTCTTGCGCTCGCGCTCGCCGCACTGTTCGCCAACTATGTGGTGAAAGCGCTGCTTGTACGCGCGCTCAACCGTGTGTTGACCCTCACCGCCTATGGCCGCGACCCGGAACTGCGCCGGCACGGACTGGTCGAACGGCTGGCGAACGTGATGCCGGCCTTGGTCATCTCGTCCGGTATCGCCCTCGTGCCACACCTGCCGGTCTTCGTCGTCATCGTCGTAAGGAACGTCTCCAGCGCTTTCATGATCCTGACGGTCGCCATGGCCGTCAGCGCCGCCCTCAACATCGTCGACACCCTCTATCATCGCCGGCCGGATGCGCGGCTCAAGCCGATCAAGGGCTATGTCCAGGTCGTGAAGATCGCCGTCTATGTCATCGCGGCGCTGCTCATGATCGCCACGTTGATCGACCGGTCGCCGCTGATCCTCCTGTCGGGCCTCGGCGCGATGGCGGCCGTGCTCATCCTGGTGTTCCAGGACACGCTGCTGTCGCTTGTTGCCGGCATCCAGATCTCTTCCACCGATATGGTGCGCGTCGGCGACTGGATCGAGATGCCGGGCCAGAACGCCGACGGCGACGTCGTCGAGATCGCGCTTCACACCGTGAAGGTGCAGAACTTCGACAAAACGATCACCACGATCCCCATCCGCAAGCTCGTGACCGATCCTGTCAAGAACTGGCGCGGCATGCAGGAATCGGGCGGGCGGCGCATCAAGCGTGCGATCTATCTCGATCAGACCAGCATTCGTTTCCTCGCGCCGGAGGAAGAGGAACGGTTGTCGAAGCTGGAGCGTCTGGAGACCTATCTGAAGCGCAAGCAGGCGGAACTGTCCGAATGGAACGACAAGCTCGGCGAGCGCGCCCGCATTCCGGCCAACACACGCCGCGCCACCAATATCGGAACGTTCCGCGCCTATGTGGAGGACTACCTGCGCAATCATCCGGGCGTCCATCAGGGCATGACGATCATGGTGCGGCAACTGCCGCCCCAGCCAGAAGGCCTGCCGCTGGAAATCTACTGCTTCGCCAACACGACCACCTGGGCAATGTACGAGGGCATCCAGTCGGACATCTTCGATCATCTCCTGGCGATCCTGCCCGAATTCGATCTGCGGGTGTTCCAAAACCCGAGCGGACGCGACCTGCAGGCTCTTTCACCGGGCAAAGCCTTCGCCGAGGCGATCACCAGCGCAGAAAGCGGCGTCCGATAAGGAAGCCGCAGGCGGTGACGGCGGCGATCCCGGCCGTATACCAGACAGCGACGAACAAGGGACTGTCGTCGGGGCAGTGCCAGGCGTAGATCGCCGCGGCGATCGCCCCGGCGGCAAAGCCGGCGACCGTTCCCGCCTGCCCCGGATCGTCGGGGGCGCCGTTCCTCAGCGCGAAGAGGAACCCCGCAAGCGGCGAGACGGCGAGGACCGGGATGAAGAAGACGCAGAAGGCGGCATGCCGACCGACCAGCGCCGGCATCCAGCCCTGCGCGGGCACCGCGAACAGTTCCAGCAAGACCGCCGCGACGACGGCCGCCGCCAGCAGGAGGAGCGTCAGCGCCGCCGCCTGCCACGGAACGCCGGGGCGGCCGATCAGGAAGACGAGGCGGGAGGCGAGGAGCGCCAGGAGCAGGGTTGCGCAGATCTTGAAGAAGACGCGCGCGGTCTCGAAAACGCTCAGCATGTCGTGGCGCAGGCCGACCGTCGCCACCAGCAGGAGCGCGGATGCCACTGTTCCGGCCGCAAGCGCCAGCGTCATCACGCGGCCGAGGCGCAAGCGCACCGGCGTGTCTTGCGCGAGAAGCTCGATCAGGTCATCCGTTTTCACGTTCCATCACTCCGATAGAGAGCGGCCAGCGCCTTCAGCGCCCGGTGCAGCGCCACGCGCACCGCCCCTTCGCTCATGTTCAGCCGTTCGGCCGTCTCCCGCACACCCGCGCCCTGAAGCGAGATCGAGCGTACGATGTCGCGCTGCGGGTCTTTCAGCCGCTCCAGCAGTGTCTCGGCATCCCGCCGGTCCATGGCATCCGCCTGTTCCTCGGCCTCCAGCATTCCGATCACGTCCTCGATCGGCACGCTGACATGGCGTCCGCGCCGGCGTAGCGTGTCAATCAGCTTGTTGCGCACGATCGTCGAGAGCCACGGACCGATCGGGCGAGCCGGATCCCAGGTGCCGCGCTTCAGGTGAACGGCCAGCAGCACCTCCTGCACCACGTCTTCCGCCTCGCTCGCCGGCGCACCGAACTGGTCGCAAGCCGCCGCGCCATGGCGCGCAGGTGCGGCGTCACCGCGCTCAGGAAGCGATGGTAGGCCTGCGTATCGCCCTCGACGGCCCTACGCATCCACGCTGTCCACTCCTCTTCGTGGGCCCACTGTTTCACCCGTTGCTTCGTCCGCGCCGTAGCCCCGATGCAAGCCAATAACGGCTTGCCTGATACGGAGAAGCGATCATGAAGAACAGCCTTGCCACTCTTGCGCTTGCCGGTTCGCTGGCCTCGGCGCTCGTCGCCATCGCCGCGCCCGCCGCTGCCGCCGACGAGGCGAAGGAAAAATGCTACGGCGTCGCGATGAAGGGCCAGAACGATTGCGCCGCCGGCGCCTACGACTGCGCCAGCAAGTCGATGATGGACTACGACAAGACCTCCTTCAAGCTCGTGCCCGCCGGCACCTGCGAGGCGATGCAGACGCCGAACGGCCATGGCTCGCTGGTCTAGGGCGCAGCCCCGGCCTGACAGGCATGCGGACGGCGCGCCCCGCGCCGTCCGTCCCGAACCGAGGAGATTCGCCATGAAAGCATCCCGCCTGCCGCGCCGCGCCGGCGTCGGCTTCAAGCCCGAGCATTTTGCTAAGATCGACGCGCGGCCGCAGCCGCTCGGCTTCTTCGAGGTCCATGCCGAAAACTACATGGGTGCCGGCGGCCCGCCGCATGCGCGCCTCGCCCGGTTGCGAGAAGACTATGCGCTCTCCATCCACGGCGTCGGCCTGTCGATCGGCGCCATGCAGCCGCTCGACGGCGAACACCTGACGCGGCTGAAAACCCTGTGCGACCGCTACGAGCCGGAAAGCTTTTCCGAACATCTCGCCTGGTCGTCGCACGGCGAGGTGTTTCTCAACGATCTCCTGCCGCTGCCCTATACCGAAACCACGCTCGCCCGGGTCGCGGAGCATATCGACCAGGTGCAGGAAACGCTGAAACGGCAGATGCTGCTGGAAAACCCGGCCACCTACCTTCTCTTCGACGAAAGCACGATCGAGGAAACGGCCTTCCTGGCGGAGGTGTCCCGCCGCACCGGCTGCGGCCTGCTGCTCGACGTCAACAACGTCTTCGTGGCGGCGACGAATCACCGGCTCGACCCGGCCGCCTATATCGACCGGTTTCCGCTCGACAGGGTTCGCGAACTCCATCTCGGCGGCCATTGCGATACCGTCGACGATGCCGGTTTCCCCCTTCTCATCGACAGCCACGACACCCCCGTCAATGATCCCGTCTGGGCGCTTTACGAGACCGTCCTTGCCCGCACCGGGCCGGTCGCCACCCTCGTCGAATGGGACAACGACATACCCGCCTGGCCGGTGCTGCGCGCCGAGGCCGGGGCGGCGCAAACGCTGCTCGATGCCGCCCTGGCGCGGCGCGCGGCGTGAGGGCCAGCCATGTCGAGCGAGATCCAGGACAGGTTCGCCGCAGCGCTCATCGACCGCGCGCTGCCCCCGCCGCAAGGCACATCGGCCTGGAGCGGACCACGGCCGGAGCGCCGCTTCGCGGTCTACCGCAACGATGTCGCAAGCGGCCTCACCGGCGCGCTCGCCACCCGCTTTCCCGCCGCCCGCCGTATCGTCGGGGGAATTTCTTCACGGCCATGGCGCTGGCCTATGCCGAACGGCATCTGCCACGCTCGCCGCTCCTTCTCTTCTACGGCGACGATTTCGCCGATTTTATCGCGACGTTCGAGCCGGCGCGCGACCTTGCTTACCTGCCCGACGTCATCCGGCTGGAGGCCGCGCGCGGACACGCCTATCACGCCGCCGACGCCGTGCCGCTCGATCCCGCCGCGCTGGCGCAGGTCCCGTCGGATCGATTGCCCGACCTCGTCTTCTCGCCGCATCCCTCGCTGTCGATCCTGTCGTCCATCCATCCCGTGGCCACGATCTGGGCAATGAACGGCGGCGGGCTCGAGCCCGGACCGATCAAGCCCTGGACAGGCGAGACAGCGCTCGTGGTGCGGCCGCGCCTGCTGGTCGATGTCCTGCGGCTGGAACCCGCCGAGGCGGCCTTCCTCCAGGCGCTGGCCGGCGGCGCCACGCTCGGCGCGGCGGCGGAGGACGCCAGCGCCCTGCGGGGCTTCGATCTTGCCGCAGCTCTCGTGCGTCTCCTGCAATCCGGGGCCTTCACCGCCATCCGAAAGGACAATACCAATGGACACTGACGCCAGCGCGGCCATGGCCGCATCGCACCGCCTCACGCATCGTCTCGAAGAGGCAACACGCCTGCTCGACCGCATACCGTATGACCTGATCGCCCTCGTTGCCCGCCTGTCGATCGCCGGCGTCTTCTGGCGCTCCGGGCAAACGAAGGTGGAAGGCTGGCATGTCACGGACACAGCCTTCTATCTCTTCGAGACTGAATACCGGCTGCCCTTCGTCAACCCCTGGATCGGCGCCCATCTTGCCGCTTTCGCCGAGCATCTGTTCCCGGTGCTCCTCGTCATCGGCCTTGCCAGCCGCCTCTCCGCACTGGCGCTTCTCGGGATGACGCTGGTGATCGAGATCCTCGTCTATCCCGACGTCTGGCCGACACACGGCACCTAGGCCGCCTGCCTTCTTCTCATCGCCGCCCGGGGATCTGGCCGGTTTTCCCTCGACCATCTTCTCTCCCGACGATGGAAAACGCGGGCGGATTAAGGAAATCGGCAGAAATGGTGTAGGAAGATCAGCGAGCGGCTCGCGATTGCGTGACGCCTTCGTCCGGTCCGCCGCCTGTTCCCGCCGCCACCCGAAACGAGACGATGTCTGCCTTCTACAGAAAGTCCAAGCTGCTCCGCCGTTCCCGCGTGTTCTGGGGCTCCTTCTCCCTTTGGCGACCCCGGCTGGTCTTCTGGTGCGGCGCGCTTGCGACCGGTGTGATCAGCGTCGGCTTCGCCAAACTGGCGGATTTCGCGCAGCACCTGTTCACGCGCGTCACCACGGCGGGCGACTGGGCTTTTCTGTTGCCGCTCCTGCTCGCGCCGATCGGATTTGGGCTGTCTGCCTATCTGTCGATACGTTTCTTTCCCAATGCCCAGGGCAGCGGCATTCCACAAGCTATTGCGGCACGGCACCTGAAGGAAGACGAGGATCGCGGCAGGTTGCTCTCCTTGCGCATCGCCTTCGGCAAGATCCTGCTCACAGTCCTCGGTCTCTTTTCCGGCGCCTCCATCGGGCGTGAGGGGCCGACCGTCCAGGTTGGCGCCTCGATCATGCTGGCCGTCGCCCGCTTCGGCGGCATGGCGCAGGCGCGCGGCCTGATCCTCGCAGGTTCAGCCGCCGGCATTGCCGCCGCATTCAACACCCCGCTCGCAGGCATCGTCTTCGCCATCGAGGAAATGAGCCGCACCTACGAGGCGCGCGCCAACGGCTTCGTGCTGGCCGCCGTCATCCTGTCGGGCCTCGCCGCGCTCGGACTATCGGGCAGCTATCATTATTTCGGCTCCTCCACCGTTGCACCGACGCAACTGCGCGACTGGGGCCTTGTACTCGTCTGCGGTATCGGCGGCGGGGCGCTCGGCGCGGCCTTCAGCGGCATGGCGCTGCATTTCGGCCAGCGCGTCCGCCGCTGGGCGCAGCCCGAACCGCTGAAACGTATGGTGGTGCTTGCCGTGGCGTGCGGGCTGGCCGTCGCCGCCATCGGCGTCATCTCCGGCGGCAAGACCTTCGGGACCGGCTACGAACAGGCCCAGGGCGCCGTCCAGGGTGAAGCCCTTCCGCTTCTCTTCTTCCTCGAAAAACTCGCCGCCAGCTTCCTTTCCATGCTGTCCGGCATTCCCGGCGGCATCTTCGCGCCGTCGCTCGCGGTCGGCGCGGGGCTGGGCAGCACCGTGGGGTCGCTACTGGGTACCAGTGTCGCGCTTGCGGCGATCCTCGGCATGGCCGGCTACTTTGCCGGTGTCGTGCAGGCGCCGATGACCGCCTTCGTCATCATCTTCGAGATGACCGGCGACCACGAGGCCGTCATTCCGCTGATGGCCGTTTCGATGCTCGGCTATCTGACCTCGCGCATTCTCTCCCGCGAACCGCTCTATCACGGCCTGTCCCGTGTCTTCATCGCCGCTGCGATCAGAGCGCGGCGCGCCTCCGAGAAGGCCGGCGGAAGCGCGCTCCCGCCGCAGGATTCCGCTTAGCCGCTGCACCTGCTAGACATCTGGAGTTTTCGGAAACAAGGATATCGCCGTTGACGCGCGCTACACCTTTTATATAACAGGTCCACTCACCCCGGACCCGGTGAAACTCCGGGTGGCTCTTCTGGCCGCCGATCCGCCAGACAACGCAAAGCATCAAACCTGTTTACAAAGCCGGACGACGTCCGGTCTGGATGCATTTCTTTGCGGACTTTTCCATGTTCAATCTGACGACCTACAAGCGCGAGTGGTTCTCGAACATTCGCGCCGACATTCTCTCCGGCATCGTTGTGGCGCTGGCTCTCATTCCCGAAGCCATCGGCTTCTCGGTCATTGCCGGCGTCGACCCAAAGGTCGGGCTCTTCGCCTCCTTCGCCATCGCCTGCGTCTCCGCCTTCGTCGGCGGCCGGCCCGGCATGATCTCGGCCGCCACGGCGGCGACCGCCGTGCTGATGGTCACGCTCGTGAAGGAACACGGCCTCGAATATCTCTTCGCCGCCACGTTGTTGATGGGCTTCACCCAGATCGGCGCCGGCTTTCTGAAGCTCGGCCGCGTCATGCGCTTCGTGTCGCGTTCGGTCATCACCGGCTTCGTCAACGCTCTGGCCGTCCTCATTTTCATGGCGCAGCTGCCGGAACTCATCGGCGTACCGGGCCTGACCTATATCATGATCGCTGGGGGGCTTGCGATCATCTACCTCTTTCCATACGTCACCAAGGCCATCCCGTCGCCGCTCGTCGCCATTCTGGTGCTGACCGGCATCGCTTATTGGGGCGGCCTGGATTTGCGCACGGTCGGCGATCTCGGCGAACTGCCCTCCGCGCTGCCGATCTTCGCGCTGCCGCAGGTGCCGCTGACCTTCGAGACGCTGCAGATCATCTTCCCGTATTCCGTGGCCCTTGCTGCGGTGGGCCTGCTCGAATCGCTGCTGACGGCCCAGATCGTCGACGACATGACGGATACGCCGAGCTCGAAGAGCCAGGAATGCATCGGACAAGGAGCCAGCAACATCGCCTCCGGCCTCATCGGCGGCATGGGCGGTTGCGCTATGATCGGCCAGTCGGTGATCAACGTCACCTCGGGCGGTCGTGGACGCCTCTCGACCTTCGTCGCCGGCGCCTTCCTGCTGTTCCTCATCCTCGTGCTGGACGATCTCGTGCGCATCATCCCGATGGCCGCACTGGTCGCCGTGATGATCATGGTCTCGGTCGGCACCTTCTCCTGGCGCTCGATCCTCGACCTGCGCCGCAATCCGCCGTCGTCTTCCATCGTCATGCTGGCGACGGTCGCGACCGTCGTCGGCACGCATGATCTCGCCAAGGGCGTGCTCGTCGGCGTGCTGCTCTCCGGTGTGTTCTTTGCCGGCAAGGTGGCAAAGCTCTTCCACGTTCGTTCCGTGCTGAATGATGATGGCGACGAGCGCACCTATCATGTCGATGGCCAGATCTTCTTCGCTTCGGCGGAGAGCTTCACTGCGGCTTTCGATTTCACCGAGACGCTGCGCAAGGTGACGATCGACGTCACGGAGGCGCATTTCTGGGACATCACCGCCGTCGGCGCGCTCGACAAGATCGTCCTCAAATACCGCCGCCAGGGCGTCGATGTCGCCGTCATCGGCGTCAATGCGGCGAGCGCACACATGCTCGACCGCTTCGCCCTGCACGACAAGGATCATGTGGCATTCTCGGCGCAGGGCGAACACTGACATAGCAGCGAAGCCCGGAGGATCACTCCGGGTTTCCTTCATGCCAGGTGACAAACCGAAGGAATAGGAACGGAATTAACGCTCATTTTCGTTGACGTTGGGGGACGCGGCCGTCAGCGAGGCCTCGTCGACGACCGTTATCTTCATATAATCACCGGTCACGTACATTTCCTCCGTGCCGGGCGTTTTCGCGGTAAAGCGGATACCGCGCGCTGGCGTCACGCCCTTGCAAAACATCGAATAACGCCGAACGACGCCCGCATCGGAAAATTCGCCGATGCGGGAGGATGGAAGATTGCCCCATACATCCCGCCATTCGCGCGGCAACCGGCCGCAATCGCCCCGCTCGCCATGAATGATGCGGCTTTGGCCGACGACCAGGCGGACCTCGGGCAGGTAAGTGACAAGAGGAGCATCATCGACGCTCGTCCGCCACGGTCGCCATTGCGACTCCCAAAGAAGCCCGGTTGCCACGCCCAGCGAGAAGAGACCGATGCCGGCAAGGCCCATCAGGAGCGAGCGCCCAGCGGTAGCCGTCCGCCTTGGTGTCGAAACAGGCATCACGGTTTCCTCGGCGGCCTCGTCCACGGGATCATCCGTGGCGTTGCGTACCTGATCGTAGAGCGTATTCCATTGCACCATCAATCCGGGGTCAGTCTCGACCTTCAGCAGCCGTGACAGGACGCGCACGCTGCGCGGTCGGGGAAGATGGCGGCCGGTGCGCCAGTTGTTGAGATTGCGGACAGCCGTATCGAATTGCTTTTGCCCGTGGCTGCCCGTCATCTCGCAATATCGTGCTGCCAACGACATATTGTCGGAAAAACCGCTTTCCTCGCACAGTGCATCGAACAGCTTGTGCCAGGTATTGAATTGCTCGGTATCCCGTATCATAGGCATTTCCCTCAGAGACCTTGACCAGGCTTGATCGAGGCAGACGTCACCTCGATCTTGAAGTAGGCGTTGAGCACCTTCAGCTCCTCGACGCCCGGACGGATGGCAATGAACCTGACGGCGCGCACGACCATCTCCTTTCCGCAGCCGTTCATCATCTTGGTGGCGAGGCCGCCATCGGCGAAAATGCCGGTCTCGCTCGTCGGTAGGTGATCCACGATGGCGGCCCATTCGGAGGGTCCACCGTCGCATCCTTCAACCGCGCCATGAATGAGCTTCTCCGTCCCGACGGAGAGGAAAGCCCTGGCGTTATAGGCAACGGTCGGGAGCTTCGCCGTGTCGATCGAAACGACGTCCGAAACCGTCAGTCCCGGCAACCCGACCGCGGCCAGGAGCCCGAACGGCAAAGTCGCCGACAGGAGAAGCGCCATTCGCGGCGACAGTGTCGCTGGCCGGGACGGCGCGATACTGTCGGCGGCAGGAGCCTCGCAATCCAGATCGGTAGTGCGGCCGCCCTCGTCACCATCCTGAAGGGCGCGGTAGGTCTTGTTCCACATCCTCTTGAGGACGGGGTCGGTTTCGACATCGAGCAATCTAGCGAGGATGGCAGCATTTCGCCGGAGCGGGATGCGCCGCCCGCGGCGCCAGCTGCGCAGGTTCTTCTCGGCCGCCTGGAAATCCTTTTCCCCGGATCGGCCCAGTTGCCGGCACAGCGCACTCGCCAGCGCGGCATTCTCGGGATATCCGCGCAGGCGGCATAGCCTGTCGAACAGCAGGTGCCAACTTCTGAACCGTTCCCACTCGTCCGAAATCAAGACAAACCTTCCCCTTTGGCGTGTAGCCATACTCTAGCGGGAGGGATTAAAAGATGAACCGGCTTCGCTTGCTGTTTTTCCGATTTTTCCTGAAATTACCCAATTTTGTGCTGGCCAACTTCCGGAATTCTGCTTCCCTCCAAGCACTGGAACCAAGCGGCGGCGCCCCGCTTGATTGCCGGATCATTTGCAAGGAAACCAACACGGGAGTGTAATAACATGCGCGCCTTGGCGACGACTTTGGCTACCGCCTTTCTTATCGGATGCTTTTCTGTTTCAACTGTCCATGCTGCATGCACCGGGAGCAATGGACGGGGGTGGGCCAGCGGTAGGGGAGCAGGCAAGTTCGAAATGACCGCCCACGACAAGAGCTGCAAGATCAGCTTTCCCGGCTTCGTGGATGACGTCAGGAAAACCCGCATCCCTGCCACGGATGTCACGGTCACCAGCAAGCCGAAGAGCGGCAAGATTTCGGTCGTCGCAGGAAGGGGCCTGGTCTACACGCCCAGTGCCGGCTTCAAGGGAAAGGACAGGTTCTGCACGCGGAACACGTCGTCCAAGCTGAAGGGCAAATCCCTTTCCGGATGCATCACCGTTACAGTCCGGTAGGCGAAACCCACCGATTCCCCGTCGCCAGCCGATGGCTGATCACGCGTCCCCGTCATGCTCCCATGGCGGGGAGCATTCGGCAATCCACGACGCCGCCGGGAGGCCGCTCCATCCGGATATTCAAACCGCGTGGATCAAAACCCAGCGATGGCACTGTTCATCGTAGACGCTCTGGGTCGGCTCCAGCCCCTCCTTCTCATCGAAGCATCCAAAAGCGACCGCCGTCGCCCCCTGTCTGAAATCCGGCTTCCAGAAGACGGTCGAGCCGCAAGCCATGCAGAAATGAAATACAATCCGCTTGCCGCTGTCTCCCACTCTCACGAATGTTCTGGACGGCCCGTTCACCTCTGTCGAGGTGGAGGCAAAAGAAGACAGCGACACCAAAAGCCGATCCGGTTCGGCGCTGGCATTCCAGACAATGGCAGACCGACACCTTCAGAGGCGGCCCGTGCGTTGCGATCGAAAGCGTTCCACAGGAACACGATGCCTTTCTTTTCATGGCCTTTACCCCCTGGTTCATAGGCCACATTGAATTCACGAATGTATTGCACGCAACCGCTATTTGAGGGCCGCGCCGCCAAATCGGCATGGCACGTTTTTGTCGCAATGAGCGGCATGGCCTGGCATTTCCTTGCTAGAAAATGGCGACGTCCGCGACCCCGCTCATAAGAATCAATGGTTTGCGTTTGGCCTGAATCGCGCTGTCGGTGTAGTCTGCCGCGGGCGGGGAAAACCGCGTCATCTTACAGAACGGGAGGAGCTTTTATGAAGCATGTCATGAAACGGGCCGCTATCGCTGCGGTCGCCGGCCTTTCCATTGCCGCGTCCACCGCGTCGGTGAGGGCGGATGAGTTCATCAACGTCCTGACCGGCGGCACATCCGGCGTCTATTATCCGCTCGGTGTCGCGCTGTCGAAGATCTACGGCGACAGGATCGACGGCGTTCGCACCCAGGTCCAGGCGACCAAGGCTTCGGTCGAAAACCTCAATCTCCTTCAGCAGGGTCGCGGCGAAATCGCCTTCGCACTTGGCGATTCCGTCAAGCTGGCATGGGAAGGAAACGCCGAGGCCGGCTTCAAGGCACCGCTCGACAAGCTCCGCGGCATCGCCGCGATCTATCCGAACTACATTCAGATCATGGCTTCGAAAGAGTCGGGCATCGCAACCTTGGCCGATTTCAAGGGCAAGAGCCTTTCGGTCGGCGCCCCCAAATCCGGCACGGAACTCAATGCGCGCGCCATCCTGACAGCAGCCGGCATGAGCTATGACGACCTCGGCAAGACGGAATACCTGCCCTTCGCCGAATCCGTCGAGCTGATGAAAAACCGCCAGCTCGACGCCACGCTGCAATCGGCGGGTCTCGGCGTCTCCTCCTTCAAGGATCTCGCCACCTCGCTCGACGTGCAGATGGTCTCGGTCCCGGAAGATATCGCCACGAAGCTCGGTGCGCCCTACATCGCCGCGACCGTGCCGGCGGGCACTTACCAGGGACAGGACAAGGACGTTCCGACCGTTGCCGTCGTCAACTTCCTCGTGACCCATTCGGAGGTTTCCGACGAGACCGCGTATCAGATGACCAAACAGCTCTTCGAGAACCTGCCGGCCATGGTCGCCGCGCACAAGGCAGCCGAGCAGATCGACATCAAGGAGGCCCTCAAGGGCATGCCGATCCCGCTGCATCCCGGTGCTGAGCGCTACTTCAAGGAAAAAGGGCTGCTCTGACAGCCGCCGACGTGCGGCGTGGCGGCAGAGGTCGCCGCGTCGCATCGGCCTGCCCAACGGTCGTTCGGAGGATCAGATGCACGACAGCAACAGACCGGGCGATGGCGCTGCCGCCGACCTGAGCAAGCATGACGCGCTCGCGGGCGCTTTTCCCAAAACACCGGAAGGCCGCCTGCTCTTTGCGATCGCCTTTCTGTTTTCCACGTTCCAGATCGCCACGGCCGCGCATCTGCTCGATCCGCCAAGTCAGCTCCTTCGGGCAATCCATGTCGGCTTCGTCACCGTGTTGATCTTTCCGCTCCTGACCGCCATGGCCCGACGCAGCGGGCTTGTCCGGGGGGTCGCGTGGTCCCTTTCGGCGCTCGGCGCGGCCGTCGCCTTCTACCAGTGCTACGAATATGCCGATCTCATCGTGCGCGCCGGCGATCCCCTTCCGCGCGACATCGTCGCCGGGGTGGTCGCGATCGGCATCGTCTTCGCCGCCGCTTGGGCGCTGATGGGGCCAGCCTTGCCGATCATATCGGGCGTATTCCTCGCCTATTGCCTGTTCGGTGAATATCTGCCCGCGCCGCTCGATCACCGCGGCTACGACTTTTCCCAGGTCATCGACCACATGGCCTATGGCACGGAAGGCATCTACGGCATTCCGACGCTGGTGTCCTCAAGCTATATCTTCCTCTTCATCCTCTTTGGCGCCTTCCTGGAAAAGGCGGGCATGATCCAGCTCTTCAACGACGTCTCGCTCAGCCTCGTCGGGGCACGGCGCGGCGGCGCGGCGAAGGTGTCGATCATCTCCTCGGCGCTGATGGGCACGATTTCCGGCTCGGGCGTTGCCAATGTGGTCACGACCGGCCAGTTCACCATTCCGCTGATGAAACGCTTCGGCTATCGCGCGGCCTTTGCCGGCGGCGTCGAGGCGACCGCCTCCATGGGCGGCCAGATCATGCCGCCGGTCATGGGCGCCGTCGCCTTCATCATGGCCGAAACGCTGGGCGTCGAATATCACGAAGTCGTCAAGGCCGCGCTCATCCCGGCGATCCTCTACTTCGCCTCGGCCTTCTGGATGGTGCATCTGGAAGCCGGAAAGCGCGGGCTTCTCGGCCTGCCGAAGAACGAACTTCCCTCTGCCCGGGCGGCCATCGCCAAGGGCTGGTACCTGATCCTGCCGCTCGCCGCGCTCGTGTGGCTGCTGTTCTCCGGCTATACTCCGCTCTTCGCCGGTACGGTCGGCCTCGGTTTCACCCTGCTGCTGATCCTCGGAAGCTCGATCGCCCTCGGCCTTCCTTCAACCGCCATTCGCGTCATCTTCTGGATTGGCCTCGGCCTCGTCGCCGCCGCCTTCTTCAGGTTCGGCATCGAGGTCGTGGTCATCGCGCTCGCGATCCTGATCCTTGCCAATGCGATCTGGAAGGGCGGCCGCGAAACGCTCGCCATCTGCCGCGATGCGCTGGCGGACGGCGCGAAGACCGCTCTGCCGGTCGCGATCGCCTGCGCGCTCGTCGGCATCATCATCGGCACGATGACGCTGACCGGTGCAGCCAACACCTTCGGCCAGTTCATCGTGTCGGTCGGCGGCAAGAGCCTGTTCCTTTCGCTGCTGCTGACGATGGTGACGTGCCTGGTGCTCGGCATGGGCATTCCGACGATCCCGAACTACATCATCACCTCGTCGATCGCCGGCCCCGCCTTGCTCGAACTCGGCGTGCCGCTCATCGTCAGCCACATGTTCGTGTTCTATTTCGGCATCCTGGCCGACCTGACACCGCCGGTGGCGCTCGCCTGCTTCGCCGCAGCACCCATCGCCCGGGAAAGCGGCCTCAAGATTTCGCTCGAGGCCATCAAGGTGGCGGCGGCAGGCTTCGTCATCCCCTTCATGGCTGTCTATTCGCCGGCTCTCATGTTGCAGGATGGCGGACCGCTTGCCGCATCCCTCGGCTATCCGGTGGCGGTCGCCTACATCGTCTTCAAGACGGGCTTCGCGATTGGCTTGTGGGGCCCGGCGGTGATCGGCTTCGCCGCTGTCCGGCTGACGCTTCTCGAGCGCGCGCTTGCCACCGCCGCCTCCTTCAGCATGCTCGCCGCCCTTCCGATGACCGACGAGATCGGCTTCGCCCTCGGTGCGTTCTTTGCCCTCGTCATATGGCGCAAGACGCGGGCGGCGAAGGCAAATCCGCCGGCACCCAAGCGGAGCACGGCATGAGTGCGATGCTCTGCATTGCCGGCGGCAAGACCATCGCCGTCGCCGCCGGCCTGTTCACGCTCAGTTGGACCCATTCGGTGGAAAAGGTCGAATGGCGGGAAAACTGGCAGGCGACACCCGCCGGCCTCGTGCTGAGGGAAGCGAGGGTAAAGGGATCGGGCGCGGGCATGGAACCGGGGGAAGGCGCACGCCGGAAGGATGGCTGGTGGGTATGGAATCCGCATGTCGCTCCGCTTGCCGACCTGGTTCTTGCCTCGTCGGGCGCCACCGTTTCCGGATGGACGCTCTGCGATGCGACCGGTTGCCAAGAACTCGGCCGTCGCGAAGGCGAGCCTCTGGTGCTTCGAGCCTGTGCCGGCCGAGATGCCGGTGCGATGCTTCATCGGGAGCCGGCAGATGAAGCAACAAGGGGGCGGGTTCTCACTGGCGGTTAACGTTTTCAGGGTAGGAGTTTTTTAAAAGGGAACCTTAGAAGTCGGTGGAGAATATGGAAAATTCCACAGGTGGCCTGGAACCAAGTGCCCATCGGTTCGATAGCGACCAGGCAGACGAGCAGCAGTCTGCGCTCTACTTATTGTTGGCGCGCCTACGCTCGACCTTGACAAGACCCGTCAACAATCAGGCCATTTTACAACTGCATCATCTGATCGAGCATCAGGCTGCGCTTGTCCGCCAGGCTGAGGCGGCGCTCGCCAGCGCCGAGATATTCGACCGCGCTTCCACGGCTGCGCGCATGGGAAAGTGGCAATGCGAATTGCCCAGCGAACAGCTGACGTGGAGCAATGGAACATACGATCTCTTCGGCCTCCAACGCAATTGCGGCCTCGTGCGTCGCGATATTCTGAAAAGCTACTCGGAGGAGTCACTCGCCCACCTGCAAAAGGTTCGGAGCGGAGCCATCGAAGCAGGAGCCGGCTTCAACCTGGATGCCGAAATCCATAGCCCGGAATTCGGAAACCGGTGGATAAGGATATCCGCTACCGTCGAGCGCCGGACCGGCGAACCGGTCCGGCTTTTCGGCATCAAGCAGGATGTCACGGAAGAAAAGAAAGCGTTTGAACATATGCGTCATCTCGCCGAGCACGACGTGATGACGGGGCTTGCCAATCGCACGCAGTTTCAAGTGCGGCTCACCGACATCTGCGGTCCAGGCGGATCGGGTGGAGCCCTGATGCTCATCGACCTCGACGGGTTCAAGGAAATCAACGACACGCTCGGGCACGCCCTTGGCGATGAGTGCCTGGTCGAGTTTACCCGCTGTCTTTCAGCGGTGTGCCAGTCCGCCGACCTGATCGCCCGGATCGGAGGAGATGAGTTCGCGGTGCTCTTCGGACCTTCCACCGACAAGCAGACGATCCAGCGCATAGCGCAACGCGTGGCCGATATCGCCAAGGCTCTGATGAACTGTTCCGGGCGCATTCTCAATGCAAGTGCGTCGGTCGGGTTTGCCCTTACCGAGGGCGACATGCCGACCGTCCTCTTCACAAGAGCCGACTCCGCGCTTTACGCAGCAAAAGCGGCCGGAGGCGGCATTTTCCTAGAGGATATCTCTGTCACCAATCCGACAACAGATCACCGCCGGGATCGGTTTCGCGCCGTCTTCTAAGCTGATCGGATGGAAGGTCTTGGAGGAGCCTCCCCCATGATGGGAGCGCTCGGCCAATGCTGCTTCGATCGATACTCCGCGATTGCCACACAAGGCTTGGCCAAGATACCCCGGGGTTGGAAGCCCGAGCACATCAGAACCGTCGGCAGGAATTCCCGGCTTGACAGAAAGGCCATTGCCGATAGACCTCGCTCCCGAGTTTTCTTTGGAGTAGGCATGTGAAAGCACTGGCATCCGTATCCGCATTCGTCGGCAAGACTTTCGCCGCCTGGGTCATCCTTTTCGCAATCCTTGGGTTCTTTTTCCCCGATACCTTCAAGCAATTCGGCCCATGGATCGTCACGCTGCTGTCGATCATCATGTTCGGAATGGGCCTGACATTGTCGGTGGACGATTTCCGCGAGGTGGTGAAACGCCCATTCGACGTCGCAATTGGCGTGATCGGCCAGTTCCTCATCATGCCTCTTATTGCCGTCTTTCTGACGCGCATCGTCCCGATGCCGCCCGAGGTCGCAGCGGGCGTCATTCTCGTCGGCTGCTGCCCGGGGGGCACGTCGTCCAATGTGATGACCTACCTGTCGAAAGGCGATGTCGCGCTGTCGGTCGCCTGCACCTCGGTCACCACCCTGGTCGCCCCGATCGTCACACCCTTGCTCGTCTGGTTCTTTGCCAGCCAGTTCCTTCCCGTCGATGGCTGGGCAATGTTCCTAAGCATCATCAAGGTCGTCCTCGTCCCGCTCGCGCTTGGCGCAGCGCTTCAGAAACTGCTGCCGGGCGTGGTCAAGGCAGCCGTTCCGGCCCTGCCCCTCGTCAGCGTCATCGGCATTGTCCTCATCGTTTCCGCGGTGGTCGGCGCCTCGAAGGCGTCGATCGTTCAGTCTGGCCTGATGATCTTCGCCGTTGTCATCCTGCACAACGGGCTCGGCTATTTGCTCGGCTTCTTCGCCGCTAGAGCCGCCGGCCTGTCGCTCGCCAAGCGCAAGGCAATTGCCATCGAGGTGGGAATGCAGAATTCGGGTCTGGGCGCGGCGTTGGCAACCGCTTATTTCTCCCCGCTGGCAGCCGTTCCCAGTGCCATTTTCAGCGTCTGGCACAATATTTCGGGCGCGCTTCTCGCCAACTGGTTTGCACGACGCGAGAACGAGGTACGAAAAGAAACGTAACCGAAAGGCACTTTCACAATCCGACCGGGCTGAACACATTTTGGGCTGGCATTGGATCAAACCGTGTTGTCGGCGAACTTGCACTTGAGATTCGTCCAGCCCGTCGAGTGCCATGGCGCCAGCCTGCGGCACTCGACATAAGATCGGCTCATCGCTCAGGCGGATTTCGCCCGGCGCCCGAAGGCAGCGAGGCAAAGCGCTCCCAGTGTGCCTGCGGCAACCGAGCCCATCAGGATTCCGATCTTGACGTGATCCTGGACGAGAGGATCGCTAAATGCCAGCAAGCCGATGAACAAGCTCATCGTGAAACCAATGCCACACAGGAGAGCGACGCCCGTCATCTGACCCCAGCTTGCCTGCGCGGGCAGGTCCGCAAGCTTCAGCTTGAGCAGGATGGCCACGGTCCCGAGGACGCCGAGCAGTTTTCCGAGGAGAAGTCCTGCGGCGACGCCCATCGCCAACGGCTCGGAGAAGACACCAGTAGTTACACCGGCAAACGACACGCCCGCATTGGCGAACCCGAAGATCGGGACAATGATGAACGCCACCGGTTTGTGAAGCACATGTTCCAACTTGTGGAGCGGCGACTCCGCGTGCGTCGCCTCGGGCGTGCCGGGCGTTAGCTTCAGCGGGATCGCCAGGGCCAAAAGGACACCTGCGAGCGTGGCATGAACACCCGAGACGAACACCAGAACCCAAAGCACAGCCCCGAGCGCCAGATAGGGCCAGAGGACACGTACCTTCATGCGGTTGAAGACGAACAGGTTGCCCAGCACCAGCGCGGCTCCTCCCAGTGCCATCAGGTTCAGGTCGGCGGTATAGAACAGCGCGATCACGATAACCGCGCCGAGATCGTCGATGATGGCAAGCGCCGCAAGAAAAATCTTGAGCGATGCCGGTACGCGTGAACCGAAGAGCGAGATCACGCCGAGTGCGAATGCGATATCCGTTGCTGTCGGGATTGCCCAACCCCGAACGGCGGTCGGATCACTCCAATTGAAACAGAGGTAGACCAAGGCAGGAACGGCCATCCCGCCCGCGGCTGCCGCACCGGGCAGGATGCGGCGGCTCCAGCTCGACAGCTGGCCGTCCAGCATCTCGCGCTTGATCTCGAGCCCGACAAGCAGGAAGAACAAGGCCATCAGTGCGTCGTTGATCCAGTGTTGCAGGCTGAGTGGCCCGACGTAGAGGTGCAGGACGTGGAAGTAGTCTCCGGCCAGCACGGAATTGGCCGTAAGGATCGCCAGGATGGCAACGACCATCAGGACGATGCCGCCCGATGCCTCGGCATCGAGGAATTGGCGAAGAGTGGATTGAATGCGGCCCTTGGAAACTGTCGAAGACATGGGTTCGCGCTCCCTGTTTGGAAGGTTGATCGAAGTCTCCGTCGATTTCGGGGAAGCCCCCAGCGCACGCAGCACACGCCGTGCGTTCAAGATAAGTGAAGGTTACGACGTTATCCAGCCAAATCGGGAGAGGCGAATGCGTCAATGATCGTCCTCGCCCCCGGCGTTCCCGCTTTAGCATAGGGCAGGATTGACATAGAACTTTAATCCATTATTCTGGATATATGGATAATAATAAAGCAATTGCGGCGCTTGGCGCCTTGGCCCAGACCACGCGACTGGAAACCTTCCGCCTCCTTGTTCGGCACGAGCCCGACGGCATTCCGGCGGGCGAACTCGCCCGCATCATCGATGTGCCGCAGAACACGATGTCCGCCCATCTCGCAACGCTCTCTCGAGCGGGCCTGGTCACGAGCGAGCGCCAGAGCCGATCGATTATTTACCGAGCCGACCTCAACGGCCTGCGCGAACTGACCCTCTTCCTCCTCAAGGATTGCTGCGGCGGATCGAGCGAACTGTGCGCTCCGCTCATCGCCGAACTAACGCCCTGCTGCGGCCTGAAGTCGAAGCTATCATGAGCGCCATCAAACTGGAGCAGGTTACCGGAAGCGACCTTGACCTCAAGACGGCCCTGACGGGTGCGCGTCTCCCGACGGATGACATCGAGGATCAGGGCCGGACCTTTTTCAAGGCCGTGTCGGCTGATGACCGGATCGTCGGTTTCTCCGGTGTCGAACGTTGCGGCGACGATTATCTGCTTCGGTCAGTCGTCGTGCTTCCCGATCGGCGCGGAAGCGGCCTCGGCAGAGCTGTCGTCGAAGCAACCTTGGCACGCGTTGCGCGCGAGAGCGACGTCTTCCTCGCGACAACGAGTGCAGCGCCGTTCTTCACGCGCATCGGATTCACCGAAGTCCGACGGGGAAGCGTGCCTGCTGCGGTGCTGGCGACCCGCCAGCTTTCGTCCATCTGCCCATCGTCGGCGACGATCATGAAGCTTATCAAGCCGCCGACCTAACCACGGACCACGACCATGACCGATAAGACCTACAACGTGCTGTTCCTCTGCACGGGCAACTCCGCTCGCTCTATTCTCGCCGAATCCATCCTCAACAAGGAAGGCGGCGGCCGCTTCAAGGCCCTCTCCGCCGGCAGCCAGCCGAAGGGTGAGGTCAATCCGCACGCCTTGAGGGAACTTGAGGCCCTTGGCTATCCCTCGACGGGATTCTCGTCGAAAAGCTGGGATGTGTTCGCAGAACCCGGCGCCCCGCAGATGGACTTCATCTTCACGGTCTGCGACAGCGCCGCCGGCGAGGCCTGCCGGTCTGGATCGGCCATCCGATGGCCGCGCATTGGGGCGTCGAGGACCCGGCCGCCGTCGCCGGATCGGAAGTCGAGATCCAGCGCGCCTTCGCCCCGGCCGCGCGCTTCCTCAAGAACCGGATCATGTCCTTCATCAGCCTGCCGCTGACCTCCATCGACAAGCTGGCGCTGAAAACGCACCTCCGTCAGATCGGCGCCATGGAAGGTGCGAGCACCACGCAGCCGAAGGCAAGCTGATGAACGGGTTCGATCTACCGCGGCGACTGGTTGCCGAGGCATTGGGGACTGCGATGCTGGTCGCGACCGTCGTCGGCTCGGGAATCATGGCGACCTCGCTGACCCAGGACGTCGGCCTGGCGCTGCTCGGCAATACGCTGGCGACAGGCGCAATCCTGGTAGTGCTGATCACGATCCTCGGACCGATCTCCGGCGCGCACTTCAATCCGGCCGTGTCGATGGTCTTTGCGATGTCCCGGTCACTGCCGAAGCGCGATTTCGGCGGATACGTGCTGGCGCAGATCGTCGGCGGCGTGGTCGGGACAATTGCGGCGCACCTGATGTTCGAATTGCCGCTGGTCGAACTATCGAGCAAGGCGCGGACGGGCGGCGCCCAATGGTTCTCCGAGAGTATTGCGACCTTCGGGCTGGTGGCGGTGATCCTCGCCGGCATCAAGTTTGAGCAGAGAGCCGTGCCGTGGCTGGTCGGGCTCTATATTACCGCCGCCTACTGGTTCACCGCATCATCGTCCTTCGCCAACCCGGCCGTCGCGCTGTCCCGGTCGCTAACACCTTCGCAGGTATTCGCCCGATCGATCTGCCGGGCTTCTGGGTCGCCGAGATTGCCGGCGCGGTTCTCGCGCTCCTCCTATTCACCTGGCTGCTACAGCCGTCCACCTCATCGACAGTCTCATCGGAGGCAAAACCATGAATGTCACCATCTACCACAATCCGTCCTGCGGAACGTCTCGCAACACCCTGGCGCTGATCCGCGCGGCCGGAATCGAGCCAACCGTCATAGAATATCTCCAGGAGCCGCCGACGCACCAGCAGCTTGCGAGCATAATCGCGGACGCCGGGTTGACGGTCCGGGAAGCCATCCGCGAGAAGGGCACGCCCTATGCCGAACTCGGTCTCGACAACCCGGACCTGACCGACGACCAGTTGCTCGACGCCATGATCGAGACGCCGATCCTCATCAACCGCCCCTTCGTCGTGACACCGCTCGGCACCCGGCTCGCCCGCCCTTCCGAGGTTGTGCTCGACATCCTGCCCGATACCTTCACAGGGCCGTTCTTCAAGGAAGACGGCGAGCAGGTCCTCGACAAGGAAGGAAAGCGCATTGCCTGACACGCTCCCCGCTTTGCAGGGCCAGCACCTGCATTCCACCGATCTCGACGCCCTGCGCCCGGCATTCTCGACGCACAAGCCACGCATCCTGATCCTCTACGGCTCCCTGCGCGAGGTGTCGTATAGCCGCTTGCTTGCCTTCGAGGTCCGCCGGTTGCTCGAACGGCTGGGATGCGAGGTCCGGATCTTCGACCCGAAGGGCTTGCCGCTACCGGATGAAGCGCCGGTAAGCCATCTGAAGGTGCAGGAGCTGCGCGAGCTTTCGCAGTGGTCGGAAGGCCAGGTCTGGGTGAGCCCGGAACGCCACGGCGCGATGACCGGCATCATGAAGTCGCAGATCGACTGGATTCCGCTGTCGGTCGGATCGGTCCGGCCGACGCAGGGCAAGACGCTCGCCGTCATGGAGGTCTCGGGCGGCAGCCAGTCCTTCAATGCCGTGAACCAGATGCGTATCCTCGGCCGATGGATGCGGATGATCACGATCCCCAACCAGTCCTCGGTCGCGAAGGCCTATCAGGAATTCAACGCCGACGGCCGGATGAAACCCTCGTCCTATTACGACCGGGTGGTGGACGTCTGCGAAGAACTGGTGAAGTTCACCCTGCTGACGCGCGACGCGTCCACCTATCTGACCGACCGCTACAGCGAGCGCAAGGAACTGGCGACCGAGCTTGAGAAGCGCGTGTCGCTGCGGTCAATTTGACAGACTCGGGGTGGCGACGTGGGTTCGCGTCGTCGCCATCGCGACAATCACGAAGGCCACGATACCCACGGTGCCGAGCGCGGCACTCAAGACGAGCGACGCGCCTATGCCGAATTGCTCCATCGTCGCCGCAAAGGCGAAGGGGGCCGCCGCACCGGCAGCGAGTCTCGCGGCCGCCATCTTGCCGGTGAGTGCGCCATATCCGTCCGAGCCGAACAGGTAGAGCGGCAAGCTGCCCTGGGCGATGCTGTTGATGCCTGATCCAAGGCCGAGGCAAATAGAGAAGGCGACCGCGCCGGGAAGCCAGTTGCCGGACAGCGCCAGAATGACAACGCTAAGGACCATGAAGGTCGCGGAGAGGACGGCAAGGCCGGGCGGCGCGAGGCGCGTACCGAAGATCATGTTGACGAGACGGCTGAGAACCTGCGCCGGGCCGAACAGCGAGCCGATGACCACGGCGGTGCTTCCGAAGCCGAGCGACCCGAGCATCGGCACCATATGCGCCAGCATCGCTCCAAGGGTGAAGCTCAGCAGCGCGAATGCAGCCGACACCATGATCACCGCGCCGCGCCGACGCTCGCGAGGAATGGCCCCGACGACGGGCTCACGCATAGGTCTTTGCCCACCGGCCGCGGCCACCTTTCCCTTCCGCATGATCCAGACGTGGAACGGCATGCAGACGACAAGATTGAGCCCGGCATAGACGAGATAGATTTCCCGCCACGAGAGATAGCCGAGCAGCGCCGTGGCAATCGGCCAGAAGATCGTCGAGGCAAATCCCGCGATCAGGGTGAGATAAGTGATGCTGCGTGACGCTGACCGGGGATCGGCCTCGACCAGTGCCGCGAAA
>NZ_DASYHH010000025.1:0-295114 GCF_035998705.1 Shinella sp. | reverse complement strand
CGCCTCATACGCGCAAACCTCATGCATCGCCGCCGAACAGACCGCCTGCTGAAGCCACCACCAGACCCGCCGCAAGACACCAGCCAGATGGTGCTCGAATGGGCCTGAATTTAAACCGGACACCTGTGGGCTTGACCCGAGGATGACGTGGAGAGGGGGCGAGGTTTGCTGAAAAACATAGTCGGCGCTCGAAAGGGTGCCGATTTTTCATGGATGCAAAGTTTTCCGCTAAATTAGCGGCGTCCGTCTGGTTCAACCCGATGCAGTCTGATAGCTCGCTGGCATCCTGATGTCCGGACTGCCACCTTGTCCCAGATTGCCGCTTCCACCCATAGCCGCCTCGCGCTCGCAGCCCTTCTCGTCGGTGGCGCCGCCATCGGCGGTTCGCCGATCTTCGTCCGCCTGTCCGAAGTGGGGCCGCTGGCGACGGCGTTCTGGCGCGTCTCGCTGGCGCTGCTGCCGTTCTTCCTGATCTCGCGCGTCGCGAAAGAGGCTGACGAAGAGCCATCCGGCCTGCGCGATTATTTTGCGCTTCTGCTGCCCGGTATCTTCCTCGCCATCGATCTGGTCGCCTGGCACCTGTCGCTGCATATGACCTCCGTCGCCAATGCGACGCTGCTTGCCAATCTGGCGCCGGTCTTCGTGACGCTCGGCTCCTGGCTGGTCTTCCGCACGCGCATCACGCCCGTCTTCCTGATGGGGTTGGCGCTGGCGCTTGTCGGGGTCATCGTGTTGAAGGGCGGGCCGGGTGCGATCGGCGGCGGGCAGCTTGCAGGGGATGCGACTGCGATTACGGCCGCCGTCTTCTACGCCTGCTATATGCTGGCGCTCGGCCATGTCCGCGCGCGTTTCTCGACGCTGCGCATCATGGTCTGGACGACGTTTTCGGCCGCCGTCTGCATGTTGCCGATCGCCTTCTTCTTCGAAGGCAGCATGGTGCCGATCACCCTCTTCGGCTGGGCGATGGTCGTCGGCCTTGCCTTCATCAGCCATGTCGGCGGGCAGGGTCTGGTGACCTATGCGCTTGCCTACCTGCCGACGGCCTTCTCGTCGCTGACGCTGCTGTTGCAGCCGGTGGTCGCGGCCATCCTCGCCTGGATCCTGCTCGCCGAGCCGGTCGGCGCGATGCAGGCGGTTGGCGGCCTGATCGTGCTAGCCGGCATTCTTGTCGCCCGGCGGGGTTGAAGCCTCACCTCCCGCCTGTTTTGGCGTGCATAACGGCGTTGATGTTTTCCGCGAAAAGACAAACGAAAACAAAAGAAACCATACATGCTTTAGTGGTTGTGCCGCGGCGGTGTTTTGGCGATTTCGCGGAAATCGGCGGCTCCCTCGATGACCGCACCATCCGAAAGCTGCGTCACCGTCTTGCGATAAAGCCGCTGCCACGGCGTCGCGTCGGCCGGCACCGGCGGAATACCGTCGGCCTTGCGACGCTCGATTTCCGCCGCCTCTACAAGCATGTCGCAGCGCCCGTTTTCGAGATCGATGCGGATCACATCGCCGCTGCGCAACCATGCGAGCCCGCCGCCGGCCGCACTTTCCGGCGAGGCATTGAGGATCGACGGGCTGTCCGCTGTGCCGGACTGGCGCCCGTCGCCGATCGTCGGCAGGCTGGTGATGCCGCGCTTCAGGAGATGATCCGGCGGCTGCATGTTGACGACCTCCGCCGAGCCCGGCCAGCCGAGCGGCCCCGCACCGCGGATGACGAGGATGGTGCGCTCGTCGATGCCGAGCGCCGGGTCGTTGATGCGCTTGTGGTAATCCTCCGACCCATCGAACACGGCGGCCTTGCCCTCGAACGTGCCTTCCCGGCCCGGCTCGCTCAGATAACGCACGCGGAACTCCGGCGAAATCACCGAGGTCTTCATGATCGCGAAATCGAACAGGTTGCCCTTCAGCACGAGGAAGCCCGCCCGCTCCTTGAGCGGTTCGCCGTAAGGCCGGATGACCTCGCGGTCGGTCGCCGCGCGGCCCTCCAGGTTCTCCGCAAGCGTGCGCCCCGTCACCGTCGGACAGTGCCCATCCAGCTTTCCGGCATCCAGCAGCTCGCGCATGATGGCCGGCACGCCGCCGGCGCGATGGAAACGTTCGCCGAGGAAACGCCCGGCCGGCTGCACGTCGGCGAGCAGCGGAATGTCGTAGCCGTGCACCTGCCAGTCTTCCGGCTTCAGTTCGACGCCCGCATGTTTCGCCATCGCCATCAGATGCGGTTGCGCATTGGTGGAGCCGCCGATCGCCGAATTGACGCGGATCGCGTTGAGGAAGGCGTCGCGCGAGAGGATATGCGAGGGGCGGATGTCCTCCAGCACCAGTTCCACCGCGCGCCGGCCGGTGCGATAGGCCATCTGGCCGCGCTCGCGATAGGCGGCCGGGATCGCGGCGCAGCCCGTCAGCGACATGCCGAGCGCTTCGGCCAGCGCATTCATCGTCGAGGCGGTGCCCATCGTGTTGCAATGGCCGATGGAGGGCGCGGAATCCATCGCGGCCTGCAAGAATTCCTCCTCGTCCATCGTCCCGGCCGCAAGCTTTCGCCGCGAGCGCCAGATGACGGTGCCGGAGCCGGCGAGGTCACTCTCGTGCCAGCCGTCGAGCATCGGCCCGCCGGAGAGCACGATCGCCGGAATATCGACCGTCGAGGCCGCCATCAGCGCCGAGGGCGTGGTCTTGTCGCAGCCGGTGGTCAGCACGACGCCATCGAGCGGATAGCCGTAGAGGATTTCCACGAGGCCGAGATAGGCGAGGTTGCGGTCGAGGGCCGCGGTCGGCCGCTTGCAGTTCTCGAAGATCGGATGCGTCGGGAACTCGATGGGAATACCGCCCGCATCGCGAATGCCGTCGCGCACCCGCTTGGCAAGATCGACATGGTGCCGGTTGCACGGCGTCAGGTCGCTGCCGCTCTGCGCGATGCCGATCACCGGCTTGCCGGAGCGCAGTTCTTCCGGCGTGATGCCATAGTTCATGAAGCGCTCGAGATAGATCGCCGCCATGTCGATGTGGTCGCGGTTGTCGAACCAGTCCTGCGATCGCAGCCGGCGCTTGCCTGTCTTTTCGTCCGTCATGAAATGCACCTTGTAAACAATATCCACCCGCACTGTTCCATCCCTGCCCCTCGGGATCAACAGATGCTTGATGCAGCTATCAAAATTGCTGACTGGATCGGGCCCGTGGAATGTGTCACAGCGCTCTCACCCGAGACCCGAGTTTCCGCCATGACCGACATCACCGCCTCCTCGCCAGCCTCCGGCACTGCCCGCCTTGGCGTGATGCTGATGCTGCTCGGCATGGCCATGTTTTCGCTGAACGACGTGCTTGGCAAATGGCTGGTGGCCACCTATTCCGTGAGCCAGCTCATGTTGATCCGCAGCGCCGCCGCAATGCTGGTGCTGACGCCATTCCTGTGGCGCACGGGATGGCGGCAGCTCATTAATGTCGATCGCCCGAAACTGCATTTCCTGCGCTCTGCGCTTTATGCGTTCGAGGCATCCGCCTTCTACTTCGCCGTCGCCTACATGCCGCTCGCCGATGCCATGACCTACTGGCTTGCCGCGCCGATCTACGTGGCGGCGCTGTCGCCTCTGCTGCTGCGCGAGAAGGTCGGCTGGCGGCGCTGGACGGCGATCATCATCGGCTTTATCGGCGTGGTCATCGCGCTGGAGCCATCGAAGGACACGTTTACGCTGCCAGCCCTCATCGCGCTTGCCGGCAGCCTTGCCTTCAGCGTGGCCCTGGTGCTCGGCCGGTCGCTGCGCGCGGCACCGGATACGACGCTGGTCTTCTGGCAGATGGGGGCGGCGGTGATCTTCGCGGGCGTCTGGTGTCTTGCCGATCCGTCCGGCTGGGCGCCGGTCAGCGGCGTCGGCCTCGGTCTGCTGAGCCTGCTCGGCATCGTCGCGATGAGCGCGCACATGCTGGTCAATCGCTCGCTGAAGCTGGCGGATGCCGCGACCGTCGTGCCGCTGCAATATACGCTGCTGCTCTGGGCCGTCGTCTTCGGATGGATCTTCTTCGGCGATCTGCCCCGCCCGGCCATGCTGATCGGCGCCGGCTTCATCGTCGCCTCCGGCCTCTTCATCTTCTTCCGCGAACAGCAACTGAAGCGCCGCGCCCGCGCCTGAGACCGTCAAAGCGGCAGTTCGGTCGTGTATTTCACGCTCTTCAGCGCGAAATGCGACGACGAGTTCGCGACCGCCTCGTGGGTCAGGATCGCCTGCATGAGAAGCTGCTCGTAATCCCTGACGTCCTTCACGACGACACGGATGAGATAATCCCACTCGCCGGACATGGAATAACATTCCAGCACTTCCTCATGCGTCTGCACGAAGCGCTCGAAATCCCGTCGTGCGATGGGATCGTGCGATTTCATGCGCACCTGGCAGAAGACGTTGAGGCCGCGGCCGATGCGGTCCGGGTCGAGCAGGCGCACGGTGGGACCGAGAACGCCCGCCTCCTCCAGCGCCTTGATCCGCCGCCAGCAAGAGGCGCTGGAGGCACCGACCTCCTCGGCAAGCGCCGCATGGCTGATATCGCCCCGGCGTTGCAGGACCTTCAGGATTTTCCTGTCGATGGCGTCAAGTTGAACGGAATTCATCGTAAAGCCCGGAAATAAGATACGGCTGTTTCATTTCTATCGTAAAGCCCGTGTTGTTTGAAACGCTTTTTCGCCTGCCGCGTCCTACACTTTCCATCCATGCACATGCGGGAGGAAACCATGGCACAGGCCGCGCTCAAACCCATCGCCCGGAACGCGCCGGATGAAACCGTCGACTGGAAGCGCATCACCTATCTGATGCACCTGTCGCGCGCGCTCGACGAGATGGAGGAAACCCGCCTCGTACCGGAGAAGAAGGTGCTCTACCAGTTCTCCGCCCGCGGCCATGACATGGCGCAGATCATGCTCGGCAGCCACCTCACCGACCGGCATGATGCGACCTGCGGCTATTATCGCTCGCGCCCGCTTCTGCTCTCGCTCGGCGTCGATCCCGCCGATGCGCTGGGCTCCGCGATGGGCCGCGCCGGCGGTTATTCTGACGGGCGCGACATCGGCGTCGTCTTCAACTATCCGAACCTCGACGGCGCATCGGCACTTCCCATGTGCGGCGGTGTCGGCGCGCAATACACGCCGACGGCCGGCTGGGCGCAGGCGGTCAAATATTATGCCGACGTCCTGGGCAAGGCGGAGTACAGCGAGAGCATCGCCGTGGTGCTCGGCGGCGATGGCTCGGTCGCCTCGAACGGGTTTTGGTCGGCGCTCACCATCGCCACCACCCAGACCCTGCCGATGCTCTTCTACATCGAGGACAATGGCTACGGCATCTCGGTCCCCTCGACCATCCAGACGCCCGGCGGCAACATCGCCGCCAACCTTTCCGGCTGGAAGAACCTGACGATCTTCGAAGGCGACGGCACCGATCCCGCGGCCGCCGCGCGGCTGACGGGTGACGCGGTGGAGCATGTGCGCCGCAGCCGCGGCCCCGTCCTGCTGCGCCTCACCGTGCCGCGCCTGCAAGGCCACAGCTTCCAGGATACCCAGGCTTACAAGAACGAGGAGACGGTGCGCAGCGAGTGGGCGCGTGACCCCCTGCCGCGCCTGAAGGACTATATCGTGCCCGCCGTGCTAAGCGAGGCGGAGTGGAATGCCGCGGACACGGACGCACGGCAGGCGGCGGAGACGGCGCGTATCGCCGCCGAAGCGCGCCCGACGGCCGTCCCCGAGACGGTGACCCGGCACGTCTTCTTCGACGGCGAGGCGCAGGTAATGGGCGGGCAGGTCCGCCACGGCTACACGGCGCCGGAAACGGTCGCCACGGCGCAGTCGGAGGGCCAGCGCATCAACATGGTCACCGCCATTCGCCGCACGCTCGACCATGAACTGTCGATCAACGAGCGCGTCGTGCTGTTCGGCGAGGACATCGGGCCGAAGGGCGGCGTGCATGCGGTGACCCTCGGGCTTCAGGAGAAGTTCGGCAGCGAGCGGGTGTTCGATACCTCGCTTTCAGAGGAAGGCATCGTCGGCCGGGCTGTCGGCATGGCGCTGGCGGGGCTGATGCCGGTGCCGGAAATCCAGTTCCGCAAATATGCCGAACCCGCCACCGAGCAGATCAACGATTGCGGCACGATCCGCTGGCGCACCAACAACCGGTTCGCCGCCCCCATGGTGCTGCGCATGCCGGGCGGTTATTTCAAATGCGGCGACCCCTGGCACAGCCAGACGAACGAGGTCGCCTTCGTGCACCAGCCCGGCTGGAAGGTCGCGGTGCCGTCCAATGCGGCGGATGCCGTTGGCCTGCTGCGCACCAGCCTGCGCGGCAACGATCCGGTGATCTTCTTCGAACACCGCGCCATGCTGGACCACGCCTGGGCGCGCCGGCCCTATCCCGGCGACGATTATTCGCTGCCCTTCGGCAAGGCCAGCTTCACGCGCCGGGGCGACAGGATCACGCTCGTCACCTGGGGCGCGATGGTGCATCGCTGCGAAGAGGCTGCGGATGGGGTCTCGGCCGACGTCATCGACCTGCGCACCCTGATGCCTTGGGACAGGGAGGCCGTGCTGTCCTCCGTGCGCCGCACGCGGCGTTGCCTCATCGTGCACGAGGATCTCGGAACTGCCGGTTTTGGCGCGGAAATCTCGGCCGTGGTGGCCGACGAGGCCTTCATGGACCTCGATGCGCCGGTCTCGCGCCTCACCATGCCGGACATACCGAGCCCGCACAATCCGGTGCTGCTCGACTGGGCGGTGCCCTCGGTCGGGAAAATCCGCGCCAAGATCGACGCGCTGCTGGAGTTCTGAACGATGTCCGATCTGATCGATATTCTGGCCCCTGAGGAACAGGAAGGCACCAAGGCGGTCGTGCGCAACTGGCTGAAGGCTATCGGCGAGACGGTGGCGCTCGACGATCCGCTCGTCGAACTCGAAACCGACAAGGTGACCCAGGAAATCCCTGCGCCGATCACCGGCACCCTGCACGAAATCCTCATGCGGAGCGGCGAAAAGACGGAGCCCGGTGCGGTGCTCGGCCGGATCAAGCTGGCGGGCTCCACGAAGGAGGCTGCGCCGGCCGTGACGGAAGCGATGCACCATTCCCCGGCGGTGCGGCGCGCGGCCGAGGAATACGGCATCGACCCGGCAACGGTGACGGGCTCCGGCAAGGGCGGACGCGTGACGCGCGCCGACATGGATGCCGCGCATGAGGCGGCCCTTGCCGCGCCGCCGCAACCCGCCAACACACCGCCGCCGCGGATGGAAAAGCCGAGCGGCGACCTGCGCTCCCGGGCGATCGAACATTCGCCGATGCGGCTCGCCATTGCCGAGCACATGCAGATGTCCGTCTCGACGGCACCGCATGTCACTGCGATATTCGAGGCCGATTTCAGCGCCGTGATGCGCCATCGCGAGAAGAACAAGGCCGCGTTTGCCGCGTCCGGCGTGTCGCTCTCCTACACGGCCTATATCGTCGCGGCCTGCGTCGCCGCCATGAAGGCCGTGCCGGCGGTCAACGGGCGCTGGTTCGCCGATCGCCTGGAGGTCTTCGAGGATGTGAATATCGGCATCGGCACGGCACTGGGTGACGACGGCCTCGTCGTGCCCGTCATCCGCGAGGCACAGAACCTCTCGCTCTCCGGTATCGCCACGCGCTTGCAGGACCTCACCGCCCGCGCCCGGACAAAGGGGCTGACGCCCGCCGATATGCGCGGCGGCACCTTCACCATTTCCAACCACGGCGTTTCCGGTTCGCTGGTCGCGACGCCCATCATCATCAACCAGCCGCAATCGGCGATCCTCGGCGTCGGCAAGCTGGAAAAGCGCGTCGTGGTGCGGGAGGTCGATGGCGTGGACACGATCCAGATCCGCCCCATGGCCTATGTCTCCCTCACCATCGACCACCGCTCGCTCGACGGCCACCAGACCAACAGCTGGCTGACCCGCTTCGTCAAAACGCTCGAAAGCTGGCCGCAATGACCGCTTCCCCCGACTATGATCTGCTGGTGATCGGCGGCGGTCCCGGCGGTTATGCCTGCGCCATCCGTGCCGCGCAGCTCGGCCTGAAGACGGCCTGCGTCGAGGAGCGGACGACGCTCGGCGGCACCTGCCTCAATGTCGGCTGCATCCCCTCGAAAACCTTGCTGCACGCCACGCATCTGCTCGAAACCGCCCGCGACGGCCACATGGCCGGTTTCGGCATCGACACTGGCTCTGTCTCCGTCGACCTCGCCAAACTGATGGCGCGCAAGGACGCAACCGTCGCGTCGCTCACCAGGGGCATCGATTTCCTGTTTCGCAAGAACGGCGTAACCCGTCTCGCGGGCCGGGCACGTCTTGCCGGACCGGGCCGTGTGGAGATCGCCGGGAAGACGGTCGGCGCGAAATCCATCGTGATCGCCACCGGCTCGCAGCCGGCGACGCTCGCCGGCGTGGCGGTGGACAACGCCGCCGGCATCGTCGTCGACTCGACCGGCGCGCTGTCCCTCTCCCGGGTGCCGGAACGGCTCGTCGTTATCGGCGGCGGCGTCATCGGTCTCGAACTCGGCTCCGTCTGGCGCCGCCTTGGCGCCAAGGTAACCGTGGTCGAATATGCGGAGCGCATCCTGCCCGGCATGGACGAGGATATCCGCACGACGATGACGAAGCTGCTGGCCCGGCAGGGCATGTCGATCCTCGCCTCGACCACCGTCACCCATGTCGAGACCGGAAGCGGCGGCGCGACCCTCGCCCTCCGAACCGCCTATGGTTGCGCATCGGAAGTCGTGGCGGACGTCGTGCTTCTCGCGACTGGCCGCAAGCCCAATACCGGCGATCTCGGCCTGGAAACGGTCGGCGTCACCCCCGATGACGGCGGCTTCGTGCCGGTCGATCATCGCGGCTGGACGGGCGTCGCGGGCATCCACGCGATCGGCGACGTGACGCGCGGCCCCATGCTGGCGCACCGGGCGGAGGATGAGGGCATCGCGGTTGCCGAACGGCTCGCCGGCAAGCCTGGCATCGTCAACCACGCCATGATCCCCGCCGTGGTCTATACCGATCCGGAGATCGCCGCCGTCGGCAGGACCGAACAGGCGCTGAAGGCCGAGGGCATCGCCTACCGCGCCTCGACTTTCCCGATGCTCGCCAACAGCCGCGCCAAGGCGAACGGCGATACCGAGGGTTTCGTGAAACTGCTGGCCGAGGAGAAGACCGGCATCCTGCTCGGCGCCCATCTCATCGGCGCGATGGCCGGCACGATGATCGCGCAGATCGCGCAGGCAATGGAGTTCGGCGCAACGGCGGAGGACATCGCCTATACCTGCCACGCTCACCCGACCCACAGCGAAGCCATAAAGGAAGCCGCCCTCGCCTTCACCGGCGCGGCCATCCATATCTGAAATCGGGTGGTCTTTGATCGGATTTGAGAGCAAGGATCGGAGTGTGACGTCCGCGGGTTGCAGGCATGGTGGCCGCGATCCGGCAATATCGCGCCGGCGGCGCCAACCGGGATTATGAGGCGCTGGTCGCGCGCCTCGTCGGCTTCGTGGAAACATCGGCCTGGGGCTTCCGCTCGATGTGCGCGGCACGGCGTTCCAGCGCCGCGTCTGGCGCTGCAGGAAATTCCGGCCGGTGCGCGAACCTCCTATTCCGAGATCGCGCGGCGTATCGGCTCGCCGACATCGGTGCGGGCGGTAGCGTCGATTTGAGGTTATGGTGATTGCCTGTGTCAGCCGGGAAAACACCATGCCATTGCAAAACCGTGTCACGCCCTTCGGCGAGATCGTCGCCCTCCCGCAGCGCGGCCTGTTCGCCGGCAATCGCGGCATCATCCATGATCCGGCGACCAAAACCCTTCTCACCAAGCGCTGGTCGAGCAAGGCATGGCTGATCTGCCTCTGCGAATACAAGGGGCGCTGCCGCGACGTCATGGGCGGTCGAAGTTGGACTGAACTGTTCTTTCTCGACGAGGCCGTAGCCCTCGCGGCCGGCCATCGCCCCTGCTTCTTCTGCCGGCGGGAGGCGGCGGAGGGCTTTCGGGCTTGCTGGGCCTCCGCACGAGGAGAAGCGCCACCCCTTGCCGGCGCGATGGACGCGGTGCTCCACGCCGAGCGGGTCGCGCGCCGCCGCAAGCGCCTGCATCCGCTCGAAGGACCCTTGGCAGCACTTCCCGACGGGACGGTCGTGGCATGCGGGGCGGAGGCGTTTACGCTTCGCGGTGGCCTTGCCTATCGGTGGGCGGTGGAGGGTTATGCTAGCCCGCAACACCTCGCCAACGCCGACGGATTGCTGACGCCGCCCTCGACGATCGGGGCGCTCGCCGCCGGCTACCGACCCGTCTTCCACCCGTCCTTGAAAAATCGCGGGCAGGCTACCATCGCCGATTGCGGATTGCCGGAAGTTGAAGCATAGTTCTAATTCAACTTCACCTATCGTGACGAAGGGCCGTGTCGCATGGTGGCGCTCCCGCGTGGTTCCGAGCACTCCGCTCCCCGCTCGACCGGGCCTGCACCCTTCGCCGGGGCGCGGCGGGACGCTCCCGGCCAGTTCCTGCCGAACCCGCGCATCGCCCTCCTGCCGCCACTGACCCGCAAGGCGAAGGCCGCCGAGGTCGCGCTCGCCCGGGCGCTGATCGACGACATCACCATGGGCTTGTGCGCCATGCGCACCGTTTCCGTCGTAGCACCCCATACCGCAAGCTGCCTGCGAAACGAGCCTGACTGGCTCGACCATCTGGAGCGCAACAAGGTTCAATATATCCTGGATGCGCGCAGCACGCCGGAAGGCCTGCTTCTCCAGCTTGTCTTCCTTCCTTCCGACACGACGATCTGGGCGGCGCGGTATGCGCTGCACATCGCCTTCCTGCCGGATCAGCGCCGGGAGATCGCGCGGGCGGTGACGCTCCAGCTTGCGCAGGAACTGGAACGCAACGAGGTGTTCTACGCCGATTATGTGCGGAACGCGCGCGCCTATCATCTCTATCTCAAGGGCCTGGACCGCTTGAAAGCGATGACGCTCGCCGACAGCCTCTGGGCGCGCGAGGCCTTTTTGCAGGCGCTGGAGGAACACACGGATTTCGCCCCGGCGCTGAGCGGCCTGTCGCGCACCTTCACCATGGAATGGCTGCTGCGCGGGCGCGACGACCCGGCGCTGTTGCAGGCGGCGGAAAAGGCGGCGTGCGAGGCCATCCGGCAGAACCCGCTCTCGCCGCTCGGCCATCGCGAACACGGCGTCGCCCGGCTTTACCAGGGCGCTGTCGAGGAGAGCGTCAAGGCGCTTTCGACATCGGTCAGTCTCGGCCCGCATTATGCGGATGCCATCTACAGCCTCGCGGATTCGCTCGTGCACGCCTCCCGCCCGCTGGAGGGGCTGACGACCATCGAGCGCGCCATTGCGCTGAACTTCCTTCCGCCGGACACCTATCTCTGGAGTGCGGCCGGCGCCTGCTTCTTCCTCGAACGATACGGGGAAGCGATCGACTTCATCCAGCGCATGACGGTTTCCGCCCCTGCCGCGCGCCTTGCCGCCGCCGCCTGGGGCATGCTCGACAATGCGCAGGCCGCCGCCGCGGAGCGCCGGCGCGTGCTTCAGCTCAATCCGGATTTCGACCTGGAAACATGGCTTTCCACCATCCCGATCAAGGAGCGGTGGCAGAAGGACATGTACAGGACCGGCCTGAAGAAAGCAGGTTTCTAGCACTAGGTCGTGCGAGAAAACCAAGAGATGGAGCCTTTTCGCGATCCCGCGGCAAGCTCCGGCAACCCGAGAGGAAGGAAAGCGATATGGCAAATACCGTTGTGATCGGCGTGGAAGGCGATCCGGCTCTCTACATGATCGACCTCGATGCAAAGACCGTCGAGCCCATCGAAGCGCTCGGCCAGGACGCCCTTTTGACGGCCAATGCGATGCGCTCGGCCGGCGAGCCGGTCATCAATGGCATCAACTTCGCCGTGAAGGTCGCGCAGGCGCCGGCCCTTTCGGCCGGGCATTTCGACGGTCACTAGGACCGGCGCGATCGGCAAACGTCCGGTCGAGATCAATAGACATCGAGACGACGGGAGGGTTTTATGGCTCTCCCGTCGCACATTTTTAGAGCTTCGGTTTCGCTGGAGATGACGATTACGGGGAACCGTAGCCGCACATTGTCGTTTCTTCTGCATCCAAAAGAGGAGAACGACGATGAAGACCAAGCTTGTTCTTGCCACGGCGGCGCTTCTGACCCTGTCGGCAACCGCCTATGCGCAGGATACCGTCATCATCCAGCAGACCGACCCGGTGACCACGGAATCGACGGTCGTCGTACCGGGTGAAGTTCGCACCTATGTGATGGAACAGCAGGTTCCCTCCGCCACCTATGAAGGCGATGTGCTCATCGGCCGGGTGATGCCCGACACCGTGGAAATCCACAGCGTCGATGGATATTCCGACTATGGCTATACTGTCGTCAACGAACAGCGGGTTATCGTGGATCCGCAGACGCGCACGGTCATTCAGGTGCTCGAATAACAGACAAAGCCCGGCGGTCTCCGCCGGCTTTGCGGCATGAGGTTCTTTTTGCGCGGGCTGTCGAAGACCGGCCTGCGCAATCGTCCTTGTTTGAAGGATAGGGAGGAGCCCAATGCATGATGATGAACTGCTGATTTTTGAGAAGGATGGCGCGCCGCCGCTTCCGGCGACAGGCACGGAAGGCTTCGTGACGAATGACGGCGCGCGCATCTGGTTTGCCGTTCATGGTGCGGGACCGGCGGTCATCCTGCTGCATGGCGGGCTGGGCAATGCTGGAAACTGGGGCTACCAGGTGCCGGCCCTCGTGCGGTCCGGTCGCATGGTCGTCGTGATCGACAGCCGCGGCCACGGCCGCAGTACGCGTGATGCCGGGCCGTTCGGCTATGCCCGCATGGCGGATGACGTGCTGGCCGTGATGGATCATCTGGGCCTGGAAAAGGCGAGCCTCGTCGGCTGGAGCGATGGCGCCTGCACCGCACTTATTCTCGCCGACAAGCACCCGCAGCGCGTCTCCGGCGTCTTCTTCTTCGCCTGCAGCATGGACCCGGGCGGCGCGCTGCCTTTCCAATCGACACCGGTGATCGACCGCTGCTTCAGCCGCCACCGGCAGGATTATCAGGCGTTGTCCGCGACACCGGACGACTTCGAGACATTCGTGGCCGACGTATCGCGCATGATGCAGACCGAGCCGAACTATGGCGCCGAGCAGCTTGCTTGTATCCGGGTTCCCGTCGCGGTGGTGATCGGCGAGAACGACGAATTCATCCGGCGCGATCATGCCGACTATCTGGCGCGTACCATTCCCGGCGCCGAACTTGTGGTTCTTCCGGGTGTGAGCCATTTCGCGCCCGTGCAGAGGCCGGAACTGTTCGATCAAGCGGCTATCGGGTTTCTCGACCGGCTCGACTGAGGCTTACACCTGACCCTGGAGCCATTGCACGAATTTGCGCAGCGCCTTTTCGTTACCGCGTCGCTCCAGATGCACGAGATACCAGCCGCCGGGCTGCATGACCTCGGAGGCCAGTGGTGCGACGAGCGTGCCGCTGGCGATATCCCCCTCCACCAGGAAGGCCGGCACCACGACCAGCCCCTGCCCGTTGATCGCCGCCTCGATGGCGAGCAGGTTGCTGTCGAAGAGCGGCGAGGATTTTTGCGAATGGCCGGTCGCACCGACGCTCGCCGCCCAGGTCGCGGCGTCCTCGGTCGTGCCGCTGACGGCGAGGAACGAGAAATGCCGCAGGTCCTCCGGCGCCTTGATCGCCCTGGCGATGGCGGGCGAGCAGACGCCGACGAGCCGCTCGCGACGCAGCAGCGTATAGGTCAGGTTCGGCCGGTTCGGTGTGCGCGTATAGATGAAGCCGATATCGGCGCGGTCGGGATTGAACTCCCAGTCGAGCAGGCTTGCATCGAGGCTGACGGCGACTTCGGGCGAGGCTTCCTTGAAGGTCTGCAGCCGCGGGATCAGCCAGCGCACCGCCACGGTGACATAGACCTGCACCGTCAGCGAGGCCGGTGTGTTGGTCTGGCGGATGAGGTCCGTGGTCAGCGCAATCCGGTCGAGCGCGTCCTGCACGACGGGAAAGTAGATCGCGCCCGCCTCGCTCAGTTCCACGCGGCCGGGTAGCCGCAGGAAGAGCGGCGTGCCGAGATTGCGCTCCAGCGAGGCGACCTGATGGCTGATGGCGGATTGCGTGACGCGCAGTTCCTCGGCGGCCGCCTTGAAGCTCAGGAGCCGGGCCGCCGCCTCGAAGGCTCTCAGCGTCGTCAGGGGCGGCAGGGTTCGCCGGACCATTTTTTCGCAATCCACATGAATTTTACTCATGTAGACGTTAATTCTAATCGTTTGCAAGCCGGGCGCGCCGTTTTCATACTCCCGGCATAATCCGAAAACGGGGAACCGAAATGAAACGAGATTTTTTGAGAACCACGGCGCTCGCCGTGGCCATGGCCGGCTGCGCGCTTTCGACGGCGGCCTTCGCCCAGCAAAGCTGTGTGCGCGTGCTCGGCTACGAATCCGATGGCGAAAAGCAGACCATGGACCCGGCCGCACTGATCGGCACCGACAGCGTCTACCACATCCGCGCGGTCTACGAGCCGCTCGTCGACCGCAGCAACACGATGCAGCCGGTGCCGGTGCTTGCCGAATCCTGGGATGTCAATGCGGACGCGACGGAATGGACCTTCCATCTCCGCAAAGGGGTAAAGTTCCACGATGGCTCGGATTTCGACGCCAAGGACGTCGTCTATTCCTATCGCCGCCTGCTCGATCCGGCGATCTCGCCGGGCGGTTTTTCCACCCTCGCCTTCCTCGATGCGGATGGCATCACCGCCGTCGACGATCATACGGTGCGCTTCAAGGTGAAGCAGCCCGTCGTCGAACTGCCGACGCTGATCGCCACCAAATATGCGCTGATGGTGCCGGAAGGCGCCAAGGCCGAGGACCTGCGGATCAAGGGCAACGGCACCGGCCCGTTCGTGCAGCAGGCGTTCACCATCAACGGCGCGGTGCGCGTGATGGCGCGCAACCCGGCCTATTGGCGCGCCGGCCTGCCGAAGGCCGATTGCCTGGAGATCACCACCAGCCTGGAGCCGACCTCCCGCCTTTCCGCGCTGTTGTCGGGCACGGTCGACCTGTCGCTGACGGTCGATCCGGCGAGCCTCATCACGCTGAAGGACAATCCCGCCGTCGAGCTTGCCGCGACGCCGGGCGCCACCTCGCTCTATCTCGCGGTGTGGACGGATACGCCGCCCTTCGACGACGTCAGGGTGCGCCAGGCGATGAAGCTGGTGATGGATCGCCAGAAGATCGTCGATACCGTGCTGCTCGGTTATGGCGAGGTCGGTGGCGATACGCCGATCCCGCTCTCCTCGCCGCTCGGCCTCGGCACGCCGGCGCAGACGGCCGATATCGAGAAGGCCGCGGCGCTGCTCGCCGAGGCGGGCCATGCGGATGGCATCGACTTCGATCTCTACACGTCGGATTCCTATCCCGGCATGATGCTGCTTGCCCAGGTCTATGCCCAGATGGCGGCTCCCGCCGGCATCCGCGTCAACGTCATCACCTCGCCGGCGGAAGGCTATTGGGACACGATCTGGCTGAAGAAACCGGCCGTCATCTCCTACACCAGCGCCCGCCCGCCGGCCGAAGCCCTGACGCTGTCGCTGAACAGCAAGTCCGAGTGGAACGAGACGCACTGGAAGCGCGACGATTTCGACGCGCTGGTCGTCAAGGCCGGGCAGACGGCGGACGAGACGCAGCGCAACGAGCTCTACCGCGACGCCCAGCGCATCGTCGCCGATGAAGGCGGCATGATCCTGCCGGTCTTCACCTCCGTCGTCGCGGGCCTGCGCAAGGGTTGCACCGGCTATACCCCTAATGTCGACGTGAACCGCATCGACTATGCAAACCTGAGCTGCGGCGAGTAACCGCCCTTTTTCCACACCCAAGACCACCGCATCCACGGGGCAATCCGCCCCGTGGAAGAGGATAGCTGCATGACCACCTCCGCCCTGACCACCTTTCTCATCTGTTTTGCCGATGCGCTTGCGCGGGACGCGCGGCCCGTCTCGCGGTCGCACGCCGCCCGCCTCCGCCGGCTTGCCGAGCGCCTGCCGCCCATTCGCGACATCGCACCGGGCCGCGTGCCGATACAGGCGGCCTGCGAAGCCGAGCTCGCAGCGACAGAGACGTCGCTTGCCCGCGCGCTCGCCGCCCTTCTGCCGGAAATCCACGTCACCCGCAGCACCAGCTACCTCGCCAACCCGCCCAGCAGCGATTTCGGCGCGAATTACGGTTACGGCGTCATCTGCGGCCCGCAAGGCGGCCCGCCGACGCTGATCGAGGATCCCGATATCGCCTTCGGGCTGATGTTCCTGGGGCCGAAGACGCATTATCCGTTGCATCACCACCCCGCCGACGAGCTCTATTACACCGTCACCGCGCCCTCCTTCTGGCGGGCGGGCACGGCGGACTGGACCCGGCGCGGGATCGATGAAATCATCCATCACCCGCCGTGGCTGCCGCACGCGACGCTTTCGGCCGAGCGGCCGCTGGTGCTGCTCTACATCTGGGAGGGCGACCTCGAGACCGATGCCGCCTTCATTCCCGACACCGTGACGGCGGACGCCGCCCTCATTTCCGTGGGATTGGATGCGACATGAGCGTTTTTCGCCTGCTTGCCAGCAGAATCCTGTTCTCGGCGCTGACGCTGCTTCTCGTCTCGGTGCTGATCTTCCTGATCCTGGAGGCGCTTCCCGGCGACGTCGCGACCCGCATCCTCGGCCGTGACGCGACCGCCAAGGCGCTGGAGGTGCTGCGCAGCCAGCTCCATCTCGATCAGCCTGCCCTCGTGCGCTATTTCCACTGGCTCGGCGATTTTCTGCGCGGCGATCTCGGCGTGTCGATCGCCACCGGCCGGCCGATCGCCGACGTGCTCGGCCCGCGCATCGTCAACACGCTGCTGCTCTCGCTCTTCGCCTTCGTCATCTACCTCGTACTGGCGCTCGTTCCCGCCATCATCCAGGCGACGAACCGCGGCAAGGCCGTCGACAACGTCATCTCGGTCATCACGCTCGTCCTGCTGTCGCTGCCGGACTTTCTGCTGGCGACGATGCTGCTCTTCCTGTTTGCCGTCGCCGTGCCGATCCTGCCGGCGCTGGCGACGATCTCGGAGGCCAGCACCTGGCAGGAAACGCTGCGCGCCATGGTGCTGCCTGCCGTGACACTCGCCATCATGATGGCGGTCTATGCCATCCGCGTGCTGCGCGACAGCCTGATCGAGGTGCTGCGCTCGGACTATGTGCGCCTCGCGGAATTGAAGGGCCTGCGCCCCCGCGCCGTGCTCTTCCGCCATGCCCTGCCGAACGCCATCGTGCCGGCGCTGAACGTCACGGCGCTGAACCTCGGCTTCCTGATCGGCGGCGTCGTCATCGTCGAGCGGGTGTTTTCCTATCCGGGCTTCGGCACGCTGCTGATCGACGCGCTGCAACTGCGCGATATCCCGCTGATCAAGGCGACCGTGATGATCAGCGCCGCCGTCTATGTCGCCGCCAATCTGGTGGCGGACGTTCTCGCCATCCTGCTGCAACCGCGTCTGAGGGCAAGCCGATGAGCACGATCACCTCTCCCCCCGCCAAGCGCCTTGCCCGGTTCGATGCCGCCCGCTGGCGCGCCACGCCCGGTCCCTTCAAGGTCGGCGCGGTCATCCTTCTCGCCCACGCGCTCTTCGCCCTCATCGGCGTCTTCTGGACACCCTATGGCTTTGCCGAAATGGGCGCGGGCCTGCCGCTCTCCGGCGCCTCGTGGCAACATCCGATGGGCCTCGACCAGATCGGCCGCGACGTTTTCAGCCGCTTCATGCATGGCGCCCATATCGTGCTGCTGCTGGCCTTCGCCGGCACCATTCTCGGCATGGTCGCGGGCACCACGCTCGGCCTGTTGTCGGGCTATATCGGCGGCTGGTTCGACGAGATCACGCAGCGCATCGTCGAGGCGATGATCAGCATTCCCTTCCTGGCGCTCGCTTTGGTCATGATCATCGCCGCCGGCCCGGCGCTTGCCGGCGAGCCGGTGCTGATCGTCTTCGTCGTCGGCCTCGTCTATGCGCCGCGCATCGCTCGCATCGCGCGCGCCGCCGCCATGGAGATCGCGACGCGCGAATATGTCGCCGTGGCGGAGCTGCGCGGCGAAGGCACCTGGTCCATCGTCTGGCGCGAAATCCTGCCGAATGCCGCCAATGTGCTGCTGGTCGAATTCTCGCTGCGCCTCAGTTATGCGCCCATCCTCATCGGCGCGCTCGGCTTCCTCGGTTTCGGCATCCGCCCGCCGACGCCGGAATGGGGCCTGATGATCAGCGAGAACCGCAACCTGCTGATCGCCTCGCCGGTGACGGTGTTCGGCCCGGGCCTCGGCCTCGCCTCCCTCGTCATCGGCTTCAATCTGTTCACCGACGGCCTGTCGCGCATGCTCGGCCAGCGGGCCGTCGCGGGAGCTTGAAAATGAAAAAACTCATCGAAGTCCGCAATCTCAACATCGCCTATGGCAGCCCCGCCGGCTGGACCAATGTCGTGCAGGGCGTCTCCTTCGGGATCGCCCGCGGCGAGGCCTTCGGGCTCGTCGGGGAATCCGGCTGCGGCAAGTCCACCGTCGCCTATCGCCTGCTCGGCTACGGCACCGTCAACAGCCTGGTGCAGACCGGCGAGGTGCTGTTCGACGGCACCGACCTCTTGAAACTCGACGCGAAATCGCTTGGACGGCTGCGCGGCAGCCGCATCGCGCTGGTGCCGCAGAACCCGACGACCTCGCTCAGCCCCGGCATGCGGGTCGGCTCGCAGATCCGCGAGATGATCGCCACCCACAAGGCCCTGCCGCCCGGCATGAGCATGCAGGCCCGCATCTCCGAGCTTTTTGCGCTGGTCGGCCTGCCGGATGTCGGCCATCGTTATCCGCACGAGCTCTCCGGCGGCCAGCAGCAGCGCGTGACGATCGCCATGGCGGCCGCCTGCAATCCCGACCTGCTGGTGCTCGACGAGCCGACGACGGGCCTCGACGTCACCACGCAGCGCCAGATCATCCAGCTTCTCGGCGATCTCAGAAGTCGCATCGGCATGGCGATGCTCTATGTGACGCATGACCTCGCGCTGCTCGCCCAGATCGCCGACCGGGTGGGCGTCATGTATGCCGGCCAGCTCGTCGAGGTGGCACCCTGCGATCAATTGCTGGCGGCACCGGCGCACCCCTATTCGCGCGGCCTCATCGCCTCGATCCCGACCGTCGACGGCACGGAACGGCAGGCGCGCGGCCTGCGCGGCGTGCTGCGCCGCGACCAGATGTCCACCGGCTGCAAATTCGAGCCGCGCTGCGATTTCGCGAGTGCCGCCTGTCGCAGCACGCCGCAGGTGCTGGAGCCGGTCACGGACGCCCGCGCCGTCGCCTGCATGAAAAGGCGGGAGGTGGCAGTGCCGGAGACGGCGGCCGTGAAGCCGCGGATCGACGCCAAGGCCATGGCAAAGCCGGAGCGCCTGCTCTCGATCGCCGACCTCGATCTCACCTATCGAAAGCCCGGCCTTTTCGACAGACTCCTCGGCCGCACAAGCCCGTCCGTGGTGCGCGATATCGATCTCGAACTGCGCGCCGGCGAAGTGGTGGCGCTCGTGGGCGAATCCGGCAGCGGCAAGTCGACCATCGCCCGCGCCATCTCCGGCCGTCTGCCCCCGCGCGCGGGCCTGATCAGCCTCGATGGCGGCCTGCTCGATCCGGCGCTGAAGAGCCGCTCCGTCGAGCAGTTGCGGCAGATCCAGTATATCTTCCAGAACCCCGACGCCTCGCTCAACCCCCGCCGCCGCATCCGGGCGATCCTTGAGCGCCCGCTCGACCATTTCGGCATCAAGGCCGACGAGAAGACGCTCGAAGGCGTGCTGGAAAATGTCGGCCTGCATGCCGGTTATCTCGACCGGTTCCCAGAGCAGCTTTCCGGCGGCGAGCGCCAGCGCATCGCCATCGCACGCGCGCTGCTGGTCAATCCGAAACTGCTGATCTGCGACGAAATCCTGTCGGCGCTCGATGTCTCGGTACAGGCGCGCATCGTCGAGCTGCTGCGCTTCCTCAAGGAGAAACATGCCGTCGCGATGCTGTTCATCTCGCACGACCTCGCCGTCGTGCAGCAGTTCGCCGACCGGGTGGCGGTGCTCTATCGCGGCGAGTTGATGCAGCTGGCTGAGACCGAGACCCTGCTCGCGGCACCGCTGCATCCCTATACCGAGATGCTGCTGGAAGCGGCGCCCGGCCTCAGCAAGGACCATTACGTCTCCCGCCCCGCGGCCATGCCGGCCTCGAAGCCGGTGCCGGGCCTCGGCTGCCCGCTCGCCGGCCGCTGTCCCCGCCAGGTCGGCAGCATCTGCGCCGAGACGCGTCCGCCGGTGCAGGCGACCGGCAGCGGTTTCGTCCGTTGTCATGTGCCGGTCGAAAAACTGGCGACCCGCGCAGTTCCGCCGGTGGAAAAACGGCCGGCCGCAGCCCTCTAGGTAATACGGGACGCGACGAGGCGGCGCAGATCCTCGACCTCGCCGTCGTCCAGCGCCCGGACCGCGCCCTTTTCCAGATCGCCCAGCGCGAGATTGCCGATCGAGACGCGCACGAGCCGCAGGCAGGCGATGTTCATCGCCTCCAACATGCGGCGGATCTGGCGGTTTCGGCCTTCGTCGAGCTCGATTTCGAGCCAGGAATTCTTGTCGCCTTCCCGCAGTTTCCGCACGCTTTTTGCCCGCAGCAACTCCCCGTCATGGCGCACACCGGCCTGCAGGGCGTCGAGAAGCGCGTCGTCGGCGAGGCTGTCCATCTGGACGTGATAGATCTTCGAAACATGGGTTTCGGGATCGAGCAGCGCCTGGGCGAATTCCGTGTCGTTGGTAAAAAGCAGCAGGCCCTCGCTCGCCTTGTCGAGGCGGCCGACGGGCGAGAGATGCGCGTGGTCGAGCTGTTTCAGGCAATCGTAGACCGTTGGCCGGCCTTCCGGATCGTGTCGGGTGGTGACGAGGCCGCGCGGCTTGTTGAGCATCAGGTAGACCCGCTCTTCCGCCGCGACGGCCTTGCCGTCCACGGCGATGACGGCGTTCGAAAGATCGACCCAGGTGGCCGGATCGGTGACCACGCGGCCGGCGAGCGCCACCCGCCCCGCCAGGATCAGCTCCTCGGCCTGCGTGCGCGAACAATAGCCGAGCTTGGAGAGCGCGCGCGGCAGCGTGACCCGCTTGCCGCCCGGCGCCGGCTCGACCTTTCGGTGGGCGGCCGGTTTCTGCCGCTTGCGGATGTCCTTCATGACGCCGTCCTTGAAACCTGCCATATGTCCCGGGATCGGTTGACCCGCCGGCCTTTCTGATTCTAAAGCACCGTCTTAGCAAATAAGTGAGAGTGCGTTGACCCAGGACGACATTACCCGCGAACTCGTGACGCTGCGCGACTATTGGCGCTATGCGATTTCCCGTTTCAACGCCGCCGACCTCAGCTTCGGCCACGGCACGACGACGGCCGGCGACGATGCCGCCTTCCTGCTGCTCGATTCGCTCGACCTGCCGATCGATGCACTCGATCCCTTCCTCGACGCCCGCCTGCTTCCCGCGGAACGCAGGCTGCTCGCCGAGCGCATCGAGACGCGCGTGACGACCCGCAAGCCCTCCGCGTACATCACGGGCCGCGCCTATATCCAGGGCGTGCGGTTCCTCGTCGATGAGCGGGTGATCGTGCCGCGCTCGCATATCGGCGAGATCCTGTTCAACGAATATGTGAATTCGCCGGGCTCGTCCTTCCTGCCCGATCCGATGGCGGTGACCAGCGCCGTCGACATCTGCACCGGCTCCGGCTGCCTGGCAGTGCTCGCGGCAAAGTTCTTCCCCTATGCCGCGGTCGATGCGGTGGATCTTTCCGCGGACGCGCTGGATGTGGCGCGGCTGAACCTCGCGGAGCATGAGGTGGAGGATCAGGTCACCTTGCACGAAGGCGACCTGTTCGCACCGCTGTCCGGCCGGACATACGACCTGATCATCACCAACCCGCCCTATGTCGACCACGCCGCGCTCGGCGCTTTCCCTGCCGAGTTCCGCGCCGAGCCGCAGATGGCGCATGACGGCGGCGACGATGGGCTCGATCTCGTTCGCCAGATCTTGGCGACGGCAGGCGATCACCTCAATCCCGGCGGCGGCATGATCTGCGAGATCGGTTCGGGCCGGGAAATCCTGGAAGAGGAATTCCCCCATCTGGAGTTCCTCTGGCTGGAAACGGCGGAATCCCAGGATGCGGTGTTCTGGATTTCCGCCGAAGCGCTGGGCGTGGAATAATCGCTAAGCCTTGACCCGCAGGCTCTTCGGGTCATAGGCCGGCGAAAGCCAGGCCGTCACCGCAAAGCGCTCGCCGGCAAGCTCGACCTCGAAACGGCCGCTCGTCAAAAAATCCTTGTCGACGCCGGAGGGATGTTCGACGAGGGCAAGGGCGACGGCACGGCCGAGCGTATGGCCATAGGCGGCCGAGCGCACCTCGCCGACCGGCTTGCCATCCCGCAGCACCAGCTCGCCGCCCCACAGCATGGGCGACGGATCGTCGACGGTGAACTGCACGATGCGCCGTGTCGGCGCGCCCTTCGCCTTGGCCTCGATCAGCGCCTTCCGGCCGATAAAGCCGCCCGGCTTGTCGAGCGAGACCGCGAAGGCAAGACCCGCCTCGTAGGGGTTGATATCCGGCGTCAACTCCCGGCTCCAGGCGCGAAAACCCTTTTCCAGCCGCAGTGCTTCCAGCGCGTAATAGCCGCAATCCATAAGGCCGACGTCGCGGCCCGCCTCCTGCAAGGCCTCGTAGACACCGACGGCGAATTCCGTCGGCACGATCAGCTCCCACCCGAGTTCGCCGACATAGGTCATGCGGTTGGCATAGGCCGTGGCATAGCCGATATCGATCTCGTGGACCGTTGCGAAGGGAAAGGCCTCGTTGGAGAGGTTGGCCGAGGTGAGGCGCCCGAGAATGTCGCGCGAGCGCGGCCCCATCAGCGCCAGCACGGCATAGGCGGAGGTGACGTCGGTCAGCGTGACATGGGCGTCGGTGGGAATGTTCTTGCGGATCCAGTCCGCATCATGCACCGCCTGTGCCGAGCCGGTGATGAGGAGGAAGCGGTCTGCCGCAAGGCGCAGAACCGTCAGGTCGCTTTCATAGCCGCCGCGCGCGTTCAAGAGGCCGGTATAGATCGAGCGGCCGATAGCGACGTCGATCTCGGCGGCGCAGATGCGGTTCAGCGCCGCGGCGGCATCGCGCCCCTGCACGAGGAGTTTTGCGAAGGACGTCTGGTCGAAAAGCCCGGCGGCCTCGCGGGTCGCCGCCATCTCGCGCTTCACGGCCTCGTGCCAGTTCTGCCGGCCGAAGGCATAGTCCGTCACCGGCGTCTCGCCTTCGCCGGCAAACCAGTTGGCGCGTTCCCAGCCCATTTTCGAACCGAAGCAGGCACCCTTGGCGGCAAGCCGGTCGTAAAGCGGGGAACGGCGGAAGGGCCGTGCGGTGTCGAGCTCCCGGTTCGGCCAGGGCATAGCATAGTGAAGGCCGAGCGTTTCCTTGACGCGGTCGTGCAGCCAGCGCGGATTGTTGTTGAAGCCGGCGAAACGGCGGATATCGACCGGCCAGAGGTCCATGGTCGGTGCGCCGTTGACGATCCACTCCGCCAGCGCCCTGCCGGCACCGCCGGCACTCGCGATACCCATCGAGTTGAAGCCGGCGCCGACATAAAAATTCTTCAGCTCCGGCGCTTCGCCGAGAATGAAGTTGTTGTCGGGGGTAAAACTTTCCGGGCCGTTGTAGAACTTCTTCACCTCGGACGTCGCGAGCTGCGGCACGCGCTCCAGCGCGCTCTGCATGAGGATCTCGAACTGGTCCCAGTCGTCCGGCAGCAGGGCGAATTCGAAATCGTCCGGGATGCCCGCCATGCCCCAGGGCTTGGCCTCCGGCTCGAAGCCGCCCATCACGAGGCCGCCGACCTCCTCCTTGAAATAGATGTAGCCGTCGGGATCGCGCATGACCGGCAGGTCCGGGTGCACGCCCTCGATCTTGCCGGTGACGATATACATGTGTTCGGCTGAATGGAGCGGCACTGAGACGCCGCACATCTGGCCGACCTTGCGTGCCCACTGGCCGGCGCAATTGACGACGATCTCGGCGGCAATCGTGCCGCGGTCGGTCTCCACGCCGGTGACGGTGCCGTTCTTGCTCGTGATGCCGGTCACCCGCACGCGTTCGAAGATGCGCACACCACGGTTGCGCACGCCCTTGGCGAGCGATTGCGTGAGGTCGGTGGGGTTGGCCTTGCCGTCGCCCGGCAGCCAGACGGCACCGGCGAGGTCTTCGATCGCCATGACGGGCCAGAGGTCCTGTGCCTCCTTCGGCGAAATCACCTCGATGTCGACGCCCTGGGCGCGGGCCGAGGCGGCGGTGCGCTTCAGCACGGTCATGCGGTCGGCCGTGCGGGCCACGGAAACGGAGCCGCAATTCTTCCAGCCAGTGGCAAGACCGGTTTCAGCCTCCAGCTCGCTATAAAGCTGCGTCGAATATTTGATGAGGCTCGTCATGTTGGCGTGGCTGCGCAACTGGCCGACGAGGCCGGCGGCATGCCAGGTGGTGCCGCCGCTGAGCTGCCCCTGTTCGAGCAGCACGACATCGCGCCAGCCGAGCTTGCTCAGATGGTAAGCGACCGAACAGCCGATGATGCCGCCACCGACGATGACGACCTGTGCCTGCGTTGGAAAATCCTGTGCCATGCGACGACCTCCGGAGCCATGGGAGGCCGCACTGTAACAAGGCGCGGGCAGATGACAAGACAAAAAGTTACATAAGATTACATAAACTCACGTCGGAACGATCAGGCTTGGCCCCTTCCGCTCCAGCGCCTCGCAGATCGCCTCCGGCGGACGGCGGTCGACGATCACGCCGGCAGCGAGTTCGAAACGCGGAATGCGCAGCGGCGTCAGCCGGCCGAACTTGGAACTGTCGAGCACGAAATAGGCTTTTCCCGCCAGTGCCGCCATGCGCGAACGCTGCTCGGCGCCGCTGCGGGTAAAATCCGTCACCTCGCCATCCGGCGACAGGCCGCCGCCGCCGAGGAAGGCGACATCCACCCGGAAATGGCTGATCGCCTCCAGCGCATCGATGCCGACGGCCGCCTCCTCCACCGGGTCGATTTCGCCGCCGATCATGTGCACGCGGACCAGCGGCTGGCGGCACATCAGCAGCGCGATCGACAGCGACGTGGTGCAGATCGTCAGGTTCTGCCGTTCGGTCAGCGCCTGCGCCACGGCAAGTGTCGTCGTGCCGGAATCGAGGAAGACCACCATGCCGTCGCGCACGAGATCCGCGGCCGCGCGGCCGATCGCGCTCTTGGCCCCGGCATTCTCCTCCCGCCGTTCCGTGAAGGCCGCCTCGGTCGGTTCGAACAGCGTGGCGCCGCCATGCACGAGGTCCAGCTGGCCGCGCTCCGCCAGATGTTTCAGGTCGCGGCGGATCGTCTGCCGCGACACGTCGAAGAAGTCGGCGAGCGCGGTGATGCTGACCGTTCCATCCGCAGCGAGGCGACGGAGAATCTCGCCGTGGCGGCGGGGCGCAAGGGCGCGGGTGTTTTGTGACTCTGACATGGCCGTATCTGCGATCATTTTTGTCGCTTTGACAAGCAGGGTGGAAAAATCGGCGATTTGTGGCCGTTCGACACCTTTGCAGGGCAGGAAATCCAGCCGAAAGCGCCCTCGTCATGTCCAAGTGTGTTGCAAAATGTAATTATTATTTGCATTCTTTCCTGCCCGTCATCGAGATCGCCATGGCTGCCCGCAGCAGACGCGGATGGCGGAAACGGAACGGCGCCGGCTCGACCGGCCGGAGCGACGGGTGGCGTGAAAGGGAGGGTGCCGGGTGCTTTCGCACCCGGCTTGGGCCGTTGCTATCGCCAGGCCTGGGTGCGGGCGAGCAGGCCGCGGGAGATCAGCGCGTGGATCAGCTTGGCCGCGACATTCGTGTAGAAGATCATCATGCCCATCGCCGCTGCCGGGGCGATGTCGCCCGCATCGTCCATGTTGAGCACGGCGACGGAGGCGAGCTTGGTGTCGCTGGCATAGAGGAAGACCACCGCGGAAACCGTCGTCATCGCATTGACGAAGAGATAGATCGCGATGTTGAGGATCGCCGGCAGGCAGACCGGCACGGTGACCCGGAAGAACAGCCGGTGGAAGGGCTGCTTGAGGGAGGCCGCGACGGATTCGAATTCCGGATCCATCTGCTTCAGCGCGGTCAGCGCCGTCAGGTGTGCGACCGTGTAGAAGTGCGTGACCGTCGAGACGACGAGGATCGTCATCGTGCCATAGATGGCGTTCAGCGGATTGGCCGGATTGTTGAAGAAGAAGATATAGGCAAGGCCCAGCACCATGCCCGGCACGGCCATCGGCATCATCGCGAGAAAATGGAAGATGCCGCGGCCGAGGCGGAAGCCATCCGCCTTCTCTACCATATAGGCGCCGGCGAAGACGACGAGCGAGCCGAACAGCGCCGTCAGGAGGGCGAGCCGGATCGAATTGCCATAGGCCGCCCAGCCGCCGCCATCCATCAGGTCGAAGGCAAAGTTCTTGGTCGTCAGCGTCAGGTCATAGGGCCAGAATTTCACCAGCGCCGCGATCTGGCACATGGCGATCATGCCGAGGATGAACAGGCTGACGAGGCAGGCGAAGGCGAAGCAGATCGCGTCCAGCCTTGCGTTCGGCTTTGGCGAATAGGGCACGGCGCGTGCGGAGAGCAACGCCACCTGGCGCTTCTGCATGCGCCGGTCGACGGCAAAGGCGAGGATGGCCGGCACGAGCAGGATGACGGAGACGACGGCCCCCATTTCGAAATTCTGCTGGCCGATCACCTGCTTGTAGATATCGACCGCGAGCATGCCATATTGCCCGCCGATCACCTTGGGCAGGCCGAAATCGGTGATGACCAGCGTGAAGACGACGAAGGCGGCCGAGACAAGGCCGTAGCGCGCGCCCGGCACCGTGACGGTGGTGAAGTTGCGCCATTTGCTGGCCTTCAGCGAGGCGGCGGCCTCGTAATGCCGTGCATCGGCGACGGAGAGCGCGGTCAGGATGATCAGGAAGGCGTGCGGCAGGGTGAAGAAGACCGAGCCGACGACGATGCCGATCGGACCATAGATGGAATAGCCCATCAGCCAGTCCTTGAAGACACCCTGGTTGCCGAAGAGATAGACCAGCGCGATGCCCGGCAGCAGCGACGGCACGAGGATCGGGATCGTCAGGATGCCGCGGAACAGGCCCTTCAGCGGCATGCAGCTGCGCGTCAGCCCATAGGCGAGCGCGAAGGCGATGGAGATCGTCACCACCGTGCTGATCGTGGCCATCAGCACCGAATTGTAGATGGAGCGGGCAAGCGCCGACGTCGAGAAATAGGTCTTGAAGTTTTCGAGGCCAAGGCTGCTTGCCGGCCGCAGAACGACGCGCCGGAACGTGCCGGAATCGTATTCCCGCCATTCCGTACCCTTCTCCAGCGTCGAACCGGCGAGGAAGGCCGTATCGGGGTTCGTGCCGCGAATGCGGTAATGAACGGGGCTGCGGAAGCTGAAATCCGGGAAGAATTTCGTGGCGGCGAGCCGGCCGTCGGAGCTGCTGTCAAGCTCGTCATCCGTGACGGCGCCAAGCTGTTGGTTGAGCGCATGCGCGGTGACCACCGGCCCCCAGTTGGCGCCTGTCTCGTCGCTCACCTGGAATTCGAAGGCGGCGAGGTCGAAGCGGTAGGTCGATAGCGATTTCGACAGCATGACGGCGAGCGGTGCGCCGAGTGCAATGATCAGGTAGAGCCCGATGACGGCCATGAAGCCGAGCTTGATGCGGTCGTCGCGCGAGGATTCCTGCCGGACGCGCTTGCCGGGCGGGGCGAAGTCGAGTGCAAGCGTCATCGTCACGCCCCCCTTGGAAAGAGCAGCAAGCGGTCTCGCGGGATTTCCACCTGGATGACGCCGCCCGTCTCGATCTGGAGCCGGCGCACCGCATTGACGGAGAAATCGGCGACGAGCGTGCGCTCACCGAGCCGCGGGGCCGTCAGCCGTGTGCGCCAGAACATGCCGAGGAATTCCATCTCGCGCACTTCTGCATCGATGAGGTTCTGCGGCGTCGTGGGACGGTCGAGGGCGTTGACGGCATGCGCATCGGCGCCGTGTGGAATGATATCGACCGGACGCACGACAGCCGTCGCCGTGTCGCCGGTTGCGAAATCCTCCGTCGGACAACTGAAGGCGGAATGGCCGATCTCGACCTGGCCGCCGGGCAGGACTTTTGCCTGAAACTGGTTGGTCTCGCCGATGAAATCGGCAACGAACAGCGTTTTCGGATGGCGGTAGATTTCGGTCGGCGAACCGACCTGCTCGATGACGCCGTGGTTCATCACCACGATGCGGTCGGCCATGGCGAGCGCTTCTTCCTGGTCGTGCGTCACCATAATGGTCGTGACGCCGAGCTTGCGTTGCAGCGACTTGATCTCGTGGCGCAGATGCACGCGCACCTTGGCATCGAGCGCCGAGAGCGGCTCGTCGAGCAACAGCAGGCCGGGGGAAATGGCGATGGCGCGGGCAAGCGCGATGCGCTGCTGCTGGCCGCCGGAAAGCTGCGCGGGGTACTTTTTCCCATGCGCCGAAAGGCCGACCGTTTCCAGAAGCTCGGCGACACGCGCGGTGATCTCCGCCCGGGAGCGGCCGGTGTTTTCCAGGCCGAAGGCGATGTTCTGCTCGATCGTCAGGTTGGGGAAGAGCGCGTAGGACTGGAAGACGATGCCGTAATCGCGGCTGGAGGCCGGCAGGCTCGAAATGTTGCGGCCGCCCTGCAGGATTTTCCCGTGGGACTGGAGGTCGAGGCCGGCGATCGCCCGCAGCAGGGTCGTCTTGCCGCAGCCGGAGGGGCCGAGGAAACAGACGAACTCGCCCTTGGCGATGCTGAGCGAAATGTCGCGCAACGCAACGAAATCGCCGTAGTTTTTCCAGAGATCGGAGATTTCCAGATAGGAAGCCGCTTCTCCGGGGGTGCGGTGGATGCTCGTGGGTGTCGGTTCGATCGACATGGCATGTCTCATCTGCAAGCTCCGCTGGCTGTCAGGCACGTTTCGAGAATGCGAAAGGCGGAGCGCATGGCGCCCCGCCCGGCCGATCGATGTCAGCTCTTCGGTTCCGACTTGGCGTCGTAGCGCTTCTGCCATTCCTTCAGGATGGTGGCACGGTTGTTCGCGGCCCATTCGAAGTCGTTCTCGATCATCTTGGAGGCGATGTCGGACGGCAGGTGTTCGACCGCCTTTGCGACGCCCGGATAGGCGACCACGGCGTAACCGGCATTGTACATCTCGTTGGCTTCCTTGGTGACGGACCAGTCGACCAGCGCCTTGGCGGCCTCGATGTTCGCCGTGCCGGCGATGATGGCCGTCGCCTCGGCTTCCCAGCCCGAGCCTTCGGACGGGAAGATGATCTCGATCGGTGCGCCGGCGCTTTTCGCCTTGGCGCCGGGGAACTCGAAGGACACGCCGATCACCGCTTCGCCGGCACCCGCCATCTTGCAGGGTTTCGAGCCGGAATGGGTATAGGCCGAGATGTTTTCGTGCAGCTTGTCCATGAAGGACCAGGCCTTCTCCTCGCCCCACATCTGCACCCAGCCCGAGACGTCGAGGAAGCCGGTGCCGGAGGATGCCGGGTTCGGCATGACGATATGGCCCTTGTATTCCGGCTTCGTCAGGTCGTCCCAGCTCGTCGGTGCCTTGAGACCGAGTTTTTCGCCCTCGACCGTGTTGTAGCAGAGCGCTGCGACATAGGCGTCCATGCCGACCCAGCTCGGCGGGTTGTCCTTATCGACGAATTTCTTGTCGAGCGCCTCGACGCCCTTCGGCGCGTAACCTTCCAGCATACCCTCGGTCTTGAGGAGGAGCAGCGACGTCGCGGCAAGCCCCCAGACGACGTCGGCCTGCGGATTGTCCTTTTCGGCGAGCAGCTTTGCCGTCATGACGCCGGTGGAATCGCGCACCCAGTTGATCGTGATGTCGGGATGCGCCTTCTCGAAGGTCGCCTTGTAGCGGTCGAGATCGACGGCCTCGATGGCGGTGTAGACCGTGAGTTCACTCTGGGCGAAGGCAATGGTCGGAAGCACGGCGGACATGGCGCCGGCAAGCAAAAATAGCATGCGTCTGTTCATGATTGAAAATCTCCTCTGAAGGCCTGGAAAACCGGGGAAGCACGGTGGGCAATCTTGATGTCGCCCTTTGATGATCGGCTTCGAGAGGCATTCTGCGCAGGGGTTTTCGGTAAGTAAAATTTATTATTCTTATCATTCGGAAGATTAAATCGATGAATGATGTGCTGCTTAAAAAGGCACTTTCGCAGGTTTTGGCGCCGGAATCGGCAGGTCCTGCCAACCGCGCGGGCAACAAAAAAGGGAGCCGCATGAAGGCGGCTCCCAGGATGGGTGATCACGCAGGGGTTCGCTCAGATCACCAGGGCAGGGAGAAGGTTTTGACGTTGGTAAAGCTCTTCATCGCCTCGATGACGCCCTCCTTGTAGCCGTTGCCGGAATCCTTGATGCCGCCGAAGGGGGACATCTCGATGCGATAGCCGGGCACTTCCCAGATGTTCACCGTGCCGACCTTCAGCCCCGCTATATATTTCTGCATGCGGCGGAAATCGTTGGTGCAGACACCGGAGGAGAGGCCGAAAGCCGTGGAGTTGGAAAGCGCGATCAGCGCATCGTCGTCATCCGGCGCGCGGACAATCGGGATGATCGGCGCGAAGGTTTCCTCCATCACGAGTTCGCTCGAGTGCGAGACGCGGTCGATGACGATCGGCGGCAGCAAGGCACCCTGCCGGCCCGGATTGTAGAGGATGTCCGCCCCCTCTTCCGCGGCCTTGTGCACGCGGCGCTCGAAGACTTCCGCGGCCTTGGCATGCACGACCGTGCCGAGATCCGTCGTGCGGTCCATCGGATCGCCGAACCGGAGCTTCTTCGCCCGCTCAAGCACCAGCGGCACGAAACGATCGGCGACGCGCTCCTGGCAGAGGATGCGTTTGACCGCCGTGCAGCGCTGGCCGGAATTCTTCGTCGCGCCCGCCACCGCGAGGTCGGCGGCTCGGGCGAGATCGTCGTCCGACAAGTCGTTAAGGATGATCAGCGGGTCGTTGCCGCCGAGTTCGAGGATCTGGCGCTTGTAGTGGGCGTGCGCGGCGATCAGCTTTCCCACCGGCACGCTGCCGGTGAAGGTGATCAGGTCGAAATTCGGGTTTGTGATCATCTCCATGCCGATATCGGCCGGCCAGCCGGTGACGACGGAGAGCATTTCCGGCGGCAGGCCGGCTTCATAGAGAATGTCGGCCAGCACCAACGCCGTCATCGGCGTCAGCTCGGTCGGCTTCAGCACCACGCAATTGTTGGTGGCGATCGCCGGCGCCACCTTGTGCGCCACCATGTTGAGCGGGTGGTTGAAGGGGGTGATCGCCGAAATGGCGGTCAGCGGTTCGCGGGTGGTGAAAATCTTGCGCGCCTTGCCATGCGGGGTGAGGTCGCAGGAGAAGATTTCGCCGTCGTCGTGGATGCACATCTGCCCGGAAAGCGTGAAGACATCGAAGGCGCGGCCGACTTCATAGAGCGAGTCCTGCTTGGAAATGCCGAGTTCCAGCGTGATGAGATCGGAGATCTCCTCCTTGCGGGCAACCAGCAAGTCGGCCGCCTTGAGCAGGATGCGCTGCCGCTCGTAGCGCGTCAGCTTCGGCTGGTAGGCGGCGGCGATCTCGAAGGCCTTGCGGGCATGTTCGGCATTACCCGCCGGGACGGTGCCGATGACGGCATCGTTCCAGGGATAGTGCACCTCGACCACGCCTTCGGTGTCGACCTTCTTGCCGGCGATCCGCATGGGCTCGTGGCGGATCGCGAATGTCGTTTCGACCTTGGTCATCTTCCGCTCCCTATTGTGCCGGCTGCGCGGCTGCGACGAGCGCGTAGTAGAAGGCATCGAAGTTGCGCAGCGTGCCGGCGGAAAGAAGTTCCGGCAGCGTACGGTTGGCGATGAAGGGCACTTCCTGCTCTGTGAGGCCACCGTGGGAGCGCAGCGGCTCGTTCAGCGCGGCAAGGTCGTGCCGGTGCTCGCTGGTGCCGAGCGTCTTGTTCTCCGACGAGACAAGCACGATATCGCCGATGCGATCGTCCGGCAGTTCGAAGCGAACGCAGGCTTCCGGGCGCGTCAACACGACGTCGATGCCCTCGATCGCCTTCAGCCGTTCGATGATCTCCTCCTTGTCCGTGCCTTCCGGCAGGTAGGCGGTGGCGAAGGAGCCGAGCGCGCCGTGATGCACGACATAGGGATCGGTAATCGGCAGGATGACGCGGGCGGCGTCCTTGCCAAGCCATTGGTCGAGCAGGTCCTGCACATAGATCACGTCCGGAGAGCCATCCGTCTTATGCTTCGGCTTCATGCCATGGTCGGCCGTGACGATGATCGCGGCGCCCAGCGCATCGAGTTCGGTCAGGTACTTGTCGAACATCTCGTAGAAGGCATTCGCCTGCGGCACGCCGGGGGCGTATTTGTGCTGCACATAGTCCGTCGTGGTCAGGTACATGACGTCCGGGCGGAATTCCTTGAGGAGTTTCACGCCGGCCGCAAAGACGAACTCGGAGAGTTCCGCAGAGTAGACTTCCGGCACGGGACGGCCGAGCCACTGCGAGGCATTGTCGATGCCGTGTTCCGCCTTGGTCGTCGTGTCGGACTTCTCCGAGGAGAAGCAGATCGCCCGGCCCTCGTCGAACTTCAGGCCGTGGCCGAGAAGGGCGCGCAGCTTGTCCTTTGCCGTTACCACGCCGACCTTGGCGCCGGCGTCGTAGAACGCCTTGAAGACGGTCGGCGCGCGGAGGAAGCGCGGATCGTTCATCATCACTTCCTTGCCGGTCGCGGGCTCGTAGAGATAGTTGCCGCAGATGCCGTGGATTGACGGCGGGCGGCCGGTGGCGATGGACAGGTTGTTCGGGTTGGTGAAGCTCGGGATGACGCTGAGCGCGGTGCGCTCCGTGCCCGTCTTGCGCATGCGGGCGAGCGTCGGCATCAGGCCGGCCTTGATGGCCTCGTCGAGATAGGCCGGCTCGCAGCCGTCGAGGCAGATGGCGATGGCCGGGACATTCGGCCAGGGATAGGTGCGCCGGTTGGCGGTGACGGTGAGCTTGGACATCTGGTTCATCGGAAGTTCAATCCTTCGTTCAGAGCATTTTCAATCGACGTGGGTACCGGTTCGCGTGAAGAAAATGCGGTAAAATTAAGCCGCGAGGCGGCTGCGTTCTTCAAGGGCGATGGCCGGGGGCGCGGCGTTGTCGACGCCCATTTCGGCAAGCGAGGAGCGGGCGGCGTCCACCACGCGGCGCATGACATGTTCGTCCATGCGGCCGATGCAGCCGACGCGGAAACTGTCGACGACCGTCAGCTTGCCGGGATAGATGATGAAGCCCTTGTCCTTCATCAGCGCGTAGAAGCGGTCGAAGGCGAAGGCCGGATGGGCCGGGCTGAAGAAGGTGACGATGATCGGCGACAGCCACTGGTTTGCCAGAAGCGTCTCGAAACCCGCCTCGCGCATGCCGGCGACCATGACATCGCGGTTGCGGGCGTAGCGGGCGCCGCGGGCGGCGACGCCACCTTCTTCGCGGTGCAGGCGCAGTGCCTCCAGGAAGGCGGCGACGACGTGGGTTGGCGGCGTGAACCGCCACTGGCCGGTCTTGTTCATGTAGTCCCACTGGGCGTGCATATCGAGGCTCAGCGAATGGCTGCGGCCCTTGGCGGCTTCCAGCTCGCTCTTGCGGGCGATGACGAAGCCGAAGCCCGGCACACCCTCGATGCACTTGTTGGCGGAGGAGACGATCGCCTCGTAGCGGAAATCGGCGATGCTGGCGGGTACTGCGCCGAAAGCGCTCATCGAGTCGACGATCAGCTTGCGGCCGCGGGAATAGACGGCGTCCGAAATTTCCTTGAGCGGATTGAGGATGCCGGAGCTCGTTTCGCAATGCACGACAACGACATGGCTGATTGCCGGATCGGCATCGAGAGCGGCGACGACTTCGGGGCCGCGCGGCGGCATGTAGTCGCCCTTGTCGATCGTCACATAGTCGCGGCCGAGATAGGCGAGCGTCTGGGCGATGCGCTTGCCATAGGCGCCGTTACTAAGAACCAGCACCTTGCCGTCGCGGGGAACGAAGCTGCCGAGCATCGCCTCGACCGAAAACGAGCCGCTGCCCTGCATGGGTACGCAATCGAACTCGCCCGTCGTATCGCCGGCGATCTCCAGAAGCTGGCGACGGAGGTCGGCCGTCATGGCGCGGAAATCGGCATCCCACGAACCCCAGTCCCGCAGCATCGCTTCCTTGACCGAATAGGCCGTCGTCAAGGGACCGGGCGTCAGCAGATAGGGCTCGCCGAGTTTTGGTGTTTCCAGCGGCGCGATGGTTCTGTCAGAAGCGGTGTTTGGCATGGTCCGTCCTCGCGTTTGCGTCTCTGGAGCGACAATGCGGCGGGCAGACATATATGTAAAATCGTTCTTTTGTATGAAAATATAGATTTTACTTATGGTTATGACGGCCACGCCAGTGGTTGGCACTTTTGGCCTTTACATAAGAAGAATCGTTCGGTCTGATGATTGCATCACCCTGATCGATCGAAAGACGGTTCCATGCGCTATGTCCAGCTTCGCGCTTTCCACAACGTGGCCATCCACGGCGGCTTTTCGCGCGCGGCGGAAGCGCTCTTCCTCACCCAGCCGGCCATCTCCGACCAGGTGCGCAAGCTGGAGGAAGAATATGACGTCCTGCTGTTCAACCGCAACAAGAAGCAGGTGACGCTCACCCAGGCCGGCCAACAGCTTCTTGAAGTCACCCGCCGCATGTTCGACGTCGAGCAGCAGGCGCTCGACCTGTTGTCGGAATCGCGCGCCCTCAGGGCCGGCAAGCTGCGCATCGTCGCGGATGCCGCCCACCATCTCCTGCACATCCTCGCCGCCTTCCGCCGCGCTTATCCGACCGTGCAGGTCTCGATCGATGCCGGCAATACCGAGACTGTCATCACCAGCCTGCATGCCTATGAGGCGGATATCGGCGTTCTCGGCGAAATCCCGCAATCCAGCGATTTCGAGATCCTGAAGCTCAACTCCACGCCGATCATCGCCTTTGCCAGCCGCGACTATCCTCTCGCCGGCCAGGAGAAGATCACCCTCGCCGAACTCGCCAAGCACCCCCTGGTCTTTCGCGAGCGGGGCTCCAAGACCCGCCAGAAACTGGAGGCGATGGCCGCGCAATGCGGGGTCGTGCTGACGCCGCTCATCGAAGCGGAGGGGCGCGAGGCGGTTCGCGAGATCGTCGCGGCCGGCGGCGGCGTCGGCTTCGTTTCCTCCGCCGAATTCGGCCAGGACAACCGCCTCGTCCCGATCCGCATTGATGCTCCGGAAATGCTGATGGACGAAGCGCTCATCTGTCTGCGCGAGCGCAGCAACGGCAAACTCGTCAATGCCTTCTACGACATAGCCCGCAAGCTGGCGCAAACGCCGGGCTGACTTCGACGCCTTTCGCCGCGGATGGTTGAAGGTGCGGGCGATCGGTCATAGACTTTCGGCATTCGAGACGCCCATGGCGGGAAAGCGAAATGCCCGAGACCTTCGATATCCACCCAATGACCGCCGACCGGTGGGCCGATCTGGAAGAGCTTTTCGGGCCGCAGCGTGGCGCGAATTCCGGATGCTGGTGTATGTGGCCCCGGCTCAGCGGCGCCGACTACAAGGCGATGGACAGGGCCGATCGGAAAGATGTGTTCCGCGCCATGGTGGAGGCCGGGCCGCCGCCGGGTCTGTTCGCCTATAGTGACGGAAAGGCTGTCGGCTGGTGCGCCGTCGGCCCCCGGCTTGCGTCGCCGCGTTTTAATGGCGCAAAATCCTCGCGGCCCACCGACGATGCAGCCGAACCGGACCCGGCGCGGGTCTATGCCATTACCTGCTTTTTCATCCGCACGGGCTTTCGCCGCCAGGGACTCATGAAGCGGCTTGCCGGCGCTGCGGTCGCGTTTGCACGAGAAAACGATGCGCTCGCCGTCGATGCCTGCGCCATCGAGACGGAAAAGCCCCTCATGTGGGGTGAAGGGTTCGTGGGCGTCGCTTCGGTGTTCGAAGAACTTGGATTTTCAGAGGTCGCGCGTCGATCCCCGCGGCGGCCGTTGATGCGGCTGGGGCTGTCTTCGGCCAGCTGAGCTTATCGGAAGCGCGATGGGCCGGACGGTTTCACGAGGCAATCGTCGGATCTTCGTGGTAGCGTGAAGGTGGTTTCCTCGATCCGATGGCATAAAATCTTTCTATACAATCTCTATAGAATGTGATCTTTTTGCCCGGTTAAGCCTGTGCGCCTGAAACGGCATCCGCAAGGAGAGACGACATGGGTATGATCTCGTCAGCACTCGACCGCCCAACGCGAACCGCCGCCGTCATCAGCACCGAGGACGAGGCGTTGACCGTCGTCGGCACGATTGCCGGCATTTTCAGTGCCGCTGCGGGCGGCACGCTGGCAACGGCGGAAGCCCGCCTCGACCTTCTGTCCCGCTCGGGCCTGTTCGGCATTTCCGTGCCGACGGAGTATGGCGGCATCGACGTTTCCAATACGGTTCTGGCGGATGTCTGCGCCGTGGCGTCAGCGCAATCCGCGACGCTGGGCGAAATCCTTGCCGCCCATTTCGTCGTGCTCGAAGAGCTTCGCAGCCATGGCACGGACGGCCATCGTAGCGGGGTTTTCTCGGCGGCGCTTTCGGGCGCGCGGCTCGCCCGCGCCGTCCCCCGGCGCAATGGCGACGAAGCCGAAACGCTGCCGCTGGCCGCGAGCGGCCTTGCCTGGCGGCTCAGCGGCGAAGCGCTCTGTACGCCCTGCACCCGCCATGCCGACTGGCTGCTCGTGCCGACCCGCAACGACGGCGGCAAGGCCGCAAGCCTGCTGCTGCCGACGCGCATCGACGGCCTGCACTATGTCGCCAACAGTTGCGAGCCGGCCAACGGCGCGCCGCAATCGGCCGAACATGTATTGTTCAAGGACGTGCTGGTCGATGGCGATGCCCTGCTGCACGCGCCCGGCGAGGTAGCGGTTCCGCATTCGCTCGGCCTGCTTCTCGGAGCGGCACGGCAATTGGGCGCGGGCCAGCGGGCGCTCGGCCGTGTCCTGGACAAAGCGGACGGCGATGTTTTCGAGGCCGGCCTGCTTACCGCCCGCCTCGCCGCCGCGCAGGCCATGGTCGCGGAGGCGGGGCGCGCCATAGATGCGGCGCAGATCGGGATTGCGGATCAGCACAGGACGAACGCCTTCCTCGCCGCCACTGCGGCTCGCGCCGTGGCGCAGGAGGCTGCCGACCATGTTCGAGCGGCTGGAGGCGGGACGCAGCCTGAAGGCCTGCCGCCGCATCTCGCCGAGGCGCTGAGGCAAAGCGGTAAGCTGCGCCGCGAGGCGCACCGCCACCCGGAGAACGAGGAAAACTAGGTTTTTTGCGAGGATTTGCGGGTACGGCTTCAGCCGACCCGCTTTTCCAGCTCTTCGTCGTCGATCATCGCGGCAGCGCCGGGCACGGCGACGAACTGTTCGAGCGTCATCGTATCGAGAATGGCGGCGATGGCGTCGCGCACGTCCGTCATGGCGCGGCGGACCTGACAGGTTTCCGGATCGGCACAATCCTCGCAGGCCTCATAGGCGGTGCGGCTCGCGCAGCGGATGGGCGCCAAGGGCCCGTCGAGCACGCGGATGGCGTGGCCGATTCGGATTTCGGAGGCCGGATGGGAGAGCGAATAGCCGCCGCCCGGCCCCTTCTTGGAGCGCAGCATGCCGGCATTGCGCAGTTCCAGCAGAATCGTGTCGAGGAACTTTTTCGGAATGTTGTTTCGAAGCGCGATCTCGCTGACGAAAGCGGTTTGGCCCGGCTCCAGCCGTGCGAGATCCACCAGGGCCTTCAGTCCGTATTTTCCCTTTTTCGTCAGCATTTCAGCCTGCTTTCCATCAGCATGTGTGCATTACCCGGATATGCCCGGCAGCGCGGACGCGCACGCCGCGTCCCGCTGTTTCCATCCGTCGTCCTCGGGAAGATCGATCGGCTCACCTTGTGACGGGTGATTCTGGCTCATTCTTGGCACCGGAGTGCGAAAAACATATAAAAACAATATAATTTATTTATGAGCATAACACCATGGAAATTGGCATTCTCCGTCAACCCCTTATGCCGATTTTTGGCCCCGGCGTGCCCATTTCGCATCATTTTTCGCGACAATCGGTATTTCTTCTGCCCGCCATTATTTTGCGCCCGGCGCTCCGTTCCAGCCGAACCGCGGAAAAACGCAAAACCAATTGCGGCAAGACCGGTAAATTGAGGCAAATATTTCTCTACTAAATTTATGGAATGGATAGCCTGAATTACCGGCCCGCGACAGACCGCGGCAACGGCAATTTGAGGAGAGGACCATGACCATCAACCGCAGAACCCTGCTTGCCGCGACCGCCGCCCTTGCCATGGCCGCGTCGTTCGGCACCGCCTATGCCCAGGAGGTGACGCTCAACATCGGCTACCAGCCGATCGTTGAGCCGTCCCGCGTGCCGCAGGCGGACGGCACCTATGAGAAGGTGACCGGCGCCAAGATCAACTGGCAGAAATTCGACGGCGGCGCCGACGTGATCGCAGCCATCGCCTCCGGCTCGCTCGATATCGGCTATGTCGGCTCCTCGCCGCTGGCCGCCGCCTCCAGCCGCGAACTGCCGATCGAGCTGATCTACATCGTCGGCCTGATCAGCGAGGCGGAAGCGCTCGCCGTGAAGTCGATCGACAGGCCGGAAGACCTTGCCGGCAAGAAGATCGCCACACCCTTCGTCTCCACCGCCCATTACAGCCTGCTGACGGCGCTGAAGCACTGGAAGGTCGATCCGAAGTCGGTCGAGATCCTCAACCTGCGTCCGCCGGAAATCGCGGCCGCCTGGGAACGCGGCGATATCGACGGCGCCTATGTCTGGGACCCGGTTCTGGCGCAGCTGAAGAAGAGCGGCACGGTGCTTGCGACCTCGAAGGATGTCGCCGATTGGGGCGGCCCGACCTTCGACGCCTGGATCGTCAGCAAGAAATTCGCGGAAGAGCATCCGGACGTCGTGACGGCCTTCGTGAAGGTGACGGGCGATGCGGCCGCCGCCTATCGCGCCAACCCTGACGCCTGGAACGCCACCTCGCCGGAAGCCGAGAAGATTGCGCGGCTGACCGGCGCCAAGCAGGACGAGGTGCCGGCGCTTCTCAAGGGCTACGTCTTCCCGACGCTGGAAGAGCAGGCCGGCGAGGCGCTGCTCGGTGGCGGCACGGTAAAGGCCGTGGCCGATACTTCGGCCTTCCTGCTGGAACAGGGCAAGATCCCGTCGGCGCTCTCCGACTACAAGCCTTATGTCTCCACGCGCTGGGTCACGGACGCGACGAAACTGTCCTACTGATCGGCGACAAATCCTGCGGCGGAGGTGGCTCGGCGGTGCGAAAGCGCTGCCGGGCCATCGCCGGCAGATAGGCCAAGACACTCCCGGAGGTTCCATGAGCATCCTGACATTCCGCAACGTTTCGCTGCGTTATCCGCCGAGGGCAGGACGGGGCGGCACCGCTGAAAAGCTCGTCCTGGACGGCATCAACCTGCAGGTCGCCTCGGACGAGCTGGTCGCCATCATCGGGCGTTCCGGCTCCGGCAAGACGAGCCTGCTCAACCTCGCCGCCGGGTTTCTGGAACCGACCTCCGGCTCCATCACCGTCGACGGCGTGCCCATCAAGGGGCCGAATGCCGACCGGGCCGTGGTCTTCCAGGACGATGCGCTCTACCCCTGGCTCGACGCGCGCGACAACATCGCGCTTTCCTTCAAGCTCAGGGGCGTTCCGCTTGCCGAACGGCGCGAGAAGGCCCAGCAGCTTCTCGAACGCGTCGGCCTTGCGGATGCCGGCGACAGGCGCATCTGGGAACTGTCCGGCGGTATGCGCCAGCGTGTGGGCATTGCCCGGGCGCTCGCCGCCGAGCCGCGCTTCCTGCTGCTCGACGAACCGCTCGGCGCGCTCGATGCGCTGACCCGCACGCGCATGCAGGCCTTCCTGCTGCGCATCAAGGCGGAAAGCGGTGCGGGCGCCCTGCTCATCACCCATTCGATCGAGGAGGCGCTGCTGCTCGGCACGCGCGTCGTCGTGCTGTCGCCCAATCCGGGGCGCCTGACGGCGGAGATCGAGGCCGGCTTCAATGCGGAGGTGCTGGGTGGCACGCCGGTCGCCACCGTCAAGGCCTCGCCGCTCTTCAAGCGCATGCATGCCGGGCTCAACGGCCTCATCCAGTCCACCACCGACGAGGAGTTGGCCGCATGACGCTCTCCACCGAAATCGAACCCCTGCCGCAGCCGGTCGAGACCATCGAGGCCGCCCTCCCCCGCGCGGCACGTCCCGTGCCGATCGCCGTCATTTCGACCATCACCGTTGCTGCGATCATCGGGCTGTGGGGCCTCGCCTCCGCCTATGCGCTGGTCTCGCCCGTCTTCCTGCCCTCGCCGCGGCAGGTCGTCATCGCTCTCTATAACCTCGTCGTCACCGGCTTCGTCGATTCGACCCTGGCCGAACATGTCGGCGCCAGCCTCTACCGCATTTTTGGCGCGCTCATCGCCTCCATCCTGATCGGCATTCCCGCCGGCATCGCCATCGGCACGAGCCGGCTCGGCCGTGGCATCCTCGATCCGATCGTCGAATTCCTGCGCCCGCTGCCGCCGCTCGCCTACCTGCCGCTCGTCATCATCTGGGTCGGCATCGGCGAGGCGTCGAAGATCACGGTGATCGCGCTCTCCATGCTGCCCTCGATCATCCTGTCGACCTCAGCGGGCGTTCGCGGGGTCTCGAAGGACCATGTCAACGCGGCCCGCTCGCTCGGCGCCAGCAAGCGGCAGGTGCTGACGGAAGTCGTGCTGCCGAGCGCCGTGCCCTCGATCCTCACCGGCATCCGCATCGCGCTCGGTGCGGGCTGGACGACGCTGGTCGCCGCGGAACTGGTGGCGGCGACGAGCGGCATCGGCTTCATGATCCAGTCGGCGGCGCAATTCCTCGTCACCGACATTGTGATTGCCGGCATCATCGTTATCGCGCTGATCGCCATCCTGCTGGAATTCATCGCGCGGCTGATCGAGCGCCGCCTGGTTCCCTGGGCCTCGCACCGCTGAGTGCGATGCCGGCGCTCAGTTGAGCGCCAGCCCCATGCTCGCGACGGCCGCCGTGAACAGGCGGCCGTCCGGTGTTGCGGCGAAGGGAGCGCGCTCCGCCCGCGCCTTCAGCAGTTCCAAAAAGTCATAACCCGCCGTCCAGCGGCCGAAGCCGCTCGCGATGTTGATATGGCCGGCATTGCCGATATCGACGAGATCGCTGCCCCAGGCCCTGGCGCTCTGGCGCAACCGGTCGACCGGCATATAGGGATCGTTGAGGCTGCCGACGACGAGCGAGGGAAACGGCAGGCGTTTTGCCGGCATGGCGCCGAAGCGGACCACGCAGGGGTGCAGGGTTTCCGTCGTGTCGAGATCGCAGGGGGCCACGAGCAGCGCGCCGCGGATGCGCGAGGAAAGCGGGCTTTCGGCGAAATGCGCCGCCAGCACGCAACCGAGGCTGTGGCCGACGAGCCAGATGTCCTTGCCGATCATGTCGACCTGCCGTTCCAGTTGCACAAGCCAGCTCTGCCGGTCCGGGCAGTTCCAGTCGAATTGCTCGACGACGCGGCTTTCAGGATTGTCGCGCGCCCAATGGCGCTGCCAATGGTCGTTCGCGGAACCGTTGAGGCCCGGCAGGATCAGCGTGTCTACGGGGATATCGAGTGACGGCATGGCGGCGGCCTTCCTTCGCAAACCGGATCTGTCCGGAAGGATGCGCGACACAACGCCGAATGATAAGAAAACCGCTGCTAAACTCTTCAAAATCCATAAAATTTCTTTGCATCATGGCGATGATGCGAAGCATCGGGCGGCAAATGCGCCCGATGCCTTTCGGCTCTTTCAGCCGCGATGGTCGAGGCGTGCGACGAGCCGGTCGCCGAGCCACTGGATGCCGCAGACGAGCACGATGAGCACGGCGACGACCGCCACCATGACCGTCGTCTCGAAGCGCTGATAGCCGTAGCGGATCGCGAGGTCGCCAAGACCGCCGGCACCGATGGCGCCCGCCATCGCGGAAGCGCCGATCAGCGTCACGAGCGTCACGGTGAAGCCCGCGACGATGCCCGGCAGCGCCTCGGGGATCAGCACTTCGCGCACGATCGTCCAGCGGTTGCCGCCCATGGCGCGCACGGCCTCGATCAGCCCGCGGTCCACCTCGCGCAGCGACACTTCCGCGATGCGCGCATAATAGGGTGTGGCGGCGATCGACAGCGGCACGATCGCCGCCCAGGTGCCGATCGACGTGCCGACGATGAGGCGCGTGACGGGGATGAGGGCCACGAGCAGGATGATGAAGGGCACGGAGCGGAAGCCGTTGACGATGGCGCCGAGCAGGCGGTTGGTCCAGAGGGTTTCCGCAATGCCGCCGCGCGCGGTTGCCACCAGCGCCAGGCCGAGCGGCAGGCCGAAGGCGAGCGAGATGACGCCGGACGCGGCGGTCATAACGACCGTTTCCCAGAGCGAGCGGACGAGAAGCTCAAGCATGATCGGCGACATGGCCGAGGACCTCCACCTGTGCGCCGAGGCGCTCTGCAAACGAAACGAGGCGCGCGCTGGCATCCGCCGGCACCGCGATGAAGAAACGGCCGACGGCCTGTTCCTGGATATGATCGACGCCGCCATGGATCAGGCGATAGCCGCCCGGAAATTCCTCCGACAGCTTCTGGAACAGCGGGCCGGTGGCGGCGGGGCCGGCAATGTCGAGGCTGAGAATGGCCTCGCCTGCAATATCCGCCGTGAGGCTTTGCGCGATATGGGCGGGCAGTTGCGGGCGGATGCCGCTGAGCAGGCTTTTCGTCGTCTCCGCCTGCGGGCGTGAAAACACCTGCCAGACGGGGCCTTCCTCCACGATGCGGCCGGCATCGAGCACGGTGACGCGGTCGGCGATATTTCGAACCACTTCCATCTCATGGGTGATGAGCAGGATGGTGAGGCCGAGCTTGCGGTTGATGTCCTTGAGCAGCGCGAGGATCGAGCGCGTCGTTTCCGGGTCGAGCGCGGAGGTCGCTTCGTCGGAGAGCAGCAGCGCCGGGCTTGCGGCGAGTGCCCGGGCAATGCCGACGCGCTGCTTCTGGCCGCCGGAGAGTTCCGAGGGATAGGCCTTCGCCTTGCCGGTCAGGCCGACAAGGTCGAGCAGTTCGGCGGCGCGGGCGAGACGCTTGGCCTTCGCCCAGCCCTCGATCTTCAGGGGCAGCGCGACATTCTCCTCCACCGTCTTGGCGGAGAGCAGGTTGAAATGCTGGAAGATCATGCCGATGCGGCGGCGCAGCGGCTGAAGCTCGGCTTCGCTGAGGCCGGTGATCTCGCGGCCCTCGATCTCGATCGTCCCGCTGTCCGGCCGTTCAAGGCCGTTCAAGCACCGGATGAGCGTCGACTTGCCGGCGCCGCTGCGCCCGATGATGCCGAGGATCTCGCCGCGGCGCACATCGAGCGAAACGCCGTCCAGCGCCGGCGTCGCGCCAAAACGGCGGCGGACGTCCGACAGGCGGATGACGTCTTCTTCGCTGGCCGCGGTCTGCGCCGGCTTGCCTGTCACATGTTTGTTCATGCGCGGTTCCCTTCCGGAAACGGAAAGACAGCCCGCGGCGGCTGAGCGCATCGCGGGCTGTCTCTGCTGGTTGTCGAATGTCTTAGTAGGCGCTGATGCCCGTGCCCTTGTAGACGCGGTCGAACTCGGCCTTCACGACGTCGTTCTGATAGGCCTCAACCAGCGGCTTGACCCAGGGCTCGTCCTTCGATTCCTCGCGAACCGCGATGAAGTTGCGGTACGGGTTGTCGGCGACCGGCTCCTGCGCGATGCGGTTTTCCGGGGTGAGGCCGCTCTTCAGCGCCCAGTCGGTGTTGACGATCGCCGCATCCAGGTCATCGACCGAGCGTCCGACGATGCCGGCGTCGAGTTCCTTGATCTCCAGCTTCTTCGGGTTTTCCGAGATGTCGGCGATAGTGGCGAGAATGCCGGTGCCGTCCTTCAGCTTGATCAGGCCTTCGTTCTGCAGCACGCGCAGCGCCCGGCCCTCGTTCGACGGATCGTTCGGCACGCCGACGACCGCGCCGTCCGGCAATTCCGCGATCTTGGTATGCTTTTTGGAATAAAGGCCGATCGGCCAGACCGCCGTGTAGCCGGCGGGCACGATCTTATAACCGTGCTGCTGGATCTGGTTTTCCAGATAGGGCAGGTGCTGGAAGGCGTTGGCGTCGATCTCGCCGCGGGCGAGCGCCTCGTTCGGCTGGGTATAGTCGTTGAAGACGACCGTCTCGATGGTCAGGCCCTTCTTGGCCGCCTCGGCAACGACGACGCGCCAGACATCCTCGTCCTCACCGGAGATGATGCCGACCTTCAGGTCCTTCTTGTCTTCGGCGAAGGCAGGCGCGGCGATGGAGAAGGTGGAGACGGCGACGGCTGCCACCGCGAGCGCCGCAAGGGCGGAGCGGCGGGAGAAAAGCGCGTTTTCGAGAAGTTTCTTGCTGATTTTGGACATGCTGGCCTGCTTTCGCGATTGGGAGGATCGACTGCGAAACAACGTTGTTTCTACCCCTAAAATCGCAAATGCCGCTTTTGTAGACAACGAATGGCGGTTTATTGGGCAGGCCGGACGGGAACTTTCGCTCTCTGATATCGAAGCATGGCGGAAAATATTTTCTACTGAATTTGTGAACTATATAAAACGCCGGGGCTCTAAAAGGTCGGCGGGGTGTTGATCCAGATCAGCACCGTCTCGCCGTCATGGCGGTTGCGCCAGGCGTGGCGGCGGCAGCTTTCGAAATAGAGGCTGTCGCCGGGGCCGAGGTCGTGGAATTCATGGCCGTCGAGCACCATTTCGACGCGGCCGGAAAGCACGTGCACGAATTCCTCGCCCTCGTGTTTGTAGGCACCGTCGCTGGAGGCACCGGGGGCGAGCACGAAGCGGTGGCAATCCATCATGTTGCGCCCGTCCGCCAGTACCTGCACGGTGACGCCCGGTGAGGTTTCCGGCCAGAACTTCCACTCCCCTGCCCGCACGACCGACCGGTTGGCCTCCTCCTCTTCGCCGGAGAGTTTCGAGACGGTCGTGTCGTAATAGGCCGCGAGATCGTGCAGCACGCGGAATGTCACGCCCTGCGAGGTGCGCTCGAAGGTGGAGAGCACCGATGTCGCAATGCCGATGTCGCCCGCGACCTGCTCCAGCGTCTTGCCCGTGGCATGGCGCAGGCTGCGCAGCTTGCGGCCGACGCCCTGTGGCGCATCGCCTTCGGAGACCGTGGTCTCGCCTGCTGGGTCTTCCGCCTCCAGCGCCTCGCGAATGGCGGCGGGGTTCAGGCCGCGCTCCGTCCTGTACCAGGCGATACGTTTCAGCCGGGCGACGTCGTCGCCGCTATATTGACGGTGGCCGGTCTCCGAGCGTCCCGGCACGACGAGGCCCTGCGTTTCCCAAAGCCTGAGCGTGGACGCGGAAACGCCGGCAAGCCGCGCGGCCTCCGCCACCTTGTAGTGCACCGGTTCTTCCGAACCCATCGCGCCAATCCCTGATTCTGGTTATAGTTTCTTATAGCATTCCCGACGGACTGCATCCGATCTTCGTACCCCTGAAAATCCGTCGCATACCCGTCTTAAAATGACCGTTGCATTCTTGCAGAAAAAATGTAGGAATTCCACTTGAGACTTGCAGAAAAAATGCAAGTTATTAATTGAAGCCTCCAGATCCAGGATAGCGCCATGACCGGAACAGCCCTCACAGACCGCAAGAACGCCGCCATTTCGCGCGGTGTCGGCATGACCACGCAGATCTACGCCGACCGTGCGGAGAATGCGGAGATCTGGGACAAGGAGGGCAATCGCTATATCGATTTCGCCGCCGGCATTGCCGTCGTCAACACCGGCCACCGCCATCCGCGCGTCATCGAGGCCGTCAAGAACCAGCTCGACCGTTTCACCCACACCTGCCACCAGGTCGTGCCTTACGAAAACTATGTCGAGCTTGCCGAGCGCCTGAACGCCATCACCCCCGGCAACTTCGCCAAGAAGACGATCTTTGTCACCACCGGTGCCGAAGCCGTCGAGAATGCCGTCAAGATCGCCCGCGCCGCCACCGGGCGCCAGGCCGTCATCGCCTTTTCCGGTGGTTTCCATGGCCGTACTTTCATGGGCATGGCGCTGACCGGCAAGGTCGTGCCCTACAAGGTCGGCTTCGGCGCCATGCCGGCCGACGTCTTCCATGCCCCCTTCCCGGTCGAGATGCACGGCACGACCGTCGAGCAGTCGCTCGGCGTGCTGAAGAAGCTGTTTGCGGCCGATGTCGATCCGAACCGCGTTGCCGCGATCATCATCGAGCCGGTACAGGGCGAAGGCGGCTTCTATCCGGTTCCGGTCGCCTTCATGAAGGCGCTGCGCGAGATCTGCGACCAGCACGGCATTCTCTTGATCGCCGATGAGGTGCAGACCGGCTTTGCCCGTACCGGCAAGCTCTTCGCCATGGAACACTACGGCGTGGTGGCCGACATCACGACGATGGCCAAGGGCCTCGGCGGCGGCTTCCCGATCGCAGCCGTCACCGGCCGCGCGGAAATCATGGACGCCCCCGGCCCGGGCGGCCTCGGCGGCACCTATGCCGGCAGCCCGATCGGCGTTGCGGCGGCGCATGCCGTGCTCGACGTCATCAAGGACGAGGACCTCTGCAACCGTGCCGAAAACCTCGGCGCCCGCCTGAAGCAGCGCCTTGCCTCGCTGCAGGACAAGGTTCCGGAAATCGTCGATATCCGTGGTCCCGGCTTCATGAACGCCGTCGAGTTCAACGATGTTTCGACCAAGCTGCCGAGCGCCGATTTCGCCAACAAGGTGCGCCTGAAAGCCCTCGAAAAGGGCCTGATCCTGCTCACCTGCGGCGTGCACGGCAACGTCATCCGCTTCCTGGCACCGATCACCATCCAGGACGAGGTTTTTGCCGAGGCGCTCGATATCCTCGAAGCCGCGATGGTGGAAGCCCGCGCCGCCTGATCGGCGACGCCCAACACTGAATACATCCTCCCAAGGAAACACCCGGAGCCTCTGCTCCGGGTGAACGACCTTCCACGTCCGAAAGGAACGAAATCATGGCCTTCTACGATGCGCTCACGAAGCACCTAAAGTCGACCGACTTCCTGCGCGATGCAGGATATGTCAACGGCAACTGGATCGGCGGCAACGGCGCCGAGACCTTCGACGTCTTCAACCCCGCGACCGGCGAAAAGCTCGCGACGCTGCCTGAAATGGGCGCGACCGAGACTTCTGCCGCGATCGATGCCGCCTATAAGGCGCAGCAGGTCTGGGCCGCCCGCCCGGCCAAGGACCGCAGCGTCCTGCTGCGCAAATGGTTCGACCTGATCGTCGCCAATGCGGACGAACTGGCTGCGATCCTGACCGCCGAAATGGGCAAGCCGCTGCCGGAAGCCAGGGGCGAGATCCTCTATGCCGCCTCCTATGTCGAGTGGTATGCGGAAGAAGCCAAGCGCATCAACGGCGAGACGATCCCCGCCCCCTCCGTCGACAAGCGCATGCTGGTCATCAAGCAGCCGGTCGGTGTCGTCGGCACGATCACGCCGTGGAACTTTCCGGCCGCGATGATCGCCCGCAAGGTGGCGCCTGCGCTTGCCGTCGGCTGCACGGTCGTCTCAAAGCCCGCCGAGCAGACGCCGCTTTCGGCGATCGCGCTGGCCGTGCTCGCCGAAAAGGCCGGCCTTCCGGCCGGCGTCTTCAACGTCATCCTCGGCACGGACGGTCCAGCCATCGGCAAGGAGCTTTGCTTCAATCCGAAGGTCCGCAAGATCTCCTTCACGGGCTCGACGGAAGTCGGCCGTATCCTGATGCGCCAGTGCTCCGACCAGATCAAGAAGGTGAGCCTGGAACTCGGTGGAAACGCGCCCTTCATCGTCTTCGACGATGCGAACCTGGACGCTGCCGTCGAAGGCGCAATGGCCTCGAAATACCGCAATGCCGGCCAGACCTGCGTCTGTGCCAACCGCATCTACGTGCAGTCGAACGTCTATGATGCCTTTGCCGACAAGCTGGCGAAGAAGGTCGCCGAGCTTTCCGTCGGCAACGGTTTCGACAAGGGCATCACGATCGGCCCGCTGATCGAGGAAGCGGCCATCGAGAAGGTCGAGGCACACATTGCCGACGCTGTGTCGAAGGGCGCCACGGTGGTTGCCGGCGGCAAGCGCGTTGCGGGTCAGGGTACGTTCTTCGAGCCGACCGTGCTCAAGGGTGTTTCCCGCGGCATGACGGTCGCACGGGAAGAGACGTTTGGCCCGGTCGCGCCGCTCTTCCGCTTCGATACGGTCGAGGACGTCATCGCGCAGGCGAACGACACTGAATTCGGCCTGGCAGCCTACTTCTTTGCCGGCGATCTGAAGAAGGTCTGGCAGGTGACGGAAGCGCTGGAATACGGCATGGTCGGCGTCAACACCGGCATCATCTCCTCCGAAGCCGCCCCCTTCGGCGGCATCAAGCAGTCCGGCCTCGGCCGCGAAGGCTCCGCGCACGGCGCGGACGACTATCTGGAGATGAAATACGTCTGCATGGGCGACGTCGCCTGACATTTTTTGAATCGCCCCGCTTCGGCGGGGCGGTTTTCACGCGGTTTCGATATCCGTCTGCGAAAAGTCGTCGCCCTTGTAGAGCAGCGGCACGTCGAGGTGCCTTGCGCAGGCATAGGCGAAACAGTCGCCGAAATTGAGCCCGGCCGGGTGGCGGCCCTTGCCGAAACGCTGGTATGCCTCGACGGCGGCCGCAGTCGCTGCCGGCGAGATCGCGATGACCTCGATTTCAAGCGGTCGAATATAGGCTTCCACCTCACGCAAAGCAGCCTTCGGTTCGACGCCGGAAATGCGGCTGTAGGCGACGGAAGCCTCCCAAAGCGCCATTGGTGACGTTGCGCGCGAAGTGGCCGTCATGAGGCGTAACGACAGCGACGCGGCGTCGCTTTCGTTTGTCATCATGGCGACGATAGCGGAAGCATCGACGAACATCAGTCTTCGTAGAGGCTGTCGATGAAGGCTTTGTCAGCCTTCAGGCCGGTCGGAGAATACTTCCGGTTCAGCTCCCGTGTCATGGCAACGGCCTTTTCCACCAGCGTCGGCTCGTTCTCCGCGCGCTCCAGCTCATGCGTCAGCGCCTGGCGCACCGCCTCGGTCTTGCTGACCTTGCGCAGCGTGGACAGCTTTTCCGCTAGCCGGTCGACCTCCTGGTCCTTCACGTAGAGCGGCATGGTATATCCTTCATCAATCGAAGGTATATATAACATCCCGAACCCGCAAATAAAAGCTCAAGCCGGCTTCACCGTCTCCGGATGCGCCGCCTGGAAGGCCGGGAGGGCGCGGCAGTTGTCAGTGATGTGGCGCACTTTCTCCAGCGCGCTGATATCGGCGCCCCAGCGTTCGGCATTGTAGACCTGCGGCACGAGGCAGAAATCGGCCATGGTGGGCATATCGCCGTGGCAGAACTTTCCCGTCGCCGGATTGTCGAGCAGGGTTTCGACGGCAGCGAGACCCTCGCCGATGAATTTTTTCATCCACTCGGCGCGCGCCGCCTCCCCGTCCCCGGTCAGCGTCATGAGATGGCCGACGACGCCGGTGTTGCAGACGGCGTGGATCTCCATGGCGATGGCATAGGAAATCGCCCGCACCCGCTGCCGGCCGAGCGGATCGGACGGCAGGAAATGCGCCTCAGGGCGCGTCTCCGAGAGGTATTCGATGATCGAGAGCGACTGCGTCAGCATGTGCCCGTCGATCGCGAGCGCCGGCACGAGGCCCTGCGGGTTGCGGGCGCGGTGCTCCGGCGAGCGCTGTTTCCCGTCGAGCAGATCGACAGATTCCCGCCGATAGGCGAGACCGAGGCTTTCGAGCGCGATGCGCACGCGGTAGCTGGCGGACGAGCGCCAGTAGTCGAAAAGCACGATCTCGCCGCTCATCGGTTCAATCCTTTTCGTAGGCTTTTACGGTCTGCTCGATCGCGCCGAAGATCGAATGGCCGGTCTTGTCCTTCATCTCGATGCGCACGACATCGCCGAACTTCATGAAGGGCGTTTTTGCGGTGCCGGTCGCGATCGTCTCGATGGTGCGGAGTTCGGCGATGCAGGAATAACCCGCGCCACCCTCCGCGACCGGCTTGCCGGGGCCGCCGTCGAGCTTGTTGGAGACGGTGCCGGAGCCGATGATCGAGCCCGCAACGAGCGGCCGGGTCTTTGCCGCATGGGCGACGAGCTGGCCGAAATCGAAGGTCATGTCGACGCCGGCTTCCGCCTTGCCGAAGGCCTTGCCGTTGAGCGAGACGAGGAGCGGCAGATGCAGTTTTCCGCCATCCCAGGCCTCGCCCAACTCGTCCGGCGTCACGGCGACGGGGGAGAAGGCGGAGGCGGGTTTCGACTGGAAGAAGCCGAAACCCTTGGAGAGTTCGGCGGGGATGAGCCCGCGCAGCGACACGTCGTTGACGAGCATGACGAGGCGGATCGCGTCGCGCGCTTCCTCCGCGCTCGCGCCCATCGGCACGTCGTCGACGATGACGGCGATCTCGCCCTCCATGTCGATGCCGAAGGTCTCGTCGGCCGCCAGGATCGGGTCGCGCGGGCCCAAGAAGCTGTCGGAGCCGCCCTGGTACATCAGCGGATCGGTCCAGAAGCTTTCCGGCATGTCGGCATTGCGGGCCTTGCGCACCAGCTCGACGTGGTTGACATAGGCCGAGCCGTCCGCCCACTGGTAGGCGCGCGGCAGCGGCGAGGCGGCGTCGTGCTCGTGGAAGCGGGTGGTCGGCTGCGCGCCGGTTTCCAGCCCTTCGGCAACCCGCTCCAGCCGTGGCGCGACATGCGCCCAGTCGTCCAGCGCCGCCTGCAGCGTGCGGGCGATGTGCCCGACTTCCGAGCAGAGCGTCAGGTCGCGCGAGACGACGACCAGGCGGCCGTCGCGGGTGGAATCCTTCAGTGTCGCAAGCTTCATGCGTCTCTCTCCCGATCTTGTTTCCAGCCGCAAGGATGTGTCATCTTCCGGCCGCCTGTCTCCACCCGATGCGCCGCGTTCTGCGGCGCATCGCATTCTCAAGGAAATCCGCGTGAACCGCACGGTCCTGAATTCCCTGCTGCTCGCCGCCGGCTTCATCGGCGCGACGGCACTTCTCCTTTATACGATGGGTCAGCCGCTCATCTGCAAGTGCGGATATGTCAAACTGTGGCACGGCGTCGTCGTTTCCTCGGAAAATTCGCAGCATCTCTCCGATTGGTACACGCCGAGCCACATCATCCACGGCATCCTGTTCTTCGGCCTCTTCACGCTGATCCTGCCCAAAGCCGGCATCAACCTGCGCCTGACGCTCTCTTTGGTCCTCGAATGCGCTTGGGAAATCCTCGAAAACACCGACATGATCATTAATCGCTATCGCGAGTCGACGATCTCGCTCGACTATTTCGGTGACAGCGTCATCAATTCGAGCGCCGATATTTTCGCCATGGTCGTCGGCTTCTTCCTGGCCTCGCGGCTGCCCGTCTGGGCGAGCGTCGCGCTCATCGTCGTCTTCGAGGGCGTAACCACCTACCTTATCCGCGACGGCCTGGCGCTCAACATCCTGATGCTCGTCTGGCCGCTGGAAGCGGTGAAGGTTTGGCAGGGCGGCTGAACGACCCTTCATTTGATGCCCGGCGTGCCGTCGAATTTGCGTTCCAAGCCATCCCAGCATTCGAGATAGTTGTCCTGCAAGGTTTCCAGCTCGGCGGCGAATTTTGTGAGCTGCTGCGGGTAGCGCGTCTCGAACATGAAGGCCATGGTGTGGTCGAGCTTGACGGGCTTCAGCGCGCTGTTCGACGCCTTGTCGAAGCCAGTCGCGTCCGGTCCGTGCGGCAGCATCATATTGTGCAGGCTCATGCCGCCGGGCACGAAACCCTCCTCCTTGGCGTCGTACTGGCCATGGATCAGCCCCATGAATTCGCTCATGATATTGCGATGATACCAGGGCGGACGAAATGTGTGCTCGGCCACCAGCCAGCGCGGCGGGAAGATGACGAAGTCGATATTCGCCGTGCCGGCTTCTTCCGTCGGCGCGGTCAGAACGGTGAAGATCGACGGGTCGGGATGGTCGAACAGGATCGCGCCGACCGGGGAATAGGTGCGCAGGTCGTATTTGAACGGCGCGTAGTTGCCGTGCCAGGCGACCACGTCGAGCGGCGAATGGCCGATCTCGGTGACGTAGAATTTGCCGCACCATTTGACATGCACGCGGCACGGCGTCTCCTTGTCTTCGTAGGCTGCGACCGGCGTCTTGAAATCGCGCGGGTTGGCAAGACAGTTGGCGCCGATCGGGCCGCGGTCCGGCAGGGTGAATTTCGCGCCGTAGTTCTCGCAGACGTAGCCGCGCCAGACGTCGCCCTCGCCCAGACGGGAGACCTTGAACATCATGCCGCGCGGGATGAGGCAGATTTCCAGCGGTTCGACATCCATGATGCCCATTTCGGTGAAGACGCGGATCGCACCCAGCTGCGGCACGACGAGCAATTCGCCATCGGCATCGAAGAAATAGTCGTCCACCATGTCGGCGTTGAACGTATAGGCGTGTGCGGCCATGCCGACCTGGGTCAGCACGTCGCCGGCCGTCGTCATCGTGCGCATGCCTTCAAGGAAGCTGAGCGTTTCCTTCGGCGCAGGCAGCGGGTTCCAGCGCAACTGGCCGAGCGGCAGGGAATGGTCGTCGAGGCAGGGCGCGCTTTTCCAGTGCGGATAGCTGGCATTGGAGAAGCGGCGGGTGTGGCGCACGCTCGGGCGGATGCGGTAGAGCCAGGAGCGTTCGTTGGTGCCGCGCGGCGCGGTGAAGGGCGAGCCGGAAAGCTGCTCGGCATAGAGGCCGTAGTTGCATTTCTGCGGGCTGTTCTGGCCCTGCGGCAGGGCGCCTGGCAAGGATTCCGTCTCGAAATCATTGCCGAAGCCGGGCATGTATTTCAGGCTGTTGGCGGTCTCAGCGGCATGGTCCGGCATGGCTTGGCCTCCTCTTGCAAAGCACCCTTGTCGTCAGGTGGTTACAGATGTAACTGTCCATTTTGTAACCATCAAGGCGCGGTCCATGGACTTCCGGCTCGAAACCTTCCTACCCTACCGCCTCAACCAGGCGGCAGAACTGGTCAGCCAGCGTTTTGCCGCGCAATACCGGACGCGCTACCGCATGACCCGGCCGGAATGGCGGGCGCTTGCGGCCCTCGGCTCCTATGGCCGCATGACCGCGACGGAAATCGGCGCCAATTCCAGCATGCACAAGACGAAGGTGTCGCGCGCTGTGCGGGCGCTGGAGGAAAAACACTGGCTGAAGCGCAGCGAGGATGCCGCCGACCGCCGGATCGAGCATCTGGACCTCACGCCGGCGGGCCGGCGCATCTATGGTGAAATGATCGCGCTGGCGCATGAATACGAGCAGGAACTGGCCCGGCTTCTTGACGCGAGCGGCCTGGAGCAACTCCAGGCAGGCCTCGCGACGATCGAAGCGACGCTGGCGGTGCAACCGGCGCGGCGCGGGCCAAGCGACTGACGATCCATCACGCAGATGAATCGATGCGCCCGGATCGATTCAAAGCTTTCATTGGACGGTGATTCGCGGCTTCGGCAGAATCCTGCGCATGCCGAACACCATCCCCTCCCCGGCCTACCGCTTCCGCCGCATCGACGCTACGCGGAACATGGCGCGCTTCTATATGCTTTCGCTGGAGCCGACGCTGTTCGGCGAAGTCGCCGTGCTGCGCCACTGGGGCCGTATCGGCACAAGCGGTCGGCAAGCGCTGAGCCTGCATGCGACATTGGCGGAGGCCGAGGCGATGTTCGCCCGGCAGGTCGCCAGACGGCGCAGGCGCGGTTACGTCGAGGCGTGAAGGGACTGAAAAGGTTAATTTTCCGGAGTTTTCCCCAATCGAATCGGGACATGCCGATAGCCGGGCGATGGTCAATACGCTAAAGTCTCATTCATGGACGTGCCAGCGCCGGGAGTGCGGGGTGCGTTAACCATTATTGCCTTGCCCTATAATCAGAATCGGTTCTAAATGCGGTTTAAACCCACAAGTGGGCTTGAAATCGCATTTTGAGATTCCCGACATGAATATGGCCGCAATGTTTGGACAGGCAATTTCCGAGGTCGATCAGCTGATCATCGGGCAGGCGCACGAACTGTCGGACAAGCTGAAGCAGCACCGGCTGGAGATGTTTCCTCCCGTCGCCCAGAAGAGCCTGCGCCAGTTCCAACTGAGCGAGGCGGCGCATTTTCTTGGCGTCACGAGCGGTTATCTGCGCAATCTTTCGCTGGAATCCAAGGGACCGCTGCCGCAGGTGACGCCGTCAGGCCGCCGGTCCTATTCGGCCGAGCAGTTGCAGGAAATGCGCGAATATCTGGAGCAGAACGGCCGCGGCGGCCAGCGTTACCTGCCGCGCCGGCGCGGCACCGACCATCTCCAGGTCATCGCGGTGGTGAACTTCAAGGGCGGTTCCGGCAAGACGACGACGACGGCCCATCTCGCCCAGCATCTGGCGCTTACCGGCCACCGGGTGCTTGCGGTCGATCTCGATCCGCAGGCGAGCCTTTCGGCGGTGCACGGTTTCCAGCCGGAATTCGACGTCAACGAGAACGAGACGCTCTACGGCGCCATCCGCTACGACGAGCATCGGCGGCCGCTGAAAGACATCATCCGCAAGACCAATTTCCCCGGCCTCGATATCGTGCCCGGCAATCTCGAACTCATGGAGTTCGAGCACGACACGCCGCGTGTGCTGTCGCAGGGCGACAGGAACGATTACGGCCGGATCTTCTTCGCGCGGCTGGACGAGGCGCTGTCCTCCGTCGCCGACGATTACGATGTGGTGGTGATCGACTGCCCGCCGCAGCTCGGCTTCCTGACGATGAGCGCGATCTGCGGCGCGACTGCGGTGCTGATCACCGTGCATCCGCAGATGCTCGACGTCATGTCGATGTGCCAGTTCCTGCAGATGCTGGGCGAGGTGCTGAACACGCTGAAAAGTGCGGGCGGCAATATGAACCTCGACTGGCTGCGGTATCTGGTTACCCGTTACGATCCGGCGGATGGCCCGCAGACCCAGATGGTCGCCTTCATGCGCTCGTTGTTCAAGCAGCATGTGCTGACCAATTCGATGGTGCGCAGTGTCGCCATTGCGGATGCCGCACTCACCAACCAGACACTCTATGAGGTCGACCGGAGCCAGTTCACGCGTGCCACCTATGACCGGGCGATCGAATCCATGGAGGCGGTCAATGCGGAAATCGTCGAACTGATCCACAAGGCATGGGGGCGTTAATCATGGCGCGCAAGAACGTTCTTTCCAATCTGATGTCACCGACGGCGGAAAAGTTGACGTCGGTAAACCCCGTGCAGGACGAGTTGCGCCAGCATGTGACCTACAAGGGCATCGGCGCGCTCGGCGCGGTGACGCGCAGCATCGATGCGCTCGCTGCCAAGGCGGATGCCGCCAAGGAGATCGAGGCAAAGCTGACGGCCGGTGAAATCGTCATCGAGCTCGAGCCGGACGAGATCGAGGAATCCTTCATTTCCGACCGCCTCGCCCATTCGGACGAGCAATTCCAGGAACTGGTCGAGGCCATGCGTGTGCGCGGGCAGGATTCGCCGATCCTCGTGCGCCCGCATCCGGAAAAATCCGGCGTCTACCAGATCGCCTTCGGCCATCGCCGTGCGCGCGCGGCGCGCCTGCTCGGCCGCCCCGTTCGCGCCGTCGTCAAGGCGCTGACCGACCGCGACCATGTCATCGCGCAGGGCCAGGAGAACAGCGCGCGCGCCGATCTCTCCTTCCTCGAGCGGGCGACCTTTGCCGGCGAACTGGAGACGCGGGGTTTCGATCGCGAGACGATCATGGCGGCGCTGAGCGCCGACAAGACGACCGTCTCGAAGATGCTGTCGGTGGTGAACCGCATCCCCAAGAGTGTGCGCGGCGCGATCGGCCCGGCGCTGACCATCGGCCGCGATCGGTGGCATGAGCTTGCGACCCGTTTCGACGATCCGGCCAATGAGGACAAGGCGGTGGAGTTTCTTGCGCGCGAGCGGGTGAAAAGCCGCACGCCCGAAGATCGCTTCAACCTCGTCAGCGGCCATCTTTCGAAAAAGGAACCCGCGGAGGCGGCCAAGCCCGCGGCGGTGGAATGGTCGCGCAGGGACGGTGCCGTGCGCGCCAGCATCAAGACGAACGGCAGCCGGTACACGATCGCGCTGAAGGCCGCGCAAGCGCCCGCCTTCGGCGCCTACATCACCCAGAACCTGGACCGCCTCTACGAGGCGTTTCGTGCTGAAAACAAACAGAAATCGGGAGATTGATCCGCAAAAGAAAAAGGCCCCCTCAACGTTACCGTCGCGGAAGCCCTTCTCATCGTTTAGCAGCCTGAGAATCGCACTTCCCCGAATCACAGTCAAGCCTTTTCGGCGCCGGTTTCGGTGATGGGGTCTCTTTTGCCTGTTGAAAGGTGAAGAGAGATGGAGACGGACGGCATAACGACGCCCTTCGGGCGGCGCGCGATGACACTTGGCATGTTGGCAAGCCAGGCAGTCGCCAAAACGGTCTCGCCCGAGGCGAGCATCGACAAGTGGAAGCTCTATCGCTGGCTCTGTGAGGCCCGGGTGAAACTCGGCATCAGCGACCGGGCGCTCTCGGTGCTGAATGCCTTGATGAGTTTTCATCCGAAGACGGAACTCAGCGGCGGCGACGGGCTGGTGGTGTTTCCCTCCAATGCGCAGCTTTCGCTGCGCACGCACGGCATGGCCGAGACCACGCTGCGCCGGCACCTGGCGGCGCTGGTGGACAGCGGTCTGCTCACGCGCCGCGACAGCCCGAACGGCAAGCGTTATGTGCGACGCGACCAGCAAGGCTCGATCGGCGAGGCCTTCGGCTTCTCGCTGGCCCCCTTGCTCGCCCGGGCAGGAGAAATCGAACGACTTGCCGCGGAGGTCACCGCCGAACGCCTTCTTTTGCAGCGTCTGCGCGAGCGGGTCACGCTCGTTCGCCGGGATATCGCCAAGCTGATCGAGACGGCGCTGGAAGACGGCCTTGCCGGAGACTGGATGCGTTACGAAGCCGACTATCGCCGCGAGGTCCAGGCCCTGCCGCGTTTGCGGACGCCCGAAAACCTGACACCGGCGCTTGCCGCTCTCGAGGCCTTGCGCCTGGAAATCCTCAAGAGCCTGGAACAGCATATTATTTTACAAGAACCGGATGGCAATGCCCGCCATACTGAGCGGCACAAACAGAATTCAAAACCCGAATCCCTATCTGATCTTGAACCAAGCTTCGAAACGAAGCAGGGCCGCAAAGGCGAGGCCAGACCGGACCGTTCGACCGCGCGGCGGATGGAGCAGGATGAAAAACCGGACGCCCGGTATTCGCAATGGCCCGTCGATGTGCCGACACCGGCGAAAGGGGTCTATCCACAGCCGGCGAACGCTTCGGACCCGCAAAAACCCTATCCGTTGGGGCTTGTGCTGCGGGCCTGCCCGGAAATCGTGGCCTTCGGCCCTGGGGGCGCGATTTCGAGTTGGCGCGACCTGATGACGGCGGCGGTGGTGGTGCGCTCGATGCTGGCGATCAGCCCTTCCGCCTATGAACAGGCTTGCGCGGTGCTCGGGCCGGAAAATGCCGCGACCGTGATCGGCTGCATCCTGGAGCGATCCGGACACATCAACTCCGCCGGGGGGTATCTGCGCGACCTCACCCGCAGGGCGGAGCGCGGCGAATTCTCGCTTGGCCCGATGCTGATGGCGCTAACGCGGACGAACGGCGTTCCGGCCAAGCAGGCGGGGTGATGGTCGCAGCTTGGCACAGCGAAATTCACCGCGGAAACCGCACGTTAACCATGGGGCTCCTAATCATGGGGGGAAGATAAGGAAGCCCGAATCAATGCCCCCTCACGCCTCGGTCCAGCCGCGCCGCCGTTCCATTCCCACCGAGACCGGACCGGTCGTTCCGTTTCCCGCCGAACGTCGCACGGCCCATGTGCGGCGTTGCGCCGGGGAGCTTGGCGGCTTGCATGGCGAGGACGCGCGGCTCTACTGGCTCAGAGTCTGCCGGGAACTGGCGGACGAATTGCGCAAGCTCGGCTCGAACGAGAACCAGGCGCGCAACGCCGTTTTCGCCTTCCAGGACGAGGTCCAGCAGGAACTCATGCGTCTGCATGATGCGGATGAGGGCTGACTTCAGATAAGGCCGGACGCGCTGCCGGCAAGACCCAGTGAAAAGATCACGAGAAAGACGGCCGCGGCGCGGTAGACCAGGCGCGGTGACAGAAGCGGCGCCCGTCCGACAAGGCTGCCCAGCACGAGGAAACTCGTGCCGGCGCCGGCGACCAGCAGGCTGAAAAGACCGAGGGCCGGCGCGATCTCCATCAATGGGCCATGCGGCATGATGACGAGCCCGATGATCGGTGCTTTCGGATTGAGGACAGTTGTCAAAAAAACCTGGCCCATCGTGACGGGCGATCCCGCGTCCCGGTTCTCCTTCGTGGATGCCAGGCGCCAGAGCCGGAACGCCAGAAACAGCACCCATCCGGCGGCGGCGAGACGAAGGGCGATTGCCAGCGCCGGACGTCCATCCAGCAATGTCGCGGCGATCGTCGCAAGCGGCACCACGACGATGAGATAACCGGCGAGCTCCCCGAAAAGCAACGGAAGGCTGGCGCGCAAGCCGCGTGCGGCGGCCCCGACCGTCAGCAGCGTGTTGGTCGGGCCGGGCGTCAGGAGCAGCGCGAGGATGGCGAAGACGAAAAAGCTGTCCGGCATGACGACCCCGGGAATGGATGCTGTGACCTCCCCTACCCTACGGCCTCCCCTCCCCGCAACCTTGATCTCCATCAAGTGAACACGCCCTTCCCCTCGCGCGAGACTCCCGATAAGGATCGGTCACGAAAATCCGGATGGGGGACATGATGGCGGAGACGATTGCAGAAGACATCCGGCGGTTGGAAGAACAGGAACGGCTCCTGCGCTTCAGCCGGTTCAGCCCCGACGACGCCTGGGCGCTCGGCAACCGCGTGCGCGAAACAGCCCTGGCTATCGGCGCCGGTGTCGCGATCGACATTTCGCTGCGTGATCGCGCCCTCTTCCATTGCGCCCTGCCCGGCACGTCGACGGACAATGTCGAGTGGATCCGCCGCAAGCGCAACACCGTGTTGCGGCTCTGGCACTCCTCCTATCTCGTCGGACGGCGGCTGGCGCTGTCCGGTCGCGAGCAGATAGAGGCGCACAATCTCGCCCATGCCGACTATGCCGTGCATGGCGGTGGTTTTCCGCTCTTCGTCGCCGATCTCGGCTGCGTCGGCGCGGTCACGGTTTCCGGCGTGCCGCAGCGCGTCGACCATGCAATCGTCACCGATGCGATTGCCGGTTTCCTGAATGTCGATCTCGGCGACAACCGTCTCACCGACTAACCCCCCTCCCCTCTAGGAAAGAGGCTGGGGGCTGATTAGGATAGGCGGCGGCCAACCGGCCGAAAGGAAGCGGAAAGGAGCCGTCGTTCCATGAAGCTGCGTCATGCCCTGGCCTTCGCGATCGTGCCGGTCGTCGTCGTGCTCGCCATCCTGCAAGGGGGCACGTTGCTGACCCGCAGCTATATGGACGAGGCGTCGTCGCAGGCGGGTTCCGCGCTGCGTCTTGCCGTGGCGGCACTCGGCGGTCATCTCAGCCGTTACGAACCCCTGCCCGCGCTGATTGCCGACCATGACGACATCGAAGCGCTGCTGCAAGCCCCGAACGATCCTGCGCTGCGCCAGGTTGCGAACGAATATCTGAGGGAAATCAATGGTCTGCTGGAATCCTCCGACATCTATGTGATGACGCCGGACGGCAATACGATTGCCGCCAGCAATTACGAGATGCCGGGAACCTTCGTCGGGCAGAATTTCGATTACCGCCCCTATTTCCAGGATGCCATCGCGGGCCGGCAGGCGCGATTCTATGCGTTGGGCACGACCTCGCTGAAACGTGGTTACTACTTTTCCTCTCCCGTGGATGTCGACGGGAAGATTCTCGGCGTCATCGTCTTCAAGGTCGATATCGATTCCATCGAGAGTTCCTGGCGCGGCGGTGAATACAAGCTTTTCGTGGCAGATCCGGAAGGCATCATCTTCATGACCGGCAGTCCGGAATGGCTCTATTCCGGCATCCTGCCGCTCGATGCGGCACGCCTCGCCCGCACCCAGACATCCCGGCGTTATGCCGAAGCCGAGCTCAGGCCGCTGCCCGTCACCGAGAGTGTTTACTACGGTCAACATCTGATGCGGATCGCCGGCGAAGGCACGACGCGGGAATATCTTCGGCTGTCGCACTACATGCCCGAAGCGGACTGGACCGTGAACGTGCTGCTCGACACGGCGTCGGTGCGGACGCAGGCGCGCACCGCGCTCATCGCCATCCTGCTGTTCATCTGCCTTGCGACCCTTGGCCTCGCCGTGTTGTGGCAGCGCCGCGCCCGCATAGAGGAGCGGCTGCGCCTGCAGGAGGAAACCCGCAACGAGCTGGAGCGGCGGGTCGATGAGCGCACGGCGGACCTTGCCCGCGTCAATGAGCAGATCGAATTGGAAATCGCCGAGCGGCGTTTGACCGAACAGGAGCTGCGCAAGACACAGGCCGACCTCATCCAGGCCGGAAAGCTCGCAGGGCTCGGCCAGATGTCGGCGGCGCTTTCGCATGAATTCAACCAGCCGCTCGCTGCGGCAAAGACCTATGCGGATAGTGCTGCGCTGCTGATCGACCGCGGCCGCGTGCCGGAAGCGCAGGATAATGTTCGCCGCATCTCCGGCCTGATCGACCGCATGGCCTCGATAAGCCGCCACTTACGCAATTTTGCCCGCAAGCCGAACGAGAAACTCGGGCCTGTTCCCCTCCCCGACGTCATTGCGGATACGCTGGAAATCGTCGCGCCCCGGTTGAAGGCGGCGGATGCGAAGCTTGTCGTGCAGCTTGACGAGCAAGCCCTTGTGGTGAAAGCCGGCCCGGTTCGCCTGCAACAGGTGCTGGTCAACATCATCAGTAACGCGGCCGATGCGGTGGAGGGGCTGGATGACAGGCGGATCGTGCTTACAGCGCGTCGCGAAGAGGAGCATGTGATCGTCGAAGTGCACGACCGCGGCCCGGGTGTGCCTGCGGCCATCGCCGAGCGCATCTTCGACCCCTTCTTCACGACCAAGGGTGTCGGCAAGGGGCTCGGCCTTGGGCTGTCTATTTCCTACAATATTATCAAGGACTTCGGTGGAAGTCTCTCGGTCGGGAACCACCCGGAAGGCGGCGCCGTTTTCCGCATCGTGCTCGATGTCGCGGCCTCCGTGCGGGCGGCGGCGGAATGACGGAGCCGCGCATCCTGCTGATAGACGACGAGGAGGAGATGCGGCGCTCCTCTGCGCAGGCGCTGGAACTCTTCGGTCTCGAAGTCGATACCTTTGCCAGCGCCGAACCAGTGCTCGAACTCGTCGGTTTTGCCTTCGATGGCGTCGTGGTGAGCGATATCCGAATGCCGGGCATGGACGGTATGACGTTGCTCCAGCGTATTCGCGAGGTGGATCCGGAAGTCCCGGTCATCCTGGTGACGGGCCATGCGGATGTGCAGCTTGCGGTCAGCGCCATGCGGGCGGGCGTCTATGACTTTCTCGAAAAGCCGTTTACGGCGCAACACCTCGCCGGCATCATCCGCCGCGCCATGGACCGCCGGAGCCTCGTGCTGGAGAACCGGCGGCTGCGCGCCGTCGCCGGCAAGCGGGACGATATAGAGGCGCGCCTGCCGGGGCGGACCCAGGTTATGGTGGACCTGCGCTATAGACTGCGGGCAATCGGCGCGACGGATGCCGACACGCTGATCGTCGGCGAGACCGGCGTCGGCAAGGAGGTCGTGGCGCGGGCGTTGCATGATATCAGCGCCCGGGCAAATCGCGCGTTCATCGCCATCAACTGCGCGGCGCTGCCGGAAAACCTCATCGAGAGCGAGCTTTTTGGCCATGAGGCGGGCGCCTTTCCGGGCGCGCTCCGGCCGCGCTACGGCAAATTCGAACATGGCCGTGGCGGCACGATCCTGCTCGACGAAATCGGCTCGATGCCCTTCGATCTCCAGGCGAAATTTCTGCGCGTGCTGCAAGAGCGCGTCATCACCCGGCTCGGTTCCAACGAGCCCGTGCCGCTCGACGTGCGCTTCGTCGCGACCAGCAAGGTGGATCTTGAGGCCGAGGTTGCGGCCGGCCGTTTTCGGGCCGATCTGTTCTATCGGTTGAACGTCGCAACGCTGCATGTGCCCTCGCTGGTGCAGCGGCGGGCGGATATTCCCCTGCTCTTCCTTCAGCTCGTGCGCGAGGCCGCGGCGCGCTACGTGCGCAACGATGTCGAGGTACCGCCGGAGCTGATGACGGAAATTGCCGGCCGGAGCTGGCCCGGCAATGTGCGCGAATTGCGCAATTCCGCCGACCGGCTCGTGCTCGGGCTCGACACGTCGCCGGAGGATGGCTCGTCGGACACCGGCCCGCAGCGGCTTGCCGACAAGGTGGCGGCTTATGAGCGAGGGCTGATCGCCACGGCTCTGGCCGCCCATGGCGGTAGTCTCAAGCCGGTTTACGAGCAGCTCGGCGTGTCACGCAAGACACTTTACGAGAAGATGCAGAAATACGGGCTCGATAAAAACATCAGCGCGACGGCCTTTCAGGACGATCTCTGACACCTTCGTGGGTGGATTTCCACCCATTGCTCCGACGCTTTGTCCCCCATCCCACCCATTCAGCGCGGTTTACCGCCGTAAACTGGCCCGTAAATTTCCCTCGCCGCTTGCCGACTCGGCCTGCTGAGCCCCTTCTAGGCCATCCAGAACCGGCGCGGGAGGAGCCACGTCGGCTGGGCATTTCATCGGGAGGATTTGATGAAGACCTTGAAAGCCCTGTTAGGCGTGTCGGCCGCACTCGCCGTATCGCTGCTCGCCACCTCTGCGCTTGGCCAGACCTATCCGGAACGCACCATCACCATGGTCGTGCCCTTCGCGGCCGGCGGCCCGACCGACACGGTGACCCGCCTCGTCGCCGAAGCCATGTCGAAGGATCTCGGCCAGCAGATCGTCGTGGAGAATGTCGGCGGCGCCGGTGGCACGCTGGGTGCGGGCCGCGTCGCAAGCGCCGATGCGGATGGCTACACGCTGCTGCTCCACCATATCGGCATGGCGACCAGCGCGACGCTCTATCGCAAGCTCGCCTATGACACGCTGAACGCCTTCGAATATGTCGGCCTCGTCACCGACGTGCCGATGGCGATCGTCGCCCGCAAGGATCTCGAGCCGACCGATCTCAAGGGCCTCATCGAGTATATGAAGGCCAACAAGGACACCGTGACGGTCGCCAATGCCGGCATCGGCGCGGCCTCGCATCTCTGCGGCATGATGCTGATGAGCGCCATGCAGACGCAGTTCGTTACGGTTCCCTACAAGGGCACCGGCCCGGCGATGACCGACCTGCTCGGCGGCCAGGTCGACGTGATGTGCGACCAGACGACCAACACGACGAAGCAGATCCAGGGCGGCACGATCAAGGCTTATGCCGTGACCTCGCCGGCACGCCTCGCCAACCTGCCGGATCTTCCGACGGCGGAAGAGGCCGGCCTTGCCGGCTTCCAGGTCGGCATCTGGCATGGCATCTACGCGCCGAAGGGCACGCCGGCCGAGGTGACCGAGCGTCTCTCCAAGTCGCTGCAGGGCGCGCTGAAGGACCCGAACGTCGTTGCCCGCTTCGCCGAACTCGGCACGGTTCCCTCCGCCGAGGCCGACGCCACGCCGGCGGCGCTCAAGGCGAAACTCGAAGGCGAGATCGCCCGCTGGAAGCCCGTGATCGAGGCGGCCGGCCAGTACGCCGACTGAGGTTTGCGCGGATCGGATCGTGACGGCGGTCAACGCCGTCACGATCCCTGACCGCCTGCGCGGCCCATTCCGGCCGCAGGACGAGGGGATCCCATGAAACAATTTGAGTTCGACAGCACCAATGCGATATGCGGCCTGACCTTCATCGCGCTTGGCGGCTTCTTTGTTTATCAATGCCTTAACCTTGAACTTGGTACGGCGTTCCGCATGGGGCCGGGCTATTTTCCGCTGGTGCTGGCCTCGATCCTGACGGTTCTGGGCGTCGTCGTGCTGGTGCAGGCAACAAGGGTCAAGGGCGAGCCGATCGGGCCGCTTGCGCTGCGCGGCATGCTTTTCATCCTGCCCGCCCCGGTCTTCTTCGGGCTGACGGTGCGCGGCCTCGGCTTCGTGCCGTCGTTGTTTTTCGCGGCGCTCATTGCCGCCTTCGCCTCAAGTCGCATGACGCCGCTGATGGCGCTTCTGCTCGCCGTCGCCATCACGGTCTTCTCCGTCGTGGTCTTCAGTTATGCCCTGGGCCTGCCGTTCGAGCGGTTCGGCCCCTGGACCCGACTGTAGGAGGCGACCATGGATCTCATCAGCAATCTCGCCCTCGGTTTCTCGACGGCCGCCTCGCCAGAGAACCTGTTCTTCTGCCTTATCGGCGTGCTGCTCGGCACGCTGATCGGCGTGCTGCCCGGCATCGGCGCCACGGCCACCATCGCCATGCTGCTGCCCATCACCTTCCAGCTGGAGCCGGTCTCCTCGCTGATCATGCTCGCCGGCATCTATTACGGCGCGCAATATGGCGGCTCGACCACGGCGATCCTGATCAACATGCCGGGCGAATCCTCCTCCGCGGTGACGGCGATCGACGGTTACCAGATGGCCCGCAAGGGCAGGGCAGGGGCGGCCCTTTCCATTGCCGCGCTCGGTTCCTTCTTCGCCGGCACGGTCTCGACCTTCCTCGTCGCTGTCTTCGCGATCCCGTTGACCGCCATCGCGCTGAAGTTCGGTGCGGCGGAATACTTCTCGCTGATGGTCGTCGGCCTCGTTTCTTCGATCGCGCTGGCGCACGGCTCGATCGTCAAGGCGCTGGCGATGGTGGCACTCGGGCTGCTGCTCGGGCTGGTGGGCACGGACATTTATACGGGCACGCCGCGCTTCACCCTGGGCATCCGGGAGTATGCCGACGGGCTCAACTTCGTGGCGGTGGCGGTCGGCGTGTTCGGCATCGCCGAAATCCTGCGCAACCTCGAAGGCGAGAAGACGCGCACGGTGCTGATGGCCAAGGTCAGCGGTCTCTGGCCGACGAAGGACGACTTCAAGCGTATGGCGGGGCCGGTGCTGCGCGGCACGGCGATCGGCTCCGCGCTCGGCATCCTGCCGGGGGGAGGGGCGATCCTCGCGGCTTTCGCCTCCTACACGGTGGAAAAGCGCGTCTCGGATCATCCGGAAGAGTTCGGCCACGGCGCGATTGCCGGCGTCGCGGGACCGGAATCGGCCAACAATGCCGGCGCGCAGACCTCGTTCATCCCGCTGTTGACGCTCGGCATCCCGGCCAATCCGGTCATGGCGCTGATGGTCGGCGCGATGATCATCCAGGGCATCGTTCCCGGCCCGAACGTTGCGACCGAGCAGCCGACGCTGTTCTGGGGCATCATCGCCTCCATGTGGATCGGCAACCTGATGCTCGTGGTGCTGAACCTGCCGCTGATCGGCCTGTGGGTGAAGCTGCTGACGGTGCCTTACTACGTGCTCTTCCCGATTATCATGGCCTTCTGCTCGATCGGCGTCTACAGCGTGAACTCCAACGTCTTCGACCTCTATGCGGTGGCGATGTTCGGCCTTGGCGGCTACCTGCTGGTCAAGCTGCGTTGCGAGCCGGCGCCGCTGCTGCTTGGCTTCGTGCTCGGCCCGCTGCTGGAAGAGAATCTCCGCCGCGCCATGATCCTGTCGCGCGGTGATCCGACGACGTTCTTCACGCGCCCGATCAGCGCGATCCTGCTGGGCATTGCCTTGGCGGTTCTCCTCGTCGTCTTCCTGCCTTCGGTCAAGAAGAAGCGTGAACAGGTTTTCCAAGAAGAAGACTAGCTCAAGAAAAAACCTGCGGGGGAGGGAGGGGCGGCGCGAGCCGCCCCTCCTGCATTTTGGCGATATTGCAACGCCGCGAGATTCGGGTTACAAAAACTTGACCAAAAACAGAAGGAATAGCCGGTAGGAAAGATGACGTTCCAGCCGCGCATGCAGAACAGGATCGAAGGCTTCTCCGTTGTCGGCGGTCTCAGCCGTCGGCATTGGAACGGCATCGTCGCCGATGTGTGGGACGTGGAATGCGCCGCCAATGCCGGCGGGTATTATGTCGGGCGCGATCCGCGTCTCTTCATCCTGCTCGACAAACGCGGCCCCGGCGAATCCCGCATCCGGCTGGCGCCGGGCGGCACGGAGACGGTCGAGGACTGGCGGCATTGCCCGATCGCCTATATCCCCGCCGAATTCGAGCTGTGGGCGGACCTTGCCGACCACCAGTTCCTGCGCCATCTCGACCTGCATTTCGACGCCGAGACGATCAGCCGGCGGCTGGCGGAAGACCTCGATCCCGAGCGGCTCGCGACGCCGCAGCTGTTCTTCTCCGACAATCGCCTGCTGTCGCTTGCCCAGCTCATCGCCGCCGAGTGCACCAACCCGCAGCCGCTGCACGACCTCTATGGCGACGGCCTGGCGCTGGCGCTGATCATCGACGTGATGAAACTCGCCAAGGCGCCGAGCCGCAAGCGCAGCAAGCTTGCCGGCTGGCAACTGCGCCGCGCGACCGATTTCATTGAAGAAAACTGCTTGCGCAATATCCGGCTGGAGGAGCTGGCGGGCCTCATCGGCCTGTCGCAATCCCATTTCAGCCACGCCTTCAAGGCCTCGACGGGTGTCGCACCGCACCAATGGCAGGTGAATGCCCGGCTCAGGCGCGCCAAGCAATTGCTTTTGAATGGCAATCAGCCGCTGACGGAAATCGCCGCCGAGACCGGTTTCGCCGACCAGGCGCATTTCACCCGGGTTTTCCGCAAGAATTTCGGCACGACGCCGGCCCATTGGCAGAAGGCGCAGCTCGCCTGAGCTTGAGCCACCGGGCGAATATTCATTATCCGGAAAATTGCCCAAGAACGTTCTATTTTCGCGGAATGTGACAAGCCCGACCGTTAAAACTGAGTTAAGCACTCATCTTATCTTTGGAAGACCGTCCAGGCAGGCGGGCGGGTGAGTGGGGACGCGCAGATGATGATGAAGTCGAAGAACCAGCGGCGGTTGAGGCTGGCGCTTGTTTGCGGTACGGCGGCGATCGGCCTGCTGGCGCCGCTTTCCACCTTTGCACAGGACGCGGAAGGCGCGACACGGCTGGAAGAAGTGCGGGTCGAACAGGGCGATCCCAGTGCGGTCGCCGATACCGGTGTCGAACCTGTCCGCGGCGTCGTCGCCAAGTCCACGCGCACCGGCAGCAAGGCCGCGACCGACCTCAACGAGATCCCGCAATCGGTCTCCGTCGTCGGCCGCGAGCAGATCGACGACCAGAGCCCGCAGAAGATCGACGAGGCCCTGCGCTACGTCGCGGGCGTGAACGCCTCCACCTACGGCACGGATTCCGACACGGACTGGCTCTTCATCCGTGGCTTCCAGGCCGAGCAGACCGGTGTCTTCCTCGATGGGCTTTCGCTGTTCCAGACCGGCTTCGGCACCTTCCTCGTCGATCCCTTCTTCCTGGAGCGCATCGAAGTCATCAAGGGGCCGAGTTCGGCGCTTTACGGCGGCGCCAGCCCGGGCGGCTTCGTCAACTTCGTCAGCAAGCGCCCGACCGATGAGCCGTTGCGTTATGTCGAGACCGGCATCAACAGCTTCGGCAACGGCTATCTCGGCCTGGATTTCGGCGACAAGCTCGGCGGCGACGACGTCCTGAGCTACCGCCTGACAGGCAAGATCTCCGGCGGCGGCTGGGAGACGGACAAGTCGAATGATTTTCGCGGCACGATCGCGCCGAGCCTGACCTGGCAGCCCGACGAAGGCACCAGCCTCACCATTCTCAGCTCGTACCAGCACATCGACCTGACGCACACCAGCACGGGCTTCCTGCCCTATTTCGGCACGGTCAAGGACCAGCCGGGCGTCGGGCGCATCCCGACCGACCTGTTCTATGGCGACAAAAGCATCGATGAATATGATCGCAAGCAGGCCATGATCGGCTATGAGTTCGAGCATACTTTCGACAACAACTGGACGGTCCGCCAGAACCTGCGCTACGCCAGCGTCTCGCTCAAGGAAGACGCGCTATACGCCAACGGATGGTCGCTGACCGATCCCACGAAGCTCGCCCGCTACCGGTTCGCGCATGACACGGATGTCGGTATTTTCACGGTCGATAACCAGCTCGAAGGCGAGTTCGCGACAGGCGTACTCGATCATAACCTTCTTCTCGGACTGGACTACCGGCGCTATTCCATCGACCAGGCGCAAGCCGTCGGATTCGGCGACCTGGACCTTGATCCGCTCAACCCGGTTTACGGCGTCGTTCCTCCGGCGCTGGGAGCGCCGTATCTCGATCAGGACCTGAAGCGCGACCAGCTCGGCATCTATGCGCAGGACCAGATCAAGTTCGGTGGTGGCTGGATTGCCACGCTGAACGGGCGCTACGATTTCGTGAAGACCGAGCTCGACGATAACATCAACGCCGCCAACTCCACGAAAAGCGACGAGGGCGAATTCACCTGGCGTGCGGCGCTCGCCTATGAACTCGCAAACGGCCTGACGCCCTATGTCAGCTACTCGACCTCGTTCAACCCGACGACCTCGACGGACAATGACGGCGACCTGCTGAAGTCGGAGACGGCAAAGCAGTGGGAAGTCGGCATCAAGTACCAGCCGGACTTCATGGATGCGCTCATCACGGCCGCCTATTTCGACATCACGCGCGAAAACGTGCCGAGCACGATCACGGTCAACGGCATCCCGGAAACGGCTGCCATCGGCGAAGTGCAAGCCCGCGGGTTTGAGACCTCGATCCAGGCGAACGTCACGGATGGCCTGAAGATCATCGGTGCGCTGACCTATCTCGACCTGGAAGTCACCAAGGCGACGGGCGGCGCGTTCGACGGCACGCCGGCCGGCAACACGCCGATCCAGGTTCCTGACCTCACGGCGTCGCTCTGGGCGGATTACACCTTCCAGGACGATATGCTCCAGGGCGTCAGCGTTGCTGCCGGCGTGCGTCATATCGGCAAGTCCTGGGCCGACCGGGAGAACACGCTCCGGGTTCCCGCCGCCACGCTGGTCGATGCGGCCATCCGCTACGAGAAGGACAATTGGGGCGTCGCGCTGAACGTCTCTAACCTGCTCGACAAGGAATATGTCGCGACCTGCCAGGGCGCGAACTCCTGCGGCTATGGCGCGGGCCGTACGTTCATGCTGAAGGCAAGCACGTCGTTCTGATCCTGCCCGAAGGGCACAAGACAAAAAGCGCGCCAGGGGCTCCCTGGCGCGCTTTTATCGTTTTTGGCTTGTCGTGTAGCGTTCGCGCTGGAAAACGCGCCTAGCGCCAGCCCAGGGCCGGTGCGACGTGTTTCAGGATCGCCTCGATGACATGCGCGTTATATTCGACACCCAGCTGGTTCGGCACGGTCAGGAGCAGCGTGTCGGCTTCCCGGATCGCCTCGTCAGCGGCAAGCTGCTGGATCAGCTTCTCGGGCTCGTCGGCATAGGAGCGGCCGAAGATCGCCCGCGTCTGGTCGTCGATATAGCCGATCGAATCCGCTTCCTTGCCGCCGCGGCCGAAATAGGCGCGGTCGCGATCATCGACGAGGGCGAAAATGCTGCGGCTCACCGAGACGCGCGGCGTGCGGGCGTGGCCCGCTTCCTTCCAGGCCTCGCGATAGGCGCGGATCTGAGCCGCCTGCTGGACGTGGAACGGCTCGCCCGTCTCGTCGTTCTTCAGCGTCGAGCTTTGCAGGTTCATACCGAGTTTCGCCGCCCAGACGGCGGTGGCGTTCGAGCTCGCGCCCCACCAGATGCGTTCGCGCAGGCCCTCGGAATGCGGTTCCAGGCGCAACAGGCCGGGCGGATTGGGGAACATCGGCCGCGGGTTCGGCTCGGCGAAACCCCCGCCCTTCAGCACGTCCAAAAACACTTCGGCGTGGCGGCGGCCCATGTCGGCGTCGCTCTGGCCCTCCTGCGGCTCGTAGCCGAAATAGCGCCAGCCATCGATGACCTGTTCCGGCGAACCGCGGCTGATGCCGAGTTGCAGGCGCCCTTGCGAAATGAGGTCGGCGGAGCCGGCATCTTCCGCCATGTAGAGCGGGTTTTCGTAGCGCATGTCGATGACGGCCGTGCCGATCTCGATCTTTTTTGTCCGCGCGCCGACGGCCGCCAGAAGCGGGAAGGGCGAGGCGAGCTGGCGGGCGAAGTGATGCACCCGGAAATAGGCGCCGTCCGCGCCAAGCTCTTCAGCCGCGACGGCAAGGTCGATCGACTGGAGCAGCGTATCGCCGGCCGAGCGGGTCTCGGATTGCGGGGAGGGGGTCCAATGCCCGAAGGACAGGAAACCGATTTTCTTCATGGATATGGGCCTCGACGCGGGAGCGTCCGTTGGAGAGGGTCTCGGTCCGGAACATGGGGTATCGAGGCAGGCTTGAAAAGGCGCGGAACGGGAACGCAGCGTTCACAATTTGAAGCCGTCCCGCGCCTTATGTGTTAAACGCCCCTTGCAACCATCGTGTAGATCTTGCGGGTCCGTTCGTGGATCGTCCATTCGCCGCGCCAGCCGAGCGGCAGCACGAACATCTCGCCCGCCCCGATATCACGGCTCGTGCCGTCCTCATTGTGCAACGTCACCCGGCCGGTGAGCAGGTGGCAGATTTCGGCATTGTCGGTGCGGTCCGCAGTGAAACGGCCGGGGGTGCATTCCCAGATACCGGTGTCCATCTTGCCATCCGGGCTTTCCCACAAGGTCAGGGCGGCCTCCTCCTGGTTACCTTCGATGGAGGTCGGCTTCGATGCGAAGGGGCCGATATCGCGGCCGAGAAGGTCGCCGAAATTCTCAAAACTGATCATGATCTATCCTGTCATTCCATAAAAGTTCAATGGCCGGTGATGGCGTCGGCAAGGGCCGCGAGCTTGGAGGTCTTCGGCAGGCCGGCGAATTCACGTTCGTCGGCCATGCGGTAGAGCTGGTACATGGAGTGCACGCCGAGCCAGCGGAACGGCTCCGGTTCCCATTTGCGCACGGTGCGGTTCACCCACGGCAGGCCGGTCAGCGCCGTCTCGCGGTTGAGCACGAGGTCGGTCAACGTGCGGCCGGCGAGGTTGGAGGACGAGACGCCGAGGCCGACATACCCGCCGGCCCAGCCGATGCCGGTGGAGCGGTCGAAGCCCGCCGTCGTGCACCAGTCGCGCGGCACGCCGAGCACGCCGCACCAGGCATGGTCGATCTTCAGCGATTTCGTCTGCGGCAGCAGGCGTGTCAGGATGCCGTGCAGCGCGTCGATGGTCGCCTGCTGCGTCTGGCCGTTGACGTCGGTTGCCGAGCCGTAGCGATAGGGCACGCCGCGCCCGCCCATGGTGATGCGGCCCTCGCGGGTGCGCTGGGCGTAACAATAGGCATGCGCCGCGTCGCCGAGCAGCTCGTGACCGGCCCAGCCGATCTCTCTCCACAGCGCTTCCGGCACGGGTTCGGTGACGATCTGGGCGCTGTTCAGCGCGAGCCAGGTGCGCTCATAGCCCGGCAGGCCGGCGGAAAATCCTTCCGTGGCGCGGATGATGGATCTGGCGCGCACCGTGCCGCGGTCGGTGTCGACGCGGCCCTTTTCGAACGAGGTGACGCTCGTTCCCTCGTAGATCGCCACACCGAGGCCTTCGACCACCTTGGCAAGGCCCCGCACCAGCTTTGCCGGCTGCACGCGCGCCATGTTGCGGTAGAGCACGGCGCCCTGGACGTCGGCGATGTTGATGCGCTTGGCAGCCTCCTGCGCCGACAGCAGTTGCAGGCGCTCCGGCGGCATCTGCCAGTCGAGGGCGAACTGGTATTCTTCACGCACCCGCGCAAGCTGCGCTTCATTGGTGGCGGCGACGAGCTTGTCGACCCGGATCAGGTCGGCATCGATGCCCTCGGCCCTGGTGACGCGCTCGACCTCATCGACCGTTCCGGCCATGGCGTTCTGCATGTCGACCACCGCGCCGCGGCTGGAGGTTTTTGCATATTTCTCCCGCGACCAGCTGAAGCCGCCGGAGAGCCAGCCGCCATTGCGGCCCGAACCGCCGAAGCCGGCGAATTCGCGCTCCAGCACGACGATGTTCAGCGTGGGATCGGCCTTCTTCAGGTAGTAGGCGGTCCACAGGCCGGTATAGCCGGCGCCGATGATGCAGACATCGGCCTCGCGGTCGCCGGGCAGGGGAGGGCGCTTTTGCGGAATGCCTCCGATATCGGCATACCAGAAGGAAATGTTGCCGTTGGTCTTGACGTCCATGGGATGTGCTTTCGGTGGGTTCAGGTCAGCGTCACGTCGGCGCTGGCATCGTCGGGAAGAAGGGTGAGGTCGGCGGGCGTGAAGGTGACGTCCACCGCGTCGCCGATCCTGAAATCGGCGCCACCAAGGGGGCTGCGCACGACGGCGGTGGTGCCGTCCGTCAGCCGCACCTCGTATTTCGAGCCGGAGCCGAGATAGATCGCCTCCTCGACCGTGCCGGAGAGGCGGTTTTCGCCGCTGACGGCGTCCGTGCCGGGGCGTTTCAGCGCGGTACGCTCGGGCCGGAGCAGGATGACCGGCCGTGCATCGCCGGGCAGGCGACCGTGCGCCACGACCTTGTCGCTGCCGATGGTCATCACCGTGTCGCCGTCCACGATCTCCGTCGGGCCGCGCAGAACGGTGGATTCGCCGATGAAGCGGCCGACGAACAGGGTTGCCGGATGGTCGTAGAGTTCGCGGCCCGTGCCGATCTGCTCGATGCGGCCGCCGTTGAAGACGGCGATCCGGTCGGAGAGAACCAGCGCCTCCTCCTGGTCGTGCGTGACGTAGACGAAGGTGGTCCCAAGCTCGCGGTGGATGCGCTTGATTTCGAGCTGCAGCCATTCGCGCAGCTTCTTGTCGAGGGCGCCGAGCGGTTCGTCCATCAACAGCAGCGGTGGGTCGAAGACCAGCGCCCGGGCGAGTGCTACGCGCTGCTGCTGGCCGCCGGAGAGCTCGTTGGGATAACGGTGGGCAAAATCCGTCATCTTCACCATGTCGAGCGCGCGTTTCACGCGGCGCTCGCGGTCCTCGCTCTTGATGCCGCGCAAGGTCAGCGGATAGGCGACGTTCTTGCCCACCGTCATGTGCGGGAACAGCGCGTAGTGCTGGAAGACGACGCCGATATTGCGCTTGTGCGAGGGCAGGCCGGTGACTTGTCTGCCGCCGATTTCCAGCGAACCGGAGCTGATATCGGTAAAACCGGCGATCAGGTTCAGCGTCGTTGTCTTGCCGGAGCCGGAGGGGCCGAGCAGCGTCATGAATTCGCCGGGGCGGATGTGCACGTCGATATCGTTGAGGGCCGTGAAGGCGCCGTAGCGCTTGGAGGCCTTGCGGATTTCGATCGCGGCGCCGGCGGAGCGTTGGGGTGCATTCATGTCAAGTCCTTCCGCGGCGCATGCCGAAGAGCAGGCCGGCAACGATGATGAGCGAGGTCGCGATGAAGAGCAGCGTGCCGACCGCGGCGACCGTCGGGTCCGCGTCGCGGGTGATCGACGTGTAGATCTGCACCGGCAGGGTCTTCAGGTACGGGCTCGTGATGAACAGCGCGACGATGATCTCGTCGAACGAGGTGATGAAGGCGAAGAGCGCGCCGGAGAGGATACCCGGCAGGATCAGCGGCAGCGTCACCGTGCGGAACACGGTGAGCCGTCCGGCGCCGAGGCTCGATGCGGCGGTCTCCAGCCGGCGGTCGAAGACTTCGAGGCTCGCCTGCACCGCGATCAGCACGAAGGGTATGGCGAGCATGGTATGCGCCAGCACGAAGCCGACGACCGTGCCGACCAGATGCGCATCGAGATAGACCGCATAGATGCCGATCGCCAGCACCACGCCTGGCACGACCATCGGCGTGATCAGAAGCGCCCTGAGCAGCCCGCCGGTTCGCGCCGCAGCCCTGGTGACGCCGAAGGCGGCGAGCGTGCCGACCACGGTTGCGACGACCGCGACGATGAGCGCGATGATCAGCGAATTGGTGAAGCTCGTGGTCCAGTCGGGATTGCTGAAGAAGTTCGCATACCATTGCCAGGAGAAGCCCACCGGCGGGAAGGCCAGCGACTTGTTGCCGTTGAACGACATCGGGATGACGACCAGCGTCGGCGCGAGCAGCAGCACGGCGACGAGCAGGCAGAACAGACCGAGGAAAACACGCGGGAAGGAGGGCATGGGCGTCAGGCCTCCCTGCGATTGCTGGTGTGTTTCTGGCGCATCAGCGGGGCGGCGATGGCGAGCAGCAGGAAGGTCGCGACCAGCAGCACCACGCCCATGGCGCCGCCGCGGCCCCAATTGAGCAGGCTCAGCACCTGGTTCTGCACCAGCGACGACAGCATGGTCGAGCGCGGGCCGCCGAGCAGGGCCGGCGTGATGTAGAAGCCGAGCGACAGGATGAAGACGATGATCGCGCCGGCATAGACGCCGGGCAGCGACAGCGGCACGTAGATCTGCACGAAGGCGCGCCAGGGTTTCGCACCGAGGCTGCGGGCGGCCTGCAACAGGCGGGTATCGATGCCGCGCATCACCGAATAGATCGGCAGGATCATGAAGGGCAGCAGAACCTGCGTCATGCCGATGATGACGCCGGGAAGCGTGCGGATCAGCTTGACGGGCGGAAGACCGACGCCGCGCAGGAAAGAATTGATGACGCCGGAATCCTGCAACAGGATGACCCAGGCGAGCGTGCGCACCACGCCGCTCAGCCAGAAGGGCACCAGCACGCAGAGGATGAGCGCAAGCCGCACGTTCTTCCCGACGATGGTCATGGCATAGGCATAGGGATAGGCGCAGATCAGCGAGGCGAGCGTCACCCAGGCGGCGACGACGAAAGTCCGTTGCAGCACGTTGCGGTTCACCGCGGACTGGAAGAACCAGACGTAATTGTCGATGCCGGGCGCCGGATCGGTGAAGCTGCGCACCACGACGATCGCCAGCGGATAGGCGAGCGCCACGAGCAGCACCAGCACGGCGGGCGCTGCCAGCCACACCGCGCCGCGCAGCTGGAAGCGCGACAGGAAGGTGGGTCGTTCGGAACCGGTGTGCGCACCTTGGTCGGGTATCGCTGTCAAGGAAACCTCCCGTGCTGGGGAAGCAAGCCCGGCATGGCGCCGGACTTGCATTGGATCACGCTCTTAGTTGCCGGAAAGAAGGGCGGACCACTTTTCCGCGGCAAGGTCGAAGTTCTTCACCCAGAACGGGATGTTTTGCTGGTAGCCCTGGCCGATGCGCTCGGGCGTCGAGGTGAGGAAGGCGGCCGTCACGTCGTCGACCTTCGGCTTGGCGTCGAGGTTGATCGGCGTGTAGGAGGTCTTTTCGGTGAGGATCGCCTGGGCGTTTGCGCCGAGATAGGCGTTGAGCAGCGCATAGGCGGCGTCCGTGTCCTTGACGCCGACCGGGATGGTCATCTGGTCCATGACGACCAGCCAATCCTGCCAGACGGGCGTATAGGCGGCGCCGTTCTTCACGGCGGTCATGGCGCGGCCGGTCCACATCATCACCATGTCGGCCTCGCCGGATTCGGCAAGCTGCTGGGATTCAGCGCCGGTTTTCCAGTAGATCGTGTCGGGGCCGAGATCGCGCAGCTTCTGGATGCCCTTCTCGATATCGTCGGGCGTCATCGCCTTCGGGTCGCCGCCGGTTGCCTTGAAGGCCTGTTCGATCAGGCCGCCGGTCGGATCGCCGCTGCCGTCGATGGCGCGGATGCCCGGGAATTTCTCCGTGTCGAAGAAATCGACCCAGTTCTTCGGCGGATTGTCCTTGTAGGTCTCGTTCTTGTACATCAGCACGACGCCGTAGTTCATCGCCGGAACCGAGCATTCGCCGACCTGGCCGGGCGGGATTTTCGAGACGTCGAGCTTGGAGAGGTCGAGCTTCTGGAACAGCGTGCCGCAATGCACATAGGGCGGCAGGTCGGCGGTATCGACCACGTCCCAGGTGACGTTGCCGGCATCGACCTGGGCCTTCAGCTTGGCGATTTCCGTCGGGCCGTCATTGAGTAGCGTCACGCCGGATTTCGTCACGAAATCCTGGAGGGCCGCGACCTGACCGTCCTGGTAGATGCCGCCATAGGAGACGAAGGTCAGCGTCTTGCCCTTGAGCGAGCCTTCCTTCACTTCGCCGGCGACCGGCTTTTCCTGTGCGAACGCCGGCAACGCCAGGGCGCACGTCATCGTCAGGGCGAAAGCCCTCGCAAAATTCTTCATCGTCATTACTCCCAGTAGCGCTCGCTTCAGTTGTTCCCGCCGCGGTTACGAGCCCGGCCGTGGCAGGTATTTGTCGAGGTCGTCCGCGACGCTGGTCGGTGGCGCGATCATCCACATGACTTCAGCCGTTTCCGCGCCGATATTGACGGTCTTGTGCGGAACCGACGTCGGATATTCGATGCTGTCGCCGGCCGACAGCACATGGCGCTCGTCGCCGAGGGTGAGTTCCACCTCACCCCGCAGCACGAAGAACAGTTCATGCGAATCCCCATGGCTGTAGGGTTTTTCACCCGTCGAGCCGCCGGGGTCGAATTCGCCGATATAGACTTCCATGTCGCGGATCGGGCGCCGCGACAAAAGCATTTTCCGATAACCCTCGGCCGGCGGCAGAGCCGGGCGCTCATGCTTGTGCAGGACACGGCCGACGGGCGGGGCGGTCTCTTCGAACAGGTCGGTCAGGCTGATGCCGAGCGCGCCGGCAATGCGCATCAGCGTGCTGATATTGACGCCGCTGAGCCCCCGCTCCAGCTGACTGAGGAAGCTCGCCGTCGTTCCTGTCGCGTCGCCCAGCGTGCGAAGCGACATGCGGCGGGCAGTGCGGAAGGCCTTGACCTTCTCGCCCACAGCAGCCTGATTCTTCGTCGCAACCGCGATGTCGTCCATGGCCTTACTCCTCACTTAACAACGTATTAAGTGAAGGGCACTTTGGCAACTGCTAAAATCACCGGCCGGCGATTTTGTGCCGCCTACAGGGCCGCGCCGACTTTCAGCCCGTCATAAACCGCCTCTTCCGCCGTGCGCGGGGCAAGACAGTCGCCGATGAGATGGATTTCGGCTACGAGCCCCGCCAGCTCGGCCTTGAGCGCGTCCATCGGCGCGTGCCCGAGGCAGAGCACGAGCGTATCGATAGTCTCGAAGACGATCGGCTGTTCGCTGACGGTGTGTTGCAGGTAGACGGTGCCGCCATCGCAGCCGTAGAGCCGGGCATAGGGTGTGATGCCGATGCCCTTCTTGTGCAGTTCGGCGGCGATGTTGTCGCGCACATAGAGCGGCAGCAGCTCGCCGGGATGGGTGCCGTTGACCGCCAGTTCGACGCTGCATCCGTCATTGACCAGCAGTTCGGCAATGCCAGGGCCGATCCAGTCGCAGCGCCAGTCGGCGACGACGACGCGGCTGCCGGTCTTCACCTCGCGGCGTAGCACCTGCCAGGCATCGACCACCTGCACGCTGTCGTCTGCGGGGATTTCCGGCAGATAGGGCCGTCCCCCGGTCGCAAGCACGACCGCATCCGGCCTTTCCCGCTCGACAAGCGCCGCATCGACGCGCACGCCCTTCACCACGCGCACCTGCGCCAGTTCGAGCTCACGCGAAAGGTTGGTGATGATGCCGCCGAATTCCGCGCGGCGTGGCAATTGCTGGGCTAGCAACGCCTGTCCACCGAGCTGGCTGGCGGCCTCGTAGAGCGTGACCTGATGGCCGCGCGCGGCGGCGATTGCGGCCGCCTTCATGCCGCCCGGCCCGCCGCCGATCACCATGACCTTCTTCGGCCGCGCAGCGGGGATGAGGGAGCCGAATTTCAGTTCGCGGCCGGTCTCCGGGTGCTGGATGCAGGAGATCGGCACGCCGCGATGGAAGTGGCCGATGCAGGCCTGGTTGCAGGCGATGCAGGCGCGGATGTCGTCGGTGCGGCCTTCCTCGGCCTTCACGGGCATGTCGGGATCGCAGATCAGCGCGCGGGTCATGCCGCAGACATCGGCGGCGCCCTCCGCCAGCACGGCCTCGGCCTCGTGCGGCTGGTTGATGCGCCCGGCGACGAAGACGGGGACTTTCAGCGCGCGGCGGAAGCGGGCCGCATCGCTTGAGAGATAGGCGTTGCGATAGGCCATGGGCGGCACGATATGCACGGCGCCGCCGAGCGAAGCCGAGGTGCCGGCCGTGACGTTGACATAGTCGACGAGCGGTTCGAGCAGGCGGCAGCTTTCCAGCGCCTCGTCGGAGGTGAGCCCGTTTTCATCGCGATCCCCGGCGCTGATGCGCAGGCCGACGACGAAATCCTCCGACGTCGCCGCGCGGATCGCCTTCAGCGCCTCGGCAGCGAAGCGCAGCCGGTTTTCCAGCGGCCCGCCATAACCATCGGTCCGGCGATTGACGCGCGGGTTCAGGAATTGCGCCGGCAGGTAGCCGTGGCTCGCTACCAGCTCCACCCCGTCGAGACCCGCCCGATGCATGCGCCGGGCCGCCGCGCCGTAACCGGCGACGATCTCGTCGATCATCGCCTGGTCGAGTGCCCGCGGCATGACGCGAAAACGCTCGTTGGGCGTGACGGAGGGTGCATAGGCGACCGTCAGCAGCCCGTCGCCGCCCTCCATGATTTCCCGTCCGGGGTGGAAGAGCTGCGAGAAGAGGGCGGTGCCATGGGCATGGCAGGTCTCCGCCAGCCGGCGATAGCCGTCGATGCAATCGTCCTCCGTCGCCATCAGCATGTGCGAGGTATAACGCGCCGTCTCGTGCACGCCCGCGACCTGCGAAACGATGAGCCCGACGCCGCCCGCTGCCCGCGCCTCGTGATAGGCGATGAGCGCCGCGTTGACGAGGCCGTCGGTCGGCAGCGTCGTGTCGTGTCCGGTGGACATGATGCGGTTCTTCAGCCGCACGCCGCGGATCTGCAAGGGCTGGAACAGGTTCGGAAAGTGAGAGGCCGTCATGGTCATGCCACACCACCGGTCTTCCGACAGAGGCGCACAGAGCGCTTGCAAGGCACGATCCCGATCATCCAGTCCTCCCATCCCGAGCGAGCGAAACGAGATCGCTTCTATGTCATCCATAGTAAAAAATCGACAGATTTTTTTACTGAGGGCAAAATCTGTTGCCATTACCCGCATTCTGAACGACCTTGCCGCGACACGAGGGATGAGACGATGGCAGACGAGATCGACGTGGAACCGGCAGCCGGCGAGGACCCGGTGCTTGGCGAGCGCATCCGGGGCCTGCGCAAGCGGCGCAGGATGACGCTTGCCCAGCTTGCGGAAAGCGCCGGCCTTTCGACCGGCTATATCAGCCAGATCGAGCGCAACCTCGCCTATCCGTCCATTCCCGCGCTGGTCGGCATCGCCCGCAGCCTGGGCGTCACGGTGCAATGGTTCTTCGGCGGTGCAGCGCCCGTGCCGCAGTCCGAACACGGATATGTCATCCGCGGCGGCAATCGCCTGAGGATCCAGTACGACCACGGCATCGTCGACGAATTGCTGACGCCGAAGATGAGCCTGCAGGTCGAGATGATCTACACGCGCCTGCCGCCGGGCACCGAGAGCGCGGAGAGCTACAGCCATGCGGGCGACGCGGTGGGCTTCGTGATGGCGGGTGAGCTCGAAATCTGGATCGGCGAGCGCCACTTCCACCTGCGCGAAGGTGACAGTTTCTCCTATTCCGCCGGCGAGCCGCACCGCTACCGCAACCCCGCAACCCGCGAAGCCGTCGTGCTCTGGGCAATCAGCCCGCCGAGTTTCTGAAGGGCCTTTCAGAGAAAGAGGTGCACGATCAGGGATGTGAGGACGGCGTTCAGGCCCATGGCAATGCCGGAAAACAGTCCTGCGACCGGATCGACGGAATAGGCGCGCGCCGTGCCGATCCCATGCGAGGCAAGCCCCACGGCAAACCCGCGTGCGCTAAAATCCTTGATGCGCATGGCGTTCATCATCGGCGTGACGACGATCGCGCCGCAGATGCCGGTGAGCACGACGACGGCCGCCGTCAGGGCCGGGTCTCCCTGCAAGCCGGAGGAGATCGCCATGGCGACGGCGGCCGTCGTGGATTTCGGCGCCATCGAGGCGACGACCTCGGGCGAAAAGCCGAACAGGTCGCTGAAGAACACCGTCGAGCCGACCGCCGTGAAGCTGCCGACGACGAGGGCGCTCAGCATGGGCACGAGATTGCTCTTCACCAGCGACAGTTTTTCGAAGAGCGGGATGCCGAGCGCCACGGTCGCCGGTCCCAGCAGGAAGTGGATGAACTGGGCGCCGTCGAAATAGGTGCCGTAGTCGATGCCGGTCACGCAGAGCACGATGGCGATTGCGGCGATGGAGAGCATGATCGGGTTGAGCAGCGGGTTGGTGGGAGCAAGACCCGCGATGGCCGTTGCGATCAGCCAGACGACCAGCGTTCCGGCAAGCCACAGCAGCGGCGATGTGGCGAGATAGACCCAGAGCCCGTCAGTCATTGGCATAACCCCCGGAAAGCCGCTTGACGAGGATGAAGACCCAGACCGTCACGGTGAGGGTGATGACTGTCGACAACAGTACGATCGCCATCAGCGCGAAGCCACGGTCGCGGATGAGATCGAGATGCTGGATGATGCCGACGCCCGCCGGCACGAAGAGCACGCCGAGATTGGCGAGGATCGCCTTGGACGTGTCGACGGTGCGTTCATGGGCCGGTTTCAGGAAGGTCGAGCCTTTCGTGAGCGTGAGCACGACGGCGGCCATCGCCATGCCGATGACGGGACCCGGCACGAAGCCGCCGAGGAAATAGGCGGTCACTTCGCCAACGAGCTGAAAAACAAGAAGAATCGTTATTCCGACGAGCATGTGCGCACTCCCGTGCCTGGCGTTGCTTCGAAGGCGGCACGGGGCCGCTTTCTGGCAGGATTAAAGGTGTTCCGCCGTTAAATCCATGGTGATGCCCGGCCCGTTGCGCTTGAGCGCCGTCCTTTCCCCGACCTCGAAGACGAACATCGCGCCGCAGGCCGCACGATCTATTGACACCGGCAAAATTTCACAATTAATATTGCTGATCGTTGATGGCCGCAATTTTTGATTTGCGCTTGCGGCTCGCAGTGCCCGAGGAGGGGTGCCGCGAGAAGGATGCATGCCGCCATCAAACCGGGTTTCACGCATCGGTGGGAGGATTTCGATGAATGATATTGCAACGGTGATCGACCTTGCGCAATTCCGGCAGCAGGTCGAGACCGCGACGACCATGGCGATGTGCCCGACGGCGATTGCCATCGAGAAAAACATCCCGATCTATGACGGTGCCTCTGTCAATGACGAGATCGGCCCGGAATGGGCGTCGATCATCGGCGAGGGACCGGGCGTCTTCGTGGTGAAGCGTGCCTTTGTCGATGCCGGCGCGATCGACGTGGCAAGCGAGGTGTTTCGCCAGATCATCGCCGACGAACGCGCGGCGGGTACGGCGGCGGGCGACCATTTCGCCAAGGCCGGCGCCAATGACCGCATCTGGAACAGCCTGCAAAAGCTCTGCCTGCGCGATCCGGCGGTCTATGCCCGCTACATGGCCAATCCGGTGATCGACATCGCCTGCCGCGCCTGGCTTGGGCCCGGTTACCAGATGGCCACGCAGGTCAACCAGGTCCGCCCCGGCGGCAAGGCGCAGGCGCCGCACCGCGATTACCATCTCGGCTTCATGAAGCCGGAGCAGATGGCGGAATATCCGACCCATATCCATGCCACCGGCCCGACCCTCATCCTGCAAGGCGGTGTGGCCCATTGCGACATGCCGGTCGAAAGCGGCACGACGAAGCTCCTGCCGCATTCGCAGCGCTACCTGCCCGGTTATGTCGCCGCCACGCGGCCGGAATTCCAGGCTTATTTCGAAGAAAACTGCGTCCAGCTCCCCTTGGAAAAGGGCGATGCCATCTTCTTCAGCCCCGCGCTGTTCCACGCGGCCGGCGAGAACCGAACGGCGGATGTCGTGCGCATGGTCAACCTCATCCAGACGGCATCGGCCTTCGCGCGCCATATGGAAAACCTCGACCGCACGGCCATGGCCCGCGCCGTCTATCCCCATCTGGCGGCGCTGTCGCCGCAGGGGCGGCGCGCGGTGATTGCCGCAACGGCCGACGGCTACCCGTTCCCGACCAATCTCGACACCGATCCGCCGCTCGGCGGCCTTGCCCCGGAAAGCCAGCAGGAGCTGCTCGCCCGGGCCGTCGCGGAAGGCTGGGACCAGGCGAAACTGGACGCCGCCTTGTCTGCACAGGGCGCCAAGCGCGCGGCCTGACAGTTACCCGCAACGGCTTCGGGCGGGGAGGAACAGGAAGCCAATTTCGGGAGGAAATTATTCATGAAGAAGATTCTGCAATCGCTCGCCCTCGGCGCGCTGCTCGCCACGACGGCGTTTGCCGGTGTGGCCAATGCGGATGGCGAAAAGTTCGTCTGGATCAGCCATGGCCCGGATAGCGACAGCTGGTTCAATGTCATCAAGAACGCCATCAAGGTCACCAACGAGCAGATGGGCGTTACGACCGAATACCGCAATCCGCCGACGGGCGACCTCGCCGACATGGCGCGCCTCGTGCAGCAGAGTTCGGCGGCCGGCGTCGACGGCATCATCGTCACGATCGCCGACTTCAACGTGCTCGAAGGACCGATCAAGGATGCCGTCGCCAAGGGCATTCCGGTCGTGACCGTCAATTCGGGCACGGTGGAAGAGAGCCAGAAGCTCGGCGCGCTGATGCATGTCGGCCAGCCGGAGTTCGAGGCGGGCCTCGGCGCCGGCAAGCGCGCGAAGGAGGCGGGCGTCAAGAGCTTCCTCTGCGTCAACCACTACATCACGAACCCGGCCTCCGTGGAGCGTTGCCGCGGCTTTGCCGAAGGCATCGGCGTCGAACTCGGCAACCAGATGGTCGATTCCGGCATGGACCCGTCGGAAGTGCAGAACAAGGTGAAGGCGTACCTCACCGCCAATCCGGATACCGGCGCGATCCTCACGCTTGGCCCCAACTCGGCCGAACCGTCGATCCGGGCGGTGAAGGACATGGGCCTCGACGGCGACCTCTATTTCGGCACCTTCGACCTCTCGGCCGAGATTTCGGCCGCCATCAAGGACGGCACGATCAACTTCGCGATCGACCAGCAGCCGTTCCTGCAGGGCTCGATCCCGATCCAGGTGCTGACGAACTACGTGCGCTACGGCGTGACGCCGTCGAACTCGATCTTCACCGGTCCGGGCTTCGTGACGAAGGACAACATCGCGCTCGTCGAGTCGCTGGCGGGCCAGTACCGTTGATCTGACGGATTTTTGGCGCGCACCGGCAATGGCCCGTGCGCGCCGAAAAACTTATCGAGGGAGGAGACTGCATTCATGACGGACGTCATTCCGGACGCGCTGAAGGACGAGCGCATCAAACCCGTCTCGCCGCTCAAGCGCGCGCTGATCCGGCCCGAGCTCGGCGGCATCTGCGGCACCATCCTGGTCTTCCTGCTGTTTGCGGTCATTGCCGGCGACAGCGGCATGTTCGCGGCCGAAGGCGTGATGAACTGGACGGTGGTTTCGGCGCAGTTCATGGTCATCGCGGTCGGCGCCTGCCTCCTGATGATCGCCGGCGAGTTCGATCTTTCGACCGGCTCGATGATCGGCTTTTCCGGCGTGATGATCGCCATTCTCTCGGTCCATATCGGCGTGCCGCTCTGGCTTGCCATCATCGCGACCTTCGTCTTCTGCATCCTGCTCGGCGGGGTGAACGGCTGGCTCGTCATCCGCACCGGCCTGCCGTCCTTCATCGTGACGCTCGCCTTCCTCTATATCCTGCGCGGGCTGACCATCTGGGGCTCGATCTACTTTACCCGCCAGACCATCATCGGCGGCGTCGCGGAAAAGGCGGCGACCGACTGGCTCGCGCCGATCTTCGGCGGCAAGGTTCTGGGCTGGCTTTTCACCTGGATGGGGGAGGCGGGCTGGATCGCCACCTTCACGCGCGGCAACCGCGCCGGCCAGCCGGTCATCGACGGCATTCCGATGCTCGTCGTCTGGGCGATCGTGCTGGTGGTCTTCGGCCATTGGCTGCTGACGCGCACCAAGTTCGGCAACTGGATTTTTGCGGCCGGCGGCGATGCGCTCGCCGCGCGTTATGTCGGCGTGCCGGTCAATCGCGTCAAAATCCTGATGTTCATGTTCTCCGCCTTCTGCGCCTGCGTCTTCGCGACCTGCCAGGTGATGGAATTCGGCTCGGCGGCGGCCGACCGCGGCCTGTTGAAGGAGTTTGAAGCGATCATCTGCGTGGTCATCGGCGGGGCCTTGCTGACGGGCGGCTACGGCTCGGTCATCGGAGCGGCCCTTGGCGCCATCATCTTCGGCGTGGTGCAGCAGGGCCTGTTCTTCGCCAATGCGGAAAGCTCGCTCTTCCGGGTGTTCCTCGGCCTGATACTGCTGACGGCCGTGATCATGAACACCTACATCCGCCGCATCATCACGGGAGAACGCTGATGTCCGCCATCGTGGAGATGAAAGAGATCACCAAGCACTTCGGCCATGTCATCGCGCTGGCCGGGGTCTCCTTCGACATCCGGGCCGGCGAATGCCATTGCCTGCTCGGCGACAACGGTGCCGGCAAATCGACCTTCATCAAGATCATGTCCGGCGTGTACAAGCCGAGCGGCGGCGAGGTGCTGGTGGAGGGGACGCCGAACCTGTTCCAGAGCCCACGCGACGCCATGAACGCCGGCATCGCGACCGTCTACCAGGATCTCGCGATGATCCCGCTGATGAGCGTCAGCCGCAATTTCTGGATGGGCCGCGAGCCGGAACGCGGCGTCTGGCCCTTCAGGACCTTCGACACGGCCAAGGCCGACGACATCACCGTCAAGGAGATGCGCAAGATGGGCATCAGCCTGCGCGGCCCGGACCAGGCGGTGGGCACGCTTTCCGGCGGCGAGCGCCAGACGGTCGCCATCGCCCGCGCCGTCTATTTCGGCGCCAAGGTGCTGATCCTCGACGAGCCGACCTCGGCGCTCGGCGTGCGCCAGACGGCGAATGTGCTGAGCACCATCGACCGCGTGCGCAAGCAGGGCATCGGCGTCGTCTTCATCACACACAACGTCCGCCATGCGCTCGCCGTCGGCGATCGTTTCACGGTGCTCAACCGCGGCCAGACGCTGGGCACCGCCGAGCGCGGCACGGTGGACGCGGCGGCGTTGCAGGACATGATGGCGGGCGGGCAGGAACTGGCGCTCTTGGAGTCCTCGCTCGGCGGGACGATCTGAAACGGGCGCTGACACTATCATCGGGGAAAGAGAGAATGAAACAGAAGCTCCGTCTTGGCCTTATCGGGTCGGGTTTCATGGGCAAGACGCATGTCTTCGGCTTTGCCGCCGCCGAGCGGGTTTTCGACCTGCCCTATGATGTGGAACTCGCCACGATCGCCGACGTGACGATGGCGCAGGCGGAAGCCGCGCGCGCCGCCTTCGGCTTCGCTAAGGCCACGGATGACTGGCGGAGCCTGGTGGCGGATCCGGACATCGACGTGATCGACATCACCGCCCCCAACGCCCTGCACAAGGAAATGGCGCTCGGGGCGATTGCCGCCGGCAAACATGTCTATTGCGAGAAGCCGCTCGCCCCGCTTGCGAGCGACGCGCGCGAAATGGCGGAGGCCGCGGAAAAGGCCGGCGTCCGGACACAGGTCGGCTTCAACTATCTCTGCAATCCGATGCTGAACCTCGCGAAGGAGATGATCGCCGGGGGGGAACTGGGCGACATCCGCGGCTATCGCGGCCTCCATGCGGAGGACTACATGGCGGACGCGGGCGCGCCCTTCACCTTCCGCCACGATCCGGCCGGCGGCGGTGCGCTGGCCGATCTCGGCAGCCATGCGCTGGCGACGGCCGAGTTCCTCGTCGGCCCGATCTCGAAGGTCATGGGCGATTGCGTGACGGTGATCGCTAGCCGCCCCGACGGCAAGGGCGGCGTGCGGGCCGTCGAGACGGACGATATCGGCCGCGCTTTCGTGCGCTTCGAAAACGGCGCGACGGGCTCGATCGAGGGCAACTGGATCTCCACCGGCCGCAAGATGCAGCACGATTTCGAGGTCTACGGCACGAAGGGCGCGCTCGCCTTCTCGCAGGAGCGTTTCAACGAACTCCACTTCTATTCGACGGCGGATACCAGGGGCCGCCAGGGTTTCCGGCGCATCGAGGCTGGGCCGGACCATGTGCCCTACGGCCGCTTCTGCGTCGCGCCGGGCCACCAGCTCGGCTTCAACGACCTGAAGGCGATCGAGGTCGCCGGTTATCTGGAGGCGATCGCCGGCCTCAGGCCCGAGCCGTTCAATTTCCGCGCCGGCCTGCGCATCCAGACGCTGGTGGAGACGATCCAGACATCTTCGCGCGAGGGCGCATGGCTCGCCGTTTGAGCTTGGGAGAGGAACCATGAAAAGCATCGGAATTGGCGTCATCGGCGCGGGCGTGATGGGGGCGGAGCACGCGCGCATCCTCGCCGGCGATATTTCGGGGGCGCATCTGGTTGCCGTGGCGGATGCCGACCTTGCCCGTGCCGAGGCGGCGGCGCGCGGCGCGCGGGCGACGACGGACGCCGAGGCGCTGATCGCCGATCCCGCCGTCGAAGCCGTGCTCGTCGCTTCGCCGGATGCGACGCATCACCGGCTCGTGCTGGCGGCGATCGCGGCGGGCAAGCCGGTCCTGTGCGAGAAACCGCTCGCGACAAGCACCGCCGAATGCCTGGAGATCGTCGCAGCCGAGGCGCGATCCGGCCGTCAGCTGGTCCAGACAGGCTTCATGCGCCGCTTCGATCCCGCCTATCGCGAAATGAAGGCGGCGATCGATGAAAACACGCTCGGTGCCGTGCGCATCCTGCATTGCCAGCATCGCAATGCGGAAGCACCGTCGTGGTTCACCGGCGCGATGGCCGTCACCAATTCGCTTGTGCACGAGATCGACGTCTGCCGCTGGCTGCTCTCGACGGAATATACCGCCGTCACCGTCATTCCCTGCCCGTCGGAGGAGAGCAACGATCCGGCCATGTTCATCTTCGAAACGGCGGCCGGTAGTCTCGTTTCCGTGGAAGTCTTCATGAACGCCGACTATGGCTACCACGTCCATGCGGAAGCCGTCTGCGCGGGCGGCACGATCGGCATGGCTCATCCGGCGCCTACCCGCATGCGGCGCAACGGTGCGGAGGAAGGTGCTTTCCCGGCCAACTGGGTGCCGCGCTTCCGCGATGCCTATCGCCTGCAGAACCAGGCCTGGGTCGACGGTATCCGTGAGGGCACGCCGGCGGCGGATGGCTCGACGGCCTGGGACGGGCTCGTCGCCACCTGCCTCGCGGACCAGATTGTCGTAGCGATGACGACGCGCGAGCGCACGCGGCTGACACTGCCCGAAAGGCCGCGTTGAACGGTGGATGGGAATGCGTGCCCGCACCAAATGTTGCGGATAATTCTTGACTTGCAATAAAAATTGCTTCCATTGTGACTGGGAAATGCTGCTTGCGGATGCGGCCTTCTGGCACCGCCGGCATGGAGGAGTTGACATGTACGGTTCCTACGGTTTGTTCATTGATGGCGCCTGGTCGGGGCCGGCGCGCGGGGCCTCGACGGAGATCACCGATCCCGGCAATGGCGAGGTTCTCGGCATTGTGCCCGCCGCCGTCGTGGAGGATACGGAACGGGCGATCGCCGTTGCCGAACGCGCCTTTCGCAGCTGGAAGGCGACGCCCGCCTGGGCGCGCGCGGATGCGCTGCACAAGGTCGCCGACATCATGGCCGCGCGTGCTGCGGAAGCGGCTCGCCAGATCACGCTCGAAACCGGCAAGCCTTTGGCGCAGGCCGGCCGCGAATGGGGCCTCGCCGTCGACCAGTTCCGCTGGTATGCGGAAGAGGCCCGCCGCATCTACGGCCGCATCGTCGAAAGTCGCGCGCCGGGTGGCCGGCTGGAGGTATCGCACGAGCCTGTCGGCGTCGTCGCGGCCTTCACGGCGTGGAATTTCCCGGCGGCGCTGATCGCCCGCAAGGTGGCGCCCGCTCTTGCCGCCGGCTGCGCCGTCATCGTCCGTCCCTCCGTCGAGGTGCCGGGTGTGGCGATGATCCTGTTCGACTGCCTGCACGAGGCCGGCCTTCCCGCGGGCGTCGCCAACCTCCTGATCGGCCCGACCTGCAATACCTATAAGCCCATCATGGCCTCGGCCCGCGTGCGCAAGGTTTCGCTGACCGGATCGACCCGCGTTGGCCAGCAGATGATCCGCGACAGCGCCGAGACCGTGAAGCGCGTCAGCATGGAGCTTGGCGGCAATGCGCCGATGATCGTCTTCGACGATGCCGATCTCGACCGGGCGCTCGACCTCGCGGTGCCGACGAAATATGCCAATGCCGGCCAGGTCTGCGTCACGCCGGATCGCTTCTACGTGCATGAGGCGCTGCACGACCGCTTTGCCGAGGGTTTTGCGGCGCGCGCAAAGGCGTTGAAGCTCGGCCACGGCCTCGACGAGGCGACGCAGATGGGCTCGCTGATCAACGAGCGCCGCAGGCTGGCGATCGAGGAGATCATCGCCGACGCCAGCGACCGCGGCGGCAAGATCCTGGCTGGCGGCCGGCGCCCGGCCGGCATGAATGCCGGCTTCTTCTTCGAGCCCACTGTCATCACCGGCCTGCCGGATGACGCCAAGGCGATCGCCGAGGAGAACTTCGGCCCGATCGCCGCCATCACGCCTTTCTCGTCGGCGGACGAGGTCTTCGAGCGGGCGAATGCCTCCGAGATGGGCCTCTCCGCCTATGTCTTCACCCGCGATGCCGGACGCGCCAGCGAGGCGGCGGCGCGGCTGGAGGCGGGCATGGTGGGCGTCAACAGTTTTGCGCTCGCGGCCGCCGAGGCGCCCTTCGGCGGCATCAAGGCGAGCGGCATGGGCCGCGAGGGTGGCACCGAGGGCATTCTCGATTATTCCAATGTCAAACTCGCGCAGATGACCATCTGAGGAGAGAGCCATGATCAAGAACGGTGTCAGGCAGCGCTGGGCGGAGGGCAAGCCCGTCATCAACGGCTGGCTTTCGATCGGCAATTCCTTCAGCGCCGAAATCATGGCCGGGCAGGGCTACGATTCGCTCACCATCGACATGCAGCACGGCATCGTCGGTTATGACGGCACGGTGCCGATGTTGCAGGCGATGCGGGCAAGCGGCGTGACGCCGCTGGTGCGCGTGCCCTGGCTCGATCCCGCCGACATCATGAAGGCGCTCGATGCCGGCGCCTATGGCGTGATCTGCCCGATGATCAACACGCGCGCCGAGGCCGAACGGCTGGTCTCCTACATGCGCTATCCGCCCGCGGGCGTGCGCAGTTTCGGGCCGAGCCGGGCGCTGTTTTCCGCCGGCCCGGGGTACGCCGCGGAGGCTGACGACGAGATCATCTGCCTTGCCATGATCGAGACTGCGCAGGCCTATGAGAACCTCGAGGATATCCTCGCCACCCCCGGCCTCGACGGCGTCTATATCGGCCCGGCGGACCTGACGCTCGGTCTCCAGGGCAAGCGTTATGCGCCCGGCTTCGACCGCCGCGAGCCGGAGATGATCGAGGCGATCAAGCGGATCCTCCATGCGGCGCACAAGGCCGGCAAACGCGCCGCCCTTCACAACGGGACGCCCGACTATGCGGCCGAGGCCGTCGGCTGGGGCTTCGATTTCGTCACCGTCTCGAACGACGTCCGCCTGCTCGCCGCCGCCGCCGATGCGAGCGTGCGGAAATTCCGCGAGCTCGTGCAGGAGCTCGCTCCCGAAAACAAGATCGATACGGGAGGCTATTGAATGCCGAGGATCCTGGTGGCCGGCAAGATCCATGCGGATGGGCTTGCAGTCCTGCACTCCGCGCCCGGCGTGACGGTCGATTATGTCGAGGAGGTTTCCGCGGCGAGCTACCAGCCGTTCCTTGCCGCCGCCGAGGCGCTGCTCATCCGCACCCAGCCGCTGCCGGCGGAATTCATCGCCGGTGCGCCGCAGCTCAAGATCGTCTCGCGCCACGGCGTTGGGTACGATTCCGTCGATGTCGAGGCGCTGAACGGCCGCGGCATACCGCTTGCCGTCGTGGGTGACGTGAATTCGCGCGCTGTGGCCGAACATGCCGTCATGCTGATGCTGTCCGCCGCCCGGCGCACCGTGCTCTTCGACCGGAAGATGCGCGCGGGCGACTGGAACTACCGCAACACGCTCGACGCCGACGAACTCGACGGGCGGACCCTGCTCGTCGTGGGTTTCGGGCGCATCGGGCGCCGGCTGGCGCAGATCGCGCTCGCGCTCGGCATGGCGGTGCTGGCCTATGACAAGTTCCAGGACGCTGCCGAGATCGCGGCGGCTGGCGTTACCCCGGTCGCCGACCTGCGCGATGGCCTCGGGCAGGCCGACGTGGTGTCGCTGCATGTGCCGAAATCCGGGGCGGAACCGCTGATCGGGGCGGCGGAACTGGCGGTGATGAAACGCTCCGCCATCCTCGTCAACACCGCGCGCGGCGGGCTGATCGACGAGGGGGCGCTGCTCGCGGCACTCAACGAGGGGCGCCTGTCCGCGGCCGGCCTCGACGTGCTCGATTCCGAACCGCCGGCGAGCGACGACCCGATGCTCGCCTGCGAGCGCGTCGTGCTCTCGCCGCACAATGCCGGGCTGACCGAAGCCTGCGGGCGGCGCATGGCGATCTCGGCGGCGACCAATATCCTGGATTTCTTCAAGGGCACGCTCGATCCGGCGCTCGTCGTCAACCGTGACGAGATCGCGGCGCATGCCCGTTCGAGTGTCGGCATCTGACGCTTGCGAGTGCCGTTTCCCGGCTTCCGGCCAAAACGTTGCAGACTTTCGATTTATGCAATACTGCACGGTTTCCGAATGACACGAACTCTGGGGAGTGGAGGCTCAATGCCGCGGGTAAAACAGTCCGACCAGCCGCCACCGAAAACGGCGAACTACGAGGCCTTCTTCAACATCGTCACGGAAGCCTATCCGGGTCTCAGCGACCGGTTTCAGCAGGTCGCGCGGTTCATCACCCAGAACCCCAACGTCGTCGCCATGCAGTCGATCAACGCGATTGCCGAACAGTGCGGCGCGCATCCCTCCATCCTCGTGCGTTTCGCGCAGAATTTCGGCTTTTCCGGCTTCAAGCAGCTCCAGTCGGTGTTCCAGAGCCGGCTGTCGACCGCTGCACCCGGTTACCGCGAACGCATCAGCGCGCTCGACGTCGATCTCGAAAAGACCAAGCGCAAGGGCAATCTCGGTTTCCTGCATGATCTCGTGGTGCGTGACATCGCGACCCTGCAGGAGCTTTTGAACACGACGACCGAGGAGAGCCTCTCCCAGGCCGCACGCGCGCTGAAGAACGCCAACACGATCTTCATCGCCGGCCAGTTGCGCTCCGAGCCGATCGCGAAATTCCTGCGCTACGTGCTCTCCATGCTGCAATGCCGCGTCATTCTGCTCGATCCGGCCGGCGGGCTTGCGCCGGAAATGGCGAAGGTGATGGGCAAGAAGGACGTGCTGGTCGCCATCGCCTTCCGGCACTATGCCAAGGAAGTGGTGACGATCGCCGATGTCGCGGCGGAAAACGGCACGCCGATCGTGGCGATCACCGACAGCCAGCTTTCGCCGCTCGCCAAGAACGCGACGGTGCTCTTCACAATTCCCGAAGACGAGTATTCGTTCTCCCGCTCGCTCGCCGCACCCATGTGCCTGACGCAGACGATTGCGGTGGCGCTCGCCGCGCTGCTTCAGGAGGACAAGAAGGGCTCGCCCGAGATCCCGACGGTCACAGGCAAGCAACAGCGCCGCAAGCACTGAGGTCAGCCGATAATCTCGCCGACCTTCACGAAGCGGCCTTCCGCCTTGGAGCGAATGGCAGCCTCGGCCAGCACCAGCGCATTCTCGCCATCCTCGAAGGTGACGTCCGGCGTGGTGTTTGCGGCGGCGCAGGCGAGGAAGGACTGGAGGCCGAGTTCGAAGGCTTCGACGTAGCGTTCGATGAAGAAGTCGAGATAGGGCTCGCCCGCACCCGTCGCCGTGGCATTGAAGCGTTCGACATGGTGGGCGCGGCGGTTGCCGGAGATCAGCATGCCCTTCGAGCCGAACAGCTCGACGCGCTGGTCGTAGCCATAGGCGGCGGCGCGGGAATTGTTGATGTGGCAGAGCTTGCCGCTTGCGGTGCGCATGACGATCATCGTGGAATCGACATCGCCGAATTCCGCAAGCGTCGGGTCGACGAGCGTGCTGCCGGTGGCGAAGACCTCGACGGGCTCTTCGCCCAGCATGAAGCGGGCGAGATCGAAGTCGTGGATCGTCATGTCGCGGAAGATGCCGCCGGATACTCTCAGGTAGTCGCGTGATGCCAGGCCGGGATCGCGCGAGGTGATGATGACCTGCTGGAGATCGCCGATCTCGCCGACGCGGGTCGCGTCGCGGGCGGCGCGGTGGCCGGGGTCGAAGCGGCGGTTGAAGCCGATCTGCACGGGCCGTTCGAAGCCGGCGATGGCCTGGCGGCAGGCGACGACGCGGGCGAGCGACAGGTCGATCGGCTTTTCGCAGAAGATCGCCTTGCCGGCCTTGGCGGACGCCTCGATGAGGTCCGCATGGGTCGCCGTCGAGGTCGCGATCAGCACGGCGTCGGCAAGCGCGATCGCCTCCTCGGCGCTGGCGGCGACGGTGCAGCCGTAGCGTTGGCCGATCTCTTCGGCGGCGCCTGCGACCGGGTCGTAGACGGCGGTGAGTTCGGCGCCCTCGGCGCGCACGATGGTGGCCGCGTGCATTTTACCAATGCGGCCGCAGCCGAGCAGGGCTATTCTCGTCATCGGTTCCTCCCGAAAATCTCAATGCAAAATTCGTTGCACTTTTGATATTCTGTCAATAATAATTCTGCAAGCCCGTTTTCGGGCAAGCGAGGATTTTGAGGGAGGTGACAATGGCAGAGGGGTCCGACAAGGCAGAATTCCCGTTGGCGGAGCGCCGCTTGCGGCTCGGTGTCGTCGGCGGCGGGCAGGGCAGTTTCATCGGCAAGGTGCATGCCCGGGGCGCGCGGCTCTCCAACCGCTGGGACGTCGTTGCCGGCGCGCTATCCTCACGGCCGCAGGTCGCGAAGGAATCCGGCCGGGCCTGGCTGCTCGCCGACGATCGCATCTATACCGACTACCGCGTGATGGCCGAGCGCGAGGCGGCGCGGCCGGACGGCATCGATGCCGTGGCGATCACCACGCCCAACAATTCCCACCATGCGATCGCCTGTGCCTTCATGGAAAAGGGCATCGACGTGATCAGCGACAAGCCGCTGACGACCACGCTCGCCGATGCGCTCGATCTGGTGCGCCGGCAGAAGGAAACGGGCCTCGTCTTCGGCGTCACCTATGCCTATGCCGCTTCCGCCATGGTTCGCCAGGCCCGCCAGATGATCCGCGAGGGCGTGCTCGGAAAATTAAAGCAGGTGCATGTCGAATATTTCCAGGAATGGGCGCTGACGCCGCCGAAGGACGCCGGTGCCGGCGCGCAGTGGCGTGTCGATCCCGCGATCGTCGGCCCCACCTTCACGACGGGCGATATCGGCACCCATTGCCACCATCTCGGCGCCTTCGTCTGCGGCCGTCCGGTCACTAAGGTGCGGGCCGAATTCCACACGCTCGGGCCGCCGAAGGCGCTGGAGGACACCGCCTTCATGCATGTGCGCTACGAGGGCGACATTCCCGGCACGATCATGATTTCGCAGGTCGCGCCCGGCGCCCATTGCGGCCTGCGCATCCGCGCCTTCGGCGACAAGGCGAGCCTGGAATGGAACCAGGAGGAGCCGGAACTCCTGCATTTCCGCCGCTTCGGCGAGCCGGCACGCATCCTCACCCGCGGCGAGGGGGCCGGCATCGGCGTGCATGCGGCGCGTTTCGTGCACATGCCGCGCGGTCATCCCGAGGCGCTGAGCGATGCCTGGGGCAATCTCTACGAGGAATTCGCCATCGCCGTCGAGGCGCGGCGTCTCGGCCGGACTTTGCCCGAAGGGTTGCTGGAATATCCGACGGTGGAGGACGGTGTGCTCGGCGTGAAATTCATCGAGGCGGCGCTGGCGTCCAGCCAGTCGGGCGGCGCCTGGGCGGATTGCACGCTGCGGCTCTGATCCGCAATAAGTATTGTAAAAATCGATTATATGAAATAAAAGTTTCTTGAGGGGCCGGCGACGGAGGCCGGTCCAGGGAGGTTTACCATGTCCACCATCCGCCTGACCATGGCACAAGCCCTGGTGCGCTATCTCTGCAACCAGTTCACCGAGATCGACGGAAAGCGCGAACCGCTGTTTCCCGGCGTCTTCGCCATCTTCGGCCACGGCAATGTTACATGCCTTTCGGAGGCGCTGGAAGCGGTCAAGGATACGCTGCCGACCTGGCGCGGCCAGAACGAGCAATCGATGGCGCTCGCCGCGATCGGCTTCGCCAAGGCGACGCGCCGTCGCCAGATCATGGTCGCGACGAGCTCGATCGGCCCCGGCGCGCTGAACATGGTGACGGCGGCGGGCGTGGCGCACACCAACCGCCTGCCGATCCTGCTTCTGGCCGGCGACAGTTTCGTCAACCGCCGGCCCGACCCGGTCATGCAGCAGGTCGAGCATTTCGGCAATCCGACGATCACCGTCAACGACGCCTTCAAACCCGTGACGCGCTATTGGGACCGCATCGTCCATCCGGAACAGATTATCGGCTCGCTGCCGCAGGCCGTCGCCGTGATGCTGGACCCGGCCGATTGCGGCCCGGCCTTCATCGGCCTGCCGCAGGACGTGCAGGAAATCGCCTGGGACTATCCGGAGAGCTTCTTCGCGCCGACCGTCCACAAGGTGCCGCGCCCGCGGCCCGACCGCGACAGCCTTGCCGAGGCCGTCCGCGTGCTCAAGGCAGCCAAGCGCCCGCTGATCATCTCCGGCGGCGGCGTACGGTATTCCGGTGCGGAAACGGCACTCTCCGCCTTCGCGGAAAAACACGGCATCCCGCTTTGCGAAACCATTGCCGGCAAGGGCACGGTCACCCATGACCATCCGGCCCATGTCGGCCCCATCGGCATCGTCGGCTCCACCTCGGCCAATGCGTTGGCGGCGGAAGCCGACGTGGTGCTCGCCGTCGGCACGCGGCTGATGGATTTCACCACCGGCTCCTGGACGGCCTTCTCGCCGGATGCCCGTTTCGTCTCGATCAACGCGGCGCGCTGGGATGCCAACAAGCACCGCGCCGTCGCCGTCGTCGGCGATGCGCTGGAAACCGTGAACGAGCTGGAATCCGCCCTCGGCGACCACAAGGCCGATGCCGGCTGGACGGAAAAGGGCCGGCTGGAATTCGCCAAGTGGAACGATGCGCTCGACGGCTACCAGAAGCCGACGAATGCGCCCGTCCCGACCTATGCCCAGGTCGTCGGCATCGTCAATTCCAAGGCGAAGGACCGCGACCTCCTCATCACCGCCGCCGGCGGCCTGCCGGGCGAGGTGATGAAGAACTGGCGCGTCAAGGCGCCGAACACCTTCGATTGCGAGTTCGGTTTCTCCTGCATGGGCTACGAGATCGCTGCCGGCTGGGGTGCCGCCATGGCCGATCCGACGCGCACGCCGATCGTCATGATCGGCGACGGCACCTATATGATGATGAACTCCGACATCTATTCGACCGTGCTTTCCGGCCACAAGATGATCCTCATCGTCTGCGACAACGGCGGCTATGCGGTGATCAACCGCCTGCAGAACGCCAAGGGCACGCCGGGCTTCAACAACCTCATCAAGGATTGCCGGGTCAAGGAACCCTTCGCCGTCGACTTCGCCAAACATGCCGAGGCGATGGGCGCGTTGACGCGCCGCGTCGAAAGCCTCGCCGATCTCGGCGATGCCGTCGAATGGGCGCAGACGACCGACCGCACCACCGTCATCACCATCGTCTCCGACGCCTTCACCTGGACGCCGGGCGATGCCTGGTGGGATGTCGGCGTGCCGCAGGTGAGCGAGCGGGCGGAGGTCAACGCGGCTTCGAAGGACCAGCTGGAGGGCCGCAGGAAGCAGCGCGTCGGCGTCTGATCTTTGCCCTGGCAGGCAGTGGTGTCGCAGGGCTCGAAGGGGACTTGTCCGTCCGTCACGGCAAACATTACGAAAATATAATGATCACAAGGGCTTCTCCTTTGGCGGTTGCGGTGCCACCTTTCCTTTAAAGGGACGGGAGAGGCATGGCCTCGACTTATAGGAAGCCGATGACCAAGACCGTACGACCGCAAAAGGACGACAAGCCTGCCGATGAGGCGGGCCGGACCAATGTGACCTTCATGCCCGGTGCGACCCCGCCCGCCCGGCGCAAGCGGCGCTCGCGCGGCTGGATATGGCTGCCGGTGATCGCGGTGCTTGCCGGTGCCGGCTATTATGCCTGGACCCGTTATGCGCCGGCCGAGGCGAAGACCGCGGTCATCACGCAGCCCGTTATGCGCGGCGATATCGAGAATGCGGTGACGGCGGTCGGAACGCTGGAGGCGGTCAAATCCGTCGATGCCGGCGCGCAGGTTTCCGGCCAGCTCAAGGTCCTGCATGTCGAGATCGGCGACACGGTCACGAAAGACCAGCTGATCGCCGAGATCGACCCCGCGACCATCGAGAACCGCATCGAGATCAACCGCGCCGAACTTGCCAATCTCCAGGCGCAGCTTCAGTCGCGCAAGGCGCAGCTCGTCTTCAAGCAGGCCAACATCACCCGTCAGCGCAATCTCATCGCCGGCAATGCCGTGGCGCAGCAGGCGCTCGAACAGGCGGTCGCCGATCTTGCGGCGGCGGAAGCCGACGTCAACGCCATCGATGCGCAGATCCGCAAGCAGCAGGCGACGCTTGCCGGCGACGAGGTCGATCTCGGCTATACCAAGATCTTCGCGCCCATGGCCGGCACCATCGTCGCCAATCCGGTGAAGGAAGGCCAGACGCTGAACGCCAGCCAGACCGCGCCGACCATCGTCACCATCGCCGATCTCTCGACCATGACCGTGCGCGCCGAAGTCTCCGAAGCCGATGTCAGCCGCCTGAAGGTCGGCATGGAGGCCTATTTCACCCTGCTCGGCCAGCCCGGAAAACGCTTCACCGGTACGCTTCGCCAGATCCAGCCGTCGCCGACCGTCGAAAACAATGTCGTGCTCTACAACGCGCTGTTCGACGTGCCGAACCCGCAGGGCGAGCTGATGATCTCGATGAGCGCGCAGGTGTTCTTCGTGCAGGCGGCCGCGCGCGACGTGCTCGTCGTGCCGAGTGGCGCGATCAACCTGAAGCGGGGCGAGGCGGGCGGCGAGCCGGAAACCGAGGTGACGGTCGTGACCGCCTCCGGTGCCACCGAGACACGCAAGGTCGAGACCGGCATCCGCAATCGCGTCAGCGTCGAGGTGGAGAGCGGGCTTGAAGAGGGTGACCGCGTCGTCATCGGCGCCGGCTCGGATAGCGGACGCCCGGCGGGCGGCAACCGGGGGCAGCGGCGCGGCATGCGCATGCCGTCGATGTTCTGAGGGCGACGCCATGACAGCGCTCATCTCGCTCAGGGACGTCACGAAGACCTTCTTCAACGATGGTTTCGCCGTGGAGGTTCTGCACGGCGTTACCCTCGATATCGAGGCGGGGGAATTCGTCGCGATCATCGGCCAGTCCGGTTCCGGCAAGTCGACGCTGATGAACATCCTCGGCTGCCTCGACCAGCCGACCTCCGGCGAGTACCGCATCGACGGCGAGCCGGTGTCGGATATCGATACGGACGATCTCGCAGCGCTCCGCCGCCGCACCTTCGGTTTCGTCTTCCAGAGCTACAACCTCATCCCGACCGCGAGTGCCCGCGAAAATGTCGAGGTTCCGGCGATCTATGCCGGCATTTCGGCACGCGACCGGCAGGAGCGGGCGGAGGGGCTGTTGCAATCCCTGAAACTCGGCGATCGGCTCGACCATCGCCCGAACCAGCTTTCCGGCGGCCAGCAGCAGCGCGTCTCCATCGCCCGCGCGCTGATGAACGGCGGCCGCGTCATCCTCGCCGACGAACCGACCGGTGCGCTCGACAGCCAGAGCGGCGAAGAAGTGATGGCGCTGCTGCGCAAGATGCACCAGGACGGCCACACGATCATCCTGATCACCCATTCGCGCGAAGTGGCGGAAGCGGCCGACCGGCTGATCGAGATCCGCGACGGCCGCATCGTCTCCGACCGCGCCCGAAAGAGCCGGCCGTCCTCCGAGGCGGCCGCCGGCTTGCAGGCGGCGATGAAGGAAGGTTCCGCCGCGATCGCCGACATTTCCGAGGCGATCAAGATGGCGCTGCGGGCGCTGCACGCCAACCTGTTCCGCACGGTGCTGACCCTGCTCGGCATCGTCATCGGCGTCGGTTCCGTCGTGGCGATGCTGGCGATCGGCACGGGCGCGCAGAATTCCGTGCTCGACCGCATCTCCTCGATGGGCTCCGATCTCCTTCTGGTGCGGCCGAACATGGCGAATTTCCGGGGCACCGGCCAGCCGGTGACGCTCATCCCGTCCGATGCCAACGCGATCCTCACCCTCCCGAACGTGACCTTCGCCGTGCCGGAAATGACGAGTTCGGTGACGTTGCGCTCCGGCAATATCGACTATCAGACGACGGCCAACGGCACGGTGCCCGACTTTCCGCGCGCAAAATCGTGGGCTGTCGCCTCCGGCGAATTCATCAATGCCGACGACATGGACACCTATGCCCCCGTCGCCGTGCTCGGCCAGACGGTGGCAAAGACGCTGTTTCCCGATGGCGGCAATCCGCTCGGCCAATATGTGCTGGTCAACAAGATCCCCTTCCAGGTGATTGGCGTGATGAGCGAGATGGGGGCGAGTGCGGGCGGCAACGACCAGGACGACGTCATCCTCGTGCCGCTGTCGACCGGCAGCATGCGGCTGTTCGGCCAGCGCAACGTGCGCACCATCACCGTGCAGGTGGCGGATGCCACCGCGATCGACCAGACACAGGATGCCGTGCAGGCGCTGCTCGACGAGCGCCACAAGGCCGAGGATACGCAGATAACCAACATGTCCTCGGTGCGCGAGGCCTTTACCGAGACGTCGAACACGATGAAGCTCTTCCTCGGCTCGGTCGCCGCGATCTCGCTTTTGGTCGGCGGCATCGGGGTGATGAACATCATGCTGGTGAGCGTGCGCGAGCGCACCCGCGAGATCGGCGTGCGCATGGCGACGGGCGCGCGGCAACGCGATATTCTGCTGCAATTCCTGATCGAAGCATTGGTCGTCTCGGCGATCGGCGGGGCCATCGGCGTGGTGCTGGGGCTGTCGGTCGGCGGGCTGGCGCAGGTCTTCGGCATGCCGGTGAGGTTCACGATCGGCCCGGTCGCGCTCGCCTTCGCCTGCTCGTTCCTGACGGGGCTGGTCTTCGGCTACCTGCCTGCCCGCAACGCCTCGCATCTGCAACCGGCCGTGGCACTCGGCGCGGATTGAGCCTCGTTAGGCGATTGTCGCGCGCCGTCTCCTGTGCGACCATGCGCGCGGGAGGATTGATGCATGGTGTCGACGCTGTCGCACATTCGTGAGATCGAACGCGTCGCAATGGGCGCCGTCAGCCCGCGCGATGCGCCGGTCATCCAGTCCTGGCTGCGCTGCCTGCACGATTACAAGCTCGATCCGACCGTCGCGCAGGAAGCCTATATCGTGCCGGAAGTGAAGCTGCGCGAACATCGCGAGCAGGCGGAAGAGCTGATCCGTATCGGCCGCTCCGGCCTCGAGACGCTGTTCAACCAGATCGCCGAGCAGAACTATGTGCTGCTGCTGTCGGATGCGCGCGGCGTCACCGTCGATTTCATGGGCGACCCGACCTTCGACAACCAGCTGCGAAGGGCAGGGCTCTATCTCGGTTCCGAATGGTCGGAGAACCGGGCCGGCACCTGCGCGGTCGGCGCCTGCATCGTCTCGGGCGAACCCGTCATCATCCACCAGGACGATCACTTCGATACCAGCCATATCGGGCTCACCTGTACCGCAGCCCCGGTCTTCGACACGCTGGGTGCCCTGACGGCCGTGCTCGACATATCGCAGCTCCGCTCGCCGACCGCCAAGGCGAGCCAGCAGCTGGCGCTGCATCTCGTGGCCTCCACCACGCGGCGTATCGAACTCGCCAACCTGATGACGCGCACCCGCAACGACTGGGTGCTGCGCCTTGCCCGGTCGCCGGAATTCCTCGATGTCGATCCGGATGCGGCCATCGCGCTCGACGGCAGCGGCCGCATCACCGGCATGACCCATGGCGGTTTCGGTGCGCTCGCACGCTCGATGAACATGCACGGCGTCGCAACGCGCGATTTTCTCGGCCAGCCGATTTCCGAGGTCTTCGACATGGATATCGACGACCTGCCGCGCTTCATGCGCGGGCGGCCGAATGGCGAGCGGCTGCTGCGCGCCCGCAACGGCCTGGTGCTGTTCGCCAGTGCCATCGCCCCGGCCGTCAGCATCCGCGCGCCCGCGGTGCCGGAACCGCGCCTGCCGCGCGCACTGCGCGATCTGAGCAACGGCGATACCGCGATGGAAAGGGTGCAGGCGCGTGCGGCAAAACTCGCGGCGCGCGATATCCCGATCCTCATCCAGGGCGCGACCGGCAGCGGCAAGGAATTCCTGGCCCGCGCGATCCATGACAGCTGCGGCAGTCCCGGCACTTTCGTCGCGGTCAATTGCGCGGCGATCCCCGAGCATCTCATCGAATCCGAACTCTTCGGCTACACGCCCGGCGCCTTCACCGGCGCCAGCCAGAAGGGCAAGCGCGGCCTCATCGAGGAGGCGAGCGGCGGCACGCTGTTCCTCGACGAGATCGGCGACATGCCGCTTGCCCTGCAAAGCCGGCTGCTGCGTGTGCTTTCGGAAAACGAGGTGCAGCCCGTCGGCGCGCTGAAGGCACGCGCGGTTCGCCTGCGGGTGCTCTCCGCCTCGCACCGCGATCTCGCCCACCTGGTGAAGGAAGGCCGTTTCCGCCAGGACCTCTATTATCGCCTGAACGCCGCGACGCTGACCTTGCCGTCGCTGCGCGACCGGCAGGATCTCGGCTGGCTGCTCGACCAGTTGCTTCGTCGCATCGAGAAGGAAAACGGCCAGTCCTACCGGATCGACAAGGCGGCGCGCGCCGCCCTGCTGTCGCATGACTGGCCGGGCAATCTGCGCGAACTCTCCAACGCACTGCGCGTGGCGGCGGCCCTTGCGGAGGGCGATCTCATCGATATCGATTGCCTGCCGGAGCACCTCTTTGCCGAACCCGCAGCACAGGATGACGACGAACTGCGCCGGGCACTCGGCGACTGCGGCAACAATGTCTCCGCGCTCGCCCGCAAACTCGGCGTCAACCGCTCCACCATCCACCGCCGCCTGAAGCGCCTCAACTGACGCAACAGCTGCAACACCTGTTGCGCGCGACCTGTTGCATCGGCTTCGCCTGCCAAGTCGCCTCTTTTGTAAGCCATTGAAAAACCAAAAATAACGGGCCGCTTTCCGTTCTGGCATGCCACTTGCTGACCTCCTCTGCAAGAACAACAGGAGGAAAACCAATGAAGGCTCTGCGCTTTTACGCCGCCAAGGATTTGCGCATCGAGGAGGTCGATACACCGCCCACGCCCGGTCCGGGCGAGGTGCTGGTGGAAAACAGGTTCTGCGGCATTTGCGGCACGGACCTGCACGAATATGCCTATGGCCCGATCTTCGTGCCGAAGGAGCCGCATCCCTTTACCGGTGCGCATGGACCGCAGATCCTCGGCCATGAATTCGGCGGCGTCGTCAAGGCGGTGGGCGAGGGCGTGGCCCATGTTAAGCCCGGAGACCGGGTGTCGATCCAGCCGCTGATCATGCCACGGAGCGGCGATTATTATGCCGATCGCGGCCTGTTTCACCTGAGCGGCAATCTCGCGCTCGCCGGTCTCTCCTGGCATTCGGGCGGCATGGCGCAGGCGGCCCTTCTCAACGACTACAACGTCCAGCCCATTCCGGATGCGCTTTCCGATCAGGAAGCAGCCCTGATCGAGCCGACGGCAGTCGCCGTCTATGCCTGCGATCGCGGCGGGGTGACGGCCGGCAACAGCGTGCTTGTCACCGGCGCCGGGCCGATCGGCATTCTCGTCGCCATGGCCGCACGCGCCGCCGGTGCCTCGCAGATCTTCCTCTCCGACCTCAACGACACGCGGCTCGCGCTGGCGCGGGAGGCGCTCGGCGACGTTCGCACGATCAACCCGAAGACGGAGAAGGTCGGGGATGTCATCCGCGCCGAGACGGAGGGTGGCGTCGGCTGCGACGTCGCCATCGAATGCGTCGGCAACGAACATGCGCTGAAGAACTGCGCCGATGCGGTGCGCAAGCAGGGCGTCGTCGTGCAGACCGGGCTTCACCCCGGCGAAAACCCGCTGAACTGGTTCGACGTCACCTTCAAGGACATCGATATCCGCGGCTCCTGGGCCTACCCGACCCATTACTGGCCGCGCGTGGCGCGCCTCATCGCCAGCGGCCAAATCCCGGCGAGCCGCATCGTCACCAAATATGTCTCGCTCAGCGAGGCCGTCACGGAAGGGTTCGACCAGTTGCTCGATCCCGCCGGCAAACATCTGAAAATTCTGATCGACCTGTCCCGATAGGCGATCCGTCTTGCGGGGCGGTTGAGGAGCCGCCCCGTTTTTGAAACTGAGCAGGAGGAGAAACTATGCTCGACAAAACCCCGACCACCCGCATCCAGGCGCTTCTCGATACCTTTGGCGCGGCACTCGAAGCCGGCCGGATCGACGACGCCGTCAATCTTTTTGCCGAGGAATGCTACTGGCGCGACCTCGTCGCCTTCACCTGGAACCTCAAGACCGTCGAGGGCCGCGACCAGGTGCGCGACATGCTGCAGGCGCAGCTTTCCACCGCAAAGCCGTCGAACTGGAGCGTCGCCCCCGGCGAAGCGGCGACCGAGGCGGATGGCGTGCTCGAAAGCTGGATCACCTTCGAGACGGCGACCGGGCGCGGTTATGGCCTGGTGCGCTTCAAGGACGGCCTGATCTGGACGCTGCTGACGGCGCTTTCCGAGCTGAAGGGCCACGAGGAAAAATCCGGCTTCACCCGTCCGCTCGGCGCAAAACACGGTCAGAACCTCGGCGCGAAAACCTGGAAGGAGGAGCGCGAGGACGAGGCCCGCACGCTCGGCTACGAGACGCAGCCCTATACCGTCATCATCGGCGGCGGGCAGGGCGGCATTGCGCTTGGCGCGCGGCTGCGCCAGCTCGGCGTGCCCACCATCATCCTCGAAAAGAACGACCGGCCGGGCGACAGCTGGCGCAAGCGCTACAAGTCGCTCTGCCTGCACGATCCCGTCTGGTACGACCACCTGCCCTATATCGATTTCCCGAAGAACTGGCCGGTCTTCGCGCCGAAGGACAAGATCGGCGACTGGCTGGAATTCTACACCAAGGTCATGGAGCTGAACTACTGGACCCGCTCCACCGCCAAATCCGCCAAATGGGACGAGGCGGCGAAGGAATGGACGATCGTGGTCGACCGCGACGGCGAGGAGGTCGTGCTTCGGCCGAAGCAGCTGGTCTTCGCGACAGGCATGTCCGGCAAGGCGAACATCCCGGATTTCAAGGGCCGCGAGCGGTTCCAGGGCGAGCAGCACCATTCCTCGCAGCACCCGGGGCCGGATGGCTACAAGGGCAAGAAGGTCGTGGTCGTCGGCTCGAACAATTCGGCCCATGACATCTGCGCCGCGCTCTACGAGGCGGGCGTCGACGTCACCATGATCCAGCGCTCGACGACGCATATCGTGCGCTCGGACACGCTGATGGATATCGGGCTGGGCTCGCTCTATTCCGAACAGGCGCTGGCCAATGGTGTGACGACCGCCAAGGCCGATCTGATCTTTGCCTCGCTGCCCTACCGGATCATGCACGAGTTCCAGATCCCGCTTTACGACAAGATGCGCGAGCGCGACGCCGACTTCTACGCGGCGCTGGAAAAGGCGGGCTTCCAGCTCGACTGGGGTTCGGATGGCTCCGGTCTCTTCATGAAGTACCTGCGCCGCGGCTCGGGCTATTACATCGACATCGGCGCCTCGCAGCTGATCATCGACGGCAAGGTCAAGCTTGCGGCCGGGCAGGTGGAGGAGATCACGGAGAATTCCATCAAACTCTCCGATGGCAAGGAAATCCCGGCCGACGTCATCGTCTATGCCACCGGCTACGGCTCGATGAACGGCTGGGTGGCCGATCTCATCGACCAGCAGACGGCGGACACGGTGGGCAAGGTCTGGGGCCTCGGCTCGGATACGCCGAAGGATCCGGGGCCGTGGGAAGGCGAGCAGCGCAACATGTGGAAGCCGACGCAGCAGGAAGCGCTGTGGTTCCACGGCGGCAACCTGCACCAGTCGCGGCACTACTCACAATATCTGTCGCTGCAATTGAAGGCGCGCATGGAAGGCATCCCGACGCCGGTCTACGCCCTCCAACCGGTGCATCACCGGAAGTAGGCCGGCAACGGCGGGCAGCGTTGGTCGCTGCCCGCCGATTTCTATGGCTTAGCCGAGAACCGACTTGATCGCGTCGGCTGCGGCCTTCACCACGATATCGGCTTCACCCTTCGTCAGGCAAAGCGGCGGCGCGAAGCCGAGGATATCGCCCTGCGGCATGGCGCGGCCGATGACGCCGCGCTCCAGAAGGGCGGCGGAGACCTGCGGGCCGATCTTCTTCGACGGATCGAAGAACGCACGGTCGTCCTTGTCCTCGACGAATTCGATCGCCGCCATCAGGCCATCGCCGCGCACCTCGCCGACATGTTTGTGGTCGCCGACCGCCTTTGCCAGTTCGCCACGGAAATAGGCACCCGTCGAGCCGGCATTCTCGACGAGGCCGAGTTCGTCGATCAGTTCGAGATTGGCCACGCCGGCGGCGGCGCAGATCGGATGCGAGGAATAGGTCCAGCCATGGCCGATGGCGCCGAGTTCGTCCGAACCCTTGACCAGGACGTCCCACATCTTGTCCGAGACGATGGTGCCGGAGAGCGGAGCGTAGGCGGAAGTGAGGCCCTTGGCGATGGTGATGAGAGCCGGCTTCATGCCGTAATGGTCCGAGCCGAACATCGTGCCGAGGCGGCCGAAGCCGGTGACGACTTCGTCGGCGACAAGCAGGATGTCGTATTTGTCGAGCACGGCCTGGATCTTCTGCCAATAGCCCTTCGGCGGCGGCACGATGCCGCCGGTGCCGAGGATCGGCTCGCCGATGAAGGCGGCGACCGTGTCCGGGCCTTCCGCGAGGATCATCTCCTCCAGCTTGTCGGCGCAATATTGCGAGAACTGCTCCTCGTCCATCGAGCGATCCGGCCGGCGGAAGAAGTAGGGGGCTTCCGTGTGCAGGATCGGCGCGCGCGGCAGGTCGAAGGCATTATGGAAGAGGTGAAGGCCGGTCAGCGAGCCGGTCATGACGCCGGAACCGTGATAGCCGCGCCAGCGCGAGATGATCTTCTTCTTCTCCGGCCGGCCGAGAATGTTGTTGTAGTACCAGATCAGCTTGATGTTGGTCTCGTTGGCATCCGAGCCCGAAAGCCCGAAATAGACACGGCTCATGCCCTCCGGCGCGCGGTCGATGATCATCTTGGAGAGCGTGATCGAGGCTTCCGTGCCGTGGCCGACATAGGCGTGGTAATAGGCGAGGTTCTTGGCCTGCTCGGCGATCGCATCGGCGATCTTCTGGCGGCCGTAGCCGACATTGACGCAATAGAGGCCGGCAAAGGCGTCGAGGCTCTTCTTGCCGTTGCTGTCCGTGATGTAGACGCCTTCGCCGCCCGCGATGACGCGGGTCGGCGTTTCGCCGCGGGCGTGCATGCCCATATGCGTCGAGGGATGGAAGAAGTGGTCGCGGTCCCAGGCGGTCAGTTCGTTGCGTTGGTCGAGCATGGTCTTTCCTTTCGAAGTCGGTTTGTTTCAAGATTTCCGGCCACAGCTGTCCAATCTTCCCTCCGTCATCCTCGGGCTTGACCCGAGGATCCACAACCCAGGTGCCACATGGATCCTCGGGTCAAGCCCGAGGATGACGATGGAGAGGTTGGGCGCCGGGATCAGGCGGCGGTGTCGATGCAGAGATATTTGAGTTCGGTGAAGGCCTCCATGCCGTGGCGCGAACCCTCGCGGCCGAGGCCGGATTGTTTCCAGCCGCCGAAGGGGATCGGGCCACCGGTGATCTTCACGCGGTTGACCGCCACCATGCCGTATTCCAGCGCGCGGGCAAGCCGCATCTGGCGGGCGCCGTTTTCGGTGACGACATAGGCGACGAGGCCGTATTCGGTATCGTTGGCGCGCGCGACTACTTCCGCTTCGCTGTCGAAGGCGGTGACGGCGGCGACGGGGCCGAAGGTTTCTTCGCGCATGATCAGCGTATCATCGGAGACGTCGGCCAGCAGCGTCGGCTCGTAGAACAGCGGACCGGCCTTGTGGCGCCTGCCGCCGGTCAGAAGCGTTGCGCCGCGCTTGAGCGCATCGGCCACCTGTTCCTCCACCTTGGCGATGGCGCGCTCATGCATCAGCGGGCCAATCTCGACGCCCGCCTCCAGCCCGGCCCCGATCTTCAGCGCCTCGATGCGCGCCTTGAAGGCCTTGGTGAAGGCGGCAAGCACGGGGCGCTCGACATAGATGCGGTTGGCGGCGAGGCAATCCTGGCCGGATGTCGCGAACTTGGCATTGATCGCGATGTCCGCCGCCTTGTCGATATCGGCATCGGCGAAGACGATGAGCGGTGCATGGCCGCCGAGTTCCATCACGAGGCGCTTCATGGTCTGCGCGCACTGGCCGGCGATCAGCTTGCCGATTTCCGTCGAGCCGGTGAAGCTGAGCGCCCGCACGCGGGCATCGGCGTTCATGCGGCCGACGATGGTCGCCGCATCGCCCGTCACCACGTTGAAGACGCCGGCCGGAATGCCGGCCCGCTCGCCAAGTTCCGCAAGCGCGAGCGCCGAGAGCGGCGTCTCGCTGGAGGGATGGGCGACCACCGTGCAGCCGGCGGCGAGCGCTGCGGCGGCCTTGCGGGTGATCATCGCGCAGGGAAAATTCCACGGCGTCACGATGCCGACGACGCCGAGCGCCTCGCGGCGCACGATCATCTCGGCGCCGGGCAGGTGGCTGGTCACGCTCTCGGCATTGAGGCGTTTTCCCTCCTCGGCATACCACTCGATGAAGGAGGCGGCGTAGTCGATCTCGCCGCGGGATTCGGCGAGCGGCTTGCCCTGTTCGAGCGTCATCAGCAGCGCGAGGTCTTCGCGCGCTTCGAGGATCAGCCCGTGCCACTTGCGCAGAATGACGGCGCGGCTCTGCGGCAGCAGGTCCCGCCAGGCGGGAAAGGCCTGCGCCGCGGCCGAAATGGCCTCCGTGGTCTGTTCGGCATCGAGCGATGCGACCCAGGCGAGCGTCGCGGCAGAGGCGGGGTCGGTCACCGCAAAACTGTTGCCTTCGCGGCCCGCCACCCAGCGCCCGCCGATATAGGCGAGGTCGCGGCGCAGGTGAGGATCGGCGAGGCGGGCAAGCGCGTCGTGGAACGTCGTCCGGGCGAATTGGGCGGTCATGGCGGCCTCCTCTGGCTTCAGTGGCCGGGAGTCTGCCAGAGGCGGGGCGACAGATTGTCTATTGCCGGGCTTGGCGGCAGAGACTTTGGCCAAATGGGCGACGTGCCGTAGACAATCTCTCTATTCGGGGGAGGGCAGCAGCGTCGTCAGCGGCAGCACGGTCTCCTCCTTCACCGTCTTGGTGACGATGTAGGTGAAATAGCGGTCGATGCCGAGTTCGCGGTCGAGCAGGCTGTCGACCAGTCGCTGGTAGGCGTCGATATCGGGCGCCATGATCTTCAGGATGTAATCGACGCCGCCGCCGACGGACCAGCAGGCGACGATCTCCGGCGTCGTCGCCACCGCGCGCTCGAACCGGTCGAAATCCGCCTGCCGGTGGTTGGCCAGCGTCACCTCCATCATGACGCTGGCGACCGGCGCCAGCCGCCGTACCGCGACCCGCGCGTGGTAGCCCGTCACGATGCCTGCCTTTTCCAGCTTGCGCAGCCGCAGCCAGCAGGGGGTCGGCGAGAGGCCCGCCTTTTCCGCCAGCGCCAGCTTGGTGATGCGCCCGTTCTCCTGGATCGCTTCGAGGATGCGCAGGTCGATGGCATCGAGTTTCATGCGGTCGCCCTCCGGGCGGGTATCATGTCAAAGTTCGGAAAAAGACCATGGAAAGCCATTTTAGCGTTGTCAATTGAACTGAATTTGAGCACTGTTGAAATCATGACAAATTGGCGTCCCGATATATCCCAATTGCGCCGGCCGGCCTACCTTTCGCTCGCCGAGCAGATCGCCCGCGCCATTCAGGAAGGGCTGCTGCCGAACGGTACACGCCTTCTGCCACACCGCAAGCTCGCCGACGACCTGAAACTTTCCGTGCAGACCGTCAGCCGCGCCTATGACGAACTGATCCGTCGCGGCCTGATCTCCGGTGAAATCGGCCGCGGCTCCTTCGTGCAGACAAGGCCGAAGGAGCCGGAACCGCCCTACCTGCCGGAACGCCTCGGCGAGCTGGTGGATCTGTCGATCCTCAAGCCCGTCTGCGAACAATTGCATCTGGAGCGTATGCGCGAGGCCTTCGGCTGGCTGGCGGAAAACCTGCCCTCGAGTTCCGCCCTGTCCTTCCGGCCCAACATGGTGTTCCCGCGCCATCGCGCCGTAGCGGCCGAGTGGCTGGCGCGCTGCGGCCTCGACATTTCGCCGCTCAACATCAGCCTCACCAATGGCGCGACCTCCGGCATGACCGTGGCGCTGATGAGCGTCGCGCCGCCCGGCTCGACGGTCGCCACGGAAGCGATCAGCCACCACACGCTGGTGCCGCTGTCCACCTATCTCGGCCTGCATCTCGAAGGCCTGCCGATCGACCATGACGGCATGATCCCCGAAGCTTTGGACGAAGCCTGCCGGAAAGGCGTGATCCGCGCCGTCTTTCTCCAGCCTTCCGTCATCAACCCGACCGCGACGCTGATGAGCGCGGAACGCCGGCAGGCGCTGGCGGACGTCGCGCGGCGCAACGACATTGCGATCATCGAGAACGATATTCTGGGTCCGCTGGTCGAAAACCGCGCGCCGCCGATCGCGGCCTATGCGCCGGAGCGCACGCTCTACGTCACCAGTTTCACCAAGATCACGGTGCCGGGCCTGCGCATCGGTTATCTCGCAGCCCCCGACCGCTATGTCGCCGCCGTCGCCAACCGGCACCTCGTCTCGAACTGGATGGCGACGCCGTCGATCGCCGAGATCGCCACGCGCTGGGTCAGCGACGGCACGGCGATGGAATTCGTCAACTGGCAGCGCCGTGCGCTCGCCGCGCGGCACGCCATTGCCGAGGAAACCTTCGCGGGCCTGCCCTACCGCGCGCATCCGCAGAGCCTGCATGTCTGGTTGCCGCTGCCGGAGGGGCATACGGAAGAGGGCTTCGTCTCGCAAGCGCGCCTGCGCGGTGTCGCCATCGCCCCCGGCTCCTCCTTCCGCACCGCCGATCAGGGCTGGCATCCCGCCGTGCGCATCTCGCTCGGCTCGACCACCGAACAGGAACTTCGCACCGGCCTCGGCATTCTGGCTTCTCTGGCCAGCGGAAATCCGGAGGCATTGCTGCTCGCGATTTGAGGCAAATGCCTGCCAAAGAGGCGAAGAGACAATAATTGTCATGATATTATTATTCGGATTGACATGATTTCGATCGCCGCGCATCGTTAGGCATCACGTCTCAACAGGGAGAGACATGCATGGCTGCGCCCATCATTCGCATCGACAACATCACGAAGCGCTACGGCCCGCTGACCGTGCTCGACGGATTGTCGATGGAGGTGCTGCCGGGCGAAAAGCTCGCCCTCATCGGCCCGTCCGGCTCCGGCAAGACGACGATCCTGCGCATCCTGATGACGCTGGAAACGATCAGCGGCGGCCATATCGAGGTCGAGGGTGATCAGCTCTACCACATGCCGAAAAACGGCAGCCTCGTGCCGGCGGACGACCGCCACCTGCAAAGGATGCGCGAGAAGATCGGCATGGTCTTCCAGCACTTCAATCTCTTCCCGCACAAATGCGTGCTCGACAATGTCACGCTCGCGCCGATGCTGACCAAGGGCGTGGCGCGGGCGGCGGCCGAGAAGCGGGCGATGGAGCTTCTCGACATGGTGGGCCTCGCCGACAAGGCGAAGAACATGCCCGCCCAATTGTCCGGCGGACAGAAGCAGCGTGTCGCCATCGCCCGCGCTCTCGCGCTCTCGCCGAAGATCATGCTGTTCGACGAGGTCACCTCCGCGCTCGATCCCGAGCTCGTGGAAGAGGTGCTGAACGTCATGCGCAAGCTCGCCGCCGAGACCGACATGACCATGCTGCTCGTCACCCACGAAATGGGTTTTGCGCACGATTTCGCCGACCGCGTGCTGTTCTTCGATCGCGGCAAGATCGTCGAGGAAGGCAAGCCGGACGACATATTCAGCCATCCCAAGCAGGAACGCACACAAAGTTTCCTGCGCAAGATCATCGCGGCAGGGCACCGCGTCTGAGGGCCAAGGCACCTCAAGAGAATTGCTCCAAGCAACAACCAGAGGAGTTCGGAACAATGAAGAGCAGACATTTTTGGACCATGGCCGCGGGTGCCGGCGCACTGATGGCAATCGTCGCCGCCGCACCGGCTTCGGCCGATGACGGCAAGCTTGCGGAACTGAAGGAACAGGGTTTCGCCCGCGTCGCCATCGCCAACGAGCCGCCGTTCACGGCGGTTGCCGCGGACGGCAAGGTTTCGGGTGCGGCCCCCGACGTCGCGCGCGAGGTCTTCAAGCGCCTCGGTGTTGCGGACATCGTCGCGTCGATCTCGGAATATGGCGCGATGATCCCCGGTCTCCAGGCCGGCCGCCACGACGTCATCACCGCTGGCCTCTTCATGAAGCCGGAGCGTTGCGCCGCCGTTTCCTATTCGGAGCCGATCCTCTGCGATGCCGAAGCCTTTGCGCTGAAGAAGGGCAACCCGCTCGGCCTCAAGAGCTACAAGGATATCGCCGACAATCCCGATGCCAAGATCGGTGCGCCGGGCGGCGGCACGGAAGAGAAGCTGGCGCTCGAAGCCGGCGTGCCGCGTGACCGCGTCATCGTGGTGCCGGATGGCCAGAGTGGCCTGAAGATGCTGCAGGACGGCCGCATCGACGTCTATTCGCTGCCGGTGCTGTCGATCAACGACCTCGTTTCCAAGGCGAACGACCCGAATGTCGAGGTCGTGGCCCCGGTCGAAGGCGCTCCGGTCTATTGCGACGGCGCCGCCTTCAAGAAGGGTGAAGAAGCGTTGCGCGATGCCTTCGACGTCGAACTCGCCAAGCTGAAGGAATCGGGCGACTTCGCCAAGCTCATCGAGCCCTACGGCTTCTCCGCCGCCGCCGCCATGTCGACGACGCGCGAAAAGCTCTGCGCGGCACAGTAAGCGTCAGAACCAATGGCAACGGATTTGGGCAATTTAATATGACGCGACCGCACCCCCCTCTGCCCTGCCGGGCATCTCCCCCTCAAGGGGGGAGATTGGATGGAGCATCGTTTCGCCCATCTCCGCTGTCGCTGGTGGGGCAAGAGCCTCGCGTCCTGCCGATCTCCCCCCTAGAGGGGGAAATGCCCGGCAGGGCAGAGGGGGGTGCCTTGCCTCTCGCTTTCGCTTCAACGGGATTGCACGCACCATGACCGACTGGTCCGGCTATATAGGGCTGATCCTGCAAGGCGCGCTCGTGACGCTTCAGCTCACCCTTATGGGCTCGGTGCTGGCCGTCATCATGGCGTTTGTCGCCGGCCTCGGACGCGTCAGCCGCTTCATGGCGGTCCGGGCGCTGGCCACCACCTATATCGAATTCTTCCGCGGCACCTCGATCTTCGTGCAGCTCTTCTGGGTCTATTTCGTGCTGCCCTTTGCCGGCGTCACGCTGTCGCCGCTCCAGGCCGGTGTGCTCGCTTTGGGCCTGAATGTCGGCGCTTACGGGGCGGAGGTGGTGCGCGGTGCGGTCAAGGCGATCGGCCGGGAACAGCGCGAGGCCTGCGTGGCCCTCAACCTGACGCGCGGCCAGGCGATGCGCCATGTCATCCTGCCGCAGGCGCTGCCGCTGATGCTGCCGACCTTCGGCAACAATGCGATCGAGCTCCTGAAGGGCACGGCCGTCGTCTCGCTGATCTCGCTTACCGACATGACCTTCCAGGCGCAGGTCGTGCGTGCGCAGACCGGCAGCACGCTCATCCCCTTCGCGGTGATCCTCGTGCTCTATTTCCTGATGGCGCTGGCGATTTCCACCGGCATGCGCTGGCTGGAGCGTCGCGTCACCCGCGGCCTTGATGGCGTGAGGACCTGACGATGGAATGGGACTGGAATTTCGTCTGGGAAATCATGCCGACCCTGCTCGAGGGGCTGAAGATCACCCTTCTTGCCACCGTGCTGGGTGCTGCCGTCGCCGCCGTCGTCGGCCTCGTCTTTGCCATCCTGCGCATGACCGCGCCGAAGCCGATCGCGCGCACCACCAGCTTCATCGTCGAGTTCATCCGCGGCACGCCGCTGCTCGTGCAGCTCTACTTCATCTTCTACGTGCTGCCGGATATCGGCATCCGCCTGCCGGCGCTGCTGGCCGGTGTCATCGGGCTCGGCGTGCACTACGGCACCTATGCAGCGGAAGTCTATCGCGCCGGCATCGAGAACGTGCCGCGCGGCCAGTGGGAGGCGGCGAAGGCGACGAACCTTTCCGCCCGCCAGACCTGGATCCACGTGGTCCTGCCGCAGGCCATCCCGCCGATGATCCCGGCGCTCGCCAATTATCTGATCGCCATGTTCAAGGAAACGCCGCTGCTCTCCGCCATCACCGTGCTGGAGCTGATGAACCAGGCAAAGAGCGTCGCCAACAGCAGCTATCGCTATATCGAACCGATGACGATGGTCGGCATCTTCTTCCTGATCATGAGCCTGATCTCCGTCGTCTTGCTGCGCTGGCTGGAAGAGCGTTATGCCCGGGTGGAGGAACGCTGATGCAAACTCTCGACCTTGTTCTCACCTCCCGCGCGCCAAAACTCGACGAACGTACGCTCGCAAAGCGCGTCGGCCTGATCATCCTTGCGACCGACCACACGACGGAAGTGGATTTCCAGCGCATGGTGGCAAATGAGCGTATCGGCGTCTATGCGACCCGCATCCCCTATGCCAATCCGGTGACGCCGGAGAACCTGCGCGCCATGCAGCCTTCGCTGACGGCCGGCGCGGCGCTCATCCTGCCGGGTGAACCGCTCGATGTCGTCATGTATTCCTGCACGTCCGCTTCGGTCGTCATCGGTGACGCCGCGGTAAAGGCGGCGGTGAAGGCGGCCAAGCCGACAGCCGCTGTGGTGACGCCGACGGCCGCGGCCGTTTCCGCACTGAAGGCCTTCGGTGCGAAGCGGATCTCGGTCCTGACGCCCTATACGATCGAAACCAGCAAGCCGATGGCGGACTATTTTATCGCGCTCGGTTTCGACATTGCCCGCTTCACCTGCCTCGGCCTGACGGACGATCGCGAGATGGCGCGGATTTCTCCCGCGGAGATCGTCGCCTTCGCGAAGGAAGCGACCGCCCCGGACTGCGATGCGCTCTTCATCTCCTGCACGGCTGTGCGCGCGGCGGGCGTCGCGGCGGAAATCGAGGCCGCCATCGGCAAGCCGGTCGTGACCAGCAACCTTGCGACCGCCTGGGCCTGCCTGCGGTTGTGCGGCGACGATGCGGCTTGGCCGGAGCTTGGCCGGCTGATGACGCTCGCCTATCCGGGTCGGTAAGCCATGACAAACCTTCCCGTGACATTGGCCGATATCGAACAGGCTGCCCGGCGCATCGAGGGCCGCATCCTGCGCACGCCCTTCGTGCTGTCGGCATCGCTTTCCGAACGCTGCGGCGTGCCGGTGGGCCTGAAGCTCGAACACCACCAGACGACCGGCAGCTTCAAGCTGCGGGGTGCCACGAATGCTGTGCTCTCGCTTTCGCCGGAGGAACGGGCGAGGGGCGTCGTGGCCGCCTCCACCGGCAATCACGGCCGCGCGCTTGCCCACGCTGCCAAGGCCGAAGGCTCGGTCGCGACGATCTGCATGTCCCGCCTCGTGCCGGAAAACAAGGTGGCGGAAATCCGCCGGCTCGGCGCGCATGTCCGCATCGTCGGCCGGTCGCAGGACGAGGCGCAGGTCGAGGTGGACAGGCTGGTCGCCGAGGATGGCCTCGTCATGGTGCCGCCCTTCGACAATCCCGCCGTCGTCGCGGGGCAGGGCACGCTTGGCCTGGAGATCGTCGAGGCCATGCCGGACGTTGCCACCGTGCTCGTGCCGCTGTCCGGCGGCGGGCTTGCCGCGGGCGTTGCCGCAGCGGTGAAGGGGCGCTCGCCCGGGACACGAGTCATCGGCCTCACGATGGAGCGCGGCGCGGCGATGAAGGCGAGCCTCGATGCAGGGCGGCCGGTACAGGTCGAGGAACTGGCGAGCCTTGCGGATTCGCTCGGCGGTGGCATCGGGCTTGACAATGCCGTGACCTTCCGCATGTGCCATGCGCTGCTCGACGGGGTGATCCTGCTGTCGGAAGCCGAGATCGCGGCGGGCATGCGGCATGCCTATACGCAAGAACGCGAGGTGATCGAGGGAGGGGCTGCGGTCGGCATCGCTGCGCTGCTTTCCGGTCGTCTCGGCAAACTCGACGGCCCCGTGGCCGTCATTCTTTCCGGCCGCAACGTCGACATGGGCCTGCACCAGCGGGTCATCAACGGCGAGGCCGATCCGTTTGCGGAGGACGCGGCGTGACGAAGATGAAGATACTGACCGAAGCGGACCTCAGGCGCATCGTCCCCCTCGACCTGGAGGCGATCGCCTGCGTGGAAGAGGCGTTCCACGCGCTCGCCACCAAGGCCGTCGTCATGCCGCCGATCCTGCGGCTCGATATTCCGGAGCAGCGGGCGGAGGTGGACGTGAAGACCGCCTATGTGCCCGGCCTCGATGGTTTCGCCATCAAGATCAGCCCCGGCTTCTTCGACAATCCGAAGATCGGCCTGCCGAGCACAAACGGCCTGATGGTGCTGTTTTCGACGAAGACCGGACTCGTGCAGGCCGTGCTGCTCGACAACGGCTACCTGACGGATGTACGCACGGCCGCCGCCGGCGCCGTTGCGGCACGATACCTTTCACGCACCGATGCCGCGGTCGCCGCCATCTTCGGTGCCGGCATGCAGGCGAAGCTGCAACTGGAAGCGCTGAGCCTCGTGCGCCCGATCCGTGAAGCCCGCATCTGGGCGCGCGATGCGGCAAAGGCCGAGGCGGTTGCGGCGGAATTGGCGCTGAAACTCGGCTTCCCGGTTCGTGCCGAAGCCGACGGCAGGGCGGCGGTCGATGGTGCGGATGTCATCGTTACTACCACGCCATCCGAAACGCCGATCCTCAAGGCCGAGTGGCTCCGGCCGGGCCAGCATATCACCGCCATGGGCTCGGATGCCGAGCACAAGAACGAGATGGAGCCGTCGGTCATTACCGGCGCCGGCCTCTATGTCGCCGACAGTCTGAAACAGACGCGCCGGCTCGGCGAATTGCACCATGCCATCGAGGCGGGGCTTGTCACCGAAGGCACCACCTTCCCCGAACTCGGCGAGATCATCGCCGGGCGCAAACCGGGCCGCACCGGCCCCGAGCAGATCACCGTGGCGGATCTCACCGGCACGGGCATCCAGGACACGGCCATCGCAACGCTTGCCGCCGCCCGCGCGGCTGCGGCGGGTGCGGGCACGACCTTCGAGAGTTGAGACCGGCTTTTCGCCGGGTATAGAGGAAACACCGATGAAACAAGCGAACCTGAAGTTCTCACTTCCGGAGTATGAAGCACGTCTTCAAAAGACGCGGAAGGCCATGGAGGCCAAGGGCATCGACGTGCTGATCTGTAGCGATCCGTCGAACATGAACTGGCTGACGGGCTATGACGGCTGGTCCTTCTACGTGCACCAGTGCGTCGTCGTGCCGCCGACCGGCGAGCCGATCTGGTACGGCCGCGGCCAGGATGCCAATGGCGCGAAGTTCACCGCCTACCTGAAACACGAAAACATCATCGGCTATCCCGACAACTACGTGCAGTCCACCGAGCGTCACCCGATGGATTACCTCTCGGCCAAGCTCACCGAACGCGGCCTCGACAAGCTCACCATCGGCGTCGAGATGGACAATTACTGGTTCTCCGCGGCCGCCTTCGCCTCGCTCATAAAACACCTGCCGAATGCCCGCTTCGTCGATGCCACGGCACTCGTCAACTGGCAGCGCGCGGTGAAGAGCGCGACCGAGATCAAATATATGCGCAATGCCGCGCGTATCGTCGAAGCCATGCACCAGCGCATCTTCGACAAGATCGAAGTCGGCATGCGCAAATGCGATCTGGTCGCCGAGATCTACGATGCCGGCACGCGTGGCGTCGATGGCATCGGCGGCGATTATCCGGCGATCGTGCCGCTGCTGCCCTCCGGCGTCGAGGCCTCCGCGCCGCATCTCACCTGGGACGACCGGCCGATGAAATCCGGCGAGGGCACCTTCTTCGAGATCGCCGGCTGCTATCATCGGTATCACGTGCCGCTGTCGCGCACCGTCTTCCTCGGCAAGCCGACGCAGGCCTTCATCGATGCGGAAAAGGCGACGCTCGAAGGCATGGAGGCGGGACTTGCGGTCGCCAAGCCGGGCAATACCTGCGAGGATATCGCCAACGCCTTCTTCGGCGTGCTGAAGAAATACGGCATCGTGAAGGACAACCGCACGGGCTACCCGATCGGCGTTTCCTACCCGCCGGACTGGGGCGAGCGCACGATGAGCCTGCGCCCCGGCGACAAGAGCGAACTCAAGCCCGGCATGACCTTCCATTTCATGACCGGCCTCTGGCTGGAAGACATGGGCTTCGAGACGACGGAAAGCATTTTGATCACCGAGACCGGTGTCGAGTGCCTGGCCAATGTGCCGCGCAAGCTTCTCGTGAAGGACTGAGCCATGCGTGCCTCTCCCATCAGTCCCACGGTCGATTTTTCGGCCGAGGGCGTGCAGCACGGCTTTTTGCGCCTGCCCTACAGCCGGGACGATTCCGCCTGGGGCTCGGTGATGATCCCGGCGACGGTGGTGAAGAACGGGGAGGGGCCGACGGCCCTTCTCACCGGCGGCAACCATGGCGACGAATATGAGGGGCCGATCGCGCTCTTCGATCTCGCCCGTACGCTGAAGGCGGAGGATGTTTCCGGCCGCGTCATCATCGTGCCGGCGATGAACTATCCGGCGTTCCTGGCTGGCACGCGCACCTCGCCGATCGACAAGGGCAACATGAACCGAAGCTTTCCGGGCGCGCCGGACGGCACGGTCACGCCGAAGATCGCCGATTATTTCCAGCGCACCTTGTTGCCATTGGCCGATATCGTGCTCGACTTCCATTCGGGCGGCAAGACGCTGGATTTCCTGCCCTTCTGCGCCGCGCACATCCTGCCCGACAAGGCGCAGGAGGCAAAGGCTTTCGACCTCGTCAGCGCCTTCGGCGCGCCCTGGTCAATGAAGATGCTCGAGATCGACGCCGTCGGCATGTACGACACGGCGGCCGAAGAGATGGGGAAAATCTTCGTCACCACCGAACTCGGCGGCGGCGGGACGGCGACGGCAAAGAGCGCCGGCATCGCCAAGACGGGTGTCGCCAATGTGCTGAAGGCGGCCGGCATCCTGAAGGGTGCGGTCGAGGCCACGGACACGACCTGGCTCGACATGCCGGATGGCAATTGTTTCTCCTTTGCCGAAGACGGAGGCCTTATCGAGCCGCTCTACGATCTCGGCGACCGGGTGAAGAATGGCGACGTCGTCGCCCGCATCTATCCGGTCGGGCGCACGGGCGTGGCCCCTCTGGAGGTGAAGGCGAAGATGGATGGCATCCTCGCCGCCCGCCATTTCCCCGGCCTCGTCAAATCCGGTGATTGCGTCAGCGTGCTGGCGGCCGTGGTCGATTGACGGTTACCAGCCGGCAAACTCTGCAAGAAGACCTTCGTCGACGCGCCCTGCTGCGACGTCGGCGAGTGCCTGGTCGAGCATGGCGACGCCCTCTTGCGCCTGCATTTCTGTGAGCGTCAGGGGCGGGGTGAATTCCAGCACGTTGGAGCGGACCCCGACGTAATAGAGCACGAGGCCGAGCTGGAAGGCGCGGTAGACAGTAAGCGCCGTCTGCCGCGCGGCCGGTTCGCGGCTGGCGCGATCGGTGACGAGCTCGACGCCGAGCGCGAGGCCACGGCCGCGCACATTGCCGATGAGAGAATGGCGGGCGGCAAGGCGGTCGAGGGCCTCGCGCAGCACATGGCCGGTTCGTTCCGCGTTCTGCACCAGATGGTCGCGCTCGATCGTTTGCAACACGGCAAGCGCCGCGGCCGCGCAGACCGGGTTGCCGTGTACCGTTTGCAGCGAGAAGGCGACGGCGTGGTTCATGATGGCTTCCGGGCCGACCACCGCCGAGATCGGCAGGCCGCCGCCGAGACCCTTGCCGAAGACGACGATGTCCGGCTCGATGTCGGAATGTTCGAAGGCGTTGAAGCGGCCGCTGCGGCCGAGGCCGACCTTTACCTCGTCCGAAACGAGCAGGATGCCGTACCTGCGGCAGAGTGTTTCCACCGCCTTGAAGTAGCCGTCCGGCGGCACCAGCATGCCGCCGTCCGATTGGATCGGTTCGATGAAGAAGGCGGCGACCTCTTGCGGCGGCACCTCGGTTGCGAAGAGCTTTTCGAGATGGGCGAGCGCCGCGTCCCTAGCGGCCTCGGGGCTGCCGGCGGCATAGCTGTTCGGGTAGGGAACGAGCGTCAGGCCCTCGGCCCGTGTGCCCTGTTGCGCAGGGTGGCCGGAGACGGCCATCGAGCCCACGGTGCCGCCGTGATAGGCGCCGCTGAATGCGAGGATGCGCGGCCGGCCGGTGGCAGCGACCACCATGCGGGCGACCGTCTCGTTGGCATCCGAGCCGGAATGGCCGAACCAGACGCGGCCGCGGGCGCGCTCAGGCACTAGCGAGAGCAGCTTTTCGGCCAGCAGCACGCAGGGCTCGTTGGCGGTCGAGAGATAGCTCGCGCCCGCCTGGTCGGAGAGCGCGCGGTTGACCGCCTCGCGAACGGCGGGATGCGAGTGGCCGAGGCTTGCCGCGCCCCAGGAGGCGGCGAAGTCGAGAAGCTGCCGCCCGTCGTCGCCCGTCAGATAGGCGCCGCTGCCGCCGACGACCGCCTGCGGAAAGAACCGCAGGTGCACCATGGTGGAGACGGATCGGCTTTCGCGGGCGTAGAGACCGGACATGGCGCGTTTCCTCGGTTATTTGAAGAAGGTGACAACCTCGTCGAGCTGGACGACGTGGCAGTAGATCATGTTGATGATCTCAAGTTCCCGCTTGTGCAGTTCGTCCGTCGCCGCCGCGCCGCAATCGTCGACGACGACCACGCCAAAACTTTCGTCGGCAAGGCTGCGCACGGTCGAGGAGACGCACTGGTCGGTGAAGATGCCGCAGCAGATAACGTCCTTGATGCCCATATTGGCGAGGATCAGGCGCAGGTTCGTGCCGGTCAGCGCGCTGTCGGTCGTCTTGGTAATGACGATCTCGTCGGGGCGCGGCTCCAGTTCGGGCACGACCTGACCTTCCGGCAGTTCCTTCGGCAGCAGCAGGTAGTTGAAGCCCGGCTTCTTCTGGCTCAGCGACCGGTCGCGGCCGTCCGGCTTCTGGCAGGCGATGCGCGCGTAGATGACCTCCACCTTGCGCTTGCGGCATTCGTCGATCAGGCGTGCAGTGTTGGGGATCACGGTGCCGCGCATGCGATCGTAGAAGGGCTGCCACCGCGCTGTCTCTTCCGGCGTGTCCTTCGGGTCGAGATAGGTGTTCTGCATGTCGATGACGAGCAGCGCCGTCGTTTCCGGGTCGAGCACGATGTCGTCCGGCTCGTCGGCGTTCGCATAGTAGAAGGAGCGGTAGGTGGTCTTCCAGGTCATGGGGCGGTTTCCTTCTTGCGGCGGGCGCGGGCGAGGATGTGGCCGATTTCGCGGTTGGGGAAGAGACCGCCGGGTTTCAGGATCATCACGGCGATCATGGCGAGCGCCAGCACGATTTCGGTGAGGCCGATGACCTGGCCGGCGCCGAAGGACGTGGCGTTGAGCGCGCCCTCGGTGCTGCGCAGGCCCTCATAGGCGACGGTGATGAGCACCGTGCCGGCCACGGCGCCGGTCACCGTATTGGCCCCGCCGATCACCAGCATGGTGATGATCAGGAACGTCTCCTTGAGATAGAAGGCTTTTGGCGCGAACGATGTGATGAAATGCCCCCAGAGCGCGCCGCCGATGCCGGCGATGAAGGCGGCGAGGATGAAGGCGCGCCAGCGCAGGTGCGGTATGTTGGCGCCGAGTGCCGCCGCCGCCACCTCGTCCTCACGCGAGGCGCGCAAGAGCTTGCCGGTGCGTGATTCCTTGAAGGCGAGCGCCACGATGACGACGATGCCCGCGACGATGGCGGCGATCGGCATGTCCGTTGTCTTCGGCAGGCCGAAGAGGGTGCGCGGGCCGTTGGTGAAGGCGCTCCAGTTGTTCATGACCGTGTAGAGCACGACGAGCAGCGCGAAAGAGGTGATGACTGAGGCCGCATCCGAAAGCCGCATCAGCGGATAGGCGACGAAGGCGGCCACGACGGCGGCCAGAACGCCTGCCGCCAGCATGGCAAGCAGCGGCGAGACTTCCACGACCTTCATGAACTCGTAGAGATCCGGCAGCGCCATGCCTTTCATCTGGGCGGGGATGGTGAGAACGGCGGAGGTGTAGGCGCCAAGCCCCATGAAGCCGATATGGGCGAAGGAGAGCAGGCCGGAATTGCCCATGAAGGTCTGCAACCCGACGACGAGCACCAGCGAGATCATCAGGTTGGTGGCGATGCGGTCGTAGAGGCGGATGCCGAGCAGGTGACTGCCGACGCCGATGGCGAGAATGACGGCGATGAGGATGAGGGCGGTGAGATAGGAATGTTTCATGGGTTCCGCTCCTCAGGTCCGCTGGCCGCTGGCCGGCCCCTTGATGAGGCCTTGCGGGCGCCAGAGCAGGATCAGGATGACGAGGCTGAAGGTGAAGGCGTCGCGGAATTTCAAAAGATCCTGCGACAGGGTGTAGTTGAGCGTCGTGTCGATGAGCGCCAGCAGGAAGCCGCCGACGACGGCGCCGGGAAGGCTGCGCATGCCGCCGATGACGGTGGCGATGAAGGCGACGAGCAGCGGCTCGAGCCCGACACCCGGCACGACGGTGCCGATGCGGCCGATCCAGAGAATACCGACGACGCCGGCCAGGAAGCCCGAAAGCGCGAAGGCTGACGAGATGATGAGGTTCGCCGGCACGCCCAGCATGCGCGCCATGGTGAAGTTCGTCGCGGCTGCCCGCATGGCGATGCCGAGCGTCGTCTTGCGCATCAGGAAGGCGACGGCGGCGAGCAGGACGATGGAGGCGGCGATGGTGATGAGGTTGCGCACCGGCGTGATCGCGCCGCCGATCGTGACGGTCTGCGAGAAGATGTCCGGCAGCGGCACGTTGCGCGGGCGCGGCGAGATGAAGAGTAGCGCGGCGTTCTGCAACAGGTTGGAGAAGGCGAAGGAGGTGATCAGCACGGCGGTGACCGATTTTGCGCGCACCGGGCGGAAGGCGACATAGTCGGTGAGGATGCCGAAGACGATCGCCATGATGACGGCGAGCACCGCCATGACGATCCACGGCAGGCCGGAGCCGCTGGCGAGGAACATGGTGTAGCCGGCGACCATGATGAGTTCGCCATAGGCGAAATTCACCAGCCGCAGGATGCCGTAGACGATGACGAGGCCGAGCGCCATCAGCGCGTAAGCGCCGCCGAGGCTGAGCACGTCGATGATGAACTGGATTGCGAAAGCCATGGATCAGCCTCCCAGGTAATGCGTGCTGAGATCGCTCGTCGCGCGGATCTCGTCGGCCGTGCCGGATGCAACGATGGCGCCGAGCCGCATGACATAGGCGCGGTCGGCGACGGACAGCGCCTGGTTCACGTTCTGCTCGACGAGCAGGATGGTGAGGCCGGATTTTTTCAACGTCTCGATCATCTCGAAGATGCGTTCGACGATTGCCGGCGCGAGGCCGAGCGAGGGTTCGTCGAGCAGCAGCACGGTGGGGCGGGACATCAGCGCCCGGGCGATGACGAGCATCTGCTGTTCGCCACCGGACAGCGTGCCGGCCGGCTGGTGTGACCGCTCGGCAAGGCGCGGGAACAGCGTGTGCAGGCGATCCAGGTTCTCGCGGTTGCCCGCCTGGTCGCGGCGGTGGATATAGGCGCCGAGCATGAGGTTTTCGGCGACCGTCAGGTCCGGGAAGACGTCGCGGGTTTCCGGCACGGTGGCAAGCCCGGCGCGCACCACCTGTTCGGGGCTTGCCGCCGTGATGTCCTTGTCTTCCAGCATGATGGAGCCGCCGGACGCCTTCAGCGCGCCGGCGATGCATTTGATGGTGGAGGATTTGCCGGCACCATTGGCGCCGAGCAGGCTCACCAGCTCGCCCTTGCCGACGGTAACGCTGATGCCGCGCACCGCGCGGATCGTGCCGTAGCTGACGGAGAGGTCGCGAATATCAAGCATGGACCGCTCCCTTGCCGAGATAGGCCTCGATGACGGCCGGGTGGCTGCGCACATGGGCGGCGTCACCTTCCGCGATGGTGCGGCCGGAGGCCAGCACATGCAGCCGGTGGCAGAGACGCATGATCAGGCCCATGTCGTGATCGATGATGAGAAGGCCGAGGCCGCGTTTCTTCGGCAGGTCGGACAGCGTGTGCAGCAGGGTTTCGGTCTCGCCATCGTTCATGCCGGCGGCCGGTTCGTCGAGCAGCAGGAAGCGCGGCTCGGCAGCAAGCGCGCGGGCGATTTCCACGCGGCGCTTGTCGCCATAGGCGAGGCTCTCGCCGAGTTCGTCGGCCTTTGCGGCAAGGCCGAATTCGGCGAGCAGGCTTTTCGCACGCTCCGTGGCGACGGCGCGGGAGGCGCCCTTCGCGAGTGCCGCCGCCTCGACATTCTCCAGCACCGTCATCGTGTTGAACAGCCGCACGATCTGGAAGGAGCGGCTGACGCCTTGCAGCGCGATCTTGCGCGGCGAGAGGCCCGAAAGCGTGGTGTCGCCGGCGGTGATCGCGCCGCTAGCCAGCTTCACCTGGCCGGTTATCGCATTGATGAGCGTCGTCTTGCCGGAGCCGTTCGGCCCGATGAGGCCGACGACCTCGCCGGTGGAGACGGAGAGGGACACATGGTCGAGGGCGCGAAGGCCGGTGAATTCCACCGACACGTCGTTTACCGCAAGGCGCGTTTCAGACATGGCTTTTCCGATAGTAATGGGCCGGCCACAAGGCCGGCCCGCAGGCAGGGGCGATCAGGGCTTCGGCAGGGTTTCCGGCTTGCGCCATCCGACGAAGGTCGGCTTTCCGCCCTTGAGCTCGATGAGGGCCGCCGCCTTGTTCGGCACGTGGCCTTCTTCGGCCGTGCCGTAGTCGAGATCGCCGGTGAGCAGCTTGAACTGGCCGTCTTCCAGCGCCTTGGCGACGGCCGCGCCATCGGTGGAGCCGGCCGCGGTGATCGCCTGGGCGAGCATCATGATCGTGTCCCAGCCGGTCGAGACGAAGGAGGTGTCCGGGTCCTTGCCGAACATCGCCTTGTAGAGGCCGATGAACTTCTCCATTTCCGGATCCGCTCCCGCACCCATCCAGGTGTGCGTGACGAAATAGACGTCGTTGCCGAACTTTTCGCCGAGCGTTTCGTGCATCGCCGGGTCGTCATAGGCATCGCCGCCGAGGATCGGCGCATCGTAGCCGACTTCGCGCAGTGCCCGGATGATCACGCCGATATCGGTGCCGTAAGACGAGACGAAGATCACGTCCGGCTTCTTGCCGAGCGCCTGGAGACGCGAAAGCTGGGCGGAGAAGTTGTTGTCGCCGTTCGTGTAGGTGTCTTCGAGGATGACTTCGCCGCCATCCGCCTTGAACTGTTCGACAAAATATTTCGACAGCGACTTGGTGTAGGCGATGAACTGGTCGGTGACGACATAGGCCGTCTTCCAGCCCTTTTCCTTGAAGGCGAAGTCGGCGGCCGTCGCACCCATCGTGGTGTTCCACATGGAGAGCGTGAACTGCTTGTCGCCGAGCGACCAGGAGGAATAGAGCGGGTCGGAGGCGCAGGTCGAGATGCCGACGAGGCCGGCAGATTGCGCTTCACGGCTGGCCGGAGAGCCGAAGTCGAAGTCGCAGGGTGCGACGATGACCTGGGCGCCCTTGTCGATCAATTCGACGGCGACGTTGCCGACCGTCACCGGATCGGACTTGCCGTCGATGTTGATGAACTCGACCTGCTTGCCGAGCACGCCGCCATTGTCGTTGAGGAATTTCACGGCGACCTGCGCGCCATTATAGCCGGGCGTGTCGAGCGGTGCCTGGATGCCCGTCATCGACAGCGCGCCGCCGATCACGATCTTGTCGTCGGCGGCGAGCGCCGCGGTGGAGGCCAGCGCGAAACTCGTCGCCGCCAGAAGCAGTCTGGAAGTCTTCATCATGGTCGTTCCCCTTTTGTGGTGCCTTTTCGGCAGTGAATGGATCGGCGGTCCGGCCTTTTGTTTTGTTCTGCGACCCGCCCTGGAGTGCTCCTTGTGTCCGTCCCGTCGGTTCCGTGCGCGGGCTTACTGCCCGATTTCGTTCAGCAGCGCGTCGGTCGAGATCTGCCGGCAATAGCCCTTGATCGTGCGCAGCGAATTGTCGTGGCGCTCCTCGGAATAGGTGCCGCAGGCATCCGGCACGAGGGTCACCAGATAGTTGAGGTCGCAGGCGTCGCGCACGGCCGATTCCACGCACTGGTCCGTCAGCAGTCCACAAAGCACAAGTTGTTTGACGCCGAGATTGCGCAGCACATAGTCGATATGCGTGGAGACGAAGACGCTGGACGAGCTCTTCGGGAAGACGATCTCGTCGTCGAGCGGCGCCAGTTCGTCGATCACCTTGCCGTCGGACGAGCCCTTCGGCACGTTGAAGCCGGTGATCTTGTAGTCGAGGCCGCGGTCGCGGCCGTCCTTGGTGAGGCTTTCGATCGTCGTGTGCAGCACCTCGATGCCGGCCTTGCGGAAACCGACAAGCAGGCGCTGCATGTTCGGGATCGCCACCTCGTGGATGCGCTTGAAATAATAGCCGTACTGGCCCGCAATATCCGCGTCGGAAACGTCCTTGAACTCGCCGCCGTCGCGCCGCACGGAAAAATTCTGCACGTCGATGAAGAGGATCGCGGAGGTGGCCGGGTCGAGCGGCACGTCACGGGTGGTCAGATGGTCAGCGGCCATCGGTGGGTCCTTCGAGGGTTTCTGCGGCGAGAAGCAGGGGGCCGGCCAGTCGGTCGGCCCATTCCTGCTGCCCGCGGGCGTCGTTGATGAGGTCGTTGCGCACTTCGAGAAGCACATGCGCAATGCCGCGCCGCTCGCCGTGCACGGGGATGGTGTAGTCGGAGATGTCGTCGACGTGATAGGGCGCGTTGAGCTTGACGGTGACGTCCGGATTGTCGGCGTGGAAGGTTTCCGCCAGCCGTTCGGCAAGGCGCGCATCGTGATTGTAGAGCAGGCCCAGTTCGAAATCCCGCACCGCGCCGGTGGCACGCATCACCGGCGTGAAACTGTGCACCGAGACCAGGAGAAGCGGCTTGCCGCTTGCCTGCCGCTGGTCGAGCGCCACCGCGATCGCCTCGTGCAGCGGCTGGTGGATTTCCACGTAGCGGCGCTGGCGTTCCTTGTCGGTCACGTCGGCATTGACCGGCACCAGCGTGCCGTCGCTGACGGTGACGATGCAGTCCTTCGCCTCCAGCGGCCGGTTGCAGTCGATGACGAGCCGGCTGTAGCGTTGCAGGATGAGCGCCGCATCGAGCCGTTCGGAGAGCGCGCGAGCGACGCCTTCCGCGCCGACGTCATAGGCGATGTGGCGGTCCATCTCGTCCGCCGCAATGCCGAGATCGCCGAGGGCGGCCGGGACTGCGCGGCCGGCATGTTCGCAGGTGAGGAAAATCGCCGAACGCCCTGCGGAATTGATCCATTCCACGGGATCGGGGTCGCCCGCTTGCAGCAATCTCGTCGTGTCGCGGTCTGCGAAGCTGAGCATGAAATGGGGTCCGTCATGTCGCCCGAGGCACGGGCTTCTATGACGTTCAGTCAAAGAAATTTTCCGATCATAGTCAACCGAATTTTTCCATTTGACTAATTTTTTTCAAGGCGCGAATATTCGTTTCAACAACGGGAATGACGCCAATGAGCGATGGGAAATCGTCGACGACGATCCGCACGAGAATCCGCGATGCCGCAGCGCAGCTGACCGCCAGCGAGCGCAAGATCGCCAATGCCATCCTCGCCGACTATCCGTTCACCGGGCTTGAGAGCATCCAGGAACTGGCGGCGAAGACCGGCGTCAGCGCGCCCTCCATCACCCGCTTCGTCAGCAAGATCGGCTGTGGCGGCTTCCAGGACCTGCAACGCCAGCTGATCACCGAACTGAAGGAGGGGCAGCGCTCGCCGCTCGACCTCAAATCCAGCCAGAAGCCGGTCGGCCATTCGGAGTTCCTGTCGGAATATGTGGCGCGCGTCTCGGCCGTCATGCAGGAAATGACGGCGACTGTCTCGCAGGCGCAGTTCGACATCCTGGCCGATCTGCTCGCCGATCCGTCGCGCAACATCTTCCTGCTCGGCGGCCGCGTCAGCGACAATGTCGCTTCGTTCCTGTCGATCCATCTCCGGCAGATCCGCAGCGGCATCTACCACATGGCCGACAATCCGGAATTCTGGCCGGAGCATGTGCTGCGCATGCGCAAGAAGGACGTGGTGCTGCTGATCGATTTCCGGCGCTACCAGCTCAGCCTCTCGCGCCTTGCCGAGACGATCGCGGAAAAACGCGGCGCGACGATCGTCGTCGTCACGGACAAGTGGATGTCGCCGGCCGCCCGCAGCGCCGATCATATCGTGGCCCTGCCGATCGATGCCGGTACGGCCTGGGATACGGTCGCCGCCGCCATGGCGCTCGTCGAGGCGCTCATCGTGCGCGTCTCCGAGACCGATTGGGAAGCGACGCAGAAACGCATCAAGGATTGGGACGGCATCCGCTTTTCGATGCCGGGTTATGACCAGATCAACGGGGACGCAGATGAAACGTGAGGAAATGATGGTCGCCTGCTGCGGCGACCTTTCGGGCAAGGTGCGCGGCAAGGCCTTTCCGCTGTCGCAGATGGAAAAACGCCTGAAACGCGGCATCGGCTGGACGCCGACCAATGTGCAGATCACCTGCTTCGACAACATCGCCGAAAGCCCGTTCGGCTCGCTCGGCGACCTGGTGCTGATCCCCGATGCCGCGACGAGCGTCAGCATCGAGAGCGAGGAGGGCGCGCCGAACGAAAACTTCGTCATCGGCAACATCCGCTATACCGACGGCAGGCCTTGGGAGTTCTGCACGCGCTCGATCCTCGAGGCCGCCCTTGAACGGCTGGAAAGGGTGGCGGGCGTCACGCTCTACGGCGCTTTTGAACACGAATTCCAGATCAAGCACCTCGTTTCCGAAGTCGGCAAGGCCTTCACGCTCGGCGGTTTCCAGGAGGAGCGCCATTTCTGCGAGGCGATCGTCGCCGCCATGCGCGAGGCAGGCGTCACGCCGGATACGATCCTCAAGGAATTCGGCGCCGGCCAGTTCGAAGTGACGATGGGGCCGCAGAAGGGCGTCACCGTCGCCGACCATTCGCTGATCACCCGCGAACTCGTCCAGCTCGTCGCCCGCGAACTCGGCTACGACCCGACCTTCACGCCGATCCGCGACCCGGCAGGCGTCGGCAATGGCGTGCATGTGCATATCAGCATGCTGGATCCGGCGGGCAATCCGGTCACCTACGACCCGGAGGGCAAACACGAGCTTTCCGACGTCGCCGGCAAATTCGTCGCCGGCATCCTGAAATATCTCGACTCGATCATCGCTATTACCGCGCCCAGCGTCGTCTCCTACCTGCGCCTCACCCCGCACCGCTGGAGCGCCGCCTTCAACAATCTCGGTTTCCGCGATCGCGAGGCGTCCGTGCGCATCTGCCCGGTCTCGGACATCAGCGATATCGCGCGCGCCGCCCAGTTCAACTTCGAATTCCGCGCCGCCGATGGCGCTGCCAATCCGCACCTCGCACTCGCCGCGATCGTGCATGCCGGCGTGCAGGGTATCGAGGAGGGGCTGGCGGTGCCGGAGGCGACGCAGGAGGACCTGTCGCTGCTGAATGTCGAGGCGCTCGCCGCGCGCGGTTACGTGCGTCTGCCGCAGACGCTCGAAGCGGCGCTCCAGCGTTTCCGTGGCAATGCGACGGTCTGCGGCTGGTTCCCGGAAGGGTTTGCCGACGTCTACGTCAAGCACAAGGAAGGCGAAATCGCCTATCTTGCCGGCAAGACGCAGGCCGAGATCTGCGCCGCCTACGAGGTAGCCTATTAGAGTTTGTCAGGGAAAAGTGGGAACCGGTTTTCCCGAAAAGACAAACGAAAACAAAAGAAACTAGAGTATGTCTGGTTCAGTCTGAACCAGAGATACTCTAGGACCGCGGGCGCGGGAACCACGCGACGGTCCCCGCGTTTCTTTCGGGTGACGTTTCATCTGAGAGGAGAAATCCCATGGTCGCTGCAAGCGAAATTCGTGAACATATGGAAGTCCGGGCTGCCGACGGCGGCCATGTCGGCACCGTCGACCACATGGAAGGCGAAAGCCGCATCAAGCTGACGAAGAGCGATTCGACGGATGGCCAGCATCACCTGATCCCCCTCGACTGGGTCGATCACGTCGATGCGCATGTTCATCTGAACAAGGACGCCGAGGAAGTCGAACGGCAGTGGTCGTCGATGAATTGACGGGCATCGAGCGGTCCGGCGGGTCTCCTGCCGGGCCGTTTTTCCGTTCAGCGCGCCAGGACGACGTTGACGCCGGCGGCCTTCAGCGACGACGAGACGTCGCGGGGCGGGGCCTTGTCGGTGAAGAGGTCGGTCAGCGCGCTGAACTCGCACACCCGCACCAGCCCCTGCCGGCCGAATTTCGTATAATCCGTGACGACGATCGCGCGTTTTCCGCGTGACACCACGGCGCGGGCGAATTCCGCCTCTTCCAGGTCATAGTCCATCACGCCGATCCCGGCATCGATCGCGCCCGTGGAAATGACCGCGTGGCCGACGGTGAAATGGCTGATGAATTCGATCGCCGAGACGCCGAAGGCGGCCCCGTTGTCGCTGCGCAACTCGCCGCCCGCCATGTAGACGCGGTTGTCGTTGACCGTCGAAAGCGTGCGGGCGATGTCGGAGGAGTTGGTGACGACGGTCAGACGCCGGTGGCCGAGCAGCTCGCGGGCGAGATAGCTCGTCGTCGTTCCCGTATCGAGCATGATCGAATCACCATCGCGGATCGTGGACGCCATGGCGATGGCGATCGCCTTTTTCGCCTCGCTGTTTTCGCGCATGCGTTTTTCGAAGGGCGCTTCGCCGACCACGGAGGGCAGCGCCACCGCGCCGTGCATCTTCAGCACGGTGCCGTTGGTCGTCAGCGGCTTGATGTCCCGCCGCACGGTTTCGAGCGAAACGTCGAGCTTTTTCGCGAGGTCGGCAATCGTCACCGTGCCTTCCTGCTGGAGCAGCCGGAGAATATCGTTATGGCGCTTTGAGTGGTTCATCGTCGTCGTGTCCGGATGCATTCTCCTGCTTCATAATCCCAGACGGATGATCTGGCAAGAAAGCCGCAAAAACAGTCATAAACACATAAAAAGCCACAGTCGAGGATTGACAGGCGCTTTCATCCCGCGTGAGACTGTCGGCGTGCAAGGGTCGACAGATACAAAAGTACGGGGAACGACATCCTGCTCACGCATATGGCATCGACTTCAAAAGTGCGACCGGGAGATCACGCATATGTTTCAACCTATTCGCCTGTCAGGACTATTTGCCGCGACGGCTCTGTTGTCCGCGGTCCTCACGATGACGCCCGCTACGGCGCAGGAATCCACCGATCCCATCAAGCTCACGCTGCATGACTGGACCGGCCAGCTCATCACCACGGAAATCATGGGCGAGGTGCTGAAGAAGGCCGGTTATTCCATCGAATATGTCCAGGCCGACTATCTCGCGCAATTCGCGGGCCTCGAGACCGGCGACCTGCATGTCGCTATGGAAATGTGGGAAACGACCGGCCGCGACGCGATGGACGCGGCGACCGCGACCGGCAAGGTCGAGAATTTCGGCGAGACCGGCATGCAGGCCAAGGAAGAGTGGTGGTATCCGGACTATATGAAGGAAAAATGCCCCGGCCTGCCGAACTGGGAAGCGCTGAAGAGCGAGGCCTGCGCCGAAGCCTTCTCGATTCCGGAGACCGCGCCGAAAGGCCGGTATCTCGGCGGTCCCGTCACCTGGGGCGGTTTTGACGACGAGCGTGTCGAGGCGCTGGACCTGCCTTTCGAGGTGATCCATGCCGGCACCGACGCCGCCCTCTTCGCCGAACTCGAAAGCGCCTATCAGCGCCAGGCGCCCATCCTGCTCTGGATCTACGCACCGCATTGGGCGCCTGCCAAATACAAGGGCGAATGGGTGGAGTTCCCGCCCTATTCGAAGGAATGCTACACAGACCCGGCTGTCGGCGTGAATCCGGATGCCGCCTATGACTGCGGCAAACCCTTCGGCCCGATCTGGAAGGTCGGCTGGTCGGGCGTCAAGGACAAATGGCCGGGCGCCTATGCGGCCATCAAGGCATTCAACCTCAACAATGACGAGATGGGCGCGATGATCACCAAGGTGGACCTCGACGGCAAGAAGGTCTCGGAGGTGGTCGCCGAATGGATGGCCGCCAACGAGCCGCGCTGGTCCGGCTGGATCAAGAAGTAGAAGCGCCAGGCCCGGCTCCCGCCAGCAGGGGGCCGGGTCGTTTCCTCGAGCGTGCGGTCCGGCAGGGGCCGCGTTTCGATCACGCGACCGGAAGAACGATGGCTTCTCACGAACCGAAACTTGTCTGCCGCGGCGTCTGGAAGATTTTTGGCGCCGGCGGCAAATCCCTGATCGGCACGGCTGCGCGGCCGACGAGCGCGGACCTGCGCGCGGCCGGCGCCGTCGGCGCGGTGCGCGACGTCAATATCGAGGTGCGCGAGGGCGAGATCTTCGTCATCATGGGCCTGTCCGGCTCGGGCAAGTCGACGCTGGTGCGCTGCCTGTCGCGCCTCATCGAGCCGACCTCCGGCGACATCCTCTTCAACGGCGAGAACCTGCTGGCGGCAAGCGAAGCGCGGATGATCGAAATCCGCCGCCACCAGATGGGCATGGTGTTCCAGCATTTCGCGCTGCTGCCGCACCTGACCGTGCTGGCGAACGTCGCCTTTCCGCTCGAAATCCAGGGCATCGAGCGGGCGGCGCGCGAGGAGCGGGCGCGACGCATGATCGACCTGGTCGGCCTTGCCGGCAAGGAGACCGCCTTTCCGCGTGAACTTTCGGGTGGCCAGCAGCAGCGCGTCGGCATTGCCCGCTCGCTGGCGGTGGAGCCGGAACTCTGGTTCCTCGACGAGCCGTTTTCCGCCCTCGACCCGCTGATCCGCCGCGAAATGCAGGACGAGTTTTTGCGCCTGCAATCTGTGCTGAAGAAGACCATCGTCTTCATCACCCATGATTTCGACGAGGCGATCCGCCTTGCCGACCGCATCGCCATCATGAAGGACGGCGAGATCGTGCAGGCCGGCACGCCGGAAGACCTCGTGCTGAACCCGGCCACGCCTTATGTGGCGGAGTTCACGCGCAGCGTCGCGCGCGCCAAGGTCGTCAAGGTGGCCTCCCTCATGCGGCCGCTCAACGGCGTGCTGCCGCCGGCCTCCATCCGGGCCGCCGCACCCATCGCAGAGGCGGCGCCGCTCTTCTCCGCCGGCAACGAGGCGCTTGCCGTTCTCGACGGCGCGGGAAAACCCGTCGGCCTTATCGACCGCACCGCGGTCGTCGACGTGATGATGCGGGGTTGACGGCATGAGCGCCTCCTTCCCCTTCCTCCAGCCCGTCTCCGAACCGATCCCGGAAAACCCCACCATCGCAACGGCGCGGACGCGCTGGCTGTGGCCGGCGGCGCTCGCGGTCTTCGTCCTCTTCTGGCAATTCGGCGAGGGGCTGGCGAAATGGGCTTTCTCCTACCCGCGTGCCTTGGAAATCCCGGCCGCGCGCTGGATCGGCAAGGCAACGAAATGGCTGCTGGACGAGGCGAGTTTCGGGCTCTTCACCTTCACGGACCTCACGCGGTTCGTCGCCGAAATCATCGACCTGCCCTACCGCGTGGCGCTCGGCCTGCTTTCGACCGGGCTGCTCTCGGGGCAGGGGTCGAGCGCCGTGCAGCAGTTGCCGCCGCTCTCCTGGCTGGCGGTGCTCGCCATCGTCGCGCTGATCGGCCATCACGCCGGCGGTGTCCGGCTGGCAGCCCTCGTCACCGCCTGCTTCGGCTTCCTCGTGCTCTTCGGCCAGTGGACGAGCGCCATGGTGACGCTCGCCTCCATCGTCGTTGCCGTGCCGATCGGCGTCGTGGTCGGACTGTCCCTCGGATTGGCCGCCTGGCGCTGGCCGGTCTTCGAGCGGGTGCTGGTGCCGGTGCTCGATCTCATGCAGACCATCCCGGTCTTCGCCTATCTGGTGCCGGTGCTCGTCTTCTTCGGTTTCGGCCCGACGTCGGCAATCGTCGCGACGCTGATCTATGCCCTGCCGCCGATGGCGCGTGTGACCATCCTCGCCATGCGCTCGGTGCCGTCGGAAATCCGCGATCTCGGCAACATGGCCGGGTGCAGCCGGCGGCAGATGACGTGGAAGATCATGGTGCCGTCTGCCAAGGACAGCCTGATGGTCGGCGTCAACCAGGTCATCATGCTCTCGCTCAACATGGTCATCATCGCCTCGATGATCGGCGCCGGCGGCCTCGGCTTCGACGTGCTGGCGGCGCTGCGCCGCCTCGATATCGGTGCCGGGCTGGAGGCGGGCCTGGCGATCGTCGCGCTCGCCGTGGCACTCGACCGGCTCAGTCAGGCCTATGCGGAAAAGGCGGGAAAACCGGCGGTCGGCGTCGCGGCAGGGAGCGGCCTCGTCTCGCGCCACCCCTATCTCGTCGCGGCACTTGCGATCGTCGTCGTCACCTTCCTTGCAGGCCTCGCCGTGCCCGCGCTCCAATCCTTTCCCGAAGCCTGGCAGGTCTCCACCGGCACCTTCTGGTCCGAGGTGGTACGCTGGATCAACATCAACTTCTTCGACGCGCTGGAGGCGATCCGCAACGTCGTCCTGCTGAATATCCTCGTGCCGCTCAAGCGGCTGCTCGGCGACCTGCCCTGGGCCGGCGTCGTGGCACTGCTGGCCTTGGCCGGATACAGGCTGGGCGGGCTGCGCCTCGCCTTGCTGGTCGGCGTGCTGGCCTTCCTGATCGCGGCGACGGGCCAGTGGGAGAAGGCGACGGTCACCGTCTATCTCTGCGGCGTCTCGGTCGTCTTCGCCTGCCTGATCGGCGTGCCGCTCGGCATTCTCGCGGCGGAGCGCGACCGGCTCTGGCGCTGGCTGCAACTCGTCATCGATACGCTGCAGACGCTGCCCTCCTTCGTCTATCTCATGCCGGTCGTCATGCTGTTCCGCGTCGGCGATTTCACCGCGATGATCGCCGTCGTCGCCTATGCCGTCGTGCCGGCGATCCGCTATACGGTGCTCGGCCTCCACCGGGTCGATCCGCGCGTGGTGGAGGCCGGCCGCGCCATGGGCTGCACGCGGCGCCAGATCCTCACCAAGATCAAGCTGAAGCTGGCGCTGCCGGAAATCCTGCTCGGCCTCAACCAGACGATCATGTTCGCGCTGTCCATGCTGGTCATCACGGCGCTGGTCGGCACGCGCGATCTCGGCCAGGAGGTCTATATCGCGCTTACCAAGGCCGATACCGGCCGCGGCATCGTCGCCGGCCTCTCCATCGCCTTCATCGCCATCATCGCCGACCGGCTGATTTCCGCCGGCGCCAACCGCATCCGCGAGAGGGTGAGCTGATGGAGGGACATATCGAGATCAGCCGTGCCGTCGAGGACCGCATCCGCGCTCTGCCCTGCTGGGCGGGCCGCATCGAGATCGCCCCGCTCAAGGGCGGCATCAGCAACGAGAGTTATCTGGTCAGCGACGGGGCGGGGCGTCATGTCGTGCGCTTCGGCCGGGATTATCCCTTCCACCACGTTTTTCGCGAACGGGAGCTGATGACGGCGCGGGCGGCCCATGCGGCCGGCTTCGGCCCGGAGGTTCGCTATGCCGAGCCGGGCCTCATGATCTCCGCCTTCCTCGGCGCAAAAACCTTTGGTGCAGAAGACGTCGCCGCGGAACGCCGGCGCGTGGCGGCGCTGTTGCGCCGGTTCCACACCGAGATGCCGGCGGAGATCAGCGGCGCCGCCTTCCTCTTCTGGCCCTTCCATGTGGTGCGCGACTATGCCCGCACCCTGAAGGACGGCGGCAGCCGCATGAAGCCGCATCTGCCCGGCTACCTCGCGCTCGTCGAGGAGCTTGAGGCAGCGCAAACAGCCTTGCCGATCGTCTTCGGCCACAACGATCTCCTGCCGACCAACATCCTCGACGACGGCGACCGGCTCTGGCTGATCGATTTCGAATATGCCGGTTTCTCCACCGCCATGTTCGACCTTGCCGGCGCCACCTCCAATGCCGGGCTTTCGGCTGATGAGGTGGAGGATTTCCTCGACGCCTATTTCGGCGGTGCGCCCGACCCCGCGATCCGCCGCTCGCACGCCGCCATGCAATGCGCTTCGCTGCTGCGCGAGGCGATGTGGAGCATGGTCTCCGAACTGCATCTCAACGCGCCCGGCGCCGACTATGTCGGCTACACGGCGGACAATCTCGATCGCCTCGACAGGGCGCTCGACCACTACAGAACAAAATACGGGAAACACACCAAATGACCCTGCCATCCCATGCTGAGATCGTTGTCATCGGCGGCGGCATCATCGGCTGCTCGACGGCCTATCATCTCGCCCGCGACCACAAGGCGGATGTGATTCTCCTGGAGCAGGGCACGCTGACCTCCGGCTCGACCTGGCATGCGGCAGGCCTCGTCGGCCAGCTCCGCTCCTCCGCCTCGATCACGCGGGTGCTGAAATATTCCGTCGATCTCTACAAGGGCCTCGAAGCCGAAACGGGCCTTGCGACCGGCTGGAAGATGACGGGATGCCTGCGCCTTGCCACCAACCAGGATCGCTGGACCGAATTCCGCCGCCTCGCCACCACGGCAAAAAGCTTTGGCATGGACATGCACCTGCTGACGCCCCAGGAAGTGAAGGCAATGTGGCCGCTGATGGAGGTCGATGATCTCGTCGGCGCCAGCTGGCTGCCGACCGACGGTCAGGCGAGCCCGTCGGATATCACCCAGTCGCTCGCCCGTGGCGCGCGCATGCACGGCGCGAAGATCGTCGAAAACGTGCGCGTCACGGGTTTCGATATCGAGGACGGCCGCATCCGGCGCGTGCGCACGACGCTCGGTGATATCGCCTGCGAAAAGGTCGTCAACTGCGCCGGCCAATGGGCGCGGCAGGTGGGGGCCATGGCGGGCATCAATGTGCCGCTCCAGCCGGTCAAGCACCAATATATCATCACCGAAAAGGTGCCGGGGCTCGCCACCGACGCCCCGACGATCCGCGACCCCGACCGCCGCACCTATTTCAAGGAGGAGGTCGGCGGGCTGGTGATGGGCGGCTACGAGCCCAACCCGCAGCCCTGGACGACCGGCGACGTGCCCGACGATTTCGCCTTCCGTCTCTTCGACGACGATTTCGACCATTTCGAGCAGCATATGGAACAGGCGATCGCCCGCGTGCCGGCGCTGGAAAAGGTCGGCGTCAAGCAGATGATCAACGGGCCGGAAAGCTTTACGCCGGACGGCAACTTCATCCTCGGCGTCGCGCCGGAATGCAAAAACATGTTCGTCGGCGCGGGCTTCAATGCCTTCGGCATCGCGTCCGGCGGCGGGGCGGGCTGGGTGCTGGCGCAATGGGTCGTCGACGGCGAGGCGCCGCTCGATCTCTGGGTGGTGGATATCCGCCGCTTTTCCGGCATGCACCGCGATCGCCAATGGGTGCTCGACCGCACGCTGGAAGCCTATGGCAAACACTACACGATCGGCTTCCCGCACGAGGAATATGAAAGCGGTCGCCCGCGCATCGTCTCGCCGCTCTATGAGCGGCTGAAGGCGCATGGCGCGGTGTTCGGCTCGAAACTCGGCTGGGAACGGCCGAACTGGTTTGCCCCGAAGGGTGTCGAGCCGAAGGACATCTATTCGATGGGCCGGCAGAACTGGTTTTCCGCCGTCGGCGACGAGCATCGCCATGTGCGCGAGGCGGTCGGCATCTTCGACCAGTCCTCCTTCGCCAAATACGAGATGACCGGGCCGGACGCGCTGAAGGCGCTCGACTGGATCTGCGCCAACGATGTCGGCAAGCCGGTCGGGCGGCTCACCTATACGCAGCTTCTCAACACCCGCGGCGGCATCGAGGCGGACCTGACGGTGGCGCGGCTTGCCGACGAGACATTCTACGTCGTCACCGGCACCGGCTTCCGCACCCATGATCTCGGCTGGATCGAAGACCATATACCCGACGACCTCGATGTGACGCTCCGCGACGTCACGGAGGACTTCGGCACGCTCTCGCTGATGGGGCCGAAGGCGCGCGACGTGCTTGCCGCCGTGACGGATGCCGACGTCTCCAATGGCGGTTTCCCCTTCGGCCATGTGCGGGAAATAGAGATCGCCGGCCATATGGTGCGGGCGCTACGCGTCACCTATGTCGGCGAACTCGGCTGGGAGCTGCATGTGCCGATCGATACCATCGGCACCGTCTTCGACGCGCTGATGGCGGCGGGCGCTCCCTTCCACATCCGCCCGGTCGGCTACCGTGCGCTGGAATCGCTGCGCCTTGAAAAGGGCTATCGCGCCTGGGGCTCCGATATCACGCCGAACGATACGCCGCTCGATGCCGGCCTCGGCTGGGCGGTGAAGCTGCGCAAGAACACCGACTTCCTCGGCCGCCGGGCGCTGGAGGCCCTGCAGGGCGAAAAGCGCAAGAAGGCGCTCGCCGGGTTCACGGTCGACAATCCGGACGTCGTGCTCGTCGGCCGCGAGACGATCCTGCGCAACGGCGAGCCAGTCGGCTACCTCACCAGCGGCGGCTACGGCTACACGCTCGGCAAGAATGTCGGCTACGGCTATGTGCGCAATGCCGAAGGTCTGGACGATGACTTCCTGACGGGCGGCGACTACGAACTCGTCGTCGCCATGGAGCGCACGCCGGCGAAAATCCATCTCGAACCGCTCTACGATCCGGCAGCCGCACGCGTGAAGGCCTGAGGGTCGTCGGGAAGGCCTTCGGGCCTTTCCGGATCGCGGAACATATAGTATAGGGGGGTATACTATAAGGCCGAGGGTAATAACGTGAGCCATACCATCCAGCAGAAGGACAAGCTGATCGCCCGTGTGCGTCGCATCCGCGGCCAGCTCGACGGCATCGAGCGGGCGCTGGAGGGGGAGGCGGGCTGCGGCGAGATCATGCGCCAGCTCGCGTCCGTGCGCGGTGCGCTCGGCGGGCTGACGGCCGAGGTGATGGAGGATCACCTGCGCCACCATGTCATCGCCGCTGAAACGAAGGCCGACAGTCTTCAGGGCGGCGAAGAGCTGATCGATGTCATCCGGACCTATCTGAAATAGCCCGCTCGCGACGAAAGGGGCAAACCATGGCTACGCACGATCATGTCTTCCTCGGTTCCGACCACAGCCGCAACGAACGCAGGGTCTGGCTCGTCATCGCGCTGACGGCGAGCATGATGGTGGCGGAAATCGTCGCCGGCACGCTCTACGGCTCGATGGCGCTGGTGGCGGATGGCTGGCACATGTCCACCCATGCCGGCGCCATGCTGATCGCGGCGCTGGCCTATGCCTATGCCCGCCGCCATGCGCGCGACCCGCGCTTCACCTTCGGCACCGGGAAACTCGGCGATCTCGCGGGTTTCGCCAGCGCCATCGTGCTCGCCCTGATCGCGCTGCTCATCGGCTGGGAAAGCTTCGTGCGCCTCGCCAATCCGGTCGCGATCGGCTTCGAGCAGGCGATCGCCGTCGCCGTCGTCGGCCTCGCGGTCAATCTCGTCAGCGCCTGGCTGCTGCGGGACGATCACGCGCACCATCACCATGGCGACGATCATGACCATCACCACCACCACGCGCAGGACAACAATCTGCGTGCCGCCTATCTGCATGTTCTTGCCGATGCGCTGACCTCGATCCTCGCCATCGTCGCCCTGCTGCTCGGCCGCAGCTACGGCTGGCTCTGGGCCGATCCGCTGATGGGCATCGTCGGCGCGCTGGTGATCGTGCGCTGGTCGTGGAGCCTGATCCGCGAGACGGGTGGCGTGCTGATCGATGCGGCGCCGGAAGGGGCGGGACTCGCGGAAGAAATTCGCGCGACGCTGGAGCGCGGCGAGGAGCACATCACCGACCTGCATGTCTGGCAGGTCGGCCCCGGCCATCATGCCGCGATCGTCGCGCTGTCCTCGCCACATCCGAAAGCGCCGTCCGACTACAAGGCACGGCTTGCCCATCTCGGCGCGCTGTCGCACGTCACCGTCGAGGTCCAGCCGGCCTAAGCCGTTCAGGCGTGGCGCAGCACGTTCAACACCACGCCCCGGCTCGGCACGGTGCCGGTCTCGCCGGGCATGGAGACGTAGGGCACGGTTTCCTCCGCCCGCTCCAGAATGCCCTCCCGCTCCAGCTCGGCCAGCCGGTCGGCGAAGCCGTCGTTCCAGAGCGTGTTCTTTACCGTCAGCACGATGATGCCGCCCGGTTGCGTGATGCGCAGGAGTTCCGGCAGGCCTTCCACGCCGACATGGCCGGAGGTGAAGACGCCGGCCGAGACCACGCCGGCGAAATGCCGGTCCGGAAAGGGCAGGGGGTTGCCCAGCGCCGCGCGGCGCAGGGCGGCATAGACGTTTTTCGCCGCCGCCCGCGCCAGCATGCCTTCGGAAATGTCGAGGCCCTCGACATGGTCATAACCGAGGATCGACAGCCATTCGCCGATGAGCCCGGTGCCCGCACCGGCATCGAGCAGCGGGGTGGCGCCGCGCGGCAGGTGGCGCGCGAGAAGGCCGAGGCAGATCGACGGATGGCGATAGCCGGCGCTTGCCATGTCGGCGTCGTAGGTCTCCGCCCAGCGGTCGTAGAGGGCGGCCACTTCCTCCGTGCCGTTCGCATTGTAGACCGCGCCGAGTGCGCCCTCATGATGTCCGTTTGCCATAGCCTTCCCTCGTGTTTTGGTGATGATAGCGAAAGGCCGAAATCTGTGGAACCGTCATTGCCGGCAAAAGGAGAGTGTTTATGAGCGAAGAGCATGAGGCGCTGGAGGCAATTGCCAAAATCCCGCTGCTGGAAGGCTATGACGGCCCTGTCGAGCGGCTCGGCGGCCTCACCAATCTCGTGTTCCGCGCCGGCGAATGGTGCCTGCGTGTGCCTGGCAAGGGCACGGAGGAATATATCGACCGCGGCAACGAGGCGATCGCGGCAAAAGAGGCGGCACGCGTCGGCGTAGGCCCGGAGGTTTTTCACGCGGATGCGGCGACGGGGCTGATGGTCACCCGCTTCATTCGCGGCGCGACGACGATGACGCCTGAGGGTTTCAAGACCACCGCCGGCGCCCCGGCGCGGGCGGGGGAGGCCTTCCGGCGCTTGCACGACAGCGGCGCCGTCTTCCCGGCGCGTTTCGAACTCTTCGCGATGATCGACGACTACCTCGCCGTGCTCTCCACCAAGGACGTCGCCCTGCCGGAGGGTTATCACGACGGGCTGCGCGAGGCGGAGACGGTGCGCGCAGCACTTGCCGCCCATCCGCTGCCCGTCGTCGCCTGCCATTGCGACCCGCTCTGCGAGAATTTTCTCGATACGGGGGAACGCATGTGGATCGTCGACTGGGAATATTCCGGCATGAACGACCCGATGTGGGATCTCGGCGATCTTTCCGTCGAGGCGGAGTTCGACGCTGCCCAGGAGGAGGCGATGATCCGCGCCTATTTCGGTGGCGAGCCAAAACCCGCTGAGCGCGGCCGCATCGTCATCTACAAGGCGATGTGCGACCTGCTCTGGACGCTCTGGGGCCTTATCCAGCTTGCGAACGCCAATCCGGCCGCCGATTTTCGCGCCTATGCGGATGGCCGCTTTGCCCGCTGCCGCGCGCTGATGGCCGATCCGGTTTTCGCAGCTTCCGTGATGGCTGTTGCCAAGGGGTGAAAGATATTTCAGTCTGCGAGCTTGATTTCACCCTATGAGTATGAAATATATTTCAACTACTGAATTATATTGACATGCACTGCGCGATGCGGTTAGCTGTCCATACCGGACTTCGAGGAGGAGATCCGGATTTCAATGTGATCACCGGCGTCGTTTCGACGCCCACGGGTTTTTGGGAGGGGCTTCGGCCTCGAGGAGGACACTTGCGCACTTTTCTGAGCACGACCGCGATGGCGGTCCTTGCAGCAACGCTTTTTGCCGGTTCCGCAGCAGCCGAGACGGAAAACCCGTTCCGCTGCAAGCCGGGCGAAAAATACGTCATGAACGTCATGGTCTCGGGCGTCGAATATTGGTTCCCGGTCTATGAAATGTTCAAGCAGGCCGGCCAGCAGCTCGGCTGCGAGACGGAATATACCGGCACGCCGGAATATGACGTCAACAAGCAGATCGCGACCTTCGACCAGGCGCTCGCACAGAACCCCGCCGGCATTCTCGTTCATCCGATGAACTCCGACCCGTTCATCGAGCCGATCAACCGCGCCATCGACCAGGGCACGGCGGTCGTGACCTTTGCCGCTGACTCGCCGCTCTCCAAGCGTATTTCCTTCATCACCTCGGACAACACCCGCGAAGGCACCTATGCCGCCGACGCGATCGCCGAGAAGCTGGGCGGCAAGGGCGAATATGCGGTCCTGGAAAATCCGGGCCAGGACAACCACGACAAGCGCATCACCGCCTTCATCGCCCGCATGGAAGAGAAGTGGCCGGACATGAAGCTGGTCGGCCGCGCCGCCTCCAACCAGGATCCGACCAAGGCCTATCAGGGCCTGTCGAGCCTCATCCAGGCCAATCCGAACCTCGGTGCGGTCTTCATGCCGGAAGCCAACTCCGCCATCGGCGCGGCGCAGGCGAACAAGGAATCGGGCGGCAAGGTCCTCGTCATGTGCGCGGACGTCAACGCCAACATCCTCGACATGATCAAGGCCGGCGAAGTGTTCGGCTCGATCAACCCGAACCAGGGCATGCAGGGCTATATGGGCTTCATGCTGCTGTGGCTCGCCAAGCACCCGGAACTGATCGACCCGATGAACGACGCCAAGCGCTCGGGCTTCAACCCGATGAGCATCCCCTTCGTCGACAACGGTCTTTCGATCGTAACCGCCGAAAATGCCGACGACTTCTACTGGGACAAGTACCTGAAGCGTCGCGGCACCAAGGGCATCGAGGAGTAAGCTCCGAATACGCCATCCGCGCCTCTGGCGCGGGAGGGGGTGGGTCAGATGGCGCCACCCCCTCATCCGGCCCTTCGGGCCACCTTCTCCCCGGTGGGGAGAAGGGAAACGAGGTGTCGGCGGTCTTCCCCTTCTCCCCAACGGGGAGAAGGTCCCGGCAGGGGGATGAGGGGGCTGGTTATGGACGGCGGTCTGGTGGACAAAGGAAAAAAGACGATGGCGGAGCCGGTGCTCACCATTCACGGCGTGACCAAGCATTTCGGGGCGGTGAAGGCGTTGACGGATGTCGACTTCACGCTCGAACGCGGCGAGGTCCATGCGCTCTGCGGCGAAAACGGCGCCGGCAAGTCGACGCTGATGAACATCATCGCCGGCGTGCTGCAGCCGACCGAAGGCGAAATCCGCGTCGACGGAAAAGCGGTGCGCATCGCATCTCCTGCCGCCGCCCAGTCGCTCGGCATCGGCCTGGTGCATCAGGAAATCGCGCTCTGCCCGGATGCGACGGTCGCCGAAAACATGTTCATGGCCGCGACCAACCGCCGTCGCACACCCTTCATGAACTACCGCGCGCTGGAACGCGACGCGCAGACGGTGATGAACCGGCTTGCCGCCATCGACGTTCGCCGCAAGGTCGCAGACCTGCCGATTTCCAGCCAGCAGCTCGTCGAGATCGCCAAGGCGCTGACGCTCGACTGCCGCGTGCTGATCCTCGACGAACCGACCGCTGCCTTGACCGAAACCGAGGCCCAGCAGCTCTTCTCGATCATCCGCGACCTCAAGGCGAACGGCATATCGATCATCTATATCAGCCACCGCATGGCCGAGATCTTCAGCTTGTGTGACCGGGTCACCGTGTTCCGCGACGGCCGTTATGTCTGCACCGACCGCATTGCCGACGTGACGCCGGACGACGTGGTGCGCCGTATGGTCGGGCGCGAGATCACGCAGCTGTATCCGGACAAGCTTGCCGCGGACGAAGCGTCCGGCACCACCATCCTTGAAGTGGACCGCATCGGTGACGGCGCGCGTTTCCAGGATGTCAGCTTCAAACTGCGCAAGGGCGAAATCCTCGGCATCGGCGGCCTCATCGGCTCCGGCCGCACGGAAATCGCCGAGGGCATCTGCGGGCTGCGGCCGCGCACCGAAGGCACGGTGCGCCTGCATGGCGATACGCAGAAGATCAAGGCCTATGCCGATGCCGTGAAGGCGGGCATCGTCTACCTTTCCGAAGACCGCAAGGGGTCCGGCGTCTTTCTCGAACTGTCCATCGCGCAGAACATTTCCGTCTTGGACCTGAAGGCGCTGACCAACCCCGCCGGCCTGCTGAAACGCCGCGCGGAGACCGCATTGGCGGAGGATTTCGCCAAGCGGCTCGGCGTGCGCATGAGCGGCGTCGATGCGCCGGTCAAATCGCTCTCCGGCGGCAACCAGCAGAAGGTGGCGATCGCCAAGCAGCTCGCGGTCAAGCCGAAGGTCATCCTGATGGACGAACCGACGCGCGGTATCGATGTCGGCGCGAAGACGGAAATTCACCGCCTGCTGCGCGATCTTGCGCGCTCGGGCATCGGCATCATCGTCATCTCCTCGGAAATGCCGGAGCTGCTCGGGCTTTGCGACCGCGTGCTCGTCGTGCGCGAAGGACGCATTGCGGGCGAACTCGGTGGCGACGAGATGACGGAGGAGGCCGTGATCCGCCTGGCTTCAGGCATGGGCACGGCAAAGGCGGCAAACCATGCCGCGTGAGAAGAAACTGGGAGAGACGGGAATGGCAATCGACACGATGGCGGCAGGCGCGCCGAAGACATCGTCCTTCAAGCGCCTCGGCACGATGCGCGAGGCCGGGCTGATCGCGATCATCCTCGCGCTCTGCGTGATCATGAGCTTCGCCTCGCCACACTTCCTGACGCTCGGCAATTTCCGCGCCATGCTGATGAGCTTTTCAGTCGAAGGCATCGTCGTCGTCGGCATGACGATCCTGCTCATCGTCGGCGGCATCGATCTGGCGGTCGGCTCCGTCGTCTGCTTCGCGATGGTGCTGTCCGGCTCGCTGTTCCTCGCCGGCCTCGATCCCTGGACGGCCTCGCTGGTCGGCATCCTGGCGAGCAGCGCCATCGGCGGCATCATGGGCTTCTTCGTGACCGTCGTCGGCCTCAACCACTTCATCACGTCGCTGGCGGCCATGGTCATCGTGCGCGGCCTCTGCCTCATCATCACCAAGGGCACGCCGCTGTCGCTCTTCACGCTGCCGGCCGGTTTCAAGGCGGTGGGGCAGGGCACCTTCTACGGTGTGCCCTATGTCATCCTGATCTTCGTCGCCGTCGTCGTGCTGTTCGATTTCCTGCTGCGCCGGGCGACCGCCTTCCGCAAGGTCTTCTACACCGGCAGCAACGAGAAGGCCGCACTCTATTCCGGCATCAAGACCAACCAGGTGAAATTCTGGGTGACGGTGTTGTGCTCGACGCTCGCCGGTGTGGCAGGCGTCATCTACATGTCCCGCTTCGGTGCCGCGACCCCCACCTTCGGCGCCGGCATGGAGCTGAACATCATCGCCGCGGCCGTCATCGGCGGGGCCTCGCTCAACGGTGGCTCGGGCACCATCCTCGGCGCCATTCTCGGCATAGCACTGCTCTCTGTCGTCACCTCGTCGCTGATCCTGCTCAATGTCTCGGTTTACTGGCAGGACATGATCAAGGGCTGCATCCTGCTCGCCGCCGTCTCCATCGACCATTACATGCACAAGCGGAAGGCCGCCTGACATGCCGATCGCCAAGCTGAAACCCAAGACCACGCCGCCGCGCGAAGAGATCGTCATCGCCCGCCAGATGCACCAGGCGCTCGTGCTGCACTTCCTGGAAGGCCTGACGCAGGCGCAGATCGCCGATCAGCTCGGCCTGTCGCATGCCACCGTCAACCGCCTCATCAAGCGCGGCCGCCAGCTCGGCCTCGTCGAGATCAAGATCAAGTCGCCGGTCGAGCCGCTGGTCGATATGGAAGAGCGGCTTCTCGCACTCGGCGGCATCAGCCGCGCCGTCGTGGTGCCGACCGTCTCCGACAATCCGCAGACGGCACTTCAGGCGGTCGGCGAGGCGGCGGCCCGGCTGCTGCTCGAAGAGATCGCCGATGGCGACACGATCTGCATCACCGGCGGCAAGGGCGTCAGCGCCGTCGTCGCCGGTCTCCAGGCGCAGCGCCGCTTCGATGTCGAGGTCATTCCCGGCACGGGCTGCGTGCAGGGCAAACACTATACCGACGTCAACCACGTCTCGACGATGATGGCCGACCGGCTCGGCGGGCGCTCCTACCAGATCCACGCGCCGCTCTTCGCCGACGATGCCGCGCAGCGGGCAATGCTGATCAACATGCGCTCCGTCGCCGATGTGTTTCAGCGGGCCCGCGAGGCGAAGGTGGCGGTGGTCGGCATCGGCTCGATCCTCACGGACGATTCGAGCTATTACGACTTGCACCCGTCCTCCAGCACCGACCGCGCCGCAATCGAGCGCTCCGGTGCCAGCTGCGAACTGCTCGCCCACCTGCTCGACGATCACGGCCGGGTCTGCGACTACAGCCTCAACCGCTCGCTGGTCTCGCTGACGCTGAAGGAATTCGCGTCGATCCCGACGAAGATCGGCGTTGCGAGCGGCCCCAACAAAGCCGGGCCGATCCTCAGCGTGCTGCGCGGCAATCATCTCGACACGCTCGTCACCGACGAGGCGACCGGCGCACGCATTCTAGACATGGCATCCCAGGAAGGATTTTCCGCATGAGCGGCGAACAATTGACCCGTGACATCGGACGCTCCGGCGTCAAGGCATCCGCCGTCGGCCTCGGCACCTGGGCGATCGGCGGCTGGATGTGGGGCGGCACGGACGAGGCGGAATCGATTGCCGCAATCCAGGCCTCGCTCGATGCCGGCGTGACGCTCATCGATACGGCGCCGGCCTATGGCCTCGGCCGCTCGGAAGAGATCGTCGGCAAGGCGCTGGCCGGCCGCCGCGACAAGGCGGTGATCGCCACGAAATGCGGCCTCGTCTGGCATACTGAGAAGGGCAATCATTTCTTCGATCAGGACGGCAAGCCGGTGCACCGTTATCTGGGGCGGGACGGGATCATCCACGAGGTCGAGGAAAGCCTGCGGCGTCTCGGCACGGATTATATCGACCTCTACATTACCCACTGGCAGGACCCGACGACTCCCATCGAAGAAACCGTCGCGGCGCTGGAGGAGTTGAAAAAGGCCGGCAAGATTCGCGCGATCGGCGCGAGCAACGTCAACCGCTCGGAACTCGAACAATATATTGCCACCGGGTCGCTCGATGCGATCCAGGAGCGGTTCAGCATGATCGATCGCGAGATCGAGGCGGACCTGCTGCCGCTCACTATTAAGAACGGCGTGTCGACGCTCAGCTATTCCTCGCTGGCGCTCGGCCTGCTGTCGGGCACGATCGGGCCGGACCGGGTGTTCTCCGGTGACGACCAGCGCAAGGACAATCCGCGCTTCTCCGTCGCCAATCGCCAGAAGGCCAGGGACTTCTCCGAGGCGATCCGGCCGGTCGCGGAGCGCCACGGCGCCAGCATCGCGCAAACGGTAATCGCCTGGACGCTGGCGCAGGAAGGCGTGACCTTTGCCCTGTGTGGCGCGCGAAACCCGGCGCAGGCGATCGACAATGCGCGGGCCGGCACGCTCAGGCTTTCGCGTGACGATCTTGCGGCCATCAATGCCGCCATATCGGCGCAACTCGCCACCATGGACGGATAACGGGCTGCCATCATGAACCGGAGAGAGACAATGGACGGGCTTCGCCGGAGCCCGAAGGTGGACGTGTGCGTCCTCGGCGGCGGCATCAACGGGCTCAGCGTCTTCCGCGAGCTGGCATTGCAGGGCGTCGACGTGCTGGTCGTCGAGAAGGATGACTACTGCTCCGGCGCCAGTGCTGCGCTTTCGCGCATGGTTCACGGTGGTTTGCGTTATCTGGAGAACGGCGAGTTCAGCCTGGTGCAGGAATCGCTCGTTGAGCGCGACCGGCTGCTGCGCAACGCCCCCCACTACGTCGCGCCGCTGCCGACGACGGTGCCGATCTTCGACGTCTTTTCCGGTCTCGCCAATGGCATCGTGCGTTTCCTCGGCCTCACCCGCCGCCCCAGCCGCCGCGGCGCCATTGCCATCAAGACGGGCCTCGGCATCTATGATTTCCTGACGCGCAAACGCGCCCTGATGCCGAAACACCAGTTCCGCGGCCGCAAGGCGACGCTGGAGAAATGGCCGGCGCTCAATCCGGCGATCCGCAACTCCGCGACCTATTACGACGCCTGGGTCAGCCACCCGGAGCGTATCGGCATCGAGCTTCTGCGCGATGGCCTCTCCGCCGGGTCGAATGCCAAGGCGCTGAACTATGCGACGATAGAGCAGGCCGGTGCGGGGGAGTTTCTGCTGCGCGATGGCGTGTCCGGCGAGACGCTGTCCATCCAGCCAAGGCTGGTCATCAACGCGACCGGCGGCTGGATCGACATCGCGAACGGCACGCTGTTTCCGGAGGATGCCCGGCCCGCACCGCTGGTGGGCGGTACGAAGGGCTCGCACCTGATCATCGACAATGCCGGTCTGCGCGACATGCTCGACGGGCACATGATCTACTACGAGAACGAGGACGGGCGTATCTGCATCCTGTTCCCCTATCTCGGCAAGGTGCTGGTCGGTTCGACGGATATCCGCGTCGACGATCCCGGCACGGTGCGCTGCGAGGCGGACGAGCGGGACTATATCCTGCAATCGCTCGCGTTCGTGCTGCCGGGCGTCAAAATCCGGCCGGAAGAGATCGTCTTCCAGTTCGCCGGCGTGCGCCCGCTGCCGGCGAGCAACGACAGCTTCACCGGCCGCATCCCACGCGACCACTTTTGTACCGTGCTCGAAGGCCAGGACGGCGGGCCGCCGGTGCTCTGCATGATCGGCGGCAAATGGACGACGTTCCGCTCCTTCGGCGAGATGGCCGCGGACATGGCGCTGGAACGGCTTGGAAAGTCGCGCAAGGTCGATACGGCCGAGCGCACCATCGGCGGCGGCCGGGCGTTTCCGAAGGACGGCAGCGGCTGGGTTCGCGACCTCGCGGCCTCGACCGGGATTTCCGCGGATCGAGCCGCATCGCTATTCGAGCGCTACGGCACGGATGCCGCCGATGTCGCCCGATTCATCGCCGCGGCGCCGGATCAGCCTTTGCCACATGCCGGCTACAGCATCCGCGAACTCATCCATCTCATCCGCTGCGAAGCGGTCGAGCATCTGGACGACCTGCTGACGCGCCGCACGACGCTTGCCATTACCGGCGAACTTTCGCTGGCCATGACTGATGCCGCCCTCGCCGTGCTGGCCACTGAGAAAGGCTGGTCCGCCCAGCGCGCCGCCGACGAGCGGTCCCGTTTTCTAACCCTCATGGGTGAGCGCCATGGCGTCACCGAAAAAAGCCTTTCCGCAAGGAACGAACCAAGGAGTGAATTATGCGAGACTACCGCAAGGTCCGGATGAACCGGCTGTTCGGCAACGGCCGTTGCCTGGATGTGGCGATCGACCACGGCGTGTGCAACGAGCCGTCCTTCCTCGACGGGCTGGAGAACGTGCCCGCCGTGGTGAAGGCGCTGGTCGATGCGAAGCCCGACGCGATCCAGATGAACTACGGCCAGGCCGACCTGTTGCAGGACATCCCCGGCAAGGACAAGCCGGCGCTCGTCATGCGCATCGACATGGGCAACCCCTATAACCGCATCCGCCATCGCGACATGTGGGCCGTGTTGCAGAACGAGGCGGAGCCGCTGATCGGCGCCTTGCAGATGGATGCCGCCTGCGTCGTGGTCAACCTCTTCATGCTGCCGGACGAACCCGACCTCTTCCGCCAATGCGTGCAGAACATTTCCCGTGTTCGGGCCGACTGCGAGAAATACGGCATGCCGCTGATGATCGAGCCCCTCGTCATGCAGCCCGTGACGGAGCGCGGCGGCTATATGGTCGACGGCGATGCGGAAAAGATCGTGACCCTGACGCGGCTTGCCCGCGAGATGGGCGCCGACATCGTCAAGGCTGATCCGACGACCAATGCGGAGGATTTCCACCGTGTCGTGGAAGCGGCGCGCTGCCCGGTTCTGGTGCGCGGCGGCGGCAAGGAGGATCTTCGCGCCGTGTTCGACAAGTCGGCGGCCTTGATGCGGCAGGGCGCAGTGGGCATGGTCTATGGGCGCAACATCTACCAGCATGCCAATCCGAATGCCGTGGTGCGCGGGCTGATGGCGATCATCCACCAGGATGCGAGCGGCGAGGAAGCCTTCGCCCTTTACCAGCGGGCTTGATGGCCACGAACCTTGGGAGGGGTTCCGAATGGAAAAATATCTGCTGGGGCTCGACGCCGGCAACACCGTCATCAAGGCAGTGATTTTTGATCTGACGGGCAGGGAAGTGGCCTATGCGGGCGAGGAAGGCCATAGCCGCATGCCGCAGCCCGGCCACGTCGAGCGCGATCTCGGCGAACTCTGGGCGAATGCCAAGCGCGTCATCCGTACCTGCCTCGACAAGGCGGGCATCGCGGCGAGCGACATCGCCGCGATCGGTTGCGCCGGCCACGGCAACGGGCTTTATGCGCTCGACCGGGCCGGCGAGCCGCTCGTCGGCATCCAGTCGCTCGACACGCGCGCGACCGGCCTTGTCGAGCAATGGGCGGCGGACGGCGTCGGCAACCGGACCTATGCGATCGCCCGCCAGCGCCCCTGGCCCTCGCAGACGCCGACCCTGCTTGCCTGGTTGAAGCGCCACCGGCCGGAGCTCTTCCAGCGCATCGGCACGGTGTTCTTCTCCAAGGATTTCGTGGTCAACCGGTTGACCGGAAAGCGCGTCAGCGAGGTCTCGGACATGTCCGGCGCCGGGCTGCTCGACGTTGCCGCGCGCCGCTACGACAGGGCGCTGATGGAGGCCTATGGCCTTGGTGACTGCATGGACCTGCTGCCTCCGCTCATCGAAAGCGCCGACATTGCCGGCACGGTGACGGAGGAGGTGGCGCGGGAGACCGGGCTTGCCGCCGGCACGCCCGTTATCGGCGGGCTGTTCGATGTCGTCGCCTCGGCGCTGGGCTCCGGCGTCTCGCGCACCGGCAGCGCCTCGATCATCGCCGGCACCTGGAGCATCAACCAGGTCATCATCGATGGCCCCGATCTCGATGGGCCGGTCTTCATGTCCTCGACCTTCGATCGCACGCGCTACATGGCGATGGAAAACAGCGCCACCTCGGCCGCCAATCTCGAATGGCTGGTGCGGGAGTTCTTCGAGGGCGAACACGAGGAGGGCGTCTCGCCTTTCGACGCCTGCTGTGCCTTTGCCGCGGCGGTGGAGCCGGCGGCGGACGACCCACTTTACCACCCCTATCTCTATGGCGCCCAGCAGGACGGCCATGCACGGGCCGGTTTTTACGGCATTGCCGGCTGGCACACCAAGGGGCATCTCGTGCGCGCGCTGCTCGAAGGTGTCGCCTTCGGCCATCGCCACCATATCGAGACTATCCGCAAGGCGGGCGCCACCTTCGACGAAGCGGTATTGTCCGGCGGCGGGTCGCGCAGCAAGCTCTGGCCGCAGATCTTTGCCGATGTGCTCGGCGTGCCCGTGACCGTCGCCGTGTCGCGCGAGACGGGTGCGCTCGGCGCGGCGATTGCGGCGGGCACGGGTGTCGGCCTCTTTGCCGACTTCACGGAAGGGGCCAATGCCATGGTGCGGGTCGAGCGGCACTATAGGCCGGACGGCGCGCTTGCCGCGCATTACGAGCGCCGTTACACGCTCTACAAGGACATCACCGAGGCCATGACGCCGCTCTGGCGGCGGCTTTCGGCGAGCGAGCCGAGGGCGACGGAAGCCGCGGCCTGACCATTGCAGGCACCGGCGATATCATCGTCGGTGCCTGCCTGGCTGTGCCAAATAATGCCCGATAGAATGCAATCTCAAGGTTGTATTAGTATTTTCATCACTCTCTTGTGTTCCAATCGCCTGTACCGAAGCTATGGCATGGAATGAACGTGGTGAGACGGGTACGGCCTTTGAACGGGACGACAGCGACCGCTAACGCCAGAGGGCGGCCATGAAGCGATCCCCCAGGAGCACACTTCGCCTGCTTTCCGTCGCCTGGCCATTCGTGCTGATCGTGCTTTTGCAGACGGCGCTTGCGACGTTCAGCCTTCAGATCACCTCTTCGCTGCGTGCCTTCGTGACCGGCGAAAGCCTGTGGTCCAAGGGCCAGCACGATGCCCTCTACTACCTCAATCGCTACGCCGAATCCGGCAACCTCTCCTTCGTCGATCGCTACCATAACGCGATCGCGATACCGATGGGCGATCGCGCGGCGCGGCTCGCTCTGGAGGCCGATCCGCCGGATGTCGACGCCGCATATGAGGGCTTCCTCAAGGGCGGCAACCACCCCGACGACATACCGAGCGTCATCTGGCTTTTCCGCTATTTCCGCTGGCTGCCGGTGATGGAGGCGTGCATCCGCGACTGGCGCACGGCGGAAGGGGTCTTGATGCAGCTGCTGCCGATCGGCGAGGCGATCGACAGGTCGAAACACACCGCCGAGGTCGATCGCCGCGATATCACGCGTCAGCTCGACGAGATCAATGCGCTGGTGACGCCGCTCACCAAACGTTTCTCCGACCGTCTCGGCGAAGGCACGCGCCAGGTGCAGACCGTGCTCCTCGCCAGCAATGTGGTGATGGCGCTCATCTTCATCGTGCTCACCGTCTGGCGGCTGAACAGCTTTCTCATGCATCGGCGCAGGATCGAGGACCAGCTATCCTTCAGCGCCAATCACGATGACCTCACCGGCCTGCCCAACCGGCGGCTCTTCGAGGACGAACTCGGCCGCATGTTGAACGGGCCGCAGACCCGCCATGCGCTGATGTTCATCGATCTCGACCAGTTCAAGGCGGTCAACGACCATGGCGGCCATGCGGCGGGCGACGAGCTTCTGCGCCGGGTGGCGCGCGATCTCGTCAAGGCGATCCGCGGCACGGACCTGCTCGCAAGGCTCGGCGGCGACGAGTTCGGCATCGTGCTGCCGAACTGTTCGCCGGAAGACGCGCTTCGCATCGCCATGCGGCTTCGCGAACTCACCGAGGCGATCGATTTCGTCTGGAACGGGCATCGTTATTCGATCAGCGCCTCGGTCGGCGTGGTTCATCTCGACGAGCGCAGTTATACGCTGCAAGAGGCGCTGCGCGCCGCCGATATCGCCTGCTACATGGCGAAGGAGAAGGGGCGCAACCGCGTGCACGTCTTCGAGACGACCGACGCCGCGCAAACCCAGTTCACCGCCAATCTGCACTGGGTGCAGCGCCTGCACCGCGCGCTGGAGGAAGACAGCTTTCGACTGTTCTCCCAGGCGATCGCGCCCGTCGACGAGGCGGGCGAGGCGGAGGAACATTGCGAAATCCTGCTTCGACTGGAAGAGAACGGCAAGTTGCTGGCGCCCGGAGCCTTCATTCCGGCGGCCGAACGTTTCGGCCTGATGCCGTCGCTCGACCGCTGGGTGGTGCGCAATGCGCTCGATATCATCGGCCGGCGCCGGCGCGTGGTCTCCGGCACCTATTCCATCAATCTCAGCGGGCTGACGCTGAAGGACGACACCTTCCTGCCGTTCCTGCGCGATGCGCTGCGCCGCAGCCGCGTGCCGGCCGACGTGCTGTGCTTCGAGATCACCGAAACGAGCGCCATCGAAAACCTCGACGAGGCCATTGCCTTCATGAACGCCATGCGCGCCATGGGCTGCCGCTTCGCGCTCGACGATTTCGGCGTCGGCATGTCGTCCTTGACCTATCTGAAGCGACTGCCGGTCGATTACGTCAAGATCGACGGCAGCTTCGTGCGCGACATGCTGACGGACAAGGCGGACTGGATGACAGTCGAGATGATCAACCAGATCTCGCATCTCGCCGGGCGCAAGACGATTGCGGAATTCGTTGAAAATGCGGAGATTTTTGCCGCCTTGCGCACGATCGGCGTGGACTATGCGCAGGGCTATTCGATCGGCCGTCCGGAGCCGTTTCGCGCGGAAACGCCCGGTCTCGTCGTGCTGCCGCGCCGCGCCGACGTCGCCTAGAGCATTTCCAGGCGAAGCGGCATCGCTTCGGCGTCGGATAATGCGGCAAAAACAAATGCTCTAGCGCAGGATGTCCGCTACGCCTTTTCGGAGGCTCGCTCCAGTGCCTTCAGCATCGTGCGTTCGGCGAGGTTGAGATAGGTCTCCATCTGGGCCGCGGCCTCATGCGGCTTGTCGTTCTCGACCAGCGTGGTGATGGCGTCGTTCATCTCGACGAAGGGCGAATGCAGGTGCTCCGGGTCGTTCAACAGCCCGAAGCACAGGCGAAGCTCGGCGGCGATGCGCTCGTAGAATTCGTTGAGCCGCACGCTGTCGGAGAGGTCGATGATGGCGGCGTGAAATTTCATGTTGGCGCTGCCGACGCCGATCCAGTTCGCCGCGTCGCGCTCCCGCCGCGCCATAGTGACCGCTTCCCGCATGGCCCTGATCGCCGGATGCTGTTGCCAGGCCTGGCGCAGCGCGCCGCATTCCAGCATGCGCCGCACGCGGTAGATGTCGATGATCGAGGACATGCTGGGCACGGCAACGAAGACGCCGCGGTTCGCCTCGTGGCGCAGCAGTCCATCCTTGGTGAGCAGGCGGAAGGCCTCGCGCAGCGAATTGCGCGAGACGTCGAACCGCTCGCTGAAGGCGGCCTCCGACAGGCGCTGGCCGGGCGCGAGTTCGCCCGAGATCAGCAGCGTGCGAATGCGCCGCGCCAGTCGATCCGCAAGCGGCAGGCCATCTCCGTCGTCCGTCATTCCACTCTCCCCCGGCCCGGCATTCCCACGCCCGTAACCCTCTTTCAGAGCTGCCATTAGCACGAATGCGGGGGCGATGGAGCCGGAAATTGTGACGAATCTCGCGCTATGTGGTTGGTAAAAAGGCATAAATAAGGAACGATACAGAAATATTGTTGAACAATATTGACATTTTTGTGTAGCAGTTCATCATTCGGTCATGAAATCCGCGAGGGGCGGATGGAGTGAGAGCGGAGAAATCTCATGGAACAGAGTTCAGCTGTGCCTGCCGGCCAAGGTGTGGTCGCGCAAGGCATTCATACGGTCAAATCCCGTCGGTCGGCGCTCGTCGCCGCGATCTTCCTGATGGCGACGTCCGCCATCGGCCCAGGCTTCATCACGCAGACGGCGACCTTCACCACCCAGCTGGGTGCCGCCTTCGCCTTCGGCATCCTCGCCTCGATCATCATCGACTTCGTCGTGCAGCTCAACATCTGGCGCATCGTCACATTAACGCGCATGCGCGCCTCCGATGTCGCCAATGCCGCTATTCCCGGTTCCGGCCACCTGCTGGCCGTGCTCGTCATCGTCGGCGGGCTGTTCTTCAACATTGGCAATATCGGCGGCACGGGCCTCGGCCTCAACGCCATCTTCGGCCTCGATCCGAAGATCGGTGGCGCCATCAGCGCCGTCTTCTCGATCGGCATTTTCCTGTCGAAGCGCGCCGGCCTTGCCGTCGACCGCTTCATCATCTTCGCCGGCATCCTGATGATCGTGCTGACGCTCTACGTCGCCTTCGTCTCCGGCCCGCCGGTCGGTGATGCGCTCTTCCAGACGGTCCTGCCGGACACGATCGATTTTGCCACTATTACGACGATCGTCGGCGGCACGGTCGGCGGCTACATCACCTATTCCGGTGCGCATCGCCTGCTCGACCGCGGCATGGTCGGCGTCGAGAACCTGCCCGCCGTCAACCGCGCGGCACTGACCGGCATCGCCGTCACCGGCCTGATGCGCTACGTGCTGTTCCTCGCCATCCTCGGCGTTGTTGCCAGCGGCGTCGTCATCGACACGTCCGGTGCCAGTGCGAACCCGGCCGCGCAGGCCTTCCAGGCGGCTGCCGGCGATGTCGGCCTTCGCCTCTTCGGCATCATCTTCTGGGCTGCCGCCATCACCAGCGTCATCGGTGCTGCCTACACGTCGGTGTCCTTCATCACCGTCTTCAAGCAGGATATCACCGAACGCGCCCGCAACCTGGCGACGGTGATCTTCATCGCCATCTCGCTCGTCTGCTACCTGCTGATGACGACGCCGCCGGCCGCGATGCTGGTCTTCGTCGGCGGCCTCAACGGCCTAATCCTGCCGATCGGCCTTTCCATCTTCCTCTTCGCCGCGTGGAAGCGCGAGGACCTGATGGGCGGCTATCGTTACCCGCGCTGGCTGCTGGTGCTCGGCGTCCTGGTCTGCGCGCTGACATGGTATATGGGCTACAAGTCGGCCGGCACGATCTTCAGCCTGCTCGGTTAATGGGGAGAAAGACCATGGTAGCGATCGATCTCAACAGCGATCTCGGCGAAAGCTACGGCGCCTGGCGCATGGGCGACGACGCCGCGATGCTCGCCGTCGTCTCCAGTGCCAACATCGCCTGCGGTTTCCACGCCGGCGACCCGGCCGGCATTTTTCGCACGGTGAAAGCTGCTGCCGAGAACGGCGTCGTGATCGGCGCCCATGTCTCCTATCCGGATCGCGTCGGCTTCGGCCGGCGCGACCTGGATGCGACCTCTGAAGAACTTATCGCCGACGTGATCTACCAGATCGGCGCGCTGAAGGGCATCGCCGCCGCGGCGGGAACCACCGTGCGCTACGTCAAGCCGCATGGCGCGCTCTACAACCGCATCGCCCATGACGCCAGGCAGGGCCAGGCGGTGATCGACGGCATCAAGGCGGTCGATCCGTCGCTTGTCCTGATGGGTCTCGCGAATGCCCCGATCCTCGATCTCGCGCGCCGCGCGGGCCTTTCCGTCGTCGCCGAAGCCTTTGCCGACCGGGCCTATACGCCGAAGGGCGAGCTCGTCTCGCGCCGCGAGGCCGGCGCCGTGCTGCACGACGAGGCGAAGATTGCCGACCGCATGGTGCAACTCGCCCGTGAGGGCACGCTCGAAGCAATCGACGGCAGCATCATCCGCATCGAGGCGCAGTCGATCTGCGTGCATGGCGACAGCCCCGGCGCCGTCGCCATCGCCCAGGAAATCCGCCGTCGCTTCGAGGCGGAGGGCATCGCCATCCGCTCCTTCGCCGACAAGAACTGAGGGGCGGCCATGACGATCCCCACAGCCTATCTCGACCACACCGATGCCACGGCCGCCCGCAATGCGCGAAAGGCCTATCGCGACGGCCGCATCGGGCCGACCTCCGGCGTGGCACCCGGCTTCACCCAGGCCAACATGATCGTGTTGCCGCGCGACTGGGCCTTCGATTTCCTGCTCTACGCGCAGCGCAACCCGAAGCCGTGCCCGGTGCTGGACGTTTCCGATCCGGGCGTGCCGACGACGCTGCTGGCACCGGGCGCGGACCTGCGCACCGATCTGCCGCTCTACCGCATCTGGCGGGACGGCAAGCTTGCCGAGGAAACCCCGGACGCGACCGCGGCCTGGGCGGAGCGCGACGACCTCGTCGCCTTTCTGATCGGCTGCTCCTTCACCTTCGAGACGCCGATGGTGGAGGCTGGCATCGAAATTCGCCATATGACGGACAAGAGCAACGTGCCGATGTACCTCACCAACAAGGCCTGCCGCCCCGCCGGGCGCCTCAAGGGCAACATGGTGGTCTCCATGCGGCCGATCCCGGCCGCGCGGGTGGCGGATGCGGCGACGATCTCCGGTCGCTTCCCGGCCGTGCACGGTGCGCCGGTGCATGTCGGATCGCCTGCGGACATCGGCATCGCGGATCTCGCAAAGCCGGATTTCGGCGATGCGGTGCGCATCGAGCCCGGCGAAGTGCCGGTGTTCTGGGCGTGCGGCGTCACCCCGCAGGCGGCCGTGATGGCCTCCGGCGTGCCCTTCGCCATCACGCATGCACCGGGCTACATGTTCATCACCGACATCCCCGATTCCGCCTATCATGCGTGAGGGCCCATGCGCTTTCTTCCCGTCAGCCTGACCACGATCCTCGTCGAGCTCGCCGATCTCGACGAGACGCTCGCCCTCTTCGCGTCCTTGCAGGCCGAGCCCATCGACGGCATCGAGGAAATGGTGCCGGCCGCCCGCACGCTGATGATCCGCTTCCGCCCGGAAAAGGTTTCATCCGCGGCGCTTGCGGCCCGCATCGGCACGCGCGACCTGTCGGCAAAGATCGCGCCGTCGGAACATCTGGTCGAAATCCCGGTGCGTTATGACGGCGAAGACCTTGCCGATGTTGCAGACCTGACGGGCCTCAGCGTCGCGGAGGTCATTCGCCGCCACACCGAGAGCGAATTCACCGTCGCCTTCTGTGGCTTTGCGCCCGGCTTCGGCTATCTCGTCGGCGGAGATCCGGCGCTCACCGTGCCGCGCCGCAAGAGCCCGCGCACCCGCATTCCTGCCGGTTCCGTGGCGCTCGCCGGCGCCTTCAGCGGCGTCTATCCGCAAAACAGTCCCGGCGGCTGGCAGATCATCGGCACGACACCGGTCAAGATGTGGGATATCGATCGCGATCCCGGTGCGCTGTTCCAGCCCGGCTACCGCGTCCGCTTCTTCGACCTCGAAAAATCCGGCAAGACGGTCAGCGTGCCTGCATCGGTGCCTCCGGGGGAGCACAGCATCGCCGCAGATGCACCGCAGTTCAAGGTGCTCGCCGCCCCGATGCCGGTACTGTTCCAGGATCTCGGCCGCTTCGGCCAGACGGGGCAGGGGGTGTCCGCCTCCGGCGCGCTCGACCGCAGCGCCTTCAATGCCGCGGGCCGCATCGTCGGCAATCCGGCGAACACGCCGGCCCTCGAACTCACCCTCGGCGGCTTCTCCTTCGAGAGCAATGTTCGCGCCGTGATCGGTCTTGCCGGTGCATCCTGTCCGGTGACGGTGCGCGATGCTTCCGGCCGCGAAAATGCGTTCGAGACCTATATGCCCATCGCGCTGGAGCCCGGCGATGTCGTGACGATCGGCCACCCTCGCAAGGGCATGCGCGCCTATCTCGCCGTCCGCGGTGGCTTCGATGTCGCGCCGGTCCTCGGCAGCGCCGCCACCGACACGCTGGCGGTGGTCGGCCCCGAGCCGGTGACGGCCGGGACCGTGCTCGCGCTGAAAGACCGCAAGGACGGCCTCACGAGCGTTTCCACCCACGAAATCCCCGCCTTCGACCTGCCCGCCGCCGGCGATGTGGTGACGCTCGACGTGGTGCTCGGCCCACGTACGGACTGGTTCACCGACAAGGGCATCGAGACGCTGACCGCGCAGCTCTGGCAGGTGACGCCGCAATCGAGCCGCGTCGGTATCCGCCTTGCCGGCGAGACTCCGCTCGAGCGCAAGGACAGCGCCGAATTGCCAAGCGAGGGCACCGCGACCGGCGCGATCCAGGTGCCGCACAGCGGCCAGCCGGTGCTGTTTCTCGCCGATCATCCGCTGACCGGCGGTTATCCCGTCATTGGCGCGGTCGCGGAATATCATCTGGATCTCGCCGGCCAGATCCCCATCAACGCCAAAATCCGCTTCCGCCCGATCGGCCCCTTCGCCGACATCGACGCGCCCCGATAATTCCGAGGAGGAGTGCCATGAAGAAAGTGCTGATTGCCAATCGTGGCGAAATCGCCGTCCGCATCCTGCGCGCCTGCCGCGACCATGGTCTCCAGTCGGTGGCGGTTTACGCCGATCCGGATGCGGATGCGCTCTTCGTGCGCCTTGCCGACGAAGCCTACGGGCTCGGCGGCGTGCGCCCGGCCGAAACCTATCTCGACATCGAAAAGCTGATCGCCATCGCCAAACGCGCCGGCGCGGATGCCGTGCATCCGGGCTACGGCTTCCTCTCCGAACGCGCGGAATTCGCCAAGGCCGTGCAGGATGCCGGCCTCATCTGGATCGGGCCGGACCCGCATGTGATCGAGGCACTCGGCGACAAGGTCGAGGCGCGGCGAATCGCGCAGAGTGTCGGTGCCCCGCTTGTTGCCGGCAGCGACGGCCCGGTTTCCACCGCGGCCGAAGTCATCGCCTTTGCGGAAGAACATGGCCTGCCGGTGGCCATCAAGGCCGCCCATGGCGGTGGCGGGCGCGGCATCAAGGTGGCCTGGAAGATGGAGGAGGTCGCCGATCTCTACGAATCCGCCGTGCGCGAGGCGACCGCCGCGTTTGGCCGCGGCGAATGTTTCCTCGAACGCTTCCTCGACCGGCCGCGCCATATCGAGGCACAGGTCATCGCCGACAAACACGGCAACGTGCTGGTGCTCGGCACCCGCGACTGCTCGGCCCAGCGCCGCAACCAGAAGCTCATCGAAGAGGCGCCCGCGCCCTTCCTCTCGACCGAACAGCGCGAGAAGATCCATGCCGCGGCAAAGGCGATCTGTGCTGCCGCCGGCTATTCCGGTACCGGCACGGTGGAGTTCCTGCTCGGTGCCGACGGCACGATCTCCTTCCTCGAGGTCAATACCCGTCTTCAGGTCGAGCATCCGGTGACGGAAGAAACCACCGGCATCGACCTCGTCATCGAACAGTTCCGCATCGCCGAAGGCCTGCCGCTACGCGTGCTCGAAACGCCCGCACCGCGCGGTCATTCCATCGAGTTCCGCATCAATGCGGAAGACCCGGGCCGCGGCTTCCTGCCGACGCCGGGCACGATCACCGTCTTCGATCCGCCGTCCGGTCCCGGTGTGCGCGTCGACAGTGGTGTCGTCAGCGGCTCCAGCATTCCGGGCGTGTTCGATTCGCTGATGGCGAAACTGATCGTCACCGGCGCAACGCGTGACGAGGCGCTGCGCCGCGCCCGCCGTGCGCTGAAGGAATTCCGCATCGAGGGCGTGGCGACGGTGCTGCCGTTCCACCGCGCGGCGATCGACACCGAGGATTTCATCGGCACCGACGGTTTCAAGGTGCACACCCGCTGGATCGAGACCGATTTCGCCGCCATGCCGGACGCCATGGTGCGGCCGGCGCCGGCGGCCGATCCGTCGCTGATCCGCACCCACCTGGAAATCGACGGCAAACGCGTCGCACTGGCGCTGCCGAGCCTGCTTCTCGCCGGTCTCGGCACGGCGGCTCAGGGCGCGGCACCCGCCAGCGGCAAGCCGGCCGAGGATGGCATCGCCGCCCCGGTTTCCGGCACGCTGCAGAGCTTCAAGATCGCCGATTGCGCCACCGTCGCCGAGGGCGAACTGGTGGCGGTGATGGAGGCGATGAAGATGGAAACGCAGGTTCTCGCCCCGAAGGCCGGAAAACTGCGCCTCCGCGTCAAGGAAGGCGAGTACCTGCAAGCCGGCGACACGCTGATGGTGTTCGAAGGCTGATGTCTTTGGATTTACCGTCCCGGATCAATAATCCGGGGCGGTGCCGAAGACGAATTCGCAGGGCGTGTGCGCCATGTTGAAATATTGGTGGTCGAAGCCGGCGGGGATGTAGAAACCGTCGCGCGGGTTGAGCTCGAACCAAGCCTGGCCCTCGGCATCCGGGATATGGATGTTGAGCACGCCGGAGACGACGTAGAGGCATTCGTCGCCCTTGTGACGCTCGATGCGCGTGCGCTTGCCGCCGAGCACCGTCGTCTTGCCGACGGTCAGCTGGTCCGTCGCGCAGTAGAAGCCGGTATAGGCGCCCTGCGTTTCCGCATCGAGGCTGAACAGGATTTCGGAGTCCCGCATCGGATGGATCGTGCGAGCCTTCTCGCGTGCCGCGGCCTCCATCGGCCAGCTCCCCAGATATTCCTGCTGGATGTAACGGTTTTCAGATAGAAGCGGCTTGGTGCGGGCATAGGGGCCGGACGTGCCCTTGGCCGGCGGCGGGGCGAAGAATTCGAGCACGCGCACCTGCTCCTCGCCGAGATTGAAGCCGTGGTGCCAGGTGTCCTTGCGGAAAAACAGCGCCTCGCCCTGCTTGGCGACGCAGACTTCGCCGGTTTCGGGATTGGCGAGGCCGAGCGTGCCGCTGATCACATAGAGCAGTTCGTCCGCGCCAAAAATCGTGCGGAAGGCGTCGGTGTGCTTGAAGCAGCCGCCCGGCTGCATGCCGAAGACGATCTGGTGGATGTTTTCCGTCGAGGCATAGATCCAGTCGTCGACGAGGCCGGCATTTTCCTCGCCCCACAGATGGCGCGTGACGCCGGCATAGGGAATGTGGCTCGGCCGGTCGAAGACGGGACGGGGGGAAGGCTTGTAGCCCATGGAAAACTCCTTTGTTTCAAGGCGATGAAGCGGGACGGGTGCGGGCGATCAGCCGCTCGATGACGGCCTGCTTCATGGCGGGGTCGAGATGCATGACGTTGAAGACCTCCGCCATCCACATGCCTTCCATGGCAAGCCGGATGATCGTGGCTTCGACCGGGTCGAGGCCGTCCTTTTCGACGGCGGCCTGGCAGCGGATGTTCTGCTGGTGGACGATTTCGAGAAGATCGGGAAAGTTCGACAGTGCCGCGGTGATGCTGGCGCCGAGGCGGTCGTACTGGTCGCCGGTGCTGGCGGCGTCGCCCATGGTGGCGGCGACATAGGCGCGGGTATAGCGGCCGTGCGGCTCGGCATCCGTGCCCTCAAGCCCGGCAAGGCCGGTCTCGAAGCGGTAGACGAAGCGCTCGACCATGGCGCGCACCAAGGCATCCTTGCTGGCGAAGTGGTAGAGGATGCCGCCCTTGGAGAGCCCGGTCACCTCCGCCACCTTGTCGAAGGTCAGCGTCGAGACGCCGTCCTTGACGACGATCTCCTCGGCGGCGGTGAGGATGCGTTCGCGCGCGGAGCCACGTTTTGCCATGTCGATACCCATGCTGTTGCCAATCTTCCCGCTATAGCTGCGAACTCTCGCGCAGGCGACCGACGATATCCGCCATCAGGGCGAGGTCCTGGCGGGAATCGTCGAGCGTCGTCTTCGGCGTCGTGCCGCTCACGAGATGATCATGGAAGGCGCGCAGCTCGATGGCGAAGGGATCGGTGTAGTTCGGGCCAAAAACCCGCGTTTCGGTCTCGGTGTCGGTTGAGTCAGTCACTTCCAGCGAGGTCGGCAGGTTGCGGATATAGGGCGTGTCATAGCCGAAGCTGAGGCGGCGGCGGTCGGAATACACCTCGATGCGGGCGTCGAAGCGCGCGACATTGTCGATCAGCGCCTCGTAGATGGCGGTGAAGTGGCCGTAGTCGAAGAGGGCCACGATCTGCTCGCCATTCTGCTTGTGGTGGGCGGCGATGACGCGCTGCGGCAGGCCGATCAGCTCGCGCATGGCCGAGAGGCTGTGCGAGGAAAGGCCCGTCAGCACCTGGTAGGCGCGCATCAGGCTGGGGGAGGCGTCCTTGCCGGCGACATCGCGCAGCAGCGCCTCGGTTTCCGATCGCGACTGCGCGAGGAAGGTGGCGTCGAGATCGCGGGGATAGAAGATGTTGCGGGTCTGGCGGATGAAGAACGGGCCTTCACAGATAAGGTCGCGCACGCGGACGTAGCGCAGCTCCTCGCGTGCCGGCATCATCTCCTTGGCTTTCAGGAAGCTCGGCGAATAGCGCCGCATATAGGCGACGAAGACGAGGCGGCCGGACGCGTTCGCCAGCGGTGCCACGTCGTCGATCTCGCCAAGTGTCAGGCAGGCGGGCTTTTCGAGGAAGACATGTTTGCCGGCCTTCAGCGCCAGGTCGAGATAGTGGCGATGCGTCTGGTCGGGCGTCAGGATGAAGACGGCGTCTATATCGGGTGATGCGACCAGCGCCTCGGCGCTGTCATAGGCGCGGGCGGTCGAATAGCGCTCGGCGCAATGGGCCGTCAGGCTCGGCGAGACGTCGAAGACGCCGGCAACCTCGAACAGATGGCGGTGATCGGCGAGGATCGGCAGGTGCATCAACTGGCTCACCTCGCCAAGACCGATGAGACCGACACGGACGATACGCATGAAAGAACCTTTCCTAACCCTTTACCGCCCCGGCCGTGAGGCCGGAGACGATGTATTTCTGGAAGAGCAATGCCAGCACGATCAGCGGCACCGTGACGATGGTCGAGGCGGCCATGATGGCGCCATAGGGGAACTCGTAGCGGCTGGAGCCGGAGATCAGCGCGATTGCGACCGGAACCGTGCGGTTCTCATCCGTCAGGATGAAGGTCAGCGCGAACATGAACTCGTTCCACGAGGCGATGAAGGCGAGCAGGCCCGTCGACATCAGCGCCGGCCCCATCATCGGCAGGAAGATGCAGCGCACGATCCTGAGCGGCGAGCAGCCGTCCATGATGGCGGCCTCCTCGATCTGGCGCGGCAGGCTGCGCATGAAGGTGGTCAGCACCCAGATGTTGAAGGGCAGCGTGAAGATCATATAGGCGAAGATCAGCGAGCCCAGCGTGTTGTAGAGCCCGAGCCAGCGGATCATCTCGAAGAGGCCGGAGAGCAGCGCGATCTGCGGGAACATCGAGACCGCGAGGAACAGGAACATGATGGGCGAGCGGCCGCGGAAATCGATGCGGCCGAGCGCATAGGCCGCCGCAATGGCGAGCCCGAGCGACAACGCCACGACGGAAGCGGCGACGATGAACGAGTTCATCAGGCTGCGCAGGAACACGCCGTCCGACAGGATCGCCGTGTAATTGTTGAACTTCAGGTCCGGCAGGAAGGTGACGTCGAAGATCGCCTGGCCGGATTTCAGCGAGGAGGCGATCATCCAGTAGAAGGGAAACAGCGTGTAGAGCGCGACCACGCTGAAGAGCGAATAGATCGCGATGCGGTGAAGGCGTCTGTTGGCTCTGCTGCGCACCATGTCACACCCCCAGGAGCCGGCGGTTGAGCCGGAAGACGGTCACGTAGATCGCGGTGACGATGGCGATCATCAGGAAGATCGCCGCACTTGCCGCGGAGCCGACGCCCATGTCCTGGAAATTGACCAGCACCTCGCGGGCATAGATCGACACGGTCTTCGTGTCGTCGCTGTTCGAGGAGAGCACGAAACTCAGGTCGAACATGCGCAGCGCATCGAGCAGGCGGAAGAGCACGGCGACGGCAATGCTGGGTGCCAGCAGCGGCAGGGTAAGGGCGGTGAACTGCCGCCATTCCGACACGCCATCGATCGACGCGGCCTCGTAGATGCTCCTCGGCAGCATCTGCAGCCCGGCGAGGATGAGCAGCACCATGAAGGGTGTGGTGATCCAGACGTCGACGGCGATGATGACCGGCATGACGAGGTCCGGATTGGCCGTCCAGGCGATGCCGTTGTCGATGAGGCCCATAAGCTTCAGCACATGGTTGAGGATGCCGAACTGGTCGTGCAGCATCCATTGCCACATGCGCGCGCTGACGACGACCGGAATGGACCACGGAATGAGGATGACCGCGCGCATCAGGCCGCGGCCGCCGATGTGGGCGTTCAGCAGGAGCGCGATGGCGAGCCCCAGCACCGTCTCGATCGACACCGAGATGATGGTGAAAAACAGCGTGTTGCGGACCGACTGCCACCAGAGCGGGTCCTCGAACAGCGTGAAATAGTTCTCGAAGCCGATATAGTCGTAGATATCGGGCTCGGTGAGATAGGCATCGGTGAAGGAGAACAGGAACGTCCGCCCGAGCGGCCAGAGCGCCACGGCGAAAAGCACGACGAGGCTGGGTGCCAGGAACAGCCAGGCCGTTCGCGCCCGCATCGCATTGAGGCCGATGCGCATCGTCGTCATGTCAGGCCCTCCCCGGAAGAAGCGCGCGGTCGTCCTTGCCGAACAGATGTGCGCGCTCGTGTTTCCAGCCGACGAGGGTCGCGGCGCCGGGCCGGATATCCGGCTTGCCCTGCGCCTTGACGACGATCGACCGGCCATCACCGACATTGAGATGGACGAGGGATTCCCCGCCGAGCGGCTCGACGAGCAGCACCTCGGCCTCCAGTGTGGCATCGCCGCCGCCGAGCATCAGGTCCTCCGGCCGGATGCCGAGCGTGACGTCGCCGGCATAGTCGTGCGCCGCAAGGTGGTGGCGTCCGCCGGAAAGCGACAGCACGCTCTCCTCGCCTTCGCGGGCCAGCAGGCCCGGCAGAAAATTCATGCGCGGCGAGCCGATGAAGCTGGCGACGAAGCGGTTGGCCGGGCGCTCGTAGAGTTCCATCGGCGTGCCGATCTGGGCGATGAAGCCATCCTTCAGCACGACGATACGGTCGGCGAGCGTCATCGCCTCCATCTGGTCGTGCGTGACGTAGACGGTGGTGGCCTTCACCTCGCGGTGGATGCGGGCGATTTCGACGCGCATCTCCATGCGCAGGTCGGCGTCGAGGTTGGACAGCGGTTCGTCGAAGAGGAAGAGCTTCTGCTGGCGCACGAGGGCGCGGCCGATGGCGACGCGCTGCTGCTGGCCGCCGGAAAGCTGTGCCGGCCGGCGCTCCAGCAGGTGGTCGATCTTGAGGAATTTCGCGGCCTTGGTGACGCGTTCGCGGATTTCGGCAGCAGGAAGCCGGGCGGTCTCCAGCGCGAAGCCGAGATTGCGCTTGACATTCATATGCGGATAGAGCGCGTAGGACTGGAAGACCATGGCGATGTTGCGCCTGGCCGGCGGCGTCTCGTTCATGCGGTTGCCGGCAATGCGCAGCTCGCCGTCGGAAATTTCCTCCAGCCCGGCGATCATGCGCAGCAGCGTGGACTTGCCGCAGCCGGACGGGCCGACGAAGACGACGAACTCGCCCTCGGCGATCGCGAGGTTGAGCTTGTCGATGATGGTCAGCGCGCCGAAACGTTTGACGACGTTGATGAGATCTATACCGCTCATGGCCGTTCCATCTTGCTGATTGTCCTGTGGGCCAGCGCCGCCACGCCGATAGCGCAGGCCGTGTCGCCGATGAGGCTCGGCACGATCGGCGTTTTTCGCGCGCCCTCGGCCCAGATGAAGTCGCGCGTCAGCGCCGCGAGCCGCGGCGTCACCTTCGGATCGCTGCCGATGCCGCCGCCGAGCACGAGCACGGCGGGGTCCAGCGTGTTGATGAGCTGGCCGAGATAGGAGGCGAGCGAGAGCAGCGCGTTCGCCACCATCTCCGCCGCCCGTGGATCCGCGGCCTCCGCTTCGAAAAGCGAAAGCGCCGTAGCGCCCGGGCTGCCGGTCAGTGCGCCGTAACGCTCACCGAGTGCCTTGCCGCCGGCGAAGAGTTCCAGATTGTGCCGCACCGCGCGGTCGCGCGCCGGGCCGTCGAAGGCGACGAGATCGCTGCCGGAAAAATGGATGGCGAAGCCGCGGGCACCCTCATAGGGCGCGCCGCCGATCACCAGCGAATGGGAAAGGCCCGTGGAAATGGTGACGTAGACGAAGGGATCGATGCCCCGGCCCGCACCCATCCAGCCCTCCGCAAACGCCGCGGCCCGCACATCGCTGTCGATGTGCAAAGCGCCGAAGCGGCCGAGGCGGGCGCGATAGTCGAGGCCGCGCCAATCGAAGTTCCAGGCCGAGGCCGGCTCGCCGTCGCGCGTCACCAGTTCCGGCAGGCAGATGCCGAGTGCCGCGGCGTCGAGCGCTTCGCTATCCGCACGCGCCCGCATGGCCGCCGCGAGGTCGCAGACGAGATCGAGTACCGCGCCGCCGCCATCCTGGCAGGGCGTCGCCTCCGTGCGCTCGGCGACGACGGCGCCGTCCGAAAGGCGCACGATGCAGGCCTTCGTCTTGGTGCCGCCGACATCGATGCCGATCGCGTGGCGTGTCATGGGTTTCCCCCGGCGGCCGCGTCTGCATGCAGTTCGGCGTTTCGGCATTCGACGGCGATGGTCGCCGGCCAGTGGGGATCGTAAGCCGATGCCGTCGAAAGCCGCCGGAAGGCTTCGCGTTTTCCCGCGCCCCAGACGATCATCGCGACCGCCTTCGAGAGCGTGGCGATGGAGCCCGTGCCGATGGTGAGGCCGTGGGTCGGCACCTCTTCGAGCCCGCGGAATTCCGGGAAGGTCGCGAGATTGTCGCGCCGTGTCTGTTCGGCAAGCGCGACTATGCGCGAGCGGCTGTCGCGGGCCGAGCCCGGCGGGTTGAAGGCGATATGGCCGTCGCCGGCACCGGAAGCGAGCAGGAAGAGATCGATGCCGCCGAGGCTTTCAATCTCGGCGTCATAAGCTTCCGGTTCGGCGAGGGAGGGCATGCGGAAGTTCGCGTCCGGCATCCGAAACGCCGCGGGCAGTGCCCGGTTGATCCGCCCGACGATCTCCCGCTCGCCAAAACCGCGGCAGGAATAGTGGGCGGAAGCGAGCGGCGGGGAGAGGCCGGCGGGGCCGGACAGCAGATATTCGTCCATCATCGCGACGATCAACCCGGAGCAGTCGACGGGATTGGCAGCAAGCTGGCGTTCCAGCGCCTGATAGACCGGCATCGGGCTGCGCCCGCCCGGGCAGCCGAGCACATAGGGCCGGCCAACCGCGTTGGCAGCGCGCAGTTCCGTAAGAATGCGGGCGGCGAGATGCTCGCCGATCGTCTCGGGATTGTCGTGGATCACAACGTTCATCGACCGGCCCGCCCCTGAAGCAGAGAAGAGACGAAGGCGTAGTTCCTGGCGGCGATCGCCTCCGGCGTCTCGGGATGTTTCGGCGCAAGGTCCTGCTCGATGACCAGCGGGCCATCGTAGCCGTGCGCCAGCAGGGTCGCCATGAAATCGGCGATGTCGACCACGCCGCGGTCGAGATCGGTCATGATGCCGTCCTCGAAGGCGCGGTCGCAGTGGATGTTTTCCGCCAGGACCTTCTCGCGGAACGCACCGTCGACATTCTTCAGGTGGATGGAATTGATGCGCGACTGGTGACGCAGGAAGAAGCTCTTGGGATCGGCCTTCCAATAGGCGTGGTGGCCGGTGTCCAGGCAAAGGCCGACCAGCGCCGGGTCCGTCTCGGCCAGCAGCCGCTCGATCTGGTTTTCATGCTCCACGCAGGTGCCGACATGCGGGTGGAAGCTGAATTGTAGGCCGTGTTCGCGGGCGATGCCGGCAGAGAGCATGGTGAGCTCGACGACGGTGCGCCAGCCGCTCTCATCGACGACGCCCATCCGGTCTTTCGGATAGAATTCCGACTCGTCCATCAGGATGAAATGCGTGCCACCGATGGCGGACAGCAGGGCGCAGATCTGGTGCGTCCTGTCTGCCAGCGCCGCAGCCGTATCGGCGTCGGCCAGCGTGTGGACATGGGCCGCCGCGACCACGGAGAGGCCGCGGCGGTCGAGTTCGTGCGAAAGCACCTGCGGGTCGGTCGGGAAATAGCCGTAGGGGCCAAGTTCGGTGTGGCGGTATCCGGCCGCGACGATGCGGTCGAGATAATCGGTCCAGCCGAGGTCGTTGCCGGTGGGCCAATAGACCCCCCAGCAGCATGGTGCGATCGCGATATTCACTGTCTTTTCCTTGACCTGTTAAGCTTACCAGCCGCGCTTCTTCAGCCGCTCCAGATCGCTGCTGACCTTGGCCAGCGCCTCTTCAGCACCCTCCTTGCCGCTCAGCACATTGTGAACGCCGTTGAAGATGCGCTGCGACACGCGGTTGTAGGAGGCACCGGTCACCTGCGAGGGGCGGGAGGCGCTTTCGGCGTAGGCCTTTTCGGCAAAACGCAGCGCCGGGTTCGCCTTCAGGATTTCCTCGTCCTGGTAGAGCGCCTTCAGCGTCGGGCTATAGGCCTGCAGCGCGCGGCGCTTCTGCTCCTTGGCACCCGTGAGGTAGCGCACGAGGCTGACGGCCGCGTCGGTATCCCCGGCATATTTGGAAACGCCGAGCAGGCCCGCACCGTAGCAGCCGCTCGATTTTTCACCTTCCGCGCCGACCGGCAGCGCCATCACGCCGACCTTGCCGGCAAGCGTCGAGCCTTCGGCCTGGCTGGTGCCCCAGACATAACCCCAGTTGCGGTGGAAGACGGACGTGCCGGCCTCGAAGACCCCGCGCGAACCTTCCTCGTCGTAGTTCAGCACGCCTTCCGGGCTGATGCCGCCGATCCAGGACCGGGCGAGGTCGAGGGCCGCGACGGCCTTGGGATTGTTGGCGGTAATCGTGCCGTCCGGCGCGATGAACGTGCCGCCGCCATAGGAGGCGACCCATTCGAGCGCGTCGCAGGTCAGGCCCTCATAGGCGCGGCCCTGCCAGACATATCCCCACATGTCCTTGGTGCCGGCGGCGCGTTCCTGTTCCTGGATGAATTTTGCCGTCTCGGTCAGTTCCGCCCAAGTCTTCGGTTCGGCCTTGCCGTATTTTTCCAAGAGGTCCTTGCGGTAGAACATCAGGCCGGCATCGACGAACCACGGCATGGCGAGCAGCTTGCCATCGATGGTGCTATCGGCGAGCGCGGATTCGAAATGCGCCGAAAGCTCTTCCGCCGGCACCTTTTCCTTGAGGTCTATGAGATGGGCGGCGAGCGCGCCGACCCAGATATTGTCGAGCGTCAGGACGTCGATGTCGCCGGATTTTCCGGCAAGAAGCTGTTGGTAGAGCGGCAGCGCCTCGCCCCAGTTCGCCGGCATCTTGTTGATCTTGACCGTGTTGCCGGTCTCCTTCGCCCAGGCCTCGGAGGCCGATTGGCAAAGTTCCAGCTCGGCGCCGGCCGAACTGCAGAAGATCGACACTTCCGCCGCAGCCGCAGAGCCGCCCCACAGGACGGCGCCAGCGAGCGCCGTCGTTCTCAGAAATCCATCCCAATGCACTGTGCTTCCTCCCACACCGCGTTAAGTTCGCAAAATTACTATACCGTCTGGTCGGTAAAGTAAAGCGGGTGAAATTGCCCTGTGGAAACCCGGCGCTCAGGCCGCGTCGCCCAGCCGGTGCCGCAGGCTCATGCCCACCATCACCATGCGTGCTGCATCCTCCGCCGCGCGGGAAAGCAGTTTTGGCGCGGAGGAAATGGCGTCTTCCAGCGAGCAGGGCCGGGTGAGGATCGAGGCGAAGGCGTCGATGCCGTGCGCGAAATTGAGCCGCACACCCTTGCCGATGGTGCCGGCAAGCGCGATGACCGGAACGCCGGCGCGTTTGGCGCGCTGCGCCACCTCCGCCGGCACCTTGCCGAACGGCGTCTGGCCATCGAGGCTGCCTTCCGCGGTGATGATGAGATCGGCCTCCGCGATGAACCGGTCGAGCTCCAGATATTGCATGACGATGTCGTAACGAGGGTGCAACCTGCCGCCGATGAGGCCGAGAATAGCCGCACCGAGCCCGCCGGATGCGCCGGAACCGGGCGCCATGCCGATGTCGAGGCCGGTGGTGCGCAGGATCGCGGCCGCGTAGGTCTCCATGGCGGTGGCCAGGACCTCCACCTGCGCCGGCGTGGCGCCCTTCTGCGGCCCGAAGATGCGGGCGACGCCGCGCTCGCCCAGCAGCACATTGTGCCAGTTGACGGCGGCATCGATGCGCACGCCGGCAAGGCGCGAATCGCGGCCGCTGATATCGATGGTGGCGAGACGGGCCAGCGCCGCGCCGCCGCGGGGCAGGAGATCGCCCTCTTCGTCGAGCAGCCGGATGCCGAGCGCTTCGGCCATGCCGGCGCCACCATCGTTGATGCCGCTGTCGCCGCAGCCGAGCAGGATGCGGCGGGCACCCTGGTCGAGCGCTGCGCGCACCAGTTCGCCGACGCCGTAGCTCGTCGTCAGGCAGGGATTGCGCCGGTCGCGCGGTACCAGGCTGAGGCCCGCAGCGGCGGCCATCTCGATGACGGCGGTCGGTTCGCTGCAACCGCCGAGGAAGCCGAAATGCGCTTCGACCGGGTCATTGACCGGGCCGGTCACCGTCAGGTGGTGAAGGGTGCCGCCGGTGGCCTTGACGAGGGCCTTGGTAAAGCCCTCCCCGCCATCGACCATCGGCGCCTTCAAAATGGTGGCGCCGGGAATGGCGCGCAGGACGCCGCTTTCGATGCAGTCGGCAGCCTGATCGGCCGACAGGCTTTCCTTGAAACCGGAGGGGGCGACGAGAACCGTGAAAGACATGGGGACGTTCCTTTTACTATGACAATCCTGTGACAGGGGAGGAACGGGACGGTCCGGGATCTATTCCGGCAGAACGGAAATAAATTTAGCCGACTAAATAAAAAGGCCGCACGTGGCGGCCTTTTCCTGTCTGTCTGCGCGGCTCAGCGCAGCGGCATGCCTTGCAGCGGCCAGACGATCGTTGCGAAGATGATGAGCAGTGCCACAAAGGGCACGACAAGCAGACCGGCGAGGCGGAACAGGTCGGCCTGTCCGAAGGGCGGCGGGTCCATTGCGCCGAACAACGCCACCGGTTTGGCGGAGACCATCAGCGTCTGGCAGAAGCCGCTCGCCAGCGTCACGACCATCACCAGATTGAGCGGATCGACGCCGAGGGCGGCGAGCGGCAGCGCGAGGGCCGGAATGAGCACGGTCGCCCGCGCCGTGCGCGAGGTGATGACGAGGTGGGAGAGCGTCGCCACGACGGCCGCGAAGCCGATGACGAGCACCGGCCAGGCCGCGATGCTTTTGCCCGCAAGGCCGACGACCCGCTCGGCCAGCACCTGCGCCGTGCCGGTCTGGAGCAGCGCCTCGCCGATGACGAGCGTGCCGGCGAGGAAGAGCAGGAGGTTCCATTCCACGCCCTTGAGGGCCGCCTTAAGCGACAGGCCGGACACCCGTTCGTTCGCCAGCAAAAGGGCGGCGGCGATGCCGATGAGCGGCATGCCGATGCCGTGCAGGGGCTGGGCGGCGAAGAGCAGGATCATTGCGCCGGTGATGGCAAGCACGCTCCATTGCTGGCGCGTCAGCGGGGTCGGGGCCTCGTCGGCGCCGCGCTCGGCGATCGTCATCGCCCGCTCGTCGCCGGTGAGGAAAAAGCGCAACAGCACGGCGCAGGCGAAGAGCGAGCACAGCAGCGAGAAGGGGCCGGCAAGCGCGATCCAGCCAAGGAAATCGGGGCTCTGGCCGCGCAGGCGCTCCATCATGCCGGCCGCGACGAGATGGGCGCCGGCGCCGATCAGCGATGCGCCGGCCGAAAGCAGGATGACCGAGGGGAAAAGCAGCGCCAGCGCCCGGTTGACCCGTGCATTGCCGATTGCCGCCGCAAGGCCGATATAGACCGGCGCCAGCATGGCGGCGCGCGCCGAGGTCGACGGAATGATGAAGGCGGTGGCGAAGATCAGCAGCGTCAGCGTCCAGAACAGGCCCTGCACGGTGGCGAGCCGGGCGAGCAGCCGGCGGATGACCTGCTCGATCACGCCGACCTGCCGCAGCACGCCGGCCACCACGAAGGCCGCCAGCATCAGCCAGACGATATCATTGCCGAGCGAGCGGTAGAGCACATCCTCATCGATCGCGCCGACGACCGGCAGGAGGGCCGCACCCGCCAGTGCCACGGGCGTATCCGGCAGGTCGAGGATGGTCCAGGCGGTAATCGTCGCGACGAAGACTGCAAGTGTGAGCCGCATGTTCAGGGTGAGGCCGTCGATCGCCAGGAAGATCAGCATGGCGCTGAAAGCGAGCACGATCGCCGCGACGATCTGTTTGACGCGGGCGAGCGGCATGCTCGGCTCGGTGATCGGAGACGGTTCCCCACGCCGGTCGGCGTGGGGTCCGGGAGGAACGATTGCATATAGGGCCACGATCGCCCTCCTTTCGGTCATTCAGGCTGCGGCTCAATCGTCGTCGGACGACGAGTTCGAGGAACCGTTCGAGTTCGAATTCGAGTTGCTGTTCGAATTGGAGTTCGAGTTGGAATTGCTGTTGCTGTTGCTGTTGGAATTCGAATTCGAATTGGAGTTGGAGTTGCGGTTCGAGTTGGAATTCCGCGAGGAATTCGACGAGCTGTTGGAATTGCGGTTCGAACTCCAGCCGCCGCGGCGATCGTCGTCGCGGTCGCGGCCGTAGCGGGCCTGGCTCGCCTTGCTGGTGCGCGTCATCTTCTGCAGGAAGCGGTAGACCGGGTCGTCGGCGACGGCCGGTGCGGGTGCCGCGGCACCGACCACCAGGAACGCGCTCAGAATTGCGATGACCTTCTTCATGACGTTTCTCCTTTGAGTGGCAGCCTCGTTGGCTGCGATGGAGAAACGGCGGCGGGCGATGCTTATTCCCGATAAAATGAAAATAATTTCAATGGGGTAGGATGTTTCCATGGCGCACGCGGCATCGCCGCCGCTACGAGGAGCAGCGACGGTCAAGGCGGTTTGTCGGGGTTGAAAACTATCGCTGGGCGCGGGCGAACTTGCGATACCAGCCGTCGGCGGCGAGCGTCTTGCGCAGGATCGTCTGGCGCACGTTGCCCTCCGGCGCGCTTTCGGCGCGGATGTCCGCGTCGAGGTCGGAGGCATCGCGGCGGAAGGGGATGACCTGGACGATCGGCGTGCCGCGTTCCAGCATATGCAGGCCGTCCTCGCCGGTGGCGAAGAAGGGGAAGTGGATTTCCGACTGGTAGGTATCGGTATCGACGACGCCGGCGACGACCTCGAAGACGCCGTTCGGCCGGTTGAGCGGCGGCACGAAGAGGCAGCTCCAGCCGGGCGGCGTGCGGATGGTCCAGTAATTGTGGAACTTGCAGGGCGGCAGCGGTTCGCGCGGATTGCCGGCGACCTGGTGGCTGGCATGGTTGCTGACGAGCGTGCGGTCGAAATCCCAGCCGCAATCGACCGTCTTGCCACCATCGGAGATTTCCATGCGCACGCTTGCCGCAAGCCCGATCACCCAGCCCGTCGCCATGGCGTCGAGGAAGGGCATGCAGCGCTTTACGGTGATGCCGCTGTTTGTGGGCGAGACCTGCGTCTCGTCGATAGCGGGCAGTTTGCGGAACCAGTCGGGCAGCGCCGTCTTGGCGCGCACGGGGGCGGGGATCACGCCCTCGTCCTCCTTGCGGCAGAGAAAGGTCAAGCGGGGCTGCGGTTTCTTCAGAAAGGCCAGGGCCATTGCTGTTCTCCTCGTCAATCGATGGGAGAAAAACGGCGATGGACGAAGCCTATTCCCGGTGCGCGCAAAAATTTTGGCCGGGCGTCAGGTCACGCGGTAGAGCTGGACCGGCCGCTTCGGCGCGCGCTTGATGATGCCCTTGGCTTCGAGATCGAGCTGCACGGCCTTCATCCACCAGCCGGCCTTCTGCCGCTCGGGGAAATCCGTCTCCGAGAGGTGCGGCAGCAGCGCTTCCTGCGCCTGGGCGACCGTCATGCCCGGTGCCATGTCCGGCAGGGCGGCGAGAAGGGCCGCGCGCATCGCCATGTATTTCGTGCGGTCGAGCCGTTCGGTGCGGCCGGGCGTGTTGATGTTTTCGACTTCGATCTTGTCAGACATCGATTGTCCCTCCGACAGCGATTTTCGGATTGCGGAAGCCCATGGCGATCCAGGCTGCAAGGAGTTTTCCATAGAAGGCGACCGTGTGGGTCTTGAGGTTGGGAATGTCGGCCGGCAGGCCGGAGCGGTCGGCGAGGTCGCCCGTCATGGTGCGCAGCTCCGCCTTCGGCCGCTCTTCGTCCTGCCAGAGATGCAGGTAGAGGCTCAGCCAGTGCGCGCCCTTCATTTCCAGGAACAGGGGCGTGTTGCAGCAGGTGGCGACGATGCGGCGCGAGCCGGCGGTGGGGGAAAGGCGGAATTCCTTGAGGTTTTCCGTGCCGGAGAGGATGCGCACCCGGTCCTTGCGATATTCCGCGGCGGGCGTGGCGCGATAGGCGGTCAGCGTGTTCTTCGCGCCGGGAAGCGTCGCGAGCCGGCCGGCGGCGGCCCGGCAGCTGTTGCACAGGCATTCGGAAACCAGGATCGGGTCTCCCTGCACCTCAAGGCGTGTCTGGCCGCAGGCGCAGCCGATATGGGTTGTTCTGCGCATCTCAGTCATCCTCCGTGACGTTGAACAGGTGTCGAATGTAGCGCTCCAGATGGTCGAGGCTTTCGCGGGCGAGCGCAGGATCGTTGCCTGCCTTCGCCAGGATGAAGCCGCCCTGGAGAACGGCCTGCGTGTGGCGCGCGAGGCTCTCGGCCGTCCAGCCGGTCGCCGTGATGCCGTGCTCGCGCCGCGCCATCTCGATATCCGCCTCCAGCGTTGCCGTGTGCCCGAACATGCTGCGCCCGCAGGCATCGCGAATGTCGGGCGCGCTCGCAAAAACCTCCTGCGCCATCGTGCCGACGAGGCAGGTGAATTCCTGCAATTCGCCCGCGATGATCGCCTTGCGGAAGACGACATAGGCGAGGACCCGCGCCAACGGCTCGCTCGGGCCGTGATAGGGGGCGGCGGCGAAATAGGCCGATGTCGTCTCCGCCCAGAAATCCGCCGCCGCCACCCCGAGCGCCTCCTTGCTTCCGAAGTGGTGGAAGAAGGCCCCCTTGGTGACATCGGCGGCCTTGCACAGGTCATCGACGCTGGTCGCCGCAAAACCCTTCGTGCGGATGATGTCGCGTGCCGCCTCCAGGAGGCGGATCCGGGCGTTGCCGCGTTCGGGCGATTGTTTGGTCGGTCTGGACATGAGAAAGACATACCATACGGTCGGTATGTGTCAAGTATTAATTGATATCAACCTATTTTCTTGAATAAGAGACAAACAGCGACGAACCGGCTTCGAGCGAAGCCGGTTCAGCCTATCGGGAGTAGGGGTCGGAACATCCTAGGGTGCGAGCGCCTTGCGCTCCTCTTCGGCGGAAAGCGGGGCGCCGGCCTGGATCGAGGTCAGATAGGCGTCGATCGTCTCCTGCGAGGAGGCGGGCACATAGCCTTCGGCCTGCGGCGTCGTCAGCGCCAGCCGCGTCGCCCAGGCGCCATCCTGGCGGCAGGCGACGGTCAGCGTGCTGCTGGCCTGCTGTTTCAGCTCGTATTCGCGGCAGAGTTCGCCGCGCTCGTCGCGGAAGGAGGCGACGACATGCAGGACCGCGCCCGGGAGCGTCACGTCCCGGCCGGACGCCTCGCGGTCAAGGGCGGCCGCGATCTCGGCGCCGGCATCCGTTGCCGACGACCCCATGCGGCCGAGCGTGAAACCGATGACACCTGTCACCACCGCCACGAGACTGGCCGCAACCGGCATGAGCCAGCGCCGCACCGTCGGCTGTGCCGCCTGCTGCGGTTTCGGGCGGAAAGAAACGACATTGTCCCGAGTTGCCTGAGCGTCCTCGGCCATCTTGCGCACAGAAGCCAGCAGCGCTTCCGGCACCGGCTCGTCGATCAGCGGTTTCAGCGCGTCGCCCACCAGCCGGCGGCTGTCGAGGAAGACGGCGAGCCGCTCGGCCAGCGCCTCGTCGTTCGCAAGTGCTTCTTCCAGCGCGAGGCTTCGCGCCTCGTCCAGCTCGCCATCGGCAAAGGCCATCAATGTCTCGTCGTCGAAATCGTCTTTGCTCATGAAACGCCGCCTTTCGTATCGGGCGAACGTCTCTCGCCAAAACTTATTCCCGTCAGCTCCATCAGATTTTTTCGCGCACGGGCGAGACGGCTCATCACGGTGCCGATCGGGATGGAAAGAACCTCGGCCGCGTCGCGGTAGCTGAATTCCTCGACGCAGACCAGCACCAGCACTTCGCGCTGCTCGTCCGGCAGCTTTTGCAGGGCGATGGTCACCTCGGCGAGATCCATGCGGGCATGGGCGGCGGCCTCGCCGGAGGGCACGGAGACCTCGCGCGCCTCGTCGATGTCGTCATGCGGGCCGGCGGTCTTCAGCCGGCGCAGGTGGTCGATCCACAGGTTGCGCAGGATGCGGAACATCCAGGCGTCGAAGCGGCTGTCCGGTGCAAAACTGTCGGCCGCGACGATGGCGCGTTCGCAGGCGGCTTGCACCAGATCGTCAGCCAGTTCGCGCGGCCGGCAGAGCGAGATCGCGAAGCGTCTGAGGTTCGGCAGGAAGGCCACGAGCCTTTCAGGAACGGTCGGCATGTCATTCGTCATGCGATTTCTTTGGCACGCCATGGAATAAGCTGTCGAGTCAAACGTATGCCAGGGAGACGATCCACAGACCCGCAATGGAGACGGACCATGTCGAGCCGCCTTGCAGCCCTATCCGGACGCCTTTGCCTTCTCACGGCCATGACCATGGCGGGGGTGATCGCGCTGCCCGCGCTGCAGGGCAATTTTGCCCCCGGCATTGCCGTGGCGCTTGCGGACGATGACGATGACGGCGACGACGACGATGGCGGCAGCAGCCGCGGCGGACGCGGAGGCGAGTGGCAGCCGAAAGCGCGGGGCGACCTGCGCTCGCTGTTCCGCTGGCCCTCGCGCGAGGTGCGGCGTGCGCCCGTGCGCCGTGCCGTGGTGGCGGTGCCGGAGCGGGCGCCGAACGAGATCGTCGCGACCGGTCTCGATGACGACGCGATTGCCGGCTTGACGCAGGATGGCTTTGTCGTAGACGACCGCATCGAAATCGCGCTCATCGGCGGCGAAATGGTCCGCCTCATCGTCCCGCAAGGCATGACGCTCGATGCGGCACGTGCCGCAGTCTCCGCCCGCAGCGCCTCGGCCACGGTGGATTTCAACCACTTCTACCAGCCGCAGGCCGGGGACAAAGCCGCCTGCGTGCGGGAAGGCTGTGCGCTGGTGCGCCATATGGTGGGCTGGCCGACCGGCGAGGCGGGCAGTGGCTTCGCCTGCCTCAAGCCGCAGCGCATCGGCCTCATCGACACGGCGATTAACGCCAAGCACACGGTTCTGGCCAATGCCCGGCTGGAGGTTCTCGACCTCGGCGATGGAGACGGCGCACCCTCGGGCGAACAGCACGGCACGGCCGTGGCGGCGCTGCTGGTCGGCGCGCCCGGCAGCCGTGTGCCAGGCCTGCTGCCGGGAGCGGAGCTTGTCGCCGTCGATGCGTTCCAGCGTTTCCGCAAATCCACCGACATCGCCAATGTCTACGACCTCGTGCGCGCGCTCGACCTGTTGATCAAGCGTGACATCAAGGTCGTCAACCTGAGCCTGACGGGGCCGGAAAACCAGATCCTGGAGCGCGCCGTCGAGGCCGCCGCCGACCGGGGGACGATCCTCGTCGCGGCCGCCGGCAATGACGGGCCCAATGCCAAGCCGGTCTACCCCGCCGCCTACGAGGACGTGATCGCGGTGACCGCAGTCGACAAGGCGCGCAACCCCTATCGCCGGGCGGTGCGCGGCAATCATATCGATATCGCCGCGCCCGGTGTCGGCGTGTGGACCGCGGCGTCGATCTCCGGCGCGCGGCAGAAGAGCGGCACATCCTTCGCCGCCCCCTTCGTGACGGCGGCCGTGTCCATCCTGCTTGCGGAAAAACCCGGCCTCTCGCCACAGGAGGTCGAGGCCGAGCTGATGAAATCCGCCGAGGATATCGGCAAGCCCGGCAAGGACGCCATCTATGGCTGGGGGCTGCTCAATGCGCGAACACTCTGCGGCAGCGGCTGACGCTCAGGCTTCCTTGTTGCCGCCGCGCTGCACGACGACGCTGAGCAGCGCGAGCAGGCCCGATCCCACCATCAGGAAGAACGACACGGCGTTCAGCACCGGCGTCGAGCCGACCTTTACCATGCGGTCGTACATGGTGATGGTGAGCGGCGCATCCGAGCCGACCAGCATCAGCGTCGTGTTGAAATTCTCGAAGGACACGAGGAAGGCGACGACGAAGGCGGAGAACAGCGCTGGCATGAGATAGGGCAGCGTCACCGTCATCAATACGCGCAGCCGCGTGGCGCCGAGATTGAGGGCGGCTTCCTCCAGCGAGATATCGAATTTCCGCAGACGGGCGCCGATCACCAGTGAGGTGATCGTCGTCAGGAACGAGAACTGGCCGAGGATGACGAGGAAGATGCCGGGGCGCAGGAAGTACCATTCGATGCCGAAAGTTTCTTCGAGGCCGTTGGCGATCATGCTGGCGAAGACCAGGATCGAGATGCCGAGGATGACGCCGGGAATGACCAGCGGCACGATCATCAGGATGTAGAAGATGTTCTTGCCGGGGAACTGCTTGCGCTCGAACAGGAAGGCGTTGCAGGTGCCTGCGGCGACTGCAAGGGCGGAGACGGCGACGCCGATGGTCAGCGAATTCTGCAGGCCGCGCAGCAGGCGGCGATCATGGAACATGCCGATCTTCGGCTCGGTGCTGCTGAAGAACCAGTCGAGCGTGAAGCCGTTCCAGGGCAGGGCCGGGAACATCGAATCGTTGAAGGCGAACATGCCGGCGGCAAAAAGCGGTGCCGCCAGATAGATAAGGAACGCCAGCATATAGAAGCGATAGACCCAGCGAAGGAACGACGATTGGGGAGCCGCGACGTTCATGCTCAGTCCTTTGCGACGGTGGAGGCGAGGTTCTGGCCGGTCAGCCGCAGGCCGAGCCAGACGACGAACGAGGTGAAGACGAGCAGCAGCACGCCGAAGGTCGCGCCGGATTCCCAGTTGTAGCGCGTCACGAACTGCTCATAGATCTGCTCGGTGAACCACATGCTGTTCTTGCCGCCGAGCAGGATCGGCGTCAGGTAGCTGCCCGCCGTCAGCATGAAGACGATGATGCAGCCGGCGACGATGCCCGGCATCGCATAGGGCACGACGATGCGGCGGAAGACCGTGAGCCGGCTGCCGCCGAGATTGTAGCCGGCCTCGATCAGCGAATTGTCCATGCCGTCGAGCGTCGAGACGAGCGGCACGATCATGAACAGCACGACCGTATAAACGAGGCCCATCACCACGGTGGCGTCGTTATAGAGAAATTCCACCGGGCCGCTGATCAGGCCGATCTTCTGCAGGAAGGACGAGACAAGGCCGGTTTCGCGCAGGATGACAATCCAGCCGAAGGCGCGCACCAGGTCGCTCACCCAGAGCGGGATGAGGCACATCAGGAAGAGCGCGGCGCGCGAGCGGCGCTGCGCGATCTTGGCAATGTAGTAGGCGACGGGAAAGCCGATGATGAGCGCCATGATAGTGACGAGGATCGACATCCAGGCGGTGCGCAGCAGCGTGTTCCAGTAGATCGGCTCGCTGACGAAGGCGGCGTAGTTGGCGAACCCGAAGGTATATTCGCCCGGCCCCACCTTTTCCCTGAGCGAGATGTAGCCGATGCCGAGCTGCGGCAGGATGATCAAAAGCACGATCCACAGCGCGAAGGGGGCGAAAAGCAGGATGAAGGAGAGTTTTCCGATGTCCGTGCGTGGCATCGCCGTTACCTCGACACGCTGAAGCAGCGGCCATGGCCGTGGCTCCAGCCGATATCGACGGCCGCACCCGGCACGATGCGGCCGCTGCCGTCCATCACGGCCTGGCCGACCTCGACGAGGTTGCCGCCCCGGCTGCGCACGAGAATGCGGCTGCTGGCGCCGTTGAAGAGCAGGCTTTCGACGGTGCCCGCCAGCCGGTTTTCGCTGCCCGTGCCGACGACAAGCACTTCTGGTCGCACGAAAAGCTCGACAGCGCTGCCGGCCGCAATCCGGTCGTCGCCGGCTTGCGCGATCGCCTCGCCGCCGCCGTCGAGCGCCACGCGCACCTTGCCGTCCGAAACGGAAAGCGCACTGCCCGGCCAGCGGTTGCTGTCGCCGACGAATCCGGCGACGAAGCCGGTCTTCGGATCGTTGTAGAGTTCCTGCGGCGAGCCGATCTGCTCGAACCGGCCGGCATTCATCACCGCCACATTGTCCGACATCAAGAGGGCTTCCGACTGGTCGTGGGTAATGTAGAGGAAGGTCGTCTCGAACTGGTGCTGCAATTGCTTCAGCTCGATCTTCATGCGCTCGCGCAGTTTCAGGTCCAGCGCGCCGAGCGGTTCGTCGAGCAGCAGCACGTCCGGCTCGAGCACCATGCAGCGGGCGATCGCGATGCGCTGCTTCTGGCCGCCGGAAAGCTGGGCGACCTGCTTCTCCTCCGTGCCCGGCAGGCCGACGCGGTCGAGCACGGCCGCCACCTTGCGGGTGATATCGGCCTTGTTCTCGCCGCGGCAGCGCAGGCCATAGGCGATGTTCTCGCCGACATTCATCATCGGGAAGAGCGCGAGATGCTGGAACACCATCTTGACGGGACGCCTGTTCGGCGGCGTCGAGAGCACGGATTTGCCCTTGATGCGGATATCGCCGCTCGTCGGCTCCTCGAAGCCGGCGATCATGCGCATCAGCGTGGTCTTGCCGCAGCCCGACGGCCCGAGAATGGAGAAGAACGAACCGCGCGGGACGTTGAAGGACACGCTGTTGACGGCGGTATAGGCCCCGAAGCGCTTGCTCAGGCTTTCGCATTGAAGGTCGTGCATGGAGTGCTCGCAAATCAGAGCCGCAGGGCGGCTTATTCTGACGCCAGCCGGCGGAGGGAAGGCCCCGACCGGCTGGCGTCATGTCCTGGGACGGATCAGTTCGACGTGGCGGCCTTGATGCGCTCAAGCGCCTTGCCTTCCATGTCTTCAAGCCCTGCCGGGATGTTGGCGAAGAATTTCAGGTTTGCCAGATCCTTTTCGTCGAAAGCGGCCCGCACGGCGGCCTTCTTGTCGTCCGGAAGCAGGTCGATGCCGTTGCTGACGGCGGCAATCGCACCGGTCGAATCCGACATCAGCTTGACGATATCCGGGTTCATGACGAAGTTGATCCACTTGTAGGCGGCATCGTCAGCCTCGCCCTTGCGCGGGATGACGAAGGTATCGATCCAGGCGAGCGCACCGGTTTCCGGCGGCACGTAGACCAGGTTCTTGTTCTGGCCGTAGAGCTTGAAGGCCGTCGAATCCCAGGCTTCCGAGACGACGACTTCGCCGGAGAGCAAGAGCGTCGACAGGTCGTCGCCGCCGTTCCAGTAGGTCTTGACGTTGTCCTTGCAGGAAATCAGCTTTTCCGTCACCTCGTCGAGCATCGTCTGGTAGGCCGCCTTGTCGCCATAGAGCGCAAACGGATCCTTGCCGAGTGCGAAGGCCGTGCCGAGCAGGATGGTACGGCGCAGGCGCATGGAGGTGCGGCCCTTGTATTCCGGATTGCAGAGGTCGCCCCAGCCCTTGACGTCCGGCGCCTTGGATACGTCTGCGACGATGCCCGAGGTGCCCCACTGGTGCGGCACGGCATAGAGCGCGCCGTCGATGGTGGCATTGGCCTTCACGCCTTCGAGAAGGTTCGGCGCGAGCGCGGCCGTGTCGATCTTCGACAGGTCGAGCGGCTTGTAGATGTTGTATTCCTGCTGGGCCGCGAAGATGCGGTCGTGGCTCGGCTGGGCGAGGTCATAGCCGGCGCCGCCGGTGGCGCGCAGCTTCGCGACCATTTCCTCGTTGTTGGAGAGCGTCACTTCGACGGTGATGTCGGGGTTCGCGTCCTCGAAGAGCTTGATGACGTTGTCGGGTGCGTAACCGCCCCAGGTGAGCAGGCGCAGGGTTTCGGCCTGGGCTGCGGTGCTTGCGACGAGCAGGGCAAGCGCCGTCGTCGCGGCGAGCGCGAATTTGGTTTTCATGCTGTTCTCCTCTTCCATTTGGCTGTTGAAAGCCGCCGTTTTTCCGGCGTTCTTTTTTCGCTGAGGACCATCTCACTCCCGACGATGGCACTCGATTCCCGATTTTTAGCCATTGCCATCAAAGGGTGAGATTGGCTTCCCCGAAAGGTCCATTATCTGCTTGCCGTAAGACCATTATGACGTTCAGCTGATCTTCGCCGCCAGGCTCTTGGTCCGCGTGTAGCTCTTGAGCGCCGCAAAGCCCTTTTCGCGGCCGAAACCCGACAGCTTGGTGCCGCCGAAAGGCACCTCGATGCCGCCGGCAAAATATTCGTTGATGAAGATCTGGCCAGCGTCGATATCGCGCGCCATGCGGTGGGCGCGACCGAAATCGCTTGTGTAGATGCCGGCGACGAGGCCGAAATCGGTGCCGTTGGCGATGGCGACCGCTTCCTCTTCGCCGTCCACGACCTGCACGGAGAGCACCGGCCCGAAAATCTCCTCCTGGATGACCGGATCCTCCGCCTTGACGGCATCGAGAATGGTTGGCTCGAAGAACCAGCCCGTGCCGCTCTCCTGATCCACCGCGGGACGGCCACCGGCGGCGACCGTTATGCCGCGCTCGCGCGCGCCGTCGACATAACCGGCGACCTTCTCGAGATGGGCGGCGGAACTCAGCGCGCCGACCTGCGGTCGGCGCAGGCCGTGGCCGATTTTCAGGGCGCCGGCGCGCGCCGCGATGCGCTCCACCAGGTCCGCATGCACCCCGCGCTCGACGACGAGGCGGGAGCCGGCCGAGCAAATCTGCCCGGCATTCTCGTAGATCGCGCCGAGCACGCCTTCGACGGCGGCATCGAGGTCTGCATCGGCCATGACGATGACCGGCGACTTGCCGCCGAGTTCGAGCACGACGCTGGTGACGTTGACGGCCGCCGATTGCATGACCCGGATGCCCGTCGGCACGGAACCGGTGAAGGTAACGTGCCGGACATCCGGGTGCGACACCAGCGGTCCGCCAGCTTCAGCGCCGGTGCCGGTAACGACGTTGCACACGCCGGCGGGAAGGCCGGCGCGGTGGAGGATGTCTGCCAGCATCAGTGCCGTCAGCGGCGTCTGTTCCGCCGGCTTGGCGACCACGGTGCAGCCTGCTGCCAGCGCCGGCGCGATGCTGCGCGCGGCGGTCGAGAGCGGATAGTTCCACGGGATGATATGGCCGGTGACGCCGACCGGTTCCTCGATCGAATAGCCGATATAGTCCGCGCCGAGCGGGAAGGTGTCGCCCTGGATCTTGTCGGCGGCACCGGCATAATATTCGAAGCAGCGGACCGCACCCGCGACGTCGCCTTCCGCTTCCTGCAAGGCCTTGCCGCTGTCGAGGCTTTCCACCACGGCAAGCCGCGCCGCTTCCGCCCGGATGATCTGCGCGGCGCGGAACAGGATTGCGCCGCGGTCGCCCGCCTTGGTGCGTCCCCAGTCGCGTTGGGCCCTGCGGGCGGCAGCGACGGCGCGGTCCACGTCGCTTTCGTCACCGGCGGCGAAAGCATGGAAGGCGCGGGCGGAGCCGGGGTCGAAGGTTTCCATCGTGCGGTTGCCCGCGGCAGCCGTGAAGGTGCCGTCGATGAAATGGCCGGCGGGCAGGCCGGTGAGCGTGCCGGTCGAGAAATACGCGCTGACGAGGGCTTCGGTGCTCATGTCAGTTCGCCTCGCTGGCCTGGTAGCTCGACTTGGCGAGCCATTCCGGGTCGATTTCCACGCCCCAGCCGGGTTCGTCCGTCACGGTCGCCTTGCCGTCGACGATGTCATAGGGCGACTTGCGGAACAGGCCGTCCTGCCAGGGGTAATAGTCCTCGCCCTCGATCGAGAATTCGAGATATTTGCCGGCATTCGGAATGGCGCGCAGCAGGTGCATGGTGAAGAGCGTCACCATGGAGAGGTTGGCGGCATGCGGCGTCACCGGAATTCCGGCTGCTTCCGCCATGCGGGCCACGCGCAAGGTGCGGCTGATGCCGCCGAGATAGCAGATGTCGGGCTGCACGATATCGACAGCCTTCATTTCGATCATGCGGCGCCAGGTCGGCAGATCGCAATCCTGCTCGCCGCCCGTCACGTCCATGTCGAGCGCGTCGGCCACTTCCCTGGTCTGTTCGAGCTCCCAATAGGGGCAGGGCTCCTCGTAATGCACGAGGCCGTTGTCCTGCATGATCTTCCCGACCTCGATGGCACGGGCCGGCGAGTAGCAGGAATTGGCATCGGCCAGCAGGTCGGCACCGTCGCCGACGGCCCTGGCGATCGTCGGGATGATCTCTTCCGTGCGGCCCGGCCATTCGTCCTGGTTGCGCCCGCATTCCGCGCCGACGCGGAACTTGAAGGCATCAAACCCGAATTCGCCGCGCAGCCGCCTGAAGCGCTCGGCCTCGTCTGCCGGCGTGATGTCGCGCTTCATCGAGGAGGCATAGGCGCGCAGCGGGCCGGCGGAACCGCCGAGCAGCGCGGCCACCGGCTTGCCGGCCTGTTTGCCGCGCAGGTCCCAGATCGCGGTGTCGAGGCCGCACATGGCGCGGTAGAGATAGGAGCCCGGAAACTTGTGCTCGCGCTCGAAGATGCGGTCGAGATGGTCGTCCAGGTCGACGATCTCGGCGCCGATCGTATAGGGCGCGACCTGGCGGTGCAGCACTTCGGAGGTGATGTCGGAATTGTAGGTCGAAACCTGGCCCCAGCCGGTCGCACCGGTCTCGTCGGTCATCCGGACGAAGCCGACATACCGGTTGCAGAAGGTCTCGATGCGCTTGATCTTCATGACGCTCTAACGTGTCCTTGGGCCAATCTGGCTGGCGGATGGCGTAATGTGGAATGGCCACTTGACGCCGCGAATTGGTATGACAATCATCGCAAAGTCTTTGAGTGGTAAGGTCCACTTTGCTTTATGTAGCGGACCATTATTGCGGGCGGACGACAGGGCGGGAGTGGGACATGGTGAAGTATCCGGGCGGGGCGCTGCTGCCGTCGTTGCATTTCGACCGCACGTCCCGCACGCCGATCAGCACGCAGCTCTGCTCGGCGCTCCGGGAAATGATCCTGTCGGGCGAACTGCCGCCCGGCGAGCGCCTGCCTTCCAGCCGGACGCTCGCGAAGGATCACGCGGTGTCGCGCACCACGGCGATCAGCGTTTACGAGCAGCTCGCCGCCGAGGGGCTGATCCGCTCCAGCATCGGCGCCGGGGCCTATGTCGCCGATACGCTTCGCGACGGCCGACCCGTCGCCCCGCCGAAGAGCAGCCTGGACGAGATCCGCAGCCCGCCGCGCCTCGCGCAACTCAGCGCCGATGCGTCGGAACACTACTTTCCCCGCCTGGCGCATCCGGAAAACCCACGGCCCTTCATCACCGGCATTCCGGCTTTCGACGAATTCCCGATGGCGCTGTGGGCCAGCATGGTGACGCGCTATTGGCGCCAGCCGCGCAACCTGCTGCTCGGCTATCCCGCGCCCGAAGGGCTGATGGAGCTGCGCCGGGCGGTGGCGATGCATCTGCGCGCCAACCGCGGCATCACCTGCGAGCCCGAGCAGGTTTTCATCTTCAACGGCGCGCAGGATGCCTTCAACCGCATCGGCAACACGCTGCTCGACCCCGGCGATACGGTGTGGATCGAGAATCCCGGCGCGATCGGTGCACGCAACAGCCTCATCTCCTCGGGCGCCAAACTCGTGCCGCTCGGCATCGACGAGGAGGGCATCAATGTTGCCGAGGGGCTGGAGGTCGCGCCGGATTTCCGCCTCGCCTTCGTCACCCCCGCCCACCAGCACCCGCTCGGCGTGACGATGAGCCTCCAGCGCCGCTTCGAGCTGTTGCGCGCGGCGGAGCGGGCGGGGGCCTGGATCATCGAGGACGATTATGTCGGCGAGTTCCACTATGCCGGCCATCCGCCGCCGACGCTGAAAAGCGTCGATGCGTCGGGCCGCGTCATCTATGTCGGCAGTTTTTCCAAAACCCTGTTCGCCGCCCTTCGCCTCGGCTACGTGGTGGCGCCGCCCGAGCTGGTCGATATCTTCTACCGGATCGCCGGGGCGACGTTGCAGGGCTCCGCCGCCAGCCTGCAATCGGTCGTCGCGAATTTCATCGAGTGCGGGCACTTTTCCAGCCACATCCGCCGCATGCGCCGGGTCTATGCCGAACGACTCCAGGCGCTGCTCGACGTTGCTGAAAAACACCTCGGCGGCATGCTGGAAGTGGCCCCGACGGAAACGGGGTTTCATACGGTCGGACGCCTCGCCCCGGATTTCGACGAGCTCGCCGTCGCCCGCCGTGCCGCTGAGCGCAACGTGCTCGTCTCGCCGATCAGCCGGTTTGCAATCACCCCGGTCAGCCAGCGCGGTCTGATTCTCGGCTTCAGCTCCGCCCCGCCACGCATGATCGCGAACGCTGCGGAGACGCTCGCGCTGACCCTGAAAGAGATGCGCAAGGAACAGGCGAAGGGCCGTCTGACCGCTTAGCGGGCGTCGGCCAGGATGAGGTCGGCGCCCTTTTCGCCCACCATGATCGTCGGTGCGTTGATATTGCCGGCGGTGATGCGCGGAAAGATCGAGGCGTCGACGACGCGCAGCCCATCTATGCCATGCACCCGCAGGCGCGGATCGACCACCGACGTCGCCGGCTCCGGCCCCATGGCGCAGGTGCCGCAGGGGTGGAACACCGAGCCGGAGCGCTGGCGGATATCCGCGACCAGGTCCTCGTCGCGGGTGATGTCGGCGCCGGGCTTGATCTCGTGCTTGATGATCTCGCGCATCGGTCCGGTTCCGGCCAGCCGCCGCAGGAAATGCGCGGCTTCCAAGAGTTCCTGCACATCCTCCTCCGTCGAGAGATAATTCGGCCGGATTTCCGGTGCGGCGAAAGGATCGGCGGAGCGGATGCCCAATTCTCCGCGGCTGGTCGGGTGGCAATTGGAGACGCCGACGAGGAAGCCGGAGAACGGGTCCGGGCTCATCAGCGCACGCCGGCCGGGGATCGCCCGCGTATAGCTGACGGGCGAGAAATAGAGCTGCATGTTCGGCCGCGTGCGCTCCGGGCCGGTGCGGAAGAAACCGCCGCCCTGATTGACGCTGAGCGATAGGGGGCCGCTCCTCGTCAGCACGTAACGCAGGCCGACGGCCAACCGGCCCCACCACGGGCGCAGGACGTCGTTCAGCGTCGGCCGCTGGCTCGCGTAGAGATGGTCGAAGCCGATATGGTCCTGCAGGTTGCGGCCAACCTGATCGGCCGCGTGCACGACCTCGAGGCCGTGGCGCTTGAGAAGGGCAGGGTCACCGATGCCGGAAAGTTGCAGGATCTGCGGCGTGTTCACCGCACCGGCGGAGAGGATCACCTCGCGGCGCGCGCGGATCTGGCGGATTTCGTTGCCCCGCCGGTATTCGACGCCCTTCGCGCGGCGCCCCTCGAACAGCACGTTCGTAACATGTGCAGCCTTGATCACATGCAGGTTCGCCCGCTTGCGGGCATGCGCCAGATAGGCCGTCGCAGTCGAACAACGAAAACCGTTGCGCGTGGTAATCTGGTAGATGCCGATGCCTTCCTGCATCGCGCCGTTGAAATCTCCGTTGCGCGTCAGCCCGGCCTCGATGCCGCCGGCGAGGTAGTTTTCGCAAAGCGGATGCACGACCTTCTCGATGTTGGTGACCGTCACCGGCCCGCCCGCACCGCGCCAGGGATCGGCGCCCGCGACATTGTCTTCCATGCGCTTGAAGACGGGCAGCACGTCGTCATAGCCCCAGCCAGGATTGCCGAGCGCGCGCCATCCATCGAAATCCTGCGCCTGGCCGCGGATGAAGACCATGGCGTTGATCGAGCTCGACCCGCCGAGCACTTTTCCGCGCGGCCAGTAGCTTTGGCGGTCGGCGAAGCCGGGGACCGGTTCGGTCAGGTACTTCCAGTTCAATGTGTCGTGGTAGAAGGCCTTGCCGTAGCCGATCGGCATGCGCACCCAGAAATTCAGATCGCCACCGCCGGCCTCCAGCAGCGCCACGCGGTATGTGCTGTTTTCCGAAAGCCGGTTCGCCAGCACGCAGCCCGCCGAGCCCGCGCCGACGATCACGTAGTCGAAGTCTTCCATATCCCTGCCAGGTCTCCCGCCATGCGATGTCCAGGCCTATTGCTATATCGCAATTGGCCTTCGCGTCAGCGTCCATTGCGAAAGGTTCAGGATACCAGTCCGTCGTGGCAGCAAGGTCTGGAGGTCGTCTTCACCGGCACGGACAGCCGGCTCACGGCACGAGCGGGGCGGCGTGCAGGTAGCGGGCGACCTTGCGTTTCGCGGCGATATCCGCCCAGACCAGCTCGACTTCGCCTTCCTTGAGGCCCGTCGCCGCCGCGATCGTTGACGGCGGCAGGGCGTGCTCCAGCCCGTAGAGGCAGATGTCCATCTTGTCGTAGGGCAGGGCGAAGTAGAATTCCTCCTGCGTTTGCGGCAGCGAATAGGTGTCGGTTGTCGGCGGGCGGGCGAGGATTTCGGCCGGTACGCCGAGATGGGCGGCGAGCTGGTAGACCTGTGACTTGTAGAGGTGGGCGATCGGCTTGATATCGGCGGCACCGTCGCCATTCTTGACGAAGAAACCCTGGTCGTATTCCAGCCGGTTCGGCGTGCCGAGCACGGCGAAGTTCAGCCGGTCGGCATGGTAATATTCGAGCTGCTTGCGGGTGCGCTGCTTCATGTTGGTTGCCGCCACGATGCCGAGATAGGCGCTCGCCGGGAGCCGTACCTTGCGCATCTCGCCCTCCGGCGAGCGCACGACGAGCGAGGAGATGTTGTAGCCGCCCGTCGTCATCGGATTGTCGAAGACGATCTTGGAGGCCCAGCCGTCCCGGTATTCCGGCACCGCCTCGCGGATGAAGGCGTCGCGGCGCGTATAGCAGCCCATGGCGGCAAGCGACGGCCCGATATCCTCCAGAATGCTGTCGATGCCGAATGTCTCGGCCACGCTGCGCCCGAGCCGCAGGCTTTCCGGGTCGGAGTCATTTTCCGGCATGAAGAGGGCAAAGACGTTTTTCGCGCCGAGCGCGCGCACGGCAAGCGCCGCGCAGAGGCTGGAATCGATGCCGCCGGAAAGGCCGAGCACCAGCCCGCGCTTGCGCAGGTCGAGCCGCAGCCGCTCGCGCATCCAGCCGGTGATGCGCTCAATCTCGGCGGCGGGGTCGAGCACGAGCGGGGCGAAGGAGGGGGTGTTCATGTGGTCGATCCTGTCGTGGTGGCGGCAAGCCGGCGGCTTGCCTTTCCGGAATCGGTTCGGGGCAGTGAGGTGCGGAACTCGACGCTCTTCGGAACCATGTGGTCTTCGAGATTCTGCGCGCAGAAGCGCAGGATGTCCCGCTCGGTCAGCGCCGGGTCGGAGGCGACAATGATCGCCTTCACGGCCTGTCCAAGCACCTCGTGCGGAACGCCGACAACCAATGCTTCAGCGATGCCGGGCATGCGGCACAGCACCTCCTCCACCGCCTGCGGTGCGACCTTCTCGCCGCGCGACTTGATGATGTCGTCCGTACGCGCGACGAAGGTGAGGTAGCCGTCCGCATCGGCGGTGAAGAGATCACCGGTGTGCAGGCGCAGCGCACCGGTCTTCGGATCGGGCCGCAGCGCACGGCGGGTCGCGGCCGCGTTCCGCCAGTAGCCGCGCATGACATGCGGCCCGCCGACCACCAGTTCGCCGACCGTCCCGGGAGGCACCGGCGCGCCTGCCTCGTCCACCACCTCGGCGCGCGTGCCCGGTATGGCGATGCCGACCGATCCGCGCCGGGCATCGATCTCGTCCGGCGGCAGAAAGGTGGCGCGGGTGCATTCGGTCTGGCCGTACATGCAATAGAAGCGGACATGCGGCAGGCGCGCGCGCAGCCCGTCGAGATGGGCGAGCGGCAGGGGGGCCGCGGCACTCGTCACGTAGCGCAGGCTGGCGAAGAGCGCAGGATCGAGGTCGCGGGCCTGCATCATCATCGCGGCCATTGCCGGCACGAGCGGAAAGCCGGTGACACCTTCCTCGCGGATCCGTTCGAAGATCGCTTGCGGAAACGCGAAGGATTTTTCGATGACCAGCGTCGCGCCGGTGAGCATCGCGGTAACGAGCTGGTTGAGCCCGTAGCCGAAGGACATCGGCAGCACGACGAGGATGGTGTCGGCGGCCCGGTTTTCGAGATAGGTGGTGATCGAGCGGGCCGCGGCGTCGATATTGTCGTGGGCGAGCATCACGCCTTTCGGTTCGCCGGTCGAGCCGGACGTATAAATCAGCGCCGCGAGATCCGTATCCGGCAATGGCTCGGAAACCAACGGCAAGGATCCGAGCCCGGCATCGAAACTCCCCCCGTCACCGATCACCAGGCGGGGCAAGGAGACGACGTCCTCGACGCGTTTTTCGAGCCGGCCTTCCACGATCGCCATTGCGGGGGTGCAATCCCGCACGATCTGCGACAGCCGAGCACTCCTGGTCGCCGGATTGACCGGGCAGATCACCGCACCGGCGATCCAGGTGGCAAAAACCGCGACGGCGGCCTGCCAGCCATTGTCGAGCAGAATGAGAACGCGGTCGCCCCGTCCGACGCCGTGGCTGCGCAGCGTCGTCGCCAGGCGGGCGGCGCGGTCGAGGAACTGGTCGTAGCTCAGGCGCACATCGCCCGAGACGATCGCCGTCCTGGCGCCGTCGCGGCTGGCACTGTCCTGAAGATACCGCTCGATCCGCATGGCCGGCTCTGCCGTCAGGCTGCCTGCTTGCGGGCGATGAAACCGGCTATCCTCTCGATCGTGTCGAGATTGGCCGGCACGATATCGGCGTCGGCGACCGTGATGGCGAAATGCTCCTCGAGGAAACCGACGAGTTCGAGAATGCCGGTCGAATCGACGAGGTCGTTGTCGATCAGCGACAGGTCGGCGGGCAGCGGGTGGCCGGTGTCGCCGAACAGGAAATTATCCACGATGAAGGTGCGGATGGCGGCTCTGGTGTCGTCGGACATTTTTAGTGTTTCCCGATCTCTGATGAAGCGAGGTGTGGTCGCGCGGCGCTGGGGCCGCGCAGAAGTTCCGTCGACAGGATGCCGATGAAGGCCGCATTGTCGCGGAACCCGGTGACTTGGCCTTTGAGGACTTTTTCCTTGAGCTTGCCCACCGCCTGGACGTTGAACAGCCCGCTTTCCTCAAGCCGTTCCGGCGACAGGACGGCGTCGAGATAGGTGGGTGTCGCAGGCCCGGCGAAGACTTCGCTGTCCGGCGCCCGGTAGGGCTGTTTCGGGCGGTCGATGATGGCGGCGGGCACGAGGCCGCGCGCGACTTGCTTGAGGATGTGTTTTTCCCGAAGGCCGTTGAGCTTGGCATCCGGCGAAAGACTTGTCGCGAAGGCGACGACGCGGTGGTCGAGGTAGGGAAAGCGGCCTTCCACCGCATTCGCCATCATCACCCTGTCGCCCTGGCTGGAGAGGATATAGCCGGGCAAAAGGAAGGCCGTTTCGAGATATTGCGCCTGGTGCAGCGGATGCCAGCGGCGGAAATCGGCCGGCAGTTGTGCAGCGAGGTCGGCCGCGGCGTCGTAGTCGCCGATGACCTGCCGGAGATCGGCGGAGAAGAACAGCTTTGCCGCGGCCGTGGAGCGGAAGCGCGGGCGGTGGGAGTAAAGCGGATCGTCGAGCGCCTCGGCGCCGAAGGCGAAGAAGCGTGCGAGATATTCGGGCGATTGCTGCTTGAGGCCCGGCAGGTAGGGGTATAGCCGCTGGAAGAGCCGGGGTCGCCGAGGCGATTCCGGTTGCCGGCCGCAGAAACGCCGGATCCGGGCCTCGCGAAAAAGATCGTAGCCGGCGAAAATCTCGTCCGCACCCTCGCCGGTGAGCACCACCTTCATGCCCTGTTCGCGCACCCGCGCCGAGAGAAGAGCGAGCGGCACGGGGGCGGTGCGCAGGATCGGACATTCGATGTGGCGCATGACGTCCGGCAGATGCTCGGCGATTGCCGTTGTGGTGCATTCGACGCTGTCGGATAGCACGCCGAGCGAGGCTGCCATCTGGCGCTGCCAGGCGCTTTCGTCGTGCTCCGCGCTGCGGAAGGTCAGCGAGAAGGTTTTGAGGCCGTGCGTCACCGTTTTCGCAGCAAGCGCCGCGATCAGCGAGGAATCGAGGCCGCCGGAGAGATAGGCGCCGACCGGCACGTCGGCGCGTAGGCGGATGCGGGTCGCGTCGTCGAGCAGCGCGCGCAACGCCTCGGTCTGGTCGTCCATCGAACCTGCCGGCGGCGCGTCGTTGCGGTCGGGATAGGAGAGTTGCCACCATGGCCGGATCGTGCGCCCGCCATCCGCGACGATCATCACATGGCCGGGCGGCAGCGCGTGGATGTTGCGATAGGCGGTGCGCGGCGGGATCGGGCACCAGAGCGTAAAGATCTGGTCGAGCGCCAGCGGATCGATCTCGGCCGTCATGCCGGGAAGCGCCAGCAGCGCCTTGATCTCGGAAGCGAAGAACAGGGCGCCGTCATGCTGCGTGTAGAAAAGCGGGCGCACGCCCATGCGGTCGCGGGCGAGAACAAGCGTGCGGGTCCGCTCGTCATGGAGGGCGAATGCGAAGTCGCCGTTGAAATCGGCGAGGCAATCGAGACCCTTCTCGGCATAGGCGGCGAGCAGCACCTCGGTGTCGGAGGTCGTGCGGAAGCGATGGCCGCGGGCCTTCAGGTCGTCGCGCAGCTCGACATAGTTGAAGATCTCACCGTTGAAGGAGACGGCGAGCGTTTCGTCCTCGCTCGCCATCGGCTGGGCGCCATCGGCAAGCCCGACGATGGAAAGCCGGCTATGGGCAAGGCCGGTGTCACCGCGGATCACGATGCCTTCCGCGTCCGGCCCGCGGTGCCGCAGTGCTGCGACCATGCGGCGGAGGTAGTCCGCCGCCCGCTCGGGCGCGATGTTTCCTCCATGATATCCGGCGATCCCGCACATGGCCGTTATCCGAAACGATCGCCGATGAGGCGCGTCCAGCCTTCCCCGGCAAGGCCGTTGAGGAAGACCTGGCCGCTCGTCATGGCAGCGAGGAGATCGGGGTGGCGGCTATGCACGATGGTCGAGGACGTGTGCAGGAAGGCGCATTTCTTGCCGATCATCGCCTGCAGCAGCATAGGCTGCGTGCGGCCGCGGATGGCGGAAAGGCCGCGCGCATGGGCGTTGCGCATCAGGCAGTCGATGACGATCGATTCCTGCCCCGGCTCGGCCAGAACCTGCACCGTGCGGCCGATGCCGCCGGCATTGCCGTAATAGAGATAGAGGCCGATCGCCTTGCCGGACCTGGTTTTCACGACATGCTGGACCCGCTCGCCGTGCAGCGCCTTGCGTGCGGCGTGGCCAAGCATGGCTTCCACGATCGGCCGGTCCCAGACGGGGCGAAGCGCATACTGGCGCACGAACTCCTGGCACAGGCCGGCAAATTCCGCGTCCGTCGCCGGCGTGTCGACAAGCGCATCCGCCTTGCCGGCGAGCGGAATGTAGTGGGACCAGGCCTGTTTCTCGCCGCGCCGGAAGAGCGTGGCATCGATGCCCCTCGCCACCGGGCCGAACAGTTTCAGGGCGGACAGGCGCCCGGCGGCGGCTTCCAGCGCGAAGGCGGCGGGGCGCAGGATGCGCAGCCATTCGAGGCTGTAGGGGGCGAGAACGGTGGCGCGCATGCTGCGCCACATGTCGGTGGAAACGTCGTTCGAGGTTTCGGTGAAGGAGAGGTCCTGCGGGCCGGAGAGCACGTCGCGCAGCAGGCGGGCGCCGGCGAAGGGGTCGTTGTCGCGGTCGTCGCAGGCGAAGGTGCCGCAATTGGCGGCGCGAAGCCGGCGGCCCTCGAATTCCATCTCGACCGGCAGCACGCCGATGAAACCGGAGACGCTGCCGTCGGCGCGCAGATGGACGCGCGAGCGGATATCCGGCTCGCCTGCGGCGAAATCGAGGAAGAGTTTGCTAAGATAGGCCTTCAGGTCGTCGCTTGCCGGCTCGCCGCTCTTGCGCAGCAGGCGCTGGAACAGATCCGCGACTGCACCGACATCCCCGACCTCAAATGAACGTACGCTCGACATCGCGACCCACGCAGAACCTGTTCCCATAGCGGTGTCGGCGGAAAAAGCCGCCTCGATCTGTTTACGCGAGGAGCGTGAACAAAGGGTCAAGGCGCAAACCTGCGGCTGCGGCATAACGTCAGGGCGGATCGGTTGCTTGATTGCACATCTAAAATTTGTAACGATACTTGACGGTAAATTCACATCTATATACGTTACAAATAGCGCTGGACGAAGAGAGCGCATTCGGAGAAGAATTATGAAAGACAGGACGTTGCCGACAGCTCTGTCAGCGATGACGCCTGCCCTTTCGCTGTCGACTGCGGCTATCGCCAAGGACAATCCAGGCATCAAGATCGAAACCCATGAAGCGGGCTGCGACGGCTCGGCAGAAAATCATGAGCGTTCTGTGGGCAGCCGCGCCGCTCGGCTGCATGGTGCTCGGCCTGTTCCTGGTGCTGCTCATCGCCATCTATCTTGCCAGCCTGCAGGACCGTTTCGCCCTGCGTGCAAACCGGACCTGACGGAGAAACGAACATGGCGCTGCTTCTGGGCATCGATAACGGCCTGACGGTCACCAAGGCCGTCCTTTTCGAAGAGGACGGCACGCCGATCGCGGTGGCGCGCCGGCGCGTCCCGCAATCCTTCCCGGCACCGCGCCATGTCGAGCGCGACATGGCCGGCCTGTGGACGGCAACCGCCGAGGCGATCCGCGAGGCGATCGAAAAAAGTGGTCGCCCGGCCGCCGACATCAAGGCGATCGCGGCAACCGCCCATGGCGACGGCCTCTACCTGCTCGATCGTGAAAAACGGCCGCTCGGCCCGGGCATTCTCTCGCTCGACAGCCGCGCCGGCGCGATCATCGAAGGATGGGAGAAGGACGGCGTTGCCCGCAAGGCGCTGGAATTGACCGGCCAGACCGCGCATGCCTCGGCACCTTCGGCGCTGCTTGCGCATATCAAACAGCACGAGCCGGAGCGTTACCGCGCCATCGGCCACGTCTTCACCTGCAAGGACTGGCTGCGCTTCTGCTTGACGGGCGTCGTCGGCACGGACCTGACCGAGGCGAGCACGAGTTTTACCGATGTGCGCACGCAGGCCTATGACCCGGCGGCGCTGGAGGTTTTCGGGCTCGGCGATCTCTGGCCGGCCTTGGCGCCCGTCTCGCGGCCGGACGAGATTGTCGGCACGGTGACGCGGGCGGCGGCGGAGGCGACAGGCCTTGTCGAGGGCACGTCGGTCGCCGCCGGCCTGCATGACGTGACGGCCTCGGCGCTTGGCATCGGCGGCCATGCGCCGGGTGCGCTTGCGGTGGTTGCCGGCACCTATTCCATCAACGAACTGGTCACCGAAACGCCGATGGTCGATCCGCGCTGGTTCTGCCGCAACGGCATTCGCAAGGGCTGGTGGAATTCCATGGCGATCTCGCCGGCCTCCACCGCCAACTACGACTGGTTCCTCGACAATTTCTGCCGCGACCTTCTGGAAAAGGCCGAGCGTGAAGGCACCGACATCCACACCCTGCTGCGGCCGGAACTCGACCGCGCCCTGGAAAAGCCGTCGGACATCCTCTTTCACCCCTTCCTCTTCGGCTCGCCCTTCGGCAGTGGGGCGAGCGCCGGCTTCTTCGGCGTGCACGGCTGGCACGAGCGCGGCGACCTCTTGAAGGCCGTGCTGGAAGGCATCGTCTTCAACCACAAGCTCCATATCGACGACCTGCTCTCCGCGGTTCCGGTGAAGCGTCTGCGCATCAGCGGTGGCGGTGCCCGCAGCGCTGTTCTGGCGCAGATGTTTGCCGATGCGACAGGGCTTGTTGTGGATGTTTCCTCCGCGGATGAAGCGGCCGCCTGGGGTGCGGCGCTTGTCGCGGGTGCCGCGGTCGGCCTCTATCCGAGCGCGGAGGAGGGGGCGGCCACCACCACCCGCATCCTGCGTTCGCACGAGCCCGATCCGGTGCGCGGCGCTGAACTTGCCGAGCGCTACAATCTCTATAGACAGCTTGCGGATGCGATGTCGCCCCAGTGGCGGGCCATCGAGGACCTCGCAAAACGGTCAGGGGAGGCCCGGGGATGAAGGCGGAAGCACGGCGCGAGGAGATTGCCGATTATATCATGCGGGCCGGCCAGGCCCGTATGGAGGACCTCGTCGAGCATTTTGGCGTGTCGCGCATGACCATCCACCGCCATATCGATGCGCTCGCCCAGCAGGGCGTGCTGCGCAAGCTGCATGGCATGGTCACGGTCCAGCCCTCCGGCCTCTACGAAAGCACGTTCCGCTACCGCGAGACGATCGGCAAGGCCGAGAAGGAAGCGCTCGCACGCGCCGCCATGGCCTATGTCGAGGCGGGGCAGGCAGTGATGCTCGACGATTCGTCGACGGCCTGCGCGCTCGCCGACCTGCTGCCGGAGGCCCATCCGCTCACCGTCATCACCAACAGCTATGTCTCGGCCGGCAAGCTGATCGATGCCGACGAGGTGGAACTGATCAGCCTCGGCGGCAAATATCACCGCAATTACAATGCCTATATCGGTATCACCTGTGAAAAGGCCGTGGCGAGCCTGCGGGCCAACGTCCTCTTCTGTTCGGCCTCCGCCATCGACGGCGTGACGGCCTTCATCCAGGACGCGCAGGTCACCAAGGTCAAGCAGGCGATGATGGCGTCGTCCAGCCGCACGATCCTGCTCGTCGATTCCTCGAAATTCGGCAAGGTCGCGCTCAATGTGCTGGGTGATCTCACGGCCTTCGACGTCGTGCTGACGACGGACCGCGTCCCCGAAGCCGACCGGGCGCGGCTGAAACAGGCCGGGGTCAAACTTGAAATCGTGAAAGTGGGCAAGAGTACATGAATGCGATTGCAACAACCGCCTTTCCCGGCGGCATGGACGAACGAATGGCGGCGATGGAAGCGCGCGGCGAGATCGATGTGCTGATCGTCGGCGCGGGCGTGAACGGGGCCGGTCTCTTCCGCGACCTGACGGCCCAGGGGCTCGATTGCCTGCTCGTCGAGAAGAACGACTATGCCGCCGGCACGAGTGCGGCGCCCTCGCGTCTCATCCATGGCGGGCTCAAATATCTCGAAACCGGCGAGTTCCGCCTCGTCGCGCAGTCCACGCTGGAGCGCAACCTGCTGCTCGCCAATGCGCCGCACTACGTCAAGCCGCTGCCGACGCTGATCCCGATCTTCTCCTGGACGAGGGGCATCGGTGCCGCCTTGCGCACCCTTTTCGGCTCGAAGAGCGCGCCGCGCAGCCGTGGCGCCCTGCTGATCAAGATCGGCCTGATGCTGTACGATTTTTACGGCGCCCGCCATCGCGTCATGCCCAAACACTCGACCGCCGGCCGGGCAGCGTCGCTACGCGACCTGCCGGCGCTGACGCCCGATATCGTGGCGACCGGCACCTATTACGACGCCACCGTCACCCATCCCGAGCGCCTGATCCTCGAACTCGTGCGCGACGGCCTTGCCGATAGCCCACGCTCCGCGGCGCTCAACCATGTCCGGCTGGAGCGCGCGGCAGATGGCGCGCTGACCGTGCACAGCCTCACCGGCGAGGCGGCCGCGACCGTGCGGCCGAAAATCGTCGTCAACGCGGCAGGCCCCTGGATCGACGAGGTCAACGCCATCCTCGGCGAGCCATCGCGCATGATCGGCGGCACCAAGGGCTCGCATATCCTGCTCGACCACCCCGATCTCCTGAAGGAACTGAAGGGGCGGATGATCTATTTCGAGGCGGATGACGGGCGTATTTGTCTGGTGTTCGAATATCTCGGCCGCGCGCTGGCTGGCTCGACCGACATCAAGGCCGCCAATCCGGATACGGTGCGCTGCGAGGCCGACGAGGTGGACTATCTGCTCGAAAGCCTGCGCAAGCTGCTGCCGAAGCTGCGTTTTAGCCGCGACCAACTCGTCTATGTCTATAGCGGCATCCGCCCGCTGCCGGCGTCGGACGCCAAGGACCCCGGCCTCATCACGCGCGACCACGCGACGCCGATCCTCGAACCCGTCGCGGGGCGTCCCTATCCGGTCTATTCGCTGGTCGGCGGCAAATGGACGACCTTTCGCGGCTATGCGGAGGAGGTTGCCGACATGCTGCTCACGCGCCTCTCCAAAACGCGCAAGGTTTCCACCCGAGACCTCGCCATCGGCGGCGGACGGGCTTATCCGAAGACCGATGGAGATCGCAAAGCCTGGATTGCGAAGCTCGCGCGTGAAAGCGGCCTGCCCGAAGCCCGCATCGGCGAGTTGCTCGCGCACTACGGCACGGGTGCAAGCGCGGTCGCCGCCCATATCGCCGCCTTCCCGGGCGATGCATCGCTTCCCGACGCGGCGGACTACAGCACGGGCGAGGTGGACTACGTGCTGCGCAACGAACAGGTCGGCTCGCTTTCCGACCTCGTTTTCCGCCGCACCACACTCGCCGTGACCGGGCGGCTGACGGCCCGGCTGGTTGCGGCCTTGGCCCAACAGACAGCGGAGACGTTCGGCTGGGACGCCACCCGTCAAAACGATGAAATTGCGGCCGTTCGCGAGCGGCTGAAGACGTTCCATGGCGTTGATTTGAAATGACGCCCGAGAGTTAAGACGAGAAGATGGCGCGCGCCAGCGCCTGGGGTCTCCGGCCGGACCGCGAACTCGGTGTCGACAATACGATCACCGATGCGGCCCTGCGGGAAGACGGAAACGTTTAAGCGGAGGCTGTCGGCGTTCCGGCCGCTTTGCCGGCCGTCGTTATCGGCGGCGGGGCTATGCCGGCTGCCTGTTCGCAGACGTCGACATGCCGCGCGAGCGCCTGGTTGGATAGCACTGCGCTGATGGTGGTGATATCGCGCCCCTGATATTTGGGCATCTGCTGGACTGCTTTCAGTCTCTCCAGAAGTGCGAAACGGCTCATGATATCTCCTGCTCTGAATGGTGTGTGGTGGTCGGTGGAAGCCCTTTGAAGTGCTGGATCGGTCAGGATGGCCAGAAGAATGAGGCGGCCGTCAGGCCGCCTTCTTGCCCGCGTCGAACGGGATTTCGATGTCGACGGCCAGCGTCGAGACCTGGGCGCCGCGTTCCATCTTGACGGTGACCTTCTCGTCGTCGACCTGCATGTGCTTCGAAATCGCCTTCAGGATTTCGTCGCGCAGCTTGTTGATGAGGTCCACGTCGCCGGTCGAGGCGCGCTCGTGGGCGAGCAGCACCTGCAGCCGCTCGCGCGCGGCGGGCGCCGATTGGGGGCGGGAAAAGAAACGGAACAGGTTCATGCCGCTTTCCTTCCGAAGATCTTGCCGAGGAAGCTGCGCTTGTCGCCCGGAATGGTGACCGGCAGGTCTTCGCCCTTCAGCCGGCGAACCGCCTCGAAATAGGCAAGTGAGGGTGCGCAGCGGTTGTCTGCGAGCGTGACCGGCGCGCCGACATTGGAGGCGCGCAGCACGTCCGTGCTTTCCGGAATGATGCCGAGCAGCGGGATCGACAGGATTTCCAGCACGTCGTCCACCTTCAGCATGTCGCCGCGCTCGGCGCGGGCGGCATCGTAGCGGGTGAGGAGCAGGTGCTTTTCCATGCGTTCGCCGTTTTCGGCCTTCAGCGTCTTGGAATCGAGCAAGCCGATGATGCGGTCGGAGTCGCGTACCGACGAGACTTCCGGATTGGTGACGACGATGGCGACATCCGCATGGCGCATGGCGAGCGTGGCGCCGCGTTCGATGCCGGCGGGGCTGTCGCAGATGACCCAGTCGAAGGCGTTCCTCAGGGCGGCGATGACCTTCTCGACACCTTCCGGCGTCAGGTTATCCTTGTCGCGGGTCTGTGAGGCGGGCAGCAGGTAGAGCGTCTCGACGCGCTTGTCGCGGATCAGCGCCTGGGTCAGCTTGGCTTCGCCCTGGATGACGTTGACGAGGTCGTAGACGACGCGGCGTTCGGCACCCATGACGAGGTCGAGATTGCGCAGGCCGACGTCGAAATCCACGACCACGACCTTGTCGCCGCCTTGCGCCAGCGCGGCGCCGAGGGCCGCGGTCGACGTCGTCTTGCCGACGCCGCCTTTGCCCGATGTAACCACGATTACCTTGCCCATTGACCTCTCCAGTTATGTGAACACGCTTCGGTTCAGCCGAGTATTGCAGCCTTGATCGTTTCGCCTTCCAGCCAGATCTGCACCGCCTTGCCGCGCAGTTCCGGTTCCATGTCGTCCGCCGTCTTGTAGAAGCCGTCGATGGCGATCAGTTCCGCTTCGAGCTTGCGGCAGAAGATGCGTGCCGAGCTGTTGCCCGTGGTGCCGGCCATCACCCGGCCGCGCAGCGGGCCGTAGATGTGGACCGAGCCGCCGGCGACGACTTCCGCGCCGGACGCGACCGAGCCGATGATGGTGACGTCGCCTTCGGGGAAGAAGACGGACTGCCCCGAGCGCACGGGCCGGGTCACGACAATCGACGGCGTCGCCATCGGGACGGTCTGGACCGGCGGCGCACTGATCGGCGCCACCGCGACGCTGGATGCGGGTTCCTGCGTTTCCGTCTCGCCTGCTGCCGGGGCCTCGATGTCGGCCGTCGGGCGACCATCGGTCATCGCGGGCGGCATGTCGGCGCCGAGCTGCGAAGAGCGCGCGCCTTCGATGCCCATGACCCGCACGTTGCGGGCGTTGAGCTGGCTGACGAGTTCGCGAAGCTCGGAACGGTCGACGTCCAGCCCCTCGACATCGAGCACCACCGGGCGGCGCAGGAAGAAGCCGGCGGAACGGGCAGCCAGGTCGTCGAGCCGCACCAGCCAGTCCTCGAAGGGAAGCTCCGGGGTCAAGGCGAGTGCGAGGAAGGAGCGCCCCTTGAGGCGGATCGGCCGTGGTTGAGTTAACACGTCAGTCATCTTGGTTAATTTTCGGTTGCTTCGGTGTAACGGTGAAATGGTTAACAAACCATTAATTCGCAGGTCTAACTGGCGCGAGGCATGACGATGCGACGATCCGCGCGGGATGGGCGTCGCGGAAGATGGTGATGTCAGCTAATGTTTTGAAAATGAAATATTTTTTACTTCGGATTTTTCGTCCGTGGCGTGCTCGAAATTTGCCATCCGGCAGGGCGCCATGTCGCAATTCGAGCGGCGGCACAGATGGCGGCATTGGGCTCCGCCATCCTTGTGATTCTCTCGTCGCCGACGGGCCGTAGCCCTGTCGGCGGAGCGGTCAGATGAGGCCGTATTGCTGTGCCTTGTTGCGCAGGAACGGCAGGCCGTTGTCCATGACCTCCTCCATGTCGCGCGCGACCGGGCGCCAGACGGCGAGGCCATAGGCGACTTCCGCTGGCATGTTGATGAAGCTTTCCATGGCGAGCCCGCCCTTGAAGCCGATGGCGGCGAGCGCCGCGTAGATCTCGTCCCAGGGGACGTTGCCATAACCGGGCGTGCCGCGGTCGCTTTCGGAAAGGTGGATGTATTTCAGGTGGTCGCGGGCGATGATGATGCCGTTTGCGGCACCCTTTTCCTCGATGTTCATGTGGTAGGTGTCGAGATGGACGAAGACATTGTCCGCGCCGACGCGCTCCACCATGTCGACGGCCTGCTGCGCCGAGTTGATCAGGTGGTTCTCGTAGCGGTTCACCGCCTCGACGCCGAGCTCGATGCCATATTGCTTGGCATGTTTCGCCGCCGCCTGGAGCACCCGTGCGATATTGTCGTATTCGCCTTGGGTGGGCGGCACGCCGGTGCGCTCGCCGATGCCGCCGAAGATGACGCCGGAGAGTGCCTCGGCGCTCATTTCCGCGGTCTTCTCGATGGCGACCTTGAGGTGCTCGATCGCTGCATCCGGCCGGACGGAGGCCCAGGCGCGCTCCGGCAGGCCAAGCGAGCAGACGGCGCGCAGCTTGTTCTTCTGCAGGAGATCGCGGGTGTGTTTGGTATCGACCGCGGGCGGGTTGAGGAGCGCGATCTCGATGAAATCCATCTTGTAGTGCACCGCGCCGGCAATCGCCTTTTCGGCGCCTGCCTGATCCCAGTTCATGGTCCACATGCTGGTATGAACGCCGAAGCCTTCCATGGTCGTCTCTCCTATTTTGTAAGCTTGATGAACTTGGCCGAGGCCCAGCGCAGCACCATCACCACGATGAGCAGGATGCCCCAGACGGCGGTTGCCAGATGCTGGTTGGCGCCGAGCAGGTTGAGCCCCGAGGACAGGAGCTGCAGCACGACAAGCGCCACGAAGACGGGAAGCACGCGGCCAAAGCCGCCGAACGGATTGATGCCGCCGAGGAAGCAGGCGAGCACGGTGATCAGCAGGTAGGATTCGCCGTGGCCGATGCGCACCGAATTGAACCGCGCCAGCATGATGATGCCGGCAACCGCCGCAATCGCGCCCGAGAGCATGTAGACTAGCACCAGCACCTTGCGGGTGTTGATGCCGGAATAGCGGGCGGATTCGATGTTGGAGCCGATCATATAGGTGGAGAAGCCGAGCTTGCTGCGCGAGAGCAGGACGTGGCACGCCAGCACGCAGGCGATCAGGATGAGCAGCGGCACGGGAATGCCGAGAAGGCTGCCGTGGCCGATCGGCGCGATGAAGCCGGGAAAGCCGGAAATATCGCCGCCGCGTGTGAGAAATTCTCCAAGGCCGCGGAGAAAGATCATCATCGAGAGCGAGACGAGAATGGGGTGGGCGCGGGTGAACGCGATGACGAGGCCCATGACGAGGCCGCTTGCCGCCCCCACGCCGAGCGCCAGCAGCGAGCCGAGCAGGAAGGCACCCGGGCCGGCATCGGCGCCGCCATTGGCCTGCAACACCCAGGCGAGCGTCAGGCCCGCGATGTTGGCGGTGAAGGTGATCGCCAGGTTGAGGCCGCCGGTCAGGATCGGCAGCAGCATGGCGAGCGTCAGGATGCCGAGCTCGGGAAGCTGGAAGGCGACCGAGCCAAAGGTCGCGGCGGTGAGGAACTGCGGCGAGGCGAGGCCGAAGACGATGAGCACGGCGGCAAGCGCTGCGAAGGGGCCCGCCATGTCGGCGCCGAAGATCGCGTTGAAGCGGGTGGCAAGCGCGTTCATCGATCGTCTCCCTTTCTGGTGCGCATCGGCAGCAGGGTTTCCAAGCGGGCGCTCGACAGCGTAATGGCGGCGAGGATGATGGCACCGACGATCATCTTGAAGGCGAAGGGCGAGACGCCCATCAGGTTGAGGCCGTTCTGGGTGATGGAGACGAGCAGCACGCCGAGCACGCAGCCGAGCACCGTGCCCTTGCCGCCGCCGAGCCGCGCGCCGCCGAGCACGACGGCGGCGAGAACGTCGAGCTCGCGGCCATAGAGCGCGTTGGGCACGACCTCCTGCGCGTAATGCGCCTGCATGAGCCCGGCAATGCCCGCCATCATGCCGAGCCAGCCGAAGGCGATGAACTGCATGGCGCCGATATTGATGCCGAATCGGCGCGCACCCTCCGGATTGTCGCCGAAGGCATAGAGCTGGCGGCCGGTCGTCGTGCGGGTGATGAAGAGCCAGGTGACGGCGACGCAGACCGCCATGACGACGACCGGCAGCGTGATCTCCGCCCAGCTGCCGTCCGCCATCTCGCGCTCGTAGACGATGACGCGCGTCGTCAGCCAGTCCGGCAGGTTGTAGATCGACACGCCGCGCGTGAAAAACATCAGCAGGCCGAAATAGACGTTGAAGGTGGCGATCGTCGCGACGATCGAGATGATGCGGAAGCGGTGGATGAGGAAGGCGTTGACGAGGCCGAGCCCGATGCCGGCGGTTCCCGCGATGAGCAGGCCGGAGACCCAGCCGCCCCCGCCGATGCGTTCCAGGAGGAGCGCCGCGACATATTGCACGACGGATGCGGCGACGGCGAAGGAGATGTCGATGCCGCCGGCAATCAACACCACGAGCAGGCCGACGGCGAAGATGATGTTGACGGCGCTGATATTGAGCAGGTCGAAGGCATTGCCGAGGGTGAAGAAGCGCTCGGTCGTGAAGGAGAGCACGATGCTGATCGCGATGATGACGGCGAAAAGCACGGCCTCGGTGGTGTGGGCGGCAACGAGCTTACGCATAGACGGCCGCCTCGATGTCCTTGAGCGTCGTCGCGCGCGGATCGTGCCAGCCGGCCATGCGGCCCTTTTCCATGTGAAGGACCCGGTCGGCGTTGAAATAGACCTCCGGCACCTCGTCCGAGATCAGGATGATCGCAAGCCCGGCTTCTGCGAGCCGCGCGACGATCTCGAAAATGCCGGCGCGCGCGCCGACATCGACGCCGACCGTCGGCGAATCGAGGATCAGCACCTTGGGATCGGTGGCGAGCCACTTGGCGATCGCCACGCGCTGCTGATTGCCGCCCGATAGCGTCGAGATCGCATCCTCCTGCTGGCCGATCTTGACGCCGAGATCGGCGATCCAGCGCGAAACGAGCGAGCGCTTCTTCGCTGGCGAGATCAGCCGGCCGCTGAGAATGCGGTTGAGCGAGGCCATGACGAGGTTGTCGGCGATCGACTGCGGCTGGTTGAGGCCGAGCGCGAGACGATCTTCCGAGAGATAGGCGACACCGGCGGCGATCGCCTGCCGGTTGGAGGCAAAACGCACCGGCTTGCCCTCCAGCGTGATCGTGCCGGCGGCGGGCTGGCGCATGCCGAAGAGCGTCAGCGCCAGCTCGGTGCGGCCCGAGCCGAGCAGGCCGGTAATGCCGAGCGTTTCGCCGCGGCGCAGGTCGAAGGCGATGTCGCTGAATTCGCCCGGCCGGGAGAGGCCCTGCACGGAGAGCACGACGGGGTTTTGGGAAATGTCATGGGCACGCACGGACTGGTCGAAGGTGCGGCCGGTCATCAGCTCGGTGATCCGCGACTGCGTCATGCCTTCGACCGGATAGACGCCGACCAGCGCGCCGTCGCGCAGCACGGTGAGGCGCGAGGAGATTTCGAGCACTTCCGCAAGCCGGTGGCTGACGAAGACGACGGCGACCCCGGAGCCGGAAAGCGTGTGCACGATCGCCAGCAGGTGATCGGTCTCCGACTGGGTCAGCGACGCCGTCGGCTCGTCCATGAAGACGATGCGCGCCTCGCCGACCAGCGCGCGGGCGATCGCCACGATCTGGCGCTGGGCGATGGCATAGTCCTTGAGCGGCCGGTCGACGTCGAGCGTCACGCCGAGCCGGGCGAGCGCATCCTCGGCTATCTTGCGGATCGCCGGATAGCGGACGAAGCGCGGGCGCGCGCCGGACAATGTCTGGAAGGCAATGTTTTCCGCGACGGTCATTTCGGGAAAGAGCGCGAGATCCTGCCAGATCACCTGGATGCCGAACGATTGCGCGATCCCGGGCGTCATGGACGAAACGGCCGCGCCGTCGAAGACGATCTCGGCGCCGCCGGCCGGCCGGTAGACGCCGGTGATGACCTTGATCAGCGTGCTCTTGCCGGAGCCGTTCTCGCCGGCCAGGCAATGCACTTCGCCGGGCATGACCTCGAAGGAGACGTTCTTCAGGGCTTTAACCCCGCCGAAGGTCATGTTGATGTTGCGAAGCGAAAGGATCGGTCGGGCGTCTTCGCCTGGGGCCGTTGTCGTGTCCATGCCTGCTGCCTGTTCCGTCGAGCACCGTCAGGGGCGCAAACCGCGCTTTTGCCGAGTGTCGGGCCGGCAGGAATGACCGGCCCGACGCCCCGGGAGGGAGCCTCTTGTCAGAGGCCCATGGCGGCCAGGTCGTCGACCGTGTCCTTGTTGATGGGCAGCAGCTGGTCGACGATGATGTCGTTGCCGACCGGCTTGATCACGCCGAGACCCGGAATGTCGTCGCCTTCCTTGACGCTCTCGCCCTTGATCAGGCGGTCGGCCAGCGTGACGAAGACCTCACCGGCCTGTTTCGGGTTCCACATGAAGCCGCCGGAAATGGCGTCCGACTTGATGAGCTTCTGGCCCTGGCCGGGCGAGAACGGGCCGAGCACGAAGATTTCGCCGGTCTTGCGGCGTTCTTCGACGGCGCGGCCGGCGCCGATCGGACCCTGGCTGCCGAAGGCGAGGAAGCCCTTGAGGTTCGGGTGCGCCGCGATCAGGTCGAGTGCTGTGGAACGGCTCTTGTCGACGTCTTCGGCCACGCCGTAGCGCTCGCCGACCAGCGTCATCTCCGGATAGTTGGCCTTGATATAGGCGATGGCCGCATCCGCCCAGGCATTGTGCAGCGGCACGGTCAGCGAGCCGACGAAGACGGCATATTCGCCCTTGCCGCCCGTCTTTTCGGCGAGCAGCTTGCCATGCGCCTCACCGAAGCCGGTGGACGAGGCAAGCTCGAAGTTCCAGTCCGCGCCCTTCTGCGAGGGCGATTCATGGGTGATGACCTTGATGCCGGCGGCCTGCGCCTTGGTGAGCACGGGTTCCAGCACCTTGGCGTCGTTCGGCACCACGCCGATGACCTTGACGCCCTGGGCGATCAGGTCCTCGATGGCACGCACCTGGAGCGCCGGGTCGGCGCTGGTCGGGCCGACCATGAAGGCATCGACGCCGAGTTTCTGGCCCTGTTCCTTGATGCCGGCCTCCATCGCGTTGAACCACGGAATGCCGCCGATCTTGACGACGACGCCGATCTTCGGCGTGTCCTGCGCGAGCGCGGCAACGGCGCCGGCAAGCGAGAGCGATGCGGCAAAAGCCGCTACGATAAGCTTCCTCATGTCCACTCCTCCTCAAATGGTCGCGTCTGCGAACGAATACGACCGGCCGGCTTTGCGGCAGGTTGTTTCTGGTTTCTCCACGGCGAGGGAACTCCCTTGCCTCCCGTCCCGCCTCCTCCGGCGAACCATCCTGCACAATCGATCTTTCTTTTTTGCACAATCGATGGTGCAATGAATATCCGCCAGGCCCGTACTTTCGTCAAGGGGGATTTCTTCCTAAGGGAACGGGGATAGAAGAGGCAGACATGACAGACACCGGCAAGAAGAAGGCGACGATCTACGATCTCTCGGTCCTCTCGGGCAGTTCACCGTCCACCGTCAGCGCGGTTCTCAACGGCAGCTGGCGCAAGCGGCGCATCAAGGAGGCGACGGCCGCGCTCATCCGGGGGCTTGCCGACGAACACGGTTATACCGCGAACCTCCAGGCCCGCGGCCTCCGCTCCTCCCGCTCCGGCCTCGTCGGCCTGCTGCTGCCGGTCTACGACAACCGCTATTTCTCCTCGATGGCGCAGTCCTTCGAGGCGGAGGTGAGGAGCCGCGGCCAGTGCCCGATCGTGGTCAGCGCCTGCCGTGATCCGGAAGAAGAGCGCCAGGTGGTCGAGACGCTGATCTCCTATTCGATCGACGAACTGTTCATTGCCGGTGCTACCGACCCGGACGGCGTGCACGACGTTTGCGAGAAGGCGGGGCTGCGCTATGTCAACATCGACCTGCCCGGCACCAAGGCGTCGTCCGTCATCAGCGACAATTACGGTGGCGCGCGCATGCTGACGCAGGCGATCATCGAGCGGGCGCTGGAAGACGGCCCGGTGCCGCCGGAGGAGATCTACCTGTTCGGCGGCCGTAACGACCATGCCAGCCGCGAGCGCATCCGCGGTTTTCGCGACGTGAAGCGCGCGATGCTGGGCGGCGATCCCGACGCCTGCATCCGGCCGACCGGCTATTCACCGGGCATGACGGCGCGCGCCTTCGAGGCGTTCTATGCCGATCACGGCAAGCTGCCGCGCGGCTTCTTCGTCAATTCCTCGATCAACCTGGAAGGCCTGATGCGGTTTCTTGCGCAGCATCCGCACGAGACCTTCGCCGATATCGTCGTCGGTTGTTACGACTACGATCCGTTCGGGTCCTTCCTGCCGTTCCCGGTTTTCATGATCCGGCAGGACAGCGAGGCGATGATCACCAAGGGGTTCGAGATCCTCGGCACCAGCCGCGCGCCGGCGGTCACCCATCTGGTGGCGCCGATGCTGGTGCCGCCGCGCACCGCGCTTACCGGCCCGCTCGATGCCCTGAAGGACATCGAGTAGGCGAGCCGGCCTCAGATCTCGAGATAGGACGAGATGATCTGGGCGATCTCGGATTGCGGGTCGCTCGCCGGCGGCTGCTCTTCCGAGACGGTTTCCTCGGCCGACGGTTCCGGCGCATCGTTGCTCATGGCGTTGAAGGCGAAGTTCTGCACCCCGCCACCCTGCGGCAGCGCGGCGATCTGCGCCGAGGTCATCGAGGCAAGCTGGCCCGGCGTAAACGCGCTCGCCTGTTCGGTCGTCAGCCCCGCAAGCGTCGCCGTGCCGAGGCCCGAAATGGCGTTCGAACTCAGCGCGAGGATATGCTCGGGGGTGAACGCGCCGAGGTCGTCGGCGCCGAGGGCCGCCGCCTGTGTCGCCGTCAGCGCGCCGACCTGCTCGGTCGAGAGCGCCCCGATCTGCTGGGCGCTCAGCGCCGACATCTGGCCAAAGGTGAGGGCGGCGACCTGCCCGGTCGAAAGGGCCGAGACCGCTTCGCTGGAGAGCGAGCCGATGGCCGCCGTCGACAGGCCCTTGATCGCGGCGGCGCTGATGGCGGCCAGTTCGTCGGTCGAGATGGTCTGCATCTGCGCGGTGGTAAGGCCGCCGATGCCCGGCACGGCGAGCGCGCCGATCTGGGCGAGCGAGAAGGCCTCCACCTGATCGGTGCTGAGTGCCGCGATCTGGGCGCTGCTGAGCCCGCCGACCTGGCCCGTCGTCAGCGCGGCGATCTCGGCCTCGGAGAGTGTTGCGAGATAGCTCGGCGGCAGGCCCTTGATGGCGCTGGCGCCGATTGCGGCGAGCTTTTCGGGCGTGAACGTATCGAGCGCCTGGGTCGAAAGGCCGGCCAGCGCGGCAGAGCTGAGCCAGCCGATCTGGCCGGCGGAGAGCGCTTCGACCTGCTCCAGCGTCATGCCGGCGGCCTGCGCCCCGGTGAGGCCGGCCACGCCGCTGGCGGAGAGCGCGGCGACCTGGCTCGGCGTCAGCGCCGCCACGTCTTCCACGTCGAGTGCCGCCACCTGCTTGGAGCCGAGGGCCGCGAGCTGCTGGGTCGACAGCGCGCCCACCTGGGTTGACCTGAGCGCTGCGACCTGCGCGGTGGTGAGCCCGCCGATGCCGACCGCACTCAGCGCCGCGATCTGGCTGGCGGAGAAGCCGGCAAGCACGGCCGGCGTCAGGCCGCTGATGGCGGAGGCGCTGATCGCCGCCATGTCGGCGGTCGAAAACAGCGCGATGTAGGCCGCATCGAGCGCCGCGATCTGGCGCGAGGTGAGCGCGCCGACCTGGGCGCTGGTCAGCGCCTCGACCTGGTCGGCGGTCAGCGCCGCAATCTGGTCGCTCGTCAGGCCCGATATGCCGGTGGGGCTGAAGGCGGCGATCTGGCTCGTGGTGAGCGAGGCGAGCATGCCCGTCGTCAGGCCGGTAATGGCGCGCGAATTGATCGCGGCGAGGTCGCCCGGTGAGAACAGCTCCAGGTCGTCCGCGCCGAAGGCGGCGATCTGCGTCGAGCTGAGTGCTGCGATCTGCGTGCTGGTCAGGGCCTCGGCCTGGAGGGTCGAGAGCGCCACGATCTGGGCGGTGCTGAGGGCCGCGATGCCGGCGGTGCTCAGCGCCGCGATCTGTGCCGTCGAAAGAACCGCGAGGTCGTTCGTGTCGAGCGCGCCGATCTGGATGGAGCCGAAGGCGGCGAGCTGGGCCGTCGTCAACGCCTCCAGCTGGTAGGTGTTGAGCGTATCGATCTGCACGCTTGTGAGACCTGCGGCATTCAGCGCGGCGATCTGGCCGGTGGCGAGGGCGGCGATCGTCGCCGTCGACAGGCCGGCGACAGCGCTGGAGGAGATGGCGGCGATCTCGCCGGCCGTGAAGGTCTCCATCCGGTCGGGCGCGAAGGCGGCGATCTGTGTCGAGCTCAGCGCGGCAACCTGGGTGCTGGTCAGCGCCTCGGCCTGGAGGGTCGAAAGCGTGGCGATCTGGGTCGAGGTCAGGCCGGCGACGCCGGCCGGGCTCAGCGCCGCGATCTGCGTCGGCGACAGGGCGGCGATGTCTTCCGTGCCGAGGGCCGCGATCTGCCTGGAGCCGAGGGCGGCAAGCTGCGCCGTGGTGAGGGCGCCGACCTGCTCGCTGGTGAGCGCCATGATCTGGCTGCTGGTCATGCCGGAAAGACCGGCCGGGCCAAGCGCCGCGATCTGGCTCGTCGTCAGGGAGGCGAGCATCGCCGTCGACAGGCCCGCCATGGCGCTCGAGCTGATGGCAGCCATGTCGGCGACGGAGAACGTGTCCAGGTCGTCCAAGCCGAGCGCTGCGATCTGGCGCGAGGTGAGTGCTGCGACCTGGATGCTGGTCAGGGCTTCGGCCTGGGCGGTGCTGAGTGCCTCGATCTGCTCGGTCGACAGGCCGGCGATGGCGGCGGTGCTCAGCGCCGCAATCTGGGCGGTGGAAAGGGCTGCGATATAGTCCGTGCCGAGCGATGCGATCTGCCGGGCGTCGAGCGCCTTGACCTGCGCGGGTGTCAGCGCATCGAGCTGCTGGCTGGTGAAGGCCGCGATCTGGCGCGGTGCCATGCCGCCGATGGCCGCCGTGCTGAGCGCCGCGACCTGGGCCGTGGAGAGGCTGGCGATCGTTTCGCTCGAAAGGCCCGTGATGGCGCCCGCGCCGATGGCGGCGATCTCGCGGGTGGTGAAGGTGGCGATCTCGTCCGTCGCGAAGGTCGCAAGCTGCACCGCGCTCATCGCGCCGATCTGCGTGCTGGTCAGCGCCTCGGCCTGGGCGACGTTGAAGGCTGCGACCTGCCTTGCGGTCATGCCGCTGATGCCGGCCGCACTCAGCGCGGCAACCTGGGCTAGCGAAAGCGAGGCGATCGTTTCGGTAGAGAGGCCCGAAATCGCGGCCGAGCCGATGGCGGCGATGTCCTGCGTGGAGAAGGTGGCGATGTCATCCGGCCCGAAGGCGGCGAGCTGCGTGGCGCTCAGTGCCGCCACTTGGCTGCTGGTCAGCGCCTGTGCCTGCGCGGTGTTCAGCGCTTCGATCTGCTGCACGCTCATCGCGCCGATGGCGGCGGTGCTCAGCGCCGCGATCTGCGCCGTCGTCAGCGAGGCGATCATCGCCGCCGACAGGCCCTTGATAGCGTTGGAGCTGATTGCCGCGATCTCCTTCGTCGTGAAGGTCGCGATGTTGTCGGTGCCGAGTTCCTTGATCTGCTCGGAGGTCAGCGTGCCGATCTGCGCGCTGTTGAGCGCTTCGGCCTGGGCGGTGGTGAGCACGGCAAGCTGCTGGGAGTTGAAGCCGGCAATGCTGCCGGCATTGAGCGCGGCGATCTGCGCGGTCGACAGCACCGCCACCTTGTCCGTTCCAAGCGCTGCGATCTGCGCCGAGTTGAGGGCCGCCATCTGCCTGGTGGTGAGATTGGCGATCTGTGCCGTGTTGAGCGCGGCGATCTGGCTGGACGTCAGGCCGGAAACGCCAAGTGCACCCAGCGCCCCGAGCTGTGCCGACGAGAGCGCGGCGAGGTCTGCGCTGCTCAGCGCCGCGACCTGTCCGCTGTTGAGGGCGGCGATATGCGCGGTCGTCAGCGCCGCGATCTGGCCGGAGGATAGCGCTGCCATCTGGTCGGAGGCGAGGCCGCTGATGGCGCCGGCATTCAGGAATGCGATCTGCGCGGGCGAAAGCGCAGTGATGTCCTCCGAAAGCGCCTTCACCTGGGCCGCGGTCAACGCCTTGACCTGGGCGGTGGAAAGCTGGCTGACCTGCTGCGAGGTGAGGGCCTCGACCTGGCCGGTTGTCAGGCCAGCGACTGCATTCGTGCTCAGGGCGGCGAGCTGGCTTGCGGAAAGGGCAGCGACGGTCAGCGTGCTGAGGCCGGAGATGGCACGGTAGCTCAGCGCCGCGATCTGGGCGGTGGACAGCGCCTGGATGTCTTCCGCTTCGAGGGCCGCGACCTGCGCGGAGCCGAGGCCGGCGATCTGCACGGTCGAGAACGCCGCGATCTGCGACGACGACAGGGCTTCGATCTGCGACGCCGTCATGCCGGACAGCGCGTTGCGGTCGAGCGCCGCGATCTGCGCGGTCGACAGTCCGGCGAGCACGCCAGCTTCCAGGCCGGCAATGGCCTTGGTGGTGATCGCCGCGATATCGGCGGTGGAGAAGGTCGCGATGTCGGCGGAATCGAACGCGGCGAGCTGCGCGGAGCTGAGCGCCTTGATCTGAAGTGCGGTCAGCGCCTCGACCTGTGCGGTGCTCAGCGCATCGAGCTGGGCCGTGGTGAGGCCGGTGATGACGGCGGTGCTGAGCGAGGCGATCTGCAACGTGCTGAGTGCCGCGAAGAAGTCGTCGCCCATGCTCTTGATCTGGGCCGGCGAGAGGCCGGCGATCTGGGCCGGCGACAGCGCGGCGATCTGCTCGCTGGACAGTTCCCCGAAGGCGGCCGAAGTGATGCCGGGCATGGCTTTGGTGTTGATCGCTGCCATGTCGGCGGTAGAGAAGGTCGCGATTCCGTCCGCGCCGAGTGCCGTGATCTGCTTGGCGCTCAGCACGCGCACCTGCGTCGGCGTGAAGGCCTCGATCTGCTCGGGCGACAGGGCGGTGAGCTGCGCGGTCGTCAGGCTTGCGATGACGGCGGTGCCCAGCGCAGCGATCTGTTCCGTCGTCAGCCCGGCGATGGCGTCGCTCTTGAGGCCGCCGATGGCCTTGCTGTTGACCGCGGCGAACTGGGCCGGCGTCAGCGCGGCAAGCGCGTCGCTGTCGAGGGCGGCGAGCTGCGATGCATTGAGCGCGCTGATCTGGCCCGGCGACAGCGCCTGGACCTGCTCGGTGGTGAGTGCGCGCGACTGCGCCACCGTGAGGCCGGTCAGCGCGCCGCTGTTCATCGCGGCGATCTGGTCGGTCGAAAGCGCCGCGAGCGCATCCGTGCTGATGCCCGAGATCCCGCGATTGGTAAGCGCCGCCATGTCGGCGGTCGAGAAGGTGGCAAGCGCCTCCGGCGTGAGCGCCGCGAGCTGGAGGGCGTTGAGCGCGCGGACCTGGGTCGGCGACAGCGCCTCGACCTGGTCGGTATCGAGGGCTGCAAGCTGTGCCGGCTTGAGGGCAGCGATCTGCGCGGTGGTTAGGGCTGCGATCTGGGCGGTGGTGAGGTTGGCGAGCGCGTCGCTGCCGAGGCCGCTCAGCGCGTTGTTCTGGATCGCGGCGATGTCGGCTGCCGAAAACTCTTTGAGCGCATCGAGCGTGAAGGCGCCGAGCTGGAGCGCGCTCAGCGCCTTGACCTGCGAGGGCGTCAGGGCTTCGGCCTGGGAGAAGTTGAGTTCCGCGATCTGCTGGGCGGTGAGGCCGGGAATGGCCTTGGCGCTGATGGCGGCGATATGGGCGGGCGACAGGCCGGCAATGGTGGCGGTGCTGAGGCCCGCGATGGCGCTTGCCGAAAGGGCGGCGATATTTGCCGTCGAGAAGGTCGCGATGTCGACGTCGTCGAGCGCGGAGAGCTGCGCGGCGGTGAGCGCCTTCACCTGGAGCGCCGAGAGGGCTCCGACCTGCTCGGTTGCGAGTGCATCGATCTGGTCGGTCGTCAGGCCGGGAATGGCTTTGCTGTTGATGGCGGCGATCTGTGCGGTGGTGAACGAGGTCATGCCCTCCGCGCCGAACGCCGCGATCTGCTTTCCGTCGAGCGTATTGATCTGGACGCTGGTCAGCGCCGCGATCTGGTCCGGCGTGAGGACGGCGATCGCGGCGGAGCCGAGACCCTTGATCGCCTTGTCGTTGATGGCGGCGATGGCGCCGCTCGACAGCGCCGCGACGTCGTCGGAGGAGAGGGCGGCGATCTGCGTGGCATTCATCGCGCGCACCTGCGCCGGCGACAGGACCTCGACCTGGTCGGGGCTCAACGCCGCGATCTGTGCAGCCGTCAGACCCTGAATGACTGCCGGAGTCAGCGCTGCAACCTGCTCCGTTGAAAGGGCGGCCATAGCGGCGGTGCTGATGCCGGAGACCGCGCGGCTGGAGATGGCGGCAATGTCTTGCGCCGAGAACGTGGCCAGGCCTGCGGCCCCCATGGCGCCGATCTGCAAGGCGTTGAATGAACGGACCTGCGCGGGCGAGAACGCCTCGATCTGGTCGACGTCCAGGGCGTTGATCTGCGCCGAGGTGAGGCCGGTGACCGCGCTGGTGCTCAGCGCCGGAATCTGGGTATCGGAGAAGGCGGCGACGGCCGCCGTGCTGAGCGCGGCGATCTGCGCGGGCTTGAGCAGGGCCACCTGCGCGGTGGTGAGTTCGCGGATCTGGTCGGGCGTCAGCGCGCTTGCCTGCGCCGTCGTCAGGCCGGCAAGTGCCAGCGGACTCAGCGCTCCGATCTGCGCGTCGGAAAGGGCGGCGATGGTGGCGGCGCTCAGGCCCTGCACGGCCTTGTAGCTGATCGCGGCCATGTCCTCGGTCGAGAAGGTCTTGATATCGTCCGGGCCGAGCGCCTGGAGCTGGGCGGCGCTCAGCATGCGGACCTGCGCGGCCGTCAGCGCCTCGGCCTGGTCCTCCGTCAGCGCGCCGATCTGCTGTGTGGTGAGCGCGCCGACCTGCGACGGCGTCAGGCTTTCCACGTCGGCTTTACTCAGCATGCCGAGCTGGTCGAGCGTCAGGCCGATGATCGCGCTCTGCGAAATGGCGCTGAGCTGCCGGGAGCTCAGGGTATCGATGTCCTCGGTTTCCAGCGCGGCGATCTGCGCGGAGGAAAAGGCGCCGAGCTGGCCGGTCGAAAGCGATGCCACATCCTCCGTCGACCAGCCCTTGATCGTCGTTACCGAAAGCTGCTTGATCTGGGCGATGCTGTAGGAGGAAACGGTCGACGTCATGAGCAAATTCCTGGAAAAATGAAGACGAAAGAACTGTAAATCCGCGTTCTGGCAGATTGCCTGATACAGGGAGGAGCTTGCCTGAGCCTGAAGTTCGGAATCGCCGCCGCAGGCGCCCCGCGGCACCGCGTTCAAGCCCCGCAAAGGGCGGTCCGCCGAGGGCTGGCGGATCAAGCAAAATCAGGAGTGTGAGCGCGGTCGTTCAGCGAGCCGGACTGGTCCCGGCCCGCGGCCTGATCAGGCCTCGGTGGTGCGCAGGAGCGTGCGCAGGATGGCGACCATGCCGTTCAGCGGCCGGTCGTCGCGATAGACCGGAACGGCATCGCGAACCCTGCCGTAGAGGGCGGCGGTGCCGGCGGCCTTGCCGCTGGTATTCGGCTGCATGTCATAGGCCTGGGCGGCGCTCATGACTTCGATCGCCAGCACGGTTTCGAGATTGGCGACGATCGCCAGCGCCTTGTCGGCAGCCGGCGTCGCGTGGGTGAGGATGTCCTCCTGCAAGGCCGAGGTGATGCCGCCGTCGAGGCTGGCGGGGGCCGCAAGCCGCCGGTTTTCCGCGACGAGGCTTGCTGCCGTATACTGGATGATCATGAAGCCGGACGCGACCCCGCTGCCTTCCGCGAGGAAGGCGGGCAAGCCGCTCACCAGCGGATTGACCAGCCGGTCGATGCGACGCTCGGAAATGGCTGCAAGCTCCGCCGTGGCAACAGCGAGGCCGTCCATGGCGAGCCCAAGCGCCGCGCCGATCGCATGGGCCTGCGAATGCACCTCCGGCGCCTCCGGCGAACCGGTGACGACCGGGTTGTCCGTGACGCTGCCCAGTTCACGATTCACCACCTCGGCGACCTGCGCGATGCTGTCGCGCACCGCGCCATGCACCTGCGGCACGCCGCGAAGGCTGAGCGGATCCTGCGTGCGCGAGCCGGCCGATTGCGCCAGCAGCGGGCTGCCGGCGAGCAGGCGGCGAAGATTGTCGCCGACGATCTGGAGCCCCGGCGAGGTGCGCAGCGCCAGCGGTGCTGCGGCAAACGGGTCCGCCTGCGCGCCGAGATTTTCGTAGCTCATCGCCGCTGCCGCATCGGCCCAATCGAGCAGGTGCGTCGTGCGGGCGACGGCAAGGCTGGCGAGGCCGGTGGCGCAGGGCGTGCCGTTGACGAGGCTGAGGCCTTCCTTCGCCCCAAGCACCAAAGCCGCGCGACCTAGCTTTTCCAGCGCCTGCCGGCCGGAAATCGTCTCGCCCTTGTGGCGCGCCTCGCCTTCGCCGATCAGCACGAGGCCGATGGCGGCGGCGTGGGTGAGGTAGCCGACCGAACCCTTCGACGGGACGACCGGCAGGATATCGGCATTGAGCAGGGCCAGAAGCGTCTCGACGGTCTCGACGCGCACGCCGGAATAGCCATGCGCAAAATTGGCGATCTGCGCGGCCATCACGGCGCGGGTCTCTTCCCGGCCGAGCGGTTCGCCGACGCCGCAGGCATGGCTGAACAGGATGTTGCGCGACAGCGCCTGCTGCTGCGGAATGTCCACGATCACGTCGCAGAGCGCGCCGACGCCGGTGTTGATACCGTAGCCGCGCACGCGCTTTTCGACGAGCGCATCGACCACGGCGCGTGCGGAGGCGATGCGTTGCCATGTGTTGTCCGACAGGGAGAGCGCCGCGCCCTTGGCGATGGCGGCGATCTCCTGCCAGGTCAACGGACGATCGAGCACGATCGTATCAGGCATGCTGGACTTCTCCTGCGCCGGCGCGGCGCTGCACGAAGCGGGCGACATAGTCGTTCGCCGGGCTGTTCAAGATTTCACTCGGCGTGCCGACCTGCACCAGCTTGCCGTCCTTCAGGATCGCGATCTGCGCGCCGATGCGCAAGGCCTCGTCGAGATCGTGCGTGATGAAGACGATGGTCTTGTGCAGGTTCTTTTCCAGCTGGAGAAGCTGGTCCTGCATGTCGGCGCGGATCAGCGGATCGAGCGCGGAAAAGGCCTCGTCCATCAGGATGACGTCGGTATCGGCGGCAAGCGCGCGGGCAAGCCCGACGCGCTGTTTCATGCCGCCGGAAAGCTGGTTCGGAAACTTGTTCTCGTAGCCGGACAGGCCGACCGTCTCGATCCATTTCATGCCGATCGGCGCCGCATCCGCCTTCGTCAGCCCGCGCACCCGCTGGCCGTAGACGACGTTCTGCAAGACGGTGCGGTGCGGCATCAGCCCAAAGTTCTGGAACACCATGCTGACGCGGCGGTTGCGGAAGTCGCGCAGGTCCTTGGCCTTGAGGTCCAGCACATTGCTGCCGTCGACGAGGATCTCGCCGCTGGTCGGCTCGATCAGCCGGTTGATGTGGCGCACCAGCGTCGATTTGCCGGAGCCGGAAAGCCCCATGATGACGAAGATGCGGCCGTCCGGAATATCGAGCCTGACATTGTCGAGGCCGACGCTGCACCCGGTCTTGGCGAGGATCGCCGTCTTGTCGGCGCCGTCCTTCGTCATGGCGAGCGCGGTCTTCCAGTTGCCGCCAAAAATCTTGGAAACATTGCGGATCTTGATATCAGTCATTGCCGCGTTCCTTGCCGCTCGATTGGCCAAAACCCTGCGTGATGCGATCGAGCACGATCGCCAGAATGACGATGCCGAGGCCGGCTTCCAGCCCTTTGCCGACGTCGAGCGTCTGGATGCCGTTGAGCACCTGTTCGCCAAGCCCGCGCGCGCCGATCATCGAGGCGACGACGACCATGGAGAGCGCCATCATGATCGTCTGGTTGAGGCCGGCCATGATGGTGGGGGTGGCGAGTGGCAGTTCGACCCCGAAGAGGATCTGCGGCGGGCTGCCGCCGAAGGCGGTCGCGGCCTCCACCACTTCGCTGTCGACCTGGCGGATGCCGAGATCGGTCAGGCGAATGAGCGGCGGCACGGCATAGATGATGGTCGCGAGCACCGCCGGCACCTTGCCGAGGCCGAAGAGCATGATTGCCGGGATAAGGTAGACGAAGCTCGGCATGGTCTGCATGACGTCGAGCACCGGCAGCGTGATACGCCGCATCAGCTCGCTCTTCGCAAGCCAGATGCCCATCGGCACGCCGATGGCGACGGAGATGAGGCTGGCGATCAGCATCAGCGCCAGCGTCTGCATTGTCAGGTCCCAAAGGCCGAGTGCACCGACCGCAAACAGCATGACGGCGACCATGACGACGAGCGAAATTTTCTTTGCGGCGAACCAGGCGAGCGCCAGGAAGACGAGGAAGACGGCCCACCAGGGCAGGCCCCGCAGGATCCATTCGACGAAGAGGATCGCCTGGAGGAGCGTGTGCGAGATCGCCTTGAAGACGAACCCGTAATTCACCACCAGCGACTGCACGAAGTCGTTGATCGGGCCTCGAATGGAAATATTGAAAGCTTCAGGAAACATCGATGACATCCTCGCGCGCGCCGACCGTCGTCCCGGTGGTCAGCCCCTGTCCTGACGGGAAAAGGCTGCGCGTCAAACTTTTGACGCGCAGCCCTGCGATTACTTGACGGCAGCTTCGATGCGCGCCTTGGCATCCGCAGACACCCAGCCGCCCCAGATGTCGGCCTTGGTCTGGAGGAAGTTCTTGGCAGCCGCGACCGCATCGACCTTCTGGTCGGTCATGTAGGCGAGGCTGGCATTGACTTCTTCCAGCGGGAAGGTCGCCTTTTCGAGGATTTCCATGATGTCCGGCGCTTCGCCCGCAAAGGTGCTGTTGACGCCGTAGGCCACCTCGACCGAGGGGAAGGCGCAGCCGGCGTCGCGCTTGCCATCGGCGCTGGTCAGTTCCTTCCAGCAGGCATCATTGTATGCGGGCTCTTCGAGCTGGATCAGCTTGTATTTGCCCATGATCGCCGTCGGGCTCCAGTAGTAGAACAGCATCGGTTCGCCCTGGAGATAGGCGGAGGCAATCGCGGCGTCGAGCGCGGTGCCCGTGCCCGGGCGGAAGTTCACGTAGTTTTCGCCAAGCTTGTAGGCGGCAAGCTTTGCGGTGTTGACGCCTTCGCAGGTCCAGCCCGACGGGCAATTCAGGAAGCGACCCTTGGTGGGCTCTTCCGGATCGAGGAACAGTTCGACGATCTTCGGGTCGGTGAGCTGCTCGACGCTCTTCAGGTCGGGCGCCTTGGCCTCGATGCCCTTTTCGGCATCGCCCTTCACCAGATATTCCGGCACGAACCAGCCTTCCGCAGCGCCGACGAAAGTCTTGCCGACCGACTTCACCTGGCCGGCGGCAGACGCCTTGTTCCAGACGTCGGAACGGCCGATCCACTCTTCGGCGAAGATCTGCACGTCGTTGTTGGCGGTCGCCTGCTCCAGCGTCACGGAATTGCCGGGAATGGAATCGACCTTGCAGTCGTAACCCTTGGCGAGGATTTCCTTCATGACTTCGGTGATGAAGGCGCCGCTTTCCCAGTCGATGCCGGCGAAGGTAACGGTCTTGCCGTCGCTGCAATAGGAGGCCTGTGCCGTGCCGGCGGAGCCGGCGATGAGGGCTACGGCGGCCAGAAGCGAATATTTCAGTTTGGAATTCAGCATTTCAGTTCCCCTTTTTGATGATGGTAACGATGAAAACCAGATTTTCAGGCGGCCACCGGTGTGGCCTCAGGTCATGCGCAGCCTCCGCGACCCCAGGTCGCCTGTTCATTAAGTTCACTATACAACTTGTCTTGCAATGAATGTCATATCGCCTTGCCGTGCGCATCTTCGTCCGCGACATTAAATGTCGCATTAAGCGCTGGTGGTAGATTGGAGTGTTCATGCCTGGACCGGGAGGCGAGGCCTGTTTTTCGGGCAGTCCGGCTTATTTTTCAGGCTTTTTGGAGCGTCGCGGCCCGAAGAAAACTCTGCGAGGAAAGCCCATTGGAATCCATCGATAAAAGGCCAAAGTTGTATATGTAACTTAATGGAGGATGGTAGACAAGTGGATGGCGCTGAATGAAAACTGTGCTTACTTTATCCGGCATATTTTGTAAGCAGGTACTGAGGTTTGAACGCGGGGAGCCACGGCAATGCTGAATGACGACGCCGGACTGCTGGCGAAGGATGCGGGCGAGCGCGGCGCGCCGATCTACGAGCGCATGAAGACGCAGATCCGGGCGAAGATCGAAACCGGCGAATGGCCGGTCAATCACCGCATCCCCTCGGAGAACGAGTTGGTGGACATGCTGGGCGTCAGCCGCATGACGGCGAACCGGGCGCTGCGCGAACTCGCCAATGAGGGCGTCATCACCCGCGTGCAGGGTAAGGGCTCGTTCGTGGCGCCGAAGAAGCGCAGCGCGCTGGCGCTCGGCGTGCGCAACATCGCCGACGAGATTCTGGAGCGCGGCGCGGTCCACCGCACCGAGCTCATCCTCGCCCAGAGCGAGACCTGCGGGCATGAACTGGCGGCGGCGCTGGAACTCGATGTCGGCGCGCAGTCCTTCCATTCCGTCATCGTGCACAATGAAGACGACGTGCCGATCCAGCTCGAGGACCGCTTCGTCAATCCGGCCATCGCGCCGGACTATCTGGAGCAGGATTTTTCCCGCACCACGCCGAACGCCTTTCTCACGAGCATCGCGCCGATCGCCAAGACCGAGCAGTTCATCGAGGCGGTGCTGCCGCAGCCCTGGGAATGCAAGCTTCTCGCGATCGCCCGTTCGGAACCCTGCATCCTCATCCGCCGCCGCACCTGGTCGAAGGACCGCGTCGTGACCACCGTGCGCCTGCTCTATCCGGGCTCGCGCTACCGCCTCCAGAGCAGTTTCTGACCTTCACGAAGAGAGCGCCGGCAGGAGGCCGGCGGATCGTCACGCCCGCTTCCGTCATGCGGGCATCCAGCGCCGGATCGGGTTCAATCAAACGAGCACTGGAGGGGGGCATCGCCAGGAGCCTAGCTGCAAAAAGATTGCGCCGGGCAGCCCTTATGGCGCCAACAATATCTCCACCGGGCGCGTCGGTTGGAAAATGATATCTATAAAATCCATGTAATATCTAGATTATTATCCTCGTTGGCTTGCCAGGAGGATACCATGCCCAAGACCGAATCCAACCCCATTACGCTCGGAACCCGTGCGCCGGACTTCATCCTGCCGGATGCGGACGGCAATCTGTTCACGCTTGCCGAATTCAAGGACAGCCCGGCGCTGCTCGTCGCCTTCATCTCGAACCGCTGCCCCTTCGTCGTGCTGATCCGCGAAGCGCTCGCTCAATTTGCCCGCGACCATGCCGGGCAGGGGCTCGCCGTCGTCGCGATCAACAGCAATGACGCTGCGGCGCATCCCGAAGAAACGCTGGAACGCGTCGGCGCGGAGGTGAAGACCTATGGCTACGATTTCCCCTATCTCAAGGATGCCTCGCAGGGCGTCGCCAAGGCCTATGGCGCGGCCTGCACGCCGGATTTCTTCCTCTATGACCGCGATCGCAAGCTCGCCTATCACGGCCAGTTCGACGATGCGCGCCCGGGCAACGGCAAAGTCGTGACGGGTGCCGACCTGCGCGCGGCCGTCGCTGCCGTGCTGAAGGGCGAGGCCGCCGGTTCGGCCCAGACGCCGTCGATCGGCTGCAACATCAAGTGGACCGCCGGCAACGAACCGTCCTGGTTCCCCGTCGCCGCCTGATCTTGCCGGCCCGCGAGGGCCGGCACCGTCTTCTCACTCCAAAAACCGGAACACCATGGCATCGCGTCGCAAGGAACAGCCCACGCAGGACGGGCGTCTTATCGAAACGGACGTGCTCGTCGTCGGCGGCGGCCCGTCCGCCGCCTGGGCAGCGATCTCGGCGGCCGAGGCCGGTGCCCGCGTCGTGCTGGCCGACAAGGGCTATCACGGCACGAGCGGTGCGACGGCACCATCGAACACAGGCACCTGGTGCGTTCCGCCGGGCGAGGGTCGCGCGGCTTCCGTCGAGCAGCGCTTCAAGCGCACCGCGGGCCTCGCCGATCGCCGCTGGATGCTGCGCTCGGCCGACCGGGCCTACGAGAACCTGCAAAAACTCGTCGAATGGGGCTATCCCTTTCCGAGCGAGGAGGACGGCAGTCTCTATATCGCCAATCTGCGCGGGCCGGATTACATGCGCTTCATGCGCCAGCGCGTGCAGAAGGCCGGCGTCACCATTCTCGACCATCATCCGATCCTCGAACTGCTCTGCGACGAAAACCATGTCGGCGGTGCCGCGGGGCTGGTGCGCCGCAACGGGACGAGCTTCCAGGTGTCCGCGGGTGCCGTCGTGCTCGCGACGGGCGGCTGCGCCTTCTTCGAGCGCATCCTCGGCGGCACAGGGCTGACCGGCGACGGCTATCTCTTCGCCGCGGAGGCAGGCGCTTCGCTGTCCGGCATGGAATTCACCGGCAAATACACGCTCGCCCCGCACGGCTCGTCACTCAACAAGGGCCTGCCCTTCCGCTGGGCAACGTTCTACCGCGCCGACGGCGAGGTCCTGCGCGATGCGCGCGGCGAAGCCGTGACGAACGGTATCGGCGGCGGCGAGCGACAGGTGGCGGAAGCCCTGCTTTCCGGCCCGGTCTACGCCCGGCTCGATCTCGCCGAACCCGCCATGCAGGACTGGCTGAAGCGCGGCCAGCCGAACTGTTTCCAGCCCTACGAGCGCATGGGCATAAACCCGTTCGAGGAGCTCTTTCGCGTCGACCTCAAATATGAGGGCACGGTGCGCGGCACCGGCGGCATCCGCATCGTCACGTCCGATTGCGGCACCGGCATTTCCGGCCTCTATGCCGCGGGCGACGCGGCAAGCCGCGAAAACGTGACCGGCGGCATTTCCGGCGGCGGCGCCATCAATGCCTCCTGGGCGATCTCCAGCGGCTGGTGGGCCGGCCACGGCGCAGCACACCACGCCCGTCGCCGGCAGGCCCGCGACAGTGCAAGGCTGCAACCGCTCGGCACGACGGGCCTGCGCGGCAGCGCCGAGCGCGACGATATCGATCTCGCCGCCGCGGCCCGCATCGCGCACGACCAGATCGCACCGCTCGACAAGAGCTATTGGCGCACGGCGGAGACGCTGGAGGCGAGCCGCGGGACACTGGACGATCTGTGGTCGAGCCTGAACCAGGCGCCGCCCGCGACCGGCATCGAACGCCTGCGTTCGCGCGAAGTCGCCTCGGTCACCGCCAGCGCCCGCTGGACCGTCGCCGCGGCATCGCTGCGCACCGAAAGCCGCGGCGTGCATCGCCGGCGTGATTTTCCGGCCGAGAGCGACGCGCAGGCAAACCGCATCATCGTCTCCGGCCTCGACCGGGTGACGGCGTTGCGCGAGGACCTCGTTCTCGATACGGCGCAGGAGGGCTGAGCGATGATCGAAGTCGTTTCCGCCGAGCGCTGCATCAACTGCGACATCTGCGAGCGGATCTGTCCGGCCTTCGTCTTTGACCGCGACGAAACGGGGTTTCCCGTCATCGCCCGCCAGGACGACTGCCAGACCTGCTTCCTCTGCGAAATCTACTGCCCGACCGATGCCCTCTATGTCGCTGAAAATGCGGATGGCCCGGTCGGCATCACCGAATCCGAAGTCCTCGAACGCAACCTCTTCGGCGTCTATGCCCGTTCGCTCGGCTGGAGCCGCGGGCGCGCCGGAGGGACAAAGAATGATCCGACCCGCCACATTCGCGTGGCGCAGGTTTGAGCGAAAGAGAGATCACCATGGAACGCATCGCCGTCAGCGCCATCCGAAAATCCTTCAACCTGAAGCCCGGCCAGACCGTGACCGTCGATGGCGTCACGTCGAACCGCATCGCCGTGCTGGATGGCGTCGACCTCACCATCGACAGCGGCGAGTTCGTGACGCTGGTCGGCCCTTCCGGCAGCGGCAAATCGGTGCTGCTCGACGTCATCGCCGGGCTGACCGAGGCGACCTCCGGCATCGCCCGCATCGATGGCATCGAGGTCTCGAAGCCGCATGCCCGTACCGCCTACGTCTTCCAGCAATACGCGCTCTTCCCCTGGCGCACGGCCTTGCAGAATGTCGAATATGCGCTGGAGGTGCGCGGTGTCGGCGCCACGGAGCGACGCGAGAAGGCGCTGCATTTCCTGCACCTCTTCGGGCTCCAGGGTTTCGAAGACCGGTTCCCATCGCAGCTTTCCGGCGGCATGCAGCAGCGCGTGGCGATTGCCCGCGCGCTCTCCACCGATCCGCAGGTGCTCTTGATGGACGAGCCCTTCGCCGCGCTCGATGCCCAGACGCGCGACATCCTGCAAAGCGAACTCCTGCGCATCTGGGAGCAGATCAAGACGACGGTCGTCTTCGTCACCCATTCGATCGACGAGGCGATCTATCTCGCCGACCGCGTCGTGGTGATGACGGCGCGGCCGGCGAGCGTCAAGGAGATCGTCGAGATCGACCTGCCGCGCCCGCGCGATCTCGATATCCGCAACAGCCCGGACTTCAACGCCTATCGCGGCCGCGTCTGGGAAAGCCTGCGCGACGAAGTCGGCAAGGCCCAGCGCGACTGGGCCGTTGCTTCCACCTACGCCAACTGAGGGAGGATCGGATGAGCCTGATCGTCGACCGCAACCCGCCGCTTCGCAACGTCCTTTCCTTGCGCCGTAGGCGTCTTCCGCTCAAGGCGCCGACCGCGCTTGGCGAAACCTTTTCCACCATCACGCTCGGCCTGCCGGCACTGATCGCCTTTGCGCTGCTCTGGGAGATCGCGCCGCGTGCCGGCTGGATCAACTCGCTGTTCTTCCCGCCGCTGAGCCAGGTGCTTTCGGTCCTGTGGGAGATGGCCGTCTCGGGCCAGCTTGCCGACCATATCGGCATCAGCCTGCAACGCGCCGCGATCGGCTTTGCGCTCGCCGTCGTCGTCGCCGTGCCGCTCGGCTTCCTGATGGGGCGTTATACGCTGTTCGAGAAGGCGTCGGATTTCCTCGTCCAGACGCTGCGCAACACCTCGCAATTCGCGCTGCTGCCGGTCTTCATCCTGCTGCTCGGCATCGGCGAGGCCTCGAAGATCGCCATCACCTTCTACGCCGCCGTGTTCTTCCTGCTGATCAACACCATCGTCGGCGTCAAATCGGTCGATCCGCTGCTCGTCAAGGCGGCGCGCTCCATGGGTACGTCGGACTGGGATCTGTTCAAGAAGGTGATCTTCCCCTCCGCCATTCCCTCGATCGTCGCGGGCGCGCGGCTCGGCGTAAAAACCTCGCTCTTCTCGGTCATCGCCGCCGAGATGCTCGCGGCCCAGTCCGGCATCGGCTACCTCATCCAGCACTCCTCGCTGATGCTCGAAACCGACCGCATGTATGCCGGCATCCTGACGCTGACGATCATCGGCCTCCTGCTCAACTACCTGCTCGTTGCCGGCGAACGGCGCGCCACGCATTGGCGCGGCAGCGGCGAAAGCGGCCCGAACTGAGCCTTTTGAAACGCAAACATCCTTGAACCATCGATCTCGAAAGGATCACCCCATGACGCTCCGTCGAACACTTCTGAAACTGGCGCTCGCGCTTTCCATTCTGCCGGCCGCGGGCTTCGCTCCGGCCTTTGCCGATGAGGCAAAACTCGACGTCATCCGCATCGGCTCCACCGCGCCGGGCCACCTGAAATTCATCCTCTATCGCAACAAGAAGCTGCTCGAGGACGAGTTCGCCAAGGACGGCATCAAGATCGAGCTGACCACGTTCGACGGCGGTTCAGCCGCGACCGTGGCGCTCGGCTCGGGTGCCATCGACTTCACCTATATCGGCAACAACCCGTCGCTGCGCCTCGCCGCGACCGGCGCCGACGTGAAGCTCATTGGCCTCTCCAGCTGGAACCGCTCGAACGAGACGCAGATCGTCGTGGCGCCGGGCTCGTCGATCCAGAAGATCGAGGATCTGAAGGGCAAGAAGGTCGCCTATCTCTCCGGCACCGTGCGCCATTCGACCTTCGCCAAGGCGCTGAAGGCGGCGGGCCTTTCCCTCACCGACGTCGAGAGCCTGAACCTCGGCATCGAAAGCTCCGGCCCGGCGCTGGTGCGCGGCGATGTCGATGCGATCGTCGAAAGCACCGGCCCGGTCCAGGCGCTCGTCGAAAAGGGTGCGGCGCGTGTGATCTTCGATGCCGGCGTGTCGGGAAGCCCGGAATGGGCGGTGCCGCACCTCCTCAGCGTCAACGGCGACTTTGCCCGCAAGTACCCGGATATCGTGGCGCGCCTGCTGGCCGTCGACATTGCGACCGCGCGCTGGGCCGACGCCAACCCGGACGAAACGATCGCGATCTTCGTCAAGGAGACCGGCAACAGCGACAGCGCCGTGCGCGCGACCTATCCGGACGGCAAGTTCTTCCAGGATCCGCAGATCACCGAAGAGGCAGTTCGCTCCCTCCAGGGCGAAGAAACCTTCATGGCCGATTCCGAGCTTCTGAAGGGCAAAGTGAACTACGATACCTGGATCGACCGCTCCTTCTACGATGCGGCGCTCAAAAGGGTTGATGCGAGCAACTGATCTTGTAGGCTTGGGTGCCGGCGCCTGTGCGTCGGCGCCCCTTTTTCGAATTTTGTGATGTCTTCCATTCCGTCTCCGCCCATACCGCTGCATCGCACCCGCATGGTCCCGGCGGTCGTCGCCGTGGCCTTCTTCATGCAGATGCTCGACAGCACGATCATCGCGACGTCGCTGCCGGCGATGGCGCATGCCTTTTCCACGGATGTGGTGACGCTGAACATCGGCTTCACCGCCTACCTGCTCGCCATGGCGGTGTTCATTCCGCCGGCAGGCTGGCTCGCCGACCGGTTTGGCGCCCGCGAAGTGTTTCTCTCCGCCATCGTGCTGTTCACGCTCTCCTCCGTCGCCTGCGGCTTTTCCGGCTCGCTTGCGGAATTCACCGCGGCGCGGCTGTTCCAGGGCGCCTCCGCCGCGCTGATGACGCCGGTCGGGCGCCAGCTCGTGCTGCGCGGTGCGCCGAAGGCCGAGCTGGTGCGTGCGATCGCCACCATCACCTGGCCGGCCCTGATCGCCCCCGTTATCGGCCCGCTGATCGGCGCCTGGATCACCACCCATGCCGGCTGGGAATGGAACTTCTTCATCAACCTGCCGCTCGGCCTCGTCGGCGTCGTGCTCGTCGTGGTCTTCGTGCCGCATGCGCCGGGCGAGGGCGCGCGCCGCTTCGATCTTGCAGGTTTCCTCCTGACCGGCGGCGCGCTGGCGCTGACGCTGGCGGGCCTCGAGCTGTCCAGCGCCTCGACGGGTGGCGCCGGCGCACTGGCGATCCTCGCCTCGGGCCTCGTGTTCGGGTGGCTCGCGGTCCGCCACCTCAAGCGCGCGCCGCATGCCCTTCTCGACATGGCGGTGCTGAAGGTGCCGACCTTTGCCTTCGCGACGCTTTCGGCCGGCACGGCCGGGCGGCTCGCGGTCAATGCCACGCCCTTCCTGCTGCCGCTGCTGTTCCAGGTTGGCCTCGGTTACGACGCGGTGGAAACGGGCTCGCTCGTGCTCGTCTATTTCCTCGGCAACCTCCTGATGAAGAGCGTCACGACCCCGGCGCTCCGCCTCTTCGGCTTCCGCTCGCTGCTCGTCGTCAACGGCTTGGTCGCGGCGCTGACGATCGGTGCCTTCGCCTTCGTCGACGGCGAGACGCCGCGCCTCCTGCTCTTCGGCCTGCTGATCGCCTGTGGCCTGTCGCGCTCGATGCAGTTCACCGCGCTCACAACCATCGCCTTTGCCGATGTCACGCCGGCGCAGCGCAGCGCGGCGGCAACGATCTCCGCCATGTTGCAGCAACTGGCGCAGCTTCTCGGCGTCGCCGTCGCCGCCGTGGTCATCCGCCTCGCCTCCGCCTTTTTCCCCGAGATGAGCGGCGGGGGCATGCTGATGGATATCCGTGCCGCCTTCCTTTGCATCGCCGTGATCGGCTTCGTTTCGGCGCTGCGCTTCCTGGCGCTGCCCCGCGATGCCGGGGCTGAAGTCTCCGGCCACCGCGGCTGAGGGCGCGCGACCCGGATTTTTGACGTGTTGCTAAGCGGCGCCCGGCCGGACCAATATCCTGCCCGTGAGATTCGCAACGGAAAGCACGGCATGACCATGATCGACGACAAACGGCTCGAAGCGGAGATCGACGCGCTTCCGGCCCGGTTCCAAGGCCCGGGTGGCGTTATCGGGGTGGTCAGCGAAGGGCGGGTGGTGGCGCGCCGCGCCTGGGGATTTGCAAACCTCGACGACCGGCGCGCGATGACGCCGGATACGCGGCTGCCGATCTGCTCGATCTCCAAGCAGTTCACTTGCGCGGCCATGTTCGCCCTGTGCGGCGAGCCCGAGGCCCTGGATGCACGGCTTCCCGCGCACCTGCCGAATTTCGAACGCCCGCTTCCGACGGTGCGCGACCTCTGCAACAACCAGTCGGGCCTGCGGGATTACTGGGCACTCACCGTCCTCCACGGCGGCCGGGCGGAGCAGAGCTTTTCCCGCGCCGATGCGGGCCCGGTCCTTGCCCGCATGCGAAGCGGGCATTTTGCACCCGGCACGCGCTATTCCTACAGCAACGGCAATTTCCGCATTCTCTCGGATATGCTGGAGGAGCTTTCCCCCGAACCGCTCGAAGCGCTCTACGCCCGCCACATCTGGCAGCCGGCCGGCATGGCCGGCGCGGTGCTGACCGCCGATACCCGGCAGCCGGCGGATGGCGTGGTCGGCTACGAGGGCAATGACGCCGCCGGCTACCTGCCCGCGGACAACGGCATCTACTGGAGGGGCGATGCCGGCATTTCCGCCTCGCTCGACGACATGATCGCCTATGAGCGCTGGATCGATGCCTCGCGCGACGACCCCGCCAGCCTCTACCAGCGCATCGCCGCGCCGCAGACGTTTCGGGATGGCAAGCCGGCTGCCTATGGTTTCGGCCTGCAACATTCCCGCCTCGGCGATTTCGCCTTCACCAGCCATGGCGGCGCGCTCCGCGGCTTCCGCGCCTACCGGATGTGCTCGACGGAGGCGCGGCTCTCGGTGGTGGTTATGTTCAACCACCACGGCGATGCCCATGGCGCGGCACACAGGCTGGCGCGCGCTGCGCTCGGCCTGCCGCATCCGACGTCACAGCCGCTGCGCGGGAACTGGGCGGGGCAGTGGATCAGCCGGGAAACCGGCCTTCTGGCGCGGCTGGAGTCGGGCCGGGAGACGGTCTCCCTGCGGTTCGGCACCTCGGTCGAGGCGCTGTCGGAAGCGCCGGACGGCAGCCTCGCCTCCGCGACGGTCAAGGTCGCCCGCGCCGGCGAGGACCTGCTGATGGAGCGTCCGCACGAAAATTTCGCCGAGCGGCTGGTGCCGGTCGCCGCCGTTCCGCCGGTAGCGGATACAGGTATCGCCGGGCGCTATCGTTCATCCGAGCTGGAAGCGGATATCGTCATCGAATGCCGCGACGGCGGCACCTATCTCTGGGCGGAGGGGTTTCTCGGCACGGGCCGCCCCGAGATCGTCTACCCCGTCGGCCCCGACCTGTGGATCGTCGTGACCCGCCGCTCGATGGACGCGCCGGCGCCGGGAGACTGGACGCTGCGCGTCACCCGCGATGCCGCAGGAGATGTCACCGGCCTGACGCTTGGCTGCTGGCTGGCGCGCGGCATCGGCTATGTAAAACAGGCATGATTGGGGTTCTGCCAAAAGCGAATTGGCCAAGCCGGCCGCAAAACCTCACGTTGCGTCCGCAGGAGAAGGCGCCGCCCGTTCGGCGCTTGGAGGGAGCATTGCATGGCAGTCCGAATTGAAGCCGATCTCATCCTACACAATGGCCGCATCTGGCGCGGCCGGGAGGAGGGCATCAGCAACGCCGTTGCCGTTTGGCAGGGCAAGGTGCTGGCCATCGGCAGCGACGCCGATATCCTGGCGCTCCGGGGACCCGGCACGGAGGTCATCGATCTCGAAGGCCGTTTTGCCAGCCCCGGCCTCATCGACAACCACCTGCACCTGATTGCGACCGGCATCGCCATGGGCTTTGTCGACGCCACGCCCGCGGCAGCCCCGACGCTCGCCACGCTGATGGCGGCAATCGCCGAGCGCGCGGCGGCGACGCCGAAGGGCGGCTGGGTGCGTGCCCGGGGCTACGACCAGGTCAAGCTCGATACCGGCCGGCATCCGACGCGCGCCGATCTCGACCGCGCCGCCCCCGATCACCCGGTCTATCTGACGCGGGCCTGCGGCCATGTCTCGATCGCCAATTCCCGTGCGCTGGCGCTTGCCGGCGTCGACGAGGCGACACCCGTGCCCGATGGCGGCGTGATCGGCGTCACCGAGGGCCGGTTGAACGGCTTCCTCGCGGAAAACGCCCAGAATCTCATCAAGGCCGCCATGCCGCCGGCGACGACCGAGGACCTCATCGACGGCATCGAGCGGGCAGGGCGCCATCTCCTGTCCTTCGGCATCACGAGCTGCATGGATGCGGCGGTCGGCCATGTTGCCGGCTTCGCCGAAATCCAGGCCTACGAGATGGCGAAACTCTCCGGCCGCCTGCCGGTGCGCGTCTGGCTGACGCTGCTCGGCGATCCCGGCGTCTCCATCGTCGAGGACGCCTGGCGGGCAGGGCTGCTCTCCGGGGCGGGCGACGACATGCTGCGGGTCGGCGGGGTGAAGGTTTTTCTGGATGGTTCGGCCGGCGGGCGCACCGCCTGGATGACGAAACCGTACGAGGGCGAGCCCGACAATATCGGCGTGCAGATGCTGCCGGATGAAACGGTCGAGGCGGTGGTCAGGGATTGCCATGACCGCGGCTACCAGATGGTCTGCCACGCCATCGGCGACGGGGCGATCGAGCAGCTCATCACGGCTTACGAAAAGGCGCTCGCCGCCAATCCCGATCCAGACCGCCGCCACCGCGTCGAGCATTGCGGCTTTTCCACACGTGAGCAGAATGAACGCATGAAGGCGGCCGGCATCCTGCCCGCGCCGCAGATGGCCTTCATCCACGATTTCGGCGACAGCTACATTTCCGTGCTCGGGGAGGCGCGCGGCAAGTCGTCCTACCCGATCGGCAGCTGGATGCGCATGGGCCTTAAACCTTCCACAGGCTCGGATTCGCCGGTCTGCTCGCCCGATCCCTTCCCGAACCTGCACGCGATGATCACGCGCCAGACCGGCAAGGGCACGGTGATGGAGGCTTCCGAACGGCTGAGCGCGGAGGAGGCGCTCCAGGTCTACACGGAATACGGCGCCTGGTCGCAGAAGGCGGAGGCGGTGAAGGGGCGGCTGGTGCCCGGCCAATGGGCCGACATCGCCGTCTTCGACAACGATCTTCTGGCTGCCGCGCCGCAGACCATCCTGTCGGGCACACGCTGCCTGCTGACCCTGCTTGCAGGCCGCGTGGTGCACGACGCGCGCTAAAGGCATGCAAACCTCAATCGAAGGCGACGCGCACCCACACCTATATGCGCGACTGATTAACCCAACCGTGGCACGTCACCCGATCAACCGGGAGAGGAGCGTCAGGAACTGCTCGCGGGCGCCCATGCCGCCGAGCCGTTCGAGACAGTCCGCCTCGAAATCCGCCTCGGCGCGGCGGGCGTCCGCCAGCAGGTGTTCGCCGGCAGGGGTGAGGTACAGCGCGTGGGAGCGCCGATCGTTCGGGGCGCTGCGCCGCTCCGTCAGGCAGCGGCTTTCGAGGTCGTTCATCAGCGCCACGAAATTCGCCCGCTGGATTCCGAGCGCCGTCGCAATCTCCGATTGTTTTCGTCCCGGCCGTTCAGCGATCAGCGCCAGCACGCAGAATTCGGCGGGGCGCAAATCGACCCGGGAGAAATGGTGGAGGAAGCGATGAACGAACTGGCCATGCGCCCGTCGCAGCTGATGGACGACGCTTTGCGCGACAGCGGAGGCTTCAAGGACGTCTGCAATCGTGGGTTCGTAGGTTTGGCTTATCTTTTCCATGCCTGGCCATCTTTCTCCCACCCGGTTGCGTTTCCGGCATACGGCCTGTCCTAGAGCATAGGAGCAAGTTCGCCGTGCGCAAGATGCGGGACCGTTGATTGCAGGAATTTTCTATTCGCAATCAGAGGGTGAGAAATTATTTTGCTGAATTTCGCCTTCTGGTTGGCGCCTCGAATCTCGTCGGGGCATCTTCACTCAACCCAAGGATAGGTTTGCCGGCCTCAGTCGAGTGCGAATCGGTTGAGGCGGTCCCTCAGCAGCGCGATCGTCCCGACGTCGGCATTGGCGAAGGCGAAGCGCAGGTAGCCTTCCTGGCGGGCGCCGAAATAGCTGCCGGGGAGGCAGAGGATGCCGGCTTCCCTGGCGAGCTTCTCCGCCACGCGGGCGGAGGGTGCGGCGCCGAACGGGTGGCCGATGAAGGCGAAATAGGCGCCGACTGCGCCGACGCGCCAGGACGGAACGCCGGCCATCGTCGAAAGAAGCCCCTCGACCCGCCGGGCGATCTCGCGGCGGTTTTCCTCGCGCCAGTCGGCCAAAAGCGGCAGCGCGGTGGCGACGGCGGCCTGGGCGGAGCGGGGCGGGCAGATCTGCAGGTTGTCCATGATCTTCGCCACCTGCGTGACGACATCGGTACCCGCGGTGATCGCGCCCAGGCGATGGCCGGGAATGCAGAAGGATTTGGAGAAGCTGTAGAGGCCGATCAGCGTGTTTTCCCAGCCCGGGCGGCCGAACAGGTCATGCGGCCGGCCGGCACCCGCCGGCAGGAAGTCGCGATAGGTCTCGTCGAGGATGAGCCAGACGCCGCGCGCGGCGCAGAGGTCGTAGATCGCCGCAAGCAGCGCCGGCGGATAGACCGCGCCGGTCGGGTTGTTCGGCGAGACGAGGGCGACGGCGCGCACATCCGGGGTGATGGCTGCGGCGAGGGCATCGATATCGGGCAGGAAACCGTTTGCCGGGTCGCAGGCGGCGAACCGGGTTTTGATGCCCAGCATGGCGAGCGTGGTTTCCTGGTTGAAATAGTAGGGGTCGGTCATCAGCACGGCATCGCCGGCGCCGGCGATCGCCATGGCGGCGCAGATGAAGGCCTGGTTGCAACCGGCCGTCACATGGATGTTGCCGGCCGAAAGCGCGACGCCGTAGGTCCCGGAGACATGGTCGGCATAGGCCCTGCGCAAGCTATCCTCGCCCTCGATCGGCCCGTAGCCGGTATAGGCGCGCGAGGCGGCGTTTTCGCCCAGCAGGCGCAGCATGTCGGGATGCGGCGGATAGCCGGGCACGGCCTGCGACAGGTCGATCATCGGGCCGCTGCGGCCGTCATAGGCACCGCCCCAGGCGAAAACGGAAGGGATCGGCGGCGGGGCGAGGGATTCGACGAGCGGGTTGAAGCGAGGCATGGTCATGTCCGTAAAATCGGGGTCGTGAACATCAGGCGCGGGTCTTGCGCTGGGTGGGGGCGGCCCGGCGCTTGGCCGGAGCCGAAATCGGGCGAAGGTTTTCCGCCGCGCGGCCGCTGCGCCCGCGCAGGATCATGCGGGCGGAGGTCTGCGGTTCGGGCATGCTTTCCTCGAGCGAGGCGAAGAACCAGTCGATGAACACCTTGACGATCGGCGTCTGGCGCACCGCCTGCCGGCAGGCGACGTAGAAGGCGTCGTAAGCCGGCACCGTGAGGTCGAAGGGCACGACCAGTTCGCCGCGGGCGATCAGGTTGCTGGCGGTGATGGTGTCGCCGAGCGCGATGCCCTGGCCGTGCAGGGCGGCCTCGGTGGACAGGCGCGCGTCGCTCATGAAATGCTGGCGGCCGCGCACCACGTCGACGGCATCGGCGGCGGAAAGCCAGGTGTTCCATTCCCGCCCGTCGTCGCCATGGAACAGCGTGTGGTCTGAGAGATCGCGCAGCGACCGCAGCGGCCGGCTGTTCAGCAGCGTCGGGCTGGCGATGGGGAAGAGTTGCAGCTTCGACCAGAGCCGCGTCCAGCAGTCCGGCCAATTACCGTCGCCGTAGAGCAGGCAGACATCCGTGTCGAGCGAGCGCAGGTGGTCCGGATCGTTGGAGGCGATGAGCGTGACGCGCACGCCCGGAAACTGGTCGGTAAAGGCGTTGAGGCGCGGGATCAGCCAGAGCGACAGCAAAGCCGGCACGCAGGTGACGGTCAGGTTGCCGCTGGTCTCCGGCTGTTTCATCAGCGCGGTCGCCGCCGCGATCTCGCCGAAGGCATTGGTGACGGCCGGCAGCAGCAGCGCGCCCTGCGGCGTCAGCTTCAGCCGCTTGCCGCCGCGCTCGAACAGCACGGTGCCGAGCGATTCCTCCAGCGCGCGGATCTGGTGGCTGACGGCGCCATGCGTCACGTTCAACTCTCGCGCTGCGGCCGAAACGGCACCCCGGCGGGCAGTCGCCTCGAAGGCGCGAAGCGGGTTGAGCGGTGGCAGGCGCGAGGCCATGAAGGGATCCTGATCCGTGAGTTTTTCTCACACCAAACGCTATAACAATATCAATTGATTTTCCAGGCGTTTTATAACGATAATGTAAAAAACGAGGGCAAAGCCCCGGGGGAAGAGAGTTTGGACGCTTCTTGCACCGGCCCCCGGTCTGCCCGCATTCCAGATAGGTGAGGCACAGACGATGGCGAACAGCAAGCTCGACGAACTCAAGGCGAAATACGGCGCGAGCCATGGCGGCGAAATGTTCGACCCCGCCTTCCGCAAGGTCGCCGACAAGATCTTCTCCAAGAACGGCACGCGTCTTGCGCCCTATGCCGGCGTGCCGACCTTCCTCTCCGCCCCCCATATGCCGGTCGATGCCAACGAGCCGGATTTCGGCAATCTTCAGGTCGCCATCACCGGCGTGCCGATGGACCTCGGCGTGACCAACCGTCCGGGCTCGCGCTTCGGACCGCGCGCCATGCGCACCATCGAGCGCATCGGCCCCTACAACCATGTGCTCGATTGCGCGCCGGTGCAGGACCTGCGCGTGGCCGATATCGGCGACGTGCCGTTCCAGAGCCGCTACCGCCTTGAACTCAGCCATGACGACATCGAGAAGCGCTTCAACCAGATCGTCGATGCCGGCGTGATCCCGCTTGCCGTCGGCGGCGACCATTCGATCACGCACCCGATCATGAAGGCCGTCGGCAAGAAGCAGCCGGTCGGCATGATCCATATCGATGCTCATTGCGACACCGGCGGCTCCTTCGACGGCACCAAGTTCCACCACGGCGGTCCGTTCCGCAACGCCGTGCTCGACGGCGTGCTCGACCCGACCCGCACCATCCAGATCGGCATTCGTGGCTCGTCGGAATATCTCTGGGAGTTCTCCTACGAATCCGGCATGACCGTCATCCATGCCGAAGAAGTGAACGGCCTCGGCATCCCCGCGATCATCGAGAAGGCCAAGGCCATCGTCGGCGACGGCCCGACCTATCTTTCGTTCGACGTCGACAGCCTCGACCCGAGCTTTGCGCCGGGCACCGGCACGCCGGAAATCGGCGGGCTGACGACGCGCGAGGTGCTGGAACTGATCCGCGGCCTCAAGGGCGTCAACCTCGTCGGCGGCGACGTGGTGGAGGTGGCCCCGCAATATGACGCGACCACGAATACCGCCCAGGCGGGTGCGCAGGTGCTCTTCGAAATTCTGAGCCTGATGGTATTCAGCCCTTCCGTGGCGCGGACCGCCTGACATACAATAGCAACAACGGGAACGCTCCGGCCAAATCAAGCGGCCGGCCTAACAGGAGAAAGACCACTATGCGTGACATCCTCAAGACCAATGTGAGCCGCCGCGCCGTATTGGGCGCCGGCGTCGCCGGCGCTTCGCTGCTCGCCATGCCGGCGGTGCTGCGTGCGCAGGACAAGTCGCTGAAGGTCGGCGTCTACGGCGGTTACTTCAAGGATTCGTTCGACAAGAACATCTTTGCCGATTTCACCAAGGAAACCGGCATCGCCGTCGAATCCGTCGCCGAGCCGACCGGTGAAGCCTGGCTCGTGCAGCTGGAGCAGGCCGCCAAGGCCGGCCAGGCGCCCGCCGACGTCTCCATGATGTCGCAGGTCGCCATGCTGAAGGGCCAGACCACCGAACTCTGGGCGCCGCTCGACACGGCGAAGATCCCGAACGCCGCCAACCTCATCGACCATTTCGTCAACAAATATCCGGATGGCCGCATCGCCGGCATCGGTGCCGTCGCCTGGTACATCACGCTCGTCACCAACACGGATGTCTTCAAGGAAGCGCCGACCTCCTGGAACGCGCTGTGGGATCCGGCCAATGCCGACAAGCTCGGCCTGCTGGCGCTCGTCTCCAACTCCTTCCTGCTGGAAGTGACGGCAAAGACCCATTTCGGCGGCACCAACGCGCTCGACACCGAGGAAGGCCTCCTCAAGGCTTTCGAAAAGCTCGCCGAAGTGAAGCCGAACGTCCGGCTCTGGTATCGCGACGAGGCGCAGTTCGAACAGTCTCTGAAGTCTGGCGAAATCCCGATGGGCCAGTATTACCATGACGTGACGGGTCTTGCCGCCGCTGACGGCCAGCCGGTCCGCTCCACCTTCCCGAAGGAAGGCGGCATCATGGATTCCGGTTGCTGGGCGCTGTCGCGCGCCTCGGAAAAGGTCGAGGAAGCCCACACCTTCATCAACTACATGAGCCAGCCGAAGATCCAGGCGATCCTGTCGCGCAAGGTCGGCACCGCGCCGACGGTCAAGCGCGACCTCATCGACCTGACGGCCGAGGAATTCGCCGCCGTTTCGTCCGATATCGAGCCGATCATCCCGCGCTACGACCTCTACACCACCAAGGCCGACTGGCTGAACCAGAAGTGGACGGAAATGATCGCAGGCTGAAGCCCGTTCATCCCAAATGTAACCGGCCGGCTGAAAAGCCGGCCGGTCAAGAAACCATAAAACGCCGCGCGGGGAACCCATGTCCGGACTGACTCTCCAGAATATCGTCAAGCAGTTCGGCACGTTCACGGCCGTCAAGAATGTCGAACTGACCGTGCCGCACGGCACCTTCGTCTGCCTGCTCGGCCCCTCCGGCTGCGGCAAGACCACGCTGATGCGCATGGTGGCCGGCCTCGACCTGCCGACCAGCGGAGCGATCCAGCTCGACGGCAAGGACATAACCAATGTGCCGACGCACAAGCGCGATCTCGGCATGGTCTTCCAGTCGCTGGCGCTCTTCCCGCACCTGACGGTCGGGGAGAACATCGCCTATTCGCTGCGCATTCGCGGCATCGGCAAGGAGGAGCAGAAGAAGCGCGTCGACGAGCTTCTTTCGATGATCCACCTTACCGGCTATGCCGACCGCCCGGTCGCCAAGCTTTCCGGCGGCCAGCGCCAGCGCGTCGCCATCGCCCGCGCGCTCGCCATCTCGCCGAAACTCTTCCTGCTCGACGAACCGCTCTCGGCCCTTGACGCCAAGCTGCGCGAAGCAATGCAGGTCGAGCTTCGCCAGCTCCAGCAGCGCCTCGGCATCACCACCATCGTCGTCACCCACGACCAGCGCGAGGCGATGACCATGGCCGATACGGTCGTGGTGATGAACAGCGGCGAAATCCGCCAGGCCGCCGCCCCCGTCGAGATCTACCGCCGCCCGGCCGATACCTTCGTCGCCGACTTCATCGGCATGACCAACCTCATCGATTTTTCCGCCGACAGCACCGGCGCCAACGTGCTCGGCACGCCGGTCACGGGCCTTGCCATTCCCGCCGGCCTCACGTCCGGCGTGCTCTCGGTGCGCCCGGAAGACGTGCACCTGACGGCGCCCGGCAACGGCGCGATCTCCGGCACGGTCACCTTCGTGCGCGATCTCGGCGGCACGATCGAGACCTTCGTGGAGGCCGGCGGCAAGCAGGTCGTCGCCGTCTCCATGCCGAATGCGCGGCCGGATGTTTCCATCGGCCAGGCGGTCGGCATCCAGCTCAACCCGGCCGACTGCGTGGTGCTCAAGTCATGAGACGAGAGCCCCCGCAAAAACTCACCGACTATGGCCCGCTGTTCTTTCCCGCGGGCATGCTGATCGTCTTCTTCGTCGTGCCCTTTGCGACGATGATCGCGGTCTCCTTCTTCCGGCGCGATCCGTCCGGCTTCTACACGCCGGATTTCGTCTTCGACAATTATGCCCGCTTCCTCAGCCTGTTCTTCGGCAAGGTGCTCGGCTTCTCGCTGTTCCTCGCGGTCATGGTCGCGATCTGCTGCGTCGTGCTCGCCGTGCCCTTCACCTATCTTCTGTCGCGCGCCAAGCGCCGGACGCAGGTGCTCTGGCTGGTGGCGCTGCTCTCCATCCTGTCGCTCTCCGAGGTCATCATCGGCTTTGCCTGGTCGACGCTCTTCTCGCGCACCGCCGGCATCACCAATCTCCTCGTGATGCTCGGCGTCATGGAGCAGGCGGTGGCGCTCAACCCGAGCTTCGGCGCGGTGCTGACCGCCATGGTCTACCAGGCGCTGCCCTATACCGTGCTCGTGCTCTACCCCGCCCTCGTTCGGCTCGACCCGACGCTCACAGAAGCCGCGCGAACGCTTGGCGCCTCGCCGGTCAAGTCCTTCTTCACTGTCGTCGTGCCGGCGCTGCGCAACACGATCGTGGCGACGCTGATCATGGTCTTCATCTTCGCGCTCGGCTCCTACCTGCTGCCGCAGATCCTCGGCCGGCCGCAGCACTGGACGCTCTCGGTGCTGATCACCGACCAGGCGATCTACCAGTCCAACATGCCGTTCGCTGCCGCCATGGCCGTGTTCCTCGTGCTCGTCACGCTCGGCCTCGTCGCGCTCACGGTCTATGCCGGCCGCAAGGGAGAAGCCGCATGAACGCGTTTCTGCAGAAGGCCTATTTCGGCCTGATCGGTCTCTTCCTGTCGCTGCCGCTCATCGTGGTGGCCGGCGTCTCGGTCAACGAAAAGCAGGACCTCGCCTTCCCGCCGAAGGGCTTTTCGCTCGGCTGGTATGCCGAGATCTTCACCAATGTCGAATGGCGCAACGCGCTCTTCGCCTCGATCACGCTGGCGGCGCTGTCGGCCGCCGTGGCGCTGCTCATCGCGCTGCCGCTCGCCTGGTTCCTCTGGCGGCGCCATGCGCCCTGGGCGAACATCTTCCAGCTGCTCGGCGTCGCGCCCTTCACGCTGCCGCCGGTCATCACGGCGCTGGGTCTCCTCACCTTCTGGGCGGCGACCGGCTTCTACGGCCAGCCGGCGACCGCCGTCATCAGCCATGCGATCTTCTTCGTGACGCTGCCGCTGGTGACGCTGTCGCTCGGCTTCTCCTCGATCGACCGTTCGCTGGTGGAAGCGGCCGCGACCATGGGCGCCGACGACCGCACGATCTTTCGCACCGTTGTCCTGCCGCTGATCCTGCCCTACCTCATCTCCGGATATGCGTTCGCCTTCGTGCTGTCGCTCAACGAATACATCGTCGCCTACATGACGATCGGCTTCACCATGGAGACGCTGCCGATCAAGATCTTCAACGCGTTGCGCTATGGCTACACGCCGACGATGGCCTCGGTCACGATCCTCTTCGTCGCGATCGCCGCCACCATCTTCGGCCTCGTCGCGCGCTTCGGGGACCTGCCGAAACTGCTCGGCGCGATGTCGACAAAGGACTAGGAGCAACCATGCGCATTGCCGCCCTCCAGATGCATGCGATCGCCGGCGACGGCGACGGCAATCTCCAGCGCATCGCGGCTGCTGCCGCCGATGCGGCGGCGGGCGGTGCCAAGCTGCTGATCGTGCCGGAACTCGCCGTCACCGGGTATGGCGCGGGGGAGGCGGCCTTCGCCGGCCTTGCCTCGCCGGCTACCGGCGAGGTGGCGCAACGGCTCGGCACGATTGCGCGCGAGAGCGGGCTTGCCATCGTCGCAGGCTTTGCCGAGCAGGAAGGCCGCGATACCTTCAACAGCGCGCTCTTCACCGACGGCATCGGCACCAATGCCGTCTACCGCAAATCCCACCTCTACGGCGATTATGAGCGCAATGCCTTCCGGCCCGGCGTTCCCGCCTCCGTCATGGTGGAACTGGGCGGCATCAGGCTCGGCATGCTGATCTGCTACGACGTGGAGTTTCCGGAAAACGTGCGTCGGCTGGCGCTCGCCGGCGCGGATCTGGTCGTGGTGCCGACGGCGCTGCCGAAGGGGTCTTCCGGCACCTTCATCGCCAACCACATGATCCAGGTGCGCGCCTTCGAAAACCAGGTCTTCGTCGCCTATATCAATCATTGCGGCGCCGACGATCATTTCACCTATGCCGGCCTGTCGCGCATCGCCGCACCCGACGGCAAGCTCCTCGCCGAAGCACCGGCCGAGGGCGAAACGTTGCTCTTTGCCGAAATCCGCCCGGAGGACTATGCGAAGTCGCGGGCGGAAAACACCTATCTCGTGGATATTGGCCGCCCGGCCTAGAGGCTGATCAGGGCCGTTCCGACGACGGCCAATGCCGCGCCAACCCAGGCGCGCGGTGCCGGCACGAGGCCGGTGCGCGTCCAGATCATCGGCAGGATGACGACCGGCGTCATCGACGAGAGCGTCGAGACGATGCCGATCGTGCCATGCGCCAGCGCCGCCATCAGCAGCGACATGCCCAGCCCGACGCCGAAGAAAGCGGAGCCGACTGCAAAACCCAGAGAGCGCTTTTCGATGCGGGCCGCGGGCTTCAGCGCGGGCAGAGGCACGAGCATCAAAAGCAGGAAGAACAGCGCCGCGATGCCGGAGCGCACGGCCATCGCGGTGAACGGTTCGACTCCGCTTGCCATGGCCGGGCGTGCGGCAAGGCTTCCCAGCGCCTGGCCGAGCGCGGTGATGACGCCAAGCGCGATGCCGAGCCACGGCGTCTTCTCGCCGCTCGTCTTGCTGGAGCCGCTGCGGGCGCTGATCGCCAGCACGATGCCTGAAAGCACGCAGGCGATGCCGATGCCCTGCTGGAGATCGAGCGTTTCGCCAAGGAAGACATAACCGAGGCCGACGGCGAAGGGCGCGGTGAGCGAGACAGCAGCGCGGTGGTGCGCGGGCCGGCCGCATAGATCGCCGCGAAATAGGTGGTGCTGGCGATGATGATGCCGAACAGGCTGGAGACGGCGAGGAAGCCGAGCTGCCTGGTGTCCACCGTGCGCCAGCCGCCCACGACGAGCGATGCCGCTGCCGTCATCAGGAAGGCCGCGCCCATTTGCAGGCGGGCGAGGTCGAGGAGGGCCAGGCGGCCGCGCAACTCGCCGACGAGCATGCCGCTGAGCGCAATGCAGACGGCGGCCGACAGGGCAAGGACTTCAGCGATGTACATGGAAAGCCAGACGATTGATCGTCCGGCCTATCGCATAGATTCTTGTGCGTGGATAGGGTTTTTCAGAGCCGGCCGTCCAGCGTCCTTGGGCCCCCAGCCCCGCGTCTCGATGGCGTAGAGGACGAAGGTCGTTCACGCCTGATACGTGATGCGGCCATCGCAAATCGTCGTGACCGGGCGGATCGCCGCGAGTTTCGCATGCTCGGCGGCTTCCACATTGCCGGAGAGCACGACGATATCGGCGAGATAGCCGGGCTTCAGCACGCCCTTGCGGTCTTCCATGAACTCCACCCAGGCACCGTTCTTGGTATAGGCGGCGAGCGTCTCGTTGAGCGAAAGCCGCTCGTCCTTCATGCCGTCCTTCCAGACGTCGCGCGACATGGCGCACTGGATGCAGTTCATCGGATCGAGCGGCGAAACCGGCCAGTCCGTGGCAAAGACGATCTCCGCCCCGGCATCGACCAGCGTGCGCCAGGCGAAGGCGTAGGGCCAGCGGTCTTCACCGATGTAGGAAAGGTAGGGTTCGAGCGGCAAGCCGGCGCTGCCCGGCGGGTGGGTCGGCTGCATGGAGGCGACGGTGCCGAGTTCCTTGAAGCGCGGAATGTCGTCCGGATGCACGACCTCGATATGCTCGATACGGTTGCGGCTGTCGCGCTTGCCGTTCGCGTTAATCGCGGCTTCATAGCCGTTCAGCACCATGCGCACCGCGCCGTCGCCGATGGCGTGCACGGCGACCGGCAGGCCGAGCTTGTCGGAGGCGATCGCGACATCGTTGAAATGGTCCTGCGAGAACAGCGGATCGCCCTTCAGGCCCGGCTGGTGGGCATAGTCCTCGACGAAGACCGCCGTGCCCGACTCCGTCACGCCATCCATGAAGAGTTTTACGAAGTCGCAGCGCAGCCGATCGGAATTGAAGCGCTCGCGCCAGGCGGCGGCCTTGGTTTCGAGGTCCGACAGCGGCATGAAGTTCTTCATGTGGAAGGGCATGCGCACGCGCACCGGAAGACCGACCGTACGCTCGATCTCGTCGAGCATTTCGAGCTGGTAGAGGCTGCCGTCCATGTTCTGCAAGGATGTGATGCCGAGCGAGGCGACATAGGCGAGGCCCTGCTTGATGATCGCGATGTCACCGGCGCGTTCTTCCGCCGTCACATGCTCCGGATCGCCGCCGGTGCCGACGCCGAGCATTTCGCGCCCGCCGGTCTCGCCGAGGGCCGAGACCGGGCGGATGGCGTTGCTTTCGCGCAGTTCGCCGTTGGCAAGCCCGTCGTCCCCCATGACGATCTCGTTGCCGACGCCCACATCGCGGCCTTCGAGGATGCCGCCCATCTTGAGGGCGAGCGTGTTCGCCCAGGCGGTGTGGTGGTCGGGTGCGAAGATGAGCAGCGCGCGGTCCGAGAGGATGCGGTCGAGATGATGGCGCGTCACGCGCTCGTCGTCGGAGAGGATCGTATAATCGGCCTGTTGGGCGACCAGCAGCTGGCGCTCGGGATATTCGGCCGCATAGGCCTTTACCGCGGCTTCCAGCGCCTCAAAACCCTTGACGCCGGAGAGCGACAGCTCGCTGAGTTCGGCGGAGCCGCCGAAAATGTGCATATGCGCTTCGTTGAAGCCCGGCAGAACCGTACCGCCCTTGGCGTCGATCACATGGGTGTCAGGGCCGGAAAAGGCGTCGATCTCGGCTTCGGAACCGACGGCCAGGATGCGGTTGCCGGAAACGGCGACGGCGGCTGCGTGCGGGTTCGCCTCGTCCATCGTGAGCACCCGCGCGTTGCGGATGATAAAGCTCGCTTCGGTCTGCATGGCGTATTTCCTCGATGTTTTTTAGATTGCCCGGCGACTGAGTGCCCGGAGGAACGTGAACAGGTCCTGGTTCTCCTCGTCGCCCAGCGGTTCCGGGTGGGAGGAGAGCTTGACGATGACCGTCTCCGTGCTGGGATCGACATAGAGCCATTGGCCGTGGATGCCGATGGCGCAAAAGGCCTGGTCGGCCTCGCCGGATTGATACCACTGGCTGCGGTAGCGCCCGTTCGGCAGGTCGACATTGCGGCCCTGCTGCCAGGCCTCCTTGTCGCCGTTCTCCTGCATGTCGCGGATCCAGGCTTCCGGCACGATCTGCTTGCCGTTGCGCGCGCCGCCGTTGCGCAGCAATTCGCCGAGGCGGGCGAGGTCACGTGCCGTCATGGAGACGCCGCCGGCGGTGCGCGGCGTGCCGATCGCATCCACGCTGATATCGGCGTTGCCCTTGGCGCCCATCGGCTTCCACAGCAGCTCGGAGGTGAGATCGGCGAAGCGGGCGCCCGTGACGCGCTCGATGACGACGCCGAGCAGGTCGGCGTTGGGTGAGGCATAGTAGAACGGCCCGCCATGCGGACGCTCGGCTTTCGGCAAGGCTACGAGGAAGGAGGCGAGCGTCTCGGGCTCTATATTCGGCTCCGGCGGGTTCCAGAGCATGGCGCGGCGATAACGCGCGAAGGCGCCGTGCGGGTCGAGATAGGCTTCCTCGAAATCGAGGCTGACGCGCATGTCCAGCACGTCGCGATAGGTGCAGTCGCCATAGACGCCGCCCTTGGCCTCGGGAAGGTAGTCCGTCACCGGCCGGTCGGGATCGATGAGGCCTTGGGCCTCCAGAATGCCGGAGACGACGGCCGTCAGCGACTTCGAGATGGAGAAGACGAGATGCGGCGCATTGGGGTCGGCATGCGGCGCGTAATATTCCGCGACCACCTCGCCCCGGCGCATCATGACGAAGGCGTCGGTATGGGCGAAATCGAGGAAGGCGCGCGCGCTTGCGGCACCGGCAAGGCCGGTTTCCATCGCCGCGTCGAGGAAGGCATCGCTTTGAAGCGGCACTTCCACTGCTGCGGCCTCCGCGGCGATCACCGCCGTCGGCACGAAATCGCGGACATTCTGAAAGGTCCAGCGGCTATAGGGGGCGGTACGCCAATTGGCGAGGGTGACATCGGCGCGGGAAAAGCCGTGCTGGTCCGTAAACGTCTTGATCATGACATATCCAGCCGAAGCGCGGGAAGGCGATGTGCCTTCCCGCGTAGGGCAGTCCTCATTTGTCGCGGCCGGGGCCGCTTACTTCTGCAGTTCGGTCCAGAGCTTGGTGTAAAGCTGCTGCGTTTCCGGCTCGCAAGTGGTGAGGAATTCGCCCGCCGCCTGGAATTCGGCGGGAACGACCAGCTCCGGCGCCGTCTTCATATCGGCCGGAAGGAACTCCTGCGAGCCCTTGATGCCGTTCGCATATTTGGCGAAGGAGGAGATGAGCGCCGCGTTTTCCGGGTCCATGATAAAGTTCATGAACAGCTTGGCGTTCTCGGTGTTCTTCGCATCCTTCAGGATAGCGACGCTATCCATGAAATACGGGAAACCTTCTTTCGGATAGCCGAACTTGATGTCTGCGTTCTTGACGCGTGAACGCATGATGGCGCCGTTCCAATAGTACACGGCGGCATAGTCGCCAGCGGGCAGCTTTTCCGTCACGCTGTAGTCCATGGCGAGCCATTTCGACTTCGCTTCGACGAGCTTGTCCCGGACCTTGCGCAGGACGTCTTTGTCCATGGTGCACCAGTCGCCGCCGAAATATTTGATCGTGGCGAAGAGAACGTCGTTCATTTCCGGTGCGACATTGATCTTTCCGGCAAGTTCTTCCGGCGGATCCAGGAAAATCGCCGATGTGTTGATGTCGCCTTTGTAGACCGAACTGTTGACGCCGATGCCGGTCAGGCCCCAGAGCCACGGAACGGTGTAGTGACGGCCCGGATCCCAGGCCACATCGACCCAGCGTTCGTCGACATTCTTGAAATTCTCCATCTGGTCCGGTCGGGCTTCCTGCAGGAGACCTTCCTTGACCCATATCTGAACATAGTTCGCAGAGGGCACCACGATATCGAAGCCATGACCGCCGGCGCGGACCTTGGCGAGCGCTGTATCGTTCGAATCGTAGTCGGTGATCGTCACCTTCACGTCGAACTGCTTCTCGAACTTCTTGATCAGTTCCGGGTTGGTGTAGTCACCCCAGTTGTAGATATTGAGTTCGCCCGCCGCCGATGCCGCGTTGGCGGCAAACAGCGTCGCAATCGCAATGGTTGCAGTCGTCGTCATCCATTTCATTGTCATTCTCTGTTCCTCTCTGTCGTTTGTTTTCGAGATAATCACTGTTTTCGTCGGTTGATGAAGAAGAAGATCACGACGAGTGCCGTAGAAAGCGCGAGGAAAACCGTGGCGATGGCGTTGATCTCCGGCGTAGTCTCGCGCCGCAACTGCCCCAGCATATAGGTGGGCAACGTGTCCTGCCCGCCGGACTTCACGAACTCCGTAATCACGACGTCGTCGAGTGAAATGACGAATGCCAGCATGAAACCTGCAATAATCGCCGGGCGAAGCAAGGGCAAAGTCACATGCCGAAAGGTCATCCAGCTCGTGGCATAGAGGTCGGCCGCCGCCCGCTCGAGCGTCAGATCCATGCTTTCGAGCCGGGCACGAATTGGCAGATAGGCGAAGGGGATGCAGAAGGCAGTGTGCGCAAGGATCAGGTAGCCGAGGCCCGAGTAGCCGGTCCAGACCTTGATCCGCGAGAAGACGATGAGCAGGGCGACGGCCGTGACGATTTCCGGCACCATGAGGGGCTGGTTGATGATGGCGTACTTGAAGGTCAAGCCGCGATAGGGTTGCGTTCGTGTCGTCGCCAGCGCCGCCATGGTGGCTGCGACCGTCGCGAGAAGGGCCGCCCAGACCGCGATGGTGATAGAACGCATTGCAGCATCCTGTACGGCCGTGTTCTGCCAGGCAGCAACGAACCAGCGCGACGAGAACCCGCCCCACTGAGACAGGGATTCCGCACCATTGAAGGAGTAGGCGACCAGCGCGGCGATCGGAAGATAGAGTGCGAAGAACGTGAACAGAGTGATAAGCCCGAAGCCGGGCTGGGCACGGATGTCGAAGCGCGATTTAAACATGATTCGCTCCTCCGCGTGAGGCGTTGCGGACATAGAAGATCAGCGCAACCATCACCAGAGCCATCAGGGTGATCGACATCGCAGCGCCAAGCGGCCAGTTGCGGCCCGACCCGAACTGCATTTCGATCAGGTTGCCGAGCATCATGTTCTTCCCCCCACCCAGGACGCGCGGAATGACGTAGGCGCCGAGCGACGGAATAAAGACGAGGATCGACCCGGCGATGATCCCGGGTTTTACCAGCGGGATCACGATACGGCGCAAGACTTGAAAGCGGGTAGCATAAAGATCGTATCCTGCCTCCACCAGCCTGAAGTCGAGCTTCTCGATCGAGGCGTAGAGCGGCAGCACCATGAGCGGCAGGTAGACATAGGTCATGCCGAGGAGGTTGGCCGTGTCGGTGTACATGATCTGTAGCGGGGTTTTAATCACGCCCAGCCAAATGAGGGCGTTGTTCAAAAGCCCCTCATTGCGAATGACCTGCTGCATCGCGAAGGTCCGGATGAGAAGGTTGGTCCAGAACGGTATCGTGACCAGGAAGACCCAAATCTCACGGGTATGCGGTGGGCGGGTCGCAATGAAATAGGCCGTTGGAAAACCGAGGATCACAGTGAGGACCGTCGTGAAGAACGACAACTGAAGCGAGCGCCAGATGATCGACAAATGCGCTTGCGCAAGTCCTAGCGTGTCGTCGAATATATCGCGCTGAAAGAAGACCGACACCCAGCCATCGAGCGAGAATTCGCCGAGCCTGACGTCGCCATAATCGCCCTTCGTCATGAAGGAATAAAGCAGCATGACGAACAGCGGCCCGACAGCTGCAAAGAAGATGATGACGAGCGCGGGTGCGCTAAGCAGCCAGCGGGAGCGAATATCCTTTTTCTGAGCCGCGATAGCGGCCTCCTGAGCGCCGCTCATCGTCAGTCCCTCAGAATCTGGGCGACGTCGTCGCTGAGGTTGATACCGACCATTTCGTTCTTGGAAAAACCACAAGGACCGCTGCGGGCATTTTGCTGACGGACCATGAAGGCGACACCGTCTTCAAGATGGATGTGAAAATGCGTATCGGTGCCGAGATAGACGATCTCATGGACGGTGCCGCGCAAGGCCGAAGCGGGTGACGGGGCATTGACCTGGGCATGTTCCGGACGAACGACCACGGTGACCTTGCCGCTCGGAACAATGTCCGCCGGAAAGGTCGCCAAGATTTCGGTTCCCGAGGAGAGCCGCACGCGAGCCTTGTCTCCGGAAACCGAAACGACGTCGGCCTCCAGGAAATTCGTCTCGCCGATGAAGTCGGCGACGAAGCGTTCGGAGGGGCGGTCGTAGATGTCCCAGGGCGAGCCGATCTGGCGCACCGTGCCCGTCGACATGACGGCGATGCGGTCGGACATGGTGAGCGCTTCTTCCTGGTCATGGGTGACGAAGACGAAGGTGATGCCGGTTTCGGTCTGGAGCCGCTTCAGTTCCACCTGCATGGATTTACGCAGTTTGAGATCGAGGGCGGAGAGCGGCTCGTCGAGCAGCAGCACCTTCGGCCGCGGTGCAAGGGCGCGCGCGAGCGCCACGCGCTGCTGCTGGCCGCCGGAAAGCTGGGTGACCGGGTTGTTGCCGCGCCCGTCGAGATGCACGAGCTTCAGCATGTCGCCCACGACCGAGTCGATTTCCGACTTCGGCTTGCCCAGCATCTTCAGGCCGAAACCGATGTTTTCGGCCACCGTCAGGTGCGGGAAGAGGGCGTAGTTCTGGAAGACCGTGTTGACCGGCCGCTGGTTCGGCGGCAGGCGGGAAATGTCCGTCCCGTCGAGCAGGACCTTCCCCTCGGTGGGCAGTTCGAAACCGGCGATCATGCGAAGGAGGGTGGTCTTTCCGCAGCCGGACGGGCCGAGAAGGGTGAAGAATTCATTCGAGCGGATTTCCAGCGAAACGTCGTCGACGGCCTGGAAGTTGCCGAACCATTTCTTGATGCCATGCATACCAATGGCGCCGCCATGGGCGCCGGTCGTTCGGGTCTCAGTCATCGGTTCCCCGTTTTTCGGCGGCGTGTCCGAGCTTTGCCCGATCCGCCGACTGTCCTCTCGTCCGGCCGTCGATCGCGGCTCTTATGTGATAGGCTTGTCTTGCTTATGATCACAACAAACCATAATTTGATCAAATCTGTAAAGGGCCATTTTGTGCTTTGGGAATTTATCCGCCCAGCGTGCAAAGACCACGGAATTCAGCCCTGAGACGATAGCCGGCGTAGACCGGGTCTACAGACGGGAGGATTTGAGCATGTTGGTTGCAGCCAGTCGAGAGACGTCCGAATCCGCCAAGCAGTGGGTCTACCGCGTGCTCAGGCGGGGCATCATGACGGGGCAGTTCGAGCCGGGCGACCCGGTCACCATCAATGGCCTTGCCGAGACGCTCGGCGTCAGCGCCATGCCGGTGCGCGAGGCCCTGCACCGCCTCGTCGCCGATGGCGCGCTGGAGCTGCTCGACAATCGCCGCGTGCGCGTGCCGGACCTCGATCCGCAGCGTTTCGAGGAGGTGATGGAGGCGCGCGTTGCGCTCGAAACCCGCGCCGCCGAGCGGGCCATGCCGTTCATCGACGAGACGCGGCTCGCCCGCATGCGGGCCTTCGACCAGCAGGCCGACCAGGCGCTGGCCATCGGGAATTTCGGGCGGCTGGTGGAGGCGAACTTCGACTTTCACCGCTGCCTCTACGAGGCGCGGCCGGGCACCGTGCTGCTGCCGCTGATCGAATCCCTCTGGCTGCGCCTCGGCCCCTTCATGCGCCGGGCGGGCGAGACGCTGTCGGAGACCTACCAGGTCGACCGGCACGCCGAGGCGCTTTGCGCCATCGTCAAGCAGGATGCGGAAGCCCTGAAGGTCGCCATCGCCGCCGATATCCGTGACGGCGCCGGCCATCTCGGGCGCAGCCATTTCGAACGGATCGCTGCCCTGGAAGAACGTGCCGATGGGTCTCGCGACCGAAAGACGGGAACATTTACGCTCTAACGCTTGCCGCTCGGGGCCAATCGCCGGTAAATCTCTGCGCGATTTGTTATGCCCGTGCGTCGGAGGCCGCCTTGAACGACAACAATGTCCTGAAATTCGAACGCCGGAAGCCGGAGCCGGAGAACAAGCCCAAGGCGCCGAAGCCGAAAAAGGGCCTGATCTGGCTCGCCGTCATCGCCGTGATCGCGCTCGTCTGGGCCTATTACCAGTTCCTCGCGCCGCAGGCTCTCTGAGTAGCCGTAGGAGGAAAACGATGTCCGGGGATGCCGACAAGGGGAAGGGAAAGACGGAGGAGGCGCCGGATCTGGTTCGGCACTATCGCCCCGTCGCGATCCGCTCCGTGCTCGCCGCCCATGCCATGATCCCGCGAACACCGGCGCCCGCTGCCCCGGAGCCGCCATCGGGTACGGGCTTTGCCCTGCCGTCGGGCTTTCATTCCGTTCCGGAGGATTGAGCCGTTCCGCTTGATTTCGTCGCCCGCATGGCGCATCTGGCATGCGACCTCAATGCGGTGGCGGCATGAAAGCAAGCGGACTGAACGTACTGGTCATCGACGAGAACCGGATTCGCGCCGCCATCATCGAGGAGGGCCTGCGGGATTCGGGTTATGACCAGGTCACCGTCATCGACGTGATGCACGGGCTGGCGCGGCGCATCGCCGATCTCAATCCGGACGTCATCGTCATCGATCTCGAAAACCCCAACCGCGACATGCTGGAGAGCATCTTCCAGCTTTCCCGCGCGGTGAAGCGTCCCATCGCCATGTTCGTCGACAAGTCGGACGAGGCCTCCATCGAGGCGGCGGTGGAGGCGGGCGTCTCCGCCTATATTGTCGATGGACTGAAGCAGGAGCGCGTGCGGCCGATCCTGAAAATGGCGATCAGCCGCTTCAATGCCTTTTCCCGCCTCAGCCGGGAACTGGAGGAGACGCGCGGCGAGCTGGAGAACCGCAAGGCGATCGATCGCGCCAAGGGGTTGTTGATGCGCTCGCGCGGGCTTTCGGAAGAAGAAGCCTATGCGCTGCTGCGCCGCACGGCGATGAACCAGAACCGCAAGATCGTCGAGATCGCCCAAAGCCTCATCACGGCGGCCAGCCTGCTCGATCCGGGAGCCAAGGAATGACGATGCGCCACGCCATCACCGCCGGCTTCGTGCCGCTGCTCGACAGCGCGCTGCTCGTCGTCGCCCGGGAAAAGGGTTTTGCCGATGCGCAGTCGATCGACCTTACTCTGGTTCGCGAACGCTCCTGGGCGAGCATTCGCGACCGCCTTGCCGTTCGCCAGTTCGACGTTGCGCATATCCTCGGCCCCATGCCGATCGCCTGCAATCTCGGCCTCAGCGCGCCGGCGCCCGAGATGATCGTGCCGATGGCGCTGGGGCTTGGCGGCAATGCCGTCACCGTCTCGGCCGCGCTGTGGCAGGCGATGGCGGGGGAAGGGGCGCGCGCCGATCTCGACGCGCGCGCCAACGGCACTGCGCTGCGCAAGGTCATCGACGATCGGAAAGGCGAGCCGCTGCGCTTCGGCGTCGTGCATCCCTATTCGGGGCATAATTACGAGCTGCGCTACTGGCTGGCGGCCAGCGGCATCGATCCGGACCGCGACATCGAGATCGTCGTGCTGCCGCCGCCGGACATGGGCGATGCGCTCGCCCAAGGCGCCATCGACGGCTATTGCGCCGGCGAGCCTTGGAACACATTTGGGGTCATGAAACGCGGCGGGCATCTCGCCACCGTCAAGGCCGCGATCTGGCGCTCGAGCCCGGAAAAAGTGCTGGGCGTCAATGCCCGCTGGGGCGAAAGCCATCCCGACGCGATGGCCGCCCTGCTCGTGGCGCTCTACGAAGCGTCCCTGTGGTGCGCCAGGCCGGAAAACCGCGAGGATCTGGCGCAGCTGCTGGCAAAACCCGCCTATGTCGGGCGGGACGCCGCGCTGCTGCTGCCGGCGCTGAGCGGCGAGCTTCCGGTCGGCGGTGGTGCGGTGCAGAGCGTCAGGGACTTTTTCGTTCCGAATGCCAAGGCCGCGACCTTCCCGTGGAAAAGCCATGCCCTGTGGTTCTACACCCAGATGGTCCGGTGGGATCAGGTCAAGCACACGGCCGAACGCCAGAAAATCGCCGCGGAAACCTATCGGCCCGATCTATATCGGGCTGCGCTGAACGGGCTCGGCATTGCGATGCCGTCGGCCAGTTCCAAGGTGGAAGGAGCATTGACGGTGGAAACGCCGGTCGGCTCGTCCGGTGCGCTGACGCTCGGGCCGGACGGCTTCTTCGATGGCGGGCGTTTCGATCCGGATGCCGTGGACGACTATATCGCGGCGCAATCCCGATAGCGCTTATTTTATGCGCACTGCACAAAAAGTGGCTTCCTGTTTGCACGGAGTGGACACGTTGCGCGGTGTGTTGCGCTTCGGATTTTCAGGATTCCTTTGAAAATCAATAGGTTAAGAAAACTGGCACGCTGCTTGCTTTTCTTCTCATAGGCCCTCGGGCCACGATATCGGCGTCCAACGACGGGCGCCACCAGCAAAGCCGCTGATCAGGTTTCTCCGCGCACACGCTTGTCCGTGCGACGCGAGGAAATCTGGCCAGCGGCTTTTTTGTTTTTCAACCCCAAGATTGGAGCGGCACGACCTTGTCGGGCCACGGAGAAGCCATGTCCGAGACCAAGCAGCCTCTTTCCGCCGGCGAACCGGCAGTTGCCCTGTGGATGTCCACCTTCGCCTTCACCATCTGTTTCGCCGTCTGGACGATCTTCGCGATCATCGGCATCCGCATCAAGGATGACCTCGGGCTCTCCGAGGCCCAGTTCGGCCTTCTCGTCGGCACGCCCATCCTCACCGGCTCGCTGGTGCGCATCGTGCTCGGCGTCTGGACGCCGCGTTATGGCGGCCGCCTGGTCTATACGCTGACCATGCTGGCGGCGGCCCTGTCCACGCTGATGCTCTCCCACGCCACCACCTTCCCGCAGATGCTGCTCGCCGGCCTCGGCGTGGGCCTTGCCGGCGGCTCCTTTGCCGTGGGCGTCGCCTATGTCTCGCCCTTCTTCCCGGCGGAAAAGCAGGGCACGGTGCTCGGCATTTTCGGCGCGGGCAATGTCGGTGCGGCGCTGACCAAATTCCTCGCCCCCCTGGTGCTCGTCGCCGCCGGCTGGCAGATGGTCGCCGAACTCTGGGCCGCGGCGCTGATCCTCACGGCCTGCCTCTTCTGGTTCACCACCAGCGACGACCCGGCCTTCCAGAGCCGCCGCGACGGCAAGGCGCCGAAGCGCAGCCTCGCGCAGGAATTCGCGCCGTTGAAGAATGCCCGTGTCTGGCGCTTCTCGCTCTACTATTTCTTCGCCTTCGGCGGCTTCGTCGCGCTGTCGCTCTGGCTGCCGCGCTACCTCGTCGGCGTCTATGGCTTCGACATCGCCACGGCCGGCATGGTCGCCGCCGCCTATTCCATTCCCGGTAGCATTTTTCGTGCCCTCGGCGGCATGCTGTCCGATCGCAAGGGTGCGCGCAGCGTCATGTACTGGATGTTCGGCGTCTCGGCGGTCGCGACGCTCGTTCTATCGCTGCCGGCCGGCGTTTCCCCCGCGGTCTTCATCGTCACCGTCTTCGTGCTCGGCTTCGTCATGAGCCTCGGCAAGGCTGCCGTCTACAAGCATATCCCGGCCTATTACCCCGATGGCGTCGGCGCGGTCGGCGGCGTCGTCGGCATGGTCGGCGGGCTCGGCGGCTTCGTGCTGCCCATCGCCTTCGGCCTGCTCAAGGACGCGACGGGCCTGTGGTCGAGCTGTTTCCTGCTGCTCTTCGCCGTCGTCGCCGTCTCGCTGATCTGGATGCACCTCTCCATCCGCCAGATGGAGCGCCCCTCCGCCTCCGCCATCGCTGCGTAATTGTTAGGAAACACCATGACCGAGAAACTCGTCATCGTCGGCAATGGCATGGCGCCGGGCCGCATGCTGGAGCACCTGCTGGAAAAGGTGCCCGGCCAGTACCAGGTGACCATCTTCAACGCCGAGCCGCGCGTCAATTACGACCGCATCATGCTCTCGCCGGTGCTCTCCGGCGAGAAGGACTACGAACAGATCATCATCCACGGCGACGGCTGGTACATCAAACACGGCATCACGCTCTACAAGGGCCACCGCATCGTCGCGATCGACCGTGATGCCAAGACGGTCACCTCGGATCACGGCGTGACGGAAAGCTACGACAAGCTGGTGATCGCCACCGGCTCGGTGCCCTTCATCATCCCCGTGCCCGGCAACAACCTGCCCGGCGTCATCACCTATCGCGACCTCGACGACGTGCAGGCCATGCTGCTCGCCGCCCAGTCGCGCGAGAAGGCGGTGGTCATCGGTGGCGGCCTGCTCGGCCTGGAAGCGGCCGCCGGCCTTGCCGGGCGCGGCATGGACGTCACCGTGCTGCACGTCATGCCGACCCTTATGGACCGCCAGCTCGACCCCGCCGCCGGTTATCTCCTGCAAAGGGAGCTCGAAGGGCGCGGCATCAAGGTCGTCTGCAAGGCGAACACCAAGGCCATCGTCGGAAACGGCAGGGTCGAGGGCATCGAGCTGGAGGACGGCCGCATCATTCCCGCGACGCTGGTCGTCATGGCCGTCGGCATCCGCCCGAGCGTCGGGCTTGCCAAGGAGGCCGGCCTTGCCGTCAATCGCGGCATCGTCGTCGATCACGGCATGCAGACCTCGGACGGCAGCATTCTGGCGCTCGGCGAATGCGCGGAAGTGGCGGGCCAGGTCTATGGCCTCGTCGCGCCGCTTTATGAAATGGCGCGCGTCGCCGCCTCGCATCTTGCCGGCGAGCGTTCCGCCGCCTTCGTGCATTCCGATACGCCGACCAAGCTCAAGGTCACCGGCATCGAACTCTTCTCGCTCGGCGATTTCGCCGATGGCGACGACCGGGAGGAGATCGTGCTGCGTGACGCTTCCGCCGGCGTCTACAAGCGGCTCGTGCTGAAGGACAACCGCATCATCGGCACGGTGCTCTACGGCGAGACGGCGGACGGCGCCTGGTTCAACGATCTCAAGAAGAAGGCGACCGACATCTCCGAGATGCGCGAGACGCTGATCTTCGGCCAGGCCTACCAGGGGGGCGCTCCGCTGGACCCTATGGCGGCCGTTGCAGCCTTGCCGGATGATGCGGAAATCTGCGGCTGCAACGGCGTCTGCAAGGGCCGGATCGTCTCGACCATCACCGACAAGGGCCTGACCTCGCTCGACGACGTGCGCGCCCACACCAAGGCGTCCGCCTCCTGCGGCTCCTGCACCGGCCTCGTCGAACAGCTGATGACGCTGACGCTCGGCGACAGCTACAACCCCGCCGCGGTTCAGCCGATGTGCGGCTGCACCGATCTCGGCCATGACGACGTGCGCCGCCTGATCAAGGCGAAGGGGCTGAAGACCATTCCCGCCGTCATGCAGGAACTGGAATGGAAGACTTCCTGCGGCTGCGCCAAGTGCCGTCCGGCGCTCAACTACTATCTCGTCTGCGACTGGCCGGGCGACTATGCCGACGACTACCAGTCGCGCTTCATCAACGAACGCGTGCACGCCAATATCCAGAAGGATGGCACCTATTCCGTCGTGCCGCGCATGTGGGGCGGCGTTACCAATGCGGGCGAATTGCGCGCCATCGCCGATGTGGTCGACAAGTTCGAAATCCCGCTGGTCAAGGTGACGGGCGGCCAGCGCATCGACCTGCTCGGCATCGAGAAGGAGGATCTGCCCGCCGTCTGGGCCGATCTCGGCAAGGCCGGCTTCATCTCAGGGCAAGCTTACGCGAAAGGGTTGCGCACCGTAAAAACCTGCGTCGGCTCCGACTGGTGCCGCTTCGGCACGCAGGATTCCACCGGGCTCGGCATCCGCATCGAAAAGTTCATGTGGGGCTCCTGGACACCGGCCAAGCTGAAGCTCGCCGTCTCCGGCTGTCCGCGCAACTGCGCGGAGGCGACCTGCAAGGACATCGGCGTGATCTGTGTCGATAGCGGCTTCGAGATCCATTTCGCCGGTGCTGCCGGCCTCGACATCAAGGGCACGGAGGTTCTCGGCCTCGTCAAGACCGAGGACGAGGCGCTGGAGCATATCGTGGCGCTGACGCAGATGTATCGCGAGCAGGCGCGCTATCTCGAGCGCATCTACAAATGGGCCAAGCGCGTCGGCCTGGACGAAATCCGCCGTCAGATCATGGGCGATGCGGTGAAGCGCCGGGCCTATTACGAGCGCTTCGTCTTCAGCCAAAAGTTCGCTCAGATCGATCCGTGGTCGGAGCGCGTCTCCGGCAAGGACAAACACGAATTCAGGCCGATGGCGACCATCGGCTACGGCGAGGCCGCGGAATGAGGGGCGTGGACATGACCTGGTTTTCCATCGGGACTATAGCCGACATTCCCCTGCGCGGCGCACGCTGCGTGAAGACGCCGCAAGGCAAGATCGCCGTCTTCCGCACCGCGGAAAACGAGGTTTTCGCCATCGAGGACCATTGCCCGCACAAGGGTGGACCGCTGTCGCAGGGCATCGTGCATGCCAAATCGGTGACCTGCCCGCTGCACAACTGGGTGATCTCGCTGGAGACCGGCAAGGCGCTCGGTGCGGACGAGGGGGCGGTGAAGACCCTTCAACTGCGCAACGAGGACGGTGCTCTGTTCGTCGCGCTCGAAAGCCTGATGATGGCGGCGGAGTAGGCTTGTGATGCAGACAAGAGTACCCCCCTCTGTCCTGCCGGACATCTCCCCCTCAAGGGGGGAGATTGGATGGAGCGCGGGCGCGCTTCCCCAATGGGCGTCGAGGAATTCGACCTGCGAAAGTGATGTGAAGCAAGGCGCCCGCTCCGGGGTGATCTGCCCCCTTGAGGGGGAGATGTCCGGCAGGACAGAGGGGGGTGCCAAGGCATGCCGTCGCCCCGTCGTGACGGGAGCCGCCCATGCCGGTTGAAACGAAAACGACCTGCCCCTATTGCGGCGTCGGCTGCGGGGTCGTCGCCCGTGTCGACGAGGACGGCGCCGTTTCCGTCAAGGGGGATCCCGATCACCCGTCGAACTATGGCCGGCTCTGCTCGAAGGGCTCGGCGCTCGCCGAGACGATCGATCTCGACGGCCGCATTCTGCATCCCGAGATCGGCGGCCGGCGATCCACCTGGGACGCGGCGCTCGACCGCGTCGCCGAGAAGTTCGCGAAGACGATCGCCGAACACGGCCCGGACTCCGTCGCCTTCTACGTCTCCGGCCAGCTCCTGACCGAGGACTATTACGTCGCCAACAAGCTGATGAAGGGGTTTATCGGCTCCGCCAATATCGACACCAATTCGCGACTCTGCATGTCCTCCTCCGTCGCCGGCCACCGCCGCGCCTTCGGCTCCGATACGGTGCCGGGAAACTACGAGGACCTGGAGCTCGCCGACCTGGTGATCCTCACCGGCTCGAACCTCGCCTGGTGCCACCCGGTCCTCTACCAGCGGCTTGCCGCGGCCAAGGTCCGCCGGCCGGGCATGCGGGTGGTGGTCATCGATCCGCGCCGTACCATGACGGCCGATATTGCCGACCTGCATCTGGCGATCCGGCCCGATACGGATGTCGCGCTGTTCGTCGGTCTCTTCTCCCACCTCGTTTCGAACAATGCGATCGACCAGAATTATGTCGCGGCGCATACGAACGGCTTTGCTGAAGCCTTTCTGGCGGCTTCCGCCGTCTCCTTCGCCGACGTGCTGGAGCAGACCGGCCTGCCGGCCATGCAGTTGCGCGAATTCTACCGCCTGTTCACGACGACCGAAAAGGTGGTGACCTGCTACAGCCAGGGCGTCAACCAGTCGTCGTCCGGCACCGACAAGGTCAATGCCATCCTCAACTGCCATCTCGCCACCGGCCGCATCGGCCGGCCGGGCATGGGGCCGTTCTCGCTGACCGGCCAGCCGAATGCCATGGGCGGTCGCGAGGTCGGCGGGCTTGCCAATATGCTCGCCGCCCATATGGCGCTCGAAAGCGCGGAGGACCGCGACCGGGTGCAGCACTTCTGGCAATCGCCGGTGATCGCCGGAAAGCCGGGATTGAAGGCCGTGGACCTGTTTCAGGCGGTGGGCGACGGCCGCGTCAAGGCGCTGTGGATCATGGCGACGAACCCGGTCGTCTCGATGCCGGATGCCGACGCGGTCGAAGCCGCGCTAAAGGTCTGTCCGTTCGTCGTGGTCTCCGACATTCAGAAAGACACGGACACCGCGCGTCACGCCCATGTGCTTTTGCCCTCGCTCGGCTGGGGGGAGAAGAGCGGTACGGTCACCAGCTCCGAGCGCCGCATTTCCCGCCAGCGGGCTTTTCTCGATGTACCCGGTGCCGCGCGGGCCGACTGGTGGCAGCTTGCCGAAGTCGCCCGGCGCATGGGTTTCGCCGATGCCTTCGCCTTCGAAACGCCTGCGCAGATTTTCGCGGAGCACGCAGCACTTTCGGCTTTCGAGAACGATGGCCGCCGCGATTTCGATATCGGCGCCCATGCCGGCATCGACCGGCAAGCCTATCACGCGCTTTCCCCCTTCCAATGGCCGCAGCCGGCCGGCCGCGAGCGGGCGGAGAGCCGTTTCTTTGCCAAGGGCGGGTTCTATCATCCGGATCGCAAGGCCCGTTTCGTGCCGGTCGAGCCGGTCGCCTGCGATCGCACCAGTGCCGCCTATCCCTTCACGCTGAACACCGGCCGCATCCGCGACCAGTGGCACACCATGACGCGCACCGGGAAAAGTGCGCGCCTTTCCGCCCATATCGCCGAGCCCTTCGCGGAACTTCATCCGCGTGACGCGCTGGAGCTCGGCGTCGTCCCGGCCGGTCTCGTTGAGATCGAAAGCCCCGGAGGCAGGGCCGTCGTGCGTGCACTCGTCACCGATCGCCAGGCCCGCGGCAGCGTTTTCGTGCCGATGCACTGGAACGACAAGTTTGCGGCCAAGGCCCGCATCGATACCCTCGTGCCGCCGCTGACGGACCGGATCTCTGGCCAGCCGGCCTCCAAAAACGTCGCCGTCGCCGCGCGCGCCCTCAAGGTTGCCTGTTATGGTTTTGCGGTGTCGCTGGCAAAGCCGGAAAACCTCGACGCCGGCTACTGGGCGCTCGCCAAGGCCGATGGCGGCTGGCGGCTCGAGCTTGCCTTCATGGATGCTGTGGAAGACTGGAGCGCCTGGTGCCGCCGCACCTTCGACATCCCCGATGCCATCGACCCGCTCGGTTATGCCGACCAGCGAACCGGCGAGACGAGGCTCGCCTTCTTCGACGGCCCGCGCCTTCTCGCCGCCGTCTTCCTGGCGCGCGAGCCGGTCGCGGTTGCGCGCACCTGGGCGGTCGCGCAGCTGACTGCCGAACACGCCGACCTGCGCAAACGCTTCGCCCTCGTCGCCGGCCGGCCGGGCGCCGACAAGCCGGATCCCGGCGCCACCGTCTGCTCCTGCTTCGGCGTCGGCGTCAACCAGATCGTCGGCGCGGTGCGTGGCGGCTGCCGCAGCGTCGAGGCGGTGGGCAAGGCGCTCAAAGCCGGAACCAATTGCGGCTCCTGCCGCGGCGAAATCCGCGGCATCGTCGAGGGATGTCTTGCTGCCGCCGCGGAATGAAGGCGCAGGCGCTTCAGCCGAACTCGACAGTCACGAAGACGAGTTCCGTCGTGCCCGTGTTGGTGAGGTCGTGCACGAAGGCGGTTTGCGGCGTCAGGTCGGCAAAGTGGCGGGTGTCGCCCGCGACATAGCTCACATCGACGACGCGCCCGTCGCCATAGCGCGAGCGTCCCGTACCGTCCGTCAGCACCGTCCAGACATATGGCCGGTCATGCCGGTGGGCGGCAAGGCTTTCGCCCGGCTGGAGCCGCAGGTGCCAGATGCGCATGCCGGGCTGATCGAGCACCAGCACCGTGCCGATCCTGTCGTTTGCCCGCGCCGCCGCCTGCTCCTTCGCGGAGAGCGGCGTCATGCGGCGGCGCTCCAGGCCGGGTAGGTCGCGTAACCGTCATTGTTGCCGCCAAACAGCGTCGCCGGATCGAAGGCGGCCAGCGGCAGGTCTTCGCGGTAGCGGCGCGGCAGGTCGGGATTGGCGATGAACGGACGACCGAAGGCGACGACATCCGCGAGCCCTTCGGACAGGATCGCCTCCGCCCGCTGCGGATCGTATTTGCCGGCGACGATGATCTTGCCGGAAAACGCCTCCCGAAGGTCACGGCGGAAGGAGACGGGAGTGACTGGGGCATCGTCCCAGTCGGCTTCTGCGAGATGGATATAGGCGAGGCCCAGACGGTCGAGTTCGCGCGCCGCCTTCAGCGTCGTCGGCACGATCTCGTCATCGACCATGCCGCGCTGGGTGATGAACGGCGACAGGCGAATACCGGTGCGCGCCGCACCTGCCTCGGCGGCGACGGCTTGCGCGACTTCGACGAGGAAGCGGATGCGGTTCTCCTGGCTACCGCCGTAATCGTCCGTGCGCTGGTTTGCCGAGCGGCGCAGGAACTGGTCGACCAGATAGCCGTTCGCGCCATGGATCTCGACCCCGTCGAAGCCGGCCTTCATCGCATTGGCGGCGGCCTTGCGGAAGTCGCCGACGACCGCGCCGATTTCCCCCACCGTCAGCGCCCGCGGCACCGGGCTATCGGCAAGACCGCCTTCACCCGTCGCGGGATCGACGATCCAGACCTTGGCCTCCGGCGAAAGCGCCGACGGGGCGACCGGCAGGCCATCCGCATGGAAACGCGCATGGCTCATGCGGCCGACATGCCAGAGCTGGAGCACCATGCGCCCGCCGGCCGCGTGCACCGCATCCGTGACGAGCCGCCAGCCCGCGACCTGGTCTTCCGAATGGATGCCGGGCGTAAAGGAATAACCCTGGCCCTGCGGCGAAATCTGCGTCGCCTCGCTGATGATGACGGCGGCGGAGGCGCGCTGCGCATAGTAGCGCGCCATCATCTCGTTCGGCACATTGCCCGGCTGCGTGCTGCGCGCACGGGTCATCGGCGCCATGGCGATGCGGTGCGGCAGGGCGATTGCGCCAAGCGATACGGGTTGGAAAAGCGAAGCGGTCATGGTCGTCCTCGATGTTCGGGCGGCGGATAGTCCCGGCCGCTATGGTTCGAAGGAGACAGTACCGCTTGCGGAAACTCCCGATAATTGCTTTGATCCGGAAATCATAATTCGGAAAAGCCGATCAATGCTGCTTGAAAACCTCTCCCTCTTCCTGCGCATCGTCGAGAAAGGCGGCCTTGCCGTCGCCGGTCGCGAGGTCGGGCTGTCACCCGCGACCGTTTCGGAGCGTCTCGCCGCGCTGGAGGCCTATTACGGGGCGACGCTGCTCACCCGCACGACGCGCGCCATCAGCCTGACGGAGGAGGGGCGGGCGCTCGTCGAGGGCGCCCGGCGGCTGCTGGCTGAGGCGGAGGAGCTGGAAAGCCGGGTGCGGCGCGGCGCGGACGTGATTTCCGGCCCCATCCGGCTGAGCGCCCCGGAAGATCTCGGCCGCCGCCTGCTGGTGCCCGTCATCGATGCCTTCCTGGCCGAGCACCCCGCGGTCACGATCGATCTCAACCTGACGGATGGTTATGTCGATCTCGTCGGGCAGGGCATGGATTTCGCCATCCGTCATGGTGTTTTGGCCGACAGCAGCCTCAGGGCGAAACCGCTCGGCGACAACCGCCGCATCGTCTGCGCCTCGCCCGCCTATCTGGAAAGGCACGGCACGCCGCAGCATCCGGACGAGCTCGAAAACCATGAATGCATCGTCATGCGCTTCGGCCAGAACATCGACCGCGAATGGTCCTTCGTCATCGATGGGATCGTGCGCAAGGTCACCGTGCATGGGCGGCGCGTGGTGAATGACGGCGGGTTGGTGCGCCAATGGTGCAAGGCGGGGCTGGGCGTCGCGCTCAAATCGATCCGCGACGTCGATGCCGATCTCGCTTCGGGTGCGCTGGTGGAGCTGCTTGGGGACTTTTCCGCCGGCAGCACGGCGTTGCAGATCGTCTATCCGCCGAGCGCCGTCCAGCCGCGGCGCGTGCGCCTGCTGATCGAGCGCATCGCCGCGGCCCTTTCACCGGGCCGCGGCGGGTAGTCGTCAGGCGGAGACCTGGTCGAGGAAGATCAGGCGCAGCGGCTCGGCAAGCAGGTCGTCGATCGTCGCGGCGAAGGCCTGGAAATAGTCCGCGGCGATATGCTCATCCAGCGCCGCCTGGCTTGCGAAGGCCTCGCGCATATAGAAGGTGCCGGGCTCTTCACGCAGTTCGAAGAGCACGTAGTCGAGATTTCCGGGTTCCGCACGGGTCGGCTCGATGAGCGCGAGCAGGCCCTCGCGCAGCGCCTCCCGCTTGCCGGGTTTTGCCTTCAGGACGGCGATGGCGATGAGTTTTTCGGCTGGTGTCGTCATGATGATGTCCTTGCTCAGAAGCCTTCGAGCACGATCTTGCCCTTGGCCTTGCCGGACTCGATCAGTGCATGGGCGCGCTTGAGGTTCTCCGCATTGATGACGCCGAAATGGTCGGCGAGCGTCGACTTGATCTTGCCGGCATCGACCAGTTCGCTGATGCGGTTGAGAAGGTCGTGCTGCTTTTCGATATCGGCCGTGTTGAACAGCGAGCGGGTGAACATCAGCTCCCAATGCAGCGAGATCGACTTGCGCTTCAGCGGCATCGCGTTCAGCGCCTTCGGGTCGTCGATGAGGCCGAACCGGCCCTGCGGCGCGATCAGCTCGACGATGTCGGCAAGATGGTCGTCCGTATTGGTTGCGGAGAAGACGAAGGCGGGCTGGCCGATGCCGAGCGCCGCGACCTGAGCGGCCAGCGGCTGGCGATGGTCGACGACATGGTGGGCGCCGAGCGACTTCACCCAGTCCTGGGTTTCCGGCCGGGAGGCGGTGGCGATCACCGTCAGGTCCGTCAGCGCGCGGGCGATCTGGATGGCGATCGAACCGACGCCGCCGGCGCCGCCGATGATGAGGATGGCGTTAGCCGCGCCCGCAACCGGGCGGGTCACCTCCAGCCGGTCGAACAGCATTTCCCAGGCGGTGATCGAGGTCAGCGGCAGGGCGGCGGCGGCGGCGAAATCGGTCGAGGCCGGCTTCTTGCCGACGATGCGCTCATCGACGAGATGGAATTCCGCGTTGGTGCCGGACCGGTTGATCGCGCCGGCGTAGAAGACCGCGTCGCCCGGCTTGAACAGGCTGGCCTCCGGGCCGACGGCGGTGACGACGCCGGCGGCATCCCAGCCGAGCACCTTCCACTCGCCCGGCTCCGGCTTGGCGGAAGCGCGGATCTTGGTGTCGACCGGATTGACCGAGACGGCCTTCACCTCGACGAGGATATCGCGGCCCTGCGGCTCGGGCCGCGGCAGGTCGAAATCGACGAGGGCGGTCGTGGCGTCGATCGGTTGCGGGGTCTGGTAGCCAATGGCACGCATTTCAATCTCCTGAATGTGCGAAAGTCGGTTCGTATGGGGTGAAGATAGGACCATACGGCATGCCCTGATAATTTGCCGAAATCCAAAATGATAATTCGAATTTTTCGAAGTTGTCTTCCCGCCATCCTGCGCGGGGCCTTCGGCGTTGACAAGCGGGCGCGAAATTCTCATATATGAAGTAGTAATTCAAATAAGAATTCTTCGGGGCCTTGCGGGGCTTCGCAGGGAGGAGCCTTCATGCAGGACGAAACCGGATTGCTCGCCGGTCTGACCGTGATCGATATGAGCCAGTTTCTCTCCGGCCCCTATTGTTCGCTGCGGCTGCTGGATCTCGGCGCCCGCGTCATCAAGATCGAGCGGCCGGACGGCGGCGACCTGTCGCGCCGGCTCTATCTCAGCGACACCGAGGTCGGCGGCGATTCGACGCTGTTCCACGCCATCAACCGCGGCAAGGAGAGCCTCGGCATCGACCTCAAGAACCCGGACGATCTCGCTTTCCTGCGCAAGCTGATCGGCAAGGCCGACGTGCTCATCCAGAATTTCCGGCCGGGTGTCATCGAGCGCCTCGGTCTGGATTACGCGGCGGTGAAGGCGATCAACCCGGCCATCGTCTATGCCTCGATCAGCGGCTACGGCGAGGACGGCCCCTGGGTGATGCGGCCGGGGCAGGATCTGTTGGCGCAGGCGCGCTCGGGCCTGATGTGGCTGAACGGCGACGAGGAACAGGGGCCGGTGCCCTTCGGCCTGGCGGTCGCCGACATGCTCGCCGGCGCCAATGCCTGCCAGGGCATTCTCGCCGGCCTTGTGCGGCGCGGCATTTCCGGCAATGGTACCCATATCCAGACCAGCCTGCTCGAAAGCCTGGTCGATTTCCAGTTCGAGGTGCTGACCACCCACCTTAACGACGGCGGCCGCAAGCCGAAACGCTCGGGCTTTCGCAGCGCGCATGCCTATCTTTCTGCGCCCTACGGCGTCTATCCGGCCAGGGACGGTTACCTGGCGATCGCCATGACGCCGGTCGGCCGGTTGCAGGATCTCTTGCAGATCGAGGCGCTTGCGGCCTATCGCGACGACAGCAAGGCCTGGTTCACGGCGCGCGACGCGATCAAGCGCATCATCGCCGAGAAGATCGCGACCGACACCGTCGATCATTGGCTGTCCATCCTCGAACCCGCCGACATCTGGTGCTCCAAGGTGCTGGAATGGCCGGAACTGCTGGCGAGCGACGGCTTCCGCATGCTCGATATGTTGCAGACGGTCACCCGCGAGGACGACGTCTCGATCGGCACGACCCGCTGCCCCGTGCGTGTCGATGGCCGCCGGCCGCTCGGCGGGCAAGCGGCGCCGCGGGTCGGCGAGCATACCGGCCGCATCCGGGCGGAGTTCGCCTGATGGGCGGCGTTACCCTGAAGGGCATGACCTGGAGCCATCCGCGCGGCTATGATCCGATGGTGGCCTGCTCGGAAGATTGGTTGCAGAAGACCGGCGTGGCGATCGAATGGGACAAGCGATCGCTGCAGGATTTCGAGAGCTTTCCCGTCGAGGAGCTGGCGCGCCGCTACGATCTCATCGTCATCGACCACCCGCATGTCGGCCAGATTACCGCGGAAAACTGCCTTGCGCCGCTGGACGGACCGGGCCGGGAGGCCGCCTTCACGGCGCTTGCCAAGGGTTCCGTCGGCAGATCCTTTCCGAGCTACAACTGGCAGGGCCGCCAATGGGCCTTCCCGATCGACGCGGCGACGCAGGTGCTGGCCTTCCGGCCGGACCGGCTCGACACGCCGCCGACGACCTGGGCGGACGTCCTCGACCTTACGAAAGCCGGCGAGGTGCTGTTGCCGCTGCGTCCGCCGCATTCGCTGATGTGCCTGTTCACGCTGTGCGGCAATCTCGGCCGGCCGTGCTCGGTAGAGCGGGACCGGCCGTTCGTCGATGCCGAGACCGGCATCCAGGCGATCGAGATGATCCGCGAACTGGCCGCACGCGTCGATCCCGCCTGCACGGGCATGGACCCGATCGCCGTGCTGGATCTGATGGGCGAGGACGGCGCGCGCTACAGCCTCTCGCCGCTGATTTACGGTTATGTCAGCTATTCCCTCGAAGGGTTTCGCGCAAACCGCATCGCCTTTGCCGACATGCCGGTTGCCGGCGCAAATGGGCCGGTCGGGTCGGCGCTCGGAGGCACGGGCATTGCCGTCTCGGCATTCTCGGAGAACCGCGAGGCGGCTATCGATTTCGCCTACTGGATTGCGGCCGGGGCGGTGCAGGCCGATCGCTACTGGCGCTCCGGCGGCCAACCCGGCCATGCCGCGGGCTGGGAGGACGAGGCGGCCAATGCCGCAACGCTCGGCTTCTACAAAAACACCCGCAGGACGCTGGAAGGCGCCTGGCTGCGACCGCGCCATGACGGCTACATGCCGTTCCAGGAGGCGGCCTCGCAGCGCATCAACCAGGCTGTGACGGGCGCGGAGCCGGCAGCAAAAGCCATTGCCGATCTCAACGATCTCTTCGTAAGGAGTTTCCGGTAGAAGGGGCTGTATCTCGACTCGAAATACCGCCCAAGCCGCCATCGAATTTATATATGAATTGGCTCAATCGCCCGGCTTGAAGTCCGCACCGGTCATTTCGGAGAGCTTCGTCGTCGTCTCGCTGATGAGCTGGATGGTGGTGGAAATGTCGGGCGCCGGTGCGTTGATCAGCGTGATATAGGGCACGGTGAGGGCCGCGATCGCGGTGCCGTCCGCGCCGAGCACGGGGGCCGAGAGGTTCATGACGCCGGCCGTCTGGGCGCTCGGCATCATCTCGTAGCCGCGGGTGCGGATGAGATCGAGCCGCGCCAGGAATTCGGGCGTCACGCGCCCGTCCGTGCCGCCATCGCCGACATGTTCGGCGATCATGCGCTCGCGTTCCACGCCGGGACGGAAGGCGAGCAGTATATGGCCGGAACCCGTATCGAACAGGCCGATGCGCGAGCCGACGCGGATGGAAATGCCCCAGTAACCCGGCGCTTCCTGCTGGGCGATGACGACCGGATTGCCGCGGTCGAAAACGACGAGCTGGTTGGCCTGGCGCGAGGCCTCCGCAAGCTCGCGCATCAGCGGCACGGCGAAGGACACGAGGCGGCGCACCGGGGCGTGGAGCTGCGCGAGGCCGAAGAGTTTCAGCGTCAGCGAGAAGCGGTCGCCATCGATGCGCGTGACGTAGCCGCGTTTCACGAGGCGGTCGAGCATGCGGTAGAATTCGTTCGGGCTGCGGTCGAGCCGCTTGGCGATTTCCGCCTGGGTCAGGCCGCCATCGACGCCGGCGAGCAGTTCCAGGATATCGAGGCCCTTGTCGAGCGCCGGCGCCCGGTAGCGATCGTTTTCCTCTTCCGACACCTGAAATCCCCTAGTGAATGAATAAATTCATATACGCAGAAACACTTCATGGCAATGCCGAAAACCGGTTTTCCGCTTGACGATGAATGAATAATTGGTTTGTATATGAATGAAGCTCTTATTGGTGAGGGCTGGCGAAAGCCACATGGGAGGAGAACATGTCGAGATTTCTAGCCGGCGTCGCGGTCGGCGCGTTGATGTGCGCGGGGTCTGCGCTCGCCGCCGATCTGCCGGGAAAATTCGAAGGCGTCACCGTCGATGCGAAGCTCATCGGCGGGCAGCAGTATGAGGCGCTCTATGCGCGCATCGCCGAATGGGAAAAGGCGACGGGCGCCAAGGTGAACGTGCTTTCGAAGAAGAACCATTTCGAGCTGGACAAGGAGATCAAGTCGGACATCGCGACCGGCAACATCACCTGGTGCGTCGGCTCGAACCATTCGTCCTTCGCCCCGCAATATCCGGATATCTATACCGATCTTTCGGCCCTGCTGCCGAAGGAGGAGATCGACGCCTTCGTGCCGGCCAACATTTCCTCCTCGACGCTCGGCGGCAAGCTGGTGATGCTGCCGCGCGCGCAGTTCGACGTCTCGGCGCTCTACTACCAGAAGAGCCTCTACCAGGACGACGCCAAGAAGGCGGCGTTCAAGGAGAAATACGGCTACGACCTGACCCCGCCGGACACCTGGCAGCAGGTCACCGACCAGGCGACCTTCTTCTCCAATCCGCCGGATTTCTACGGCACGCAATATGCCGGCAAGGAAGAGGCGATCAACGGCCGCTTCTATGAAATGCTGGTGGCCGAAGGCGGCGAATATCTCGATGCCGACGGCAAGCCTGCCTTCAACTCGGAAGCCGGCGTGCGTGCGCTCGACTGGTTCGTGAACCTCTACAAGGCGAAGGCCGTGCCGGCCGGCACGACCAACTATCTCTGGGACGACCTCGGCCAGGGCTTTGCCTCGGGCACCATCGCCGTCAACCTCGACTGGCCTGGCTGGGCGAGCTTCTTCAACGACCCGAAGTCGTCCAAGGTCGCCGGCAATGTCGGCGTGAAGGTGCAGCCGGCGGGTTCCTCCGGCAAGCGCACCGGCTGGTCCGGCCACCACGGCTTCTCGGTCACGGAAAGCTGCGCCAACAAGGAAGCCGCCGCCTCGCTCGTCTGGTTCCTCACCAACGAGGACAGCCAGAAGCTGGAATCCTCCGCCGGTCCGCTGCCGACGCGCACGGCCGTCTGGGATTTCAACATCAAGCAGGCCGAAAGCGACCCGTACCGCAAGGAAGTGCTGACCGCCTTCCAGGAGGCCGCGAAGAACGCCTTCGCGGTGCCGCAGACGGCATCGTGGATCGAAATCTCCAACGCCGTCTATCCGGAGCTTCAGGCCGCCATTCTCGGCGACAAGACCTCCAAGGAAGCGCTGGACGCCGCCGCCGAAAAGGCGACGCAGATCCTCGAAGACGCCGGCGCGCTCTGAGCTCATCCAGTGGCGCCGCCTTGCGGCGCCACTTGCCACCCCTAATGACATTTCGGAAAACGAGAGAACGCCGCCAGTTCCGGCAGGCGGGTTTTCCCTGCATTCGTGAAGACTGGAGAAGCCGATATGAAAGGCTGGAGGCCACCGGCACCGTTTCTGCTTCTGCTGCCCGCCATTCTGGTGCTGGCAGCCGTCGTCATCGTCCCGCTGATCCTGTCGCTCTATTCGAGCTTCACGCCGTTTAGGCTGACGCAGCCGGCCTCGCTCTATACCTTCGTCGGCTTCCGCAACTATGCGCGTATCCTGACGGACCTGGAGTTCTGGACGGCATTCGGCCGCACCGTACTGCTTTTGACCGTCGCGCTCAATGTCGAGATGCTGCTCGGCCTCGGCCTTGCGATGCTGGTGGAGAAGGCGACGCGCGGCCAGCGCGTGCTGCGCACCATCATGATGTTCCCGATGATGTTCTCGCCGATCCTCGTCGGCTTCCAGTTCAAGTTCATGTTCAATGACAATATCGGCCTGGTGAACAACGCCCTGCAATCGCTCGGGCTGACGGATCAGGCGATCCCGTGGCTGATCGACGGCACGCTCGCCTTCACGGCGATCCTGATTGCCGAAGTCTGGTCGTCGACCTCCGTCTTCGCCATCCTCATCCTCGCCGGCCTGCTCGCCATGCCGAAGGAGCCGATCGAGGCCGCGCGCGTCGATGGCTGCACGCCCTGGCAGACATTCCGCTACGTCACCTGGCCCTTCATCATGCCCTTTGCCTATATCGCCATGACGATCCGCTCGCTCGACGTCGCGCGCGCCTATGACATCGTGAAGATCATGACGGACGGGGGACCTGCCAAGCGCACGGAACTGCTCTGGACGCTGATCTCGCGCACCGCCTATGCAGACGCGCGCATGGGTCTTGCCAATGCCATGTCCTATGTCGCGATACTGCTGTCCATCCTCTTCACCGTCTACTTCTTCCGGAAGCTTGCGGCGGCGCGGACCCAGATCGGTGCGGAGTGGTAAGATGAACGAGAATGCAAAAGCCCGTATCAACGGCATCCTTCTGTCCATCACGCACAAGATCGGGCTCTTCCTGGCCATGACCGTCATCTGCCTGCCGGGTCTCTGGATCGTGCTCGCCTCGTTCCGGCCGACGGTCGAGATCATGGCGAAACCGCCGGTCTGGATCCCGCAGGATCTGTCGCTCGATGCCTATGTCGCGATGTTCTCCGGCGTGGGGCAGGGCGGCATTCCGGTCATCGAATATTTCCGCAATTCGCTGATCATCTCCGTTACTTCGACGGCGATCGCGCTCGCCATCGGCATGGCCGGCGGCTACGCCTTCGCGCGCTTCCGCTTCAAGGCGAAGTCGTCGATCTTCCTCGGCCTGATGCTGACGCGCACCGTGCCCGGTATCGCGCTCTCGCTGCCGCTGTTCTTCGTCTATTCGAAGCTCGGCATCATCGATACGCATTTCGGGCTGATCATGGCCTATGTGGCGCTCAATGTACCCTTCACCATCTGGCTGATCGACGGCTTCTTCCGGCAGGTGCCGAAGGATCTGGCGGAGGCCGCGCAGATCGACGGCTGCACGCGCTGGCAGGCCTTCTGGCAGGTGGAGTTTCCGCTCGCCGGCCCCGGCATCGCGTCCGCCGGCATCTTCGCCTTCCTAACCTCTTGGAACGAGTTCGCGCTGGCCTCGCAGCTCACCCGTTCCGTCAACTCCAAGACCCTGCCAGTCGGCCTGCTCGACTATACGGCGGAGTTCACCATCGACTGGCGCGGCATGTGCGCGCTGGCGGTGATCATGATCATCCCCGCCCTCGTGCTGACCTTCATCGTGCAGAAGCATCTGGTTTCCGGCCTCACCTCCGGCGCAGTCAAAGGATAATCCATGGCAACCGTTTCCCTCGAAAAGCTGGTCAAGCGCTACGGCGCGGTCGAAGTGGTCCATGGCATCGATCTGGAAGTGGCGGACCGCGAGTTCATCGCGCTGGTCGGCCCGTCCGGATGCGGCAAGTCCACTACGCTGCGCATGATCGCGGGCCTGGAGCCGATCTCCGGCGGCAACCTCAGGATCGGCGGCAAGATCGTCAACGACCTGCCGCCGCGCGCGCGCAACCTCGCCATGGTCTTCCAGTCCTACGCGCTTTATCCGCACATGACGGTGCGCGAGAACATGGGTTTCTCGCTGAAGATCGCCGGGCAGAAGCCGGAGGAGATCGCGCCGCAGGTGGAAGAGGCGGCCAAGACGCTCGACCTCACACACCTGCTCGACCGCCGCCCGTCGCAGCTCTCCGGCGGCCAGCGCCAGCGCGTCGCCATGGGCCGCGCCATCGTGCGCAATCCGGAAGTCTTTCTCTTCGACGAGCCGCTGTCGAACCTCGATGCGAAGCTGCGCACGCAGATGCGCGTCGAGATCAAGAAGCTGCATGCCAAGGTCCAGTCGACGGTCATCTACGTCACGCACGACCAGGTGGAGGCGATGACGCTTGCCGACCGCATCGTCATCATGCGCGACGGCTATATCGAGCAGGTCGGTACGCCGGAGGATGTTTTCCAGCGTCCGCAATCGAAATTCGTCGCCGGATTCATCGGCTCGCCGCCGATGAACCTCAAGGATGCCGAGGTGGCGGACGGCCAGCTCGTCTTCGAAAACGGCGACCGCCTGCCGCTGCCGGCGCGCTTCAGGGAGCGTGTGACGGCCGGCCAGAAGGTGACCTTCGGCCTGCGCCCGGACGATCTCTACCCCGCCGGCCATGGCCTTCATTCCGGGGAAGATGCCGATGTGCATGACCAGGATCTGCGCGTCATCCTCACCGAGCCGCTCGGCAACGAGACGCTGGTCTTCGCGGATTTCGGCGGCGCCGAATGGGTCGGCCGCATGCTGAACCCGCGACGGCTGACGCCGGGCGAAACGCTGCCGTTCTGCTTCGACCTGTCGCAAGCCCATCTCTTTGACCGCGACAGCGGCCACACATTGCGAGGCTGACATGGCGAAGATCGAACGCGTTGAGCTGAAAATGGTGGACCTTCGCCCGAAGGTCGAGCGCACGGACGCCATCCAGAGCTTCGTGAGCCAGGAAACGCCGCTCGTCACGATTACCGACAGCGATGGCGCGGTGGGCACGGGCTACAGCTACACGATCGGCACCGGCGGCTCCTCCGTCATGCGGCTTCTCGCCGATCACCTGGCGCCCCGCCTGATCGGCCGCGACGCCGACCAGATCGAGGCGATCTGGCACGAGCTGGAATTCGCCACCCACGCCACGACGATCGGCGCGATCACGTCGATCGCGCTTGCCGCGATCGACACCGCGCTGTGGGACCTTCGCGCGCGAAAGCAGAACCTGCCGCTGTGGAAGCTCGCCGGCGGGGCGAAGGACCGCTGCCCGCTCTACACGACGGAAGGCGGGTGGCTGCATATTCCGGTGGAAGCGCTCGTCGAGGATGCCCTTGACGCGAAGGCGAAGGGCTTCACCGGCTCCAAGGTGAAGATCGGCAAGCCGCACGGTTCCGAGGATTTTGCGCGGCTTTCGGCCGTGCGCAAGGCGGTCGGCGATGGCTACGAGATCATGACCGACGCCAACCAGGGCTTTTCCGTCGACGAGGCGATCCGCCGGGCCGATCGCTTGCGCGAGCTCGATCTCGGCTGGATCGAGGAGCCGTTGCCGGCCGACGATATCGACGGCCATGTGCGTCTCAACCGGTCGACGTCAACGCCGATCGCTATCGGGGAATCGCTCTATTCCATCCGCCATTTCCGCGAATATATGCAGAAGGGTGCCTGCTCCATCGTGCAGGTCGATGCCGGCCGTATCGGCGGCATTACGCCCTGGCTGAAGGTGGCGCATGCGGCGGAAGCCTTCGACATGCCGGTCTGCCCGCATTTCCTGATGGAACTGCATGTCAGCCTGACCTGTGCGGTGCAGAACGGCAAATATGTCGAATACATCCCGCAGCTCGACGATATTACCACCTCGCGCCTGAGAATAGAGAACGGCATGGCGCTGGCACCCATGACTCCGGGCCTCGGCATCGACTGGGACTGGGATGCCATCCGCAGCCAGTCGATCTCTGAGTTCGAGCACGAAATCCGCAAGGGAGCCTGAGACATGCAGCGCATCGGCATGGTGATCGGCGTCAAGCCGGAGAAGATCGAACAGTACAAGCGCCTGCACGCCGCCGTCTGGCCGGACGTGCTGGCGATGATTTCCGCCTGCAACATCCAGAACTATTCGATCTTCCTGAAGGAGCCGGAGAACCTGCTGTTCTCCTTCTTCGAATATCACGGTGACGACTATGCCGGTGACATGGCGAAGATGGCGGCGGACCCGAAGACCCAGGAATGGTGGGCTGTGTGCATGCCCTGTCAGGCGCCGCTTGAGACGCGGAAAGAGGGGGAATGGTGGGCGAGCATGGAAGAGGTGTTCTTTCATGCGTAATGTCGTGGTTCACCCCCCTCTGCCCTGCCGGGCATCTCCCCCTCAAGGGGGGAGATGGGATGGAGCATCGTCTCGCCCATCTTTGGCGTTGCAGTTCGAGCAATACCCATGCGTCTTGCCGATCTCCCCCCATGAGGGGGAGATGCCCGGCAGGGCAGAGGGGGGTAAGGCGAAGCCTGACCTTCAAGAGGCCCGCCATGCCCTTTGACCCCCGCACGCTCTCCCAATCCTGGCCGCTGCCCTCGAACCCGCGCCCGATCGTCACCTTCGGCGCCGGCTCGATCGTTGGCGACGCGCATTACCCGGCCTACCGCAAGGGCGGCTTCCCGATCGCCGGTGTCTACGATCCCGACCACGACAAGGCGAAGGCGCTGGCGGAAAAATGGGGCGTCACCGCTTACCGCACCGTCGAGGAAGCAGCCTCCGTCGAGAACGCGATCTTCGACCTCGCCACTCCGCCGGCCGCCCATGCCAAGGTGCTCGCGGCGCTTCCCGAAGGTGCTGCGGCGCTGATCCAGAAGCCGATGGGGGCCGATCTTGCGGCGGCGACTGAAATCCTGGCCATCTGCCGCGACAGGAAGCTCAAGGCCGCCGTCAATTTCCAGCTGCGGTTTGCCCCGATGATGCTGGCGCTGAAGGATGCGATCGCCAAGGGCCTGCTCGGCGAGGTCGTCGATTTCGACGTCTATCTGGCGCTCGACACGCCCTGGCAGTTCTGGTCCTTCCTCGAAGGCCTGCCGCGCATCGAGATCGCCATGCATTCGATCCACTATCTCGACGTCATCCGTCAGGTGCTGGGCGATCCGAAGGGCGTGCACGCCAAATCGATCGGCCACCCGAACCACACGATGGCCCAGACGCGGACAACCGCGATCCTCGACTACGGGGACCGGGTACGCTGCGCTGTTTCGATCAACCACGATCACAAATTCGGCCGCAGGCACCAGGCCTGCGAATTCCGGGTCTCCGGCACGGAGGGTGCGGCCTATCTCCAGCTCGGCGTCAATCTCGATTATCCGCGCGGCGAACCGGATATCCTGGAAATCCATCCGAAGGGCGGCGATGGCTGGGTCGCCGCGCCGCTTGAAGGGACGTGGTTTCCGGATGCCTTCGTCGGCCGCATGGCGAACCTCCAGCGCTTCGTTTCGGGCGAGGATGCCGAGCTCGTTTCCTCGGTGGAGGATGCCTGGATGACCATGGCGCTTGTCGAGGCGGCCTATGCCTCCAGCGCCGCGCCCGCCACGCCCCTCGCCGCCCGGCCCCAAAGCAATTCCAGCAAAAGCGCGTAGCGGTTTTGCGTCAGGAATTGCGTAAAAACAGAAAGTTAGAGCATTTTCGCGAAGCGGAAACGCTCTAGACAGGAACAGGACATGGAACAGGTCAGATATTTCGAGGACTACGCCATCGGCGATGGCCGCAAGACGATGGGGCGCACGATCACCGAGACGGATTTCGTCGTGCATGCCGGCCATACGGGTGATTTCTTCCCGCATCACATGGATGCGGAATTCATGAAGACGCAGCCGTTCGGCCAGCGCATCGCGCATGGCACTATGGTCTTTTCGATCGGCGTCGGGCTGACGGCGAGCGTCATCAATCCGGTTGCCTTTTCCTACGGTTATGATCGCATGCGCTTTATCAAGCCCGTCTTCATCGGTGATACGATCCACACCCGTGTGACGATAACGGCCAAGGAAGACGATGCGAAGCGCGCGGGCTTCGGCCGTGTTATTGAACGCACGGAAGTCATCAACCAGAAGGGCGAGGTCGTGCTCGCCGCTGACCATATCTACGTCGTCGAGCGCCGGCCGAACGCCGCCTGACGCTTTATCCAAGGAGCCATCATGTCTTTCTCCCTCGAAAACAAGCGCGTCCTCCTCACCGCCGCGGGCCAGGGCATCGGCCGGGCGAGCGCGATCGCCTTTGCCCGCGCAGGCGCCACGGTCGTGGCGACCGACATCAATGCCGATGCGCTGAAGAGCCTGGCGGGCGAGGCCAATATCGAGACCTATGTTCTTGACGTGCTGGACGACGAGGCGGTCACGCGCGTCGTCTCCGCCACCGGCCCGTTCGACGTTCTGTTCAATTGCGCCGGCTTCGTGCATGCCGGCTCGATCCTCGACATGCCGGACAAGGATCTCGACTTCGCCTTCGATCTCAACGTGCGGGCCATGGTGCGCACCATTCGCGCGGTGCTGCCGTCGATGCTGGAGCGCAAGGACGGCGCCATCATCAACATGGCCTCCGTCGCCTCCAGCATGAAGGGCGTGCCGAACCGCGCCGCCTACACCATCACCAAGGCCGCCGTCGTCGGGCTGACGAAGTCGGTTGCAGCCGATTATGTCGGTGAGGGCATCCGCTGCAACTGCATCTGCCCCGGCACCGTCGAAAGCCCGTCGCTGCAGGATCGCCTGAAGGCGCAGGGCGACTACGAGGCGGCGCGGGCGGCCTTCATCGCCCGCCAGCCGATCGGCCGCATCGGCACGCCGGAGGAGATCGCCGATCTCGCCGTCTATCTCGCCGGCGCCACCTACACGACGGGTCAGGCCTACGCCATCGACGGCGGCTGGACCATCTGAAATATTTAAAACCGACCATTGCAAGGGCCGCTTCCATGACCAAGATCACCAGCCTGCGTTCGATCGACCTGCGCTTCCCCACCTCGCAGAGCCTGGACGGCTCGGATGCCATGAACCCCGATCCCGACTATTCGGCCGCCTATGTCGTGCTTGGCACGGATACCGCCGGTCTGGAGGGGCACGGTCTGACTTTCACTATCGGCCGCGGCAACGAGATCTGCTGCGCGGCAATCGATGCGATGAAACATCTGGTGGTCGGTCTCGATCTCGACTGGGTGCGCGAAAACCCCGGCCGCTTCTGGCGCCATGTCACGAGCGACAGCCAGTTGCGCTGGATCGGCCCGGACAAGGGCGCCATGCATCTGGCGACCGGAGCGGTGGTGAATGCCGTCTGGGATCTGCTGGCCAAGCAGGCCGGCAAGCCGGTCTGGCGCCTCGTCGCCGAGATGAGCCCGGAGGAGATCCTCTCCATCGTCGACTTCCGCTACCTCACCGACGCGCTGACGCCGGAGGAGGCGCTCGCTATCCTCAGGAAGGCCGAAGCGGGCAAGGCGGAGCGGATCGCGACATTGGAGGCGGAGGGTTACCCCTGCTATACGACGTCGGCCGGCTGGCTTGGCTACGATGACGAAAAGCTGCGCCGGCTCTGCCAGGAAGCCGTCGACCAGGGCTTTACCCATATCAAGATGAAGGTCGGCCGCGATCTGGAGGACGACAAGCGGCGGCTGCGCATCGCCCGCGAGGTGATCGGCGACGATCGGTTCATGATGATCGACGCCAACCAGGTCTGGGAGGTCGGGCAGGCGATCGACTGGGTGAAGGAGCTCCAGCCCTACAAGCCCTATTTCATCGAGGAGCCGACGAGCCCGGACGATGTCTTCGGCCACAAGACGATCCGCGAGGCGATCGCGCCGGTGAAGGTCGCGACCGGCGAGATGTGCCAGAACCGCATCATGTTCAAGCAGTTCATCGCCGAGGGCGCGATCGATATCGTGCAGATCGATTCTTGCCGCATGGGCGGCCTCAACGAGGTTCTCGCCGTGCTGCTGATGGCGGCGAAGTACGACCTGCCGGTCTGGCCGCATGCCGGCGGCGTGGGGCTGTGCGAATATGTCCAGCACCTCTCGATGATCGACTACATCGCCATCTCGGGCACCAAGGAGGGCCGGGTGATCGAGTTCGTCGACCATCTGCACGAACACTTCATCGACCCCTGCCGCATCGAGAACGCCGCCTATATGCCGCCGTCGCTGCCGGGATTTTCGATCGAGATGAAGCCGGAGTCGATCGCGACCTATACGTTCGGCGGTTGAGGCCCGAGGCCTGCGGTCTGGACAGTCCTTGATTGAAGGATTTATGATCGTGGCCCCGAACAATGCGATACGCACATCATGAATATGGTCAAGCCGCCTTTGCCGTCTGAAAGCCGGGAGGATAGAATCCAGTCGAATCCGGTGCGGCTCGGTGCGCGGCTGCGGCTGACGCGCCAGACGCGCGGGCTGACGCTGAAGGCGCTGGCGCTGGCGGCGGATTGTTCGGAAAGCCTGCTCTCCAAGATCGAGAACGGCAAGGCCTCGCCGTCGCTGCCCATGCTGCATCGGCTGGTGCGCGCGCTCGATTCCAACATCGGCTGGATGTTCGAGGAAACCGATGGCGAGGAGGGCGTGGTGTTTCGTGCCGGCACGCGGCCGCTCATCACGCTCGATCCGCTGCGCCGCGGAGAGGGCATCTCGCTCGAGCGCATCATTCCCTATTCGGCCGGCCATCTGCTCCAGTGCAACATCCACCATATCGAGGCGGGCGGCCAGAGCGCAGGGCCGATCCAGCATGTGGGCGAGGAGGTCGGCTATCTGCTGGTCGGCGAAATCGAGCTGATGATCGGCGACAGGACCTTTCGGCTTTCCGCCGGCGACAGTTTCGTGTTCAATTCCGAGCTTGCCCACTGGTATCGCAATGTCGGGGAGGAGCGGGCCTCGATCTTCTGGGTCAATACGCCGCCAACCTTCTGATATCGTTTTCTAAAATATTCCCTGACCGATTTTGCGAACCGGAAATTCAAGTAACTTGACATGCATTCAAGTTACTTGAATAATGCCTCTCGTAAATTCCTGTGGCCGCCAACGGCTTCAAACAAGGGGAACATCAAAATGGGTAGGACCAAATATCTTCTCGGCTGCGCTGCGGCCGCCACGCTGACGCTGATGAGCGCGGCCAATGCCTTCGCCGATACATTCGCACTCGTCACCATCAACCAGCAGGCACTGTTCTTCAACCAGATCAATGACGGCGCCAATGCCGCGGCCAAGGCTGCCGGCATCGACCTCGTCATCTTCAACGCCAACAACGTGCCGTCGGCGCAGAACGACGCGATCGAGACCTACATCACGCAGAAGGTCGACGGCATCATTCTCGTCGCCATCGACGTCAATGGTGTGAAGCCGGCGATCACCGCCGCCAAGAATGCCGGCATTCCGGTCATCGCCATCGACGCGCAGATTCCGGAAGGCGACAACATCGCCTTCGTCGGCGTCGATAATACCGCTGCGGGCGGCGATATCGGCAAGTTCTTCTCCGACTACGTGAAGAGCGACATGAGCGGTGCCGCCAAGGTCGGCGTTGTCGGCGCGCTCAACTCCTTCATCCAGAACCAGCGCCTCGATGGCTTCAAGGCGGCGGTGACCGAAGGCGGCCAGAAGGTCGAGTTCCTCGACACGGTCGACGGCCAGAACGTGCAGGACGTGGCGCTCTCGGCCGCCGAAAACCTGATGACCGCCAATCCCGACATGAATGCGCTCTATGCCACCGGCGAGCCGGCGCTGTTGGGTGCCGTTTCCGCCGTCGCCAGCCAGGGCCGCGGCGACAGCATCAAGGTGTTCGGCTGGGACCTGACCAAGTCGGCAATCGACGGCATCGACCAGGGCTTTGTCACGGCCGTCATCCAGCAGGATCCGGCAGGTGAAGGCAAGGCTGCGGTTGAAGCGCTCGTCAAGGTCAAGAAGGGCGAAACGATCGAGCCGATCATCAACGTGCCGGTGACCATCGTCACCAAGGAGAATGTCGACCAATATCGCGACATGTTCAAGTAAGCCGACCGTCGCTGCCCGGCCGAAATCCGGGCAGCGGTGTCTTTTGGGAAGGGCCGTTGAACATGACCGAAACGCAAGTCAGCCGCGTCCGGATGACCGGCATATCCAAGCGCTATGGCGCGCTGCAATCGCTCGACAATGCCTCGCTGAACCTCATGCCGGGCGAAGTGCTCGGACTGGTGGGCGACAATGGCGCGGGCAAATCCACCATCAGCAAGGTGCTTTCGGGCGCCGTGATCCCGGATTCGGGCACGATCGAGATCGACGGCCGGCCGGTCTCCTTCACGTCGCCTGCGGAGGCGCGCGCCGCGCGTATCGAGATGGTCTACCAGGACCTCGCGCTCTGCGACACGATCGACGTCGCCGGCAACCTCTTCCTCGGCCGCGAGCCGAAACGGCATATTGCCGGCGTGCCGATGCTCGACAAGAAGCTGATGCACGAGCGGGCACGCGATATGCTCTCCAATCTCGGCATCGTCATTCCCGATACGTGGATGAAGGTCGAAAACCTCTCTGGCGGCCAGCGCCAGTCGATCGCGATCGGCCGCGCCGCGTCCTTCGATCCCTCCGTGCTCATCATGGACGAACCGACGGCGGCGCTTGCTGTCGCCGAAGTGGAGGCGGTGCTTGAACTGATCCGCACCGTGTCCCGCCGTGGCGTTTCCGTCATCCTCATCACGCATCGGCTGCAGGATCTCTTCCTCGTCTGCGACCGCATCCAGGTGATGTATGAGGGCCGCAATGTCGCCGAGCGGCGCATCGAGGACACCAATATCGAGGATGTCGTCAATCTCATCGTCGGGCGGAAATTCGCTGCCCGTTCCGCAGGCCACAATCGGGCCGGCCACAATCAGGAACGAGGCGCTTCCGCATGAGCTCCGAGCCCAACGCCTATTCCAGCCATCCGCCGCGCATGCGCGAGACGACCATGCTCGACAAGATCATCGCCAATGGCGGCGTCATGTCGATCGCGCTGTTCTTCGTCGTCTGCTGTTTCTTCTTCGCGGTGACGACGGATGCCTTCCTGACCGCGCCGAACCTGCTCAACATCATCCGCCAGTCCGCGCCGCTCCTGATCGTCGCGGCCGCCATGACCTTCGTCATCACCACGGGCGGCATCGACCTTTCGGTCGGCTCCGTGCTGGCGCTCACCGCCACCCTTTCGGCCGCCGCCTTGCAGGCCGGCATTTCCTGGCCGCTTGCCATCGTCTTGATGTTGGCGCTCGGCGGCGTGGTCGGGCTGATCCAGGGCTATTTCATCGCCTATGAAAAGATCCCCGCCTTCATCGTCACGCTGGCCGGCCTTTCGGTGATCCGCGGCTTCGCGCTGCTCATCACCGGCGGCTATTCGATCCCCATCGAGCCGACGAGCCCCTTCGTCACGATCGGCCGGGCCTGGGTGCTGGGCATTCCGGCGCCGGCGCTCATCGCCATCGTCGTGCTTCTCGCCGCCTATCTCGTCTTCAACGAAACCCATTTCGGCCGCTACGTCACCGGCGTCGGCGCCAATGCGGAGGCGACGCGGCGCGCCGGCGTCAACACCCGCCGCGTCATCCTCTGGGTCTACATCCTGTCCGGCACGGCGGCGGCGGCGGCCGGCATCATCCTCTCCGCGCGCCTTGGCTCCGGCTCCTCGAATGCCGGGCAGGGGTTCGAACTCGACGTCATCGCGGCCGTGGTGCTGGGCGGCACCAGCCTTTTTGGCGGGCGCGGCTCGCTGGTCGGCACGATCCTCGGGGCGCTCACCGTCGCGGTTCTGGCGAACGGCCTCATCCTGTCGCACCTGTCGCCGTTCTTCACGCCCATCGTCACCGGCTTCATCATCCTGGTCGCGATCTGGCTCAACTTCCGCCTGTTCAAGGGCGGGGCGAAGGGGCGCTGACATGCTCGACCATCTCTTTGCCGAGGAACCGAAGAAGCGCCATGCGATCGGCGTGAATTCCGGCACCGCCATGACCGTCACGGGCCCGGTCCCGGTGGACAATCTCGGCGTCACGCTGATGCACGAGCACATTTTTCTCGACGGAGCGACCAGCTGGATCTGCCCGTGCCACCCGGACGAGAAGGCGATCGCCGAGCAGAAGGTTTCGATCGATATCATCGGCGAGTTGCGCATGAACCCCTATATGAACCGGGACAATGTCTCGCTCGACGACGGGGATCTCGCGCTGAGCGAACTGAAACGCTTCCAGGCGCTTGGCGGCTGTACCGTGGTTGAGACGACGAATTTCGGCATCGGGCGCGACGCGGCAGGCCTTGCCCGCATCGCCCGCATGTCGGGGCTGCGCATCATCATGGGCACCGGTTTCTACCTCGAACACACCCATCCCGAATGGCTGAAGGCCATGAGTGTCGAGGAGGTGACGCAGTTCATCGTCGACGATGTCGGCGGCGGCGAGAGCCAGCCGGAGATCATGGCGGGCATTATCGGTGAGGTCGGCGTCAGCCGGAATTTCACCGCCGAGGAGGAGAAGTCGTTGCGCGCCTCGGCGCGCGCGGCGCGCATCACCGGCCTGCCGCTTTCCATCCACCTGCCGGGCTGGGAGCGGCTTGCGCACCGCGTGCTCGACGTGGTGGAGGAGGAGGGGGCCGATCCGGCGCACACCGTGCTCTGCCACATGAACCCGAGCCACAGCGATCTCGATTACCAGATGGCACTCGCGAGGCGCGGCGCCTTTCTGGAGTATGACATGATCGGCATGGACTATTATTACGCCGACCAGGACGCCCAGTCGCCCTCCGACGAGGAGAACGCCCGCGCCATCGCCGCCCTTGTCGACAAGGGGTTTGGCGACCGGCTGCTGCTGTCGCAGGATGTCTTTCTCAAGATCATGCTGACCCGCTACGGCGGCTTCGGCTACGGCTATATCCTCAAGCACTTCCTGCCGCGTCTGAAGCGGCATGGCGTGGATCAGGCGGCGATCGACCGCATGCTGATCGACAATCCAAAATCCGTTTTTTCTGCCGCGCGGTGACCGCGGGCAATCGTTCAAGGAGTTCCAATGACCAAGAAAAAAGTCCTGCTCGCCGGCGAATCCTGGATTTCGACCGCGACCCACATCAAGGGGTTCGACCAGTTTCCGACGGTCACCTACCACACCGGCGCCGACGAGTTGCTGAAGGCCCTGAAGGATAGCGCCTTCGACATCACCTTCATGCCGGCGCACGAAGCGCAGAAGGATTTTCCGAGCACGCTGGAAGGCTTGCAGGCCTATGACGCCATCGTGCTTTCCGATATCGGCGCCAACACGCTGCTGCTGCATCCCGACACCTGGACCCACTCCCGCCGCACGCCGAACCGCCTGAAATTGTTGCGCGACTATGTCTCCAAGGGCGGCGCGCTGCTGATGTTCGGCGGCTACTATTCCTTCCAGGGCATCAATGGCGGCGCGCGCTACCGGAACACCGCGGTGGAAGAGGTCCTGCCGGTCTCCTGCCTCTCCGTCGATGACCGCGTGGAAGTGCCGGAAGGCTTTACGCCGGTCATTTCCGGCGATGCATCGCACCCCATCCTTGCCAGCCTTTCGGGCGAACTTCCCTATCTGCTCGGCTTCAACGAGGTGGTGCTGAAGGACGGCGCCAACCAGCTGATGACCGTTTCGTCGGAATACGGCTCGATGCCGTTGCTCGTCACCGGCACCTATGGCGAAGGCCGTTCCCTGGTCTGGACCTCCGATGTCGGCCCGCACTGGCTGCCGCCGGAATTCATCGCCTGGCCGGGCTACAAGACGCTGTTCGAGCAGATGCTTGCCTGGGCGACCGACTAACGCAATGCCGCGGGGCCGCCCATGACCATCCACGTCGTCGGCAATGTCTGCGTCGATACGAGCTTTCGCCTGGAGCGGCTGCCGCAGCCGGGCGAGACGCTGAATGCCCTTGCGGCCAGCGAAGGCCCTGGCGGCAAGGGTGCCAACCAGGCGGCCGCCGCCAGCCGCACCGGCGCGGATGTCATGCTGTGGGCGCCGGTGGGCAAGGATGCGGCGAGCGTCTGGATCGAAGGCGTCATCGCTGCCGAAATCCCGGCGCTCTGGCTGACGCGGCTTGATCTTCCCTGCGACCGCTCGGTCATCATGGTCGACCGGTGCGGCGAAAACGTCATCGTCACGGCCGCCGCCTGTGCCGATGCCTTCGACCCGCTTGCGATGACCGCGCTTCGGCAAACGTGGGCGGCGGGCGACATGCTGCTGATGCAGGGCAACCTGCGGCCGGCGGTAACGACCGCCTGCCTCCACGCGGCGCGGGAGGCGGGGCTGTTCACGGTCCTCAATCCGAGCCCGCTTCCGACGGAACCGCTCGACTTGACGGCCGTCTCGCTGATCGTCGTCAACCGGCCGGAGGCGGAAGCTCTGACCGGGAAGGCCGATCCGGAGCAGGCGGTCCGCGCGCTGGTGGCGGCGGGTGTCGGCAGCGCCATCGTAACGCTCGGCGCCGAGGGCGCGCTTCTTCTCGATGCGGCGTCGGCATTGCGCCTTCCCGCGCGCGAGGTCGCAGCCATTGACGCCAGCGGTGCCGGCGATTGTTTCGCGGGCACGCTCGCGGGGCTGCTCGCGCAAGGCGCGTTGCTTTCCACTGCCGCGACAATCGCGACGCAAGCGGCGGGGATTGCCGTCGGGCGCTCCGGCACGCTCGCCTCCTTCCCGACACGGGCGGAAATTTCCGCCCTCACCAAGACAACGAAACCGGAAAACGAGTGATCGACATGAGCAACCCTATCGGACGGCAGGACAACGATACGCTGAAGACGCTTTTCGGGCGCGACAAGCCGGTGATCGGCGTGGTGCATCTGCTCCCGCTGCCCGGCTCGCCGCGCTATGACGACGAGGGCGTGGAGGTGATCTACGAGCGCGGCCTGTCGGATGCCCGCGCCTATCTCGCGGGCGGCTGCGATGCGCTGATCGTCGAGAACCACGGCGACGTGCCCTTCGCCAAGCCCGACCAGATCGGTCACGAGACCTCCGCCCACATGGCGGTTATTTCCGATCGCATCCGCCGCGAACTCGGCCGGCCGATCGGCATCAACGTGCTCGCCAATGCGTCGATCCCGGCGCTCGCCATCGCCTCGGCCGCTTCGGCCTCCTTCATCCGCGTCAACCAATGGGCCAACGCCTATGTCGCCAATGAAGGTTTCGTCGAAGGCGAGGCCGCGCGCGCCATGCGCTACCGCGCGCAGCTGCGCGCCAAGGGCATCCGCATCTTTGCCGATGCGCACGTCAAGCACGGCGCCCATGCCATCGTCGCCGACCGGCCGGTGGAAGAACAGGTCAAGGACCTCGTCTTCTTCGACGCCGACGTGGTCATCGCGACCGGCCAGCGCACCGGCCACGCCGCAGACCTCGGCTATATAAGCATGATCAAGGAGGCGGCTTCGCTACCCACACTGGTCGGCAGCGGCGTGACCCACGACAACGCAAACGACATCCTCTCCGTCGCCGACGGCGTGATCATCGCCAGTGCGCTCAAATATGACGGTGTGTGGTGGAATGCCGTCGATCCCGATCGGGTCAAGCGCTTCATCGCGGGTCTCGGGCGATGAGCAAAGCGCCTGCGGTCAATCCCGGCCGCCTGCTGCAATCCGTTTCCGACTTTGCGGCGATCGGCGCCACGCCCGCCGGCGGCGTGAACCGGCAGGCGCTGACGGCGGAGGACCGCGCCGCCCGCCGGCTGCTCGCCGAGCAAGCTTTGGCACGCGGTTTCACCGTGTTCCAGGACCAGGCCGCCAATCTCTTCATCCGGCGCGAAGGCCGGGATGCCTCGTTGCCGCCCCTCCTTATCGGCAGCCATCTCGACAGCCAGCCGACCGGCGGCCGCTTCGATGGCGCACTCGGCACGCTCAGCGCCTTCGAGGTGCTGGAAGCGCTCGCGGATGCCGGCGTGGAGACCGAGCGGGCCATCGAAGTCGTCGCCTTCACCAACGAGGAGGGAAGCCGCTTTTCGCCGGGCTGCATGGGCTCCATGGCCTTTTCCGGTGCTGCAAACGTGGCGGACTGGCAGGCGGCGCGTGGCACGGACGATGCGCTCTTCACCGACGAACTGCGTGCCACGCTCGACGCGCTGCCGGAAGCCGGACTCCGGCCCGCCGGCCATCCCGTCTCCGCCTTCGTCGAGTTGCATATCGAACAAGGCCCCGTGCTTGAGCGCGAAAACGTGCCGATCGGCATCGTCACCGGCGTGCAGGGCACGAAATGGCTGGAGGTCGCTTTCTCCGGCGAGGCGGCGCATGCCGGCACCACGCCGCTCGAATTCCGCAAGGATCCGATGGCGGCAGCCGCCGCCGCCATCGCGCGCATCCAAGACGGCATCATGCCCGCCGATCCCGAGGCGCGGCTGACGGTCGGCCGCATTTCGGCGGAGCCCGGTTCCGTCAATGTCATCCCGGGCAGGGTGTCCTTCACCGTCGACATGCGCCACCCCGATGCCGAAGCCCTTGCCGCCATCGAGCGGCGCGTCAACGAGGAATGCCTTGCCGCCGCAAAACGCCGGGGCTGCGAAACGGCGATCGCCCTGCGGGTCGACATGCCGCCCGGCCGCTTTGCCCCCGCCGTGACGGCGGCGATCGCGGCGAGTTGTTCGGCGCTCGGCATCCCCAGCCGCCCGATGGTCTCCGGCGCCTTTCACGATGCGCTCTTCGTCAGCCGCGTCGCTCCGTCTGCGATGATCTTCGTGCCGTGCCGCAACGGCATCAGCCACAACGAGGCGGAATTCGTCTCCGACGAGCATATCGTCACCGGCGCGCGCGTCCTGCTGGGGGTCGCGTTGCGGTTGGCGTCCTAAACCTCCACCGGCCGCGCCTTCTGGCCGCCCACCCCGAAGACGCGGCGGTAGCGCTCGATCTCGGCCGGGTCTCCGGTCGCCTTGGCGGGATTGTCGGAGAGTTTGACGGCGGGGCGGCCGTTGGCGCTCGTCACCTTGCAGACGAGCGAGATCGGGTCGAGGCCGGTGCCGCCGTCCGGGTCGCAGCCGCGAAAATCGTTGGTGAGGTTTGTGCCCCAGCCAAAACTCATGCGCACCCGGCCGTGGAAATGCCGGTAGGCCTCCTCGATCGAGTCGATGTCCATGCCGTCGGAGAAGATCAGCAGCTTTTCGCGCGGGTCGCGGCCCTTCTCCTGCCACCAGCGGATGATCTCCTCGCCGCCGGCAATCGGCGGCGCGCTGTCCGGGCGAAAGCCGGTCCAGTCGGCCAGCCAATCCGGCGCATTGGCGAGGAAGGCCGGCGTGCCGAAGGCGTCGGGCAGGGCGATCAGCAGGTTGCCGTTGTAGAGCTGGCGCCATTCCTCCAGCACCTGGTAGGGCGCCTGCGCCAGTGCCGCGTCGTCCTCGGCAAGCGCTGCGGCCACCATCGGCAGCTCGTGCGCATTCGTGCCGATGGCTTCGAGATCGGCATCCATGGCGAGCAGCACGTTGGAGGTGCCGATAAAACGATCGCCGAGCCCCTCCTTCAGCGCTTCCACGCACCAGCGCTGCCACAGGAACCCATGCCGCCGCCGCGTGCCGAAATCGGAGATGACGAGATCGGGCAATTGCCGCAGCCGCTCCACCTTCTCCCACAGTCGCGCCTTGGCGCGGGCATAGAGGATATCGAGCGCGAAGCGGCCGCGCTCGCGCATCGCAGCGCGCGATTTCAGCTCGTTGATGATCGCGAGTGCCGGGATTTCCCACATGGTCGTGTGCGTCCAGGGACCGTCGAAATGCAGCTCGTACTGGCCGTCGGCCTTGCGCAGCTCGTAGTCCGGCAGGCGGAAGGCGGCGAGCCAGGCGATGAAATCCGGCCCGAACATGCGCGCCCGGCCGTAAAAACTGTTGCCGGCGAGCCAGATCAGCTCCTTCTTGCTGAACCGCACGCTTCGGGCGTGATCGAGCTGGGCGCGCAGTTCCCCCTCGTCGATGACGTCGGCAAGCCGCACGCTCGTCGTGCGGTTGATCAGCGAGAAGGTCGCGTCGACGTCCGGATGCCGGTGCCGGATCATCTGGAGCATCAGGAGCTTGTAGAAATCCGTGTCGAGCAGGCTGCGCACGATCGGGTCGAGCCGGAAGTTATGGTCGTAGGTGCGGGTCGCGATGTCGGTAACGGCCATGCCGGCTACTCCGTTCAGAATCTCCGACGTCACTCATACCCGAATGCGGCGTTTATGAAACCAGTGGCCGTGACGGCGGCTCCTTCTGAAGCCCGGTGGCGAGGAGGCGGGCAAGCGCCGCGACTTCCCGCTCCAGCAGCGCCGGCGTGATGCCGACGAAACGGCCTTCGAGGCTGATGGCGATGACGCCGTGCACGGCGGAAAACACGGTTCGCGCGCGGATCGCGATATCGTCGGCGGAGGCGTCGGGCATCTGGCGCGCAAGGGGGGGCGCGATCAGGCCGATCAGGAAGGCGTGTTCCGCCAGGTGCCATTCCGGCACGGCGACGCCCTCCGGCATGCGATGTTCGAACAGCGCAGACCACAGGTTCCGCTCGGCAAGCGCAAAACGCAGATAGGCCAGCGACAGGCTCAGGAAGGTCTCCTCAATGTCGCCCGAAGGCGGTAGCGCGGCGTTGAGCGCCGTCTCCAGCCGCTTGAGCGTGCCGGAATTGATGTGGAGAACAAGCCCGTCCAGATCGTCGAAGACGGTGTAGAGCCCGCCGAGCGCCGAGCCCGCACGCTCCGCGATGTCGCGCGCGCGCAAACCCTTCAGGCCCTGCTCGGCAACAAGCGCCGTCCCGGCGGTGATCAACCGAGCCTTGAGGTCCGCCTTCTTCTCCCGCCGCTTTTCCGTCATCGACGCCTCCCGTTTGAACGGCGTTCATTTTACATCTTGAACATCGTTCATTTTTATGCGAAAAAGATCATGAACGATGTTCATACAGGCGGATGAAAAAATGTTCAAATATAGTCTGTGCGAAAAGGGGAATGTGCCATGCAGCGGAATCTGATGACCTCCCGGCGCTTCGCGCCGCTCTTCTGGACGCAGTTCCTGTCGGCCTTCAACGATAACTTTCTGAAGAACACCCTGGTCTTCCTCATCCTCGCCACCATGGCAGCGGACGCGGCGGGCTCGCTCGTCACGCTGGCGGGTGCCGTCTTCATGGCGCCGTTCCTGCTGTTTTCCGCGCTCGGCGGCGAGCTCGCCGACAAGTTCGACAAGGCGGTCATGGCCGAGCGGCTGAAGCGGGTGGAGCTTGGCGCGGCGGCCGTCGCCGTCGTCGGCCTCGCCTTCCACTCCGTCACGGTGCTGATGATCGCACTTTTCCTGTTCGGCGTGATCTCGGCGCTGTTCGGTCCGGTCAAATACGGTATCCTGCCCGACCATCTGGAGCGCAAGGAACTGCCGCGCGCCAATGCCTGGATCGAGGGCGCGACCTTCATCGCCATCCTCGGCGGCACGCTGGTCGCCGGCCTCGCCGCCGCCGATGGCGTCAATCCCTGGCTCTTCGGGCCGATGATGCTGGGCCTCGCGCTCGCCTGCTGGCTGTCGAGCCGCTACATTCCCCGCGTCGGCGCCAAGGCGCCGGAGCTCGTCGTTGAGCGCAACGTTCTTCGTTCCACCGGTCGCCTCGTCAATGCGCTGCGCGGCGACCAGCGCCTCTGGCGCTCCGCACTGATGGCCGCCTGGTTCTGGCTCGTCGGCGCGATCGTGCTCTCGCTGCTGCCGCCCATGGTGAAGGGCAGCCTCGGCGGCGAGGAAACCGCGATCACCGCCTATCTCGCCGTCTTCGCCGTCGCCGTCGGCATCGGTTCGGCCATTGCCGCCTGGATGTCGGCCGGCCGCATCGTGCTGCTGCCGGCCCCCGTCGGCACGCTGATCATGGCGCTCTTCGGCCTCGATCTCGCCTGGAGCGTCGGCCATGCCGGCGTCACCACCCCGGCGGAAACGCTCTCCGCCTTCTTCGCCGGCCCCTATACGGCCCGCATCGCCATCGACCTCGCCGGCATGGCGATCGCCGGTGCGTTCCTCGTCGTGCCCACCTTCGCCGCCCTCCAGGCCTATGCCGAGGAAGAGCAGCGCTCGCGCGTTATCGGCGCGGCCAACGTGCTGTCGGCGGGTTTCATGACGGTCGGCGGCGGTCTCGTCGCTGCCTTGCAGGCGGCAGGCCTCTCCACGCCAGTGCTGCTTGCCGGCCTCGCGCTCGCCAATCTGGTCGCGGCCTTCGTGATGCTGCGCACGCTGCCCACCAATGCCTTCCGCGATTTCGTCTCCATCCTCTTCCGCGCCTTCCTGCGGCTGGAAGTGGACGGCCTCGAAAACCTGAAAAAGGCCGGCAAGGCGCCGATCATCGCGCTCAACCACGTCTCCTTCCTCGATGGCGCGCTGGCGCTGGCGCTGACCGACGAGGAGCCGACCTTCGCCGTCGACTACACGATCGCCAAGGCCTGGTGGGTAAAACCCTTCCTGAAGATGTGCAACTTCCTGCCGCTCGATCCGTCCAAGCCCATGGCGACGCGCACGCTGATCAAGACCGTCAATGCCGGCAATCCGCTCGTCATCTTCCCGGAAGGCCGCATCACCGTCACCGGCGCGCTGATGAAGGTCTATGACGGTGCCGCCATGGTGGCCGACAAGACCGGCGCCATGGTCGTGCCGGTGCGCATCGACGGGCTGGAGAAGAGCTATTTCTCGCGCCTCTCGTCGCTCCACGTCCGCCGCCGCTTGTTCCCGAAGGTGAAGGTCACCATTCTGGAGCCGGTGCGCCTCTCCGTGCCGGACGAGCTGAAGGGCCGCAAGCGCCGCATGGCTGCCGGTGCCGCGCTCTACCAGGTCATGTCCATGCTGATGTTCCGCACCACGAATACGGACACGACCGTGCTCGAAAAGGTGATCGAGACGGCGAAGGAACGCGGCCTGCGCAAGCTCGCCGTGCAGGACCCGGTGACCGGCTCGCTCTCCTACGGCAAGCTTCTGACCGGTGCCGCCGTGCTCGGCGCGAAGTTCAAGACGCTGTACCCGGCGGAGGAGACGCTCGGCCTGTTGCTGCCCAATGCCAACGGCGCGGTGGCGACGATCCTCGGCGTGATGTCGGCGGGCAAGGTGCCGGCCATGCTGAACTTCACCGCAGGCGCCGCCAATATCCTCTCGGCCTGCCGGGCCGCCGAGGTGCGCCATGTGCTGACCTCCCGCGCCTTCGTCACTCAGGCGAAGCTCGGCCCGGTGGTCGAGGCGCTGTCGAAAGAGGTGGAGATCGTCTGGCTCGACGACCTGCGTCAGACCGTCGGCTTCCTCGACAAGGTGCGCGGCTTCCTGCACAAGTCCCGGCCGCTGGCAAAACGCAAGGCGGACGACCCGGCGGTGATCCTCTTCACCTCCGGATCGGAAGGCGCGCCGAAGGGCGTGGTGCTGACACACCGCAACATCCTCTCCAACGCCGCGCAGGCCGCCTCGCGCATCGATTTCCACTCGGGCGACAAGGTGTTCAACATCCTGCCGGTGTTCCATTCCTTCGGGCTGACGGCCGGCACCATCCTGCCGCTCATCTCCGGCGTGCCGGTCTATTTCTACCCGTCGCCGCTGCACTACCGGATCATCCCGGAGCTGATCTACTCCTCCAATGCCACGATCATCTTCGGCACGGATACGTTCCTCAACGGCTATGCCCGCACGGCGCATCCCTATGATTTCCGCTCGATCCGCTACTGCTTTGCCGGTGCCGAGCCGGTGCGCGCCACCACCCGCGCGCTCTACATGGAAAAGTTCGGTGTGCGCATCCTCGAAGGCTATGGCGTCACCGAGGCGGCGCCGGTCATCGCGCTCAACACGCCGATGTTCAACAAGGCCGGCAGCGTCGGCAAGATCATGCCGGGCATGGAATACAGGCTCGATACGGTGCCGGGCGTCACGGAGGGCGGTCGCCTCTTCGTGCGCGGCGCCAATGTCATGGCCGGTTATCTCAGGGCGGAAAACCCCGGCGTGCTGGAGCCGACGCCGGACGGCTGGCACGACACCGGCGATATCGTGACGGTCGACGAGGACGGCTTCATCGTCATCCGCGGCCGCGCCAAGCGGTTCGCCAAGATCGGCGGCGAGATGGTCTCGCTTGCCGCCGTCGAGGCGCTGGCCGGCGAATTGTGGCCGGGCAACCTCTCGGTCGTCGTCTCCCTGCCCGATGCGCGAAAGGGCGAGCGCCTGGTCATGCTGACCGACGCGCCCACCGCCACCCGCGCCGCCTTCCTGGCCTTCGCCCGGGAAAAGGCCGCCATGGACATGATGGTGCCCTCGGAGGTGAAGGTGGGCACGGTGCCCGTGCTCGGCTCCGGCAAGGTGGATTTCGTCAGCGCGCAACGGTTGCTGGCCGAGGCGGCGCGGGCGGAGCAGGCGGCGTGACGCTGCCTAGCCGAGCACGAGGTCGTGGGGCGGCAGGCGGTATTTGGCAAGGGCGTGCGGCGCCGGCCCGACGCGCAGCACGTTGATCAGGCGATGATCCGGCGGCAGCGGAAAACGCTGCCGCAAGGCCTGCGAAGCCGAGGGTATGTCGGCCAGCACCGCCATCGGCCAGCCGGCGAAGCCGAAGCGGGTGAAGCCGAGCCAGAAGCGATAGAAGGCCCGGCCGGAAACGACCGGGCTTTCGCCTTCCGGCCGATGGAACAGCAGGCAGGCCGCCGCCGTCCGCGTCTTGCCGGCCTCCGCGACGAGGCTTTTGCCGAGGCCCAGCCGGTCGGCAAGGTCGAAGAGCGGCGAGGCGAGCACGCGCCCGGCCACGGCGCCCTCCAGCCGTCCCATGCACAGGGCATCGAGGTTGAGGCCATCGAAAGCGTAAGCGGGGTGCGCGGGCGAAAGGCGCATCCACGCGACGAGTTCGTCACGGAAGGCGCGGTCGCGCATGACGGACAGGCTGGCGTCGTCATTGAGCGCGGCGATGACGGCGAGGGCATCCGGGCCGCCGGCGAAGGTGACGTCTTCCGCCTCTGCCGCCCATCGTTCGACACCCGCAATCACGTCCGGTGCCGCGACGGAGAAGGCGCCGCGCCAGGTGAAGCGTTTCTCCGTCCACTCCGCGAGCGGCGACGGCATCGCCTCCCCCGTGGCCGTCAGCCGCGCCGCCAGCCGGTAACCGGGACGCCAGGAGCGGATGTCGGCCTCCCAGAGGTCATCCACGACAACGCCGATCCCACGCGCGGCGAGCGCCATCACCATGCCCTCCAGCGCCGCGCCGCAGGAAAGGCCCATGTCGCGGCCCGATGGATCGCCGATGCCGAGGTGGCGGGAAAGGTCGGCGGCAAGCAGGATGCGGCCTTCTTCGTCCAGCGCGAAGCGGGCGGGCTGGGTGTTGTGCACGGAGGGCGCGCGATTTGCGAGCGCGGCGAGATCGGCGAGCGTGGCGGCGTCGATCCGGCTCATAGCGTCTTTCCGAAGAGATGCAGGCGATGCAGCGGACGGGCACCGGCCTTTTCGGCCTGGCGCAGGCTTGCGGCATTGGCATCCGCGATCCAGGTGCCGCCGGCGGTTTCATAGCCGGCATTGCGCATTTCGCCGAGCACATGGGCGAGCATCAGCGGATTGAGGCCGCGCCCCTGATGCTCCGGTTTCACGCCCTGGAAGATGACGACGGCGCGCCGCCGCCTGAGGCGATGTTTCAGGAGATGCCAGGGAGCGGAAAGACCGAGCCGCGAGCCCATCGCCTTCAGCATCGGGTTGACGTCCGGAATGGCGATCACCGCGCCGGCCGGCACGCCGTTCCGTTCCGCAACGGCCGAGATGCGCGGATCCATGATCCACTTCATCTCCTTGGCCTGGAATTCGTATTCCGCGCGGCTGACGGGCACGAACATCGGATTGTCGGCGAAACTCTCGTTAAGGGTCAGCCGCGAATCCTCCAGCCGGCGGTCGAGCGTGGTCCGGCGGATCGGCGAGAAACGAAAGCCGTCGTCGAGAAGCGCCCGCATTTCGGCGCTGCCGAGCAGTCGGCCCGTCGCGGCGTTACGGATGTCGATCTCGAAGGTGGTCATCGGGAAGGAGCGGGAATACCCCCGGGCTTCCAGCAGGCGCGGCAGGTGCGGTGGCCCCCAGACCTGGTCCGTATAGGGTGCATTCTCGAAGCCATCGGTCATGATGCCGACCTGCTGCATGGCCGTCAGGTTGAAATTGCCGAGGATTTCGCCAAAACCTTTTGCGCGCGCCCAGTCCTCCGCCCGCTCCAAAAGGGCACCGGCGACGCGCTCGTCGTCGGCGCAGTCGAAATAGCCGAAATAGCCGCGCTTCAGGCCGAAGCGGGCATTTGCGGCGCGGTGCACATGCGCGGTGATGCGCCCGCGCACCGCGCCGTTTTCATGCGCGGTGAAGATGGCGAAATCGGCCGGGGTCTCGAAAAGCGGGTTCTTGTCCGCCGAAAGGAAGCGCTTCAGGTCGCTGAACATCGGCGAGACATAGGGTGTCGCGTCGCCATAGGCCGCGAAGGGGGCTGCGAAGAAGGCACCGAGGTCGCCTTCGCGGGTCTCAATCATCGCGCACGTTCCTCTCCGAAATCAGGAAGGCCATGCGCTGGGCGACCTTCAGCTCCGTCTCGGCGCCGGGCGTGGCGGAAACGGAGGGCATGTTGAGAGCGATCAGCCGGAACGGCCGGCGCGACACCAGCATCACATGGGTCGCCTCGTATTTTTCCAGCAGCCAGGCGAGTTGTTCGGCATCCGATTGCGAAAGCCCCGCTTCCGTGGCGCGCAGCAACGGCCGGGCGGCAAACAGCACCTTGAGGCCGGCAAGATCGAGATCGGCAAGCTCGGCCTCGCCAAGCAGCAGCGCGCCTTCGACCAGCGGATGGTTCTGCAATTCCTTGAGGAAACCGAGTGTATCGTCGATGCGGTCTTCCGCGAGATGCCGGATGAGGCTCTGGCGCCGTTGCTCCATCCTGAGGCTGATGCTGTCCTTCCAGACTACGCCGAGCAAGGCGGCGGAGGTGACGATGGCGGCCGTGCGCGCCAGCGCGCCTGCGTCGAGCCCGTTTTCAAGGCCGATGGCGAGCGCGCCGAGAAGGGCTGCGGCCATCAGGACGACGAAGGAGACGACCGTATCGCGGTGGCTGACGGCGCGCTGGCCGAGGCTGATCAGCAGCCAGCAGAGGAACAGGATGGCGACACCGCCGAGCCGCACCGGCAGGTCGACATAGGCGGAGCGGAAATCCGTGACGAGCAGCGGCAGGATCAACAGCAGCGACAGCGCGATGCGGTCGACCGCCTGGTTTTCCGCCTTCGACAGGCTCGCCCGGTCACGCGTCACCGCCATGTGCCCGGCCAGCGCGAAGGTGACGAGCTGGTAGAAGAAGAGCAGCGCCAGCCGCCACGGATCGGCGATGGACACGGGCAGGAAGGCGAGAACGGTGAAGGCGGCCGCGCCACCGGCCGCGATCCATTTCGTCGCCTTTGGCGCATGCCGGCGCATCAGGCCCTCGGCGAGCAGGACCGTCGCGAGCGGCACGAGCCCGGCGGCGATGATCGTCGCGGCTTCGAAGATGAAGAGGCCCGTCCACCAGGCGAGCACGCGGCTCGCCATCAGCGCGGCGAGCACCCGCAGACCGAAGAGGAAGCGCCGCGTCAGCGGGCTGCCGGCGTCGAAACTGCGGATCGCGCCGATCAGCACCGCGAGCCCGCCGAGCGCGGCGAGCGAAATGAAGGTATCGGCGATCAGCGGCGTGGTCATGGTTTTGCCGGCGCGGCGAGCCGCTTGAGATAGCGCCGCACCAGGGGCCGCAACAGGGCTGCGACGAGCGCATTGCGCGGCCGCTCGACGCGACCCGCATGCGGATTGAAGAACCAGCCGCGGCAGTCGGCACCCTGCGGCTTGCCGAGGACCGTGTGGATCGCCTCATAGGCCATCAGCATGCCGGTGGAGATGACCATGGGCGCAAAGGACATGCGGCTGCGCGTGCCGGCCACCACCTCGCCGGCAAGCGCCAGGTCGACATGGTGGTGGGAGGAGGAATGCACCATCACATATTCCGCCTCGCGCAGGAACGCTTCCGCCCGCAGGTCGGCCGTGAGCGCGTTCCAGGCGGTCCCGACCGTCGGATAGCCGAGCCGCTCTTCCGGCATCGGGTCGCCGGGCCGCGTCACATAGACGGAGGGCAGGGGAGAGGCATAGGCGTCGATCATCGTGCGGCCGTGCTGTCGCGCCGTGCGGTAAAGCAGCAGGCCCGCGCCGAGATCGTCCGTGCCGTTGATCACCACGTCCGCCTTTGCGACGAGGTCTTCTGTGTGGTCCGTCCAGTCCGCTCCGTAGACGGTGATGTCCAGGCCGGGATTGATCTGAAGGCAGAGGTCGCGGGTCGCCTCGGCCTTCGGTTGTCCGATCGTATCGGCGAAGCAGAAGACCTGGCGGTTGAGGTTCGACAGCTCGAAACGGTCGATATCGGCGAGCACCAGTCGACCGATGCCGGCGCGCGCCAGCGCCTGGATCGCCGCGCCGCCCATGCCGCCTGTGCCACAGACGAAGACCGTCGCCTCGGATAGCCGCCGCTGCTCCGCCTCGCTGACGAAGCCGATATTGCGGGTGGTAAAGCGCTCGTAGGAAAAGGCGTCGCTCATCGTTTGGAAGGCCTCAATATGCTCCATTGCCGCCGGCTGTCGGCCCAGTGCAGCAGGGGCAGCACGAGCCGCTGCACGAGGATGACGAAGCTTGCCACCGCAAGCCTCCCGAGCGCATTGCGCGGCACGCTTTCGAGAAGGTAACGCTGGGCGGCGTTGAGATCGAGCTGGCCGATCTGCAGCAGGTCGTCGCCGCGCGCATAGTCGAGCTCGGCGGCGCAGAAATCGTTATATTCGGGTTTGCGGTGTTTTGGCGCGGCGTCGAACGTCTTCTTCAGGTTGTCCGAGCCGCCGGTATAGGCATTGGTGATGACGAAACGGTCCGCATCGAAACCCGCCTCCGGGCCGACGCCGAAGACATGCCGGTGCGCGGCCATGATCTCCGTGGCGATCAGCTGCTGGCGCAGCGAGCGCCGCGCACCGCGTGTCGGCGCCGGGAAGACATCGCTGAACGTCTCCGCCACCATGCCGGCGACGGCCGGCACCTGCGTGACGTTCGAGATCCACAACGGGCGAAGCTGGTTGCGCAGGAAGAGCAGGAAACAGGTGAGGCCGTAAAGTACCCAGGAAAGCCCCTGGCTGCGCACGGCGGGATCGATCATCACCAGCCCGAGATGGAGAACCTCGACGGGCTTGCCGTTGAGCGAGAGAGACATGACCGGCAGCGCATTGAAGGCGACCGGCTGGCCGTCGGACACCCGGTAGACGAGCGTGACGATCGTGCGGGCCAGCACATCCTCCCGCTCGGAAAACACGCCGTAATCCAGGCTGCCGTCCGCCACCGAGCGACGCGCGACGGAGCGCAGATCCTCCCGAAGGCCGGCGATGTCCGGCCCGCTCATCCAGAGGCCGGGAAACTCGACGATGCGCGCGCGAAATTCGGGCGATGTCTTGAACGCGAGGTCGAGGCGCTTCTTCAGGACGACCGAAAGCAGATTGTACAATGGACTGTGCCCGATGATCCAGAACGGCGGAATGCAGATGCAAGCATCGTATATTTGCAGCCGAGGGGAAACATTTGTTTAAGCCCGCCTAGAATTGGTCCTAGTCCTCCGGCATGAGCCCGTCGAACACTTCGAGCAGCGCATCGGTGATCGCCTGGCCCAGCGCATTGGCTCTGTCGGCGATTTGGTCGTCCCCCTGATCGCGGACCGCGAGCGCGAGATTGCCGCCTTCTTCCGCGACGATGGCCTTGGCGCGCTCGATTGCCCATTGCGCGAAGTCACTGCGGTTTTGAATCGTAACGGTTTCCATTGTCGTCGGCCTATTTACTGTTTCATGGGATTTCGCGGCTATCTCTAACACGCACGTCTGGTTTTGCGTATGTTTCGCCTCACAGATTTGTGTTCTGTTACGGGCACTTGGCCGCACCATCCGCGATTGCCAAACGAGGGGGCGCATGCGACTGCATCACCATGACCCCCGCACGCTTTATCGAATGTCTTATCCTGATCCGCTGGACGCCCATCAACCTGGCGTCGGCGCTGCAATGCGATCTCTCGTGGGTCGAGGCG
>NZ_DASYHH010000015.1:0-19878 GCF_035998705.1 Shinella sp. | reverse complement strand
CTTCTCCCCCGGGGGGAGAAGGTGCCGGCAGGCGGATGAGGGGGAGGGCGCGGGCGCAAAAGATCGACATGATCCCTCTGCGCCACCCCCTCATCCCGGCGCAACAAGTTGCGCCTAACCCTTCGGGCCACCTTCTCCCCGTGGGGGAGAAGGGAAGGCTGCATTGTCGGAACGGTGGGACGCGGTTGACAGCTGTCACAAGCGCCTCACGCCAAACAGCGCGCAAAAAAAAAGGGCCGACGGAAAACCGTGGCCCTTGAAGTGTGAAGGTTAAAAACCTCCAGAGGGGAACAGCTGATGCGATGGACTGGGAGGAACCATCACGTGCATCAACTGCAAGCACTATGCCTAACTTTTGACCTTTTGATAAACATTTTTTGTGCAGTGCAGCTATGCAGGAACGCGAGGGCTGGCGGCCTGCTTATTTTAGCCGCACGTCGAGCCCGAGCGCCTCGGCGATGAAGATGGTCTGGTCGATGGTGATGACGGCGTCCTTGAGGTGGATGGTTTTGAGCTCGATGGCGCTGAGATCGCTTCCCCTGAGGTCGCAGCCGGTGAAATCGGCATTGTGCAGGAGCGCGCCGGAGAGGTCGGCATTGCGGATCGAGCCCGAGCGGCACTTGGCACCCGTCAGGTCCGCCTCGCTGAGGTCGAGTTCGGAAAACAGCGTGTCCGCATGACGCTCCCGCTCCAGCCTGCGGCCGTACCAGTCGGCGCGGGTGATCGTCGTTTCCGGATGCTGGCTGCTCACAGCTCCTCCAGCGTATCGCCGAAGCGTTCGATGCCGCGCAGGCGGGTGCGGCCGGCGGCACCCGCGCGCTCGATGGCGCGCGTGGTGATGAGGTGGCAGACGGCCATGACGGAGACGTGGTTGAAGAGGGGGCCGGGGGCGAGGGTCTGGCAGCGGAAGTGCCAGGTGGCACTCGCCCGGTGGGCGACGCCCTCGTCGGTAATGTAGAGCAGTTTCGCGCCGCTCTTTTCGATCGCCGAGAGGATCGCCTCCATCTGTGCCACGCGGCGGCGCAGGCCGAAGACGATGGCGACGTCGCGGTCCGTCACGCTGACCAGGTGTTCGCCCAGCGTCTGGCCGGCGCCGGGGATGGCGACGATGTTTTCGGCGACCTGCGTCATCTGCCATTGCAGATAATCGGCAAAGGGGTGGGAGCTGCGAAAGCCGACGACCCAGGTCTTGCGCGCGTCGAGCACGGCGTCGGCCACCGCATTCACCTGCGCGTCGGTGATGGTGGCGAAGGTGCCTTCGAGGTTCGCGATGCCCTGGGCGACGTGGGCGGCCACCGACTGGTCGCCGGCCGCATCCGTTGAGGTGGCGAGGAACAGGCGCGAACCGGTCTGGCGCTCGTCGCGCGCGTGGCGGCGCGCCTCCTCGTAATTCTCGTAGCCGAGCCGGCGCACGAAGCGGGTGACGGTGGCGTTGGAGACCTGGGCGAGCCGCGCCAGCTCGGAGGCGGAATAGCTCGCGAGTTCACCCGGAAAATCGCAGACGAAATCGCCAAGCCGCCGCTCGGCCGGATGCAGGTCGTCGAGCGCATCCCTCACCCGGAACAGGAACGAACGATCCGTCGAACTCATCTCACCCCAAAGCCTCGTTTGCCATCGCCTGCTTGTAACGGAGGGACTGGCCTTCGGGAAGAAGAGGGTGTTCACAAGTTTCTCTTGAAAAACTCATTTCTTGTAGGCATAGTATGAAAATTGATTTTCACGCTGATGCCAGGAGGAGGAGACTATGGCAGCAGAAGGCATGGTGCAGTCCGGCAAATCATCGCCGGTCATTCGGCAACTGGAAGGCGCGCTCACCCGGATTGGAGTGACCGGGGCGCACAAACAGATCATCGCATTGGTGCTGATCGGCTGCCTGTTCGACAGTTTCGAGCAGAACACGATCGGCGTGTCCGGCCCGCTGCTCAAGGAGCACTGGGGCCTGACGGGCACGGATATCGGCTTCCTGAACACGATCACCTTCGGCAGTGCGGCCATCGGCCGCCTGCTTTCGGGCATTCTCGGCGATCGCTACGGCCGCCGCGTCATGCTCACCTTCAACCTGCTGCTGTTCTCGCTGGGCTCGGCCGCCTGCGCGCTGGCACCGGACTTCATGTTCCTGTGCATTGCGCGCGCCATCGTCGGCTTCGGCGTCGGCGGCGAGATTTCGACCGCCGTCACCATGCTGTCGGAATTCTGCTCGCCAAAGTTCCGCGGAACGGCGGCCGGCCTCGTCAATGTGGGCGCCGGCGGTTTCGGCAATTTTCTGGCGCCGCTCTACGGGCTGATGATCTTCAGCATCTTCCCCGGCGAGGACAGCTGGCGCTGGCTCTTCGCCTCGCTGGCACTGCCCGCCCTGCTCGTCGTGTTCTATCGCCGCTACGTGCCGGAGACGCCGCGTTTCCTCGCCTCGCAAGGGCGGATCGACGAGGCGAACAAGGTGCTCTCGGTGCTGGAATCCGGGTCGCTCAGGCCGAAGAACCTGGTGGTGCGCGAGCACCTGACGAAGGACCAGGCGACGGACGCGCCGCCGACCAAGGGCGCCTGGAAGGAACTGTTCCGCGCACCCTTCCTCGGCCGCATCGTGCCGGTGTCGATCGCCATCCTGATGAGCTACGGCGCTCAGCTTTCCGTGCTGACGCTGATGCCGGTCATCTTCGTCTCGATGGGCTATACGCTGCAGGGCAGCCTGCTCTACAGCATGATCATCCAGAGCGGCAGCGTGCTCGGCGCCATCGCGGCCTCGATGTTCGGCTACTACTTCCCGCGCAAGCGGGTGCTGACCGTCGGCGCGATCTGCGCCTGCCTGGCGGCGCTGTCGATCATGTATCTCGGCACCACCATCTACCTGGTGCTGTTCTTCGGTGCACTCTTCCAGTTCTTCGTGCTCCTGCTCAACACGTCCATCTGGATCTATGCGCCGGAACTGTTCCCGACCCGCATCCGAGCCTTCGGGGTGGCCTTCATCCTGGCCTCGGGCTCGGCGGCCGGTTCATTTGTGCCGACCATTTCCGGCGCGCTGTTCGACCATTACGGCATGGCCGGCGTGTTCGGCCTGGCGGCGGCGATGTATGCGGTCTTCGCGGTGTGCATACGTCTCGGACCGGAAACCTACGGCATGTCGATGGAAGACATCACGCAGCGCGCCGATGCCGCCACCGAAAGCCCGGAGCTTGCCGTGCAACCCCTGAAAGCTGGAGCTTGAACCAGGCATGACCCCGCACATCCTGTTGATCAATCCCAACAGTTCGAAGGCGACGAGCGAGATGATGCACGCCATCGCGCGCAACGCCCTCGCCGGCAGGCTGGCGGTGAAAACCGTCACGGCCAGCCGGGCGCCCTCTATGATCGTCACGCCCGAGCAGCTCACGGCATCCGCCGCCGAGGTGGTCGAACTGGGTACGGCGCATGGCAAAGAGTGTGTGGGGATCATCGTCAGCGCCTTCGGCGATCCCGGCCTTGCCGAGCTTCGCCGCAAGGTGGCGGTTCCGGTGGTCGGCATCTGCGAGGCCTCGATGATCGAGGCCTCGGAGGGTGGACGCCGGTTCGGCGTGGCGACCTCAACGCCGGATCTCGCCGAAGCGATCGGCCAGCGGGCGCATGATCTCGGCCTTGCCCATCTCTATACGGGCATCCGCTGTACCGAAGGCGATCCGGTGGCGCTGGCCGCCGATCCGGCCCTGCTCATCGAGGCGCTCGCCGGTGCGGTCGGCGCGTGCATCGGGGAGGACGGCGCCGCGGCCGTGGTCATCGGCGGCGGGCCGCTCGGCGAAGCGGCACAAGCGCTCCGCCCCCGTTTCGGCAAGCCGGTGCTGGGGCCGATCCCGTCCGCCGTCGAGCGCCTCGTCGGCCTCATCGGCGAGGCCGACCGCGTGTCCAAGGCGATCTAGTCGAGGATCGCCATTTTCAGCTCGGCGTCGCGGCCGAGCGTCGTCATCCATTCGGTGAACTGCGGCCGGCTCCTGATCTGCCGGCCGTAATGGCGACGAAGGGCGGCCGTCAGGTCGCCCTTGCGGCCGAGCTGTTCATCGGCAAAACCCACCATCTGCGAATTCGGCCAGGCCTGCGGGCGGATGGCGACGAGGCGGGCGAACAGGCTTTCGGCCGGCTCGTCCGGGTTCGCCTGCGCCATCAGCGTCAGCATGGCGGCCGTCGAGCGCGACACGCCCATATGGCAATGCACCAGGATATGGCTCGGCCCCCTGGCATCCTGCCGCGCCTGGTAATCCGTGCCGAAGCGCAGGATTTCCTGCGTGTGGTCCGGATGCGGCATCACGCGCTCGGGGGCGGCGGCGATGATGTCGTGGAAGCGCAGCGTCGTGCGGTGATGCGTGCCATAGGCCTGGAAGGCTTCCAGCTCCGGATAATCCGGATCGATGATGGAGAGCACATGGGTGACGTTGCGCGTGCCGTGGCCCGGCAGTTCGTCGATCCCGCAAATCGTCAGCTCCGGCGTAAACACCACATCCATGCCCTTATCCTTCCAATCCTGTTTGCGTCGAGAGCCAGATACACCGCCGGCATCCCCGCGGCAAACCCAATTGCCGCAGGGGTGGAACCCTCTTGCGCCAAACGGGTTTTTTCGTGGAAGAGCAGGAGGTGACCCATGTTTGTCGTTCTCGGAGCAACCGGCCATATCGGCGAAAACCTCGTGCGCGCGCTCGACCAGGCGGGCCAGCGGGTGATCGCCGTGCTGCACGATGCGGACAAGGCCGGCACTATCGCCACGGCGAGGGTGGAGCCGGCCGTGGTCGACATCACCGACACCGGGGCCCTGCACAAGGTGCTGCGCTGCGGCCGCCGCGCCTTCCTGCTCAACCCGCCGGCCGATACGCGCGGCGACAGCGACGCCGCAGAGCTTGCGACCGCGCGCAGCATCACCGATGCGCTGGAAGGGTCGGGGCTCGAGAAGATCGTCGTCGCCTCGACCTATGGCGCGCAGAAGGGCGAGGCGATCGGCGATCTCTCGGTGCTCTACGACTTCGAGCAGCGGGCGAAGGCGAGCGGCATTCCGACGGCCATCGACCGCGCGGCCTATTATTACACCAATCTCGACATGCTGCTGGAGCCGGCGCGCGGCGGCACGCTTCCGACCGCCTTTCCGGCCGACATGGTGCTGCCGATGGTCTCGCCGACGGATCTGGCGGAGGCGGCCTATCGCCGGCTGGTGAGCGGGCTCGACGATGTCGGCATCCGCTATGTGGAAGGGCCGCGGGCCTATACGTTCCAGGACGTCGCCAACGCCTTTTCCGCGACGCTCGGGCGCCCGGTGGTGGTGGAGACCACGCCGCGGGAACATTGGGAGCAGAGTTTTCGCGCGGCCGGCTTTTCCGCCGAGGCGGCGCGCGCCTATGCCCGCATGACGGCGGCGACGGTGGACGGGCCGGCACGGCCGGACAATCCGATCCGGGGTACCGTGACCTTGCAGGCCCATATCGACGCGCTGGTCGCCTCCGGGTCATCGCGTACCGGAGGGCAATCGCATAGGGAGTGAAACCGTTGCCACAACTCCCCTTCTCCCCCGGGGGGAGAAGGTGCCGCAGGCGGATGAGGGGGTAGTCGAAGGCGTAGAGGATTGAAATATCGCGCCTGCCCCACCCCCTCATCCGACCCTTCGGGCCACCTTCTCCCCCCGGGGGAGAAGGGGATGCGGCATCGTCCTGCCCCATGTGCGATTGCCCTCCGGCACGCGATGAGCCGGGAGAGCGCTACTTCACGAAGGCCTTGCCGAGGCCCATGGCGCGTTCCACGATCATGATGACGGCGAGCGTCAGGAGGATGAGGAGCGCGGAGGCGGCGGCGACGAGCGGGTCGGCCTGGTTGTAGACGTAGTTGTAGAGCTCGACGGGCAGCGTGCTGATGCGCGGGCCGGTGAGGAACAGCGTGATCACCACCTCGTCGAAGGAGACGAGGAAGCAGAGGGCCGCCGCCGCGACGATGCCGGGCGTCAGCATGGGCACGGTGACGCGGAAGAACACGGTGAGCGGCTTGGCGCCGAGCGTCCTCGCCGCCTCCTCGCAGGCGCGGTCCTGCGTGCTAAGCGATACGGCCAGCACCCGCAGCGCATAGGGCAGCGTCACCACCAGATGGGCGAAGACCAGGCCGTGCATCGTCGCAAGCAGCCCGAAGGAGGCGAAGACGATGAGGATGGCGAGGCCGAGCACGATGGTGGGCAAAAGCAGCGGCGCGGTGAACAGGTTGAACAGCAGGTCGCGGCCGGCGAAGGTGAGCCGCGTCATCACCCAGGCGGCGGGCACGGCGATGACGATCGACAGCCCGGTGACGATGGCCGCGAGCGACAGGCTCGTCCAGAAGGCCTGCAGCATCTGGCTGTTGGCAAACAGCGCCGAATACCAGCGCGTCGACCAGAAGGACGGCGGGAAGCGCAGCACCTGGTCGCCCGAAAAGGACAGCGGGAAGACGAGGATGACCGGCGCCAGCAGGTAGACGAAGAGGACGAAGACGAGGATGCGCATCGGCCAGGAGGTCTTGTGGATTTCCATGGTTTCCTCCTAATCCAGACGCCGCAGGACGGCGGAATAGGCCCACAATGCCGCACCGAAGACGATGAGCACGAGGATCGACAGCGTCGAGGCGAGCGGCCAGTTGAGCGTGACGATCGCCTGGTCGTAGATCTCGGTCGCCAGCAGGAAGACCCGCCCGCCGCCCATCAGCTTGGGCGTGATGAAGGACGAGACGGCGAGCACGAAGCAGAGCAGGCAGCCGAGCGCGATGCCGGGCAGCGTCAGCGGCAGGATGACCTTCAGGAAGGTGCGCGACGGCGTGGCGCCGAGCGTTCGTGCCGCCTCTTCCACCCGCGGATCGAGCCGGCCGAAGCCCGCCATCAGCGCGAGGATCATGTAGGGCATCAGGATTTCGGTGAGCCCGATGAAGACGCCCTTGATGTTGAACATCAGGCTCGGCGCCGGCAGGCCGAGCGCCTTGATGGCGCCGACCACCGGCCCGTCGTCGACGAGGATGGCGATCCAGCCATAGGTGCGCACGACGGCGGAGGTCAGAAGCGGCGAGATGACCAGCACGGTAAGGAAGGTGCGCCAGGCGCCGGAGGCGCGATGCAGGTAGAGCGCGATCGGATAGGAGACGACGAGCGTCGTCAGCGTGATCGCCAGGCTGATCCAGACCGAGTTGAACACCAGTTCGAGATAGAAGGGGTCGCTGAGCAACCCCGCCCAGTTCTCCCAGGTGAAGACGGCCTCGATGCCGCCGCCGATGCGCGACCGGTTGAAGGAGTAACGCGCCAGGTTCAGCACCGGCAGGATGAAGCCGATCGCATTGATCAGCGCGATGGGCAGCAAGAGGAGGACGGCGAGTTCGCCGTCGCGCCATTGGCGGGCGGGGCGGGGGAGGGCGGGAACAGCGCTCATTGTTCGCCCGCCGGATACACGAGCGTGTCTTCCGCCGACCAGCCGAGCGTCACGCCATCGCCGACGGCAAGCGGGCTGCGGTCGCGCCGCGTCGCCTCTTCCACCACGACCTCGGCATCGCCGACGCGCACGGCATATTGCACGAGGTCGCCGATGAAGGTGATGCCGGAGACGGTGCCCTTTACCTTGTTGGCGGTCTCGGCGGCGTTATCGATGCGGATGCGGTGCGGGCGCACGAGGATCTCGACGGCGCCGGGTGGCAGCGTCGTGGCGGAACGCAGCTGGTGGCCGGCGGCCGTCAGCGTACCCTCGGCGGTGATCGCGCCCTTGAGGCGGTTTGTGCGGCCGACGAAATTGGCGACGAAGGCAGTGGCCGGGCGTTCATAGACCTCCGTCGGCGTGCCGAATTGCTCGACGCGCCCGCCGCGCATCACCACGACGCGGTCGCACATGGAGAGCGCCTCGACCTGGTCGTGCGTGACGAAGACGGCGGTGATGCCGCTTTGCTGCTGGAGCGCGCGGATCTGCACCCGCATCTCGTCGCGCAGCTTCGCGTCGAGGTTCGAGAGCGGCTCGTCGAGGAGCAGGATCGACGGCTCGATGACCAGCGCGCGGGCAAGCGCCACGCGCTGCTGCTGGCCGCCGGACAGTTCCTTCGGCTTGCGGTGGGCGAGGTGGCCGAGCTGGACCATGTCCAGCGCCTGCGCCGCCCGGCTTTCCGCATCGCGCGACGGGATGTTGCGCATCTGGAGGCCGAAGGCGACGTTGCGCGTGACGTTCATGTGCGGAAACAACGCATAGCTCTGGAACACCATGCCCATGTCGCGGTCATGGATGGGAAGGCGCGTGATGTCGCGCCCTCCCACCATGATGCGGCCCCGGGAGGGTTTGTTGAGCCCGGCGATGATGCGCAGCGTCGTGGTCTTTCCGCATCCCGACGGGCCGAGGAAGGCGACCATCTCGCCCTTGCGGACCGAGAGGTCGAGCGCGGGGATGACGTTGACGGCGCCGAAGCTGACGCCGATCCCTTCCAGTCTGAGATGCTCTTCGGGTGCAGATGTCATCGGTTGCAGACCTCCATCAACGGCTGAGCGGGATGACGCGGCGGCGCCACTGCTCGGTGATGGCATCGCGGATCTTGGCGACCTCGAGCCAGTTGATGTCGATCATCTTGTCCATCGCGCCGGCGGCGGTGCGGCTCAGCGCCTTTTCCGAGATGAGGGCGGCGGCCTTGGAATTGGTCGGCGCGTAGAACATCTGCTCGGTGAAGGCGGCCTGCGCCTCCGGGCTCAGCGCATAGTCGATGAATTTCCTGGCGCTGTCGCTGGCCGGCCCGCCCTTGACGAGGCCGATCACGTTGATCTGGAAGCCGCTGCCTTCCTCCGGCAGCACGACGCCGAGCTTGCCGTCGGAGAGATCGGCGTAGACCTGCGCGCGGGCGTTCCAGCCGATGCCGATCGCCGCCGTGCCGCTGGAAATCGGCTGGTAGACGTCCGGCCGCGGCTCCCAGGTCTGGACGAGGGGGGCCAGCTCCGCCAGCCGGTTGATGCCGGCCTCGACGCTTTCCATGTAGTTGGTGCCGCCGGCCATCTTGTCCGTGAGGATGGTCAAGGTCGTGCCCTGGATGTCCGGCACGGCGGGAATGGACACCTGCTTGGCATATTGCGCGTCCCACAGCGCGTTCCACGAGGTCGGCACCGTCTTCACCTTGTCGGTGTTGTAGAGCAGGATGAGATTGTCGAAGGTGACGCCGACGGCATTGACGCCTTCGGCCTTCGCCTGCGGGTAGAGGTCGGCGAGATGTTTCGTGACGCTCTCGTCCATCGGCGCGAAGATGCCCTCGTCGGTCGCGGCCTTGGCGACCGAGACGTCCATGATGGCGATGTCGATCTGCGGGGAGCTCGCCTGGGCGCGCAGCGTGCCGAGCATCTGGGCGGAGTTGGGCATGCCGTAGAATTCGACGGTGATGTCCGGATTGGCCTTCATGAAGGGCTCGACGACCGCCTTCACGTAGTTTTCCTGGAAGATGCCGGAATAGGCGGTGAGCACCACCGTGTCGGCCATCGCCACCGAAGTGGCGAGAGCCATGGCAAGCGCTGCAAGGCCGGCGCGAGTTGCGTTTTTCAGTGCGGTCATGAGATTTTCCTCTGCTCTTGAACCGATGTGTTCCCGTGTCTTTATAGTGTTGGGCCGCCTCAGGCGGCCGAGGCTTCCACGATTTTCGTGGCGCCGGATATGTCGGGCAGCTTCTCGCCCTTGCGCAGGCGTTCGAGCAGCACGAGTTCGCTCTCCTGCATGGCGAGCGCCTTGTCGACCGCCCATTCCGCCTTGGACGGATCGAGCACCAGCACGCCGCTTTCGTCGGCAATCACGGCGTCGCCCGGATTGACCGTCTGTCCGCCGACCGAGACCGGCACGTTGATCGCGCCTTCAAGGCCGAGGATCTTGGTGGTGATCGGCGAGGGGCCGCGGCACCACATGGGCAGGTCGACGCGGCGGATCTCGGAGAAATCCGTCGCCGGGCCATCGATGACCGCGCCGACGATGCCGCCGAGCTTCATCGAATGGGTGACGACGCCGCCCCAGCAGGCATGTTTGTCATCGCCGCAGCGGTCGACGACGATGAAATCGCCCGGCCGCACCAGCTTGGTGAGATAGTGCAGGATGGTCGAATCGGCATGGGGCAGGCGCACGGTGACGGCCGTGCCGCCGACGCGCTTTTCCGGCAGGACCGCGCGCAGGTCCCGGTTCAGGAAGCCCGAATGCAGGAAATGGCCGACGGTCGCGGTCTCGACCTTCTCCATCTTCGCGATGAGCGCCGGAGCGATCTGCTGCGGCATGGGGTTGACGATGAACATGGCTCTATCCTTCACAGAACGTGATGCTGGGCGACGGGCACGTCGCGGCGCACGCTGCCGATGCGGTCGAGGTCGATGCGGGCCGAGGCGGCGCCGACGCCATCCGAGCACTGGGCGACCATGTGGCCCCAGGGATCGATGACCATGGAATGGCCCCAGCACCATTTCTTGCCGTCGGCATGCGCGCCCGCCTGGCCGACCGCGACGAAATAGGTCTGGGTCTCGATGGCGCGGGCGCGGGCGAGCACTTCCCAATGGTCCTTGCCGGTCATCAGCGTGAAGGCGGCGGGAAGCACGATGACGTCGGCGCCCTTGTCGCGCAGTGCGCGGAACAGTTCGGGGAAGCGGATGTCGTAGCAGATGGCGCAGCCGACCGTGGTGTCGCCGACCTTGTAGGTCACCACGTCCTCGCCGCGGCCGATCGTGTCGGATTCGCGGTAGGAGACGCCGCCGGGCGTGTCGACGTCGAACAGGTGGATCTTGCGGTACTTGGCGATTTCCTTGCCCTCGGGGCCGAAGACCACGGTGGCGTTGTAGTGGTTGTTGCCGGCCTTCTCGACCATCGAGCCGGCATGCAGCGTCACGCCGAGTTCCCTGGCGAGTGCGGCGAAGCGCCGGTAGGTCGGGCCGTCCGGGAAGCTCTCGCCGCTGCCGTGCACCGCATCGCGACCCTCGCCGAGAAAGGCGAAATATTCCGGCAGAACCACCAGGTCCGGGCCCTCGGCGGCGACCACATCGCGCACCATGCGCTCGGCGTCGTCGAGGTTTTTCGCTTTGTCGGCGCCGGAATTCATTTGCACAATACTGATCTTCATCGAAGTCCTCCAAGTCTCAGTCCGGGTATCGTCAGGCCAGAAGATTGGAATGACAAACGACAAAGAATTGTCGTCCCCGATAGAAAAAACTTGTGGAGACGACCCTTAGGCCGAGATGCCCTTCGTGTCGAGCGAAGCCTCCCTAGCGATGACCGAAAGCATTGACGGAATTAGGTTTTCCGGGTCGTCGGCATAGACGGCGTGGAGTTTCAGGGCCGGAAACTGCGGGGTGATCGACAGGCGCTCGACCACGCCCTCGGCGATCATCGGCGCCACCATGGGCGCCGGCAGCAGCGCCACGCCGATGCCGTCGCGGGCCAGCCGCAGCATGGCGGAGAGCGAGTTTGAATTGGAAATGACCGGCGGCTGCACGCCCATTTCCTCGAACTGCCGGAGCAGCCAGATATGCGGCACGCTGTTGCGCGAGAAGGTCAGAACGGGGTGCTCGGCAAGGTCGTGCAGGGTCAGTTCACGCCCGCCGAGACCGAAGGACGGGGCGGCCACCCAGGCGCATTCCATCGTGCCGAGATCGATGTTCTTGAGGCCGGGAGTGAGCACCGGGCCCATCAGCAGCGCGAGGTCGAGCCGGCGCTCGCTGATATCCTTGCCGATCCCCAGCGACGTATCGACGTTGAGATCGAGGCCGAGGGCGGGGAAACGTTCCTTCACGCGCTCGATGAAATTCGGCAGCCAGGCATGCACGATGGAATCGATGGTGCCGATCGACACGGTGGTGCGCAGATGCTGCGGGCTGCCGATCGCCACCTTGAAGCTGGTGGCGGCCTTCAGCAGCTCTTCCGCCGGCTGCATGGCGCGCTGGCCGATGGTGGAGAGCCGCACGCCGCCCGGCACGCGCTCGAAGAGTTCGCAGCCCATCTCCGCTTCCAGGCTGGCGATGCGGTTGGAGACGGCGGCCTGGGTGGCGTTCAGCCGGTCGGCGGCGGCGCGAAAGCTGCCGAGCCGGGCCACCCAGACGAATGTTTCGACGAAACGCAGGTTCATGGCATGTCCCCCCGTTCCGTCGATACAGTCACAGCCGCGCGGTTTCCACGCGTTTTTTCGTTACTCGGCGGGTGTCGCCTTGTAATCGGCGCCGCGATCGGCGTCGAGGATCGCGTCGATGGCGATCAGTTCCGGCATCTTCAACCCCTTGGCGCCGCCGCGCGAGGCGAGCAGATAGCCGAGATAGACCGCGCCGATGGCAAACATGATCGCCACATAGGACCAGGGTTTGGCAAAGGAGGCATCGCGGAAGATCGCGAGCTCGAAGGCGAGCCAGGCGATGGCGAGCACCAGAACCGGAACCTCCCATTTGCCGAGCGAAAAACCCTGGCTTGGCGGCAGCTGATGGCGCTTGGCGGCATACATCAGCACGGTCACCGCATAGATGATCGCCGGCAGCAAAGTGGCGGCGGAAAACAGCGAGAACAGCGCATCCGTCTGCTGCGAAAACAGCGCCAGGATGATCTGGCCGATGGCGGCGACGAGGATCGTCGCATTGACCGGCGTGTGCAGCGTCGGGCTGATCTTGTGCCAGAGCTGCCAGCCCGGGAAGCGCTCGTCGCGCGACATGGCCCAGACGAGGCGCGTGCCGGAGAGCAGGATGACGAGGCCGCAGGAGAAGATGGAGATCACCACCAGCACCAGCAGGATATTGCCGACGACCGGGCCGAGCACGCGGGAGATGACGTCGGCGATGGGCGTGGCCGAGCTGCCGATCGCCGCCGGATCGCCGAGAAGCGCGGTAATGGCGATGAGGAACAGCATGCCGATGATGCCGAGGCTCAGCACCGCCTGCCACATGGCCTTCGGCACGACGCGCGCCGGCTCGCGGGTTTCTTCCGCAAGGTTGGCGGCGGATTCGAAGCCGACGATGGTGAAGGCGCCGAGCAGCGTGCCCATGATCCACGGGCCGGCCTTGGTCAGTTCGCCAAAACCGTAATAGCCCTCCCGCGAGATGGTGCCGGTGCTGACGAGGTTGGAGAAGTCGAGTTCGTTGTTGAGATAGCCGGCGGCGAAGAGCAGCACGACGAGGCCGATCATGCCGACGAGCTGGATGGTGACGGCGACGGCGTTGAAGCGCTGGGTGAATTTCGTCGAGAACGCGATCATCACTGCCTGCACGACGATGACGAGGCTGGTGATCCACCAGGCGTTCGTCGGCGTGCCCACGTAGCCGAACAGCACGGGCAGCACGGTGGAGGCGATGGTATAATCCACCGCGCAGAGCACGATGGCGAGGAAGGTGAAGCTGATCCAGCCCATGATCCAGCCGAAGACCGGATTGGAGATGCGCGACGCCCACTGGTAGACATAGCCCGTCACGGGAATGCGCGCGGCGAGCGAGCCGAGGATGAAGGCGACCATCAGCTGGCCGACGACGACGACCGGCCAGGTCCAGATGCCCATCGGCCCCGAGGTCGAGAGCATGGCGCCATAGGCGGTGAAGATGCCGGTGGCGATCGACACGAAGCCGAAGGCGACGGCGAAGGACTGGAAGGCGGTGACATCGCGTTTCAGCGTGTCGTGCTCGCTTGCATGGTGTGTAGTGCTGTTCATGGTTCCCCTCTTGTTTCAGGTTGTTGGAAGTTCAGTTCATGCCGGAAAGTCGCTCTCGGCCTCGCTCCACAGGCTGACCCGCCGGCCGCGTTCCTTGAAGAACGCGATCTCGCGGGCGACGCCGGCACTGTCCGTCCAGCCCGGCGCGTCGATGACGATCAGCTCCTCCATCGCCTCCATGAAGAGCGCATCGACCGGCGCCCAGAGGCTGCCGATCGCCGCCTTGTCGAGATGGGCGAGCTGGCCGTTGATCGGGTGCGACATGGAGACCTGGCTGAAGACGGCCGCGCCATTCGCCACGATGCGGGCGGCGACCGCGTTGGAAAGGTCGAAGCGCCGCTCCACGACGGCTTTGTCCGCATGCCCGTAGGGGCACGCGAGGAAGATTTTTCGCATGTTAGGCTCCGTGAGGTTTTAAGGCGTGGCTGGCGGCGTTACCGCCAGGCGCGCGCCCTTTCGATTGCTTTGGCGAAACGGGCATGGTCGGCGGTCCCGACCGTGCCGTCCGGCCTGAAGGCTTTGGCGGCGGTGCGCGCGCCACGGACGTCGACACCGGCGAGTTCCGCCAGGCCCAGCGCCGTCAGCTCGTGCATCGGCGCCACCGTGATCGCGCGGTTGCTGGCCGACGCCAGGAACTGCGCGAAGTAAGCGCTCTGCGACAGGCCGCCGTCGATGGAGATGCTCGGGCCGAGTTCGCCGACTTTGGCCGCCGCCTCGATCAGCCCGACCGTCAGCATGGCGATGCCCTCCAGCACCGCGCGCACCAGGTCGCGCCGGTCCGTCGCATGGTCCATGCCGATGAAAAGGGGGGCGGCCTGGCGGTCCCAATAGGGTGCCGCAAGGCCCGACAGCGCCGGCACGAAGACGATGCCGCGGCTGAGTGCGGAGGGGCCTTCGAAGCTGCCGAGTTCCTCCATCGCCGAAAACAGGCCGATATCGCGCGCCCATTCCAGCGCCGAGCCCGCATCATAGACGCCGCCCTCGATGGCGAAGGTCGGGCCTTCGCCCGTCAAGTGCCAGGCGATGGTGGGCAGGAGGTCGGACTCCGCCGGGCGCCGGTCGCCGGCGATCGCCAGCAGGAAGGCGCCCGTGCCGAAGGTGATCTTGCAATCGCCCGGCTTGCGGCAATCATGGCCGAAGAGGGCCGCCTGCTGGTCGACGATCGAGACTTTTACCGGCGTGCCGCCGATCGCGCCAAAACCGGCATCGACGGCGGCGATCTCCGGCAGGCACTGGCGCGGCACGCCGTGCAGCGCGCACATCTCCTCGCTCCAGGTGCCGGTCGCAAGATCGATCAGGCCGGTGCGCGAGGCGGTGGCGAGATCGGTGCGGAAGGTGCCGCACAGCCGGTCGAGGAAGAAGGCATCCGTCGTGCCGAGCCGCAGGCGGCCGGCTTCCAGCGCGGCTGCGACGGCGGGCAGGGTCTTCACCAGCCAGGACAGTTTGCTTGCGGAAAAATAGGGATCGAGCGGCAGGCCGCTCACCGCCTTGGAGCGCGCTTCCGCCTCCGGGGGCAGGGCGGCGAGCGCCTCCGCCGTGCGCGAATCCTGCCAGACGATGACGGGCGACAGGGGTTTTCCGGTCTCCGCGTCCCAGGCGAGGCAGCTTTCGCCCTGGTTGGAAATGGCGATGGCATCGACGGGGCCGGCCCCCTCCAGCACCGCCTCGATATTGCGCAGCAGCTCTTCCGGATCGTGCTCCACCCAGCCGGGGGCGGGGTGGTGCTGGGCATGGCGGCGCGTGCCGGCGACGCGCCAGGCGCCGCCATCCTCGATGACGAGGCAACGGGTGGACGTCGTGCCCTGGTCTATGGCGGCTACCCGCATCTAGTCTTCCTCCCTGAAACGAAAATGCACGTTCTGCGCCCGTGGCGCATCCGGCGGAATGGGCACGAGGATGCGCCGCTCGGGCATCCAGAGGCTGCGCGCCTGCCAGACCTCGCGCCCGTCAAGCGTGAGCGAAAGCCGGCCGCGCACGCGCCGCAGCACGCGAAGCTGGAACTGCCGGAAGGCCGGCGCGGACGTGGCGCGGCGCAGGATATTCGGCACGACGAGTTTGATCGGGGCATCGAAGGTGACGGGCACCGGGGCGCCGTCCTCGGGGTCGCGTCCAAGATCCTCGGCGATGGCCTTGCCGATGGCGCGGCCTTCGCGATAGGCCCACCCCCCCGTCTCCACTGCGCGTAAAACATTGCCGGCGGCGAAGGTGCGCGGATCGAGCGAGCGGCCCTGCTGGTCGACCGCCGGCCCGGCGCTGCCCGGGTCGACGCTCAGGGCCGATTGCAGGAACAGCGCGGATTCCGGGGTGAACTGCCCGGTGAGCAGCACGCCGTCGCAATCCAGCGTTTCGAGTTTGCCGCCACGGCGGATGGTGACGGCCTCGACGCGCGAGCGGCCGAGAATATCGACGATCTCGGCGCCGCGGTGGAAGGGGATGCCCATCAGGCTCGGGAACCAGGCGAGCGGCGCGCGGGCGAGCGCATGGGCGCGCGGCTCGATCATCGCGACGGGCCTTGCGCCATGGCTGAGGCAGGTCAGCACGGCCGACAGCGAGACAAGCTCCGAGCCGACGATCAGCGGGCGCCGGAAGGGCAGGAGGCCGTGGAACGCGAGATAGGATTGCAGCGTGCCGGTGGTCACGACGCCGATCGGCCGGTCGCCGGAAATCAGCCGGGCGGAGCGTGGCTTTTCCCGCGCACCGGTGGTGACGAGGATGCGCTCGGCCGTCAGCTTTTCCACGCCGGGGCCGGCGGTGACGAGCAGCGAACCCGCGCCAAGCTCCACCACGGAATGCCCGGTGCGGATATCCACGCCGGCCTTTTCCGCCTCGCGCGTCAGCTTGCGGCCATAGGCGGCGCCGAAATAAACGCGGCCGAATTCCAGCATGCCGAAGGGCGAATGCGCGCAATGCCGCGTCGCCCCGCCCAGCGCCGGCTCGCGATCGAGCAGGATGACGCGCCGACCCTGCCGCCGAAGCTCGATCGCCGCCGCCACCCCGGACGGACCACCGCCAACGACCAGCACATCCGCATCGAGAGCGCTCATCGGCCAGCCTCCGTGTCGTGGGGTCTTTGCGACGGGTGCGTCACCCCCTCATCCGCCTGCCGGCACCTTCTCCCCGTGGGGGAGAAGGGGAGGATCGCGAACGTCTCGTTTCTCCCTTCTCCCCCGCGGGGAGAAGGTGGCCCGAAGGGTCGGATGAGGGGGATGTCGCAAGCATGGACAGCAAACACGCTCATCGCCCGCCCTCCGTCTCGATCGCGAGCGGCGTGGCGAGCCTGCCCTTGGTCATTTCCGCCAGCCGCGCATTGCAATAAAACCCCTGGCAGCGGCCCATGCCGGCGCGGGTGCGGCGGCGCAGGCCGCCGAAATCGCCGGGCGGCACGGCGCTTGAAAAGGTCGCCTCGATCTCGCGGCGGGTCACCAGCTCGCAGTGACAGACGATCTCGCCATGGTCCGGCCGCTGCCAGTCGCGCTCGCAGCATTCGGCGAGGTTGGGCGTGGCGATGCCCGGCGCCTGCGCCGGCGGCACGAAGGGGCCGGCGAAACCGGCGTGCAGCTTCAGCGCATGCCGGGCGAGGCCGAGAGCGGAGCTGAGGCCCGTCGAGCGGATGCCGCCGAGCGTGATCGCCCGGTGCTCCGGCCGCACGAAGACGCGGTAGCCCTTCTCTTCGCTGGCGGGCCTGAGCCCCGCATAAAGCGCGGTGACGGGCATGCCGGCGAGCGCCGGCACGATCTCGGCCGCGCGCGCAACGAGGGCTTCGAGCGTCTGCGTCTCCACGGTGGCCCGCACCCGGTCCTCCTGCTCCTCCGCCGTTGGGCCGACGAGCACGTTGCCGAAGGCCGTGGGGCAGACGACGATGCCCTTCGTCACCTCCGTGGGCACGGGCAGGATGATGCGCGGCACATGGCGCGCCGCTGCCTTGTCGAGCACGACGAATTGGCCCTTGCGCGGCTTGATGCGGAAGCCGGGGGTGAAGCCGAGCCGGGTATCGACGACATCGCCATAAAGCCCCGCCGTGTTGATCACGGTACCGGCAAGGATCTCGCCCGCCGTCGTCTCCAGCCGCCAGCCGCCGTCGAACGCGCCCTTGATCAGCTCCGCCCCGCGCAGGAAACGCGCGCCGAGCGCCACGGCCTGGGTGAGATAGGCGAGCGGCGCCGACCACGGATCGATGATATGTTCGCCCGGCACTTCGAGTGCGGCGACGAGCCGGTCGGACAGCGACGGCATGGCCGCGCGCGCCGCTTCGCCCGAGCGCAGCACCACATCCGTCGTGCCGTTGTCGCGCGCCTGTTGTTCGATGCCGGCGAGTTTTTCGGCCTCCAGGGCGTTCCAGGCGCAGACATAGGCGCCGGTCGTCACCAAGGCGAGGTTGAGGCTGTCCCTGATCTCCAGATATTCCTGCCGGCCGGCGCGCACCAGCTCCAGTTCGAGGCTGCCGGGCGGCGCGTCGAAGCCGGTGTGCAGGATGGCGCTGTTGGCCTTGGAGGCGCCCGACAAGATATCGGCGCCCTTCTCGACCAGGATCACCTTCGCGCCCGCCAGCGCAAACCGTCGGGCGACCGCACAGCCGACGACGCCCGCGCCGATGATGGCGACATCGTAGGTTTCACCGGTCGGCGGCTGGAGTGGCAAGGCGTCGTCTCCCGTTCGGTCACATTATGACTGAACGGTATAAATTAAATGACCGAATGTAAAGCAGGTCGGAAGAGCCTTAGTGCGCAAGAACCAACGCAAGCGCGGTAGGCGCGCTCATTCCAGCTCTGCGAAAAATACGTCGAAATGACTGAACGGGCGAAATTCAGTCATTGACTTGACCGAACCGCAGGATACAACGGGGGAAATTCCGCAAAGCACGCGGATTCCTGCGCGAATCCCGCTTCTCAAGGAGGCGCCGTGAGGCCGGCCGATCGCCACGAAAAAATTGTGAAGCTCGTGCACAAGGCGGGCGAAGTGAGCGTCGACGACCTCGCCCGGACGCTTGGCGCCTCGCGCGAGACGATCCGCCGCGACCTCGCCAATCTGGATGCGATGGGCCGCCTGAAGAAGTTCCACGGCGGTGCGCGCGTGCGCTCCAACACCGCGGTGGAGCCGGCGGTGGAGGGGCCTTTCGCGCTGCGCATGGCGGAAAACCTGCCGGCCAAGCGCCGCATCGCGCATGCCGCGGCAAGCCTGCTTGCGCCCGGCGACGCCGTCTTCATCGACACGGGCACGACGACGCTGATCCTCGCCGAGGCGCTGGTCGACCTGCCGGCGCTGGTCGTCGTCACCAATTCCTGGCGCATCGCCGCCACGCTGTCTGCCAATCCGGACCACAAGGTATTTCTCATCGGCGGCGCCTATGGCGCGGATGCGGGCGAATCGCTCGGCCAGTTCGCGGTGGAGCAGATCCGGAAATTCCGCGCCCGCCACGCCTTCCTCACCGTCGGTGCTATCGACGAACATGCCGTGATGGATTTCGACGCTGAGGTAACCGAGGTCGCGCAGACGATGATCGAGCGCGTCGACAGCGTCACCGTGCTCGCCGACGCCTCGAAATTCGGCAAGCGCGGCATTTTCGAAGTCGCCCCCTGGTCCGGCATCGACCGCCTCGTCACCGACGAAACCCCGCCCGCCGCCATTGCCGAGGCGCTGAAGGGCGCGGGTACCGAGATCGTCGTCGCCTAGATTACCCGGAGGTTTTCGCGGGGTGACCCCAATAGTGGGCGGCGATTTTCCGGCCATTGTCGAGAATGTGAGCCGCCACTTCAGGATCGCCACCTTCGAATGTTTCGGGATCGGCGCCGCACAGCAGCAGGAACAGGTTTTGATGCGCGACGGCGGCGAAATACGCGTAGGCCGGCGGCGTTTCGCGCGATCCGATCGCTTGCAGCTCTTCGGCCGCCTGTGTCGTGGCATCCGCGAGCGCCTTGCGAACTGTCGCCAGCATGGCCTGGTCGGCCCGGCTCAATATATCGACGACTTGCCGTTCCGCAGGCGTAAGGACGGGGCAGCTCTGGTCCATCGGTCGCATCTCCATGAGTGACTCGGTCATTGCATACCCGCCCATGTCACGGGATTGCGTCCGCTTTTGGTCGCGCATGTTCCATAACAAGTCCTATGCGACTTCGACCTCACACTTGGTACATTCTATTTCCAAGTGCGACATGCCAGTAATTTCAACGGCTTCGCCCTGGAGATTTTTGGATGTCTCGATGCTATTTACAGCTCACCCTCGCCGATCGTCGCCGCCTCCATCAGTTGGTCGAACGAAGTGTTCCG
>NZ_DASYHH010000006.1:0-86630 GCF_035998705.1 Shinella sp. | reverse complement strand
GTCAACTGTTCGGGTGAAAACGCGACAAGGGGCAGCGGACCGTGCTCGGACACGGTCTTCTGAAGACCTGGGATGACAATGGTACGCTGCCCACCGCTCCATCATAACAAATCAGGCGGCACGCACAGATAAGGATGACGGAGGAGAGGTGGTGCCCTGTGTTTGGGGGAGCGCACCTATTGATATACCCAACGCCCTTGATGCATCCCCGGCACGACCGTGCTGTTTCGCCGGCCGTCCCCACATCCTCCGTCATCCTCGGGCTTGACCCGAGGATCCACGGCCACCTGCGTACACCGTCTCAATAACGGAAATCTGTGCCGGGTCGCTTGTGAGGCGCCCGAAGAAGGCGTCGTCGCGTGAGCGTTTGCAATCCGCCAGGAACGCCTCTCCAGCGAGGTCCGAGTCCGAATCGTAGGCCGGGATGCCGGCGGCGGCTGCGGCGAGCAGGACGGCGGCGCGGGCGGCGGCGAAGGTGGGGGGCCATTCGCCGTTTGCGGTGCGCGCCGGTTCTACGCCGAGGGTTTTTACAAGGCCCCTCTGGTCCCAGATCAGACCGGCCAGCCGTGTGGTTTTGCCGGAGAAGCCTTGCGGCGATGCGGGCGCCGGCAGGATGCCGTCGGTGATCGCAAGGATCGCGGTGCTGCCTTCCGCGAGGTTTTCTTCCGCCTCTGCTACGGACAGCAGGACGGCGAGCCGCTGGATGTCGGCGCCCGTACGGCAGCCGGCGAGGGCGATGCCGGTGGCGCCGCCTGCAATGGCTTGGCGAAGCGTTTCGAGGCTGGCGTCTGGCTCGACGACGACAAAACGACTTTCGATGCCTGAGTCGCCGGCATAAACCAGCGCGCGGCGTCCCGCCGGGGGCGGGACGGTCTCAAGCAGGGCGTGGGGCAGCTTCTCCATGTCTTTTCATAGGGCTTTGCGCCCGGGCGTGGCAACGGCCATCCGGTTAACGGATATGGTGAACCAATCTTAAACACTTTGCCGCTAGCGTGTTTTTCGTAACAGTTGTGGTGCAGGCGTTTGGGGCGTCCATTGATCGTTCATGCTTTCCTCCGTTGGGTCGAGACAGCCCGGGCAGCCGACAGGGCGAAGGCGGCCAGTGTGTTGGCGCGCGCTTACGCACGGTCGCGGATCTGTGCGGACGATCGCCGCGCCGCCGAGATGGCGATGATCTTCCTGCTCGACGATCCGGCGCCGAAAGTGCGCCTTGCAATGGCCGAAGCCTTGGCCGACTGCGAGGACGCGCCGCGCGCCGTGATCCTGCCGCTGGCGGAGGACCAGCCGGAAATCGCCGCCCATATCATTCTATGTTCGTCGCTACTGACGGATGCCGATCTCGTCGATCTGGCCGCCAAGGGCAATGACGTGACGCGCATGCTGATCGCCAACCGCTCCTTCGTCTCGCGCGCCGTTTCGGCAGCGCTTGCGGAGATCGGCGAGGTGCCCGATGTGCTGGCGCTTCTGGAGAACGAAGGCGCGGTGGTTTCGCGGCGCAGCCTGGTGCGGATTGCCGATCGTCTCGGCGACGATGCGGAAATCCGGGCGCTGCTGCTCGACCGCGAGGACCTGCCGAGCGATGCGCGCCATGCGCTGGTCGAAAAGATCGGCACGGCGCTGGCTGGCTTCGGGCTTATCCGGGCTGCCGTCGGCACCGGCCGCGTCGAGCGCATCACGCGCGAAGCCTGCGACGTGGCGACGATCGGCATGGTGGGCGAAGTGGCTGCGGCGGAAATGCCGGCCCTGGTCGAGCACCTGCGCCTGAACGGGCGGCTGACGCCCGTCTTCCTCATGCATGCGCTGTGCACCGGCCGCGTCGAGTTCTTCGCCTCGGCGATCACCAATCTTTCGGGGCAGGCGGAGCGGCGCGTCCGCTCCATCCTGTCGGATGGCCGCGAGGCGGCGGTGCGGGCGCTTTATGAAACGGCCGGGCTCGGGCGGGATATCAGCGCGCTCTTCGCCGAGGCGACCATGCTCTGGCGCCGCGAGGCGAAGGGCGAGGACGACGGGCTTTCGGTGTCCGAGCACCTGCTGTCGCGCGCGCGGGCGGCGGGCAATGCCTCCTGCCAGTCCATGCTGGAACTGGTCGAGCGGCTGGCCATCGCCGAGCAGCGCCAGACGGCGCGCAGCTACGCGCTTATTGCGGCGCGGGAAGCGGCCTGATCAGTCGGCGAAGCGTTTCACCACCCAGGAATAACCGTCCTCGGCATAGCGCACCGGCGTGGTGACGGCGTTTTTCAGCGCGGCCTTGTCGGGGATCGCCTTCCTGACGAAATTCAGCGTGCGGGCGGCGAGGCCCTGCTTGGCCTCGGCGGTTTCGGCCGGCGTCGGCACTTCGACGGCGGTCGCCGTTTCGGCGGGCTTGGCCTCGGGCGTCGGCTTTGCCACATCCGCGGTCATGCGGTCGCCGGAGCTTTCGCAGACGGCGACGATCACCGGATAGTTCTTGTCCTGGTGGCGGTTGATATAGGTTTCGGCCTGCGCGTCGCAGAGCGCCACGGTCTGCCAGCTCTTGCCGACCGTATCGATATAGTGGCACTGGGTCGCGCTGTCGTCGCAGCCCATGATCGTCATGACGATGAGCGCAGCTTTCATGGCCGTCCTTTCCGCCTTCGTTGCTGCCGGTTAGAGGCAGGCATTGCCGCGAAAATAAGGCGCGAAGCGTGCCGGGGGCTTGCAGGTGCTCACGCGCTTTTCGTCGGCATGGCAGAATTTTTTGCCGGGTGCCTTCGTCAGGATGAAATCGAGGCCAGGGGAAATTCTGGATGGGGACTGAAAAGCAAGCGGCGAGCGCGGGCCTGCTCAGGCTCTCGATCGACCGGTTCTACCACGGGAAATGGTGGAAGGATTTTCAGCCGTGGCGGCTGGCGCTTGCCGATATGGTTGGTGCCACGGTCGTCTATCGGGTGCACGCAGCGCCTTTCCGGGCAACGCGAACCGTCCCGGATTACCGGATGCCGGAACGGCTGGATGTGCTACGCGCTGATTCGATTGGTGGCGCGCATGCCATGGCAATCACGGACTCGATGCGTGCCGGGCAATGGCCGGAAACCCCGGACGAGCCGCTTCTCGTTCTCCTGCTGATAAGCCTGCCGGGTTGCGCGCTGCCGGCGCGGCATGCCGCCGCCGTTGCCGAGCGGCTTGTCGATCTCGATGAGCTTATTCACGCGCTCGACGATGGACGATACACCGTTTCCAGCCTGACGGACATGCACGAGGCGGCGATGACGTTCTTCAGATGGCAGGCGCAGGCGGGAGAGGACGTGCCGGTGCACGGCCTCTATGGTGACGGCTGGACGGATTTCGACACGAAAACCATGGGTGCGGTCGCACTTTGAGGCGGCGGCACCGCCTCAGATATCGAGGTTGTCGGCGAAGACGGCGCGCTCCTGGATGAAGCGGAAGCGGGCTTCCGGCTTGGTGCCCATCAGGTCGTCCACGGCGGTGCGGGTGCCTTCGAAATCCACATCGTCGATCGCGACCTTCAAGAGCGTGCGCTTCGCCGGGTCCATCGTGGTTTCCTTGAGTTGCGCCGGCAGCATCTCGCCGAGACCCTTGAAGCGGCCGATCTCCACCTTGCCGCGGCCGTTGAACTCGGTGCGCATCAGCTCTTCGCGGTGCGGGTCGTCGCGGGCGTAAAGCGTCTTGCCGCCCTGGCTGAGGCGGTAGAGCGGCGGCACGGCGAGGTAGAGGTGGCCGCCGCGCACGAGATCCGGCATTTCCTGATAGAAGAAGGTGATGAGCAGCGAGGCGATATGCGCGCCGTCGACGTCGGCATCGGTCATGACGATGACGCGCTCGTAGCGCAGGTCCTCTTCGCGGTATTTCGTGCGCGTGCCGCAGCCGAGCGCTTGCACGAGATCGGAAATCTGCTGGTTGGCGCCGAGCTTTTCCCGGCCGGCGCTGGCGACGTTGAGGATTTTGCCGCGCAGCGGCAGGATGGCCTGGTTGGCGCGGTTGCGCGCCTGCTTGGCCGAGCCGCCGGCCGAATCGCCCTCGACGATGAAGAGTTCGGCGCCTTCGGCGGAATTCTGCGAGCAGTCGGCCAGTTTGCCGGGCAGGCGCAGCTTGCGCACGGCGGTCTTGCGGCTGACTTCCTTTTCCTTGCGGCGGCGCATGCGCTCTTCCGCGCGCTCGATCACCCATTCGAGAAGCTTGGCCGCTTCGCCCGGATTGTCGGCGAGATAGTGGTCGAAGGGGTCGCGCAATGCGTTTTCGACGATGCGCTGGGCCTCGACGCTCGCGAGCTTGTCCTTCGTCTGGCCGACGAATTCCGGCTCGCGGATGAAGACCGACAGCATGCCGACCGCGGAAATCATCACGTCGTCGGTCGTTATATCCTTGGCGCGCTTGTTCTGCGTCAGCTCGGCATAGGCCTTGAGGCCCTTGGTGAGCGCGATCCTGAGACCCGCCTCGTGCGTGCCGCCGTCGGCCGTCGGGATGGTGTTGCAATAGGAGTGGATCAGCGAATCGCCGCCGTACCAGGTGACCGCCCATTCGAGCGAACCGTGGCCGCCGGACTTTTCGCTTTTGCCGGCGAAGATCTCGCGGGTGACGGTATATTCCTTGCCGAGCGTCGCCTGGAGATAGTCCTTCAGGCCGCCGGGGAAGTGGAAGACGGCCTTTTCCGGCGTTTCCGAGCCTTCCGGTAGCAGCGAGGGGTCGCAGCTCCAGCGGATTTCGACGCCGCCGAAGAGGTAGGCCTTGGAGCGGGCCATGCGGAAGACGCGGCCGGGATCGAAACGGGCGTGGGCGCCAAAAATGTCCGGGTCGGGGTGGAAGCGCACCTTGGTGCCGCGGCGGTTGTGCACGTCGCCGAGCTCTTCCAGGCCGCCGACCGGTTTGCCGCGCGAAAAACGCTGGCGGTAGAGTTTTTTGTTGCGGGCGACCTCGACTTCGAGATGGTCGGAGAGCGCGTTGACGACGGAGACGCCGACGCCGTGCAGGCCGCCCGAGGTCTCATAGGCCTTGCCGTCGAACTTGCCGCCGGCATGCAGCACGGTGAGGATGACTTCGAGCGTCGATTTGCCCGGCATCTGGGGATGGTTTTCCACCGGGATGCCGCGGCCGTTGTCGGTGACGGTCAAAAAGCCTTCGGCGTCGAGGTTGACGTCGATGAAGTTGGCGTGGCCGGCGACCGCTTCGTCCATCGAGTTGTCGATGACTTCGGCGAAGAGGTGGTGCAGCGCCTTTTCGTCCGTGCCGCCGATATACATGCCGGGGCGCATGCGCACGGGCTCCAGGCCCTCCAGCACGCGGATCGCCGAGGCATCATAGCCGCCGGAGCCTTCGCTGACGGGCTGCACGGCGCGCGCCTCGCGCGGCGGGGCGGCAGCCGGCTTTTCCGCCGGTGCGGGCGACGCGGCGGCGGGTTGGGGGGGGACGTTGGCGAAAAGGTCGTTGCTGTCGTCTTGCATGGGCCGTTCAGATTTTGTTCCGTTTGCCATTTTCTCCCGCCGATCCGGGAAGATCGGGGTTTGGCACAAATGAGGTCGTCAAGCGAATCACTCGCGACTCTGCCAGATTCCGTGGGTTTTCGCGATGCCGGGCCGCGCCAACCGCTGGGCGAGGATTGCGTTGCGCGCGGGCGGATGGCAAGTATCGCCAGCCCCAGGGAGCGATAGTTCATGCCTCAGTCCACAGTTCATTGCCTTCGCCGCCTGGTTTTCGCCGCGGTTTTCACCGCGCTTGCGGTTCAGGACGCGGCGGCGCTGACGCTGAAACCCTGGAAGGACGAGCTTTTCGGCTATGGCACGGTGATCGAGACGTCGGATGACGGGGCGCTCAGCGTCGTCGATTACCAGGAGATGCGCGACATCAACGGGCGTGACCAGGTGCCGGAGCGGCGGGTGAAATCGGCCTATGTCTCGACGGCGGTGAAGACGGCGCAGAAGAATGCGACGCTCGACACGCCCGCCGGACCCATCGACGCGGCGATGACCGGCAAGGGCGAGGGGGCGGCCTTCACCGTCATCTTCATCCACGGCCGCGGCGGCGACCGGCGGCTCGGCAACAACGACTGGAATTTCGGCGGCAATTTCAACCGGCTGAAAAACCTCGCGGTGCGCGGCGGCGGGGTCTATTACGCGGCAAGCGTGCCCTCCTTCGACGACAAGGGGGCGGCGCGCATTTCCGGCCTCATCCTGACCGCCAAGGCGCTTTCGCCGGATGCACCGGTCATCCTTGCCTGCGCCTCGATGGGCAGCTTCATCTGCGCCCGCGTCGCGCGCGATCCGGTGGCGGTGAAGAGCCTCTCGGGCATGGTGCTGATGGGCGGGGCGGCGGATGGCGATTATGCCAAGACCGCGGCCTTCAAGGCGAAGCTGCCGGTCTTCTTCACCCATGGCGACAGCGACAGCGTCTACCAGGCGAACGACCAGATCGCCGTGTTCCGGAAGCTGCGCAAGGCGGGCATTCCGGCGCGCTTCGTGCTGTTCCAGACGGGCGGCCATGGCACGCCGGTGCGCATGACCGATTGGCGCGAAACGCTCAACTGGCTGTTTGCGCAGTAGGCTTCGATTTGCTACGCCGCAAGCCAACAATCTTTAAGGACAGGGAGGCCTCATGACACCGGACGTAACCCCGCTCGTTGCCGGGAACTGGAAGATGAACGGCACGCGCGCGTCGCTCGACCAGATCAAGGCGATGGCCGAAGGCGTGAAGGGACCGCTTTCCGAAAAGGTCGAGACGCTGATCTGCCCGCCGGCGACGCTGCTTTACGTGGCGACCGCCCTTTGCGACGACAGCCCGCTGCTGATCGGCGCGCAGGATTGCCATGAAAAGGCGTCCGGCGCGCATACGGGGGACGTTTCGGCGGAAATGATCGCAGACTGCTTCGGCAGCCACGTCATCGTCGGCCATTCCGAGCGCCGCACGGACCACAAGGAAAGCGACGCGCTGGTGCGCGCCAAGGCCGAGATCGCGCATCAGAACGACCTCGTCGCCATCGTCTGCATCGGCGAGACCGGCGACGAGCGCAAATCCGGCAAGACGCTGGACGTGCTGAAGACACAGCTTGCCGGCTCCGTGCCGGACGGTGCGACGGCAGAGAACACCGTGATCGCCTACGAGCCCGTCTGGGCGATCGGCACGGGGCTGACGCCGACGGCGGCCGACGTGGAAGAGGCGCATGCCTTCATGCGCGCGGAACTCAAGGCGCGTTTTGCCGGCGAGGGCGCCAAGATGCGCATTCTCTATGGTGGTTCGGTGAAGCCGGGCAATGCGAAGGAACTGATGGGCGTCGCCAATGTCGACGGCGCGCTGATCGGCGGCGCGAGCTTGAAATCCGACGACTTCCTTGCCATCTACCGGGCATACGAAGAGCTCACGGCCTGAGACGCCAACGGCCTGCCCGCAAAAGGGCGGGCGGATTGGCCGGTAAGGGCTTGGAATGGTGCGCGGCTTGGTATATTGAGCCGCAAACCTGAAATTTGGGCCGTCTGGCCGGGATCCTGAAACATGCAGACCATCTTGCTCGTCATCTATCTCATGGTCGTCGTCGCGCTGATCGGCGTCGTGCTGATCCAGCGCTCCGAAGGCGGCGGCCTCGGCATCGGCGGCGGCTCCGGCTTCATGTCGGCCCGTGGCACGGCCAATGCCCTGACGCGCACGACCGCGATCCTGGCGGCACTGTTCTTCGTGCTGGCGCTCGGCATGGGCATCATCGCCCGCTACGAGACGCAGCCGACCGACATTCTCGACCGTATTCCGGGCACAACCGGCACGGGTGGCGTTCTCGACGCGCTCGGCGGGGCCGAGCAGGGCACGCAGAGCAACACCAACACCAACCAGACGCCTGCGACGACCGGCACCGACGCCGTTCCGACCGAAGGCGGCGCCGCGACCGGCACGGGCAACACGACGACGGGCACCGGTACGACCGGTGGCGCGACGGGTACGGAGCAGAACTCCGGCGTCCCGAGCGGCCAGTAAGCCGCAGGGGCTGAACAACAAACCGGCCGGTTGGCGAAATCCAACCGGCCTTCTTCTTGTGTAAAACGCCGATTGCGTCTTCCGAAATCACGCCCAAGGTGATTTTTCGGTGGCGGAATCGATTTTGAAAAGGTATCCGGTGACTCCCATGGCGCGATATGTATTCATCACAGGCGGCGTGGTTTCCTCCCTCGGAAAAGGCATTGCCGCCGCTGCACTCGGAGCTCTCCTCCAGGCCCGCGGTTACCGCGTGCGCCTCAGGAAGCTGGACCCCTATCTGAACGTCGATCCGGGCACCATGAGCCCGACGCAGCACGGCGAGGTGTTCGTCACCGACGACGGTGCGGAAACCGACCTCGACCTCGGCCATTACGAGCGCTTCACCGGCCGCTCGGCCACCAAGACCGACAACATCACGACCGGTCGCATCTACAAGAACATCATCGACAAGGAACGCCGCGGCGACTATCTCGGCGCGACGGTGCAGGTCATTCCGCACGTCACCAACGAGATCAAGAATTTCGTCATCGAAGGCAACGAAGACTACGACTTCGTCATCTGCGAGATCGGCGGCACGGTGGGCGACATCGAGGCCATGCCCTTCATGGAGGCGATCCGCCAGCTCGGCAACGACCTGCCGCGCGGCACTGCGGTCTATGTCCACCTGACGCTGATGCCCTATATTCCGGCGGCCGGCGAACTCAAGACCAAGCCGACGCAGCACTCCGTCAAGGAGTTGCAGGCGATGGGCATCCACCCGGATATCCTGCTGGTGCGCGCCGACCGCGAAATCCCGGAAGCCGAGCGCAAGAAACTCTCGCTGTTCTGCAACGTGCGCCAGACCGCCGTCATCCAGGCGCTCGACGTCGCGTCGATCTACGACGTCCCGCTCGCCTATCACAAGGAAGGCCTGGACGACGAAGTGCTCGCCGCCTTCGGCATCGAGCCGGCGCCGAAGCCGCGGCTTGAAGCCTGGCAGACGGTTTCCGATCGCATCAAGACGCCGGAAGGCGAGGTGACGATCGCCATCGTCGGCAAATATACCGGCCTGAAGGACGCCTATAAGTCGCTGATCGAGGCGCTGTACCACGGCGGCATCGCCAACCACGTCAAGGTCAAGCTCGAATGGATCGAGTCGGAGGTCTTCGAGAAGGAAGACGCGGCGCCGTATCTTGAAAAGGTGCACGGCATCCTCGTTCCCGGCGGTTTCGGCGAGCGCGGTTCGGAAGGCAAGATCAATGCGGCGCGCTTTGCCCGCGAGCGCAAGGTGCCCTATTTCGGCATCTGCTTCGGCATGCAGATGGCGGTCGTGGAAGCGGCGCGCAACCTCGCCGGCATCGAAAAGGCGTCCTCCACCGAATTCGGCAAGACCGCCGATCCGGTCGTCGGCCTGATGACGGAATGGGTGAAGGGCAACGAGCTGGAGAAGCGCACGGCCTCCGGCGACCTCGGCGGCACGATGCGGCTTGGCGCCTACCGCGCCTCGCTGAAGGGCGGCACGAAGATCGCCGACATCTACGGCTCGACGGATATTTCCGAACGCCACCGCCACCGCTACGAAGTCAATGTCGACTACAAGGACCGGCTGGAAGGCTGTGGCCTCGTCTTCTCCGGCATGTCTCCGGACGGCGTGCTGCCGGAGACGGTGGAATATCCGGATCACCCGTGGTTCATCGGCGTGCAGTATCACCCGGAACTGAAAAGCCGCCCGCTCGACCCGCACCCGCTCTTCGCGAGCTTCGTGGAAGCGGCGCTGGAACAGAGCCGGTTGGTCTAACAGTGCAGATTTGAGAGAATTCAAGCCCGGCCTCTAGCCGGGCTTTTTGCGTCAGGCCGATTCGAGTGTGAGGCTGCGGGCGGTCTGGGTTTCCTGCGCCGGCGGCAGGCCGAACATGCGGCGGTATTCGCGCGTGAACTGCGGCACGCTCTCATAACCGACGGCATAGGCGGCGGTGCTGGCATTGGCACCTTCAGACAGCATCAGCCGCCGCGCCTCGATCAGCCGCAACTGCTTCTGGAATTGCAGGGGTGACAGCGAGGTGACGTTGCGGAAATGCTGGTGGAAGGAGGACGGGCTCATGCCGGCGATGGCGGCGAGCCTGTCGACCGGCAGCGGCTGGGCGAACTCCGCCCGCAGCAGCGCGACGGCGCGGGCCACACGCTGCGCCTGCCCATCCGGATAGCCGAGCTGGCGGATGGCCGCGCCGTGGCGGCCTTCGAGCAGCCAGTAATGCAGTTCGCGCACGAGCTGCGCATGCAGCACCGGCACGGCGGCCGGACGATCGAGCAAGCGCATCAGGCGAAGCGCCGCATCGCTCACCTCGCTGTCAGTCGGCGCGGAGCGTATCGGCAGCCCGCCGGGCGCGGCGGTTGCCTGCATCTCCACGCAGAGTTCGGCGATCACCACGGGGTTCAGGTCCAGCACGAGCGAGAGGTAGGGCGCCTCGGGGCTTGCCTCAAGGATCTGGCTGACGGTCGGCACGTCCGCGGTGATCAAGAGTGAATCCCCGGCGTGGAAGGTGAAGCTGTTCGCGCCCATCGTCACATGCTTGCTGCCCTGGAGCACGAGGCAGACCAGCGGGCGGGCGATCATATAGTCGAGACCGGTCGGCTGCGTCGTGCGAATGGTGGTGAGGCCGGGCACGGGCGTGCGGGCGATGCCCGTGGCATCGGCATTGGCCTCGACATAGCGGCGGACGGTGGCAAGGAGCGTCTCTGTCATGCCGGCATCCTAGCCGCGTCCGGCGCCCGCGTAAATCCGTTTGGAGGATCAGGCAAGGATTGGCGAGCTTCCGGTAACGCCAGTGGCGGGGGTCAATTGGTATCAATCGGCCATTCCAACCGAAGGAGTTTCCCATGACCAAGATCGCTCTCGTCACCGGCGGCAGCCGCGGACTCGGACGCAATACCGCCCTCAGCATCGCCCGCCGCGGCGGCGACGTCATCATCACCTACCGGAGCCGCGAGGAGGATGCCCGCATCGTCGTCGCCGAAATCGAGGCGCTGGGCCGCAAGGCTGTCGCACTGCGGCTCGATACCGGCGTGGTCGCCGGCTTTGCGCCGTTCGTCGAAGCGCTTCGCAAGGCGCTCGCCGAGACGTGGCAGCGCGAGACCTTCGACCATCTCGTCAACAATGCCGGCCATGGCGACATGGCTTCTATCGCCGAGACGACGGAGGCGCAGTTCGACAGCCTGGTCGACGTGCATTTCAAGGGCGTGTTCTTCCTGACACAGGCGCTGCTGCCGCTGATTGCCGATGGCGGGCGCATCGTCAATCTTTCCTCGGGCCTCACCCGCGTCTCCTATCCCGGCTTCTCGGCCTATGCCGCGGCCAAGGGGGCGGTGGAAATCCTCAGCGTCTATCTTGCGAAGGAGCTCGGCAGCCGTGGCATTGCGGTGAACACGGTCGCGCCCGGCGCCATCGAGACGGATTTCCTGGGCGGCGCGGTGCGCGACATGCCCGATCTCAACACGGTGTTCGCCGACATGACCGCGCTGGGCCGGGTCGGCGTTCCGGACGATATCGGCCCGATGATCGCGAGCCTGCTGTCGGAGGACAATCGCTGGATCACCGGCCAGCGCATCGAGGTGTCGGGCGGGCAGGTGATCTGACGCCATCGCCGAAACGGAAAAGCCCGGCGCAGGCCGGGCTTTCTGTTTTCGGGGACGAGGGTTACTCGGCGGCCTGTGCCGGCGGGCAGACGCCGTCGGCGCAATTTTTTTCTCCGGCGAGCGTGCGCTGGCCGAGGCCGATGGTCGTGAGGGCGCCGATGCTGGCGGCGACGGAGACCCAAAAACCGTTCTGGGCGCCGAAATTATCGACCGCCCAGCCGGCGACGAAGGCGCCGAGGGCCATGCCGATGCCGATGCCGGTGGTGACCCAGGTGACGCCTTCCGTCAGCATGGCGCCGGGCACGCGGCGCTCGACCAGGCCGAAGGCGGTGATGAAGGTCGGCGAGATGGCGATGCCGCTGACGAAGACGGCGACGGCCAGGAGCGGCACCGTGCCGGCGAAGGGCAGCGGCAGGGCGGTGAGCGCCAGCACGGTAACGGCGATCAGAAGCTGCTTTTGCAGCGCCATCTTCGGGTTCAGCGCGCCGAGGACGAGGCCGACGACGAAGGAGCCGATGGCATAGACGCCGATGACGAGGCTTGCGGCATTCGGCTGGCCGAGTTCCTTGGTGATGGCAACCGCGCTCACTTCGGCGGTTGCGAAGGTGGAGCCGACGAAGATCAGCGCCAGCGTGATGATCTGCACCGGGCGCAGGCGGATCGCCGATGTCTGCGGCTTGCCGCCGGCGACAGAGTGTATGCGCGGCTGCGTGCCGCGTTGCAGCAGGAAGAAGAAGCTGCCGACGGCGAGGAAGGCGGTGCTGATCAGCATGCCGGCTTCGGGAAACAGCGCGACGGCAAGGCCGACCGACAGCGAGGCGCCGGCGATATAGACCAGCTCGTCCGCCGCCGATTCGAAGGCAAAGGCGGTGTTGAGCTCCGGCCGATCGCGAAAAATCTCGCTCCAGCGGGCGCGCAGCATGGCCGGGATGCTCGGCATGGCGGCGGCGAGGAAGGCGCTGGCGAAGAGCGTCCAGACCGGCCAGCCCTGGTTCGTGCCGGCGATCAGCAGCAGGAAGGCGACGACCGAGACGATGGTTGCCGGGGTGAGCACGGCGGCCTGGCCGTAGCGATCGACGAGGCGGGAGACCTGCGGCGAGATGAGGGCGTTGGTCAGCGCGAAGGTGGCGGAGACGGCGCCGGCGAGCCAATATTCGCCGCGCGTCTGCGACAGCATGGCGACGATGCCGATCGGCGCCATGGCGATGGGAAGGCGCGCGAGGAAGCCGGCGGCGGAGAAGCCCACGGTTCCTGGCACGCTGAAAATCTCTTTGTACGGGTTGGCCATGGCCTGTTCCTCGCAAATGGATGGTCAGCCACTTACATACGTGGCGTATGTCGAAGAGATAGTTGCATACGCAGCGTATGTCAAATAAAATACGCGGCGTATGTAAAAAGGAGCTGCCATGCGCAAGCCGCGCGAGGAAATGATCGCCGAAACGAGGGCCAAGCTGATCGCTGCCGGGCGGTTTGCTTTCGGCACCGTCGGCTATGCAGGCTCGTCGATGGACGATTTCACCGCAGGCGCAGGGCTGACGCGCGGCGCACTCTACCATCATTTCGGCGACAAGAAGGGCCTGCTCCAGGCGGTCATCCAGCAGATCGACGCGGAGATGACGGCGCGGCTGAACCTGATTTCGGCCGGTGCGCCAAGCCGATGGGACGGGTTCGTCGAGGAGTGCGTCGCCTATATCGAAATGGCGCTGGAGCCGGAAATCCAGCGCATCATGTTTCGCGACGGGCCGGCGGTGCTCGGCGACGTCTCGCAATGGCAGACGACGAGCGGCTGCATCGCGGCGCTCAGCCACAGCATCGAACAGTTGAAGGCCGACGGCGTGATGGCCGATATCGACACGGAGACGGCCGCCCGCCTGATCAACGGGGCGAGCAGCCACGCGGCGCTGTGGATCGCCAAGTCCGAGACGCCGGAGGAGACGTCGAAACGGGCGGTCCACGGCTTCCGGACCCTGCTGGACGGGCTGCGGGTGAAGGCCTGACGGTTACGAGCCCGCGGGCGCTTCCTTCAATTCGCAGACGGTCGTGCCGATCGTCATCGTGTTGCCGCGCCAGTCGATATCGCCGCCGACCCAGCTGCGAAGCCACACGGCCGGCATCATGCAGTCGCGCACGATCATCGCCGGCACCGACCAGACGGAAAGCCGCCAGCCCTTGGCTAGGGCAAGGGCGACTTCCGGCAGGTAGATGGCGGCGAGCACCAGCAGGGCGGCTGGCGCGAGCGTCGCGTCGCCGATCAGCGCCGTGGCCAGCGCCAGCAGCAGCGGCGGCAGGGCGCCCAGAAGAATTTCCGGGGCGAAGAAGCCGGGGAAGGTGACGCGGCGCAGGCGCGACCAGCGGCACTGGCGCGACCAGATCTCCTGGCCGGTGCGCCGCCCCAGCGGCTGCTCGAAGGGCGAGGAGACGAGGTGGACCTTCAGGCCGAGGCGGCTGACGAGCTTCGTCGAGGCCGCATCCTCGGCGATCTCGGCGTTCAGCGCATGGATGCCGCCGTTGGCGTCGAGCATCGGCTTGTACCAGAGCATGCTCTTGCCCTGCGCGAAGCCGAGGCCGATCGCCTCGCCGGCATATTGCCAGCGCGCCTGCTGGGTGTTGAGGAACATGCATTCCACCTCCGCCCAGAACCCGTCCGGGCGCGAGCCGAGCGGCGTCGAGCAGACGAGACCCGAATCGCTCCGCCAGCCGCCCATCAGGTGCTGGATATAATCCGGCGGCATCAGCACGTTCGAATCGGCCAGCACCACCCAGTCGTGGCGCGCCGCCTGCCAGCCCTTGACGCAATTGTTGAGCTTCGGATTGGCGCTGATGCGGTCGTCGCCGATCAGGATGCGGGCCGCGACACGCGGATGCGCCGCCGCGGTCTTTTCGATTTCCGGGATGATCGCATCACCGGCATGCGCCACGCAGAACAGCAGTTCATAGTCCGGCCAGGTGAGGCGGAAGGCGCGGGCGAGCGTCTCGGCGGAAAAGTTCTCGATGCCGCGCACGGGCACGACGATCGATACCGGCGGCTTTTCCTCGATTTCCGGCGATGCGGCATCGGCGGCCTTCAGCCGCCGTCCGGCGATGAGGATGCTGGCGGCATTGGTGGCGACGAGAGCGCCCGAGGCAAGGGCGAAGGCCTGAGCCATGTCCATTCACGCATACTCCGAAAGGCGCCGGGCCATGCTGGCGGCAGCCGGATTCAGTCACGCGGGAAGAAACACCATTGTCACATGACATGGGAATGACGGGCCGCCTTGGCGTGGCCCGCCGGGACAAAGGTGCACGGACGTTGGTCACCCCCGCCGACGGCGGAGGTGACGATTTTCGTTTGGTTTTTCGGGATTATGCGAGGAAATCCGCCGTCGTCGTGACCTTGCCGTAGCCGAATTCCAGCGCCGACATGATCGTGGCATGGACTTGGGCGGCCGGCACGACCGAATCACCAAAGGCCTTGTCGCGCGTGGCGCAGGCGTCGTGCACCACGGTGAGGCCGTAGCCGAGATCGGCGGCCGCGCGCGCCGTCGCGTCGATGCAGACGTCGCTCATCGCGCCGACGACCACCACCTCCTCGATGCCCTGTAAGGCCTGTTGCAGCGTCGTCTCGCGAAACGAGTTCGGATAGTTCTTGACGATGACCGTGTCGCCGTCCTGCGGCTTGATGGCCGGGATCGGGTTGATGCCATCCGTGCCGGGGGCGAAGAGCGGCGAAGCGGCGTCCTTGGCGATGTGATGGACATGCACGATCCGGTCGCCTTTTTCGCGCGCAGCCTCGACGACGCGGGCCGCATTGGCGGTGGCGGCGTCGATGCCGGTCAGCGCGAATTTGCCGGTGGCGAGATAGTCTTTCTGGAGGTCGACGATGATGACGGCGCGTTTGCTCATGGGGTGTCCTTTCCCTGTTACTTGATGTCATGGACATTGTGCCTCCGCCCTGCCATGTCTCGCCATTGGCGATACCGACATAATAGAGGGTGAAAGTGACATGGCAGACGCGGCCGAGATCGGACTGGTGCTTTATCCCGGCGTGCAGATGGCCGCCGTGCTCGGCATGACCGATCTCTTCAATTCGGCGACGGAACTTGCCGGCAGGAAGGGGCGGGCGGGGCCGACGCTGGTGGTCAGCCACTGGCGGCTGGAGGACGGTGCGCCCGTGCGCATCGACGCTGGCGGCGCCATCGACGGGGCGTCGCGGCCCTGTGTGCTCGTCCTGCCGCCCGCCCTTGGCGATCCGATCCGCCGGGAGGATGCGGCACCCTTCGCCGCCTGGCTGCGCGACTGCCATGCCGCCGGCATCCAGCTCGCCTCGATCTGCGCCGGCGCCTTTCTGCTCGGCGAGACCGGGCTTCTGACCGGCCGCACGATCACCACCAACTGGGTGATCGCGGAGACGTTCGAGATGCGCTTTCCGGATGTGCTTGTCGATACGGACCGCCTGCTCAACGACGACGGCGATATCTTCACGGCGGGCGGCGTGATGGCCTGGGTCGACCTCGGGCTGAAGCTGATCGACCACTTTCTCGGGCCGACGGTCATGCTGGAGATCGCGCGGCAATTCGTCATCGATCCGCCGGGGCGCGAGCAGCGCTACTACAGCACCTTTTCGCCGCGCCTGCTGCATGGCGACGCGGCGATCCTGAAGGTGCAGCACTGGTTGCAGGCAAGCGAGGCGAAGGAGATCGGCCTCGACGGGCTCGCGGCGCAGGCGGGGTTGGAGGCGCGCACGTTCCTGCGGCGTTTTCGCAAGGCGACGGGGCTGACGACGACCGATTATTGCCAGCGGCTGCGTGTGGCGAAGGCGCAGGAGATGCTGCAATTCACCACGCGTTCGGTCGACAGCGTGGCCGGCGATGTCGGCTATGTCGATCCGGGCGCGTTCCGGAAGGTTTTTGCCCGCATCGTCGGCCTGACGCCGGGGGAATACCGCAAGCGGTTTCGGTCGTGAGCCGCCCGCTTAAGCACCGCTGCCGTTAAGTGCGAAGAGGTCGGCATCCGCATCGCCATGGCCTGCAATCTGCGACGACACGATCTCGGCGGCGATCTGGCTGAAGGTGATGCCGTTGCCGCCGAAGCCCATGACGGCAAAGACATTGTCCATGCCGGGCACGCGGCCGATGAGCGGCAGGCCGGTGCGCGTGGTGCCGAAGGGCGCGGCCCAGGAATATTCGGGCTCCGGCAGCGAAAGGCCAAGCAGGGTTTCGGCCTTCTTGCGGATGGTCTTCGCCTTGTTCTTCAGCTTCTGCGGCGAGGCGAAAGCCTCTTCGTCCTCCTCGTCCTCGCCGCCGGCGATCAGCCGGCCGTCGCGGGAGCGGCGGAGGTAGAGATAGGGATCGGCGCCCTCCCAGACGATGCAATCCTTCAGCCAGCCGGGCAGATCGGTTGCCGGCGGGGTGGCGATCGCCCAGGTGGAGATGATGGCATGGTCCTTGTGCGCGACGGCTTCCAGGAATTCATAGCCGGAACAGAAGACGGCGTGGCCGGCGGAGATGATCTTGCCGTCGGCGGTCGCGAGGAAGACGTCCTGCGTCGTCGCGCGCACATCGGTGATTTCAAGCGGGCTTACCACCTCGACACCGCGCGACACGGCGGCGCGCAGGATGCCGGCGGCCATCTGGGCGGGGTTGGCGGAGGCGGAAATGTCGCTGAGGATCGCGCCGGTGCGGTCTATGGAGAAGCCGTCGCGAAGGGCTGCTGTGTCGAGGAAATCCGCCTCGATGCCGGCGGCGTGGCGGGCGTCGACTTCCGTGCGCAGGGCGCGGCTGCCATATTCGTCACCGGCCAGAAACAGCGTCTTCTTGCGCTCGAAACCGCAGGAAAGGTCGAGGTCGGCGACGATGCGCGTCAATTGCTCGACGGCGCGTCCCGAGCGTTGCCAGGCGCGGCGCGCCTTCTCTTCGCCGATCATGCCGATGAGCACATGCAGGGGAATGTCGATCTCGTGCTGGATCATCGCGGTGCTGGCGAGCGTGCTGCCATGCACCGGGCGGCGGCGATCGACGACGAGCACGGAGCGGCGGCCGTCCGCCAGCGCATGCGCCATCAGCGCGCCGGAAATGCCGGCGCCGACGATGATGACGTCATAGCTGTCACGGGCGGGCTTTTGGCGCGTGCGGAGCGTAATGCGCGGCGAACCGGCCCAGACGGGGCGTGACTCGTGAAGATCGCGCTGCCGGGTAATGTCGTTGGTCTTGGAAATGGGAATGCTCCGGTCGGAAGAGGTCCACTGGAATGGTTCGAGGGCGGAAAAGTTCCGGGTGCCCGCCGTGCGCGGCGCTGGTGCTTGCATTGCGGGCGGAAAGCATGCAAAGCACGGGGCGCCTGAAACACGACCGGATTTTTACCCATGACCGTGAGTTCGAGAACGCCCCGCCCGATCGATCATCTGGTGCTGCCGGTGTCCGATCTCGGCCTTGCCCGCGAGCGCCTCACACAGCTTGGCTTCACCGTCGCAAAGGATGCGCGCCATCCCTTCGGCACGGAAAACTGTTGCGTTTTCCTCGCCGACGGCAGCTATCTGGAGCCGCTCGGCATCGCCAATCGCGAGGAATGCGAGGAAGCCGCCCGCGGCGGCAATGTCTTCGTCGCGCGCGACCAGGCGTTTCGCTTCCGCCGCGGTATCGAAGGATTTTCCGGCATCGCCATGGCGAGCAGTGACGCCTGGGAGGACGACCAGCGCTACACGACGTCCGGGATTTCCGGCGGCGAGGTTCTGGAATTCTCCCGCGACATGGTGCTGCCCGACGGCACCAAGGCGACCGGCAGCTTTCGCCTCGCCTTCGCCGCCGATCTGCGCAGCCCCGATTTCTTCTTCTTCGCCTCGCAGCGCATCCTGCCGCTGCCGTCCGACCGCAAGGCGCTGGAAGGTCATGAGAATGGCGTGACCGCCCTGTCTGAGGTCGTGCTCTCGGAGCAGAACCCGACCGATTTCCAGTATCTCGTGCAGGAGGCGGCGGACGAGCGCGAGGTCGAGGCCCTGTCCTTCGGCATGTCCGTCGATACGCCGCGCGGCCGCATCACCGTGTTGAACGATGCTGGGCTTGAAGGGTTTTACGGTCTTTCGCCGCTTGCCGGCACGGACCGCGGCCTCAAGGGACGGGCGGTCGTTTTCAAGGTTGCAGATCTAAAGGAATGTCACCGCCTGCTTACGGAGCGCGGTGTCGCCTTCCATCAACGGGACAACCGCCTTCTCGTGCCGCCGGCACCGGGGCAGGGCGTCCTTTTTGTCTTCGGAGAATGAGATGAACACCAATTCTACAGTCGTCGTCGGCGAAGGCGCCAAGACGGTCACCTTTGCCCAGGACAAGCGGTTTTCGCTGATCGCCGGCCCCTGCCAGATGGAGAGCCGCGACCACGCCTATATGATCGCCGGCACGCTCGTCGAACTCTGCGACAAGCTCGGCCTCGGCCTCGTCTACAAGTCCTCCTTCGACAAGGCGAACCGCACCTCGCTCTCCGGCAAGCGCGGCATCGGGCTTGAAAAGGCGATGGAAATCTTTGCCGACCTCAAGAAGGATTTCGGCTTTCCGGTGCTGACCGACATCCACACCGAGGAACAATGCGCGATCGTCGCCGAAACGGTCGACATCCTGCAGATCCCGGCCTTCCTGTCGCGCCAGACGGACCTGCTCATCGCCGCCGCCAAGACCGGCCGCACGATCAACGTCAAGAAGGGCCAGTTCCTGGCGCCCTGGGACATGAAGAACGTGCTGGCGAAATTCACCGAGAGCGGCAATCCGAACGTGCTGCTGTGCGAACGCGGCGCCTCCTTCGGCTACAACACGCTCGTCTCCGACATGCGCTCGCTGCCGATCATGGCCTCGCTCGGCGCGCCGGTCGTCTTCGACGCGACCCATTCGGTGCAGCAGCCGGGCGGGCAGGGCGGTTCTTCCGGCGGCCAGCGCGAATTCGTCGAGACGCTTGCGCGCGCGGCCGTTGCCGTGGGCGTTGCCGGTCTCTTCATCGAGACGCATGAGGACCCGGACAACGCGCCTTCCGACGGCCCGAACATGGTGCACCTGAAGGACATGCCGCGGCTTCTCGAAAAGCTCATCGCCTTCGACGACATCACCAAGGCGTGACGATTTCAAACGGATGACACAGAGGCGTGTCATCCGTTGCCGCTCGGCGCGGCTCAGCCATTGTAATTTCCGCATCATCGATTAAGAGAGATTTTAATCGATTTATAAACCCAGAACAGGACGATATCCATGACCGCTATCATCGACATCATCGGCCGCGAGATTCTCGACAGCCGCGGCAATCCCACCGTCGAAGTGGACGTGCATCTGGAAGATGGCAGCTTCGGCCGCGCCGCCGTTCCCTCGGGCGCCTCGACCGGCGCGCATGAAGCCGTCGAACTGCGGGACGGTGGCAAGCGCTACCTCGGCAAGGGTGTCGAAAATGCGGTCGCCGCCGTCAACGGCGAAATCTTCGAAGCGGTCGGCGGGCTCGAAGCCGAAGACCAGATCCTGATCGACCAGACGCTGATCGAGCTCGACGGCACGCCGAACAAGGCGCGCCTCGGCGCCAACGCCATCCTGGGCGTGTCGCTTGCCGTCGCCAAGGCCGCCTCCGAGGCTGCCAACCTGCCGCTCTACCGCTATGTCGGCGGCCCGAACGCCCGCATCCTGCCGGTGCCGATGATGAACATCATCAATGGCGGCGCGCATGCCGACAATCCGATCGACTTCCAGGAATTCATGATCGTGCCGGTCGGCGCCGACAACATCCGCGACGCCGTGCGCATGGGTTCGGAAGTGTTCCACACGCTGAAGAAGCAGCTTGCTGCCGACGGCCACAACACGAACGTTGGTGACGAAGGCGGCTTCGCGCCGGGTCTGGCGTCGGCTCCGGCCGCGCTCGATTTCATCATGAAGTCGATCGAGAAGGCCGGCTACAAGCCGGGCGAGGACATGTATATCGCGCTTGATTGCGCCTCGACCGAATTCTTCAAGGACGGCAAATACGTGCTCGAAGGCGAAGGCCGCACGCTGGAGCCGGAGGCCATGGCCGACTACCTGGCGGAGCTTGCTGCAAAATACCCGATCTTCTCGATCGAGGACGGCATGGCGGAAGACGACTGGGACGGCTGGAAGTCGCTGACCGACAAGATTGGCAAAAAGGTCCAGCTCGTCGGCGACGACCTGTTCGTGACCAACTCCGCGCGCCTGCGCGACGGCATCAAGATGGGCGTCGCCAATTCGATCCTCGTCAAGGTCAACCAGATCGGCTCGCTCTCCGAGACGCTCGACGCCGTCGAGACCGCGCACAAGGCGAGCTACACGGCCGTCATGTCGCACCGTTCCGGCGAAACCGAGGATTCGACGATCGCCGACCTCGCGGTCGCCACCAACTGCGGCCAGATCAAGACCGGCTCGCTCGCCCGCTCCGACCGCACCGCCAAGTACAACCAGCTGATCCGCATCGAGGAACAGCTCGGCCCGCAGGCAAAGTTCGCCGGCCGCGGCATCCTGCGCGGCTGATCGACAAACAGTTTCTCCAAAACGGCAAAACCCGCATCGCAAGGTGCGGGTTTTGTTTTTGGGGAGGTGACGGGTCCATTTGCTCGGTGGATTCGTGTCCGATGTCACTCGCGGCTGCGGCGTGGATCCTCGGATCGAGCCCGAGGATGACAGTGGGGAGGGACGGGCTTCCCGTCCTGTCGGAGGAGGGGCGCCGCAGGCGGCGTTATCCATTCGTGGAGACCATAGCGCGGAATAGACACTATCCTCCTCTGGCCGTCCCGTTCCTCCCGCTTTCCCCACCAACCTCTCCTTCGTCATCCTCGGGCTTGACCCGAGGATCCACTCAGCGCGCACGGACGCTCCCTGTGTCGTGCCGCGGACCGCGCGGCTTTTCCGCGCCCCGCCCATCATGGTCAATGATCGGTTAACCCCTTGGCGCTAGTATCGAATCCGTATTGCGTATCGGGGCACCTGCATGTGGACCAAACACCATAAAAAGCGGAAATTCGGCCGACTTACCCTGCCGGTAATTACGGTCGCATTCCTTTCCTACTTCGGCTATCATTCCGTGCACGGCGATTTCGGCCTCAGGGGGATGGAGGAATTCGAGCGGCGGAGGGTGGAGCGTCAGGCGCGCCTGGACGTGCTCGTTCGCCAGCGCCAGATCCTGGAAAAAGAAGTGGCTCTGATGAGCGACGGCTCGCTCGAGCGCGACATGCTGGACGAAAAGGCACGCTCGTATCTCAACATGTCGCGGGCCGACGAAATCGTGATTTTCCACTGAGGAGGTGGATTAACCGAAATCTGGTTAATCGTAAATCTCCCTTACTAATCAGCGACTTACAAAGAATACAAGCCATGCATTTATGGCATTGCTGAGGTGGAATTTCTCCCCTATGGTTTCCGTCAAGAGGCAAACATAGGGAGGAACGCATGGCTCCGCGTAAAACCGCGTCCACGTCCAGCCGCAAGACGGCGGCTAAGCCTGTCAAAAAAGACTTCACCGGCGGCACCATCGGCGAATTCTCCAAGGAAGACGACCTCAAGGCCTATCGCGAGATGCTGCTGATCCGGCGTTTCGAGGAAAAGGCCGGCCAGCTTTACGGCATGGGCTTCATCGGCGGCTTCTGTCACCTTTATATCGGCCAGGAAGCGGTCGTCGTCGGCATGCAGCTGGCGCTGAAGGAGGGTGACCAGGTCATCACCGGTTATCGTGACCACGGCCACATGCTCGCCTGCGGCATGAGCCCGCGCGGCGTGATGGCGGAACTGACCGGACGGCGCGGCGGCCTTTCCAAGGGCAAGGGCGGCTCCATGCACATGTTCTCCAAGGAGAAGAATTTTTACGGCGGCCACGGCATCGTCGGCGGGCAGGTCTCGCTCGGCACGGGGCTGGCCTTCGCCAACCGTTACCGCGGCAACGACAATGTCTCGCTCGCCTATTTCGGCGACGGCGCTGCCAACCAGGGCCAGGTCTACGAGAGCTTCAACATGGCGGCTCTGTGGAAACTGCCGGTCGTCTATGTGATCGAGAACAACCGCTACGCCATGGGCACGTCCGTTTCGCGCGCCTCCGCCCAGACCGATTTCTCGCATCGCGGTGCGTCCTTCAACATCCCCGGTTTCCAGGTGGATGGCATGGATGTTCGTGCGGTGAAGGCTGCCGGCGACGAAGCCGTCGAACATTGCCGCGCCGGCAAGGGTCCGGTCATCCTCGAGATGCAGACCTATCGCTATCGCGGCCACTCGATGTCCGACCCGGCGAAGTACCGCTCGAAGGACGAAGTGCAGAAGATGCGCTCCGAGCACGACCCGATCGAGCAGGTGCGCGCCCGTCTTCTGGAAAACAAGTGGGCAAGCGAGGACGATCTCAAGAAGATCGACAAGGACGTCCGTGACATCGTCGCCGACAGCGCCGATTTTGCGCAGGCCGATCCGGAGCCGGATGCATCCGAGCTCTACACCGACATCCTGCTGTAAATCCGGGGAGGGACGAAAAATGCCAATCGAGATTCTCATGCCCGCCCTGTCTCCGACCATGGAGGAGGGCACGCTCTCCAAATGGATCAAGAACGAGGGTGACACCGTCAAGTCCGGCGACGTGATCGCCGAAATCGAAACCGACAAGGCGACGATGGAAGTCGAAGCCGTCGATGAAGGCGTGATCGGCAAGATTCTGATCGCCGCCGGCACCGAGGGCGTCAAGGTCAACACGGCGATCGCCGTGCTGCTGCAGGACGGCGAAAGCGCCGATGCCGTATCGCAGCCGAAGGCATCGGCACCGAAGGCCGACGCCGATACGCCGGCCGCCGCCGCAGAAGACGCAGGCGGCAAGGCCCGCCCGTCATCCGAGGAGCCGGCTTCGGTCGCGTCCGACAAGGTTCCGGCCCAGCCGAAGGGCGAAGTCGCCGCCGATCCGGATATCCCGGCTGGCACCGAAATGGTGATGACGACGGTGCGCGAAGCGCTGCGTGACGCCATGGCGGAAGAAATGCGCCGCGACCAGGACGTCTTCGTCATGGGCGAGGAAGTTGCCGAATACCAGGGCGCCTACAAGATCACGCAGGGTCTTCTCCAGGAGTTCGGCGACCGTCGCGTCATCGATACGCCGATCACCGAACACGGCTTTGCTGGCGTAGGCGTCGGCGCGGCGATGACGGGCCTGAAGCCGATCGTCGAGTTCATGACCTTCAACTTCGCCATGCAGGCGATCGACCAGATCATCAACTCCGCCGCCAAGACGCTCTATATGTCGGGCGGCCAGATGGGCGCGCCGATCGTCTTCCGCGGCCCGAACGGCGCGGCAGCGCGCGTCGCGGCCCAGCACTCGCAGTGCTATGCCGCCTGGTACAGCCATATTCCGGGCCTCAAGGTTGTCATGCCCTACACGGCTGCCGATGCGAAGGGCCTCCTGAAGGCCGCCATCCGCGACCCGAACCCGGTCATCTTCCTCGAAAACGAAATCCTCTACGGCCAGCAGTTCGAAGTGCCGAAGATGGACGATTTCGTGCTGCCGATCGGCAAGGCGCGCATCCACAAGAAGGGCAGCGACGTCACCGTCGTCTCCTTCGGCATCGGCATGACCTATGCGCTGAAGGCGATTGCGGAACTGGAAAAGGACGGTATCGACGTCGAACTGATCGACCTTCGCACCATCCGTCCGATGGACCTGCCGACCGTCATCGAATCGGTCAAGAAGACCGGCCGTCTGGTGGTCGTCGAGGAAGGCTATCCGCAGTCCTCCGTCGGCACCGAGATCGCGACCCGCGTCATGCAGCAGGCCTTCGACTATCTCGATGCGCCGATCCTGACGATCGCCGGCAAGGACGTTCCGATGCCCTATGCCGCAAACCTCGAAAAGCTGGCGCTGCCGAATGTCGGCGAAGTCGTCCAGGCGGTCAAAACCGTCTGCTACAAATAAGGGGAGGGCGCATCCATGCCGATCAACATTACGATGCCGGCGCTTTCGCCCACCATGGAAGAGGGCAACCTCGCCAAGTGGCTCGTCAAGGAAGGCGACACCGTGAAATCCGGTGACGTCATCGCCGAGATCGAGACCGACAAGGCGACGATGGAAGTCGAAGCCGTCGACGAAGGTGTTGTCGCCAAGCTCGTCGTGCCGGCCGGTACGGAAGGCGTAAAGGTCAACACTCTCATCGCCATCCTCGCCGCCGACGGCGAAGATGTGTCGGCAGCGGCTGCCGGCGGTGGTTCGGCAAAGGCCGAGGCGCCGAAGGCGGAAGCCAGGGCCGAAGCGCCGAAGGAAGCGGAAAAGCCTGCTGCTGCGGCAGCGCCGGCTGCCGCTGCTTCAGCGCCTGCCAAGGACGGCAACGGCCTGTTCTCCTCGCCGCTCGCCCGCCGCATCGCCAAGGATGCCGGCATCGACATCAAGGCGATCACCGGTTCCGGCCCGCATGGCCGCGTGGTGAAGAGCGACGTGGAAAAGGCGGTCGCCTCCGGCGGTGCAAAGCCTGCCGCTGCCGCAGCCCCGGCTGCTGCCGCCTCGGCTGCACCCGCAGCACCCCCCAAGGGCATGTCGGAAGAGGCCGTGCTCAAGCTGTTCGAGCAGGGTTCCTACGAGCTCGTGCCGCATGACGGCATGCGCAAGACGATTGCCAAGCGTTTGCAGGAATCCAAGCAGACGATCCCGCACTTCTACGTGTCGGTCGACGTGGAGCTCGATGCGCTGCTGGCGCTGCGGGCGCAGATCAACGATTCTGCACCGCGCAAGGACGACAGGCCGGCCTACAAGCTCTCGGTCAACGACATGGTCATCAAGGCCATGGCCCTTGCGCTGCGCGACGTGCCGGATGCCAACGTCTCCTGGACCGACACCAACATGGTCAAGCACAAGCATGCCGATGTCGGCGTTGCCGTGTCGATCCCGGGCGGCCTGATCACGCCGATCATCCGCAAGGCCGAGCTGAAAAGCCTGTCGGCCATCTCCAACGAGATGAAGGACCTCGGCAAGCGGGCGAAGGAACGCAAGCTGAAGCCCGAGGAATACCAGGGCGGCACGACCGCGGTCTCCAACATGGGCATGATGGGCGTCTCGAACTTCGCCGCTGTCGTCAACCCGCCGCATGCGACGATCCTCGCGGTCGGCGCCGGCACGGAGCGGGTCGTGGTCAAGAAGGGCCAGATGGTCATCGTCAACGCGATGACGGTAACGCTCTCCACCGACCATCGCTGCGTCGACGGCGCGCTCGGTGCCGAACTGCTCGGCGCCTTCAAGCGCTACATCGAAAGCCCGATGGGGATGCTCGTCTGACAAGCGGAGTGCGGCCATGAAGACGGTTCTCTGCTACGGCGATAGCCTGACCTGGGGTTATAACGCGGAAGCGCTCGACCGGCATTCCTTCGAGGATCGCTGGCCGAGCGTGCTTGCCAAGGCGCTGGGGCCGGAGGTCACCGTCATTGCCGAGGGCCTGAATGGCCGCACCACCGCCTATGACGATCACCTGGCGGATTGCGACCGCAACGGCGCGCGCATCCTGCCGACGATCCTGCACAGCCACGACCCGATCGACCTCGTGATCATCCTGCTCGGCGCCAATGACATGAAGCCCACGATCTGCGGCACGGCATTCGGCGCGGTGCAGGGCATGGAGCGGCTGGTGGAACTGGTGCGCCACCATGCCTGGTCGTTCGGCGGCGAGGCCGGGCCGGAGATCCTGCTCGTGTCGCCGCCGCCGATCTGCGAGACGGCGAACACCGCTTTTGCGGCGATGTTTGCCGGTGGCGTCGAGCAATCGGCGATGCTGGCGACCCTTTATGCGGACCTTGCGGACGAGAGCGGCTGCGGCTTCTTCGATGCGGGTTCGGTGGCGCAGACGACGCCACTCGACGGCGTGCATCTCGATGCGGAAAACACGCGGGCGATCGGCCGCGGGCTGGAGCCCGTCGTGCGCATGATGCTCGGATTGTGAACGAAGAGAACATAGACGCGGTGTTTGTGCCCGCGCGAGAAACAAGGCAGGAAACGACATGGCTCAGACTTACGACGTCATCGTTATCGGTTCGGGTCCGGGCGGCTATATCGCCGCGATCCGCGCCGCCCAGTTGGGCCTGAAGACGGCCATCGTCGAGCGCGAACACCTCGCCGGCATCTGCTCCAACTGGGGCTGCATCCCGACCAAGGCGCTGCTGCGCTCCGCCGAAATCTTCCATTACGCCCAGCATCCGGGCGACTACGGCATCAAGATCGAAGGCGCGGTGACGCCGGACCTGAAGGCGATCGTCGCCCGCTCGCGCGGCATCGCGCAGCGCATGAACGGCGGCGTCGGCTTCCTGATGAAGAAGAACAAGGTCGATATCATCTGGGGCGAGGCCAAGATCACCAAGCCGGGCGAGATCGTCGTGTCCAAGACGACCAAGGCGATCCAGCAGCCGCAGGCGCCGCTGCCGAAGAATGTGCTGCCGGAAGGCACTTATACCGCCAAGCATATCGTCATCGCGACCGGTGCCCGCCCGCGCGCGCTGCCGGGCATCGAGCCGGATGGCAAGCTGATCTGGACCTATTTCGAAGCGATGAAGCCGGAAGAGATGCCGAAGTCGCTGCTCGTCATGGGCTCGGGCGCCATCGGCATCGAGTTCGCCTCGTTCTACCGCACGCTCGGCGTCGATGTGACGGTGGTCGAGGTGATGAAGACGGTAATGCCGGTCGAGGACGTCGAAATCTCGGCGCTCGCCAAGAAGCAGTTCGAAAAGCAGGGCATGAAGATCCATCTGGAGGCGAAGGTCACCAAGGTGGAGAAGGGTGCCAATTTGGTGACCGCGCATGTCGAGATGAAGGACGGCAAGGTCGAGAAGATCACCGCCGATCGGATGATTTCGGCTGTCGGCGTCCAGGCCAACGTGGAAAATATCGGCCTCGAAGCCATCGGCGTGAAGACCGACCGCGGCTTCATCGCCATCGACGGCTACGGCAAGACCAACGTGCCGGGCATCTACGCGATCGGCGACGTCGCCGGCCCGCCGATGCTCGCCCACAAGGCCGAGCACGAGGCGGTCATCTGCATCGAGAAGATCGCGGGCCTGCCGAACGTCCACCCCATGGACAAGTCGAAGATCCCGGGCTGCACCTATTGCCACCCGCAGGTCGCCTCCGTCGGCCTCACCGAAGCCAAGGCGAAAGAACAGGGCCGCGACATCCGCGTCGGCCGCTTCCCCTTCGTCGCCAACGGCAAGGCGATTGCGCTTGGCGAAGACCAGGGGCTCGTGAAGACGATCTTCGATAAGAAGACCGGCGAACTGCTCGGCGCGCACCTCGTCGGCGCGGAAGTCACCGAACTCATCCAGGGTTTCGTCATCGCCATGAACCTCGAGACGACCGAGGAAGAGCTGATGCACACGATCTTCCCGCATCCGACGATTTCCGAAACGCTGAAGGAAAGCGTGCTGGATGCCTATGGGCGTGCGCTGAACGCTTGAACGTGCTAAAGCCCGCCTCCACATGAGGCGGGCTCACTCTTTCAGGGTCCGCAGGGCAGGCGCTTGAGCCCGCCAGGAAGTGGAAACGATATGGTCACCATTCTCGACCGCACCAATCCTTCGCCCGATGGCAAGCGGGTGCGCCACCCGGAAAAGGCCAACCGGCCGGACACCGAGGTGCTGCGCAAGCCGGAATGGATCCGCGTGCGCGCACCGGTTTCCAAGGGCTACCAGGAAACGCGCGATCTCGTGCGCGCCCACAAGCTGGTGACGGTCTGCGAGGAGGCGGGCTGCCCGAACATCGGCGAGTGCTGGGACAAGAAGCACGCTACCTTCATGATCATGGGCGAGATCTGTACCCGCGCCTGCGCCTTCTGCAACGTGGCGACAGGCAAGCCGAACGCCCTCGACATGGCGGAGCCGGAAAACGTTGCCAAGGCCGTCAAGCAGATGGGACTTTCGCACGTCGTCATCACCTCGGTGGACCGTGACGATCTCGCCGACGGCGGCGCCGAGCATTTCGAAAAGGTGATCCGGGCGATCCGCGCGGCCTCGCCGCTGACGACGATCGAAATCCTGACGCCCGACTTCCTGAAGAAGCCTGGTGCACTGGAGCGCGTCGTCGCCGCCAAGCCGGACGTCTTCAACCACAATATGGAAACCGTGCCGGGCAACTACCTGACGGTTCGTCCGGGTGCGCGTTACTTCCACTCCGTCCGCCTGTTGCAGCGCGTGAAGGAACTGGACCCGACCATGTTCACCAAGTCGGGCATCATGGTGGGCCTTGGCGAAGAGCGCAACGAAGTGCTCCAGCTGATGGACGACCTGCGCACCGCCGACGTCGATTTCCTCACCATCGGCCAATACCTCCAGCCGACCCGCAAGCACCACGCGGTCATGAGCTTCGTGACGCCGGATGAGTTCAAGTCCTATGAGACCGTCGCCTACAGCAAGGGCTTCCTGATGGTCTCGTCGAGCCCGCTGACGCGCTCCTCGCACCATGCCGGCGACGATTTCGCGCGGCTTCGCGCCGCCCGCGAGCGCAAAGTTCTGGCCGCTGCGGAATAGACTTTTCCGTCATCCTCCTTTAAGCCCCGCCGTCCTGCCCGACGGCGGGGTTTTTCGTTTCAGGAGGCGGGATATGGCGATCACGATCGATGCGGCGGCCAAGCGACTGAAGACGGCCGGGCGCGTGCTTGTCATCGGCTGTTCGGGCAGTGGCAAGAGCACGCTGGCGCGCCAGCTCGCCGACAGGCTCGGCCTCACCTATGTCTCCATGGATCGCGAGATCTTCTGGCTGCCCGGCTGGCAGCAGCGGCCGCGTGCAGAGGCGCTGGTTCGCCTGCAAGCCTTCGTCGCGCAGGAGCGCTGGATCATGGACGGCACCAGCCCCGGAACGTTGCCGCTGCGCCTGCCGCGGGCCGATCTGGTTCTCTGGCTGCGCCCGCCGCGCTGGATGACGGTCTATGGAGTGATCTCACGCTGGCTGCGCTATCGCGGGCGCACGCGGCCGGAAATGGCGGAAAACTGCCCGGAGCGTATCAATCGCGAATTCCTGACCTATGTCTGGAATTTCGAGAAGACGGAGAGCCCGGAGATCGAGCAGAACCTTGCGGCCTATGGCCGCGACGTACCGGTTTGCGTGTTGAAATCGCGGGGCGAAAACGACCGCCTACTTGCAAGACTAGCCGAGGTTCATTAGCTCTCGGCCATGCCCCAGTTCGAAACCCGCCGCCCGGTTCCCCATACGCCCGAGCAGATGTATGCCCTCGTCGCCGATGTCGAGCGCTACCCGGAATTCCTGCCGCTCTGCGAGGGGCTCGCCGTGCGCTCGCGCAAGGAGCGCGACGGCAAGGAGCTGCTCGTCGCCGACATGACCGTCGGCTACAAGGCGATCCGCGAGACCTTTACCACGCAGGTGCTGCTCAACCGGGCGGAGCTTGCGATCGACGTTAAATATATTGACGGGCCGTTCCGCTATCTCGACAACCGCTGGCGCTTCGAGCCGCTGCCGGAGGGCGGCTGCAACGTGCATTTCTTCATCGATTACGAGTTCAAGAGCCGCATTCTGGGCGCCCTGATGGGATCGATGTTCGACCGCGCCTTCCGCATGTTCACGGATGCTTTCGAAAAGCGCGCGGCGGCGATCTATCCGGCCGCCTGAATTTTTTCGTCCGCTCGCCCGTTACCGGGGCATGATCACCCGGTTTGCGCCCTTCGCCCTGATCGCCTTCATCTGCACGCCTGCGACCGCGCAGGAGGCGCCGGGAGACTACATCCTGCTTCTCGACGAACAGAACCGGCCGCTCGCCGGAACTTATCGTATCGGGCCGGATGTGAAGATGACGATCCAAGGCAGAGACGGCGGCTTGCCACGAAATCCCGTTTATCTGGATCGCGCCTTCTTCCCCATACGCGAAGCGGAGATGCTGGCCTTCTACAACGCGCGTCACGCCTATTCCTCCGATCCGGCGGCGATCGACGTCGGCGGCGAGATGCGCATTGTGGACACGGAGACGATGCAGCCTCCGCTCTTCAAGGACGAGAAACCGGAGCGCGAGAAGGCGCTGAAGGTGAAGGTTTCGGCGCGTCTGGCCTTCGAGGTGAGCGGCTACAAGCTCGTCGGCAAGGCCTATACCGTCGAGGGGGCCGAACTTGGCGACGAGGACCGGCGTCTCGGCGACTTTTTCCATGTCGAGACGTTCGATATCGTGCTGTCCGCACCGGCGGCCCGCAAGATCGCTGCGCTTGAGACCGGCAAGGCATTGAGTTCCAGCGATTTCGAGGCGCTCTTCGTGGAGCGGACAAGCCCCATTCCGGATTTCACGAAATGTGTGAGCGAAAAGCGCAAGACGCCTGATTACAAGGCGCTCGCCCAAAAGCAGAGGGCGAGCGTCGATGCTTTCCTCGCGAAGAATTTTCCAGCCGGCCAGGCTTTCTGGGGAGATACCGCACTCTACGAGGCGAATTTCGCCATGAGTATCTACGCGCTCTGCCCCAATTAATCCTTGCCGATTTCGACCAGCATTTCCAGCGCCGTGCGCACGGTCGCGAGGCGTACCGCGCTGCGGCCGATGTCGCCGTAGCGCATTTCCCGGTGCAGTGTTTCCTGGCCGGTGCGGGCTGCGGCGAGATGGACCAGGCCGACCGGCTTGTCATCCGAGCCGCCGCCGGGGCCGGCAATGCCGGTGACGGCGACGGAGATATTGGCGCCGGAGTTGCCGATTGCGCCCTGGGCCATTTCGAGGACCGTGGGGCGGGAGACGGCACCGTGCGCCTTCAGCGTTGCATTGGCGACGCCGATCATCTCCCGCTTGGCTTCGTTGGAATAGGTGACGAAGCCGCGGTCGAAGATGATGGACGAGCCGGCAATTTCGGTGATGGCGGCGGCGATGAGGCCTGCCGTGCAGGATTCGGCGGTGGCGAGCAGGAGCTTGCGCTCGGTGAAATCGGCGACGATGCGCCGGGCGGATTCTTCGATATCGGCGGGCCAGATGCTCATAGGTCGGTTCCCCTGTAGACGACGGTCGCAGTCGCGATCGCCGCAATGCCCTCGCGGCGGCCGACGAAGCCGATCTTCTCGTTGGTGGTTGCCTTCACCGAGCAGCGATCGAGTGAAATGCCGAGCATGTCGGAAAGGTTTTTGCGCATCGCCTCGCGGTGCGGGCCGACTTTCGGCGCCTCGGCGATCAGCGAGACGTCGGCATTCATGATCGTGCCGCCGTTCTTGCGCACGATGGCGGCGGCGTGCTCCAGGAAGATGCGCGAGGCCGCACCCTTCCATTGCATGTCGGTGGGCGGAAAATGATCGCCGATATCGCCGGCGCCGCAGGTGGCGAGCAGGGCGTCCGTCAGGGCATGCAGCGCGACGTCCGCATCGGAATGGCCGGAGAGTTTCTGGTCGTGCGGGATGAGGATGCCGCAGAGCGTCACCCCGTCGCCGGGCACGAGTTGGTGCACGTCGTAGCCGTTGCCGGTGCGGACATCCGGCAGGCTTTGGAAAAGGCGCTGGTCGGCCATGGTGATATCCTCTCGCAAGGTGAGCTTGACGTTACCGGCACTGCCTTCGATGAGATGCACGCCCAGCCCGGCCCATTCGGCAATCGATGCGTCGTCGGTGAAATCGCTGCAGCCGGAGGCGGCTGCCCGGCGGTGCGCTTCGAGAATCGCCGCGAAATCGAAGGATTGCGGGGTCTGCGCGGCAAAAAGGCCGGAGCGGGAAACGGTCTCCATAACATTGCCGCTGGCATCCGCCCGCTTCAACGTGTCGGCGACGGCGACGGCGGGCAGCACGGCGCGCGCACCGTCGTGGAAGGCGGCAAGCGTGCGCTCCAGGATGGCGGGCTCGACGAAGGGGCGCACCGCATCCTGGATGAGGACGTGGCCGATATCGCTGTCGGCGAGCGCTTCCAGGCCGGCGAGCACGGATTGCTGGCGCGTCTCGCCGCCGTGCACGACCGTCAGGCGATCGCCGGCGGGGAGCGACGCCGCACGCGCCGCCTCGAAAATGGCTTCGTCATCGGCATGTATCACGACCACGATATGTCGGGCCGGCTGCCAATTGACAAAGAGATCGAGCGTATGGGAGATGACCGGCCTTCCGCCGATGCGGCGGTATTGCTTCGGGCCCTCGGCGTGGCTGCCTGCCCGTTCGCCGCGCCCGGCGGCAACGATCACCACACCGCAGGATAGCGTCTTTTCCGCCAGCATTTCGGTCCTATATCTTCCATTTCAAAGCGTTTTGGGTGGTTTAGCCGGAAGGAAGGCGCAGTTCCAGCGCCTGCGTGGAAAATTGCGGTCCGATGTGATTGCGGCTTGGCAAGAACGGCAACAATGGCTAAAAATAGTGCAAAGAGATGACCTGCTTGAAAGATGAGCATTTGACGACCCCCACGTTGGCAGCGCCACTAGAGATCGACGGCCGGACCCTCCGCAACCGGGTCGTGCTGGCGCCGATGTCCGGCGTCACGGACCTGCCGTTCCGCGATCTCGCCTGGCGTTTTGGCGCGGGGCTGGTGGTGACGGAGATGGTGGCGAGCCGGGAACTGGCGCTGAATGCGCGCGAAAGCTGGTCGCGCATCCGCAATTGCGGCATCCGGCCGCATATGGTGCAGCTCGCCGGCCGCGAGGCGCACTGGATGGCGGAAGCCGCGAAAATCGCCGAAGGCGAGGGCGCCGATATCATCGACATCAATATGGGCTGCCCTGCCAAGAAGGTGATCGGCGGCTATTCCGGCTCTGCGCTGATGCGCGATCCCGACCATGCGCTCGGCCTGATCGAGGCGACGGTCAATGCGGTGAAGGTGCCGGTGACGGTGAAGATGCGGCTTGGCTGGGATCACGATTCGCTCAACGCGCCGCACATCGCCCAGCGCGCCGAGGCAGCGGGTGCCGCAATGATCACCGTGCATGGGCGCACGCGCATGCAGTTTTACGAAGGCCGGGCCGATTGGGACGCCATCCGCGCGGTGCGGGACGTGCTGACCATTCCCCTCGTCGCCAATGGCGATGTCGATACGCCGGAGGATGCGCTGGATATCCTGCGCCGCTCGGGCGCGGACGCGGTGATGGTCGGCCGCTCGGCGCAGGGTCGGCCGTGGCATCCGGCGGTGCTTGCCGGTGCATGCGCGCATCCGTCGAGCGAAGAGATCGCGGCGGTCGCGGTGGAGCACTATCGCATGATCCTCGACTTCTACGGCGCCGAAGCCGGGCTGCGCCATGCGCGAAAACATGTCGGCTGGTATCTGGAGCGTTTTGCACCGGGCCTGCCGGGCGCGGCAAAGGCGGAGATCATGACGGCGCGCGACAGCGGCTTCGTCGCCGATCGGTTGTCCGCGGCGTTGCTCAGCGATGGAGCCGCGAGGCTCGAGGAGGCCGCATGACGGGAAAGACCGGAGAGCCGCATGCGGCAGCGCCCGAGTTGGCGCTCGCCGTGCTCAACGCCATCCAGAACCCGGTGATCCTCGTCGATGCGATCGGCCTGATCGCGTTTGCCAATTGGGAGGCCGAATCGTTTTTCGGCGCGAGCGCCACCCATCTTGCCCGCCACAACGTCTCCACCGTCATTCCCTTCGGCAGCCCGCTGCTGACGCTGATCGACCAGGTGCGCGAGCGCAAGGCGCCGGTCAGCGAATACCGCGTCGACCTGAGCTCGCCGCGGCTGGGTGCGGAAAAACTGGTCGATATCTATGTGGCGCCAGTGACGACCGAGCCGGGTTCGGTGGTGGTCGTCATCCAGGAACGCTCCATGGCGGACAAGATCGACCGGCAGTTGACCCATCGGGGTGCGGCGCGCTCGGTGACGGGGCTCGCCTCCATGCTGGCGCACGAGATCAAGAACCCGCTGTCCGGTATCCGCGGTGCGGCGCAGCTTCTGGAAACGTCCGTCATCGACGAGGACAGGGCGCTGACGCGGCTGATCTGCGAGGAGACCGACCGCATCGTCTCGCTGGTCGATCGCATGGAGGTGTTTTCCGACGAGCGACCGGTCGATCGCGTGCCGCTCAACATCCATGCCGTGCTCGACCATGTGAAGGTCGTCGCCAAGGCAGGGTTTGCGCGCAATATCAAGATCACCGAGCTCTACGACCCGTCGCTGCCGCCGGTCTTCGCCAACCGCGACCAGCTCGTGCAGGTCTTCCTGAACCTCATCAAGAACGCCTCGGAAGCCATCGGCGACCGGCCGGAGGGCGAAATCCAGCTCACCACCGCCTATCGCCCGGGCATCCGGCTTTCGGTCGCCGGCACGCGGGAGAAGATTTCTCTGCCGCTGGAATTCTGCGTGCACGACAACGGGCCGGGCGTGCCGTCGGACCTGCTGCCGCATCTCTTCGATCCTTTCATCACGACCAAGACCAACGGCTCCGGCCTCGGCCTTGCGCTGGTTGCGAAAATCATCGGCGGCCATGGCGGCATCGTCGAATGCGACAGCCAGGGCAGCCGCACCACCTTCCGCGTGCTGATGCCGGCGTCGCGCGGCATCAGCGAAGACGACGACTTTCCCAAGACCAAAGGACATATCTGATGACAGGCGCCACAGTCCTCGTTGCCGATGACGATGCCGCGATCCGCACGGTTCTCAATCAGGCACTGAGCCGCGCCGGATACGACGTGCGCATCACCTCCAACGCAGCGACGCTCTGGCGCTGGATCGCCGCCGGCGAGGGCGACATCGTCGTCACCGACGTCGTGATGCCGGACGAAAACGCCTTCGACCTGCTGCCGCGCATCAAGAAGGCAAGGCCGGACCTGCCGGTGCTGGTGATGAGTGCGCAGAACACCTTCATGACGGCGATCAAGGCCTCGGAGAAGGGCGCCTACGACTACCTTCCCAAACCCTTCGACCTTACCGAGCTGATCGCGATCATCGGCCGGGCGCTGTCCGAGCCGAAGCGCAAGCCCGCCCGTCTGGACGACGACACGCAGGACGGCATGCCGCTCGTCGGCCGCTCGGCCGCCATGCAGGAAATCTATCGCGTGCTCGCCCGCCTGATGCAGACGGACCTGACGCTGATGATCACCGGCGAATCGGGCACCGGCAAGGAGCTCGTCGCCCGCGCGCTGCACGACTACGGCAAGCGCCGCAACGGCCCCTTCGTCGCGATCAACATGGCGGCGATCCCGCGCGACCTCATCGAATCGGAACTGTTCGGCCACGAGAAGGGCGCCTTTACCGGCGCGCAGACGCGCTCGACCGGCCGCTTCGAGCAGGCCGAGGGCGGCACGCTGTTTCTCGACGAGATCGGCGACATGCCGATGGATGCGCAGACCCGGCTTTTGCGCGTGCTCCAGCAGGGCGAATACACCACCGTCGGCGGCCGCACGCCGATCCGCACCGACGTGCGCATCGTGGCTGCGACCAACAAGGACCTGAAACAGTCGATCAACCAGGGGCTTTTCCGCGAGGATCTTTATTACCGCCTGAACGTCGTGCCGCTGCGCCTGCCGCCGCTGCGCGACCGGGCGGAGGACATTCCCGATCTCGTGCGCCATTTCGTGCAGCAGGCGGAGAAGGAAGGGCTCGACGCCAAGCGCTTCGACCAGGAAGCGCTGGAACTGATGAAGGCGCATCCCTGGCCCGGCAACGTGCGCGAGCTGGAAAACGTCGTGCGCCGGCTGACCGCGCTCTACCCGCAGGACGTCATCTCCCGCGAGATCATCGAGACGGAGCTGCGCGCCGATATTCCCGACAGCCCGATCGAAAAGGCCGTGGTGCGCGGCGGCTCGCTGTCCATCTCGCAGGCGGTCGAAGAAAACATGCGGCAGTATTTTTCGAGTTTCGGCGATGGGCTGCCGCCGGCCGGGCTTTACGACCGCGTGCTGGCGGAGGTGGAATATCCGCTGATTCTCGCAGCGCTCACCGCCACGCGCGGCAACCAGATCAAGGCCGCCGACCTGCTTGGCCTCAACCGCAACACGCTGCGCAAGAAAATTCGCGAACTGGGTGTATCCGTGTACAGAAGTTCGCGCTCTGCTTGACTTAACGGCAGCGGGCGTTGCATTTTGGCCACAATCTGTTGCTTGAGGGTAACAGAGGGGTTTGCGATCGAATAGGTTCGCGTGCCTGATCGTCCTGGATTCGGGTGCAACGGCGGCCGGACCTTCGCGCGGTCGGCGCTACTCCGCAAAACATGAGACATACGCCGGTGCCTTTCCAGGGCGCACGGTGGGGAAGCGATGCGGCAGATGACGGACGGCGTGAGCCTGCTTTCGAGCGGAAATGAGAAGGGAACGGGCGCCGACCGGCGCGCCTCCTTCGCCTTGCCCGGCCTGGTGCTTGCGGGCGGGGCGCTGGTTGCCGCGACGATCTCGCTGTTCATCCTGCTCGGGCTGACGCCGATCAAGCCGGAAGCCAATGTCGTCATCGCCTCGGCGGCGATCAACGCGGTCTTCATCGTCGGCCTGATGTTCCTGATCGGCCGCGAGATCCTGCGGCTGCTGCGTGCCCGCAGCCGCGGCCGTGCCGCCGCGCGGCTGCATGTGCGCATCGTCGCACTCTTCTCCATCGTCGCGATCACGCCTGCGGTGCTCGTGGCGATCTTCGCCTCCATCACGCTCGATGTCGGCCTCGACCGCTGGTTCTCCATCCGCACCCAGTCGATCGTCAGCTCCTCGCTCAACGTGGCGCAGGCCTATGTGCTGGAAAATGCGAGCTATCTTCAGGGCCAGACGGCCTCGATGGCGAACGACCTCGACCGCAACCGCCAGCTCTACAGCCTCGACCGCACCGGCTTCATCGAGCTGATGACGCGCCAGGCGAGGGGACGCGGCATGCTCGGCGCCTTCCTGCTGCGCGCCGACGGCTCGACCCTTGTCCAGGCCAATATCCAGATCGAAAATCCGTTGCCGGCAGTGCCCGAGGATGCGCTGAAAGCGTCCGCCGCCGGCCAGCCGACGCTGATCCCGCCGGGGGCCACCAACCTCGTCGGCGCCATCATCAAGCTCGACAATATTCCCGACGCCTTCCTCTACACGATCCGCACCGTCGATCCGGAAGTCATGCGCTCCATGCGGCTGATGGAGGAAAACACGGCGGAATACCGAGTGCTGGAGGCCGGCCGCACGACCCTGCAGATCGCCTTCGGCGTGCTCTATCTCGGTTTCGCGCTGATCGTGCTTCTGGCCGCCATCTGGACGGCGATCGCGGTGGCCGATCGGATCGTGCGGCCGATCCGCCAGCTGATCGGTGCCGCGGACAGCGTGGCGTCCGGCAATCTCGACGTCAGCGTGCCGGTGCGCACGGCGGACGGCGACGTCGGTAACCTGTCGCGCACCTTCAACAAGATGATCGCGGAAATCCGCGCCCAGCAGGACCAGATTCTCGATGCCAAGGACGAGGTCGATCACCGCCGCCGCTTCATCGAGGCGGTGCTGTCCGGCGTCACGGCGGCCGTGATCGGCGTCGAGGACGACGGGCGCATGACGATCGCCAATCTTTCGGCGGAAATCCTGCTGGGGCGCAATGCCAACGACCTGATCGGACAGCCGCTGACCGAAGTCGCGCCCGAGATCGCAGCGGTTCTCAACGAGGGCTCGACCCGCCACCGCAACAATTACCGCAAGCAGATCAACGTCATGCATGGCGGCAAGGAGCGCACGCTCAACGTGCAGGTGACGCGCGAGGAGGCGAAGGATGCGCAGGAATCCTACGTCGTCACCATCGACGACATCACCGATCTCGTCATCGCGCAGCGCTCGACCGCCTGGGCGGACGTGGCGCGCCGCATCGCGCACGAGATCAAGAACCCGCTGACGCCCATCCAGCTTTCCGCCGAGCGCATCCGCCGGCGTTATGGCAAGCAGATCGACCAGGAGGACCGCGCGGTCTTCGACCAGTGTACGGATACGATCGTGCGCCAGGTCGAGGATATCGGCCGCATGGTCGACGAGTTTTCGGCTTTCGCGCGCATGCCGAAGCCCACCAAGGAACGCTCGGACCTGCGCAACATCCTGAAGGACGCGGTTTTCCTGCGCGAGATGGGCAACAACCACGTCGTCTTCCGCAAGGATCTCGGCGAGGTGCCGCTCGAGGGCCTGTTCGACGCGCGCATGCTCGGCCAGGCCTTCGGCAATCTCATCAAGAACGCCGTGGAGGCGATCGAGGCGCTGCCGCCCGACGCGACGCGCGACGAGCGCAAGGTCCTCGTGCGGGCGACGCCCGACGACGCGGGACGGCGGTTCGTCGTTGATGTGATTGACAACGGCAAGGGTTTGCCGATGGAGAACCGGCACCGGATTCTCGAACCCTATATGACGATGCGCGACAAGGGCACGGGGCTCGGCCTCGCCATCGTGAAGAAGATCATCGAAGACCATGGCGGGCAGCTGGAACTGCATGATGCCCCTGCGGATTTCGACAACGGCCATGGGGCGATGATCCGCGTGATCCTGCCCTACGAGGAAACGGCGGCCGTCGATGCGGACAATAAGAGCAAGGAAGTGAGCCATGGCGTCTGATATTCTTGTGGTGGACGACGAAGAGGACATTCGCGAGATCGTCTCCGGCATTCTGTCCGACGAGGGCCACGAGACGCGCACGGCCTTTGACAGCGACAGCGCGCTCGCCGCCATCAGCGACCGCGTGCCGCGCCTCGTCTTCCTCGACATCTGGATGCAGGGCAGCAAGCTCGACGGGCTGGCGCTGCTCGACGAGATCAAGAGCCGCCATCCGGACCTGCCGGTGGTGATGATCTCCGGCCACGGCAATATCGAAACGGCCGTTTCGGCGATCCGCCGCGGCGCCTACGATTTCATCGAGAAGCCGTTCAAGGCCGACCGGCTGATTCTCATCGCCGAGCGGGCGCTGGAGAATTCGAAACTGCGTCGCGAGGTGACGGAGCTGAAAAAACGCTCCGGCGACCCGGGCGAGCTGATCGGCACCTCCGTCGCCGTCTCGCAGCTGCGCCAGACGATCGACAAGGTCTCGCCGACCAACAGCCGCATCATGATCCTCGGCCCCTCCGGTTCCGGCAAGGAACTGGTGGCACGCATGATCCATCGCAAGTCGAGCCGGGCGGCCGGTCCGTTCGTGGTGCTCAATGCGGCGGCGATCACGCCGGAGCGCATGGAGGTCGCACTGTTCGGCACCGAAGGCACCCCCGGCCAGACGCGCAAGACGGGCGCGCTGGAAGAGGCGCATGGCGGCATGCTCTATCTCGACGAGATCGGCGAAATGCCGCGCGAGACGCAGAACAAGATCCTGCGCGTGCTCGTCGACCAGCAGTTCGAGCGTGTCGGCGGCTCCAAGCGGGTGAAGGTGGACGTGCGCATCCTCTCGTCCACCGCCTACAATCTCGAAAGCCTGATCGCCGAGGGTGGTTTTCGCGAGGACCTCTATCATCGCCTCGCCGTCGTGCCGGTGCGCGTTCCGCCGCTTGCCGAGCGGCGCGAGGACATTCCCTTCCTCGTCGACATGTTCATGCGCCAGATCAGCGAACAGGCCGGCATCCGTGCGCGAAAAATCGGCGACGATGCGCTGGCCGTGCTCCAGGCGCACGACTGGCCGGGCAACATCCGCCAGCTGCGCAACAATATCGAGCGGCTGATGATTCTCGCCCGCAGCGACGGCCCCGATACGGCGATCACCGCCGACATGCTGCCGACGGAAGTGGGCGACATGCTGCCGAAGATTTCGACGCAGGGCGACCAGCACATCATGACGCTGCCGCTGCGCGAGGCGCGCGAAATGTTCGAACGCGATTATCTCATCGCCCAGATCAACCGCTTCGGCGGCAACATTTCCCGCACCGCCGAATTCGTCGGCATGGAACGCTCCGCGCTCCATCGCAAACTGAAATCGCTTGGCGTATAAGGCCCTCTGGGTTTTGAGGGATTCTTTATGAAGGTCATCATCTGCGGCGCCGGTCGCGTCGGCTACGGTATCGCAGAACGGCTCTCGGAAGAGGGCAACGACGTTTCTGTGATCGATACGCAGCCGTCGCTCATCACCGCCATAACCGAGACGCTCGATGTCAACGGCGTCGTCGGCCACGGGGCGCACCCGGAGGTGCTGGCGAAGGCCGGCGCCGACCAGGCCGACATGCTGATCGCTGTCACGCTGTTCGACGAGATCAACATGGTCGCCTGCCAGGTGGCCCATTCGCTGTTCAACGTGCCGACCAAGATCGCCCGCATCCGCTCGCAGAGCTATCTGGCGCCGGAATATTCCGACCTGTTTTCACGCGAGAACATGCCGATCGACGTCACCATCTCGCCGGAGGTGGAGGTCGGCAAGATGGTGCTGCGCCGCATCTCCTTCCCGGGCGCGACCGACGTCGTGCGCTTTGCCGACGACCGGATCGTCATGGTGGCGATCGAGTGCATGGAGGATTGCCCGGTCGTCGAGACGCCGCTGAAGCAGCTGAGCGAACTCTTTCCGGACCTGAACGCCACCGTCACCGGCATCTTTTCCAACGGAAAGCTCTTCGTGCCGAATTCCTCCGACCAGCTGCATTCCGGCGATCTCGCCTATGTGGTCTGCGACAAGGGCCATGTGCGGCGCACACTGGCGCTGTTCGGCCATGAGGAGCAGGAGGCGGCGCGCATCGTCATCGCCGGCGGCGGCAATATCGGCTATTTCGTCGCCAGGGCGATCGAGGATTATCAGCCGAAGACCCGGCTGAAGATCATCGAGAGCGACCGCGAGCGCGCCGTGGCGGTCGCCGACAAGCTGCGCAACACCGTCGTGCTGCACGGCTCGGCGCTCGACCAGAAGATGCTGCTCCAGGCCGATATCCAGGATGCCGACCTGATCGTGGCGCTCACCAACAACGACCAGATCAACATCCTGGGCAGCGTGATGGCCAAGCGCCTCGGCTGCAAGCAGAACCTCGTCCTGATCAACGACCCGAGCTACCAGGATTTTACCAAGACGCTCGGCATCGACGCGCATATCAATCCGCGCGCCGTGACGATCTCCGGCATCCTGCAACATGTGCGCAAGGGCCGTATCCGCTCCGTCTATGCGGTGCAGAAGGGGTCCGCCGAGGTGATCGAGGCGGAGGCGCTCGAAACCTCGCCGCTCGTCGGCAAGCCGCTGCGCGAGATCGAGCTGCCGCCGGGCATCCGCATCGGCGCGATATATCGCGACAAGACGGTGATCCGGCCGGACGGCAACACCAAGATCAAGGCGAAGGACCGCGTGGTGCTTTTTGCGGCCGCTGCGGCCGTGCGCCATGTCGAGCAGCTCTTCCGCGTCAGCATTCAGTATTTCTAGGATTTCCGATGCCGCGTATCGCCTATGTCAACGGCCGTTATGTCCGCCATGCCGATGCCGCGGTGCATATCGAGGACCGGGGTTTCGTCTTCGCGGACGCGGTCTACGAGGTCTGCCAGGTGCAGCAAGGGTTCATCATCGACCTGACGCGCCATCTCGACCGGCTCGACCGTTCGCTTTCCGAAATCCGCATCCGCCCGCCGATGCCGCGCGCAGCACTTTCGGGAATCATGCGGCAGGTGCTGCGCCGCAACCATGTCGTCAACGGCATGGTCTATCTCCAGGTGACGCGCGGCGTCGCCAGGCGCGACCACGTCTTTCCGTCGCCCGAGGTGCGGGCCTCGCTGGTCGTTACCGCCAAGAGCCTGAACCCGGCGGCGAACGCGGCAAAATATGCGACGGGAATCAAGGCGATCACCGTCGCGGACAATCGCTGGGGCCGGGTCGATATCAAGACCGTTGGCCTGCTGCCGAACGTGCTGGCGCGCCAGCGGGCGAAGGATTCAGGCGCGCAGGAAGCGATTTTTGTGGACGCCGAGGGCAATGTGACAGAGGGTGGCGCTACGAATCTCTGGATTGTCGACAAGGCCGGAAACCTCGTCACAAGGCCGGCCGATCACGGCATCCTCGGCGGTATCACCCGCATGACGCTGATGGATGTCGCGGAACGGCTTGGATTGCCGGTCACGGAGCGTCGATTCTCCGTCGCGGAGATGCTGGAGGCGCGGGAAATCTTCGTCACCGGCGCCACGACGATCTGCCTGCCGGTGGTTTCCGTCGACGGCGAGACGATCGCCAACGGCCATCCGGGCATGACGGCGCAGAAAATTCGCGAAGCCTTTTTCGCCGTTGCGGAGAAGACTGCGATTTGATACCAAAATCGACGGTTCGGCAGTTCTTGCCGGGCCCGGGGACAATTTATTTTACTCAACCGGTCTCGAGGGCCGGCAATCAGAAAGAAGCGGCGCGATGGCGGAACGTTCTCAGAACCTGCAGGATCTTTTTCTTAATACCGTTCGCAAGCAAAAGATTTCTCTCACGATCTTTCTCATCAACGGGGTCAAGCTGACCGGGGTTGTCACCTCCTTCGACAATTTCTGTGTGCTGCTCCGCCGCGACGGTCATTCGCAGCTCGTGTACAAGCACGCGATCTCCACCATCATGCCGGGACAGCCGTTGCAGATGTTCGAGACCGAGGAAAGCGGCTCCTGACAGGACGCACGAACATTAAAAAATCCGATACAGACAAGGAATCCATCGTTCCGGAAGCTGAAAAGCACCGGGACGATATGCGCGCTGTCGTGATCGCCCCCGTGTTGAAGGGCGCACGCGGCCAGTCCGACCAGGGCGCCATGGCGCGCTCCGAAGAGGCGCGACTGGAAGAGGCCGTCGGCCTTGCGCGCGCGATCGACCTCACCGTCACCCATTCGGCGCTCGTGCCCGTCAGCCAGCCGAAGCCCGGCACGCTGCTCGGCAGCGGCAAGATCGCGGAGATCAAGGCGGCGCTCGACGAAAACGATGCCGGCCTCGTCATCGTCGACCATCCGCTGACGCCGGTGCAGCAGCGCAATCTCGAGAAGGAATGGAACGCCAAGGTCATCGACCGCACGGGCCTGATCCTCGAAATCTTCGGCCGGCGCGCCTCCACCAAGGAAGGCACGCTGCAGGTCGAGCTCGCGCATCTCAACTACCAGAAGGGCCGGCTGGTGCGCAGCTGGACCCACCTTGAACGCCAGCGCGGTGGCGCCGGCTTCATGGGCGGTCCGGGTGAAACGCAGATCGAAGCCGACCGTCGGCTGCTCCAGGACAAGATCATCAAGCTGGAGCGCGAACTGGAGCAGGTGCGCCGCACCCGCCAGCTGCACCGCTCCAAGCGCAAGAAGGTGCCGCATCCGATCGTGGCGCTCGTCGGCTACACCAATGCCGGCAAGTCGACGCTGTTCAACCGCATCACCGGGGCAGGCGTGCTGGCCGAGGACATGCTCTTCGCCACGCTCGACCCGACGCTGCGCCGCATGAAGCTGCCGCAGGGCCGCACCGTCATCCTGTCGGACACCGTGGGCTTCATCTCCAACCTGCCGACCCATCTCGTCGCCGCCTTCCGCGCGACGCTGGAAGAGGTGCTGGAAGCCGATCTCATCCTGCATGTGCGCGACATGTCCGACCCGGACAACGGCGCCCAGTCCACGGACGTGCTGCGCATTCTCACCGATCTCGGCATCGACGAGAAGGACGGCGCGGAACGCATCCTCGAAGTCTGGAACAAGATCGACCGGCTGGAGCCGGAAGGCCGCGCCGCGCTCGTGCAGAAGGCGGAAACGCAGCCGACCGTCATCGCCGTGTCGGCGATTTCGGGCGAGGGCGTCGATACGCTGCTCGCCGAAATCAACCAGCGGCTTTCCGGCGTGCTCGTCGATCGCGATATCGTCGTGCCGGTGATGCAGCTACAGCTGCTGCCATGGATCTACGATCACTCGATCGTCGATCACCGCGAGGACATGGAAGACGGCAACGTGCGGCTGGAATTGCGGCTGACCGAAACAGAAGCCGCCGAACTCGACCGCCGCCTCGGCATCGGCCAGAAGACGTCACGCGAAGACTGGGAACGCTGAGGGGCAGCCCCTCATCCCGCTGCCGCGACCTTCTCCCCGCAAGCGGGGAGAAGGGGCAAGACGAAAAGCTTCCTTCCATCCAGGGCGGTCCCGTTTTGGGGAAACCGGTGCATCCGCCCCCTTCGCCCCGCTTGCGGGGAGAAGGTGCCGGCAGGCGGATGAGGGGTTTTTACTTCACCAACTGCCGTTCGATCTGCTTGGCGGCCTGCCACAGTTCTTCCATGCGCTCCAGCGTCGCCGCTTCGAGGCTCTCGCCGTTCGCGGCGAGGCTGTCCTCGATATGGGAGAAGCGGTTGCGGAATTTTGTGTTCGTGCCGCGCAGCGCCATTTCCGGATCGGCGCCGACATGGCGGCCGATATTGACCAAAGCAAAGATCAGGTCGCCCAACTCGTCGGCGACAGCCGTCTGATCATCGTTGCGGAGCGCTTCACGCAGTTCGCCGATTTCTTCTTCGATCTTGTCGAGGATGGGCGCGGGTTCCGACCAGTCGAAGCCGACCTTGGCGGCGCGCTCCTGAAGCTTCAGCGCCTCTACCAGCGCCGGGAAGGAGCGCTGCACGGAGCCGAGATGGCCGCGCAGCGGGTCCTCCGGCAGGCCGCGTCTGGCGCGGCGCTCCTTGCGCTCGCGCTTTTCCGCCTGCTTGATGTCGTCCCATTGCAGCTTCACCGCCTCGGGCGTGTCCGCATCCGAGCGGGCGAAGACATGCGGATGGCGGCGAATCATTTTTCGCGTGACGGCCTCGACGACGCTGCCGAAATCGAACTCGCCGCGTTCCTCCGCCATCCGGGCGTGAAAAACCACCTGAAGGAGCAGGTCGCCCAGCTCCTCGCAGAGGTCGTCCATGTCGTTCCGCTCGATCGCATCGGCGACCTCGTAGGCCTCCTCGATCGTATAGGGTTTGATCGTCTCGAAGGTCTGGACGACATCCCAGGGGCAGCCGGTCTCCGGCTGGCGCAGCGCCGCCATGATCTCGATCAGGCGTTTTATCTCGCGGCTCGGTTCCATGGCCGTCGCTCAGTTCAGCGGGATGCTGTTGCCGGCCTTGCCGGACTGGTAGCTTTCCGACAATCCGTCATAGGCCGCGCGGATTTCGGCGTCCTGCTTCTTAAGGTCCGCCTTCGCGGCTTCATCCGAGGTCGCGATGAGATCGGCGATGGCGGCGGAGCGCCAGAAGGCGTTGGTCCTGGCGTAGCCGCCGGGATCGAGCCGGAAAACCTCCTTCAGGATGCGCAGGTCGTGCGGAATCGAAAAGGCGTCGCGCGAATCCTCGTGGCTGAAGAAATAGTAGAAATTGTCGAAGCCGGCCCAGGTGATCGCCGAGAGGCACATGGAGCAGGGCTCGTGCGTCGAGAGGAACACCAGCTCTTTCGTATCGGGCTTTTCAGCCCGTTCGTAGAACCGCTTCAGCGCATGCACTTCGCCGTGCCAGAGCGGGTTTTCCGTCTCGTTGTTGGTTTCGGCGAGAACCAGCGAGAGGTCGGACTTCTTGAGGATCGCCGCGCCAAACACCTTGTTGCCGGCGGCGACACCGTCGCGCGTCAATGGCAGGATGTCGAATTCGATGACGTCGAGAAGGCGCTTTGCAAGGGCGGCCTGGTCCATGATGGGATTCCCGGTTGGTCTTATGGCGCATCCTTAGCGGTCGCCGCGGCGGAGAGGCAAGGGCGGCCGGTGACTTATGCTCAAAATGCGGAAGGTGCGAGCAAAACAATACGCGCCTCCATAAGGTTCAGGATTTATGTTTCTTTCGTTTATGGTCATTTTTCGCGATAGTGCGCACACTCCTAACGGACGAACCCATGACTGAACCGCAGCAGAAGCTTTCGACATTCCCGGCGTTCTTCCGCACGAGCGGCAGGACGGTCGTTGTCGTGGGCGAAGGCGACGAGGCCTTTGCCAAGGCGCGCCTGCTGTTCAACACGGATGCCCGGATCGTCGTTCTGGCGGAAGCGCCGGAAGCCGATTTCGCCCGCTTCATCGCGGATAACGGCCTCGTGCTCGTCCGCGAACCGTTTTCCAGCGAGGCGATTGCCGGCGCGACGCTCGTCTTCGCCGCAACCGGCGATGCTGCCGCCGACCGCGCCATCTCCGCCGCCGCCCGCGCGCTCGGCATTCCAGTCAATGCCGTCGACCAGCCGGATTATTGCGATTTCTTCACGCCCGCGCTCGTCAACCGCGCGCCCGTCGCCGTCGCCATCGGCACGGAAGGCGCCGGCCCGGTGCTGGCGCAGATGATCCGCGCGCAGGTCGACCAGATTCTGTCCCCGTCGCTCGGCCGGCTGGCGAGCCTCGCCAGCGGCTATCGCGACGCCGTCGATCGCGTGCTGCCGCGCGGCGTTACCCGCCGCGTCTTCTGGCGCCGCTTCTTCCAGGGCGCGGTCGCCGATGCCGTCAACAATGGCGATATCGATCTCGCCCGCCACTCCGCCAACACGTTGCTGAATTCGCAGGGCAAGGCCGCGGGCCATGTCTGGCTCGTCGGCGCCGGCCCGGGTGCCGAAGACCTGCTGACGCTGCGCGCCCAGCGCGTCATGATGGAAGCCGACGTCATCGTCTTCGATGCGCTGGTGCCGCAGGCGATCGTCGACATGGGCCGCCGCGATGCCGAGCGCCTTTCCGTTGGAAAACGCAAGGGCTGTCATTCCAAGTCGCAGGAAGAGATCAACGACCTGCTGGTCGAACTCGGCAAGGACGGGAAGCGTGTCGTGCGGCTCAAATCCGGCGATCCGCTCGTCTATGGCCGTGCCGGCGAGGAAATGGCGGCACTGCGTCAGGCGGGCGTGACCTATGAGATCGTGCCCGGCATTACCTCGGCGTTTGCGGCCGCCGCCGATTTCGAACTGCCGCTGACCTTGCGCGGCGTCGCCTCGTCCCTCGTCTTCACGACGGGGCACGACCTGACGGGTGCCGTCCTGCCGGACTGGGCGCGGCTTGCGATTTCCGGCGCCACCGTCGCCGTCTATATGGGCCGTACCGTCGCGGCCTCCGTCGCCGCGCGCCTGATGGATGCCGGCCTGCCGGCGGAAACCACGGTCGCCGTGGTGGAAAATGCCAGCCGTCGCGACAAGCGGCTTTTGCATGGCACACTCAAGGACCTGCCGGGGCTCGAACATCGCGACGAGCTTTCCGGTCCGGTCATGGTGATCATCGGCGACGCCGTCGCCGGCGCCAATTTCGAACATTCCGCACCGCTCGCCATCCGCGAGACCGTGCGCAGCACAGCAGTATTGGGAGCATGACATGGCCGACAAGGTTCTGACAGCCAACCGCCTTTCCGACGGCATTTCCGTCTGGCTGGATGCCGCCGGCACCTGGAACGAGCAGCTCCAGGCCGCCTTCGTGGCGCGCCACAAGGAGGCGGTCGATGCACTGGAAGCCACCGGCAAGCAGGCGCTGGCCGACAACAAAGTGGTTGACGTCAACGTCGTCGACGTCGAAGAAGTCGACGGTGTGCTGCGGCCGCTGCGCATGCGCGAGCGCATCCGCGCCGAAGGCCCGACCATTTTCTATGCCGCCGGTTATTCCGGCTTGACCGCGACGGCCGCACCGGCGGCTTGAGGATCTCTGCATGTATCGCTACGACGAATTCGACCACGCCTTTGTTTCCGACCGCGTTGAGCAGTTCCGCGACCAGGTCGGCCGCCGCCTTTCCGGCGAGCTTGCCGAGGACGCGTTCAAGCCGCTGCGCCTGATGAACGGCGTCTATCTCCAGCTTCACGCCTACATGCTGCGCGTCGCCATTCCCTATGGCACGCTGAACGGCCGCCAGATGCGCATGCTGGCGCATATCGCGCGCAAATACGACCGCGGCTACGGCCATTTCACCACGCGCCAGAACATCCAGTACAACTGGCCGAAGCTCAACGAGCTGCCGGATGCGCTGGCAGATCTCGCGACGGTCGAGATGCACGCGCTCCAGACCTCGGGCAACTGCATTCGCAACGTCACGGCTGACCATTTTGCCGGTGCTGCCGCCGACGAGGTCGCCGACCCGCGGCCCTATGCGGAAATCCTGCGCCAGTGGTCCTCCGTGCATCCGGAATTCTCGTTCCTGCCGCGCAAGTTCAAGATCGCCGTCACCGGTGCGGAACGCGACCGCGCGGCCATCCAGGTGCACGATATCGGCCTGCACCTTAAGAAGGACGACGCCGGCCGCATCGGCTTTGCCGTCTATGTCGGCGGCGGGCAGGGGCGCACCCCGATGATCGCCAAGAAGATCCGCGATTTCCTGCCGGAAGAGGACCTCTTGTCCTACACCACGGCCATCATGCGCGTGTACAACCTGCACGGCCGGCGCGACAACAAGTACAAGGCGCGCATCAAGATTCTCGTGCACGAAACGGGTGTCGAGGAATTGTCGCGGCAGGTGGAGGTCGAGTTCGCCGAACTCAAAAACACCGAGCTGAAGCTGCCGGAAAAGGATATTGCCGCCATCACCGCCTATTTCGCCCCGCCGGCACTGGCGCCGCGCGCGGAAGGCTGGGCAAGCCTGGCGCAGTGGAAGAAGGCGGATGCGGAATTCGCCCGCTGGGTGCACCAGAACGTGCAGCCGCACAAGCATCCCGACTACGGCATGGTGACGATCTCCCTGAAGCCGATCGGCGGCATTCCGGGGGATGCGACGGATGTGCAGATGGAGGCGGTTGCCGACATTGCGGAGGAATATGCCTTCGACGAGATCCGCGTCAGCCACGAGCAGAACCTGATCCTGCCGCATGTGGCGCTGGCCGATCTCGAGCCGATCTATCGCGGCCTGGTTGCGGCAGGCCTGGCGACGGCGAACGCCGGTCTCATCACGGATATCATTGCCTGTCCGGGGCTGGACTATTGCGCGCTGGCAAACGCCCGCTCGATTCCCGTCGCGCAGGAGCTTTCGCTGCGTTTCGGCGCGCCCGAGCGGCAGGCCGAAATCGGCGAGCTGAAGATCAAGATCTCCGGCTGCATCAATGCCTGCGGCCATCACCATGTCGGCCATATCGGCCTGCTCGGCGTCGAGAAGAAGGGCGAGGAGCTCTACCAGATCACGCTCGGCGGCTCGGGGGACGAGAACACCTCGATCGGCGAGATCATCGGTCGCGGCTTCGAGCCGGAAAAGGTGACGGATGCCGTCGAGGTGATCGTCGACACCTATCTGCGCCTGCGCCTCGATCCGTCCGAAATCTTCCTCGATGCCTATCGTCGCGTTGGACCGCAGCCCTTCAAGGATGCGCTCTACGGTGATAAGACGGCGGCGGCAGCCTGAGGAGCGCGATGATGACGAAAATCTGGAACGAAGCCGGCTTCGTGACCGACGATCCCTGGATCCTCGAAACCGAAGAGGTCAAGGCCGGCTCGAACGAGAAGGCGGTACTCGGTCTCGACGATTTTCTGGCGAAGACGGACGAAACGGGCCTCGGCGTGCTGATCAACCCGGCGGACGACGTGCGCAAGCTCGAAGGCCATCTCGACCGGCTGGCGCTGGTCGCCGTCGCCTTTCCGGCCTTCAACGACGGCCGCGCCTTCAGCCATGCCTCGCTGCTGCGTTCGCGGCTCGGATTTACCGGCGAGGTGAGGGCGGTCGGCGACGTGCTGATCGACCAGATTCCGCTGATGCTGCGCTGTGGCATCGACAGCTTTGCCGTGACCAACGCGACGGCGCTGAAGCGGCTTGCGGAAAACCGGCTGCCGGGCATCGACAACCACTACCAGCCGACGGCACGGGCATCGGAAGATGCCGGTTCCTACAGCTGGCGGCGGCGGGCCTGATTCAAGGCGCGACCGGCGAAACGCCGCAATCGTGTTTTAGGCTTACGCCGGAATAAGAAAGGCCGCCAAGCGTTGTTAGAAAAGCGATGCGCGGCCAATCGGCGCATTGGAACACAATACCTTCCTTCGCGGCTCAACATGTAATATCTGCCTATCGTCAAGACTTTCCGACGCAGCCAGGATCGATCCCGAAATGAACGCACCTGCCAAGACCGAAGATTTCGTGCCCGCCATTCCCGCCGGCGTATTCGCCGAGACGGTGACGCGCGTGCAGCATTATACGGATCGCCTGTTCAGCTTCCGCATGACGCGCCCCGAGAGCTTTCGTTTCCGCTCCGGCGAATTCGCCATGATCGGCCTGATGGTCGGCGACAAGCCGGTCTACCGCGCCTATTCGATCGCAAGCCCGTCCTGGGACGAGGAACTGGAATTCTTCTCGATCAAGGTGCCGGACGGCCCGCTGACCTCGCATCTCCAGCAGATCCAGCCGGGTGACACCGTGCTGATGCGCAAGAAGCCGACCGGCACGCTGGTGCTCGACGCGCTGACGCCCGGCAAGCGGCTCTACATGTTCTCGACCGGCACCGGCATTGCGCCTTTCGCAAGCCTGATGCGCGATCCGGAAACCTATGAAAAGTTCGATGACGTCATCCTGACGCATACCTGCCGCGAAGTCTCCGAGCTGAAATACGGCTTCGACCTCGTCGAGGAAATCCGCAACCACGAATTTTTGGCGGAAGTCGTCGGCAACAAGCTGCGCCACTATGCGACGGTGACCCGCGAGGACTATCCGTTCCAGGGCCGTATCACCGACCTCATCAGCAATGGAAAAATGTTCGCCGATCTCGGCGTGCCGCATTTCGACCCGGCGGTCGACCGCGGCATGATCTGCGGCTCGTCGGCGATGCTGAAGGAAACCAAGGGGCTGCTGGAGCAGGCGGGCCTCATCGAGGGCTCGAACAACAAGCCCGGCGAATTCGTCATCGAGCGCGCCTTCGTCGATTGAGCGACGGGCATATGGGATAGTGAGGGCGGCTTCGGGCCGCCCTTTTTCGTTTCAGGCGGAAAGCGAATCGAGCAGATCGGACATTGCCGTGGCCGCCGCCGGGCTATCGCCGTTGCGGATGGCGCGGATGACCTTCACATGCAGATCCACCGCGCGGTCCATCTGCCGGTTGTCGGCGCGGGCGAACCAGAGCCGGCGCGCATGGGTCTGCAAGGGGGCGAGCGCGGAGGTCACGAAGCGGTTGGGGCAGGCCTGCTCCATGATCTCGTCGAAGGTCTTGTCGGCGCCGAGAAACCCCTCCATGTCGGAATGGATCGAGCAGGCCGTCATCGTCTGCGCGCAGGCGACGAGCTGTTGTCGATGTTCGTCGCTCGCGTGCCGGGCGACGAGATCTGCGGCAAGCGGCTCCAGCTGCCGGCGCGTCGCCATGACATGCGCGTGATCATCCGGGCCGATCGCCGTGATCTGGAGGCCGGCGCGCGGGCGCACGGCGATCAAGCCCTGCCATTCCAGCTTCTGGATCGCCTCGCGCACCGGGGTGCGGCCATGGCCGGCGAGCGCGACGAGCTGGCGTTCGTTGACCAGCGAGCCCGGCTTCAACTTCAGCGTGACGATCAGCCCTTCGAGGGCGAGATAGGCGAGGTGGGCTTGCGACGCCGCGGTTTCCGTCATTCCCGAATCCCGATTGATATATCACATGGTGGCATGTCGCAAAACGGATGTCCATTGCGCTGATATATCAGAGGTGGTTCTGGGCGGTGACATGCAACAAAAAAGGCCGGAACCTCAGGGGTTCCGGCCGTGCTGTGCTCGGATCGTTGCTGGAAATCAGAGCAGGAAGTCGCGGGCGTCGAGATCTTTCAGCTTGAAGTCGTCGAGGATGAGGATGTCCGTGCTGGAGAACTTGATGTGAACGTCGTCACCGACCTGCGTTGCCTTGTTGAGCACCGCGTTGACACTGGCAAAATTGTAGCTGCGCAGATCGATGTCGTCGATGTTGTTTTTGAAGTCCATGATCGTGTCGCGGCCATAACCCTTCTTGAACACGAAGTCGTCGGCGCCGGCACCGCCGGTCAGCTGGTCGTTGCCCTTGCCGCCGTCGAGCTTGTCGTTGCCGACCATGCCGAAGAGCTTGTCGTTGCCGTTGTTGCCCTGCAGCGTGTTGTTCGCCTGGTTGCCGCGCAGCACGTCATTGCCGCTGCCGCCCTTGGCGTTTTCGATCAGCGAGCGCGTGTCGCCCTTGAAGAGCAGGGCGTTGAAGATGTTGCCACGCGAATAGGCGTCGCTTTCGAAGTTGAGGAGGGCGAGCTGGACGTCGCTGAATTTCGAATGCTGACCGGGGCGCAGGTCGACGCTGACGCCGTTCTTGTAGGACGACAGGTCGTAGGTGTCTCTGCCGCCGCCGTCCCAGATGGTGGCGAAGATGCGGTTGGCGCCGGCATCGATGGCAACCTTGCCGTTGACGAGCGTATCGCCGCTGCCGGGGTTCCATTTGTAGACGGTGTTGGTGCCGTTGGTGGTGAAGTCGGCGCCGTACATGCGCTGCAAGGCGGCGATGTCGGACATCATGTAGGACTGCGCGTAATCGAACTCACCGTTGCGGTAGCCGTCAGCCGGGCCGCCGATGTTGGAGCGGTAGGTCATGATGGAATATTCCATCGAGTCCCGGTTGGCGGGCAAAGCAGGGAAACCGTCTTCGCCCTCATGGCCGTGCTTGAGGCCGAGCGCATGGCCGATCTCGTGCAGCATCGTCGCCCAGGCATAGTTGCCGGCGACCGGCGAGCGGTAGTCGAACTGGCGGCCGAACCAGAGATCGCCGGCCTCGCTGCTGTTTCCAGGATAGTAGGCCCAGGCCGTGGACGGCATGTCCGATTCGGCAAAGCGCAGGTTGGACGTCGTGGCGCCGCCCTGCGAGACCGCCAGATTGGTGAACCCTTCGACGGAAAAGCCGTTGTTCGCGGTGCTTCCGAAGGCCGTGTCCAGCGCGAAGCGGGCGGCGGTCTGTTGCAGGGAGGAGATCGTGCCGAAGCCGCTGTCCGGTTCGCCCGTGTAATCATAGGCGCTCGACGATGTCGGGAAAGCAAAGGTCAGGGAACCTGACCAGGCAGAGCCAGACAACACGCCATCGATTGCTGTTATACCAGTCTTGTTGATGGTCTTGGTGACCTTACCGGTGCCTGTCATGTCACGTTCTCCTGTTATGCCGGACCTTTTGTTGCGTGCCTTGGATAGACCGCAATTCACTCCGATTCTGTAGATGCTTGAACACCCACTCCACCTGTGATCGGATGGGCAACTCGTAGCACAGAACGGATGATCGCCGAATGCTATTCGACCGGAGGTTAAAATTGTTCTCGAAAATAACCATTGTCGCCACGACCTGCCTTGTCCTCGCCGCAGCCGGGGAGGCGCCCGAAGGCACCGGCGGCATCATGGCGCGACCGTCTGATCCGGAGAAAGCCGTACAGGCGGAATATGAAAATCTGAAGTCCAAGGGCACGCGCGAGGCGCTCGAACTGTTCATCGCGCGCCATCCCGAACATCCGCTCGCCGACAGGGCGCGCGAGGACATCAAGCGGCTCGGCAAGTAGCTGCATTCCTGAAACCGCAGATTGAAGGGCGCCGAAAGGCGTCCTTTTTTGCGTCTGTCCCGGCCTTGTTTGTGTTCCCCGGGATACGTTTTCCGATCTCTTTCTCGCCCTTGCGAAACCAACCCGAATAAAGCCGCTCGCCCACGCGTCGATAGGACGAATGCGGTTGACGAACGTCATGGGCCTTGCCAGCATGCCCCTGGAATTCGGACCGTCCAGTTGAATTGTGGGGGCATACGTTGACTGCGGGTTCCATCATCGCAACAATCCTGATTGTTTTTGCCGGCCTGCTGGCCGTGCCGGCCGTCAGCCATACCAATGCGGGCACGACCTTTTCGCTGATGGCCTCTTCCATGGCCTTCGTCGCCATGGGGATCGCGCAGTTCATGGCGACGCGCCCGCCCTTCGTCGAGCGGCTGTTCGGCGGGCTCGACCGCATCTACCAGTTTCACCGCAAGATCGGCATCGCGGTGCTCTGTCTTATCCTGGTGCATTATTTCATTGCACCGGATTTCCAGGGCCTTGCCGTTACCAGCGGGCTGAACATCCTGGCGGCAACGATGGGCGAGTGGGCCTTCTACGGCTTCGTCTTCCTGCTCATCCTCAGCATCGTGAAGGTCATCCCGAAGACGCGCTTCCAGATTCCCTACCAGTACTGGCGCATCACGCACCGCTTCATCGGCCTGCTTTTCGTACTGGTGGCCTTCCACCAGATGTTCATCAAGCGGCCCTATGACGGCACGGCGTTCCTGGCGACCTATCTCAACCTCTTCGCGGCCGTCGGCATCGTCAGCTACGCCTATACGCAGCTGCTGCCCTGGCTTCGCACCCGCCGCTACGAGGTGGTGAATGTCGAGCGCCACGAGGGCGCGACGATCATTTCCGCAAGGCCGATCAACCGCAAGCTCAGGGCCATGCCCGGCCAGTTCGGCTTCTTCCGGGTGAACAAGCCGGGCCTGCGCGAGCCGCATCCCTTCACCATTGCCGGCATCGACGAGGACGGTTCGGTCCGCTTCGCCATCAAGCCGCTCGGCGACTATACCAAGGCGCTGCGCGAGGGCGTCGCTGTCGGCGATGCACTGACGCTGGAAGGCGGTTACGGGCATTTCAACCACAAGCGCGGCGGCAAGAAGCAGATCTGGCTTGCCGGCGGCATCGGCGTCACGCCGTTCCTCGCCATGGCGAGCCGGCTGAAGGGCGACGAGGGGCAGGATATCCACATGGTCTACTGCGTGCGCGACGGGGCGGAGGCGATCGGCCTCGACACGTTCCGCGCGCAGGCGGAAAAGCTCGAGAACTTCAATTTCGTTCTGCACAATTCGGCGATCGACGGCCGCTTCGACGCGACGAAGCTCGTGGCCGGCACCAGCATGAATCCGGCAGAAGCGGACCTGTGGTTCTGCGGGCCGCCACCCTTGCGGCTGGCGATCGAGAAGGGATTGAAGGAACTCGGCAAGGCGCCGCGCCGTGTCGAGTTCGAGCGTTTCGAGTTTCGGTGAAGATTTCCAGCCGGTCCGCCGGCCTCTTGGAGCGAAAGGAACAAGCCATGCGCATGTTCAAGACATCATTTGTCCGTCCCGGCGCCAGGCTTGTGGCCGCTCTCGGCCTTGCATTGGCACTTTTCTGTCCCGCGGGGGCCTATGCCATCGACCAGTTCGCGGCCGACGCCTATGGCACCTACCAGGCGAATGCCGATAACGGCAAGATCCTGTTCGGCGCCGCCGGCTGCGGCGCCTGCCATGGCTCAGGCGACAATATCGAACTGCTTTCGGGCGGCATGGAAATGCAGACGGCGATCGGAAAGTTCTTCGCGCCGAACATTTCCGCCCATCCGAACGGCATCGGCGGCTGGTCCAATGCTGACTTCCTGAACGCAGTGATGGTCGGCCTCAAGAAGAACGGCGACAACCTCTATCCGGTCATGCCCTATACGTCCTACGGCGGCATGAAGCCGGAGGACGTGCTGGACATCAAGGCCTACATCGATTCGCTGCCGCAATCGGATGCCGCCTCGAAGGAACACGAGATCGCCTTCCCGTTCAGCCGCCAGACGACGATCACGCTCTGGAAGCGCAGCCATTTCACCGTGCAGGCCTTCCAGCCGCGCGAGGAAACGCAGATGGAGCGCGGCCGCTACCTGATCGAGAATGTCGGCGGCTGCGGCGATTGCCACACGCCGCGCACCACGACCTACGGTCTTGATCTCACCCGCGCCTATGAGGGCGAGAAGGGCCTGACCGGCGCGGTCGCGCCGGATATCACAAAGGCCCGCATCAGCGGTCTTGCTTCGCATACCGTCTTCACCAAGGGGTTGATCGACGAGGGCAAGAAGCTCTCCGGTTCGCCGCTGTCCGATCCAGTCATGCGGCGCATCGCCCAGGGCCTTTCGACGCTGCCCGACGAGGACAAGCAGGCCATGTACGCGTTCCTTGCGGATCGCGAGATACCGGTTGAGGCACCTGTCGAGCAGAGCCAAACGCCTGTCTGCAGCGAATCGACGCCTGAAACGGCGCTGAGTGCCGGCGGTGGCAACGCGGAATCCGCTTCCGCCGCCGATGCCTTCATCGGCAAATATTGCCGCAACTGCCACGGCCCGGGCGAAAGCTCGCAAGGGTCCTTCCCGGCGGGCGACCTTGCCTCGATCGCCGCCAATCCGGCCTTCGTGACACCCGGCGATGCCGCCAAGTCGCTGCTCTATACCAGCGTCACCAGCGGCCGCATGCCGCTCGGCAAGCGTCCTAGCGACGAAGAAGTGCAGAGCCTCGCCACCTGGATCAACTCGCTGAACCAGTCGGATATCCCGACGGCTGTCGCCGCGACGGAAGCCAAGCGCTCGCGGCCGATGCTGAAATATCTCGATTTCGTCGAACTGGCGCTGCGCGACATCTCCAAGGTCGACGAACACAACCAGCCGTTCATGCGCTACTTCAGCTATCGCGACCAGTACAACGGCATGATGAGCTGCGAATCGCACGAGACCTTCCTGAAGCGCATGAAGGTTCTCGCCGGCGGCTTCAAGAAACTGCTCAACTCGCTCTCCTACGGGCCGGAACTCGTGCTTCCGGAAGAAGTCGAGGGGACCGACGGCCTGCTCGTGCGCGTCGACCTGCGCGATCTCGAATGGAGCGAGGACGACTACAACTTCCTGATCAACGAGTATTTCTACGGCGTCGACCCGCAGAGCGATGCGCAGCTGCACTCGCTGGCCAAGGCGACGCAGACGCAGCTGCCGATCATGCGTGTCGACTGGTTCATGAGCAACGGCGCACGGCCGAAGGTCTATAACCGCCTGATGAAGCTGCCGACCAATATCGCCGAACTCGAAAAGCGCTTCGGGGTGCCGGTCGACCAGAACATCGAACGCCGCCGTATCGTTCGCGCAGGCTTTGCGGATGGTTCCTCGGGCGTATCCGACCACAACCGCATGCTGGAACGGCACGACATGCCGTTCGGCGGCTACTACTGGAAGTCCTATGACTTTGCCGGCGACGTCGGCAAGCAGGTGCTGAAGCGCTTCCCCGCGGGTCCGGAGGGCGTTCGCCTGAAGGCCGGCCTGGAACCCTTCGATCATGACGGCGGCGAAATGATCTTCTCGCTTCCGAACGGCATGCAGGGCTACTATCTCTCGACCGACAAGGGCGACCAGCTCGACATCGGCCCGACGGCGATCGTCTCCTTCCGCAAGCGGCCGATCGGCAAGGGCGTCGAGATCATCAATGCCCGCTCGTGCTTCGACTGCCACTTCGACGGCATCCTCTCTAAGCGCGACCAGCTGCGCGAGCATATCGAAACGTCCACGCTGTTCTCCAAGGACCAGCAGGACGAGCTGCTCGCCGTCTACGTGCCGCAGGAGGAGCTGAACGAGGTCTACAAGCGTGACACGGACCGCTTCGTCGCGGCCCTCGATCGCCTCGGCATCACCGAGCCGACCTCGGGTGGCGGCCTGACCAGCCTGAAGGCTCCCGGCGGTGCCGAGATCTTCACCTACTTCGCCGACAAGTATGAGGACGAGCTGAACTTCGAGCAGCTGGCGGCGGAGTTCGACATGACGCCGGAGGAGTTTTCGTCCGACATCCGTCGCCTCACCGACGTCAATGCGCTGCGCATCGGCATCGACTGGGTCGCAACGCTCGAATCGGGCGCCACGATCCCGCGCGTCGAGGTCGAGGAGCAATTTGCCTTCATGCTGCAACCGCTGCTCCAGCTCGATCCGCTGAAGCGGGGCGTCAACCCTGATGCCAATGCGGGCCAGACGGCTGATGCCTACCAGCAGCCGGTCGACAACAATGCCGGCTACCAGCAGCCCGAGCAGAAGCAGGAGCAGGCCGTCAACAACGACGCCTACCAGCAGCAGACGCAGGGCCAGGCGACACAAGGCCAGGCGACGGGCGACCAGTATGCCGGGGCGACCGCCAACACCGCTTACGTCGTGCCGGCCTACAAGCAGGAGGACAAGGCGCAGGCCGACAAGGTGAAACTTGCCGTGCATGTGGCATCGACAAGCGCCAAGGTCGGGGATTATCTGAGCTTCGAACTCAGCACCAACCACGCCTGCGAACTTCAGCTGATGTATGTCGAAGACACCGGCAATGTCGAAATCGTGCCGGATGTGATGATCGGCTCGACGACGCTGAATGCCGGCGAAAAACGCCTGATCCCGCAGCCGGGAACGGGTAACCTGACCTTCGATTCGCCGTCGCCCGGCGAAACGATGATCGCCTTCTGCAAGATCGGCGGTCTCGGTGACCAGAAACTGACGGCCGAAAAGGCCAAGGAACTGGTCGCCAACTCGAAGCAGCCGCTGACGCGCGGCCTCGCCATCAATCTCGCCAAGCAGGCCGATAAGGACAACGGGGCAAGCGGTCTCCAGATGGTGACCTTCGAGATCAAGTGACAAACGGGGCAGGGGTCTTTGGATCCCTGCCCGATCTTTCCACGACGACATGAGGGCTGGACCGACAATGCTGATGCGATCCCTGGCGATGACACTCTTCGTAATGGCCGGAGCCGCCCCGGCCGCGGCCGCCTGCGATGCCTTCACCGGCGTCGTCGAAGCGTTCAATGCGGGCGACGAGCAGAAGGCCCGCTCCATCGCCGAGACGGCGAGCACGGCCAATTGCAGCGCCAACGAGCGCACGCTGACCGGCCGCGTCGCCTCGCTCACCGCCTTCAACCGCATCGCGACCACCGTCGGCAGCGGCGGAAAACTTGCCGATCACCAGCAGGAACTGGAAGACCTCCAGCGCCAGTATGGCGGCCCCTGGCAGGTCTATGACGCGCTCGGCGACCTTGCCCGCGATCGCAAGGATTACGAACAGGCCGCGCGCTTCTACCAGCTGGCGCTGGAAGACGGCTCGAACGAGACGATGACGCCGGACTGGATGGCGCCGGACGAGCAGTACATCCTGCGGCTCGACAAGCTCGCGGGCGAAATGCGGCTTGCCTCGCCCCGGCCGGTGCAACTCGCCATGCGCGGCGGCTGCAAGGTCTCCTTCCGCGGCGTCAAGATCAAGAAGAAGTCGACCCCGGTGCGCTATGTCTTCGGCACGGCGGATTTCACGCCCGAGGGCGTCGAGGCGGCAAAAGACCTGGCGGAATGCCTGAAGGCGATGAAGCCCGGTTCGATCAAGCTGATCGGCCACACCGACCCCGTCGGCTCGGCGGACGCTAACTACAAGCTCTCGCTCGCCCGCGCCGAGACGCTGAAATCCTATCTCTCCACCGCCGGTTATGCGGGCGCGATCACCACCGAGGGCAAGGGCGAGGACCAGCCCTTCAAGCCGGACGATGCCAGCGCCTACGATACGGATACGATGAACCAGCTGCATCGCCGCGTGGAAGTGGACGTGGAATGATGAAAATGCTGCCTCGATTGCTGGCGCTTTCCCTCGCCGTCGCCCTGCCGGGTCCCGCCTTCGCGGCGCAGACCTTCGCGCTCGTCGTCGGCGTCGACCAATATCCGAACGATGTCAGCCTCGATGGCGCGGTGCGCGACGCAGAAGACGTCTATCGCGCGATGAGTGCGGCGGGCTTCACGGTCACGAAATTCACCAATGCCGAGGCCCGCAAGGACGATATCCGCAAGGCCTGGACCGACATGGTGGCGCAGGCCGCCTCCGGCGACACGATCATCTTCACCTATGCCGGCCACGGCGCGCAGATGCCCGAGCTCATTGCCGGCGACGAGGCGGACGGGCTCGACGAATTCCTCCAGCTGCCGGGCTTCGACCGCAATCGCTACGAGGAGACGTCCAAGGAAATCATCGTCGACAACGAGATGAACGCCTGGTTCGGCGAAGCGGAAGGCAAGGGCGTGCATGTGCTCTTCGTTTCCGACAGCTGCTTTTCCGGCGGCATGAGCCGCTCGGTCACCGGCAAGACCCGGCTGGCGCCCGCCGTCACGGTGAAGCTCGCGCCGCCCTCGCAGGAGGCGATTGCCGGCGCGAACCTCAAGGACATCGACTTCAAGCAGGTGACGGTTCTGGCCGCGTCGCTGGAAAGCCAGCCGACGCCGGAGGTCATCATCGACGGCGAGCCGCGCGGCGCGCTCAGCTGGAGTTTCGCCCGCGCGGTGGAAGGCAGCGCCGACCGCGACGGCAACGGCATCATCACGCGCATCGAGCTCGAAGACTACATCTTCTCGAACGTGAAAAACCGCTCGGAAGCCTTGCAGGTGCCGAATTTCATGCCGCAGGTGGCGCGCTCGGAGAGCGAGGTCGTCGTCACGCTGACGCGCGGCATTCCGGTCAACAACGGCACGACGACGCAGACGGCCGACAACGGCGCCACGACGCCGGTCGCCGAAAAGACCATCAAATCCGCAAAAGACCTCGGCTGGACCGGCAATATCGCCTTGCAGATCGACGGCGCCGGCGACAAGCCGAAGAATGCCGACGGTACCGGCACGCCCTTCCGCTGGGATGTGGCAAGCGGCGTCTTCTACACGCCGAACGGCGACGTCGCGGCGGAAAACGTCGACGCGGAGCGCATCCAGTCCGTGGTCGACAAATATGTCCTGCTCGATTTCCTGAAGGCGCTGGCGAGCCAGAATCCAGGCTCCGTTTCGCTGACGCCGGTCAAGGACATCTATGCCGCCGGCACGCGCCTGCGCTTCGACGCGCCGCCCGGCCGCTATCCGAACATGCTGGTCTTCAACCTCGCCAATACGGGCGAGGTGCAGTTCCTCGACATGCAGGCGGCCGGCACCAGCAGCTCGCAGTTCAAGCTGACCGATGTCGAGATCGTCAAACCCTTCGGCGCCGACCACCTCATCACGATCTGGACCGCCGAGCCGGTGGACGCGATCGGTGCGGTGCTCGCCGACCGCAGCGTGACGTCTGAAACCCTGCTGAAGGCGCTGTTGACACGGCTCGACGGCAAGGAGGCAAGTGTCGCCATCCAACCTCTCTATACGCGGGAAACGCTCTGATGATCCGTTACGCGGCAGCCCTTCTTCTTTCGCTCTGCCTGTTCTCAGGTGTCCACGCCGCCGACAAGGCACTCCTGATCGGCATCGGCACCTATGCCACGCTGCCCGAAAAGATGTTTCTCGAAGGGCCGAAGAACGACGTGCCGCTGATCGAGAAGCTGCTAAAGGAAAAACAAGGCTTTGCACCGGAATCGATCCGCGTGCTGCTGGACAAGGATGCGACCCGCGCCGCGATCCTCGCCAGCATCGACGAATGGCTCGTCAACGGCACGCAGCCGGGCGACCGCGTCTATTTCTACTTCTCCGGTCACGGCCTCCAGGTGAAGGATGTCAGCGGCGACGAGGAGGACGGGCTCGACGAGGCGCTTTCCACCTTCGATATCGCCGCCGGCGATGGCGACTGGACCAATGTCATTCTCGACGACGAGATCGACGCGATGCTGGTCAAGCTGAAGGACCGCGCCGTCTCCATCGTCATCGACGCCTGCCATTCCGGCACCATTTCCCGCTCGCTCTCGACGGATGTCGGCGAGGCGCTGGAAAGCGCTCGCTTCCTGCCGCGCCCCTTCGCCAAGCCCGTGGATGCGGTGAAGATGCGCGGCCTGCGCATCGACGTCGCCGTGGTCGACAAGCCGGATATCGCCAAGCAGAACGGCGTGGAAGCCTGGAGTGCCGCGTCCTCCTACCAGGTCGCCTGGGACGATACGCGCCTGCCGCCGGAAGAGCGCCACGGCGTCTTCACGCTCTCCTATGTGAACGGCCACGATGTCGCCGCCGCCGACAGCAACGGCAACGGCATCGTCTCCAATGCCGAGCTGCTCGAATATGTGAAGAAGCAGTCGCAGACCTATTGCGCCGCGCAGACGCAATGCCAGGGCCTCGATCCCCAACTGGAGGTCAATTACGCACTGCTCGGCGCCAGCGCCTCCACACCCACCGCCGACACGACCGCCCAGCAGACGCAGCAACAGACGCCCGACTACGGCAAGGTCGAGGAGGTGAAGGTCGAGAACACGCAGCAGACCGCCTATGTCGCCGCCGACCCGGTCGATGCCGTCGGCGACATTCTCGGCAAGCCCCAGACCGGCGACGTCAAGGTCGCGCTTTCGTCCGACTATCTGAAGAACGGCGACGTCTTCCAGATCACCGTGACCAGCAGCACCGGCGGCCACCTCATTCTCTACGACGTCGCCAAGGACGGCAAGGCGACCCAGATTTTTCCGAACGAATCCGCCCAGAAGATCACGCCGCTCACCGCGAACATGCCGATCACCATCCCGGACGACTATTACGGTTTCGACTTCGAGGCCGAAGGCCCGAGCGAAAACGTGCTCGTCGCCATCGTCGTCGCCGACGACGTCGACCTCACCAAGGTCGCCCCCAACGACTACGGCCTGACCAAGGAACTCGACGCCCGAACCACCATCGCCGACATCGCCGGCACGCTGAAGCAGACCTGGACAAGGGACACCGAGAACCGCAGCGTGAACTGGTCGCTGGGATTGCTGAAATACACGATCTACTGAAAAAGCGCCGCGGCCGGTTCTCAACGGCGTCATCGAGATTACGGGACGGTATGCGAGAGGTTTTTCGTGGTGAGCGCGCAGGGATTCGAACCCTGGACCTACTGATTAAAAGTCAGTTGCTCTACCGGCTGAGCTACACGCTCCCAGGCGGTGCAGATGTGCCCCGCGGAAGTGCGCGGAACATAGGCAGGAGGGTTTGCCGGGTCAACCCGTAAAATGCGGCGAAAAACAGGTTTTGCTGCATTTCGCCGCGTTCCCCAAAAGGTGATTGGCAGGAGGGGGTGGCGGGGGATATCAGAAGGCGCACATGCGGAAGCTGGCGAGGCCGTAAGGAAGGTCTTGGCCGGTTCCGGTTCGCCGTCGCGGAGTAACCCTTGTCGATCGCCGATATTTCCCTGTTGAGCGCGCTTCTGGCCGGGGCGCTGTCGTTTCTGTCGCCTTGCGTTCTGCCGCTCGTGCCGCCCTATCTCTGTTACATGGCGGGCATTTCGGTCGAGCAGTTTCGCGGCAACGATGCGGTGGCGGTGCGCCGCGATACGCGCGGCGCCGTGCTGCTCGCCGCCTTCTGCTTCACGCTCGGCTTTGCGACGGTCTTCGTGGCGCTCGGCGCCGGCGCCTCGACGATCGGCATGGTCTTGCGCCGGCATCTCGACATCCTCGCGCAGATCGGTGGTGTCGTCATCATCCTGATGGGGCTGCATTTTCTCGGGCTGCTGCGCATCGGGCTTTTTTCTCGCGAGGCGCGCTTCCAGGGTGGCGGCAAGCCGGCGACGGCGTCGGGCGCCTATATCATGGGGCTCGCTTTCGCCTTCGGCTGGACGCCGTGCATCGGGCCGGTGCTGGGGGCGATCCTCGGCGTGGCGGCGGCGCGCGAGACGGTCGGCGACGGCGCGGCGCTGCTGGCGGTCTATTCGCTTGGGCTTGCGGTGCCGTTCTGGATCGCGGCCGGCTTTTCGGGCGCCTTCATGCGCTTCCTCGTGCGGTTCCGCCGTCATCTCGGCGCGGTGGAGAAGGTGATGGGCGTACTGCTCATCCTGACGGGCCTTGCCTTCATCTTCGGCTATATCAGCGCGGTCGCCATCTGGTTCCAGCAAACATTTCCCATTCTCTCGCAAATCGGCTAGTCCGGGGTATCATCCTCGGCAAGCGGGACTCGACGACGGCGCATGGCTGACATCATCGGACTGGTCCTGCCGTTCTTCGGCATGATCCTGCTGGGTTACGTGGTCGCGAAGATCACCCGGCAGCCGGTCGAGGCGCTCGGCTGGCTCAATACCTTCATCATCTACATCGCGCTGCCCGCCTTGTTCTTCAAGCTGGTGGCCAAGACGCCGATCGAGCAGCTGACGCGCGTCGATTTCATCGTCGCCAATATCAGCGCAACCTACCTGATCTTCGGCCTCGTCTTCGCCGTCGGGCTGTGGCTGCGGCGCGCGACGATCGGCGAGGCGACGATCCAGGGGCTGGCGGCCGCCTATGGCAATATCGGCTATATGGGACCGGGCCTGGCGCTGCTGGCGTTCGGGGAGCCGGCGGCAGTGCCGGTGGCGCTGGTCTTCTGCTTCGAAAACATGCTGCACTTCATGGTCGCGCCGGCGCTGATGGCGCTGGCCGGCGGGGAGAAGCGGCCGGCGATGCAGATTGCCGGCGGGATCGTGCACAAGATCGTCACGCATCCCTTCATCATCGCCACGGCGGCGGGCTTTGTCGCGGCCTTCGCCGGCTTCGAGCCGCCGGCGCCGCTGCAACGATTGATCGACTATCTGGCCCAGGCGGCGGCGCCTTGCGCGCTTTTCGCCATGGGCGTCACGTTGGCGCTGCGGCCCTTGAAGCGCGTGCCGATGGAGATCGGCTATATCGTGCCGGCGAAACTGCTGCTGCTGCCGGTTACCATGTATTTCGTGCTCGGCCTTGCGGGCAATTTCGATCCGGTCTGGGTGTTCACCGCCGTCCTGCTCGCGGCACTTCCGACGGCGACGAACGTGTTTGTCATCGGCCAGCAATATGGCGTGTGGCAGGAGCGGGCCTCCGCGACGATCCTGATCACGACGGTGCTCTCCGTCGCGACCGTGACGATCCTGCTCTACCTGATCAAATCAGGCCTGCTTGCGGGCGACCCGTTCCCGTAAACCGTCGCGAAACGCTTTTAGCGAGCCGCCGGGCTCGATGCCCTCGCGCATGACGATGCTGCGCAGCGGCCCGAGTGCCGAGAGCAGGTGCAGGCCCGCCGAGCGCAGGAACTGCACGGGCAGGAAGTCGGACAGCAGCGAGCGGTTGAGCAGGTCGACGCTCATGGTGCGCGTACGAATGTCCGCCTGGCGCTTCCGATCGAAGCGCTCGCCGATGCCGTCATCGCCCTCCGGGATGAGGTCCTTCAGCGCTATGATGTCGCGCAGGCTGAGATTGAGGCCCTGGGCGCCGATCGGCGGGAAGGCGTGCGCGGCTTCGCCCACCAGCACGAAACGGCCCTTGCCGAAATGCCGGGCCGTCATGCCGGAGAGCGGGAAACTCTGCGGCGTGCCTTCGACGGTGACCTTGCCGAGCATGGATTGCATGCGCTCTTCCACGGCACGACTAAGCTCGATGACGGGGAGTTCGCAGAGCCGCGCCGCCTCCTTCGGCGGCAGGACCCAGACGAGGCTGGAACGGCGGCCGGGCAGGGGGACCTGGGTGAAAGGACCGCTTTCCGTGTGGAACTCCGTCGAGACATTGCCGTGCGGCCGCTCATGCGCAAAATTGAGCACGAGGGCGGCCTGCGGATAGGACCAGGCGCGGACGGCGATGCCGGCGCTGTCGCGGATCTTCGATTTCCTGCCGTCGGCGCCGACGACGAGGCGCGCCGTGACGCGTTCGCCGTCGTCGAGCACGAGTTCGACGCCGTGCTCGAAGGCGGTGGCGGCCGTCACGCCGCTTTCCAGCCGGACGATGTTTTCACGGGCGATGATCCGCGTGTTCAGCACGTCGAGGAAGGGCGCATTCGGAATGTTGTAGCCGAAGGCGGCAAGGCCGACCTCGCTGGAGCGGAAGGCGACCGGGGGCGCGCGCAACAGTCGCGTCGTGCCGTCGAGGATCTGCATGGTCTCGAGGGCGGCGGCATGGCGGGCGATCTCGTCCCAGAGGCCAAGGGCCTTCAGGAAGGCGATCGACTGGTCCATCAGCGCCGTCGTGCGGCCATCGGCGGCGCGCGTCGGCGGGGCGATGAGCGCGACCTTCCGCCCCGAATCGGCGAGCGCGAGGGCGGCAAGGTTGCCGGCAAGGCCAGCGCCGACGATCGCGATATCGAATTCCTTCATGACCGACCTCCGAAGCAGCGAAGTGTTACCCACAGATTTGGGTGCTTCTACTGCGGGAAGACTAGGCCCGCAAAGAGGCAATTTCCATGGGATGAATCGGCGCAGGCGAGGGAACCACCCGACGGGAAGCCGATTTCTACTGGCGATGCCGGGCAATCAATGCATATTACCGGCTGTGACCGCGTAAGAGGGCGTGTTCGGCGGACTGCGGCCGATGAAAGCCCCTCAAGGGATGGACAGCCAAAGGCAATGAAGTTTTTCAACTACAAACGCGTGCCCTACGCGGAAATCCGTGCCTTTTCCGTCCATATCCTGACGGCATCCGGGTCGTTCCTCGCCTTCTTGGGCGTCGTGGCGGCGGCCGAACACCGTTTCGTCGACATGTTCTGGTGGCTCGGCCTGGCGCTCGTCGTCGACGGCATCGACGGGCCGATCGCGCGAAAAGTGCGGGTCAAGGAAGTGCTGCCGAACTGGTCCGGCGATACGCTGGACAATGTCATCGACTATGTGACCTACGTGTTGCTGCCGGCCTTCGCGCTCTACCAGAGCGGCATGATCGGCGAGCCGTGGTCCTTCGTGGCGGCCGGCGCCATCGTCGTCTCCAGCGCGATCTATTATGCCGATATGGGCATGAAGACGGACGAATATTTCTTCTCCGGCTTTCCCGTCGTCTGGAACATGGTGGTGTTCACGCTCTTCGTCATCCAGGCAAGCGAATTGACGGCGTCGATCATCGTCTTCGTCTCCGTCGTCCTCACCTTCATGCCGATCAATTTCCTGCATCCCGTGCGCGTCGAGCGGCTGAGGGCGATCAACCTCGGCGTCTTCTTCCTGTGGGCGCTGCTCAGCGGCTACGCGCTTCTGCTGCATTTCGACACGCCGGCCTGGGTGGTCTGGGGTGTCGTAGCGACGGGGCTCTATCTTTATGTCATCGGCGCCGTCCTGCAGGCCTTTCCCAGCCTCGGGCGGTAGCCAACACTCGGGAGAACCAGCATGACCAAGGCGATTGTCATCCGCAGTCTCGGCGGACCGGAAGTCCTGAAGCTGGAGGACGTGCCGCTTGCGGCACCCGGCCCCGGCGAGGTGCAGATCAGGCAGGCCGCCATCGGCCTCAACTTCATCGACGTCTATTTCCGCACCGGCCTCTACAAGACGGAGCTGCCCTTCGTTCCCGGCAAGGAGGGCGCCGGCACGATCACCGCGATCGGCGAGGGCGTCACGGATTTCGCCATCGGCGACCGCGTCGCCTATGCCTCGGCGGATGGCGCCTATGCGGCGGAACGCAATGTGGCGACGAAACATCTGGTGAAGGTGCCGGAGGGCATTTCGCTCGAAACGGCGGCCGCCATGATGCTGAAGGGCATGACGGCGCAGTACCTGCTGCTCCAGACCTATCAGGTGAAGCCGGGCACCGTGCTGCTGTTTCATGCGGCCGCGGGCGGCGTCGGCCTCATTGCCGGCCAGTGGGCGAAGGCGCTCGGCGCAACGGTGATCGGCACGGCGGGGTCGCAGGCGAAGATCGATCTCGCGCTGGCGCATGGCTACGACCACGTCATCGACTACGGCAGGCAAGACTTCGTGGCGCGGGTGCGCGAACTGACCGGCGGGGCGGGCGTCGATGTCGTCTACGATTCCGTCGGCAAGGACACGTTCCCGAAGTCGCTGGACTGCCTGAAGCCGCGCGGCCTGTTCGTCAGCTTCGGCAATTCCTCCGGTGCCGTCGATGCCTTCAACCTCGGCCTCCTGGCGCAGAAGGGCTCGCTCTACACGACGCGGCCGACGCTCTTCGCCTACATCCCGACGCGCGATGCACTCGATGCATGTGCAAACTCGCTCTTTGATATTGTGCAAAGCAACAAAGTGCGTATCAATATTAATCAGACTTATCCGTTGTCCGAGGCAGGACGGGCGCACACGGATCTGGAAGCAAGAAAAACGAGTGGAACGACGTTGCTCATTCCCTGACACGACCCGAATGGGCGGCGAGGGCTGAGACCGCAGGAAAGAGGGGCAGAGTGTCAGCCGTTGGAGCGTCCGAGGGCAGCCCGTTGCTGGCTGTCCGTAGCCTGACGAAACTTTTTGGTTCGTTTGCCGCATGCAACGGCATCGATCTCGATATCCGGCCCGGCGAAATCCACGCCCTGCTGGGCGAGAACGGCGCCGGTAAATCCACCCTCGTGAAAATGCTCTTCGGCGTGCTTTCGCCGACCAGCGGGCAGATCCTGTGGAAGGGCGAGCCCGTGCGCATCCCGAGCCCAGGTGCCGCGCGGCGCCTCGGCATCGGCATGGTTTTCCAGCATTTTTCGCTGTTCGAGGCGCTGACGGTCGCGGAAAACATCGCGCTGTCGCTGAGCCCCGGCATCTCGCTGTCCAAGGTGGCGGAAGAGGCCTCGCGCCTGTCCCATCTCTACGGCCTGCCGCTCGATCCGAAGGCGCATGTCGCCGACCTTTCGGTGGGCGAACGCCAGCGCATCGAAATCGTGCGCGCGCTGTTGCAGAACCCGGAACTCATCATCCTCGACGAACCGACCTCGGTGCTGACGCCGCAGGAGGCCGACCGGCTGTTCGAGACGCTCGCCAAGCTGAAGGCCGAAGGCCGCTCGGTGCTCTATATCAGCCACCGGCTGGAAGAGGTGCAGCGCATCTGCGACCGCGCGACCGTGCTGCGCCACGGCAAGGTGACCGGCGCCTGCGATCCGCGGCAGGAAACGCCGTCCTCGCTCGCCCGCATGATGGTCGGCAGCGATGTCGCCTCGGTGACGGCCGCCGGCACCAACACCAAGGGCGAGGTGCTGCTCGAAGCCAACCATCTGAGCGTGGCGGCGCGCACGCCCTTTGCCGTTGCGCTGAAGAATGTCTGTCTCAAGGTCCGCGGCGGCGAAGTGCTGGCAATCGCTGGCGTAGCCGGCAACGGGCAGGGCGAGCTTTTCGACGCGCTCTCCGGTGAATATCCGGTGGCGGAAGCCTCCGCCGTCGCCATTCGCGGCAAGGCCGCCGGTAATCTCGGCATCACGGCGCGGCGCCTGATGGGCGCGGGCTTCGTGCCGGAGGAGCGCCACGGCCACGCCGCGGTGCCGGCTTTGCCGCTGTCGGACAATCTCGTGCTGGCGCGCAACCAGTCGGACCGGAAAACCTTCCTTGCCGGCGGCGTGCTCGGCATTATCAGGCACGCCGTCGTGCGCATCGCCTCCAAGCGCATTTCCGAGACGATGGACGTGCGCAAGAGCGGCGATGACCCGGCGGCCGGCTCGCTTTCCGGCGGCAACCTGCAAAAATACATCGTCGGGCGCGAACTGGACCGCCAGCCGGCGGTGCTGATCGTCAACCAGCCGACCTGGGGCGTCGACGCGGGGGCCGCAAGCCGTATCCGCCAGGCGCTGGTGGATCTCGCCAAATCGGGCTCGGCGGTGCTGGTGATCAGCCAGGATCTCGACGAAATCTTCGAAGTGGCGACGGAAATCGCCGTCGTCAGCGAGGGGCGGCTGTCCGATGTTTATCCGGCTCACGACCTGACGCGCGAAAAGATCGGTCTCTTGATGGGCGGCATGTACGGCAAGACGGAAGGCGGCGAGGTGGCCCATGCGCATTGAACTCGAAAAACGCGCCAATCCCTCGACGCTCTTCTCCATCCTGTCGCCGTTCCTGGCGCTGGCGCTGACGGTGGTGGCCGGTGGCATCATGTTCGCGCTCATCGGCAAGAGCCCGGTCGCAGCACTTTACTCCTTCTTCATCGAGCCGTTGCTCGACATCTGGTCGCTGCACGAGATCGCCATCAAGGCAGCACCCCTGATCCTGATCGGCGTCGGGCTTTCGGTGTGCTACCGCTCGAACAACTGGAATATCGGCGCCGAGGGGCAGTTCATCGCCGGCGCCATTGCGGGCGCCATCGTGCCCGTCGTCTTCCATGACTGGCATTCGTCGCTCGTCCTGCCGCTGATGCTGATCTTCGGCATGGTCGGCGGCGCGCTCTATGCCGGCATTCCCGCCTTTCTCAAGGCGCATATGAACACCAACGAGATCCTGACGAGCCTGATGCTGGTCTATATCGCCCAGCTCTTCCTCGACTGGCTGGTGCGCGGGCCGTGGCGCAGCCCGGACGCCTATAATTTTCCGGTGACGCGGGATTTTGCGCCGGAAGCGATCCTTCCGGAAATGATCGCCTCCGGCCGCGCCAATCTCGGCTTCGCCTTCGCGATCATCGCCGCAGTCGGGCTGTGGATCATGATGCGCTACACGCTGAAAGGCTTCGAGATCACCGTGCTCGGCCAATCCGAGCGGGCAGGGCGCTTTGCCGGCTTCTCGTCGAAGCGCATGATCTGGTTTTCGATGCTGCTGTCCGGCGCGCTGGCCGGGCTTGCCGGCATTTCCGAGGTCAGCGGCACGATCGGCAAGCTCCAGCCGATCATTTCGCCCGGCTACGGCTTTACCGCGATCATCGTCGCCTTCCTTGGCCGCCTCAATCCGATCGGCATCATCGCCGCCGGCCTGTTCCTGGCGCTGACCTATGTGGGGGGCGAGGCGGTGCAGCTGACGCTCGGCGTCTCCGACAAGGTGACGCGCGTCTTCCAGGGGCTGCTGCTGTTCTTCGTGCTCTCCTGCGATACGCTCATCCGATACAGGATCCGGCTGGTCTTCTCGCGGTTCAGCCAGACGACGGAAGGGAGCGCGCACTGATGGGTATCATCGAGGCGATCCTCTTGACCGTCATCACCGCCGCAACGCCGCTGGTGCTGGCGTCCCTCGGCGAACTCGTCACCGAACGGTCGGGCGTGCTCAATCTCGGCGTCGAGGGCATGATGGTGATGGGCGCCGTGCTCGCCTTCGCCGCCACGCAGGCGACGGGTTCGCCCTATATCGGCATTCTCGCCGGCATCGCCTGCGGCGCGCTGTTTTCCGTGCTCTTCGGCTTCCTGACCCTGACGCTCGTCGCCAACCAGGTGGCGACCGGCCTCGCGCTCACCATTCTCGGCCTCGGCGTTTCCGGCCAGATCGGCGAGCCCTATGTCGGCATGTCGGGCATCAAGCTGCAACCGATCGTCATCCCGCTGCTTTCCGACATTCCGGTCCTCGGACCGCTGCTCTTCAAGCAGGACCTGATCTTCTACCTGTCGATCGCGCTGGTCTTCGGCGTCAACTGGTTCCTGTTCAAGAGCCGCGCCGGCCTGAAGCTGCGCGCCATCGGCGACAGCCACGGCTCGGCGCATGCGCTCGGCATCCATGTCATCCGCACGCGTTATCTCGCCGTAATGTTCGGCGGCGCCTGCGCCGGCCTTGCCGGTGCGCAACTCTCGCTGGTCTATACGCCGCAATGGGTGGAGAACATGTCGGCCGGGCGCGGCTGGATCGCGCTGGCGCTCGTCGTCTTCGCCTCGTGGCGGCCCTGGCGGCTGCTTGCGGGCGGTTATCTCTTCGGCGCGGTGTCGATCAGCCAGCTGCATGCCCAGGCTCTCGGCCTCGGTATCCCGTCGCAATTCCTGTCGGCGCTTCCCTACGCCGCCACGGTGATCGTCCTCGTCCTGATTTCACACAATCGGCGCACCACGCTGATCAACACGCCCGCCTCGCTCGGCAAGCCCTTCGTGCCCGATCGATAGAAAACAAGAAAAAACAGCCACTTCCAACCCAGAGGATAAAATGAAGAAAATCATTCTCGCTCTCGCCACCTCGGCCGCCGTCCTCGGCTTCGCCGCTGCCGCAAACGCCCAGGACACGACGAAAATCTGCTTCATCTATGTCGGCTCCAAGACCGATGGCGGCTGGACTCAGGCGCACGACATCGGCCGCCAGGCGCTCCAGGCCGAATTCGGCGACAAGATCGAAACGCCGTTCCTGGAAAACGTGCCGGAAGGCCCGGATGCCGAGCGCGCGATCGAGCGCATGGCCCGCTCCGGCTGCGCGCTGGTCTTCACCACCTCGTTCGGCTTCATGGACGCGACGATCAAGGTCGCCGAAAAATTCCCGGACGTGAAGTTCGAGCATGCGACCGGCTTCAAGTCCGCCCCGAACGTCGCGACCTACAATTCGCGCTTCTATGAAGGCCGCTACATCCAGGGCCTGATCGCGGCCAAAATGTCCCAGAAGGGCGTCGCCGGCTACATCGCCTCCTTCCCGATCCCGGAAGTGGTCATGGGCATCAACGCCTTCGTGCACGGCGCGCAGTCGATAAACCCGGACTTCAAGGTCAAGGTCATCTGGGCCAACACCTGGTTCGACCCCGGCAAGGAAGCCGATGCGGCCAAGGCGCTGATCGACCAGGGCGTCGACATCCTGACCCAGCACACCGACACGACCGCGCCGATGCAGGTTGCCGCCGAACGCGGCATCAAGGCCTTCGGCCAGGCATCCGACATGATCAAGGCCGGCCCGGAAACGCAGCTGACCGCCATCGTCGACACCTGGGGCGCCTATTACATCAAGCGCACCAAGGCCGTTATCGACGGCACGTGGAAGTCGGAACAGGTCTGGGACGGCCTGAAGGACGGCATCCTCACCATGGCGCCCTACACCAACATGCCGGACGACGTTAAGAAGCTCGCGGAAGAGGCGGAAGCCAAAATCCGCGCCGGCGAACTTCACCCCTTCACCGGCCCGATCAAGAAGCAGGACGGCTCGGACTGGCTGGCGGACAAAGCCGTCTCCGACGACGGCACGCTGCTCGGCATGAATTTCTACATCGCCGGCGTCGATGACCAGCTGCCGAAATAAGCTTTCCCGACCCGCGACGATAAAGGGGCGCCTCGTTAGAGGCGCCTTTTTCATTGTGAAAGCGCGATGACACGATCGGCCTTTGCGGAATCGGCGGCGCGCTCTATATCTGCCTGATGTTCCGGACCAAAAGGGGTGGGTCCGGGGCGCAGGAGGGACGTCTTTGCGCAGGGGTTTGCTAGAAACCGTCATCAGCGGGATGAACACGCGCACCAGTCACGCGCAGGTCGTCAACGAACTCGGAAGAGCCATAATCGCGGGCGACTACCCGGTCGGTGCGACCTTGCCGGGCGATGCCGATCTCGCCGCCCGCTTCAAGGTCTCCCGCACGGTTTTGCGCGAGGCGATGAAGACGCTCGCCGCCAAGGGCCTCGTCGTGCCGCGCGCCCGGATCGGCACCCGCGTCACGCCAAATACCCAGTGGAACCTCTTCGACGGCGATATCCTCACCTGGTATTTCGCCGTCGGCGTCAACGAGGAATTTCTGCTGCACCTTTCCGAAGTGCGCCTCGCCTTCGAACCGCACGCGGCGGCGCTGGCAGCCCGCCATGCCTCCGAGGCCGATATCAGCCAGATGATGCGCCTTGCCGTCGCGATGGGCGATCCGGAGCATACGGCCGAAACGCTCGCCATGGCGGACCTGAAATTCCACCTTTCCGTGCTCGAAGCCTCGCGCAACCCCTTCCTGCGCACGCTCGGCAGCCTGATCGAGGCCGGGCTCGTCGGCGCCTTCAAGCTCTCGTCGCCCGCCGCCGACCGCGGCAAGATCGCCGACGTGTCGACCAGCCATATCCGCATCGTCGAGGAGATCGACAAGCGGGACGAGGAGGGCGCACGCCGCGCCATGGAGAATGTCATCAGGGTCGGGCGGGAGCGCGTCGTCCAGGCGCTGCGGCACGAAAACTAGTCAGGTCGGGGAGGGCGCGGGGAGATCCAGCTCGCCCTGCGCGCCACCGCCATCGGTCGACCGACGCGCCTTTTCCGCCTCCAAGGCAAGCAACTGCTCGGCCATGGCCGAGGCGACCTCCTCCTTGGCGATGACGATGTGATTGGCCCCGAACTGCCGCAGATGAACCTCCTCCGCCCGGGACGCCGCCCGCGCCACGATGGCGATCGCGCCATTCGCCGAGCGCGCCTGCTCGATCAGCGTGCCGGCCGCAAAGGCATCCGGAATGGCGGCCACGAACCAGCGCGCGCCGGCAATGTTCGCCTGCGCCAGCACGCCGCGATTGCCCGCCGGTTCGCCGATCGCCTCGATTCCCTGTTCGCGCAGCGCGTCGGCGACGCCCGCCCGCTCCTCGATGACGATGAGAGGAATGCCGGCCCCGCGCAGACGTTCGACGACACGCCTGCCGACGCCGCCATAGCCCACCACCACCGCGTGGTCGGTGAGCGTGGTCGGTTCCGGCTCGTCCTCGTCCGGTTCCTCCGGCTGTGCGGCGGCATCCTCGCCGCTCTCCGCTTCCTCCGCGGCATGCAGCTTTGCGCCATAATGGTCGACCGCCATGAACAGCAGCGGGTTGACCAGGATGGAAAACAGCGCGCCCGCGACGACGAGATCCTGTGCCACGGCAGGAAGCAGGTCCAGGCCGACGCCAAGCACGACGAGGATGAAGGAGAACTCGCCGATCTGCGCCAGGCTCGCGGCAATGGTGAGAGCGATCGTGCGCGGATAACCGAAGGCCTTGACGATCAGGTAGGCTGCCGCCGACTTGATGAAGACGATGGTGACGAAGGTCGCGAGGATCGCCAGCGGCCGCTCGACGAGGTTGACCGGATCGAACAGCATGCCGACGGAGACGAAGAACAGCACCGCGAAGGCATCGCGCAGCGGCAGGGTTTCGCGCGCGGCCTGCTGGCTCAGCTGCGATTCCGCCAGCACCATGCCGGCGAAGAAGGCGCCGAGCGCGAAGGACACGCCGAAGAGTTTTGCCGAACCGTAGGCGACGCCGAGCGCGATCGCCAGGACCGAAAGCCGGAACAGCTCGCGCGAGCCGGTATGCGCGACGTAATGCAGGATCATCGGAATGACCTTGCGGCCGACCACCAGCATCAGCGCGATGAAGGCGGAAACCTTGAGCGCCGTGACCCCGACCGCCGTCCAGACCGCGCCGATGCCAAGCGCGCGCGTCAGGTCCGGGTCGATATCGGCGGTCTGCGCCGTGCCGCCCAGCACGCCGGCAAGCGGCGGCAGGAGGACGAGCGTCAAGACCATGACGAGATCCTCGACGATCAGCCAGCCGACCGCGATGCGCCCCTTTTCCGTCTCCACCATGCGGCGCTCCTGCAGCGCGCGCAGCAGCACCACGGTACTGGCGACGGAGAGCGACAGGCCGAAAACGAAACCGCTGCCCGCCGACCATCCCATCGCAAGCGCCAGCAGCAGGCCGAAGACCGTCGCGACGACGATCTGGCCAAGCGCGCCCGGAATGGCGATCGCCCGCACCGAGAGAAGATCTTTCAGCGAAAAATGCAGCCCCACGCCGAACATCAGCAGGATGACACCGATCTCCGCCAGTTCGTTTGCCAGATTCTGGTCGGCGACGAATCCGGGCGTGAAGGGGCCGATGACGACGCCCGCCAAAAGGTAGCCGGCTATCGGCGGCAGGCGAAAACGATGGGCGACCAGCCCCGCGAGGAAGGCGAGGCAGATACCGGCAACCAGCGTGGCGATCAGCGGTGTCGCATGGGGCAAGCGCGTCTATCCTGATTCCGTGGGAATTCAAGAGGATAGGGTAGGGCGGCCCGCCGCCCCGCGCAAGACGCGAATCGGAAAGATCGCGACGCGCTTCAGTCGTCGTTGCTGGCGTTCAGCTCTTCCGGCCGCATGCCCTCATCCGCCGCCCGCGTGGCGAGCTGTGCCGCGCCCATCGCCTGGTAGAGGTTGAACAGCGATTCGCTGGCGCGCGCCGCAAGGCGGAACCATTCCGTGTTGCCGGCAATGGCGGGGTGGTGGAGCAGCTGGTCGTCGACGAGATCGAGCACGATCGAGGTCGTGTGCACCGCCTCATGGAAGCCGAAGGAACTGGAGGTGTAATGCGCAAGCAGTTCCGGCGGCGTCATGGCGCGCTCTTCGGCCAGAATGTCGAGCTGCTTCAGCCGTTCGTCTTCCAGTTCGATGTCGGTGCTTTCAAGCATGGGTCGTCTCCGTTGCCGTAATCGCCTCAGAAATACTCGATTCGCACGTATCGGCGGATCAGAACTAACGAGCGATCGGGCTCAATGCGATAGGTTTCCACGACCGGGCGGCCATATTGATCATTGAACGTGTGGTCGAACGTGCTGCCGATGGGTGCCTTGACGAGTTTCGCGCGCGGCTGGCCGCCATAGGTGATGCTGCCGGGAATGGGCTCGATCGCACGGGGAGAGCCGGTGGTGCAGGCGGCGAGTGAAACGACGGCGACAAAGGCAAGGACGATGCGGACCATGGTAAGAACTCCTGTCCTCTCGAAATCTAGAGTCTGCCTGGTTCAGACTGAAGGCAGACTCTAGTTTCTTTTGTTTTCGTTTGTCTTTTCGGGAAACCGGTTCCCACTTTTCCCTGACAAACTCTAGCAGATCGCCGGCGCGCATCCATAAAAAAGGGCGGCCGAAGCCGCCCGTTTCGTGTCTCAGCCCTGCGGCGTGAGCGTCACCGACGTGCCGGTGGCGGCAAGGTTCAGGCCGATCTGGCCGCTGACGCTGATCGTTTGCAGATGGATCGAGCCGGACGTGCCGCCGACGAGCAGGTTGGTGCCGACGCCGAAGCCGAGCGTGGCTTCCGCCGTGGCGCCCTGGTAGAGGCCGCCGAGCGAACCATTGTGGTAGCCGGCCGTCGGCGCGAAAACCGCCCAGACGATACGGCCCTGCGTGGTGAATCCGAGGTCGACGCCCATCTTGCGGATGACGCCGGAATAGCTGTCGTGCTCGCCGCGGGTCGACGAGAAGACGCAATCGACGGATTTGGCCGATCCGATCACATAGCCGACGCCACCGCCCACGTCGCAGGTCAGCATGCCGATCTTGACACCGTCGCGATCGCCGCGGTCGATGGAGACCGGCGCTTCTTCGCGAATAACCATGTCCGCAGCGCCAGCCGTGGTTGCGAGAGCCTGTGCAAGGCTCAGCGCGAGGACCGTTCCAAGCTTCTTGTTCATCTGTGCACTCCTTCTAACTGGCACGATAACGGCGAATCCGGTGCTTTGGTTCCGGTCGCACCGCATCTCATGGTGAAGATCGTGGCGGAGTGTGGGCAAGTAACGTTTTGCTAACAAATAGTGCGCGTCGGGGTAAACGGGGCCCGCCGGTTGAGGCTTTTCAACAACATATGGGGGAGGCGCCCGTTCGACGCGCCCTCACACCTCGTTGATCGTCGGCAGATGGGTGATCACCTCGTCGCGGCGCTTTTCATCGAGCGGTGCGATATGGGCGTTCCAGAACGCTTCGGCGGCGCGCGTCTCGTGTTTCCACTGCCGCGTGCTGACATGGTTGTCGTCGATCTTTCCGAGCCGGCGCCCGCCGAGGCGGACATAGTCTGCGGCGAGTTTTGCGGTGGATGTCTGTTCCATGGCCAGCCTCCTCTGGTGACGGAACCAAAACCGTTGCCGCCGCCGATTGTTCCGGCAATAAAAAAGGCCGGGGCGAAACCGCACCGACCTTCCTCATCATCACCTGTTCACCCGTGCCAGTACATCCGTGGTCAAAAGCATCAGGTGATGCGGCCATCGCGAGCGGCAGAAGCTTTCCAGCGCTCATCAGCAAGGCCGATGACGGTGATATAGGGAGCCATTGTGTTGAAAACAAGTCCCACATTGACGAGACAGGCAAAGCTGCTAAAAAGCCGCATCGCCGAAGGGGCGGCAAACCGGCGTGCAACCGGTGTCGCAGCTTTTCCAGAACCGGGAAAAGATCGCCTTCCTGGAAGAGTGGCCGAGCGGTTTAAGGCACCGGTCTTGAAAACCGGCGTAGGCGAGAGTCTACCGTGGGTTCGAATCCCACCTCTTCCGCCATACCCTGCAACTTTTCCCGACTTGTTGCTGACGCATTGTCGTCCTAGCTTTATCACGCAGCCACGGGCAATGTTTGCCGGCTGGGATGCGAGAATGGGGAGGCGGCAATGGATGTGCTTCGGGACCCTACGCATATCGGCATGTTTGAACCGCAGGATCTCGATATCCTGAAAGGTGTTTTCATCCGGTTGACGGCGGCCAAGAGCCCCAGCCTCGACGAGGCGCGGGCCCGTTCGCTCGCCCGCTCGATCATCACCCTGTACCGACACGGCGTGCGTGATCCCGAACAGCTCTTCGACGTGCTGCATATACCGACATCTTGAGCGCGATGGGCCAAGCGCGCCGATGAAACTGCGCGCGCTTTAACCATATGGAAACCATAATCCATCGAAGCTCGTCGCAGGGTTCACATCCATTCGCAATTTTGCCATCTTATTGGCATGATTAATGGACTGTTATTTACTGAGTGGCATTGACGGCCGGCTTGCAGGGGCAAGGCAGGTTGGCTGGCGCACCGTCGGGGACAATAGCGGCGTGGGACATAAATACTTCGAGAAGAACGTGACCCGGTTTGGCATGGGCCTGCGGTTGCTGGCTATTCCGCTGGTCTGCGCGGGCCTTGCGGCCTGTGCCACGACGACACCGGCGCCCACCAAGAAGAAGGTGCGCGGCAAGGAATATTTCTCCGAATCCGAATATGGCGTGAAGGCGAGCCCGCGCGTCGTCGAGGACGGGCAGGCCGTGCCGAAGGGCGGCGGCCGCTACCAGCTCGGCAAGGCCTATCAGGTGCGCGGCAAGTGGTACAAGCCGCAGGAAGAGCTTGGCTACAACAAGACCGGCCTTGCATCCTGGTACGGCTCCGCCTTCCACGGCCGCAGGACGGCGAATGGCGAAGTCTACGACCGATTCCATCTTTCCGCCGCGCATCCGACATTTCCGCTGCCGAGTTATGCCCGCGTCACGAACATGGAGAACGGCACGTCGGTCGTCGTGCGCGTCAACGATCGTGGTCCGTTCCATGAAGGCCGCGTGATCGACGTTTCCTCGAAGACCGCCGACCTGCTCGACATGAAGCGCACCGGCACGGCCAAGGTGCGCGTGCAATATGTCGGCAAGGCGCCGCTCGAGGGCAACGACATGCCCTACCTGATGGCTTCTTACGTCACCAAGGGCTCGCGCGTGCCGGCTGTCGATCCGGGCGGCCAGATCGCGACCGGCGTGATGGTGGCTTCCGCCGATGACAGCGCGCTGCCGGGTGTGGGTGAGGGCACGCTTACGGTTCCCGGGAAGAGCACGATGACGGCGCTTGCCAAGACGACGCCGGCGGCGGATGCCTTCCAGGCGATGGAGCAGTTCGTCATGCTGCCGGAGATCGGTCCGCTGCCGATGGAACGGCCGAATTTCGTTCCGCAGCTTTCCGCCGACCCGAGCTATGCCGCCGCCTATGCGGACGAGCGCGTGCGCGATGCGGCCGGCGCCTTCGATGCCATCCTGACGATCGACGGAAAGCTCACGCCGCTCTCCGCGCTCGCCGATAACGCGGGCTGACCTCCCGCGTTCCCAAAGCCGTTTGCGCAATGCGGGCGGCTGTGGGAGTGTGACGACATCCGGAGTCGCCATGCATCGCCGCCTTTTCGCCGTCCTCGTCTTTTTCCTGTCCCTCATCAGCGTCGCGCACACCCAGTCCGCAGCGCCGCAAGCCGGCTTCGACGTCAAGGCCAAGCAGGTCTATCTCATCGAGGCGGAGACGGGCACGGTGCTGTTCGCCCGCGCCGAGGACGAGGTCGTTCCGGCCGCGTCACTCGCCAAGCTGATGACCATGGCAACGGTGTTCAAGGCGCTGGCCGGCGGCGGCATCACGCTCGAGACGTCATACAACGTGACCGAATATGCCTGGCGGACCGGCGGCGCGCCGTCGCGCACCTCCACCATGTTTGCGGCGTTGAAATCGAATGTGCGCGTGGAGGATCTGATCCGCGGCGTCACCGTGCAGTTCGCCAACGATGCCTGCATCATCCTGGGCGAGGGCATTGCCGGCTCGGAGAGCGCTTTTGCCGAACGCATGACGGAGGAGGCGCGGGCGCTCGGGCTGGTGAAATCGAACTTCGCCAATGCGACCGGCCTGCCGAACCCGGATAACAAGGTGACGATGCGCGAGATGGTGCTGCTCGCGCGCCACCTGCAGACGACCTATCCGCAGCACATGCGCTACTATCTCGAGCCGGAATTCGAGTGGAACAAGATCAAGCAGCGCAACCGCAATCCGTTGCTGGCGCTGAATATCGGCGTGACGGGCTTCGTTACCGGCTTTTCGGAGGAGGGCGGCTATTCCATCGTGGCCGCGGTGAACCGGGATGGCAAACACCTGCTGCTCGCCATGGGCGGCATGGAGAACGAGAAGACGCGCATCGAGGAATCCCGCCGCATCATCGAATGGGCGCTCTCCTCCTTCGAACGGCGCACGCTGTTCAAGGCGGGCGAGGCAATTGCGGATGCGAGCGTCTATGGCGGCGATGCCTCGACGGTGCCGCTGGTCGCCGGCGAGCAGGTGGACGTGTTTCTGCCGAAGGACAATTCGCAGCGCCTCGTCGCGCGCGTCGTCTATAACTGGCCGGTGCGCGCGCCGGTCACGCCGGGGCAGGCGGTCGGCACGCTGAAAATCTGGAACGACAAGCAGCTTTTGCGCGAGGTGCCGGTGACGACGGCGGGCAGCGTGGGCGAGGGCACGTTGCGCGCCCGCGCGCTCGACGCGGTGATCGAACTGTTCTTCTTCTGGATCTGAGGGGCAAAGCGGGGCGAAAAGCGTTTCGCCTGCCGGAAACATGGGTTAGTAGTGATCCCGAGTCATCCCGGCCTTGCCGGATATTGCCAGGGAAATGGAAGTAGGATTTGTCTGCCGCACCGGGTTTGTTTGTCACGTTCGAAGGCGGCGAGGGCGCCGGAAAGTCGACGCAGATCCGGCTTCTGGCAGCGTCCCTGCGTGAACGCGGCCTCACCGTGCTGATGACACGCGAACCCGGCGGCTCAAAAGGGGCGGAGGCGGTGCGCCACGTGCTGCTTTCCGGTGCCGCGGAGCCTTACGGCATTCGCATGGAGGCGGTGCTCTTTGCCGCCGCGCGCAGCGATCATGTCGAGCAGGTCATTAGCCCGGCGCTTTCGGCGGGCACCGTCGTGCTCTGCGATCGTTTCATGGATTCCTCGCGCGTCTACCAGGGCATCACCGGCAATCTGGAGCAGCCGTTCATCGAAGCGCTGGAGCGCGTGGCCGTCAACGGCGTCGTGCCGGACTGCACGATCATCTTCGATCTGCCGGCCGCCATCGGCCTGGAACGCGCGCGCAAGCGCAGCACTGGGGCGGGCGAGAGTGCCGAGCCCGATCGCTTCGAGAAGGAAGAGCTGGAAACGCACGAAAAACGCCGCGAGGCCTTCCTCGACATCGCCGAGCGCGAGCCGCTGCGCTGCCGGGTGGTGGATGCGACGCAGACGCAGGAGGCAATCGCCGCGCAGGTGTATTCCATCGTCGAGCCGCTGCTGCCGATCACCGCCGAGGGTCGGCCGGAGCACGTCTCGTGAGCGACGAGCGGCCTGGCATTCTCGATGGCGCGGTTCACCCCGCCGAGCAGACGAAGCTTTTCGGCCATGCCGAAGCGGAGGCCTTTCTGGCGCGCTCCTATCGCTCCGGCAAGGGGCACCACGCCATCCTGATCGAGGGGCCGCAGGGCATCGGCAAGGCAACGCTCGCCTTCCGCTTCGCCAACCACGTGCTGCATCACTCGGAGCCCGCCGAGGCGCCGGAGACGATTGCCGACCCGTCACCCGCAGCACCCATCACCCGTCAATTGGCTGCGGGTGCTTCGCATAACCTGCTGCATCTCACCCGTCCGGTCGACGAGAAGTCCGGCAAGATGAAATCGGCCATCACGGTGGACGAGGTGCGCAAGGCCGGAAAGTTCCTGGCGCAGACCTCGGGCACCGGCAACTGGCGCATCATCATCATCGACCCGGCGGATGACCTGAACCGCAACGCCGCCAACGCCATCCTGAAAATCCTCGAAGAGCCGCCAAAACGCTCGCTGTTCCTCGTCTTGACCCATGCGCCCGGAAAACTGCTGCCGACGATCCGCTCGCGTTGCCTGCCGCTGGCGCTGTCGCCGCTGTCGGAAGACGATCTGGCCGCAGCGCTCGACAGTCTCGGTGCGGCGCCGTCGGGTCCGCGGGCAGGGGACGTGCTCTCCGCCGCCAGGGGCAGCGTTTCCGAAGCGCTGAAGCTGGTGAACTACGGCGGCTTCGACATCGTCGAGGCTTTTCGCACCATCGTCACGGCCCCCGCCGAGCCGCCGCGCCGGGACGTGCACAAACTCGCCGACGTGCTGTCGGCGAAGGACAGCGACACCGTCTTTTCCTTCTTCTGCCAGCACGCCACCGATTTCGTGACCGACGCCGCCCGCGCCGCCGCCCTTGCCGGCGACATGTCCAGCGCCGATCGCCTCGCCCAGCTCTCATCGCTGCTTAACGAGCGCATCACCGTCGCGCAGGCCTATAATCTCGATCGAAAACAGACGATCATCAGCGTGCTCGACGACATCCGCGCCTCGCTTTAAGTCAACTTGCTGTTTCCCTCTCCGCCTGCATGGTCTAATACCTTGCGGCATTGCACAACCGAAGACAGAACGCTGCCATGACCGATACGTCCCGCTTCTACATCACGACCGCCATTTCCTATCCGAACGGCAAGCCGCATATCGGCCACGCCTACGAGCTGATCGCGACGGATGCCATGGCACGTTACCAGCGGCTCGACGGGCGCGACGTGTTCTTCCTGACGGGCACAGACGAACACGGCCAGAAGATGCAGCAGACTGCGCGCAAGGAGGGCATTTCCCCGCGCGAACTTGCCGATCGGAATTCGAAAGAATTCAAGGATATGGCCGTTCTTCTTAATGCGTCGAACGATGACTTCATCCGCACGACCGAAGAGCGCCATTACGAGGCCTGCGCCGAGATCTGGCGCCGCATGGCCGCCAATGGCGACATCTACAAGGACAGCTATGCCGGCTGGTATTCCGTGCGCGACGAGGCCTACTATCAGGAAAGCGAAACCGAGAAGCGCGACGACGGCGTGCGCTACGGACCGCAGGGCACGCCCGTCGAATGGGTCGAGGAGGAGAGCTATTTCTTCCGCCTCTCCGCCTACCAGGACAAGCTCCTCAAGCACTATGAGGACAATCCGGATTTCATCGGCCCGGCCGAGCGCCGCAACGAGGTGATCTCCTTCGTGAAGTCCGGCCTCAAGGACCTCTCCATGTCGCGCACGACCTTCGACTGGGGCATTCCGGTGCCGGGTGACCCGGCGCATGTCATGTATGTCTGGGTCGACGCGCTGACCAACTACATTACCGCGACCGGCTACCTGACCGACCCGGAAGGCCCGCGGGCAAAATACTGGCCGGCGAACATCCACATCATCGGCAAGGACATCATCCGCTTCCACGCCGTCTACTGGCCGGCCTTCCTGATGTCGGCCGGCGTGCCGCTGCCCGAACGCGTCTTCGCGCATGGCTTCCTGCTCAACAAGGGCGAGAAGATGTCGAAGTCGCTCGGCAACGTCGTCGATCCGGTCAACCTGGTGAACCATTTCGGGCTCGACCCGATCCGCTACTTCTTCCTGCGTGAAGTCTCCTTCGGCCAGGACGGCAGCTATAGCGAGGAGGGCATCGCGACCCGCATCAACTCCGACCTCGCCAACGGCATCGGCAACCTCGCCAGCCGCTCGCTGTCGATGATCGTCAAGAACTGCGACGGCAAGGTGCCGGACTGCGGCGAACTCACCGATGCCGACCGCGCGATGCTCGCCTCCGTCGACGCGCTTCATGCGCTGACCCGCGAGGAAATGGGCCGGCAGCAGATCCACAAGGCGCTGGCCGCGATCATCGCCGTCGTCTCGGAGGCCGACCGCTATTTCGCCGGCGAGGCGCCCTGGGCGCTGAAGAAGACCGATCCGGTCCGCATGGGCACCGTGCTTTACGTGACGGCGGAAGTCGTGCGCCAGATCGCCATCCTGCTGCAGCCGTTCATGCCGAAGTCCAGCCGCAAGATGCTCGATCTCGTCGCGGCTCCCGTCGAAAAACGCGACTTTGCGGCACTCGGCGAGGCCGGTCGTCTCGTCAGCGGCACGCCGCTGGAGGCGCCCACGCCGGTCTTCCCGCGCTACGTGGCGCCCGAGGCGTGACGCGGCGATGCTGATCGACACCCATTGCCATCTGGATTTTCCGGATTTCGAAGCGGAGCGCGACGACATCGTCGCGCGGGCGCACGCGGCCGGCGTGAAGCAGATGATCACGATCTCGACGCGGGTGCGGAAATTCCCGACGATCCTCGCGATCGCCGAAAAGTACCCGTCGGTTTTCTGCTCGGTCGGCACACATCCGCACAATGCGGATGAGGAACTGGATATCCCGGTCTCGGAATTGATCGCACTTTCGCAACACCCGCGCGTGGTGGCGATCGGCGAGGCGGGCCTCGACTATTTTTACGACAATGCACCGCGCGACGCCCAGCAGATCGGCCTGCGCAACCATATCGCGGCCGCGCGCGAAACGGGCCTGCCGCTCGTCATCCACAGCCGCGCGGCGGATGAGGACATGGCGGCGATGCTGACGGAGGAAACAGGGAAGGGCGCCTTCCCCTTCCTGCTGCATTGTTTCTCTTCCGGCCCGGAGCTTGCGCGCGTCGGCGTCGAACTCGGCGGCTATGTTTCCTTCTCCGGTATCCTGACCTTCCCGAAATCGGAAGAGCTGCGCGAGATCGCCAAGACCGTGCCGCTGGAGCGCATGCTGGTGGAAACGGACGCGCCCTACCTCGCGCCAAAACCGTTCCGCGGAAAACGCAACGAGCCGGCCTATGTGGCGCATACCGCGGCGGTGCTCGCCGAGACGGTCGGTGTCAGCGAAGACGAGATCGCCCGCATCACCACCGAAAACGCCTTCCGCATCTTCTCGAAAATGCCGCGGGTGTAGCCGTGGTCTGTCGGCGGCGCTTCACCATTCTCGGCTGCGGTTCGTCGCCCGGCGTGCCGCGCATCACCGGGGATTGGGGCGCCTGCGACCCGGCCAACCCGAAAAACCGCCGCACCCGCGCGGCCTTCCTCGTCGAGCAGTTCGGGCCGGACGGCTGCACCACCGTCGTCATCGATACGGGGCCGGATTTCCGCACGCAGATGATCGCCGCCGCCGTCGAAAACATCGACGCGGTGCTCTACACGCATGCCCATGCCGACCATATCCACGGCATCGACGATATCCGCGGCTTCGTGCTGCTCAATCGCAAGCAGGTGCCGATCTGGGCGGATGCCATCACCATGGAGCGCATCCGCGAGGGGTTCGGCTATTGCCTGAAGACGCCGGCGGGCAGCATGTATCCGCCGATCGTGACGGAGAACCTGATCGAACCGATGGACGCGCCGGTGACGATATCGGGAGCAGGGGGCTCGATCGTGTTCCAGCCCCTGCTCCAGGTGCACGGCTCGATCCATTCGCTGGGGTTTCGCATCGGTGACATCGCCTATTGCAGCGATATCAGCGACTTTCCGGACGAGACGGTGCCGCGCCTGCAAGGCTTGGACGTGCTGATCGTCGATGCGCTGCAATACCGCTTCCATTCGAGCCATCTGTCGCTCAGCCAGGCGCTGGAATGGATCGAACGCCTGAAGCCGGCGCGCGCCATCCTGACCCATATGCATGTGCCGCTCGACTACGACACCGTGCAAAAGGAAACGCCGGCCCATGTGGAACCGGCGTTCGACGGCCTGCGCTTCGAGGTGGAACTCGCCGACGATCAGGCGAAATAAGGCGCGAGATTTTTGCGGATACGCTCCAGCACGGTCGCGCCGGAGAGATCCGGCACGAAGGTCTTTCCGGTGATCTGTTCAAAGGCCTGGATGTAGACCCTCGACGTCTGCTCGACCAGGTCGCGCGGGATCTCCGGGATCGGATCCTTGTAGGGATCGCAGCGCTCGGTGACCCAGGCGCGGACAAAGTCCTTGTCGAAGCTCGCCGGGCGGCCGCCCTTGGCAAAACTCTCTTCGTAGCTCTCGGCGATCCAGTAGCGGCTTGAATCCGGCGTGTGGATCTCGTCGGCGAGCACGATGCGGCCGTCCTTGTCCGTGCCGAATTCGTATTTGGTGTCAACGAGGATCAGGCCGCGCTCGGCCGCGCGGGCCTGGCCGCGCGCGAAGAGCGACAGCGCATAACGCGACACCGTTTCCCATTGCTCGGCCGTCAGCAGGCCCTGTGCGAGGATTTCCTCACCGGAAAGCGGTTCGTCATGCCCGCCGTCAAAAGCCTTGCTGGTGGGCGTGATGATCGGCGCGGGCAGTTTCTCGTTGTCGCGAAGACCATCCAGCAGCGTCATGCCATACATCTGGCGTTCGCCCTTGCGGTATTTCGTCAGGATCGAGGTGCTGGTCGTGCCGGCGAGATAACCGCGCACAACGACCTCGACCGGCAGGATATCGAGCCGTGTGCCGATGACGACGTTCGGATCCGGATAGGCCAGCACATGGTTCGGGCAGATATCGGCGGTTTCCTCGAACCAGTAGCGCGCCGTCTGCGTCAGCACCTGGCCCTTGAAGGGAATGGCCGTCAGGATGACGTCGAAGGCGCTGAGCCGATCCGTCGCGATGATGATACGGCTGCCATCCGGCAAATCGTAATTCTCGCGGACCTTGCCGTTGTAGCGGTTCGGCAGTTCCGGGATGTGGGCGTCGGAGAGAATGCGCAACTCGCTCATCGGTGCAGGCTTTCGCTGTTGGTTCCGTCTGCCGTTTCGCTTAAGGCTGTGAGAGGTGCCGGGTCAAGGCGGAAACCGGATTTCCAGCGTCTTTGGGCATTTCGGCATATCGTTTAGTTCCATAATCTATCTTATCCGATTTATGGATAGGGTCTGGTACATTCTATTTCCAAGTGCGACATGCCAGTAATTTCAACGGCTTCGCCCTGGAGATTTTTGGATGTCTCGATGCTATTTACAGCTCACCCTCGCCGATCGTCGCCGCCTCCATCAGTTGGTCGAACGAAGTGTTCCG
>NZ_DASYHH010000004.1:0-13500 GCF_035998705.1 Shinella sp. | reverse complement strand
CCAGCGTTCGAACGATGGCGAGGCGGGTTTCCTGCGACAGGGCCGCGAATGAGGTGAGGGCTTGACGTTCGTCCATATTTCAATAATCCTTGAATCATTGAACAATAGGAGTAGCGCACATGAACGCGATCGACAAGGCCGTTTCGTCCGATATCACGCTCGGCCAGCTTCTCGATGGTCTCGCGGCCGTGCCCGAAGCGCCGCTGGTGTTCGTCCATGACGGGCACCCGGTGAAGACGGGCTACCATGTCACAGAGGTCAAGGCGGGCGCGTTCTCGGCGCTCGACTGCGGCGCCAGTCCCGAAGCGTGGTCGGAGATGTTCGTCCAGCTCTGGGATGTCGACGAGGACGGTCGAAGCCACATGCCGGCGGGTAAGTTCTCCGCGATCATCCGCAAGGTTTCTGATCACGTTCGGCTCGATCCGGCGGCCAAGCTCACCTTCGAGGTCAGCGACGGGAGCCGGCCGATGGGGCTCTATTGCGCATCGTCGCCGCGCTTGGCTGACGGCAGGTTCGAGGTGGCGCTGGCTGCGCGGCCGTCGAGCTGCAAGCCGCGCGACCGATGGCTGATGGAGCCGGCGACCGCAGCGAGTTCCTGCTGTGCGCCGGCAACGGGCAGTTCAAAGTGCTGCGCCTGAAGTTCGCGCGCCACTAAGATCGCAGGAAGTCGCGGATGCCGAGACCGGCTTTGGCATCCCTTTCGTAGCGACACACCACATGCATATGGGCATGGAAGATGTGCTGGCCGCCGGTGGCTCCGACATTCCATCCGATCGTGAAGCCGTCGGGCTGGAACTGATCAAGCCGGCGTTTCGCTTCCGCAAGCATATCACCCAGGTCGGACCATTCTTCCGGGCTGAACTCAAATGGCGTCTCGACATGACGGAACGGAATGATCATCGCGGATGGGTTCGGCAATGCGGGCTTCAGCATCATGTATTGCGAGCGATTGCTTGCTGCCGGCTCGCCTCCGGCCAAGCCGTTTGCAAGACACCACCGACAACTTTCTACATTCCCATCCGTCATGCCGACTGTCCAACCTCGTGATATTTATGCATACATATCGGCCATGACAGACGCCGCCAATACATCACATGCCCGCAATCCCGCTGCTGCTTTCGGTGGAGGCGCGATTATTGGTGCTCTTGGAGGACTCATTGGGCTAGGCGGTGCGGAGTTCCGCCTTCCGATCCTGATCGGGTTCTTCAATTTTGCAGCTCTCGAGGCCGTCATCCTCAACAAGGCGATGAGCCTCGTGGTCGTTGCGACCGCGCTTCCTTTTCGGGCAGGAACCGTTCCGTTCAGCGCCATCGCCGACAACTGGCCGATCGTCCTCAATCTTCTCGCCGGAAGCCTGATCGGTGCCTGGTTCGGCGCAGGCTGGGCGACAAAGCTGCGGTCGGAGACGCTCTACAAGGTTATCGCCATCATGCTCGTGGCGATCGCAATCGTCTTGGTGTTCGGGCACGACGCGACAGCCGGCTATTGACCGGCGTCAGCCAGCTCGTCGCGGGTGTTTTCGCCGGCTTCATCATCGGCATCGTCGCGTCACTTCTGGGCGTCGCGGGCGGCGAGCTGCTGATTCCGACGCTCGTCCTCCTCTTCGGAGCAGACATCAAACTCGCTGGCAGCCTTTCGCTTGCCGTAAGCCTGCCAACGATGTTGGTCGGGTTCACCCGCTACAGCCGTGATCAGAGCTTCTCTGTCATTGGACGCAACAAGTCTTTTCTCCTGACCATGGCTGCCGGCTCGATAGTCGGCACCTTTGTCGGCGGCTTGCTGCTCGAAATCGTACCGAACGCGGTGTTGCTGCCCGCGCTGGCGATCATTCTCCTGATCTCCGCAGTGAAGGTATGGCGGCATTAGTGGCTCGCGGGCGCAAAAATTGCTATGGTGAGCCATCGAGGTCCGCCGCGCTGCGCTAGATTTGAAGGCTTCGCACGGCGGACCTCGCCGCAAACACCGCGGGGAAAACAAAGGGTGTCTACATAACTGAGTTCACCACACCTGCCGACGCAAAAAGAAGCGCAAGGACAAGTGGCTGTTTCGCGAGACCGGTGAGCCGATCTTCGCCATCGCCGGCATCTGGCGCGAGACCGAAGATGTCGGCGAGGCTTTCACGATGCTGACCATGGAGCCTGGCCCTGACAAGCATTTCAACACATCGGCCGATCAGAACTGAAACTGGCCGGAGAAGTCGCAGACGCGCGCGGCAAGCCTTGCGACGGTCTCCATGATCGTTGAAGGGCGGTCGTTTCGGTACATCGCGGCATAAGGGACGAGCGGCAGTTCCGGATGTGTCTCGATGATGGAGAGCTTTCCCTCGTTCACCAGCGGCTGGAAGCAATGCCGCGGCACATAACTGACCCCGAGGCCAGCCACCGTTAGCCCGACCATCGCCGTCAAACTGTCACTGGAGATGAACTTCTCAAAAGCGATACCTTCGGACTTCAGCCACTTGCTGAAATAAAGACCTGAACCGGAGCGTCCACCCTGGATCAGGACGGGATATTGGGCAAGTTCGGAAAGGTGCAGCGCCCCGGCTGTCTCGATCATGCCGGGACGCGCCATCCACGCATTCTCGACCTCGTCGATTCGGAGCGCCGTGATCTCCGGTGTCGCGAAGGCCTCGGGAATGACGACCAGGTCGATCGTCTCGTCCAGAAGGCGCTCATACAGCATGCGACTCATGTCCACTTCTGGCTCCAGGACGAGGGCCGGATAGCTTTCCTGCAATGCGGAGACGAGGCGGGGCAGCCATGTCATCGCCGTCAGTTCCGTCACGCCGAGCCTGAGCCGGCGCAGCGGCAGCGTTCGATCCGCTTTTAACTCCATGATCCGGTCATGGGTCGCCAGCATCTCGGTGGCGATAGCCACGAGGTACTCGCCCCGCTCCGTGAGCCGCGCGCCGCGCAGGCTCCTGTCGAAGATCGCGATGCCGGACGCGGCCTCAAGCTCCTGTATCCGCTTGGAAATGGCCGATTGCGTCGTATTCATGCGCAATGCCGCACGCTCGAAGGTGCCAAGCTTCGCAATCCAGTACAGCGCTTCAAGCTGCTTGAGTGTCACAGAAACGGACATAGGGTTCCCAGTCGTAAATTCGATGGGATCCTATAATTATTTATCGGTTTTTTGAATATGGATTTTTTCTATCCTGTTGCTGTCGGCTGGGCTTTCCGACCGATGTCAGACCGGAGTGCCGCAGAACCATGTCCATCGACCTTTCCGAGCGGGTGAAACGCCTGAAACCCTCCGCCAGCATCGCGGCGAAGAAGCGTGTCGGCGAGCTTCAGGCGGCGGGCCGTCGCATCGTCGATTTCACCTTGGGCGAACCGGACCTCGACACCCCCACCTTCATCGTCGAGGCCGCAATCGCCGCCATGCGCTCCGGCCAGACCCACTATACAGCGACGCAGGGCATCGCGCCTCTTCGCCAGGCGATCGCGCGGAAATTCCGGCGCGACAACGGCATCGACGTCGATCCAACACAGGTGATCGTCGGCAACGGCGCCAAGCAACTGATCTATGAGGCCTTCGCCGCGACCCTCAATCCCGGCGACGAGGTGATCATACCGGCGCCCTACTGGGTCTCCTACCCGGATATCGTCTCGGTCAACGGCGGCCGCCCCGTCATCGTGACCTGCCCGGAGGAGGACGGTTTCCTTCTTACTCCGACGGCGCTGGAGGCCGCCATCACGCCGAAGACGCGCTGGCTGATCCTCAATTCGCCGGGCAATCCGACGGGTGCCGTCTATGATCGCGACCGGCTGGCGGCGCTTACAGACGTGCTCGACCGCCATCCGCATGTCGCCCTGATGACCGACGAGATCTACGAACAACTCGTCTACGACGGCGCGGAACATGTCACGCCGCTGAAGGTCGCACCGCAGCTTGCCGACCGGTGCCTTCTCGTCAACGGCATGTCCAAGGCCTATGCCATGACGGGCTGGCGCCTCGGCTATGCCGCCGGCCCCCCGGGGCTGATAGGCGCGATCGCCAAGCTGCTCGGCCAGAACACGACCTGCGCCAATTCCATCGCGCAGGCCGCCGCCGCCGTCGCGCTCGACGGCGACCAGAGCGTGGTCGCGGCCATGACGGCCGACTACCGCAACCGCCGCGACCGCATGGTGGCACTGCTCGGCGCGGTAGAGGGGTTGCGCTGCGCGCCACCGAAGGGCGCCTTCTACCTGTTCGTCAATGTCGCAGGGCTGATCGGCCGTCGGACACCCGCTGGCACTATCCTCGAAACGGACCTTGACGTGATGGAATATTTTCTCGATGCCGCCGGCGTCGCCGTCATGGACGGCGCGTCCTACGGCATGTCGCCCTTTCTGCGGCTTTCCTTCGCCACGTCACTGGCCGCCATCGAGGATGGCTGTGGCCACATCGCCGATGCCTGCGCCGCGCTTGCACGAGGAGACGACCGTTGAGCCAGCCCGTTCGCAATCCTCTGCCCGCCCCGGTCAGCCCTGACGTCATCGAGGCGTTCCGTGTGCTCGCGACGGCCAATATCAGCGACAACCTGGACCGTCAGCCCGGCGCGATCGGGCTGCGTCCGTTCCATGACGGCACGCCGATGGCCGGCACCGCCTTCACCGTTAGGACCCGCGCCGGCGACAACAAGGTCATCCATGAGGCGCTCGACCTCGTGCGCCCCGGCGACGTGCTCGTCGTCGACGGCGACGGCGACATGAGCCGGGCCCTGATCGGCGAGATCATGTGCGCCATCGCGAAAAAGCGCGGCGTCGCCGGCTTCGTGCTCGACGGGGCGATCCGCGACGTGGACGCCATCGCGCGCGCGCCCTTCCCCGTCTTCGCACGCACCGTCATCCATCGCGGCCCCTACAAGAACGGCCCCGGGGAGATCAACGCGCCGGTCGCCGTCGGCGGTATGGTCGTGCGTCCGGGCGACATCGTCGTCGGCGACGGCGACGGCGTCGTTGCCTTCGATCCGGCGATGGCAATCGACCTCCTTGCCGCCGTGCGCGCACAGGAGCGCAAGGAAGCCGAAATCCTGCGTACGATCGAAGAAGGAACCTATACCGGCGCCTATGCCGGCAAGAACTAAACCGAAGACTGCAAGAAACCAGAAGGGAAACAAGAATGAACCGCATGAAAGTCGCCATCGCCGCCACGATGCTCCTCACAGGCAGCATGTCCGCCGCCCTCGCCGAGACGAACTGGGACCTGCCGCTCGCCTGGCCGGCCGACAACTACATCGTCAAGAACGCGCAAGTCTTCGCCGACCGTGTGAAGGAAGCGACAAAGGGCGAAGTGGTCATTACGCTCCATCCGTCCGGTTCGCTCGGCTTCAAGGGTCCGGAAATGGTTTCCGTCGTGCGCGACGGTCTTGCGCCCATCGGCGACATGCTGCTCAACCAGCAGGTCGGCGAGAATGCGCTGTTCGGCGTGCAGTCCCTTCCCTATCTCATCGACAGCTTCGAGGACCTGAAAGCCTTCGACGGCATGTACCGCGCCGTTCTCGACGAGGTTTTCCAGCAGAATAACCAGAAGCTGCTCTATACCGTTCCCTGGCCGCAGCAGCAGATCTACACCAAGAAGGAGATCAAGACCGTCGCGGGTCTCGCGAATATCAAGATCCGCTCCTACGACAAGTCCTCGACCGAGATCTTCGAGGCGGCCAAGATGCTGCCCGTGCAGCTTCCCTGGGGCGAAGTGATCCCGTCGCTGGCCGCCGGCGTGATCGACGCGGTCGCGACCTCCTCGCCCTCGGCGGTGGACGGCTCGTTCTGGGAATTCCTGAAATACGGCTATACGACCCGCCAGACTTGGAACACCAATGCCGTGACCGTCAATCTCGACGCCTGGAACGCGCTGGGCGAAGCCGAACGCAAGGCGATCGAGGACACCGCGGCTTCGTTGCAGGAAAGCTTCTGGCAGTCCGCCGCCGACGCGGATGCGGCCAACATGGCCAAGCTGGCCGAGAACGGCCTGGAGAACCGCGACCTCGACGCGGAAACGCGCGCCAGGCTGAAGGAACTCGCCGGCCCGCTGCGCGAGGCCGCCCTTGCCGGCATGGACGACAAGGCCAGGGAACTGGTGAAAGCCTTCGAGGCGCGCTGACCGGTCCGGCGGAAGCTTCGGCTTCCGCCTCAACACCGCGGGGCGGTGATCCCCCCGCCGAGGGGAGACACCGCCATGTGGCAAACCATCTGCCGTTCCACCGATCTGCTTTCCCGCGTCATGGCCAATCTCGCCGGCGCGATGATCCTGCTAATCGCGATCATGCAACTCGTCGAGATCGTCCTGCGCAACTTCGCCGGCACCAGCCTGCCATTCGTGTGGGAATATGCGGCCTATCTCCATATGACTGCGATCTTCTTCGGCCTCGCCTATACGCTACGCACAGGCGGGCACATTCAGGTCGCGCTGCTAAAGGCCGTCGCGCCCCGACTGTTCGCGTGGGTGTCGACCTTCGTCGGCCTTGCGATCTCGGTCGTGCTCAGCGCCGCGCTGATCCGCATGGCCGTCGGCTACGGCCTCACCGGGCGCAGCTCCGGCACGATCAACGATTTTCCGCTGGTCTATCCCGCCGCCGCCATGGCCTTCGGGGCGACGATGCTGACGGTGCAGATCGCGCTGCGCATCGTCCACATCATCGCCGGCACGGCGGTGGAACTGGCCGGGTCTTCCGGTCCATCGGTCGAGTGACCGCGTCTTCAGATCGTTCGGGCTCCGCGCCTGCAAGAGGTTTCCCATGCCACTGACCGTCATTACCCCCATCGTTCTCCTCTTCCTCATTCTCGGTTCCGGCGCCTGGGTGGGGCTGGGCCTGATGGGGGTCGGCATTTCCAGCCTCGCCCTCTTCCGCTCCATTCCCGTTGACAAGGTGTTGAGCCAGGCCGTCTGGAACGGGCTCGCCTCGCCGGAACTGGTGGCCCTGCCGCTGTTCATCCTGATGGCCGAGCTGCTATTCCGCTCCCGGTTCGTCGACGGCCTGTTCCGCGCCATCGAGCCCTGGGTGCGCAACCTGCCCGGCGGGCTGCTGCACACCAATGTGCTCGGCTGCACCTTCTTCGCGCTGATCTCCGGCTCCTCGGCCGCCACGACGAGCGCCGTGGGGAAGATCACCTATGGCGAATTGACCCGCCGTGGCTACGACAAGCGGGCGGCGATGGGCTCGCTGGCCGGCGCGGGCACGCTCGGCTTCCTCATCCCGCCGAGCGTCATCATGATCATCTACGGGGTGCTTTCGCAGACCTCCGTGCTCAAGCTCTTCGCCGCCGGCATCGTCCCGGGCCTCATGCTCTGCCTGATGTTCATGGGCTGGCTCGTGATGCGCGCGCTCATCGTCAGGGATACGCCCCGCGCTGAGAGCGCGGATTCCCGTGGCCTGTGGACGGAGCGCTTCACGGCCCTACGGTCGCTGGCGCCCTTCCTCGTGCTGATGGGCGTGCTCCTCGGCTCCATGTATGGCGGCCTTGCCAGCCCTTCGGAGGCGGCGGCCCTCGCGGTCGTCACGACCATGGGCATCATGGCCGCGGAGGGCACGCTGACGCTGCGCGCGATCATCGATTCCTGCATCGGCACCGCACGGGTGGCCAGCATGCTCGGCCTCATCATCGCGGCTGCGAGCTTCCTGTCCACCGCCATGGGCTTCCTCGGCCTGCCGCAGGCCATCGCCGGCCAAATCCAGTCGCTCAACCTCTCCCCGCTCGGGCTGATCGCGCTGCTGCTGGTCATCTACATCATCCTCGGCTGCTTCCTTGAGGGCATGTCGCTGATCGTCATGACGCTGCCGATCGCCCTGCCGCTGGTCACGGCCGCCGGCTACGACAAGGTCTGGTTCGGCATCTTTCTGATCATCGCCGTGGAAATGGCGCAGATCACGCCGCCGGTCGGCATGAACCTCTTCGTCGTGCAGGGGCTGACCGGCGAGAGCCTCGCCACCATCACCCGCGCCGTTGTCCCATTCTTCCTCATCATGGTAGCGATGGTGTTCCTGCTCGCCGGCTTCCCCGCCATTGTCGACTGGTTACCTGGCATGATCGACTGAGACAGGCAGACATCCCGAACGTAAAACGCCTCCCTGGTCCGGGGAGGCGTTTTACGTTCAACGATATAAGGAAAGACCCGTCAGGCGAAGGAGTGTACGGCAAAGCCGGCGTCGAGCACCGCCTGGCGGATGGTCAGCGCAAGCTCCACCGCTCCGGCCGTATCGCTGTGGATGAGGATCGATTCTGCCGGCATGGCGAGAAGGCTGCCATCGATCGCCTCCACCACCCTCTCCTCCAGCGCCCGCGCCACGCGGCGGCGGATTGCCTCACGCTCGTGCACCACCGCGCCCGCCCTGCCGCGCGCGACCAGCGTGCCGTCGGGATTATAGGCGCGATCCGCCAGGAAGGAGGCGACGACGCGCAGCCCCTGGCTTTCGGCCTGCCGGAAGGCGGCCGTATGCGGCAGGCCGATGAAGGCCAGCCCGTCGTCGAAGGCCTTCATGGCGGTGATCAGCGTGCGGGCCACATCCTCGTCGACAAAGGAGAGATTGCCGAGCGCGCCGTGGAAATTCGCATGGCCGAGCCTACCGCCCGCATGGGCGGCGATGGCCGCAAGCGCGCCGAGCTGGGCGACGGTGGCAAGCTCCAGCTCCTTCAGCGAGAGGGCCATGGCCCTTCGCCCGAAACCCTCCCGGTCGGGATAGCCGACATGACCGCCGAGCGACACGCCCTGCGCGAGCGCGTCGCGCACCGTGCGGTCCATCGTCACCGGATCGCCGGCATGGGCGCCGCAGGCAATATTGGCTGAGGAGACGATGCCGAGCAGCGCCGTGTCGTCGGCGATGCGATACGGGCCGAAACCTTCGCCGAGGTCGGAATTCAGATCGATCGTTTTCATGGCGCACCGCTCACGGAGTTTGAAGTTCCATCAGGAGGGTACCGTAGCCCACCAGGGCTCCGGCCTCCGCACGCCGCTCGCCCCGTCCGGCGGCGGGCGCTGTTTGAGAAAGGATCACCCCACCGGCCTCCAGCCAGGCGAACACCTCGCCAGCTTTTAGGATGGCGGCGCCTCCCGCCTCCACATCCGGGCAATCCGGATGCCGCCAGTGAAGAATGCCCGCGCAATCGGCGACAAACGGAATGCGGGTTTCAGAAACGCCGCCGGCCGGCACGGCCAGCGTCATCTCCAGCGCGAAATCGTCCTGCCGCAAGACGACCCGCTCGATGCCGCCGGCGGCCGCATGGCGGGACAGCGTGCCGACGATCGCCGGATCGAAGGGTTTTTCGCTCACGCTACCTTCCCTCCCGACAGCATGCGCGCCATTTCGCACAGAACCCGGATACGCTCCAGCAGGCGCTCGCGATGGCGCAACGCCTCAAGCGCCTCGGCGCGGGAAACCATGACGAAGCGCACGCGACCGCCGAGCCGCGTCTGCGCCAGAAGCCGCAGATCGGGCGCGATTACCACACCGAGCTTGGGATAGCCGCCGACCGTGTTGGCGTCCCGCATCTGCACGATCGGCATGCCGGAGGGCGGCAATTGCACCGTGCCCGGCAGAATACCATGCGACACCAGTTCACGCGGGCGCCGGGGGCGGATCGGCGGCCCGGTCAGCCGGATGCCCACGCGATTGCTCGCCGGATCGACCTTCCACTCCGTCGACAGGAACAGCGCCTGCATCTCGCCGTCATGGTCCTCCCACTCGGCGGCCGGCACAATGCGCAGCACGGTGGCGGCGTCCCTTTCCGCCGGAGCAGGCGAGAGGCCGAGCTTGCCGGCGGCAAGCCCGAACGGCCGGGCAAGCTTGCCCGCCTTGCCGAGCGGCAGACGGTCGCCCGCGGCAAGCGCCCGGCCGGCAAAGCCGCCGAAGCCCGCCTTAAGGTCCGTCGCCCGCGCGCCGAGCACCGGCGCGACATCCACGCCGCCGGAAAAGGCGATGTAGCTGCGCAGGCCGAAGCGAGGGGCCGCCGCCCGCAGCACCTGCCCCGCGCACGCCGTCGCCGCCCACCAGCCTGGGATCGGCTCGCCGTCGAGGGTGAAGCCGGCGTCCGCGCCGGCCACCGCGAAGGCGCAAGACCCGGTGAAGCGCAGCTCGATGCCGCCCAGCGTCACCTCTATGGCCGCCGCACCCTCGTCATTGCCCAGCATGAGATTGGCCACGCTGAGCGCGAGCTCGTCCATCGCGCCGGCAGCGCCGACGCCGAGATGGCGATAGCCGGTGCGGCCGGCATCCTGCACGGAGGAGAGCGGCCCAGGTTTGACGATCTCGATCACGATACGATCTCCCTTACCACGAAGCGCACGCGCATGCCCGGCCTGAGTGCTGCGGGCGGATCGGCGGCGGGATCGAAGAAGCGCGCCTCCGCCCGACCGATAAGATTCCAGCCGGTCGGGTTGTCGCAGGCCTGCACGCCCGTCTGCCCACCGCCGACCATGACGACGCCCGCTGCGACCTTCTGGCGCGGCACGGCACGGCGCGGCACGGCAAGGCGCGGATCGAGCCCGCCGAGATAGGCAAAGCCCGGATGGCTTCCGAGCGTGAAGACGGTATATTCGCCTTCGGCATGGAGCCGCACGTATTCCTCCGGGGAAAGGCCGGCATGGGCCGCGCATTCCGCAAGATCCTCTCCCGCAACTCCGCCGTACGTCACCGGCACCTCGAACACCTCCCCGGCCTGCGCGACGGGCTCGGCATGCTGCCAGGCGTCCGCGATCCCGCCGGCCAGGGCATCGGCCTGCGGATGAAACGGGTCGAACAGCACGAGGAGGTTGTTCATACCCGGCACGATCTCGCGCGCTTGCGGCCAGTCATCCAGCAGCGCGGCCAGCGCCCATATGCGTGCCTGCAACCCGATATCGAGCGGTCCTTCCGGCGGAACGCACAGCCAGGCAGCCTCGCCGAGCGACGTGATCGCCAGCGGCGGCGGGGAGTAAGGGAACGGCTGCGTGCCTGTCATGGGGCCGCCTTTCGCAGTTTCGTTTCGAGATAGTGGATGTTCGTTCCGCCTTCGCAAAAGCCGGGATCGGCGAGAAGGTCGCGATGAAGCGTGATATTGGTGGAAATGCCGTCGATATGCAGGTCGGCCAGCGCCGCGCGCATCGTCTCGACCGCCGCCGCCCGGCTTTCCCCATGGACGATCAGCTTGGCGATCATGGAATCGTAGAAGGGCGGCACGACATATCCGTCGCCGACATGCGTGTCGACACGCACCCCCTTCATGACGGGCGCGCGGAACCGCTCGATCCGGCCTGGCGACGGCCGTCCCGTTGCGCCGTCTTCCGCATTGATGCGGCATTCGATCGCATGCCCGGAAAACGTGACGTCGTCCTGGCGAAACCACAGGGACTCGCCGGCCGCGATGCGCAATTGCGCCTCGACGATATCGATGCCGGTGATCGCCTCCGTCACGGGATGCTCCACCTGCAAGCGGGTGTTCATCTCGATGAAGAACATATCGCCGTTCTCGTAGAGGAACTCGAACGTGCCGACGCCGCGATAGGCCATGCGCTGGCAGGCTTCGAGACAGCGCCCGGCGACTTCCGCCAGCATCGTCCGGCCAACGCCGGGCGCCGGAGCCTCCTCGATGACCTTCTGGTGGCGGCGCTGTATGGAGCAGTCGCGCTCGCCGAGCCAGACGCCGTTGCCATAGGCATCCATCACGATCTGGATCTCCACATGGCGCGGCGTCGTCAGGTAGCGCTCGAGATAGACCTCGGAATTGGCGAAGGCCGCCTTAGCCTCGGCGCGCGTAAGCTCGATCGAAGGCAGGAGGTCGGCTTCGGCGGTGACGACCCGCATGCCGCGGCCACCACCGCCGCCGGCCGCCTTGACGATCACCGGATAGCCGATCTGCGCGGCGATCCCGCGGCAGGCCGCCGGGTCTTCGGGCAAGGCGCCATCGGACCCCGGCAGGCAGGGAACGCCCGCCGCCAGCATGAAAGTCCGCGCGCGTACCTTGTCGCCCATCGTGTGAATCGCGCTTGCCGGCGGACCGACGAAAACGAGGCCTGCGCGCTCCACCTTGTCAGCGAATGCAGCGTTCTCGGACAGGAAACCGTAGCCCGGATGAACCGCATCGGCTCCCGCTGCAAGGGCGGCGAGTACGACCCGCCCAGCGTCGAGATAGCTCGCTGCCGCCGGCCCCGGCCCGATGCAGACTGAAGCGTCGGCCCGCCGGACGTATTCGGCCGATACATCGGCCTCGGAGCAGGCCTGGACCGTCGCGAGACCGAGGCCGCGCGCCGCCCTCTGGATACGCACCGCCACTTCGCCGCGGTTGGCGATGAAAAGGGTCCGCATCGCTTCAACCCGCTCCGGCCGGCCGATAGCGAAGCAATCGAGTCCCCGTCTCGATATAGGCCCCGTCCTCGACCAGCACGGCCTCGACCTCCCCGGCTTCCTTGGCGAGCACCGGCGTCATCGTCTTCATCGCCTCGAAGATCAGCAGCTTGTCGCCCGCCGAAAATACATGTCCCCCTGGCGCAAGGGCGGCCTCGCCGAGCGAAGACGCCAGGTAGACGATGCCGGAAAACGGCGCTTCGATGAATGAGCCACTGTCCGCAGCCCGGACGCGCTGCTCTGCACCCGATGCACCCGGTACGGCGGATCGAACCATGTGAATGTCGAAATCGCCCGCTCGCACCTTCAGTTCCAAGAGCGGCGAAGACGAGAATTCGTCCATCAGGGACTTTATGAATGCGATATTCGGATCAGCCAAAGCACATGCTCCCCATGGAACCGACAGGAGCTTAGAACAGGCAAAACATAGCAAAAAGCGATTAAATTTTATCTTAAAGCATTCCTTTTCAGACTTAAAAGGGACACTCGACCCCCGGTAATTTTGGTGTTTTGAATGCATGGGATCTGGACCGCCGCGGCCGACTAAGGTGCACCAAGCCATTGATAATTTACGCCGTCATCGATCATCCCATGCGCTCGGAGGCGTAGGAGCCGGGGCTCGGCGGGAAGACGATGGTCTTGTTGCCGTTCATGAAGACGCGATGGTGGATATGGGCGTGCACCGCGCGGGCAAGAACCTGGCTCTCCACGTCGCGGCCGATCGAGACATAGTCCTCCGCCGACTGCGCATGCGTGATGCGCGCCACCTCCTGCTCGATGATCGGACCTTCGTCGAGATCTTCCGTGACATAGTGCGCCGTCGCACCGATCAGCTTCACGCCGCGCTCGAAGGCCTGCTTGTAGGGGTTGGCACCCTTGAACGACGGCAGGAACGAGTGGTGGATGTTGATGATCCGGCCCGACATCTTCTTGCACACTGCATCCGACAGAACCTGCATGTAGCGGGCGAGCACGATGAGTTCCGCGCCCGACTGTTCGACCACTTCCATCAACCGGGCTTCGGCCTGTGGTTTGTTCTCCTTGGTCACCTTGATGTGGTGGAAGGGGATGTCGTGGTTGACGATGACCTTCTGGTAATCGAAGTGGTTGGAGACGACGCCGACGATGTCGATCGGCAGCGCGCCGATCTTCCAGCGGTAGAGCAGGTCGTTCAGGCAATGGCCGAAGCGCGACACCATGAG
>NZ_DASYHH010000036.1:0-49979 GCF_035998705.1 Shinella sp. | reverse complement strand
GGTGGCGAGAAAACAGGCGGCGGCGATGCGATCCTCTTCCGGGTCCGTGAGGCGCCGGCCGTTCACATTGGCCATGACCTCCGTAACCGGCGCCTGCTGGCATTCAGCCTCAAGCGCCAGCACCATGGGGATGGGCATGATTTCCGGGTCTTTGGCATTGTTCATCCGCCCCATATGGGAGGATGAGGTCGAGGCGATTTCGGCCGAGCGATCGATGCCTCCGCACAGGCGGATCAGATCGCGTTGCGCGGACTTCATGCGGTAGTGCCAGACTTCGGTTGAAGACATAGAAAAGCTCCTTCCCGCCACGGTAAAAAGTGGCGGGCTTTCCCGTGGTGGGAATTTGCGGGGTTTGCGATGGTCAGGTCAGCAGATCAGAGGGCGGGCCACATGCGACAGGAACGACGGAATGCAAGAGGACAGCGCCGGAGCAAGCCAGACGGCCAAACACAGCCGTGGCGCTCCGGCGCACAACCCGTCGACGGGAGGAGGTCGCGCCGGGCTGGAGGGAAAGAGGGTGCCCGGAAGATGCGCGGCCACCTTCCGGGCGTACCATCGCGCACAAGGCAGACGCGACGGATGGGGAGAACATGGGAAGCGCAATCATTCTGCGGCCTCCGCAATGGAGCGCTCCGGGCGCGGTATGCCTTCTGGCCATTCAGCCTCTTCAGGCCATCGATCGGAAAACCACTGCATGGCGCGCTCGTAACCTTCGGTTCCGATATCGCCGCCGGCTTCGATGACCGCGAGGCGACGCCCGCCAGAAAGCACAAGCGTCGAGACGCGCGCCTTCGAAAGGCCCGTCAGGGAGCAGTAGGAATCAGCCACCGAGATAAGATTTTCGCGCAGGGTCATGCGCCATAAGTGCGTAATTAAATACGCCTTGTCAACGTAATTTAATATCCTGTCCAATACGGAGGGCGCGTCATATTATACGCGCCATGACCAAAATGTTGATTTCCCGAATCAATCAACGTCTTCAGGAGACGGGGAAGGCCGCGCAACGGGTCTCGATAGAGGCAACGGGCGCGAAAGAAACCCTTCGAAAAATTCTTGACGGCACGACAAAGAACCCGCGCATCGACACGTTGCATAAGATCGCGCGCGCCCTCGACACGTCAACCGAATGGTTACTCGCGGTTGATAGCCTGGATGAACTCACGCAGGCCCCTGCCCGCGGGCGAACGGCAATTCCACCCTTGCCGAGCCGTCATGAGATGCCTATGGACGTGCCAGTGATGGGTACGGCCGCTGGCTCGCACCTGAGAGGATCCTTCCAACTGTCGACCGAACCCGTTGACTATGTACGGCGCCCACCAGCCTTGATGAATGCCAGAGACATATATGCCCTCTACATCGAGGGCGTTTCGATGATTCCGCAATACTCGCCGGGTGACCTGGTTTATCTAAACCCTCACAAGCCGCCGCATTTTGGTGACCCGGTCATCGTGCAATGCAAGAACGGCGATGGAACCTATGAAACGTCGGTTGGTATTTATGCCAAGCGGACAGAAAAATTCATTATTCTCGACAAGCATAACCCGAAAGCACAGGTCCAGATCCTGCGCGATACGATCCACGCCATGCACAAGATCCTGACATTGAATGAATTGTTTGGGGTGTGATCCGCTATGTTACTGACTAGCTGTAGCCGAGGAGGCGACCTAGATCAGCCAATAGGTCCCGACAATCGTCCCGATGGCGAAGAGCACAGGCAAGGCGCAGCCAGTTCGGCTGGCCGTCGCTGGAGGCAGCGAGGCATGCGAAGAAGAGCGTTCTAAATCTAATCGTGTTTCAGCGACGGGGCGCTTCTCCAGTATGGGCGCATTAACACGCTCAACATGACCAGCAGGACAGAGCCCCGCCTCGCGCAAAGCTGCGATTGTGTACTTGTGGACGGCGGTCGATCGGCTATCCCCATAGTATGTGTCGCCATTCGGCGCGTGGAAAGGCCCAAACCACCTAAAGCCAGAGGCGCTAGTCTCGCTAGCATTTAGCAGCGATCGCAGGAGTTTTTCGTCCTTGCGGATCTCGCCGGCAATTCTGATGAATTCAGGGTGGTTCCAATCTCTGATACCGTCGCCTTTTGCTCTGTCGAAATTCGTTCGATAAACCCGATAAACGTACCAAGGCGCTAACTCAGCCGGACCTCGCCTAACAAGTTCCTGGCGGATCCGATGATATGCGTCTCTCCTCGACGTGAACCTGTTGACTTCAACGCGAAGAGCATGAAGCGTCGCCCGCATTTCCGCGTCAGCGGGCTCCTGCCGTGTTTTGGCGTTGTCGATGAGCGAACTTGCCTCGGGCGAGGTCAGAGGCCCCGCAATGCGCACGCCCAACGCGCGAAGATAGTTGAGCTGGGCTTCGGACGCTTCGGTTTCTTTCGCAGTCTCGAATGATACTAATTCGTCGCCGTCGCGCGCCAGCTTCTGCCGAAGCTCCGCCTCATCATAGGCATAAGTTCGCGCCTTGTTTGATCGTCCGGTTGCAGCCTTGATGAAACGGATATCGTAGTACGGCATTGTGCGTCCTCGCGGCAGGTGTCCAGATCAGGGCGCCTGCCAGACCTCATCATAGGACAGGTCGGTCCATTCCATAGATTCATGGGCTGCGGCCGCACAGCTTAGGCGCTCCAAATCGCTCGCGGTGCGTGCCTTTTCCTGCGCAATCAGTTCGTCAATCGATCGCTTTTGAACGTCACTTGCAAAGCCATAGCCTCTTGCTTTTGGCTTGAGAGTGTAGGCCTTGCATCGCTCCTCGATCGCCGCCCCGTGGATCATGAACATGGCCCGCCTGACCACGTCATCGACCGGCATCGCATCCGGATCGTCCGTGACGCGCGCCGGTTCTTCCTTTTTCAACAAGGTGTCGATGCTGCGTTTTCCATCCGCTTGCTTGACCAGGCATTCCCGCAGCGCCTTGCCGGCCTTTGTACTCCCCCGCGCCTTCATAAGCATCGGCCGGTCGCTAATGCCGTCCTGCACGGCGATCTGCTGCTTGGCATCCTCCATTGCGAGGGCCAGCGCTTCGGCGTGGTGGCGCGCAAGATTGAAGGTTGCCCCAGCAACGTTGCTTCCAAACGCACCTGTTTCCCCAGGGACCTCGAACAGGATTTTGCCGTCAATAGCGAGCTTGCCGGACGGCTTGAAGCCCTGCAAGTCGTCGACATATTGCCAACCGGCCACGACCCGAAGCTCCAGGCCCTCCTTTGACGAATCACAAATAAGAAATGTGCCCGAGCGCGCGCTCACGAGATAGTTGACCTCGACTTTCGCGCCACCCGTAAACGGGTCCGGCGACGCATCGACCGACCAGCTTTCGAATCCTGCCAACGCCTCGCTGGCAAATAGCAAAGCCCCCACCAAGCAAACAGCCCGACGCATCAAAACCCCCGCAGACAACCCCGGCGGCAGTCTGCTTTGCGGCGTCGGAAAGTCAACCTCTTGTTTCTATTCGCTTCGCGCTCGCCCCAAGCTTGCGCGCGTAATTACGTACGTATTTCTCCTTGACAGCGTATTTAAATACGCATTAGCTTTGCGCGATCACCCCGCAACTCGCCGCCGGGATGAAGCCCAACCCCATAGGAGACTACCCCATGACCAAAATTGCGAAAGTTCCGGCCCGCGATATCGAGGCGGAGATGCTTGAGCTTTACATCGAGCGCGGCTCGCAGACCGAGAAGGATCTGATCGGCCTAGGCTTCACGAAGGATCAGATTTCGACTTACGCGCCGAAGGTCGCCGAGCGTCTGCGCCTCTCGAATGCCGCCTGACCCGCGATCCGCTTCGGTGACCGGCCCGCGCAGGGCCGGCATCCGAAACGGATGAAGGGCACCCCTCCCATGTCGAAACTGAAGAAAGCCTCGCCGCCTGCGGCGAACGTTGGCAAGCGTCCGGATTGGACCCCGCGCAAGATCAGCTACCCCAAGCGCTACCCCATGTCCTGCGGCGGCGTGACCTATGGCACCATGAGCCTGCCGGCGATCAGCATGCACATTGAAGCGCTGCGCGACGCGAAAAAGGCGATCACCGTGCATGGTGGGGACGCGGCATGACCGTCGCAACCGCGCCTCGCCTCGCCCTATACCGCGTCACATTTCACGACGGCCGGGCCATATCGCTCAATGCCGCCAATTCGCCCAGCGCCGAGGCCGCCGCCAAGCGCCAGCATCCCGGCGGCTTCGTCCGCAAGGTGACCTTCCTGCGCATGGTGTCGAAATGACCGCGCCCACGCCAAAGCCCAACTATGCCAACACGCGCCGCCGCAAGGCCGCCTATCGCCGTGGCTTCGTTGCGGGGCATGCCTCGGCAACGGCCGGCGACCGTGTCGAGTTCGAGGAATACCGCGCGCAGCTCGCCAAGATCATCATCCGCCGCATCGCCGACGTTGCATCCGGCGTTGCCTTCCAGGCTGGGGAACCGGCCATGGAACTCGCCGGACATATCGTTTCGGTCCTCGCCGCCAATCCCGAGCATATCGACCGCTTCATGCTGGAGGGGCCGGAGCTGTTCATCGACGGCACCATGAAGCCCGAAAACGGATGCCTGCCCTATCGCGCCGTCAACGGCGCGATCGTCTCCCCGGCCGAGCTGCGCAAGAAAATGGGAATACAGCAATGAACCTTGCCGCCACCACCAGCCACGCCCCGCCCGTCCTCGGTCGCGTTCCCGAATGGACCGTGATGATAACCGACCAGGGCGAGCCGCAGTCCGCTTTCCTGCGCGGGCACCAAAACCTTTCCGGTCTCGTCGACGAGGCCGAGGCCGAAATCATCGCGGCCTTTGCATCGTTCTCCACTCAGCTCGCGAGCGTCGTCATGGAGACGATCGACCAGGCCGGCGGCGCGGCCGTCCGGCACGACTGGATGCGGATGACGTCCGGTGATGTCACGGGCGATTTCTTCGAGTTTTGCCAGCAGACGGCAACCGGGGCCTTCCCGGTCACCGCCGTGCGGTTTCGGTGAGGGCGTAACGCCATGACAAATCGAACTGCCTTTCGCGTCCATTTCGAAGGGGATGACGTGCCGCCGTACGACACCTTCGCCACTTCTCCCGAGGCCGCCCGAGATGCGGCCAAGGGCGTGTGGCCGGGCGAGCTTGTCCGCAAAGTGAAGCGGATCCGCTCCGAGGAGATGGAGTCCATCATCAAAGTGGGCACGCTTCCCCTCGCGCTTGAAATGGCCGTCGTTCACGAGTCGCAGACACCTTCAAGCACCGAGGAGTTTCAGCCATGAACAAGCAGACACAAGTGGAAAGCGCCGAACTTGACATTCTGACAAGGGAAGATCTTGAAGCTGCCGCTTCCTTGATTGCCGGAGGGCGCATCGTCGAGGATCTTTCCTCCTATGAAGTCGACAAGCTCATTACGGTCGGGCAGTACCTGACCGATCGCTGCCTTGCCGAGATCGAGCGCCGGGGTGAGCTGGAATTCGAGGACGGCACGCCTGTCCTGCCATATTGCTCGGAGCACGGCATCGAGACCATTCTGACCCGCGACTTCCATCCCGGCGGCGGCGAGGGAAAGCAGCCATGATCAGCCTCAGCATCTCCCCCACCGCCGTCGTCGCCGCCTTCCGCGATGTCGATGTTGCGCTCCCGCTGCGGCTTTCCGACAGTGATATCGGCGTGATCCTCGACGACGAAGGCGTCGACGTCATAACCATCGACGTCAACGGCGATCGCAGCGATGACCAGGTGACCGCGATCGCTGCGATGATCATCAGCGCTGTCAACAATATCGCCGGCATGGAAGCAGCGATCGCCGCAGCGGAGGCGCGCCAGTGACCAAGCGCATCATCAGTTCTACCGCCACACCGTCGCTACGTTGGATCGGCCGCGGTGACGATCGTGTGCTGCAGCAAAGCTTTGCCGTTGTCACCGTCGATGAAGCCAGCGGCCACATGGCTGGTCATTACGAATGGCTCGAAGTCCCAACGTTCATGGAAATGACCTACGAAGACGCGCCGCCACTCAGCAGCATCAAGATCGAGTTTAAGCGCGACTGGAAGCATTTCGAAGACCTGATCAAGCAGGTTATCGCCAAGCTTGATGACGCGTCCCCGCAGGCCGACGCCTGCCCCTGCGGCGACAACGACGGGAACTGGTGCAGCCTGTCGGGTTGCCCCTTTCCGCGACAAGGCACCGCCACATCATCGAAAGGAGGCCAGGACAATGCGTCAGATCACCGATGACATCGTCTACAAAGCCTTGAACACTTATCATGCGGTGAGATTTGCCAGCATGAGCAGTGACGCGCGAAAGGTTCGACGCGAGGCAATGCGCGCTGCCCTCGCCACCGCTTTCCAACATGCCCAGCCCGAATTGCGTCGCGCTCTGCAAACGGCGCTTGTTGCAATGAAGTTGGCGAGCGCGCTTCCCGGCGTTTCCGATGAATACGACTTCTCGGACGCGATCAGGGCCGTCGAGGACGCCCTATTCACGAAAGGCCAGACCGATGGCTGACCGCCCGATCCTTTTCAGCGGGCCGATGGTCCGCGCGCTGGTTGAAGGTCGCAAGACCCAGACGCGGCGCCTAGTGAAGCCCCATCCTGATCGGCTGATTGAAGGGCAATTGCCGAAGCAGTTGCGAATTTGCGTTGGCGATCGTCTCTGGGTTCGGGAAACGCTGGCTTGCTGCATAGACTGGGGACTCTTCTACGACGCTCACGGCGGCATCGGCCCGAGCGAGGAGCACTTCCTGAGAGACGAGCGAGCGGACGCTATTGTCGAGCGCTATTCGAGGGATGACGAGACGCTTTGGAACGTACCTTCGATATTCATGCCCCGTTGGGCGTCCCGCCTGACGCTTACCGTCACCGACGTGCGCGTCGAGCGCTTGTGCTCGATCAGCGAAGAGGATGCGATAGCAGAAGGCATCGAGGACGTAACACGCGAGGTTGCGCCTAGTGACCCGAGCTTGCGGTTTTGGAAGCGGTATCGAGATGGCGGCTGGAACGGCTACGTCGATACAGCCGTCGGCTCTTATGCATCGCTCTGGACCGAAATCAATGGCCCCGGCGCATGGGAGGCAAACCCGTGGGTTGCCGCCTACACCTTCACCGTCGAGCGCCGGAACATCGACGCGCCCACCAAAGGCACGACCGGAGACGATCACCGGCAGCAACCCATTGCCATCAATGGAGAAACGCCGCACTCACCGGCAAAAACTGCCACGTCGGTCACCACCAGAAACACGACTGGCACCGGGGGTGGCGAATGAACTTCGTTTCACACATCACCGATGGCCGCCGCCTGCGGGCGCTCGATCTCTTCTGCTGCGAAGGTGGTGCGGGCGTAGGTTTGCACCGCGCAGGGTTCGAAGTCGTTGGCGTCGATATCCAGCAGCGGGACCGATACCCGTTCGAGTTCCACCGCGCCGACGCGCTGGAATTCCCGCTTGAGGGGTTCGATTTTATCTGGGCAAGCCCGCCGTGCCAGGCACACACGATTGCGCAGAAGATCCGTGGAAACGACCACCCGGATTTGATCGACCCTATCAGGGATCGCCTATGCCGGAGTGGCATTCCATACTGCATCGAGAACGTCGAGGGTGCCCCCCTTCGCAATCCCGTCATGCTGTGTGGCTCGATGTTCGGCATCAGGACCTACCGTCACCGCCTGTTCGAGTGCTCGTACCCGGTTCAACAGCCAGAGCACCCGAAGCATGAAGCACCACTCCGGAAGATGGGGCGCCCGGTTCGGGATGGTGAGTTCATGCACATCGTCGGCAACTTCTCCGGCGCCGATCTGGCGAGGGAAATTATGGGCATGCCGTGGGCGTCTCGTGACGGCCTGCGCGAAGCAATCCCGCCCGTCTATTCCGAGTATCTCGGCCGGGCCGCAATCTCCCACATTCTCAACGCCGCGCTGGCACCCACCATAACCACGAAAGGTCAGGCCGATGAGTGATCATCCCGACATCGACACCTGCCCGATCTGCGCCGAGCCGCTGCTTGATGACGATATCTGCGCAACGGATATCGAAATGGGTATCTGCCACGCGGCATGCCTTGAGGGCTCTCCCGTCGTCGATCTGGAGACTGGCGACGAGCGCGACGGCCCAATGGATACCTACCGGTACGGCGACACCGCCCCAAAATCGAAAGGCGCCGATCATGGCTGAGATCGACCGGTCCCTTTGGCATTCGATCCTGCGCAAGTGCCACCGCAACGCAGCGAAAGGCAGAGGCGTCCGCCTCACGCCCGACGAAGTCGAAATGATGGCCGTCATGTTCGAAGAGGGCGTTGACCTGTTCGACGGCGAGGCAGAGCCCCGCGACGCCCTAAGCACATCTGGCACGGAAGGTAACGAAGATCCGATGAATCTTCGGGGTAGCTGCGAGGATCCACGCCTTGTGGGCGCCGGCTATGTCGTGTGCGGCTCGGACGCCGACAGGCAGTGGCACTGGCAGGCGCCAGGTGGGCCATGGAACGACGGGTACAAATCAGAGAACGCGGCCGTAAATGCCGCATTGCGTGATCTGGCTGCCACTACAAAATCGAAAGGCCAGGCCGATGAGTGATCATCCCGACATCGACACCTGCCCGATCTGCGCCGAGCCGCTGCTTGATGACGATATCTGCGCAACGGATATCGAGATGGGTATCTGCCACGCAGCGTGCCTTGAGGGCTCTCCGACCGTCGATCTGGAGACTGGCGAGGAGGTCGATGGGCCGATGGAAACCTACCGGTACGGCGACACCGCCCCAAATCGGAAAGGCAACTCCGATGAATGAACCGGTGAAGGAAATTCGTGAGCGCCGTTTCTCGCTGGAATGGATCGCTGGAGCACGACCGCCTGTGCATCCCGATCCGATGCGAGGTCGGCAGTCTTTCCGATCTTTCGAAGACGCAATCGCACATGTGCAACGTCAGGCGGCGGATGCTCAGTTCGTGTCCTTGACCGAGCTGGTTGAGACCTCGCTCGACCGGTCGTCTGACGCTCGCTCCGCCCTAAACACATCTGGCACCGAGAAAGGAGACGCATAATGGGTCTCGACATCATCGCGCACGCGCGTCTTACCAAGATCGAAGGCGTCAAGTATCTCGAAGGCGAAGTCTACAATCACGCCCTTGAGGTTGTTGAATACGACACCTACGACTTCGTTGCCCGCCTCAATCCCGATTTTCCCGGCCGCGCCGACGATATCGAGGATCGCGGCGTCTATAGTTCTGGTGACAGCTTTGGTTTCGGCGCCGGCGCATACAGCGGCTACAATCGCTGGAGGGAGCGTCTAGCCGAGCTTGCCGGATATCCCCAAGCCCCCATCGAAACCTATGGCCGCGTAGAGCATCGGCACGACGCTGGCGCATGGACGGTCGCAGACGGTCCATTCTGGGAACTGATCAACTTTTCGGACTGCGAAGGCGTCATCGGTACAGCCGTCAGCAAGAAGCTCGCAGCTGATTTCGCCGCGTTCGACGCCGCTGCTCAGGCGGTTGATGATCCGACGTTTTACCCTCGATACCAGAACTGGCGGAAGGCGTTTGAGATGGCCGCCGACGCTGGCGCCGTCGATTTCCATTGAGGGCGAGGCGATGAAACCCACCATAACCACGGACGGAGCTTCTAATGCTTAGCCGCCGCGCCTTCCTGATCGGCACCTCGGCGCTTGTCGTCGCCCCAGCCCTTCCGGCCATCTCAGCCGCGCCGGCGGTCACCGCAACAGCTCGCGCCCTGAAACCCATGTGGGCCGTAGGAACGCCGGGCGAATTTGATTGGCAGGCGATCCAGGCGCCGAGCGCCGAAGAGGCTTTCAAGATATGGGCTCAAGAAACGGCTTGGGACGACGAAGAGGAGATCGAATTCGATCCTGAGTGCGTCACCCGCGTGGAGTCGTGGGACCATCTGAAAAAGGTCAACCCGGCCGACTGGATTGACGCCGACATGGGGCATTGCTGCGAACGCTGCGGCTATGAGACCCATCGTGACGCCGGCGCGCGTGTCGTCGCGGGCCAAGCCGTCTGCGAGAGCTGCTTCACGTTCGCGGACCTCATGGCCGAGGGCGGCGAGAATGCGATTGACGAGCTGGCCAACAAGATTGCCGACGAGGGCGAGGAAGAGGCGCGCGAAGGCCTGATCTCATCCGGCAATTGGGTGCATGTTCCCGACGAACTTTGGCTGGCGGCCGTGGCGATCTGCCAGACTGATTCCGCATGCGCGCCGGACATCCACCAGGCGGACCGCGATGATTGACCATCCGCCCGACTTCATATGCGCGATCTGCGAGCGCCCCGTCGACAACCGATTTCCCGGCGCACGACAGACCATGTCGCTCCCGCCCGTCTGCCGTTATTGCGAAAATGTATGGGGCCGCCGCGTGCCGCCGAAGGGTGCATTTCGCGATCGACGCATCATCCGACAGGGCTGCGCTCTTGCCGAGGCGCTTTCCGCTGAAGCCTACCGCCGAAATAATCCGAGGTATCCCTATGGAACGTGACTATGAGAGCGCGCCCGTCGCCGAACACCTTGACCTTGCCGCCATCATTCGCGGTCTTGCCGGCGATCTGGAACAGATGCGCTCCGGAAAGATCACCGCGCAAGATGGCCTTGCCCGCGCAGCCGTCGCCAAGCAGCTCTTCAACGGCGCGCGGATCTACCTTCAGGCCGCCAACATCCTTGCCGGCCGCGCCAAGCCCCTCCCTACCCCCAGCGCCAGCGACGGAGACGCAAATGGCTGACCATACCGCTATCGAATGGACCGACGCGACGTGGAACCCGATCACGGGATGCGCGATCGCCTCCCCCGGCTGCACAAATTGCTACGCCATGCGCCTTGCCGGAACGCGTCTCAAGAACCATCCGAGCCGCGAAGGCCTGACACGCGACAGCAAGGCCGGCCCCGTCTGGACGGGCGAGGTGCGGCTCAATGAACAATGGCTGACCCAGCCGCTGAAATGGTCGCGCCCGCGCATGATCTTCGTTTGCGCCCATGGCGACCTTTTCGCAGAGGGGGTTCCGGACGAATGGATTGACCAGGTGTTCGCCATCATGGCGCTTGCCCCGCAGCACACGTTTCAGGTTCTCACCAAGAGGGCGAAGCGCATGCGGGAATATCTGTCTGATCCACGCCAATATAGCCGGCGGATGGCGGCCACGCCCGCCTACACGCCCAAAGTCACCAGCGATAACATCGCCCCGATCCTCCCGAATGTCTGGCTCGGCGTTTCTGTCGAAGACCAGCGCCGCGCGGAAGAGCGGATCCCCGAGCTGCTGCAAACACCGGCGGCGATCCGGTGGGTCAGCGCCGAACCGCTGCTCGGCCGCGTCGACCTGACATCCATCGATATCGACGGCGACAGCTTTGTCGACGCCCTCAACATTCGCACGTGGGAACAGGAAATCGAGAATTGGCGCGACAGCACGCCGGATTGGGAAGCCAGCTTTCTCGATTGGTTCAACCTCGAAGAGATGGCGACTGGCCCCATACTTCCCCGCCTCGATTGGGTTGTCGCAGGCGGCGAGAGCGGCCCCGATGCCCGCCCGATGCATGTCGAATGGATTCGCGCGCTGCGGGATCAGTGCACGGCCGCCGGCGTCCCGTTCCTCTTCAAGCAGTGGGGCGAATGGGTTCCCCAAGTCGGCGCGGTGGATGGATGGACGATAAACGACGATCCCGAGATCAGCCGCATTGACCATCGCGATTGGGAGGATGGTCGCTGGGGCGAGCCCTACCGTCCCATGTGGTGCGACGACATCGACGACGACACTGTTTCCCGCGTCGGCAAGCGACGGGCCGGCCGGCGGCTGGATGATGTCGAGCACAACGAATTCCCGAAGATCGCGGCATAGGAGTGCTGCCAATGGAAAACGACAAGCGCGCGGCCGTGGTTGAATTGACCTTCACCCAGGATGGTGAGTGGAAAGCCTACCACGCCGCGCAGGAATGGTTGAAGGCTGGCGGCTTCTCATGGGGTCAAGGCCAGCGCGGCGCACCCTGCGGGATCCTGTTTGGGGATTTCATCATCGCAAAATGGAAGAACCTCACTCTTGCCGAGCGCCGCGAATGCCATGGCGAGCTGACGGGCGACCATCGGTTCGGTCCCGTGGCGATTAAAATCTTCGCCGATGCGTCGCCGGATGCCGTTCGCGCTGCGACGGCCAATTGCAAGCATCTAGTGGCGACAAACACCAAGGGTGAATGACATGGCAAGCGAGTATTTCGGGAACGATCCGGACGGATGGGACGTCGACGGCACCGGCCGTGTCGGCATCCAGCATTTTGCCAATGCCGTGCAGGTGTGGGCCATACGAAATGAAGAGGCCGGCAGGCCTAGCCATGTGGCGGCCGCAGCGGAGGCCTTTGCAGCGGAGCCGCTGATGATCATCGAGGCCGTGAAGTCACATTATTGGATGTTCATTTCCGGTCCCGATGACGATTTCAGCAAGATGCTGATCGAGCACGAGGGCGAATAACAACATGGTGGGGCCGGGAGATGCGGGCGCCAAGCCGCGGATCCGGTGAATTGCCGCCGAGCGGGCTTGCAGAATCAGAGCAAGCAATGGCTACATGAAACGATGAGCACTGATTCCCGACCCAGCCGCGACAGAGTTGCAGCAACCCGTGCGCGCCAAGCCGCCGCTGGCTTGGTGAATATTCAGGCGGTCATGCCGGCGGATCTTATCGCCGAGATGGACCGAATCAAGAAAGAGCGAGGCGATGCATCGCGTGCCCCGCTGATCGTCGAAGCCGTGAGGTTTTATATAGAAAACACGAGGGCTTAAAAGAAAAAACCCCGCCGTTGGCGCGGCCGGGGTTTTTGGGATTACGAGGCGTCTGTGTTTGGAGAGCCTAGATAACGCTCCAAACATAGTCTGAAGCTGAAGAACCTGCAAGAGTCCGCTCTTGCCGGAACGAAGTTTTTTTGCCTCCGAGTCGCGGCCCTCCATCGAGAGGACGTTGGGGACTATGTTTGATCAACTCGGTGCGGTGCTCGCTAGAGCGACCGCAAAGCGCTCGCGTACGCCAGTGCACCGCCATTCCCGCGAGGCCGGCCGTTGCGAAACGGGCATCTGGAAAAAGACCAACCGGCAGGACGTGCGCCATATCGTGCTTGCCGCGCGCCGTTATGAAGTCGCCATGAAACAGCCAGGCGCCCGCAATGGGCCGCTCGGATCCGTGGCGTTGGAAATCCTCGACCTCTTGTCCAACCTGGTGGATTACCGCACCGGCCGGCTGGAACCGTCGATCGACACCATGATGAAGAAGCTGCGGCGATCGCGCGATGCGATCGTGCGAGGATTGAAGGCGCTGCGCAGCCATGGCTTTGTCGATTGGCTCCGGCGCTATGTGGCGGCCGATGATGCCGGCGGCAAGGGACCGCAGGTGAAGCAGACCAGCAATGCCTATCGCCTTGTCATGCCGGAGCGTGCCCGCGCCTTCCTCGGCCGCTACGGCCTGGCCGCCCCCGTGCCCGACGATCGACAACAAGCGGATACCGAACGCCAAACCGCGCTGGACGCTTACCGTACCACCCTCCCCCTTGATCAGCTCGCCTTGTTCGAGGTCGGCGACAATCCGATCGGCCGCGCCCTCGCCCGCCTCGGCCGGAATATCTCTTTCCAACGTGAGTCCGCCAGACAGACTGAATCCCTATCTGGATTCTTTAATAGGGAGAGAGAATAGACGGACGCCGCCGTCCGGGCCGCTCACGCGCCCCTGCGGCGGTTCCGGCCCGCGCAAATTGCGGGCCGGTTCGGCACCGTCTCAATCAAATAGGAAACCTTTCTTGTGCGGTGAGGGTGTACGGCTCTTGAACGGGTGAGGAAGCGTCGGCGATCCGGTCTAGGCGTTTGCGCATGAAGATGCGATTTGCGAATGAAGATGGATGCGGAGGGTTTGCAAACTTTGCGACAGCTCCCGCATGCCGCAGAATGAGTTTGTACACTCTAATATTGGTTCTCAGTAAGAACCGGGTTCCCGGTCGGTTCCAAGTTAGCTTGTGGCGGCATTGTTGCCGCTTCCATGTCGGTATGATATTGGACGGAACCGCCCACGAAGTTACCAAGTGGTAACCAGTTTCCGATATGGAAGTGGAAAGGAACCGAAAAGGAAGGCGCATCCATGCCAGTTATCGTCTTGTGCTCGACTAAGGGCGGCGTCGGAAAATCCACGACCGCGTTGATCTTGGCGCAGGTTTTCAGTGCAGCCGCGAAGGACGTCACCCTCATCGACGCCGACCCAAACCAGCCGCTCGCCACATGGGCCAAGCGCTTTGCCGCCACCGTCCCCGCCAACCTTCATGTCATCGGCGGCGTAAACGAAGAGACGATCGTCGACACGATAGACGGGGCCGCCGCGAAGCATCCCTTTGTCATCGTCGACCTTGAAGGTTCCGCGAACGTCACCGCGACCTACGCGATCGGCCGCGCTGACCTGGTCTTGATTCCCATGCGCGGCAAGCAACTGGACGCCGACCAGGCGGGCAGGGTGGTTGCGCTCATCGAGCGCGAAAGCAAGGCCTATCGCCGGGCTATCGATTATCGTGTTGTCTTTTCCATGACCTCGACGTTGCTTAGCCGCGAGAGCAAGCACATTCGCGGCACGCTGGCGGAGAAGGGGATCCCGGTTCTGGAAGCCGGGTTGCCGGAGCGCGCGGCCTACAGCGCCATGTTTCAGCTCGGCGGAACCATCTTTGACTTGACCGACGCCGACGTATCGAAGCCGGCCGCGGCCGTCGCGGACGCAAAGCAGCTCGCCATGGCCGTCGTCGGCGTCCTGCGCGACCAGGAGGAGAAAGCAGCATGACGAAAGAGCGCATTGGTCTCGACCTCGATATGCCGGACTTTCAACCGCGCAGCCGGCCGAAAGAAGCCATCCCGGCCGAGGTGAAGGAAATAGCCGAGCGCAGCGGCTTCACCGCCCGGCACGCGCCCCCAGCGCCGGCGCCGGCAGCAACGCCGGCCCCCGCCGTCTTCGATGCGCGCAGCCTTCGCCGCACCAATCGGAGCGCGAAACTCAATATTGCGACGACAGAAGAAAGCCGGCAGCGCTTCTGGACGCTGGCGCAGCGCATCGGTAGCACGGTCGGCGAAGAGGTTTTGATCGCGATGATGGACGCATTCGAGCGCGACCTTGCGGCGCAGGGCCGCTGAAGGGGAGGGGGATGCTCGCACTACTCTTTGCCCTGACCTTGACGGCCGTCGACGGCGACACGCTGAAGGCCGGCCCGGAGACGATCCGGATCCTGAATATCGACGCGCCGGAAACCCGGCACGCCAAATGCGATGCGGAGCGGCGGCTAGGCCACGTCGCCAAGCGCCGGCTGCAAGAGCTGCTGGACGATGGCGAGATCGTCATCACCCGGGGCGACGGCAAGCGCATGACGGATCGTTACGGCCGCACGCTCGCCCGGGTGTCGGTGCATGGCGATGACGTTGGCGATCGCCTGGTCGCCGAGGATCTGGCGCGGCCTTGGAAGGGCAAGCGCCAGCCGTGGTGCGGCGAATAAAAAAGACCGCTATCGAGACAGCGCTTGCACGCTCGGCTATCCCAACGGTTCGGGCGGCATTCCGGTGCGGGGAAGGTTGACCAAACGCAAAAGGCCCCCCGCTGGGAAGCGGAGGGCCTTTATACGTTCAGTTTGCGCGCCGGATCTCGCGATGAATGCGCAGCTCTTCACGAAAGCGATTGATCTCGGTTGTCAGAAACGCGGTATTCTTCGCCATGTCCTTTCCGACGTCGACCAGTTCCGAGAAGGTTTCATTCACGGCCTCGACCTGGTCGGTGAGACGATTGAGCGCCGTGGGGTCCACGATGACGGCCGCCACCTCCGCTTGACGCGTGGGCGCGGGCGTCGATTTCGCACCCATGACAATGCCGAACTGCCTTACTGCAAAAATCATCGCCAGCACGACGCCGAAGGCGATAGCGGTGAACGGGTTATTCGCCGCCGCCTCAAGTAGTTTGTCCATTCCTGCTCTCCCCGACATCGTGAGCGGCCCGAAACACGTTGATAAACTCGCTCACCACGAAGACGGGGTAGACAGCGAGCCAAGGGCTCCAGATCTCGGAGAGCATGTAGAACCAGGTGATGCCGGCAAAGATCATGCAACCCACGCCGGCCGAAAGCACACGAATGTGCGGAGTGACGTTCTGTCGGGCGCCGTTGACGATGAGCCCCCCAATGCGAAGGACGCCAAGGAATACCATCCCGGCGCCGAGCAATGTTTCGCTTTTGAAGATTTCCTTGAACCCGGAAAAATCCGGCTGGTCGAAGGTGCTTGCTGGATGCAGCAGCATCAACCCCCACAGGAAGGTGACTACCGCCAACTGCCATTCCGTCATGCGCGTATGAAACCGATGCTGGATTCGGATCCACACACCGGGTCCGTGGTTGCCCTCTTCCGTCACGGCCGCCCCCCTTGCGTTTCGAGCGCACCGATGGCGGTTACTAACGCGCCATGGCGTCGCCCGCATTCACCCAGCGACGCGCGGTCCTGACCCCAAAGCCGTGCCGTCGTCGCCGATGACAGGTCACTTGCGGGCAGGTTTGAGACCGGCTTGCAGGGCTGTTTCAGGCTTTGAGGGATTGCTGCAGGGTTTACCGCGCGCGGATCAATATCGCCCGATCGGGTTGATAGCATCCCGCACCCGGCGAGAAAGGGCAGGGCGATCGCCAGCAGCGTCGCCGTTCTTCGGATCCTCTTCAAGGGTTTTCTCCAGTTCGGAAATCTTCAGGGCGTCGGCCGCTTGGCGAGACCAGTAATCCCGCTCTATCGCGTCAATCTCGGCTTGCGCTTGCCGCCGATCGGCGTCGCGCTTGAGGTCTGCCCGTCTCTGTCGCTCCTGCCAGATGAGCCGTTCATCGAGGCGGCCGCCCTCGCGGGCGCGCCCCACGCGACCTTGCGCGAGATCGTCGACCATCGGCCCCAGCGCAGGCACGAAGCGCAGGTAGGGGGTGACGTAGTTGGCGGCCGGCACACCCTCATAGAAGATGAAGGCGGCAAGCACGACGAGGCCTTGCAGGCCGAGAAAGCGGACGAAGGCGAACAGCGTCGGCATCAGCCCGCCACCCCCTCAAGGCAGATGCGCTGCTCTTCCGCACGCCGGTTGACGAGGCCCTTCACCACGCGGCCGCCGGCCTTGTTCCATGCCGGGATAGCGTTGCAGGCGCCGCGAATGTCGCCGGCATTGGCGCGGCGCGCGATCGTCGAGCGGCAGAAGGCGCCCGTGCCGATATTGTAGGATACGGAGAGGAACGCGGTATAGCTCTTCGCCGGCACCTGGTCGGGCGCCTTCAGGCACTTGCGCATACCTTGCTCGAATTCGACCAGGGCGTCGCCGAGCATCGCCTTGCATTCGTCGACCGTGTAGCGATCGCCGAGCTTGACGCCGCGCGTCTCGCCGAAGCAGACGGTCGGGATGCCGTAAGCCAGCTTGTCGGGATAGGCGACGGTGCGCAGCCCTTCCCACGAGCCGACCAGCGCCACGGCCGCAGCCATCAGCGCGCCGCTCTTTTTGAGCCTGCTATTCATCGGAAACACCTTTCTGTGCAGTGAGCCGGGCGAGGAAGGCGCCGGCGGTTGTGAGGAAGGAAAGCGCCGCGAACAGTCGATCCGGCACGGGCAGCGCGTCGCCGACAAGCGGCAAGGCGACTTCGGCGCCGGAGAGGAGGGCAGCAATCAGGATGAGGCGGATGCTCCACGCATAGCGGAGCACCGCGCGCCAATTGGGGGCGAGACGCATGGATATGTCCTTGAAAGAAAAGCGCCGCCGAAGCGGCTAGGTGCCGTCGCAAACAGGCAAGCGACGGTAGAGGGAGGGCGGAAACGCCCTGTCAGGCGCGCATAAACCGCACGCTTTCAGCGCTCACCGAAATGAGCGATAAGTTTCAATTATCCGTCTTGAAGCCGAGCCTTCATTTTATCCCAGTATTCCTCGACTTGACGGGCCGCTTCACCCGCAGTCGGGAGCCAACCGGAATGCGGCATGATCGGCCGGCCGGAGCCTTTCGGGTGCTGCCCGGCCCAAAACCACTTGCCGGCCTTCAGCGTCTGGCGATCGAGATAGATGCGGCCGATATTGTCCTCGCCGTCATAGCCGGCGTAATCCTCATGGAGCTTGCCATCGAAGCCCCGCTCGTCGCCCCACGTCCGCGACCAGCGATACTTTTTCTGCCAGGTCATCGGGGAAGTTTCCCGAGGATCCACTTATTGCCGTCCCGGTTGCCGCAGCCAAGGCACCGCAGCCGGACTGCCAGCGAACCGAGATAGGTATCCTTGCCCCATTTCATTGCGAGGTCCCAACGATTGACCCAACCGGTTCGCTCGCACTTCGCGCAATGACCGCCCAAGGCGTGCCACTCCGGAATATCGTCAAACGTTGTATGCACCGGATCCAGCAATGGTCCCAGATAGACGACGTCATAGCGGCTTTCCCGCCCGACCAGATCTATGCCCCGGCGATGTTTCATGTTCCATATTTGTTCACGGCGTGCGAAAGAGTCAACCGCCGCCGCCGCCAGATTTTCTATCATCCTTGCCAGCACCGCCGCCGGGCTGCTTGACCTGACATTGCGTGGTGGCGCCGCCGGTGCGCGAGGCGCGATGCGTGACGCTGGTGATGCGGTATGTTCCATCGACACCCGGCCGGCAACCGGTCAGGTTCAACGGCGCCTCCGCACGGGCATGGGCAACAAGGTCCAATTGGATTGTCCCGCTTCCCGCATCACGTTCCGCCTCGCTTTTGCGGCCTTTGGCGATCCCCTCCGCCTGATCTTCGTCGGCCGCGAGCGTGCGCACGTCGCGGGACGCCTCGCCGTCCACCTCATCGAATTGGACTTCCTTTTCCTCAAAGCGCGCCTTCTCGCGGTCAAACCAACGGACCTTCGCACTCTTGTAGACACCGCGTCCGGCGAATGGCTCGATATCCCAGGAGATGACATTCCCGCCGATACCGACTTTGGCGTCTACGGCGGCGAGCGCACTTGCGCCACGGGGGATGAAGACGGCTTCCTGACCGCGCAACTTGAACGTGGCGTTCAATTCGCGCGCCAGCCGCTGCCCTAAGCCGAGAAAACTTTCGCCATCCGAGAGCCAATAATCGCGCGCGATCGCGCCGAGCTGCTCATCGATTTTCAGGGAAAAGCCGGCGTTCTGTGCAGCCTCCCCAAGAAAATCTTTCAGCGACGCATCGTCCTTGTGGAACAGTTGCTGGCTTTTCGCCGGGCCGCGCGTATCGAACCCCTTGGCGCCGACGCGCAGGATGGAGCCGCCCCCTCGTGTCCCTGTCGATCGAGGCGCATCGCTGGGCCCACGAAAAACGACCACGCCATTGAGCGATACCTCGACAAGCGAACCCTTCGGCGGCAGTTTGATCTGCCCCCCGGCATCATCAAAGCTAAGCGAGCAGCTATCGCTTGCGGTGCCCTCCTGGTCGGTCACCTCGATGTCGATAAGGAGCGGAGCCATACGGCTCGAAAGGTCGCGCCCGTTGATGCGCACCTGCCAATCAACTTTCCAGTTCATTGTATTTCCATCAATCAAAGAGGGAGATCGCCAGTCGTTCGTCGACCTTTGTCGCCGCCGCCGGCAGATCGGCAAGCGTCACCAGCGTGCCGAGCGGCAGAATAGGACCCAGCGCGGCAAGGCCCGGATTGAGTGCAAACGTTGCCTCGACGACGCTGCGCGACCTCACCCCGTATTTTCGCCAGAGTAAGAGGTCCACGGTGATACCCTCGCCGCGAACAGTGATTGTCTCCGCCATTGCAAAGCCCTTATTGACCGGTCAGCGCCGAGAAAAGATTGATGAGGCCGATAATGAGCTGCTGGCCCTCGCCCTGGTCGGCCTCGACACGCGTCATGGTGATTTGGTGTTGGATCAAATAGCCGACGCCATCGCCGGAAAGCTCGCGATGCGATTCCGTTATCCGCGTGATGCCGTACCAGCCCGGCCGCCACCCGTCGCCGCGCTGCACGGGAAAGCGCGCCCCCTGCCGGCGCATTTCATGCAGCGTCTCCAGCTCGTCGAGCCCGCCGACATGATAGGGCAGGAGCTGGCCGGAGAGGACAATATCGTCCTCGCCTTCTCCGGTGAATTCCTTCGGTTGTCGCCCGCCGATCACGGGCTTCGCCACGATCGACGCCTCGGCCGTGCGCTCCATTTCGTCGATCGAGAATGGCGAGGTGTCGATGACGACAGTGCCGAGCATGTAGAGCATTACGCCACCTCCCATCCTGTATCGGCTTGAATTCCGGCAAGCTCCGCCTTGATCTTCTGCCCGACCGCATTGCCGACTTGCTGCCCGATCGCCGCAGGATCCGCATTGCTGGTCGCCGTCACGCTCACGCTGACAGTGATCGGCGCCAGAACCGGCGTCGGGTTCATCACCTGCACCTGCTGTGTGCCCGAAGGCTGCGAAATCACGGTAGGCGTACCCATGAGCGTGACCTCACGGGGACCGCCCGCAGAAGCGCCAACTGGCGCGGACCCATCGAGATCATCGAGGATGCCGGGTTTACCAACACCAATGGTCCGCTGCTTGCGTTGCTGTTCTTCCATCTCGACGCCGAACATACCGTCCATGCCGAGTTGACGCGGATCAGCTTCCCGAAGGCGTTTGCGCCGCTCTTCCCGGCTGAGGTTCTGCCAGTTCTCGCGGCTCCAGTCCCGTGACTTCTTGACCGCCTCGTCATTGACGAATTGCCGGCCCGTGCCGTACCGGTATGCGTTCCGCCGGCGTTCTGCCGCGTCACTTTCGGCCGTTGGCCGCGTGCCGGGCACAGGTACGTCAGTAGTATAATTTCCGTCTTCGTCGACCGCAGCGCCATGGTTCGTCTTCGCGCCTAGCGTGGAGCGGTTCTGTCGCCCCGTGGAAGCTTTCGCTGTTTGATCAAGGTATTGTTGTCGGGCCGTCTTCGTTCGGAGCTGATCGTCGACCTGGTCGAAGACAGTTTTCCATTGGCCTTTGCCCTGCTGTGTTTCCGCCTCACGGAAGAGTTCATCGAGGAGTGCCTTGGCAAACGGGTTTTTGTCCAAGTCGTATTTTTCCGGGTCGAGGCGGCGATGGCGTCGGGCAAACTCTTCCTTATTGTTGTCGCGAAGCTCGCCTTGTTCCCTCCGGCTTTTGGCCCGTGCCTGCGCATCCGTAATCGCGCCCGTCACCTTCTCAAGAACTGGATTGGCAACGTCGGCCACCTCGCCGCCGAGCTGCGACATGAAGGTGTCCCACAATGTCGAAAGCTTCTGGATCTTCGCCGCAGAATCGTTGGCAATCTGGTTGAAGTCCTTCAGCGCCGTGCCGTCGACCTTTCCAAGCGATTGGGTCAGCTCCCGAAAGGTATCGCGTTGCGTTATCAGCGCACGCATACCTTTCTGCATTTCTGCATCGGTAAAGAGCAGCGGCAGCTTGGAAAGATCGCCCTTGGTGGCGAGGCTTGTCAGATCGAGGAAAACCTCGAACAGATCCTTGCCTTCTTTCTTCGCCTTATCCAGCGCCTTCGGCAAATTGATGCCGAAGTTTTTGAACTTCTTTGCCGTGTCGGCGGAGTACATCTTGTTCAGCACGTTGCTGAGATAAGTTGCCGCCTCGCTGCTCGATCCCGCCTGGTTGCGCATGACCTGCAACATGGCGACGACTTTTTGCAGACCTTCCGTCCCCTGATAGCCGAGCGCGGAAAACGCCGGCAGGAGCGAGGGGAGGTATTGCGACATGTCCTTGAGTTCGAACTTGCCGGCCTTGCCCCCAGCAACGAGGATATCGAACGCCTTCTGCATTTCGCCGGCATTGATCTTCATCGATCCGGCAAGGGCGTCTGCGGAGAGCGCGATATCCGCGATCGCCGCGCCGGAAGCCTGCGCGGTCATCGCGACAGCCGGCAGAAATGCCATCGAATCGTCAAGGCTACGCCCCGATGCGACAAGGGTATCGAGGCCGTTTGCCACGTCCTCGAAACTCAATGCGGTATGATGCGCAATCTGCTGTAGTTTTGTCATCGTCGGCCCAACGATGTCCGCGCTTTGATCCGCATTGAGCGCAGTCCGCCCGACCTGACGTTCAACTTCGGCGAATTTGGAATAGCTCCGGGCGGCAGCATAGCCGGCGGCCGTTGCCGCCAGCGTCACCCCACCGAAGAACACCCCCATACGGCGCTGCCGTTGCTCAAGCGCGCGTTCGCGCTCCATCTCCAGCCGGTGGGCCTCGCGGTCCCGCGCAAGCTGCAACGCCTCCTCGGCCCGATCGACACGGGTGAGGCGGCGATTGTTGCGGGCAAGGGCAAGGTCACGCTCCGCCCGCTGAATATCGGACAGCGATTTCTTGACGCTACGCGCGCCGGCCGCCGTGCGGTCGGTGAGGGAAACGACAAGCGATGCGGAGAGACTTCCCATTAGTCTTCCAGCTCCTTAACGATAAAGGATGGCAACAGGTCTTTGAACGCCTGGTGCACGGCTTCACTGTCCGGCCACCGAAGCGCCCGGATAACGGAAGGGTGCAGGCCGGTGAGCCTGCACAGGACATGCCGCAAAGTCTCCAGTTCACCGGACGCGAAATCGTCGATATCGCCTTGCGTCGGATAATGAAGAGCGACGGTGCGCAGCATGCGGCCGTCGACCTTGAACGGCAGGAGAAGGCGCCGCGACCAGGCGACAGCGCCGCGCGCGTCGATGGTCGGGCCAGGGGAGGGGTCCGCAGCAACAGCCGGGCTTTCGCCCGCGCCGTCACCCGGATCCACGTCGTCGGAAACGATCGCGAAATCTTCCACGCCTTACGCCCCCAGCGCCTGACGGTACTTGGCCCACAGGTCGACGCCGTTGCGCCGAAGGATCCGCTCTTCGAAATCGACGTAGAGCAGTTCCTTGCCGGCGAGATGGAATTCGAAGTGCAGGATGCCGGAGAAGACGTGGTTGCAGCCCTGGAATTCCGCCGGGTCGCTTTCGTCGGGTTCCCAATCCGAGATGACGCCCTCGATGATGCAGCGCGCGGCGAGCACACCGCGACGGGCGTGGGAATAGGAGCCGGCGAGCACCCACTTGTCGAGTTCGCCCATGCCGTCGAAGATATCCTCATCGAGGCCGATCGAGGTGAAGGCGGGCTCCAGCGGTTCGATGCGCGGCAGGACGTGGCGAACACCCATGACGCCGCCGCCCGGATTGCTGTCGACCTTGACGAACTTGATCGGCGGGATAACCACCTTGCTGACGATGTTGGCACGGGACGTCCCGGCCTTTTCGGCACGACGGACGTCGACGGCCGTGAGAAGAGTTGGCAGCGCCATATTGAAGACCTTTCAGGAAGCGGAGAAGGGCCGCGCGCGCGAGGCGCGGGGCGGGACGTCAGGCGACGGCGTTGAGGCGCGCGACGATCTCTTCGACGAGACCTTCGACAGCGGGGCGATAGCGCCGGATCTCATGGTCGGCGCGCTTGAAGGCCGGCGCGGTTTCGATCCCGACGTCGATCTTCAGGTTGCCAAGGCGGATGTTTTCCGGCGAATTCTGGTTCGGCACGAACATCTGGTTGAGCGGCGTATAGCCAAGGATGTCGTCGGCCGCCTTGTGGTCGCGCAGCATGAAGGCGATCGAATGCAACCAGGCTTCGACGCTCTCGGCCGTGATGCGCGGGCCGAGAAAGCGGCGCGTGATCTGCGCCATCTTCGCGACCAGGTAATCCGTGCCGCGCGTCTGGTGGATCTGCGTCCACAGGTCGCCGGAGGTGGTGGCAGCATCCGTGCCGATGAAGACAAACCCACCGTCAGCGATCGCGCCGTCGACGCCGACTTCGCCCTTAGCAACGATCGAGACATTCGCCTCGAGCATCTGCTGACCTTCGGTGGAACCGTCGAGCAGCGAGAAGGGGATGTTGCGCGAGAGGCCGGCAATGCCGAGGATCGGCTGATTGGCGATCGTCTCGAATGGCTTGCCGAAGCTCTCGTTGTCGCGCCGGACGAAGAGGCCGGCGATACGCGAGGCCATCGGGCGGGTGACAAGCGTGCTGCCCTCGTAAACCCTCGCCTTGATGCCGATCGGCATGATGCGCTGGCTGTTGAGCGTTTCGCGATCGTCGATCGCCAGCGCCGCAGTGATGGAATTCACGTCCACCGGCGCAATGGCGAGCAGCTTGCCGCAGGCGGCGTCGAGCTTCGCCAGCACCGGGTTCATCGTCTCCGCATCTTCGCGATAGTCGGTGCGTCCGACGAGGATGATGCGCGGCGTGCTGTTGGTCGAAGAGGGAATGCCGCCGATCCCGTCGAGGATCTCGCCGATCGCCGCGCAGGTCTCCGCCGTGTCTTCGCCTTCGGCGACGCGCACGACCGTGATATCGGCGCCGGCATTCAGGCCGTTCAGCTGGTCGTGCACCCCGCGCACCATGTCGGCGAGCGGGCCGGTGCCCAGCGCCGTGCGGGCCGCCTTGTCGCTGGACGAGAAGCGCACGGCCGTCTCAAGCGGGAATTCAGAGGCCGAGGCGTCGGAAGATGCTTCGATTGCGATGATCTTGGAAAAGTCCGGCCCGAGCACCGACACCGGTTCATTGCTCGTGCGGGAAAACTGCATGCCGAAAATCGGTGCGGTCATGAATGGATCCTTTCGCGGGACATGCGCCGTCGCCCGCGCGGACGATCAGTCGGCGCGGCATGCGGCAGGGATGAAAAAGGGGAGGGAAGGTTAGGGGGCGTCAGCCGCCCCGGCGGAAGGCGGGGATATTCCCGCCGCCCGTAGGCACGCTACAAACTGGAATGCGCGGGGCTATGGCCAGTAAGCGTCGTCTGCGAAGTCGTAGGGCGGGCCTTGCTCGAACGGCGCAACGCCATCCTTCATGTCCCATGACACCTTCATGGTCGCCTCGATCCATGCCGTGCCCATCGTGACAAGCTCGATCACCTGGTCGGGTGTGAGCATGTGGTTGACGTTCTGTGCGTCGCGGATGATGAGCACAGGACCCGAGACGCCAAGAGCCTTCGCGCCTTGAGCTGCCAGCAAACGAGCCTGCAAATTGATCTGGTCTTGCAGACGACCTTGCAGCGGTATGTCGCCATACTCTGCCACTGCGAAAGTCTTTCCGACCGCGATGCGGCGATCGCGCTCGGCGTTAATTTCCTCACCGCTCGGGTGCGGAGCGTCCGCCAGGTCGTCGACCCACTGCACCACGCCGCCGATGATCTCGCGATCTCGCCCCACCGGAACCTTGTTCGGTGGCAGCGGCTCGGCCGGCAGGATGGGCCAATAGCCGACGCCGACGTATTCCACCGGGCAAGGATCGAGAGCGGCCTCGAGGTCGACGAGGCTTTCGTCGGCCAGACCCACGAGAGCATCCGGAAGGCCGGGCTCGCCGTCAATTGTCGGGCCAGAAAGGATGATGCGTTGATAGTCCATGGTTGATCCTAGTTCCAAGTAGCGGCGGCGAGGGCGAAACCATCGCTATCGCTGTTTTCGGCGGTAACGGGCTGGTTAGCTCGAATAAGCCGCCCTTGAGTTGTCACGCGGCCGGTGCCCGTGTTGTCGAAGTCCACCACGCCATTTTTCAGGCTCACCAGCGAAGAAGCTTGACCAGAGCCAGTACAGAAAACGCCTACCGACCCCTTATTTACAGGGACAGTAAGAATAGCGCTGTTTCCTAAGTCTCGGCCAATCCAAGACGGGATAGGACTTGAGCACAACACGCTGTAGATCGAAACGTAGTTGGCGGTAATAGCTGAGACGTTGTAACCTACTTCAAAGTTGACCTTCGATCTCGCTTCCGAAAAAGGGATGTAGCAAATTCCGGTCAAGACCATCTGCGAAGATGACAGATGAGAATTGCTGAAAACGGCAGCATTTCGACCGTTCACTTTTACATAGTCAACAGCCCCGCCGTTGGCGTTTAAAAAGCAACTAGGGATCGCAACCAATACTTTATTTGGGGCCGGGGCACCGACGTCTACTTGACCGCTAAATGCGACCTGTGCGTTAGCGAGCGCAAACGAACCGATATACTTGATGCCGATACCGCCAATCTTTGGCGGGTCTACAGGAAACGGCCCCCGCGCGGCGGATAGGCCGTTGAGACCGAACCGGCGGGGTATGACCGCTCCCACCATTAGAAGTCCTCGACTTGACCGGTGAAGGAAATGCCCCCCGCCAAAGCCACACCCGACGCGACGTAAAGCTTTTCGCCGGCCTTCAGACGGATTTCAGAAAACCCGGTGAAGGTAGAGATCGGGGTTGCCGTCGTCACAGCGATCGTGTGCGCGCCCATGAGAACGCTGTCCACCAAAGTCACAACCGTGCCAGCGGCATCGACATGGAAGAGCATCAATTTCGACGCCGTCACGGTAGCAAGCGGCATTGCCGAAAGCGACTTGAAGATCGACCCGTCCGCGCCCCCGGTGCACAGGAGGACCGCATTCGCGATGTCATTATAGGTTGTCTTCGCCGCCGTGGCGGTTGCGCACACGGTCCGGCCTGCCTGCGCGAACACAGGTTCATGGCTAACTGCCATTGCAGTCTCCTGAAATTAGAGGGCTACGGCGAAGGCGATTGCCTGCCGGCGGGCCTGCGCTTGGGTGGATGCGAGTGAAGTCGCGATTGCCGCCGCGACGCCGGCGGCCGCGGCGTTGGCGAGGGTTGCGGCATTCGCCGCATTTGTTGTCGCTGTGCCCGCCGACCCGATGGCGGCGGCGATAGCAGCATTTGCGGTCGTAATCGCCGTGACGATCGCGGCAAGCGCCGTGTCGACATCCTCGAGCGCCTCGTCGATCTGCGGCTGGATCTGGGCAAGCGCATTCGTCGCCCCCTCCTCCAAGTCCGCCTTGGCCGTCGCGGTCGCCTCGGTCAGCTCCTCGATCAGCGCGTTGATCTCGATCGTCTTCGGCCCCAGGATGAGGTCGGTCCGATCACGCACGAAATCGGCGTATCGCTTGATCGCGGTCTCCAGCCCGTCCCGGAGGATCTCAAGCGGGTCGAGCCGCGCTTGAACTTCCGTCAGGATCCGGATGAACAGCTCGTGATTGAGCTTCGTCCGGCGATCGAGCTGGATGGTCTCAATCAACTTTTGCTGCATCGGACACCTTGTCGAGGTTTGCCTCCAGCACAGACCCCTTGATCGTGTGCTGGAGATCCGGCCGGGGAAGCAGGCGCGTTTTACCGACCATGACGACGTCGGTCAGGGTCACGCGGTATTGCGCCTGCGGATCGATTTTCTTCGGAATAGGCAAGGGAGCCTCCTTATGCGCTCGCGAGGAAGTACATGGACCGCACAACAAACCCGTCGGCGATGTCGGTGGTCGTGCCGACAAGCTTGACCGCGAAGGTCGCGCTCGGCGTCGGCGTGAACACCATGGCGCGCCGCACGTTGCCGTTCGGCAGAACGACATCCGTGGTCGTGTCCGGCGTGTCGGAGGTGGCGAGACCGCCACCGGTCAGGACCGTCGTCGCCAGCGTATGTTTTCCGCCACCTCCGACCGGCTTCCAGTTGACGAGTTCCAGCTCGACCGTGATCGTGCTGGCATTCGTGCCGCAGTTCTTCGTCTCCGACTGCCACACGAAATCGTCATCCGCCCGGCGGAGTTGGACCTTGCTTTCCGCCAGGTTGAGGCCGGGCATGGCATCGCGCGTGCCGACCATGACGAACTTGAACGGCACGGTGGGCGGCAAGGTCGCAAGCGGGTGCGTGCCTGCGATCTTGTCGAGTGCATGCCAAACGCCGCCGACCTGAATTTTGGCGATCAGCTCGTTACCGTCAGGCACATATTCCGTCGTGGTGATGTCGATGTCGGTGATGCCGCCCGTGAGGGTCAGCGACTGCATTTCCACCTCGACATAGTTCTGATCGAACTGTGCGTAGTAGAGGCGCAGGTTGGCGTCCTTGCCGGGGTCGGCGACATAGGCAAGGCCATCGCCGTTGAACAGCATGCCGTTGGTCAGGAAGTTGTCCGCCCGGCACGCCACCGCGAAGTCGCCCGCCGTCACCATCTGCGAAGCGTAGGATTGCCCCGGCAGCATGAACAGCGGTTGCATGTCCACCCTGTTTTCGACGCCAACACGGTCGCCCGCTACGGATGCCTGCGCATCTTCGGCCTCAAGCAGACCCTGCACATAGGTGATGTCGAAACTCGGCTGACCGTTCTTGACGCCGGTGATATAGAGCTTGAGATCGTTCGCCGTGACCTTGGCGAAACGCAAGCCGGCCTGCACCAGCCAGCCCGGTTGCGCGTTAAGGAAGGTTTGCGCAAGCAGGTTCCCGGAAACCGCATCCGTCACACTGCGATAGCCGTTCCAGTACGGGATCTTGTCCGAGAAATACTGCTCGACGCGCCGCTGCACGACGCCATCCTGAATCCATTCGTCGGTAACAACCCAGTCTTCATCGCCGACCGAAAACGTCCCTGTCAGATAATTGTAGGTATATTCGACGTCCTGCCAGAACCGTTCGTTTTCCGAGACGATCATGGACGGGCCGCTGCGCCGGCGCGTCTTGGCGCCGGGGAAGACAGTCGCCGAGACGTTCGAATAATTGTAGTCGGCGACGGATACCGCGGTATCCTGCCGCCAGACGTCGAGGCGGAGTTTGGGTTGCCACGCCGGCAGCAACCAACCACCGATCGATTTGACGCGAGAGTTGGACGGGTTGAGGAGCTGCGGCGTGATTTCCGCGCTCATAGCCCATGGAAAGCGCAACCCTTCCTCAACGCGAGCCTTGTAACCCACGGCCGCCTCATTCGAGTTGTCGGCGGTCATGAACCGCTCGAAACCGAAAAGCAGGCCGTCGTCATCACGGCCCATGGCAAGCTGAATTTCCGCCGTAACGCGGGCAAGCTGGTTGATCAGCGGCACGTTGATGTTGGAGATCGCAGCGCGGGTGTTCGCGATCGTCTGGCTGAGAGTTTCGATCTGCGAGCCAGCCACAGCGAGGGTAGCCTCGGCCGCCAGAAGCCGAGCCTCAAGAGCCTGAAGGCTTTTCACCTGGTAGTCGAGTGCCATCTCGATCCCGACCACGCCGGCGCCCACCTGCATGGTGACATAGGCGATCGGGACATAGTTCGGCAGGAGCGCCGGCCTTGTCGGCACGGCGGCCTCATCCCCCGGCACATGCGTCACCGCAACCTTGCGGCGGCTCTCGGTATAGTGCTGCTGGGGAACGGCAGTGCTGGTCTCTTCTCCCGTGTCCGGGTCGATCGAGACCACTTCGAAGCTGCGGGGTTCCGGCGCCGACAGCGTGGGAGCGCCGGTCGCGACGATCGTGACGATACGTTTGGAGTTGGACGGGGAAGCCGCAAGCAGATCGACCGGCGTCGTGGCGAGATCTGCGAGGCCGAAGAGCGCGCCATTGTACGCAATGACGCCCATCGTCACATTGACGGACGTCGTGCCGTCGATCTGGACGTTGAACCCGTCCCAGCCCTTGCCACGCCCGACGCCCATGGCGACGAGGGCATCGTGCGCCTCGCGCTGGAATTCGCCAATGTTTTTCATGTCCCTGGTTTCGACGTGCTGGTTGTCGCCGAAATTGACGATGCGCATAGTCAGAATCTCCTGATGGATTGGCCGAGACGGACAGACCCGTCGAGCGTCGGAGCGTCCCCGAGCGTGAGCGGCGAGAAAATATCGGTATGGATGCGCCAGACATCCGTTCCGCCCTGACTGGCGCGAACGGCGGCGACCGCCCGTTTGAGGCGTTCGTGCTGACGAAGGCGAGCGACCCCGAGAGGTCCGGGGACAACAAAGCCGCCGGGGCGCGCGGGGGCGCGCAGATCAATGTAGAGGTCGCCGGTGAACGGCCGCATGCCGAGGCGCGCCTTGTTGGTGACGAACGTTCCATGCGGGCGATGCGCGTATTTCGTCGCAGCGTCGTCATAGAGGAACACCCTTTGGTAGAGGTGCAGATAGGCGGGATCAGACGAGCAGATCATCCGCCTGCGGCTGCTTTGCCCGCCTGGGTGCGAACGCCCGATAAAGCGGGCCTTCAGCGAAGGCTTGTATGGCTCCGCGACCTCTTCGAAGCGCGGCTCGACGGGATCCATCCCCGGCCGCACTTCGTTGACCATCACGTCAGTCTTGTTGACGACGCCGCTCTCCGTCATTTCGACGGTCATGTATTGCTTGGCCGCATCCCCTGTCGGCCGAAGGTAGCTAAGAGGCCCCGGCACCTTGAATCCCCCGATTTTGCGGGGCGGAAGCTGCATCCGGACCAGCTTGCTTGTCAGCACGGTTTCCGATCGACGGACCAGCTCGACGACTTTGAGCGGGGTCTCGACGCCTTTGCGCCAGAGAAACGCGCGGACACCGTAATACGCCGCCGCCGGATCGGGCGACACGATCGCGCCGCCAGGCTTCAGGACAAAGTGCGAGCCGACAAACCGTGCCGCCGGCCCCGCCGGATACCGGTTCCGGTGCTCATAGAGGCGGAGTTGGGGAAGATGAGCGAGCCAGCGCTCACGGCGTTCGCCGGTCAGCGACGTACCGAGATAGGGACGCTGCGGCGGCAAATCGTATTTACAGAGCCGGGCGTCGACCAGTGCGAGGCATTGGCGGATAGCCCAAATCGTCCCGAACCGTCGCTGGATAGCCGGCCACAGGGCAATGGCCGTGCGCTTGCGGTGCTCCGGCCAATCGTCATACCAGATCGAGACCCCGCGATTGTGAGCGAGCCAGGGCAGAAGACGCGCCGGGCAGCGATAGGGATCCTGCGCACGCCAGATCAGATCGACGTCGATCTTTTCCCAACGCTCGGCACTCGTCTGCTCGATCGCCTGTTCGTAGGGCGTGGGCGACGGATGGAGAATGTCAACCATCGGTGTATGCGCTCTCTACGTTGATGCTGGTGACGTAAACCAGGCCGCCATACGGGATGACGATGCCGCCTGCCGGCGTCCCAACGGCTAGACGCTCGACGCCACCGACAGAACCTGCGGCGACGATCGAGGAATCAGGCAGGTCGCGTCCGGGCGTGTGACGTTCGTCGACCATCGCGGCGACCGCTTTGGCCGAGGCCGAGCGCAGAAGCGTCGGGTCAGGGCCGCGCCGGTGATAAAGCGCATAGGCGATCGGGGTTTCGGTCACGATGACAGACTGTACGACGACGACGTCGGTGCCTTGCTTTACGTGCTCTTGGTCAATGTGCGCCTGCACGGCCGCCACAAGTGTCGACGATGCAGCGCCGTTGCCTCCGCCATTGGCACGAATGAGCCGGGTGATGCCATTGCCGGCAGATGGATCGGAGATCCACGCCCGAGCGCTCGCGACCATGATTGCAAGGCGGATCACGGGTTGCCTCGAATCCGAGCGGTCAATCCATGCGCCGACGTCGGCAACATCGGCGGACGCCTTGAGAGCCTCCGCCTTGTAGCCCGTGAGCCGCCCGCCGCTCTTGTTCTCGAATTCAAGGAAAAGCCGAACCCGGTAGCGGGCATCGGTTTCCCCTGCCATGCGCTCGACACCAAGGAAGCTCACACCCCACCAGTCGAGAGATGCTTTCTCTGCGAACGCGATCAGCGTTTTCTTGGCATAGGTGTCATTGATCGCGATCTTGACCAGCATTTCCCGATTGTTGTCGAGTTGCTGGTGAATGGCGCCGGGATTGGCGCGCAGGTTCGCCACGTCGTAGGAAATGCCCACCGCGTCGAAAAGCTGGGTCAGCTTCCCCATGCGCTCTTGCCGATCCGTCTCGTAGTCGATCGGGATCAAGTCCGGCGCCGGCAGGCGAGAAAGATCAAGCGTCTCAGCGACGACGAGTGTCATGCGACTATGCCCTCATTGAGAACCGAGACCCCGGACTTCCGGAACGTCATGGAAAAGTTGAGCCGACGTTCGACCGTCTCGTCGCCAAGATGGCCGCGCGGCCGGAAATCGACCTCGATCGAGACCTTAAGAATGCCCTTGCGGATGTCGTCGACAGACCCGGACGGCACGATGCGCCGCACCTTGAAGCGAGGCTCCCAAAGGTCGATTGCCGTGGCGACAAGCTGAAGGAAGATCGGAAAGAGCTTTCGTGTGATGCGCCGGCCGAGCAGCTCAATCACGCCGGCGCCGAATTCGCGCAGCATCGCAAGCGATGCGATGCGGATGGTGAAGAGGATCTCAAGGCTTTGCAGCGCCGACGTGAGATTGTCGATCGGCGCGCCCGTGGAACGATCATAGTCAGCCACCGACCGGCACCCCCGAAGTATCTCCGCCGTGCACGACTTCCGTGTGCCGATGGGTCTTGTCGACAGCAACGCCGTCATTCTTGATGTGACCGCCGTCGACATCGAGGCCGGATCCGGAGATCCGCACCGTTGTTCCGCCGGCCGATATGACAAGTGCCCCGCCCGCGATCGTCACTTCGACGCCGGCGTCCTTGAAGACATTTGCGTCCATGTCCGCATTGGGGCTGGAATTTTCGTTGGAGTAGCCGCCGCGAATGAGAAGGCCCTTGCGGGGATCGCCGGTCGGGTTGAGCATCCCGACGATCTGGTTGACCTTTAGCGGAACGCTGGTCTTGCCGGTTTCGGGATGCGGATACCAATTCGAGAGCACTGGCTTTTCTTCGCCGCCGCCGAGCCGGATCCGATAGCCCTTTTGCGCATCGACCTGCGCAACCGGCCCCACCTTCAGCGAATTGCCGAAAGCCGTCTTCAGCATGGCGATATCAACCGCCATGCCGACAATGACATCGATCATTGTGGCAACCTATTCCGTGACGGTCGTGATCTCGGAAATTCCGCCCATCTCGATCGTCGCCTGGTTAAAGTCTGTGATCAGTTCGGGATCGAGCGGGCCAAGCCCCAGCGCGTTTATTTGCGCGCGATCGGCGAAAAGAGCCGCTTGCTCTTTTTCCCAGTCCTCAAGGCTGTCGCCGGCAGTAAGCAGCGCCCGCCATTCAGTAGCCATTCCCAGATATTCCGGATCCGCTTCCAAAAGGGCTAGCCCGGCCTCGATCGGCGGGGGGATCGCTTCACCAAGCGTCGGCTCGCCGATGGCCTCGATGTCGACTTCGGAAAGGCGCATGGCATGCCGACGCGGTAACTCCGGATCGGCTGCGCGCATGTCCTGCACCTTGCCAATCCGCAGCACCAGGCCACGAAACACATCGCCCCACGCGTTGCGCGGATCCGTGAGCGCCACCCGCCATTGCCGATCGAGGATATTGAGCATGCCCTCAAGCGCGGCGTCAGTCTCGCCGAGCACAAGCACGAGCTCCTCCGGAGCGCCGCCCTCATCTTCGCCGACCTTTGTCAGTTCAAAGATCGCCGCTTGAACCTGCATCTTGAAAACCGATTGCCGCCCGAAAAAGCCGCGATCGTTGCCTTGCGCACGCTGGTCTGCCGCCTCGACAGAGACGACGATGATTGGCAGCCGGCTTTTCTTCAGAACGCCGCCGATACTTTCGATCATGCTGTCGTGCACATTACCAAGGGCAAGTGTCCGGCCGCGCAAGGCCTCAACGGCCGAAATTTGGAGGAGCTGGCGAACGATACTCATGACGCGGCCGCCGACAGATAAAGCATCATTCGCCCGTCCCCGTCTTCACCGGTGCGAGTGATGCGAAACAACCCAGCGCCCTTTGCCGCACCGCGTAAGACGTGATCGCCTTGTCGAGGCTCCCAATCTCCGGCACGGCGGACGATCGATGCTGTTGCGTGCTCACCCTGCGCAAGCGAAACAGTCGGCTTTTCCCGACCGCCGCCCATTTGCACCAGGTCGGGCCAGATATCGACCCGCGCCGGAAGGTCAACAAGCACAGTCCGAGTCTCATCAGGAGATTGCTTCATCTTACCTTCGCGCATCGGACGTATGGAGATGAGTTCGCCCAGCGCCGCCCGGGTAATCCCGGGAAGCGCGGCGCGTGCAGCGGCTAGATCCATGATGTCAGCCTTTCAGCGTGGCAAGCTCCGCCTCGGCCTCGGCAAGGTTCGTTTCTGCCGCAGTTTTGCCGGTTTCATCGGCTTTTTCGAGTGCGGCTTTGGCGGCCGCCACGGCTTTCTCCGCGGCTGCGATCTGCTTTTTCGTCGGCTTGCTGCCGCCGGCCTCGTCATCGCCAAGCCGATAGGCGAATTTGTTTTCGAGGAGATCGAGAGCATACTTTTCCGGCACCTCGATCGGTTCGTGTGCGCCGACCGGAATGTCTTCTGCCTCTCCCATCGCGGCTGCGGAGAGCTTGCAGCTATTAAAGAGCGCGATCGTAAGTATCTTCTTTGTCATCGGAGTTTTCCTTTGAGCGCCTCAAGGGCTGAAGGGTGAAGCGATCAGCTCAATCGCTGATCGCCAACCTGTTTTGACTTACGTGAGGGTCAACTCGCGCAGAACCTGCGGACGGGTGCAGAGCGAAATCGCGTTCATCTGCACTTCGAGGTCATAGCCCTTGCCATTCCGCTTCTCGATCGCGCGAGAATAGAAGGGCAGGCCCGGCGTGTTGACGGTCTCGTTATAATCAGCCGGCGCGAACCGGGTGATAAAGAGATCCGGAACCCCCTTCGGCACGACGCGTGCGCGATCGTGCGCGATGTAAGGCGCGCCGAAATCGGCCGTCGCCTTTGCGCCGGTACGATAGCGCTCCCAGGTGGCGCCGCCGAATTCGAAGACGTCGGGAACATCCTGACGAAGCACACCGGCGCCCGCCCCGAAAAGGAAGGTCTCGCGCACAGCCTTGTGAAGCCACAAGGACTTGTGGAACGTGCGACCGGTGAAAACATGCAGGCCATCATACGGCTCATCGAGAGCGTCTTCGATGCCGTAAAGTGCGTCCTGCCAGAGGTCGCCAACCTTCGTGTCCGCGTTATCGAGTTCCAGCGAGATCGCCGCCGGAACGGAGATGTCGAAGACGCTGTAGAGATTGTGCAGGGTTTTCCCCGACTTCGCGGTAACGATGCCCTTGATCGCGCCGACGCGCTGATGCTCCAACGTCATCGTGAGGTCGCTGGCATGACGGCGCGCCTTGGAGGCAACGCGGGTTTCGAGCTGCTCGGCTTCATTTTCAGTGCCGAAGGCGCGAACGCCCTGCACTTCATCAGCCGCAATCGAATCGTTGCGCTGGTAGTGGTCGACGGCGAACGGCACTTTCTTGCGGTCATCGTCGCCCGTGGTTTCGCCATCGCTGCCGCGTGCGCTCGGTTCCACCAGCGACAGCTTGCCATCGCGAAGCTCGACCGAAACGTGGATCGTGGTGACGCTGTCTTCGTCGAAGATGCCGGAGGCGGTAATCTGACCGGGGCGATAGGATCCGGTGTTTACGGCGGCCGTCAGCGTTTCGAGGCTGAAGGGATCGCCCGTATGTGCATTCTGAGAAGTCATCGGGGGATCTCCTTACCGAGCCTTGATGGTTTTTGCGCGCAGCTGGGTCAGCTTGGTGCCGCGCTTGGTGGCGTCATTGACCGATGCGTCAAAGATCAGCATCGGGTCTTTCACCTCCGCATGATTGGTGATGCAGACGGCTTCCGCGTCGGCGCTGGTCGCGTCGACGGGATAGGCGAGAATGGCAACAGCCGTTTCGGCGCCCTCCTTGCCCGCGACTTCAGCATTCGGAGCGACGACGTATTTTTTGGAAGCGGTCACCATGCCGAGCACGGTTCCGGCTTCCAGCTTGCCCGCGCCGGACGCGATGATCAGCGTGTCGCGGGAGAGGTAGCCGTCCGCCTCGCTGAGGAGGAAGGCAAGCGGGCGGGGCTTTTCAGTAGCGGTAGCCATGTCAGGAACCCTTTACGGCCGCGCGGCGTGCGGCGAAGACTTTCGAGGGGTCAAGGCCATCCTTTGCGGTGGACTTGACCGGCGAGGGCATTGCGAGCGAGGCGGCTGCGGCGCGCCGCTCCGCATAGGTCTGCGCGGGGGCGGGTGCCGGCGCGGCTGCGGTAGCAGCCGGTTCGGGTGCCGCAGCGCTAGCCGCGCCCGTCGGCACATATTCGGCGACAAAGGCGGTTACCGCCTCGGCCGACAGCGAAGGCGCGATCGCCATCAGCGCGACAGCCGCAGACATGCGGCCGGCATCGCCTTTGATGGAATCAGCCGACATCACGGCCGCAACAGCGGCAAACGATGCGGCGGCACCATCGCCACCGGCGGTCGCGGCGGCGATGGCGGCGGCCGCACCAGGTGCAGCGGCAGCCAAAGTCAGGTTAGTCATAGTACCTCCGGTGGGAGTGGTAGCCTCCAGCGGAGGCGTTGCGAGGATGGACGCCGAAGCATCCGGTTCAACCTCGATATCGTCGAGGTCATGGGGCATCGCGCCCGGCCGGATCGCGGCCATGACGGTAGCGAGCAGATTTCCCATCGGGTCAGCTCCGGTTGATGTTCTTGATGAAGAGTTCGAAGGTTTCGACGGGATCAGCGATGGCATCGACAAGGCCGAGCGAAAGCGCCTCTTTCGCGGTGAAAGCATCCGCCTCGGTTGCCAGAGCTTGCGCTTTGGTGAGTTTGCCGGCGCGGCCCTTGGCGACAGTTGTCGCAAAGATCTGCCGCATGTCTTCCGCCTGCGCCTGCCACTTCTCCGCAAGGGCGGGCGAAAGGCGTTCATATGGATTGCCATCGGCCTTCCGTGCACCTGCCCGAATGATCGTCACGTTGATCCCGGCGTCGGCAAGTGCTTCTGAATAGTCGGCGTGCAACATGATAACGCCGATCGAGCCAGCCCCTCCAAATGCCGGCATGACAATCTGGCGCGCCTGCGAAGCGAGCAGATAGCCGGCCGAGTAGGCGAAATCGGTCAAGATGGCGATCGTCGGCTTGGCGCGCGACAGATCGGCGATCGCAGCCGCCGTTTCAAAGCCGCCATTCACCTCGCCACCGTAGCTGTCGACCTCGAAGGCAATCCCTTTCACTTCCGGAAGCCGCTTGGCTGTCGCGATCTGCGCTTGAAGTCCCTGATAGGAGGTTTCGCCGGATTGGGATCCAATCCAGCCGCCCTTGTGCACAAGGCTACCTTCCACCGGAATGATCGCCACATTGCCGATCATGTCGAAAGGCAAGGCGTTTGCGCGAGCATAGACCCGCTCGATCCTCCGCCCGATCTTGCCGGCAAGCGGCTGGCCGTTGGAGCCGGCGATGTGATCGACCATGCCGCCCGGATTGTTCACGACGACTGTGTCGCCAGCGATCCGGCTTCCAAGCCCCTGAAGAAAGGCTTCCGCCTTCCGGGGATCGTACATCAGCGGCGTGTCAAACACGCGCTGCGCGATACGCGCATAATGAAAGCTCATGAGAACCCCTCAGAATCGTAGGGAGAAGCGTCGGGCCGGGCGCCTGCCAGTGCGTTTAGCCTCGCACGCGGTCGACAACCTCGTAAGCTCCGCTTCCAGCGCGTCCCATTTGACAGATGAAAACACGATATGGTCGCGGGTAACGGGCGACTGGATGGACATCTCGCTGACATTTTCGCCAGCGAGGATCCGGAGTTTGACGGCATAGAGAGCTTGGTAGAGCGCACAGGGATCGTCGACATCCACCGGCGCTCCGTTGATCGGAACCATCGTCATGTTTCGACAGCCTCCGGTTTCTTCTTTTTCTCTTCGCCGGCGGGATCGCTAGGCCGGTTTCGCTCAAACGGCGAAGGAAGGCCGGCGCTCGTATAGCGGCCATGCCAATAGACACGGCTTTCGAACACCTCTTCCGCGTCGTCGCCAAGCTCGCCGCATTCCTTTTCGAGCGCGCCCGTACCATTGGCGAGGCGTTCGCTGGACGCCCGTGCGCGCTTTTCGTCATCGGCCGTTGGCTTCGAAGGGCCTTGGCAGAGTGCCCAAAGGATCGCGTCGCGGTTCGCCGAGAAAGCCTCATAGCCCCCCTTGAAGGGCACGTTGCCTTCAGCGATTTCCTCATCGAGCCAGCTCGAATAAGGCACCAGGACATGCGGAGCGGCGATGCGATCGGTGCGCCGCTGTGCGATCGGCCACAGGCCCGAGTTTTCCATATTGGTCGACGCATAGGTCGCCTTGGAATAGTCGAGCGTGTAACCGCCGTAGCTCACGCCGAGGGCACGGGCGGTATCACGATCGAGGCGCGCCATGAATTCGGCATAGTCATCGCCGGGAACCGAGATCGACTTGAATTCCAAGTCCTCATCCGGTGCAAGCTGGCTGATGCCGGCGCCGGCGCCTAGCCTTATTTCGGATTCAGCGGCGTTATTGAGCGCAGCCTTGAAGTAATTGACAAAGTCTTTTTCGAGTTCGCCAACGCCTTCAACCTTATTCTCGCGCATCGCTTCGAAAGCTTCGAACGCTTCCGCCGATGGGCGAGTGCTTTTCAGGATGGCTGCATAGATCGTCTGAAGAAAGCGAACCTGCGCGGTCGCTTCGTCGGTATTTTCAGCCATGAGATATTTGCGGAATGTGGGCACAAGGGGAGATAGCCCGCGCACATCCTCAGAAGAGAACGGATCAAAGGCGTGCATAACCATCTGCCGGCCTTCGCTATCGCGCGCCGCGTGGTCGACCTTGACCGTGATGCCCGCCCGCCGCTCCTCAAAGCGGTAATGCGTAGGGCGGCCGTAAGCATCATGAATGACGCCCTGGAACATCCCCTCGATTTCGTTTGTGTCCTGCACCAACTTTTGCGGCTGCATGAGCAGAAACTTAGTGCCCGTACGGGTGCCGGGGAGCCGCTCATGGGGCATGAGATAGTCAACCACCCCAAGGCTTTCACCGAAGGCGAGCCAATGACGCATGCCGATATCAGTTTGCTGCGGGATGGTGAATTTCGCCCGGAAGTCACATTCCAGCGGGTTCCACGCCCACGTCTTGAACCGGGCCTTTACCTGCCGGATCCAAGCGATCGATTCCTGCGCATCATATCCAAACGCCGCGAGATCAGGCCGAGGGTTCAACTGCAACTCGACGCCGACCGTGTCCGCGAGGATCTGATCTGCCGTGCCGCGTAGGCGGCCCGAGTTCTGCAGCATGTCCATCGCAAGCGCCGAGGCACGCCACCAGACCCGCCGGATTTCGTCGCGGTGCTCCCGTAGCGAGGCGGGGCGGGCCGCGATGATGCCCGCTTGGGTGTCGCGCATGTAGCCGGCGCGCGCCGCTGGCATTGTCATGCGTGCGGGCGCGGATCCGGCTTTGATCCGGATCCGTTGTTTTTCAGTCATCGACGCTTCGCCCATCTATTGGCCCTAGCGGGCTCGGATTGCGGTGGGAGGGTTCGCAAACTTTGCGAAGGCTCAACCGGCTGGGGGCGCGCAACCGCAACCGGCGGCGCGTCTGCCATGATTCTAAGGCTATCTGCGGAGAACATGTCAGCTTCGATATCTGGTTCACGTTGCGCCCGCAGACGATCCCAATCGTCTTTGCTCATGCGGGTCAGGCCGAGGTGCTCCGCCATCGCCATCGCGTAAATCCGACAATCGAGGTAGTGGTTGTCGGAACGGCGCGATTTCCATTCCTCATGAAGTTTGCCCTTCACCAGTTTCTGGTCGAAATACTCCGCAGTGATCTGGTGGAAATATTCCTCGCCCAACTCTTGGTGAAAATGGCAGTAGCCAGGCGGGTCGATCGTTTGCCCGGCGGCCAACCCGTCCTTGTGCAGATTGCCGTAAAACTCGGCTTTCAATGCCCAAGTGCCGACCGGCCAAACCATCGTCGATCCGAACCGGCGACGTTTGCCTTTCTTGTTCACCGACTTTTTCAGCGGCTGACTGATCGCAGGCACGCCACGTCCCGGCATACCCTTGACCGCGTAAGCCCGAGGCGTTCGGCGGCACCATTCCAGCACCTGGTTGGTTCGGTAACCGCTGTCGACGCCGATAGCATCGATCTCGCGCAAAACGCCGTAGGCGTCGGGAAACTCCCGAGCTGCAAGTTCCGAAAGCTTGACCCACGCACCTTCCTGCGGGTTGTCGGTCGCACCGGGTAGAAACTCAGCGAACACGTTCCAACTCTGCCGATCCTCGGCATATGCAACACCTTCGGCAAAAATCCCGTAGGACTGGACGTCGGCGCCGAGCACAAACAGGAGGGGGCCATGGGGGATGACGTCCGAAGCGTAACCTTCGCGCCTCTCCATCAGCCGTTTGTGGTCCGGCGCGTTCCCCTTCATTTGGTAGGGCAGGCCTAAAACGACGTTCGAATAGTCCTTGGCGCCAGCCTCGCCCTTGGCCTCATAATTGATCTTGTCCTCGGCGATCGCTTCATAGGACATCATGAGCGACATGAACTGGTCGACATGAAAGCCAGGGTGCCGATCGGGACCGGTGAAAGTCGGGACGAAATGACCGGCACGAACAGCGACGACGCGCTCCATCTCCGAGATCAGATGCGGGCATTTGATGCAGGCCATGCCGCTCTTATGCGGATGCTGCCGATCAACCTTGAAGTTTTGATCCGTCTGCACCTGCCACGTCTCGCAGGCCGGACACTGTATGTGCCAAAACCGTTGATCAGAACGGCGGAACGCGCGATCGATGCGGCAGTGACCGGGGCCTTCGCCTAGAGGATCTCCGCTATCCAATTCCGGCGTGGACAGCTCAAGAATTTTATAGGTTTTCTGCCTGCGGAACGCGGTGAAACGCCCAAAGAACAGGTTTTCGGGATCGGCGCCGTTCGGCAGTTCCTGCCATTTCGACACTTCATCCTTGACGCCGTAACGAGTCGTTTTTGCCGACAGGTCCATGACCGTATTGGCGTTGGCGAGGTAGATCGTCCCGCCGGGAAACTTCTTTTCGTACGTTTTCGACCCGCCACCGTTGCGGTTTGCGGCAGGGAAAATAACCTCTTTCCCGGTCTTTTTCTGCCACTCATCGATAAGCGGCTGGAGCTTGCCGGAGTTGACGTCCTGCAAGGCGTCGAGGCCGGGGACGCCGTAAAGCGCGTTGTCGGGTGCGTTTTCTGCGAGGTAGATCATCCATGCCAGGGCGAGGATCGAGACGCCAGTTTGCTGCGCCTTTCGAACGGTGACCTGGTTGCACTGATGCTCTTGGCTAAGGCATTCCGCGATCTCGACCAGATAGGGCGCATCGTCCGGCGACCAGAGTTCGCCCTTTTTCGGCCCGTCGACCAGCACGATGTTCTGAGGCAACCAGAATTGGAACGGCACAGGCGGCTGGGGTCTGATCGCGGCCGCGAGGATGCCCGCGATCGCCTGCAAGGCGCCGGGATGGAAGGTCACGCGTCTTGCTCCTCGATCAAGGAATCTTCCGTGGGCGCCGCCTTCGCGATCTCGGCGAGTTTGTCGGCGAGCTGATTTCCCAACTCGTAAGCGATCTTCCGCAGCGCGACGCGCGCGCCATGAATTCCCTCTTTCGACACCGCATCCGCCACTTCGTCGGCCTTGTTGGGCAACCGCTTGATGATGGATTGCAGCTCGGCGCCGATCGTCTTGTGCGCCTCGTCGATCTTGTCTTTTCGCAAAAGCTGCCCGGTGACTTCCTGCTGTCGCAACTTCTCGCGACCGACCTTCAGCCATTCCGATTGCCGGCGCGCCTCGTCGAAGCTGTCTTCCTGCCGAGTCTGGAAAGGTGGAACATCGTCAAGCAGCGGAGCCGAGACCACGGGGCGGATAGGTGCCGACGCCTTCGCCGGGTTCACAAACCGCTGGCGATAGTGGTCGTAGTGCGCGAGCGAGATCCCAAGCACCTGCCCCTGCGAACCTCGCTCGACTGGCGTCTCCGGCCGCTCTTCGAGAAGGCGCTTTACGGTTTTCGAGACGGCGGGTTTCGAAACGCCATCGCGCGCGGCAATCTGCGCAACCGACCACATGACGTCGCTCATCGTTAACCCGATCGTTAACCGCGCCGTTAACCCCGTTAACCGCGTTAACCCAAGTTTTCAGGCTGTTCGTCTGACAGAAATCCGGGCCGTTCTCCGCCCGAGGGTGTCGCCGATCGGGGTACGGTCCCTTGACCCAGGGGGGGGTACCCCCTCCCCGATCAGGTGAAGATGCCCCCGGTCAGACGGTTGATCTCGTGCATCGCCCGCTTCGGCAACTCGGCTTCGACCGTTCGCATGAACGCATCGGCCGTCGCACCCTTGATCATCTCGGCCGGAATGATGACGCCACTATCTTGAAGCTCAAGCGGGCCATGGCCCTTGCCCAATCGCAGATAGACATGGCCGTTGAGACCGGATGCCTCAACCCGGTTAGGGAAGCGGCCGCCCTTGATGAATGTGCGTGCGAAGAGTTTTCGCTTGCCGAATGGAGCAGCCGTTACCCCTTTGAGCGTTTCGCGGGCTGCGAAATGCTTCAGCGAAATATCTCCGCCTTTTGCAGATAGAACATACTCAAGCGATCCGCGCCCATCGACGAAACTGGTCTCGCTGGATGATGCGCCCCAAGCCCGGCCTATGCGGATGGCCTTGACGATCACTTTGCGCTTGAGGCCGGTTTGCGCTGAGAGCGCTCGGATGACTTGGGTCCGGGCCTTATCGCCCGTGTGATTTACCGCTCGCTGAAGCGACAAATGTTTTTGATGGCTTGAAAGCAAGCCCATCGCGTTGTCGAGGCGACGCATCCCCTCGACATTTTCCCAACGGATGCTGATAGACATCAGTCGATCCTCGATGAAGGGGTTACATGACAGCCTCCCATGGTTGGGATCGTCCCGTGCGGAAGAAATCCGCCTATATCCTAGAACGAAAAAAGGCGACCTATTGGCCGCCTTTCGTTTGAACATAGCTTTCGCATTTGCCCTGAGTCGATGTCCGCAGTTGGGACCGTCAAGGTTGGGTTGCTGAGCGCCTGTTCCCTGTGACCGTTGGTGGTCATCTCTGCCGCTGTCTTGCAGCGGGATAATGAGGGTGGCGACACCGCAGTGGCCGTTGGCTGATGACTCTCACAGCTTCTCTAAAAATGCAATAGGCACGTTGTCGACGTCGAAATCCTTTCCATCGACGTCGATGCGGACTCTTCCACGCGCGATCCGCGCCCATTTTACCGCCAACACAGTGCACCGAAACCCCGCAAACGGGCCATGCGTGATCATTGCAGCGCAGCCATCCGCGATCGTTTTATCAGCCTCCATCCTCTCGACATCGGACGTCGAGAGCCGCTTGAAGATGGCGACGTCGTTATCGCGGATGGCGTGATAACCGCCTGACCCGCCTACGATATTCACGACGCCGATCTGTTTTTGCATGATGAAGCCGGCAAAAGCCTCTGCGGAAGGCACGATGCGAGTAAGCAGATAACCCGGTATCACGGCGCGCTCGCCTTCGAATTTCTTCCCCTTGCGCACCGAGATCCATTTTTCGCGCGGCACCAGCACCTCAACACCGACGTCCGTCAAGAATTTTTCCACAGTGAATTCGAAGCCCCCGGCAATCTGCAAGCAATACCACCGCGCCTTTTTGGGAAATCGAATCACAAGCTCGCTTGACGCTTTGGAAAGCTGGTGCCGTGCAAGGCGGATTCGCCGCGTTACGCGGCTACGCCGCTGGTCAAGCCGGTCATGATCGATCGCTGTCAGCGCAGCCGCGTCGATATCGCGAACCTCTGCCCGCTTGCCCTTTGTCACCGTCATGTGAATGCCCTCTCTGCCGGGAAACCGGCCTAAACTTCCGAATTGTTTTGTTTTTTTGCCAAGAGCGAGCGTGCGGCCCGCTCAAAGCTGTGCAGGCCCCCCGGCCCGCCTTTGGGAAACCAAACGACTGGATGATCGCCCGGATCCGGCACCCATTCCCACCCGCGTTCATCGTGGAAATCACGCCACGCCCACCACACGACTGAGCCCACGGGAACGGCCTCGCAAAGTTGTTTCAGTGCCTCGCAAGCGCTTGCCACGTCCACCCGCCGCCGCCCGCGAGCTGCGGCGTGCAGCCGAACCACCTCCGGATAGCCCTGCGCTACCCGGCGCCGAATCAGCTCCTGCTCATCGAAATTGGCGGGGAACACCAACTGCCCTTCTGGCGACACAATGAGCCCGCGCTCTTCCGCATACCGTGCCGCTGTTTGCGGCCGCGTCCTTGCGTGCGCTTCATAGGTGCCCGCGACCATATCACGGACATTGGGCGGCAACTGGACGTCGACCGGCCCATCAAGAAACGCCAGCATCCGCACCGCGCCGAAGACAGCACCGTAAGGCGCAACCTCGATCGGCTCATCGCTATGGACGGTTCCCGCGTCGGGATCCGGCTGTCGCGAAAGCATCTCCCAGACGCGATCGCGGAAATAGTGCGCGACAGGCATAGGCACCACGCCGTCACGCCGGCATTGCGCGAGGAAAGCATCTCGATGATGGCAGGCTATGGCCTGATCTTCCGCAGACAAATCCGCAAAGGCCCGCGCGATGTAGGCGACGGTCGAGCTAGTCCACCCCTTCCAGAGCCCGCCTCGATACCCCTCGCCCGTGCAGAACCGCTGGACACGCTTCACCAGGTCTGCCGGCATCTGTCCGCGACGGTCTCGCGCGCCGGCGCGTCTCTCTTCCTCAGATTCAGTAATACTAATATCTGAGTTATTACTATGGGGCGGATTCACCGGCGCCGGCAAAACCGTCGACGGATTCACCGGCGCCGGCAAATCCGTCTGCGGTAGATTTGCAACACTTCTGCCACTGTCGTGCCCAAGCGCTGCAATCGGGACGGTTGGCTCGTCAAAGATGACAAGATCAGACGAACTGAATTTGCCGCCCTCGCGTTGTTGTTCCCGCTCCGCGTAGCCAATTTCGACAAGCTCGGCGAGCATGCGGCGCGCCTTGTCGCGACCACAACCGCCGCGATTGCAAATGTCTTTGACGACGACGGTCCAATTGTCAGGTTTGGACAGCAGATAGGCGAGCAGCCAACGCGCTTCCATCGATAGCCGATGATCCTCAAGGATACGGTTTGGAACCGTTGAATAGCCCGCGTTTCTAACGCCGCGCCGGATTGTCGGATCCTTTGTCAAGTCAACCCCTCCCCCGTCTCAGCTTTCCCCAGCGAAAAGCCAACCATGACTTTTCGCGCAGCGAGAAGTTGCAGTTTCGTTGCTTCGGGCAAGTCGCCGCCGGCGTCACGCGTGCCTTGCAAGGCCGCATGACGGATCCGTAAGAAGGTCACACCAGGTAGAAAGTGCGCCTGTTGCAGAACAACGCGGATGGCGTCGAAATCGCGGATGATCACACTGTCGGGTGCCCGAAGCAGCCAATCCGCCCGCGATGCGTTCGTGTCATGATCCGCAAGGATTTCTACAAGCGGCATGAGATGGCTCATCGGCCCAACCCCGTCTTGATGGCTTCGCCCTGTTTCTGGACGTTGGCAACAAAGTCGCGCAGTTCCGCGAAGTTGGTGCGGATCTCCGCGCCCAACTTTTCGAGGTCGCTTCGCATCGAATCGACGGTTCGGCATGCCGCAGCCTGTTCCGTCCGCAGGTCCGCAAACCGCTTTTCAGCCTCTGCGGCCGCCTCAAAAAACGCGTCGAGTTGCGGGCTTGAGCCCGGCGGCCCGAACATCAGGGACCGCACATCGGCGACCCATTCCGTGCGCACGCCGAGGTCGCGCGCGACGATGCTATCCGACCAGCCGGGGCGATAGCCGACGTCGGGATTGTCATAGACCTCCATCAGTTTCATGTTGATCAGCTGCTTGTCTTCCAGGGACGCCGCCGGCGGCATGATAACGACGCTATCCGCGATCGTTGCCGGATCGACGGGAACCCCAAAGGCGACTACAGGCGCCGCCCGTTTGTGCACTGTCTTGACCATGCTCTTCCCTTCCTCTTCAGCGCGCGGCCGCCGCCGTGCGCATTCCGGGCAACGAACCCTCGCGCCCTTCAAATTCCATCCCTGCTTGCGGAAGTGGACGACGATCGCCGCCGGCGGCCGCCGTGCCGCGCCACGTTTGCGCGGGTAGTAACCGACCGCAGCGCAGCCGGAGCACTCGATTTTGGCCGCCATGACACGCTGTCCGCCGGCCTCGATAAACTCTTCTGGGAAGTCCATTTCCTTCATGGCGCGGGTGCCCCCGGCACCTCAATAATTCGTACATAAATGTACGAATTGCTATTGTGATTCGTACAAAAATGTGCGAAAACAAAATCACGAAAGGAGAGGAAATGAAGCGCGAACAATTTCTTAGAGACCTTCGCAAGATCGCCAAAGACCGGGACTGGAAATTGGAAATCTTCGAAAACAAGGGAAAGGGTTCGCACTATCGGGTAACGCTCAACGGCAAGACGACCACCGTCAAATCCGGCGAACTGACCCCCATGTATGTGCGGCTCGTTAAGGGACAGCTCGGGATCAAATGATCCCGGGCTACCCGGCCCGCACCACCCGAAGGAAGGATTGATTGTATGGATTTTACCTATCAGGCCACGCTTGAAGACGATCCGGATGGGGGCTTTGTCGTCACGTTCGCAGACGTGCCGGAAGCCATCACGGCCGGCGATACCCGCGCGGAAGCGCTGGATAATGCGCGTGAAGCGCTGGGGCTTGCCCTGCGCGGCATCTTGCAGGAAGGCCGCGAACTGCCTGCGCCGGCTGCTACGGAGGGAATCCCCGTTGCGGTCGACGCCGACGTTGCGGCGAAACTCGCTGTCGTCGTCGCCTTCCGCGCGGCCGGCATCAGCAAGTCGGAACTCGCCCGCCGCCTCGGCAAGACCGAAGTGGAAGGTCGCAGGATCCTTGACCCTGATCATGGAACGAAAATCGGCCTGTTGCAGGACGCCTTGCGCGTCTTGGGGCACGAGATCGTCATCCGTGTTCGAGAAGCTGCTTGAAGCACCAAGGGGCGCGTCCTTAGCAAGGCGCGCCCTTCCTTTCCCCCACTGATTCCCCTGTTTCACCCGTCGCCTTTCTTCCACCTGTAATAATCGGCGCGGAGCGACAGGAAGGCGGCCCTTGCCTTCTCATCGCGGTTCAAGTCCGCTTTCGATTGGATTGCCAGAAGGCCTTTCAGCCTGGTGTCAGCGGCCCGCTCGCTTTCGATCCGCCCCAGCGGCTCGCGATATTCGAGGTAGCGCCAGAATAACCGCTGCTCGCACAGCGATTTCGCCATGAAGCCAAAGTTGGCTTGTTGCTTCGGCCGGCTTTCCGTGCCGGCGCCGGTCGAGATCATCTCGCGTATCTTCGCCTTCGCCCGGCTGATCATGCCAAGCGTGAAGCGCAAGGTTTCCAGCGCACGGCAAAGCACTTCGATCTCATCCGTCCGCGCAGCCTTGTGGATGGTGGCGATGCGCTCAACCTCGCCGTCTTCGCGATAGGCGATGATATGCGTTCCGACGTCGTCGCTCTCCATCGACCAGACATAGCCGTCGAGATCGTCGTGATAGCCGATGAGGCGGCCGAGCATGCGCTTTTCGGCATCAAGGTCCGTCGCGGTCATGGCGTACCGCCTTGGTTCCGACTGGCGATGAATTCCAGTTTCCGCCGCGCAGCTGCGGCCACACGCGCTAAAGTCATGCCGCCTCCGCCAACGCTGCACCGCCCCATTGCAGGGCCATCGCATCGGCGATGCCTTGGAATGTCCGCGACCTGATTTTCCAACGATCGGGACCAGGAGAAGCCCGATGCACCGCCGACCATTTCTTATGTTCGTCAGTGCCCCGTGCCGGCGGAGTCAGACGGTTGGTGGCTACCAACGCGGACAGGTTTCGCAGGTAAAAGGATGTGCCCTTAAAGGCAGGTTCGCCAAACCACCACGGCTGGACGGTTTGCGCCGGGGCCTGATAGCCGTCGATAAGCCTCTTTGCATGTTTATGCATTACAGGGTTTTCGACAGCGATGCGGGGGATCGGCGCATTCCAGCATGCCGAGAAAAGCGCCGCGCCTTCGCGCAGCTCCTGCCACATCTGTTCGACCGTTTTACCTGGTGGCGCCCTATGCAGCCAGCGAACGCCGGAATTGCAGAGCCGCGTGCATGGCGGATGCATTACCGCAAGCATATCCCAGCCATCGCCGAGCACGTCGCGAATATCGCAAATAATATGACGGTTTGTGGCGTCCTCGGCCGGCAGGAGGTCGCATGACCACACGTCGTGCCCCAACGCGGCAAAAGCGCGCCGCACAACGCCGGAAGTCTCGCAGCCGATGAGTATCTTCATCGTCACTCAGCCGCCTCCCGCGTTGCGGGCGCGGCTTCGCCGGCCTCAAATCCCCAAAAGTCCCATTTGCCGTTCAACCGTACATCGCCGACGACAAGACTTTCCTTGCGGTTGAAAAGCTCCAGCTTGCGCAGATCCGGAAACTGCCGTTCGATCTGCTCGGCAAACCAAACGGGCTTGCGGCTATGCTCGGTCTTGCGTTCGGCATAGAGCGAGACTGGGTTTTCACCCGGCAGCGGGGCCATCGAGATCGTGCCGCGCTTGCCGATCAACAGCATTTCGTGCCGATCGCGCACATGGCGGCCCATGCCGATATCGACCTTGTCCCACACCATGCAGGTCACGTAGGCGAAACCCCACGCATTCAGCACTTCAATGCCATGGTGCACCCGGTTCGCAGGCACCCACAGGAAGCATTCGGCCGAGCCCGTCGCCGGGCTCTTGTCGCCGGCGCACAAGGCCTTGATATCGTCGAGCGGCATGGCCGGATATTTCAAGCCGCGATCCTGCCCGGTCTCATCGCTCCAGGCTTCCTGTTGCCATGGCGGATCCGCATAGAGGATGGGATAGGCCGCTCGCGGCATTTCACCGGCGACGCGGCGGCCGCGATCGGCGATCGCGCTGATGACGCTCATGCGCACCGTGCGGCTATGGCGCATGTTGACGGTGCGGATCGACTTGTTTTCCTTCGCGACGGCGCGATCGGCCGCAAGCAGCGAACGGGCAAAGCCCACCTGCTCTTCCGGCGTCGCCAGCCGTTTCATCTGGTCGAGCGTCACGCCCTTGTCGTGCCGCGTGCCCGCAAGCATCCGCAGCGCGTCGGCCGAGATCTTCGCGCCGCGCTCGGCATCGAGCTGCACCGTGCGCTCCCGCTGGCCCGTCGCCTCGGCCGTGGCAGCGGAAAACCGCTTCGGGCTGCTTTCGCAATCTTTGCGAACCCTCGAATACTGATTGCTGCCGACCCCCGTTTCGGGGAACTTGATGAGATAGATTTCCTTGCGGCGATGCGTGAAGAGCGCCCGATCGGCTGGCGATAGATCCGCGCGGATCAGGTTCTCGTCGATCTCCCACAGTTCGCAATCGTAGGCGTCCCCTTCCTCATGAAAGCAGAGGATGGTTTTCAAGCCGAGGCGCCGGCACGCCTCAAGCCGATGGCCGCCGGCGCTGAGACGCACACCTGTCGCCAGGGCCTCGCCAAAGACCGTGATGGGCGTGCGCAAGCCGTTGCGGCCGATCGATTCCATGAACGACACGACCTTGCCTTCGTCGAGCGTGCGCAGGCGGCCGCCGGCGTCGATTGTGTCGATCGGCCGAGCTATGGCGATCTTCTCCAGCGGCTCCGCGATCATGCAGCACCGCCTTTCCAGCCCGTCCGCCGATCGACGTCGGACAGCACCACCGCGACGTGCTTCGCAGGGCGACCGTGCCGCAGAAGCTTTTTCGCAACCGAGACCGGAAACGGATAGGCCGCATAGTTCAGCACCGCGCGCACTGGCGCCGGTAGCGTGTCGAACGCGGTCATGGTCCTGACGCTTGCGGGATCGGGCGGCACCACCTTCATTCGACCCTCGCGATCCGATCGAGATAGGCGCAGCCAAGCTCGCTGATGAAAGCTCGATCGCGCTTCTGTGAAATCGTGGCATAGCCAGCATCGAGGCATGAACGAGCGAGATCCATTTCAGCGACGCCGACGATCCGGACGGATCCACCAGCCCGCCGCATGCTGCGCAGAAACGCCCGCTGGCCAAAGGTCAACGGGCGGTCGAAGAGATTGCGGGTGGCAACTGCCGTCATGGGCGGCTAGTCTCCCGACGCTACGATCTTGAGGGTTGCCTTTGCTCCGCCGGTGGCAATTGCCCCGTCGAGGACGGCGCAAAATTCGGAGATCGCATCGCGCTCTTTTCCTGCTTCGCGCCGAAGACGCTGCAATTCCGAAGGCGAGAGCTTTCCGTCGCTCATCGCGATCGCCACCTCGGTGTCGACGACAGCACCCTGCCGGCGCTTCTCGGAATAGGTGGCGAGAAAACAGGCGGCGGCGATGCGATCCTCTTCCGGGTCCGTGAGGCGCCGGCCGTTCACATTGGCCATGACCTCCGTAACCGGCGCCTGCTGGCATTCAGCCTCAAGCGCCAGCACCATGGGGATGGGCATGAT
>NZ_DASYHH010000002.1:0-77668 GCF_035998705.1 Shinella sp. | reverse complement strand
GAGATTGGATGGAGCAACCTCCCGCCCATCACAGAGGGTAGAGTGTGGGCGCTGTTCAAGCCTCTTGCCGATCTCCCCCCTTGAGGGGGAGATGGCCGGCAGGCCAGAGGGGGGTGGCTACGCCGACTACAGCCCGAAAGCGTCCTTGAACTGATACCACCACGAGCCGATCGTGGAATACTGTGCGCGGAACATGCGGCCGCCGGGGAAGGGGATCCAGGGGAGCTTTTCGAACTGGCTGAAGCGGGAGAGGTCGCCGTCGATGGCTTCCGAGAGGATGCGGCCGAAGAGGTGGGAGCCGGTGACGCCGTGGCCACTGTAGCCATGGGCGAAATAGGTGTTCCTGCCGATCTTGCCCATCTGCGGCACGCGGGAGAAGGAGAGGGCGAAATTGCCGCTCCAGGCGTAATCGATCTTCACGCCCTTCAGCGAGGGAAAGACCTTTTCGAGGTTCGGGCGCAGTTTGGCCTGAACGTCCGCCGGGTCGGTGCCGCCATAGACGGTGCCGCCGCCGAAGATCATGCGCTTGTCGGCCGACAGGCGGAAATAGTCGAGGATGTAGCGCACATCCTCGACGCACATGTCGCTTGGGATGAGTGCGTCGGCGCGACCGCCGAGCGGTTCGGTCGCCATCATCTGCGTCGAGACCGGCATGACGCGCGAGACGAGTTTGGGCACGACATGGCCGAGATAGGCATTGCCGCAGAGCACCGCGACATTGGCGGTGACGCTGCCTTTCGCCGTGTGGATCACCGGCTTTTCGGCCTCGTGCTCGACGCGGGTGACGGGCGACTGTTCGTAGATCACGCCGCCGAGCGATTCGAGCGCCTTCGCCTCGCCGAGCGTGAGGTTGAGCGGGTGCATGTGGCCGCCGGTCGTGTCCAACATGCCGCCGACATAGGCGTCGGTGTCGACGAGCTTGCGCATCGCCGCCTTGTCGAGCATCTGGTGGTCGTCCATGCCATAGCTCTTCCAGAGCGCCTTCTTGTGCTCCAGCTCCTTCATATGGGCGGGCGTATAGGCGGCATAGATGTTGCCGGTCTTCATGTCGCAATCGATGTCGTACTCAGAGACGATGCGGCGGATGATCTTGCCGCCTTCCTGCACGAGGCCGCCGACGAAGGCGCCGGCCTCGTCGCCATAACGGCGCTTGATCGTGTCGAGGCTGGCATTGAGGCCGTTGACGATCTGGCCGCCGTTGCGGCCGGACGCGCCCCAGCCGATGCCGGCACCTTCGACGACCACGACCCTGTAGCCCTTTTCGGCGAGGTGGATGGCGGTCGACAGGCCGGAATAGCCGGCGCCGAGCACGGCGACGTCGGCCGTCACCGCGCCTTCGAGAATTTTTGGCGTGCGCAGAATGTTGCGGGAGGCGGCGTAGTAGCTGTCGGGATAGGCGCCGTTGCCGGCATAGGATTCATTCGTGGCCATCAGACGATTTCCAGGTAGGCGCTGAATTCGAAGTCGGTCACCTGTTCGGCAAAACCGGCGATTTCCTGCCGCTTGCAGGCGATCAGCATGGAGCGGAGATCCGCGTCGAAGATTTCCGAGACGATCGCGCCGTTTTCGAAGGCGGTGACGGCGGAACCCCATTCCGAGGGGATGCGCGGCAATTGCGAGAGATAGGCGCGGCCCGAGACCGGGGCCGGCGGCTCCCATTTGTTGCGGATGCCGACGAGGGCGGCACCGAGGATGCCGGCCATGACGAGATAGGGATTGGCATCGGCGCCGGCGACGCGGTGCTCGATGCGGCGCGCCTTGTTGTTGCCGCCGGGAATGCGGATGGCGGCGGTGCGGTTCTCATAGCCCCAGGAGACGGAGGTGGGGGCGTGGGTATCCGGCCTGAGGCGCCGGTAGGAGTTGAAATGCGGCGCGAAGAGCAGGGTCGATTCCGCCATGCCGCGCGTCAGCCCCGCGACGGCGTGTTTCATGATTTCGGAGCCTTCCGCGCTGCCATCGTCGAAGACATTGTTGCCGTCGGCGTCGATCAGGCTGAAATGCATGTGCATGCCGCTGCCGGAGCGCATGCCGTAGGGTTTTGCCATGAAGGTGGCGGCAAAACCGTGTTTGCGCGCGATGCCCTTGATGATGCGCTTGAAGAACAGCGCGTCGTCGGCCGCCTTCAATGGATCGTCGGAATGCATGAGGTTGATTTCGAACTGGCCGATGCCGTTTTCGGCGACGGCCGAATCCGCCGGCACGTTCTGCCGCTCGCATTCGGCATAGACGTCGGAGAAGAACTGGCCGAAATCGTCGAGCTCGTCGATCGAGAGGATGGCGTCGGAATCCAGCCGTTTGCCGGTATAGGGCGAGATCGGCGGCTGCGCATGGTCGGGCTCGGCGTCGATCAGGTAGAATTCCATCTCGGAGGCGACGACGGGGCGAAGGCCGAGCTCGTGATATTGCCGCACGATATTGGCGAGCGCCTGACGCGGATCGGCGAGGAAGGGATCGCCGTTTTCCTTGAACAGCCAGAGCGGCACGACGGCGGAGGGTTTCAGCGTCCAGCTTACCGGAAGAGCCCCGCGGCCGGTCGCGGCACAGATGCCGTCCATGTCGCCCGAGGCGAAGACGTGGCTGGAGCCGACGATGTCCTCGCCCCAGACGTCGACGCCGACGATGGACAGCGGCATGCGGATGCCGCCCTTCAGCACCTTTTCCGCCTGCCCGACGGGCACGCGCTTGCCGCGCAGGATGCCGTTCAGGTCGCAGACGACGGCCTGGATGCTTTCCACGCCGTCGGCGGTGATCAGCCAGTTGGAGTCTTCGTTCGGGGTCATGGCTTTTTCCATATCACATAATTATTTTTGTGATCACATTTTGAAAATATGCACACTTTCTTGTCGCCGGTCAAGCTGCTAGAACCTGTTTCGAGGGCAGGATAACACCTCGCGGGCGGTCACAGGAGGGATGGATTGGGCATTTTGGCGCTTGAGCCGCTGGACCGGCCGGACGGCATGACGACGCATGAATATGCGCATCGTCGGCTTCGCCAGGCGATCATGGTGGGCTCGATCCGGCCGGGCGAATCGCTCACCATCCGCGGCATTGCCGAAGCCATGGAGAGCAGTCCGACGCCGGTGCGCGAGGCGCTGCGCCGGCTGAGCTCCGAGGGGGCGCTCAGGGTGCTCGACAACCGCCGCATCATGGTGCCGCGCATGACGGCCGACCGGTTTTCCGAGCTCGTCTCCCTGCGCTCGCTGCTCGAACAGCACGCCGCGCGCCGTGCCGTGCCGCACATTACCGAACGCCGCATCGACCGGCTCGCCGAGATCGACAAGGCGCAGGACGAGGCGATCGGGCGCAAGGACAATGCGACGGCGCTGCTGTTGAACCAGGAATTCCATCGCACGCTATACACCGCCAATCCCGAGCAGGTGATCATGCCGATGGTGGAGAGCATCTGGCTCCAGCTCGGCCCCTTCCTCGGCATCGCCATGGAGCATGTCGCCCAGCTCTATTTCGTCGATCGCCATGTGGAAGCCATCGAGGCGCTGCGCAAGCGCGACGAGGATGCCGTGGCGGCGGCGATCAAGGCCGATATTTCCGAGGGCATCGGCGGCTTCGAGCGCGCGGCGATCGAGAACCTGCTCAGGCTTGCCGGACAGTCGGTGGCCTAATCCAGGGTCACGATGTCGCCGCGGCCTATGCGGCCCGGGCTCAGCACTTTCGCCAGAACCCCGAAACCGCCGCCGCCATGTCTGGCGATGGTGTGCAACACGTCCTTGTCGAAGGGGATGCCAGGCTGGCCGAGCGCGGTGAAGGCGCAGCGGGTGCAGGGTTCGGTGATGTCGACGGTTGCAGCGCCGATGCGCAATGCTTTGCCGATCAGGCTTTGCTCGACGAAATCGACGTCGTTGTCGTCGGTCTGCACCAGGATGTTCGGGCGGAAGCGCCTGATGTCGATGATCGCCGCCGGCAGCAGGGCTTGCAGGCGCGCGAGCGACGCGGTGGTGAGGATATGCAGGTGGCCGCGGTCGTAGCGGGGTGCGGCGTCCGCCTCGCCGAAGGACCGGAAGCGGACGGGAAAACCGAGATGATCCGATGCCGTCTTGTCGGCGGGCGGCGAGGGGACGGCATGCCACGTCGTGCCGTCCTGGCTGATCTCGGGGCCGTCGGCGCCGATCCGGGATCGAAGGCCCGGCACGGGTCGCCAGCGCCGTTCGCTTTCCGGTGCGGCGACCGCAGCGCTGTCCGCGTCGAAGAGGCCCCATAGCCGGTCGCCGGCAATGCCGGTGTCGTCGAGGTCGGCGGTTTCGAGCCTTTCGCCGGTCAGCGAGCTGACGGGATAACGCCAGAGTTCGCTCGCCGTGCCAAACCGCATGCCGTGTCCTTTCGGGTGTCTCGTCGTGGCGGGAGGCTATCGTCCCGGCCGCCTGCGTCAAGGCGCTTTGCCGCAAGCAAGCGGCTTGCATCCCGCATTGGGGCCATGCAATGGATCAGGGCATGGGAATGTGGACTATGGGGCAGCACATGAAGACGGATGTCATTGTTCTCGGCGCAGGCGTGATCGGCATTTCGACCGCGATCCATCTGGCGCGGCGCGGCAAGTCGGTGGTGCTCGTCGATCGCCGCGGTGCCGCGGAAGAGACCTCCTACGGCAATGCCGGCCTGATCCAGCGCGAGGGCGTCTTCCCCTATGGTTTCCCGCACGATTTTGGCGCGCTGTTCCGTTATGCGCTGAACAACACGATCGATGCGCATTACCACCCGTCGGCAATCCCCGGCATCATCCCGTTCCTCGCGCGCTACTGGTGGCATTCCGGCTTCCGCCAGCACCAGAGCATCGCGCATCTCTATGCACCGCTGATCGAGAATTCGATTTCCGAACATGCCGACCTGATCGCCGCCTCCGGTGCCGAGGACCTCATCCGCAAGGACGGCTGGATGAAGGTTTTCCGCTCGGAAAAGGCGCGCGACGCGGCCTATGCGGATGCGGAAAAGCTCTCCGCCAATTTCGGCGTCAACCACCAGAAGCTGACGACGGCGGAGGTGGCTGCGGCCGAACCCTCCATCCGTGCGGAGCTGACCGGCGGCCTGCGCTGGACCGACCCCTGGTCGATCCTCGATCCGCAGAGCCTGATGAAGCGCTACCTTGCCTATTTCCAGTCGCTTGGTGGCACGCTCCAATCGGGTGACGCGGCGACGATCGAACATGTGCTGGAGGGCGAGGGCTGGCGCATCGCGACGCCGGACGGGCCGCTCGAAGGCAGGGAAGTGGTGGTGGCGCTCGGCCCCTGGGCCGATACGGTGACGCGCAAGCTCGGCTATCGCTTTCCGCTCGCCGTCAAGCGCGGCTACCATATGCATTACGGGGCGGAAGAGGGCGCGCATCTCAACAACTGGGTGCTCGATGCCGAGCGCGGCTATTTCCTGGCGCCGATGCAGCGCGGCATTCGCCTCACCACGGGCGCCGAATTCGCAAGGCGCGACACGCGCAAGACGCCGGTGCAGCTGCGCCGGGCGGAAAAGGTGGCGCGTGAATTCTTCCCGCTCGCCGAGCGCCGCGACGAGGAACCCTGGATGGGCTGCCGCCCCTGCACGCCGGACATGATGCCGATCATCGGCAAGGCGCCGCGCCATTCCGGCCTCTGGTTCGCCTTCGGCCACGCCCATCACGGCATGACGCTGGGTCCGATCACCGGCCGCGTGCTGGCGGAAAAGATGCTGGGCGAGCGCACCGTCATCAATATCGGGCCGTATCGGCCGGAGCGGTTCATCGCTTGACGGCGGTGATGTGAGGGCGAACTCACCCACCCTCCGTCATCCTCGGGCTTGACCCGAGGATCCATGCGACAAATTCAACGCCTGCGGTGATGCGTGGATCCTCGGGTCAAGCCCGAGGATGACGGAGGAGAGGTGCGTGGCCTCGTTGGGGGTCGTTGAGGCCGCAGGCAATCACCTACCGCCTGATCCGCGTCGAAAGAATGATCGACGACAGCGTGCGTTCCACGCCCTCGATTTCGCCGATGCGGTCGATCAGGTGGTCGAGTTCGGCGATCGATGTCGCTTCCACGATCGCGATCAGGTCGAAGCTGCCGCTGACGGAATGCAGCGTGCGCACGGCGGAGATGGCGTGCAGCTCGGTCGTGATGCGGGCAAGCGTTTTGGGCGCGATGGTGATCAGCACGTGGGCTTTGACCATGCCGCTTTCGTAGGCGTCGGAGAGTTTGACGCCGTAGCCGGCGATCACCCCATCGCGCTCCAGCCGGTCGATCTTTGCCTGCACGGTGGTGCGCGACAGCCCGAGCTTGCGGGCGATGGTCGCGGTCTGTTCGCGGGCGTTTTCGCTGAGGATGGCGAGAAGCTCGCGATCCTTGGCGGCTAGTGTCGTTATGCTCATATCCATCGTCATTCTGCCGATATCGATGATGTATTATGCCGGATATGGCGCTTTAAATCGACAGCTCCCGCCGGCAAAATAAGCGCATCAATTCATGCCGGAGGGAAATCACATGAAGGACATCGTCGTCATCGGCGCAGGCAAGATCGGCTCGACCATCGCGCGCATGCTGGCTCACAGCGGGGATTACAGCGTCACCGTCGCGGACCGTTCGGACGAGCAGCTTGCCGCCGTCGAGCGCCACGCCGCCGTCTCGACCAAGGTCGTCGACATTGCCGACGCTGCCGCCATGAAGGACCTGCTGACCGGCAAGTTCGCCGTGCTTTCCGCCGCGCCCTACCACCTGACGGTCGCGATCGCCGAGGCGGCAGCCGCCGCCGGCGTGCACTATCTCGACCTCACGGAAGACGTCGAATCCACCCGTCAGGTCAAGCGTATCGCAGAGACCGCCAAGACCGCCTTCATTCCGCAGTGCGGCCTGGCACCGGGCTTCATCTCCATCGTCGCCAACGATCTCGCCAGCCGCTTCGATTCGCTCGAAAGCGTGCGCATGCGCGTCGGCGCCCTGCCGCAGTACCCGTCCAATGCGCTCAACTACAACCTCACCTGGAGCACGGACGGCGTCATCAACGAATATATCGAGCCCTGCGAGGCGATCGTCGAAAGCGCGCTGATCGAAGTGCCGGCCCTGGAAGAGCGCGAAGAATTCTCGCTCGACGGCGTGACCTATGAAGCCTTCAACACGTCCGGCGGCCTCGGCACGCTCTGCGAATCGCTGAAGGGCAAGGTGCGCACCCTGAACTACAAGACGATCCGCTATCCCGGCCACGCCGCCATCATGAAGGCGCTGTTGAATGACCTCGGCCTGCGCCATCGCCGCGAAGTGCTCAAGGACATTTTCGAGAACGCGCTGCCGACCACCACGCAGGACGTCGTCATCGTCTTCGTGACCGTTTCGGGCCGCAAGGGTGGCCGCCTGATCCAGGAAACCTACGCCAACAAGGTCTACAGCGCGCCGATCGCCGGCATGCTGCATTCGGCCATCCAGATCACGACGGCCGGCTCGATCTGCGCCGTGCTCGACATGCTCGCCGACGGCACGCTGCGCGCTGAGGGCTTTGTCCGCCAGGAAGAAATCGCGCTCGAAGCCTTCCTCGCCAACCGCTTCGGCCATTACTACGCGCAGGAAAGCCACAGCGCCCGGGCCGCCTGAGTTCCCGGCAAGGCTTCAACGCCCCGGTTCGCCGGGGGCTATCGCATATGGAATTCGACTTTGCGGTTTTCACCTTCTCCCCGCGGGGAGAAGGTGAAAACGGCAACGGTTTCCCGCCATATGCGATAACCCTGCGGTTAAACCGGGGCGTTTTTCAACCGGTCAGTACAGTGTCCTGCGGTAATCTTCTTCCAGATCATCGTCTATCTTGCGCATCTCATCCTTGTCGCTGGGGGCGCCGGTCGTTTCATCCAGAATGATTTTCACGAGAGACGGCATCTCCGTGCGATCCTGGAAATGATCCGGGCTCCACAAATGCGAGCGCCGAAAGGCCTTGGCGCAATGCATGAAAACTTCGCTCACCTTGACCACGATCGCGAGTTTGGGCGCGCGGTCGTTGACGCTCATGCTCTTCAGAAGTTCAGGGTCGTTTACGAGGGTGGCCTGGCCGTTCACACGCAACGTGTCGTCAAACCCCGGAATGATGAACAGCAGCCCGACGCTTGGATTGGCGATGATGTTGACCAGCGTGTCCAGGCGGTTGTTGCCGGGCCTGTCCGGTATCGCCAGCGTCCGCTCGTCCAGAATTTTGACGAAACCGACAGGGTCACCGCGAGGACTGACATCCGCCTTTCCGTCGAGGTTCTGTGTGCCGATGCACAGGAAGGGTGAGCGCCGGATGAACTCTTGCGCATGCGCGCCGAGCGTGTCCTGACATTTCAGGATTGCCAGAGTATGGGTCGCTTCGAACAGGCCCCGAAGAGATTGTTCATCGGTTATGGAATATTCCGGCTTGATCTTGAATTCATTCATTCTGTTGCCTCCCGAGCCCTGATCCCGTTTCCTAGCGTTTCGGCATGTCGAATTATGAGGTACGTACATCAGAAATGATCGGTACAGCAAAATTTTGCGGCAATCAAGACGGCCGAGTTCGACCCGGCGCTGAAACAGCCGCCTCAGGAGCAATCTTTTTGGCAATAAGGGCGCAAACGTCACGGGAGAAGGCGCCTTCCGGCCCCTTCTCCCGGTGTCTGGCGGCTCAGGCGAGCTTTGCGCAGGCGTCCGCGATGCGCTTCAGGGCTTCGGTCAATTCCGCTTCCGACGTGGCGTAGGAGATGCGGAAGAAGGGCGAGAGGCCGAAGGCGGAGCCGGGCACGACGGCGACATGGGCGTCTTCCAGCAGGTAATCCGTGAAGTCGCTGTCGGCTTCGATGCGCTTGCCCCTGGGCGTTACCTTGCCGATCACGCCGGCGCAGCCGGAGAAGGTGTAGAAGGCGCCTTCCGGAGTGCGGCAGGTAAGGCCCGGGATGGCGTTCAGCGCCGAGACGACGAGGTCGCGGCGGTGCTTGAAGCTCGCCTGGCGGTCCTTCAGAAAATCCTGCGGGCCGTTGAGCGCCTCGACGGAGGCGGCCTGGCTGACGGAGGAGGGGCAGGAGGTCGCCTGGCTCTGGATGACGGCCATGGCCTTGATCAGCGCCTTCGGGCCGCCGGCATAGCCGATGCGCCAGCCGGTCATGGCATAGGCCTTCGAGACGCCGTTGATGGTCAGCGTGCGGCTCTTCAGGCGCGGTTCGATGGCGACGGGAGTGACGAATTGGAAGCCGTCATAGACGATGTGCTCGTACATGTCGTCGACCATCAGCCAGACATGCGGGTGCCGGAGCAGCACGTCGATGAGCGGGCGGTAGTCGGCCTCGCTGTAGGCGGCGCCCGAGGGGTTGGACGGCGAGTTCAGCAGCACCCAGCGGGTTTTCGGCGTGATCGCCTTTTCGAGCTGGTCGGCCTTGAGGCGGAAGCCGGCTTCGGCGTCGCAGGGGATCAGCACCGGCACGCCACCGCAGATTTCCACGATGTCGGAATAGGAGGTCCAGTAGGGTGTCGGGATGATCACCTCGTCGCACGGATCGATCGTCGCCATGAAGGCGTTGAACAGGATCTGCTTGGCGCCCGTTGCGACGGTAATTTCGTCGAGCGCGTAGTCGACGTTGTTTTCGCGCCGGAATTTCTCCGCGATCGCCTTCTTGAGGTCCGGCGTGCCGTCGAGCGCGGTGTATTTCGTCTCGCCGCGGTCGATGGCGGCCTTGGCGGCTTCCTTGACGTTGTCCGGCGTGTCGAAATCGGGCTCGCCCGCGCCGAGGATGATGACCGGCAGGCCGTCCTTCTTCATGGCGCTCGCGCGGGCGCCGATCTGCAGGATTTTCGAGACGCCGATGGCGGCGATACGCGAGGCGGGCGTAAAGCCCGCCTCCTCGGTTTTGGAGTGGCTATCCATGGCTGCTTACTCGATATCGAAGGAGACGCCCTGGGCGAGCGGTAGGGCCTTCGAATAGTTCACCGTGTTGGTGGCGCGGCGCATATAGGCCTTCCAGGCGTCGGAGCCGCTCTCGCGGCCGCCGCCGGTTTCCTTCTCACCGCCGAAGGCGCCGCCGATTTCCGCGCCGGACGTGCCGATGTTGACATTGGCGATGCCGCAGTCGGAGCCATCGACCGAGAGGAAGCGTTCGGCTTCCTGGACGTTCAGCGTGAAGATCGACGAGGAGAGGCCGGCGGCGACCGCGTTGTGGTCTTCCAGCGCCTTGTCGAAGTCGGAATATTTCATGACGTAGAGGATCGGCGCGAAGGTCTCTTCGAGAACCGGGCCGGCCTGCTTCGGCATTTCGACGATGGCCGGCTTGACGTAATAGGCCGTTTCCTTGCCGGCCTCGGTGACGCGCTCGCCGCCGGTGACGGTGCCGCCTTCGGCCTTGGCAGCTGCGAGAGCCTTCTGCATGCCGTCGAAGGCTTGGCGGTCGACGAGCGGGCCGACGAGGGCCGAGGTTTCCAGCGGGTTGCCTACGGAAACGCTTGTATAGGCCTTCTTCAGGCGCGGCACGAGCTGGTCGTAGACGCTGTCATGCACGAAGAGGCGGCGCAGCGTCGTGCAGCGCTGGCCGGCGGTGCCCATGGCGCCGAAGGCAATCGCGCGCAGCGCCATGTCGAGATCGGCGGACGGGCAGACGATGCCGGCATTGTTGCCGCCGAGTTCGAGGATCGAGCGGGCGAAACGCTTGGCCAGACGCGGGCCGACTTCCTTGCCCATGCGGGTGGAGCCGGTGGCCGAGACGAGCGCGACCTTGGTGTGGTCGACAAGCACTTCGCCGATGGCGCGGTCGCCGATCAGGACCTGGGAGAGGTTCGCCGGGGCTTCGCCGAAGCGGGCGAGGGCGCGCTCGAAGATCGCCTGCGATGCAAGCGCGGTGAGCGGGGTCTTTTCAGACGGCTTCCAGACGGTGGAATTGCCGGCGACCAGCGCCAGTGCCGTGTTCCACGACCAGACGGCGACCGGGAAGTTGAAGGCGGAGATGATGCCGACGACGCCGAGCGGGTGCCAGGTTTCCATCATGCGGTGGCCGGGCCGCTCGGTGGCGATGGTGAGGCCGTAGAGCTGGCGGGAGAGGCCGACCGCGAAATCGCAGATGTCGATCATTTCCTGCACTTCGCCGAGGCCTTCCGAGGTGATCTTGCCGGCTTCGATGGAAACGAGGCGGCCGAGATCGGCCTTGGCGGCGCGCAGTTCCTCGCCGAGCAGGCGCACGAGCTCGCCGCGCTTGGGGGCAGGCACGAGGCGCCATTCCTTGAAGGCGTCATAGGCGGCTTCGATCGCCTTGGCGGCGTCGGCGGCCGAAACGGTCTTCAGCCTGGCGATCTCCTCGCCGGTGACCGGGCTGTAGGAGGCCATGTCGCCGCCTTCCCAAGCGGCGCGGGGCACGCCGAGCTTATCGAGAAGGGCGGCGGTTTCCTGTTTCACGTCGACTTTCGTCATGGGTATTCTCCCTGATGTCTTGTTAAAAGGTCATGGCGCCGAGCAGGCCCGGCGAGGTGATGGTCTTCAGCCCGGCCGCCAGCCTGCGCAGCTCGTCCGGGGTGTATTTGTCATAAAAAGCCTGGTTCTTGCGGCCGATGGCGTGTTCCGCGCTGAAGCTGCCGCCGAACTGTTCGACCGCGACGGTGAAGACCCAGTCGCGCAGGTCCATCTCGAAATCGGGATCGGCGAGCCGCGGATCGTCCTTCGCCACGACAAGGTTGAAGTGCACGCCGCCATCGCCGATATGGCCGAAATCGCAGATCGTCACGTCCTCGAAGTGATCCGGCATCTCCGCCTTCATATGGGCAAGGAAGGGCATGATGTCACCCCGGCGGAAGGACAGATCGAAGGCGATCAATCGCCCGCTATGTTTTACGCCTTCGGACAGCGCATGGCGCAGCGCCCAGATCTCGTGCGGCGGGCCGACGAAGGCGTCGGCGAGCGGCGCGTCCTCGCGCTCCCAGATCGCGGCGAGCACCTCTTCCAGCACCGCATCGAGCGGCTGCTCGCCTTCGCGCGGCGGATTGGAGCGGGAGATCTCGGCGAGGATGACGAAATCCGGCACGATGCCGCCCTGGAAGGGATTGCGCAGCGAGGGCACGTGGTCGAGGGCTGCGCGCACGGCATTGCCGGACATGCCTTCGAAGGCGGAGAGGTAGCTGCCGAGCGCGTCTTCCATGGCGACGAGCAGGGTCGCGACCTGTTCGTCCGAGGCGGGCACGAGGAGGGCGGTCGCGGATTGTTTTGGCGAAGGTTCGAGGTTCAGCACGCATTCGGTGACGATGCCGAAGGCGCCGGAGGTGCCGATGAAGAGCTGCTTCCAGTCGACGCCGGTGTTGTTCTTGCGCAGGCCGGAGGAGAGGTCGAGCACGGTGCCGGCCTCGTCGGCGAGCACGATTGTCAGGCCCAGCGTGTTGCGGCGCACGTCGCCGTAGCGCAGGAACCGCGAGCCGCCGGTGTTGGTCGCGATCATGCCGCCGAGGCGCGGATCGGCGCCGAGGTCGATGGGGAAGAACAGGCCGCCTTCTTCCAGCCTGCCGTTGAGATCGGAGAGGCGCAGGCCCGCGCCGACCTTGACGGTGCGGTTGACCCGGTCGAGGTCGAAGGGGGCGGTGAGGCGGTCGAGGCTGAGCACGCCCTGGCCGCCGGTCGCATCCGGCGTGGAGCCGGAGACGAGGCCGGTATTGCCGGATTGCGGGACGAGGGCGATGCCGTTTTTCACGCAGTAGGAAACGACGGCGGAGACCTCCTGCGTGGAGGCGGGGCGGGCGACGAAGGCGGCGCGGCCCTTGTCGTAGCGCGCGCCCGTCTCGTAGGCAGCCATGTCGCCGGGCGCGGTGAGAAGACCCTTCTCGCCGAGCAGGCTTTTCAGCGTTTCGATATGGCGTGCCTCGACCATCGGCTTGTCCCTTACTCCGCAGCGGCCGCCATGTTGACGATGGCGAGGCACATTTCAAGCGAGGCGCGCTGGATGCCGGCATAGTGGGCGAATTCGTCGAGCACGGTCGCGCCCAGATCGCGTTCGAACATCACCTGGTTCGGGCTTGCGACGAAATCCTGCGCCGCGTCGTCGCCGAGGTTCGACTGGAAGATGCCCGCGGCGCTGACCGGCAGGAAATCTTCGTAGACGATCGGGTCGAACTGGATGAGGCCGGCTTCGATGGCGGTTTCAAGATCGGCCCTACGGCCGGAGACGTTTCTGCCCTTTTCGGTCAGCGAGTAGCTGAAATAGCCGAGCCCGGCCTTGCGGATGCCGTCCCAGGTGTCCGGGAAGGCCTTGAAGACATCGGCAAGGGCAGCCTCGTATTCGGCGGCGTTGGAGCCATCGGCGGCCGGGCGCACGCGGGCGCGGGTGTCGTTCAAAAGTTTGTCGTAGAGGGCGCGGCCCTTCGGCGTCAGCGCCACGCCGCGCTGCTCGATCTCGCCGAAGCGGGCGGTGTGCGAACCCTTCTGCCAGCTGCCGTCGGCGCCGATGAAGGAGACGGCCTCCTCCAGCGCCTTGAACGAGGTCTGGCGCAGCAGGATCGGGCACTTGCGGGTGGGCGGGCCTTCGACGATGGCCTTCGGCGCGATGCCCTCTTCCGGCATGCGGGCCTGCACCTTGTCGATGTCGAGGGTGCGCGGCGTCAGGTGGTTGATATGTGGTCCCTTGAAGGAGACGACGTCGGCGATGAGGCGATGCGCATCGTGCAGGCGCTTGTACATGTCGGTGCTGACGATGGCGTGGTCGTGCCAGCGGAAGGTTTCGAGCACTTCGCTCACAAGGCGGGCGGCATCGGCGGCATCGAGGCCGCCGTCACGCTCCGCCTTTTCCACCAGCGCGACGGCTTCGTCGGTGAAGATTTTTCGCGCTGCAAGCACCTCGGCGGCCTCGTTGCGTAGCGCCTCGTCGGCGATGAGATCGAGGCGGAGCAGCGAGGTGAAGACGCGGAACGGGTTGCGGCTCAGGCTTTCCGCGCCGACCGGGCGGAAGGCGGTTGAGTGGACGGGAACGCCGGCGGTCGAGAGATCGTAATAGCCGACAGGAAACATGCCCATGACGGCGAAGACGCGGCGCATCATCGACAGCTCTTCCCGCGTGCCGAGGCGGATGGCGCCGTGGCGCTCTTCCGAGATGCGGTCGAGCGAGTCGGTCGCTTCCAGGCGGTCCTTCAGCAACGGATCGGCGGCGAGCGTTTCGGCGTTCACCGTGGCGACCAGCGACATCAGCGTGCCATAGGCCGGAACCTCGTCCCGGTACATGGCGGACATGGCGGCGGAGAAATCCGAGCGGATCGTGTCGGCGGAAACGTGCGAATTTGCTTTCATGGGAAGCGGTCTCATCTGTTTAACGCAATTCCGGACGGAAAACCGTTTCACTCTTTTCCTGGAATTGCTTTACAAGGGTGGGAAGGCCCTGTTCATTCTCAAAACGGATAATACCGGATCGTTTCCTTGAGCGATTGCGACCGTTCTGACTATGTTGATGCGAGGAAAGAATGAAGCTCAGTCGAAGGCTGATCCCGGACGTGACCACGCTGCAGGCCTTCGAATGTGCCGCGCGCCATGGCAGCTTCACGCAGGCCGCCCACGAGCTGAACCTCACCCAGAGCGCCGTCAGCCGGCAGATCAAGGATCTCGAGGAACAGCTCGGCGTGCTGCTGTTCGAGCGCGTGCGCCAGCGCGTGGTGCTGTCGGAGGACGGGCGGCGTTTCCTGCCGGAGGTGCGCAAGCTGTTGCACCAGACGGAAGAGACCATGCTGCGCGCCATGGCGTCCGCCTCGTCCGAACACAGCCTCTCCATCGCCACGCTGCCGACCTTCGGCAGCCGCTGGCTGACGCCGCGCATTCCGGGCTTTCTGGCTCAGCATCCGGGCACGATCGTCAACATCGCCTCGCGCTCCGCACCTTTTGACTTTGACGAGGAGAATTTCGACCTGGCGATCCACTATGGCCAGCCGGTCTGGGCGCGGGCGGCCTGCTCCTACCTGTGCAGCGAGGTCATCCTGCCGGCGGCGAGCCCGGCGCTCCTGGAATCCTGGAAGCTTTCCGAGCCGAAGGACCTGGAGGCCGCACCGCTGCTGCATCTCGCCACACGGCCGAAATTGTGGGCGCAGTGGTTCGAGCTGAACGGCGGCGCGTCGGACACGGCCTATCGCGGCCATCGCTTCGACCAGTTCGCCATGGTCATCGAATCGGCCGTCGCAGGCCTCGGCTTCGCGCTGCTGCCGCGTTACCTCATCGAGCAGGAACTGGCGAGCGGCCGGCTCGCGGTGGTCTTCGACCGGCCGATGGAGACGCAGAACAGCTATTACCTCGTGCTGCCGGAGGGAAAACTGGAAAACCCGCTGAGCCAGGCTTTTCGCGCGTGGATCGCCAAGGAAGTTCCCTGAGGGGGTATCATGCGGATGAGGCATGACCCCGTTCGCAATTTTTGCTTTAGTCCCGGTGCCGCATCGCCGATGGTGCGGCCAGAAAATTCTCCTCCGGAAAAGACAGACGCCCATGCTCAACGACCCGCGCTCCCATGGCCTTTGGGAGCTGACCGCTCCGCCCGCACCCGAAACCGTCGCCTTTTCCGGAACGGCGGAGGCGGATGTGGTGATCGTCGGCGGCGGTTACACCGGCTTTTCGACGGCGCTGCACCTGGCGGAGCGCGGCACGCGGGTCGTGCTGCTCGAAGGGGCGGAGATCGGTTATGGCGGCTCGGGGCGCAATGTCGGCCTCGTCAATGCCGGCATGTGGGTGATGCCGGACGAGCTGCCCGGCGTGCTGGGCGACGAGCATGGCGGCCGGCTGCTGGAGCTGCTCGGCAATGCGCCGCGCGCGGTGTTCGACCTCGTCGAGAAACACCGGATCGACTGCGAGATCAACCCGGCCGGCACGCTGCATTGCGCCGTCGGCCAGTCCGGCCTCGACGAATTGAAGCAGCGCGCCGAACAATGGGCGCGGCGCGGTGCGCCGGTGCGGCTGCTCGATGCAGCCGAAACGGCGGTGAAGGTCGGCACGGACGCCTATGCCGGCTCGCTGCTCGACCTGCGCGCCGGCACGATCCAGCCGCTCGCCTATGCGCGCGGCCTGGCGCGGGCGGCGATAACGGCCGGGGCACAGGTTTTCACCGCAAGCCCGGTGACGGGTGCGGAGCGGACGGGCAAGCGCTGGACGGTGAACACCGCGCGCGGTTCGGTGACGGCGGATTGGGTGGTCGTCGCCACCAATGCCTATACGGTGGCGCCCTGGAACGAGGTGCGCGCCGAACTGCTGCACCTGCCCTATTTCAACTTCGCCACCGTGCCGCTTTCGCGCGAGATGCAGGCGAAGATTTTGCCGGAGAAGCAGGGTGCGTGGGATACGAAGGAGATCCTCTCCTCCTTCCGCTTCGACAAGCGCGGCCGGCTGGTGTTCGGCAGCGTCGGCGCGCTGCGCGGCACCGGCACCGGCATCCACAAGGCCTGGGCGCGGCGCGCGCTGAAAAAACTGTTTCCGGAGATCGGCGATATTGCCTTCGAGGCGGAATGGTACGGCAAGATCGGCATGACCGCCGACAACCTGCCGCGCTTCCACCGGCTTGCCGAAAACGTCATCGGCTTTTCCGGCTATAACGGCCGCGGCATCGCGCCCGGCACCGTCTTCGGCCGCACGCTGGCGCAGCTCGTTTCCGGCGAGATCGCGGAAAAGGATTTGCCCCTGCCGGTGAGCGAACCGGAGGCGCAGTCGTTCCGCTCGGTGCGGGAAGGCTATTACGAGCTCGGCGCGCAGATCGCGCATTTGGCCGGGGCACGCATTTAAGGTTTTCCTGCAATGAAAAACGCCCGGCATGAGCCGGGCGTCGAATTGCGGACAAAGTCCCAAAACCTCTCCTCCGTCATGCTCGGGCTTGTCCCGGGCATCTGCAACCCTTTGATTTAACGATACGTTGGCAGATCCTCGGGACAAGCCCGAGGATGACGTGGAGTGTTCGTGGGGCCTGTCGGCAAACTGACGCCCGGCTCATCGCCGGGCGTTTTGCGTCTCAGTGTTTGCCCGGCAGGCGGGGCAGCAGGATCGTCAGGATGCCGAGCAGCGGCATGTAGGAGCAGACCTTGTAGATGAAGTTGATGCCGTGCGTATCGGCGAAGCCGCCGAGCACCGCGGCACCGAGGCCGCCGGCGCCGAAGGCGAAGCCGAAGAAGATGCCGGCGATCATGCCGACGCGGCCCGGCACCAGCTCCTGCGCGAAGACGACGATGGCGGAAAAGGCCGAGGAGAAGATCAGGCCGATCAGCACCGTCAGCACGCCCGTCCAGAACAGGTTGGCATAGGGCAGCATCAGCGCGAAGGGGATGACGCCGAGGATCGAGAACCAGATGACGAAGCGCGTGCCGAAGCGGTCGCCGATCGGGCCGCCCATGAAGACGCCGACGGCGGATGCGCCGAGGAAAAGGAACAGCATCAACTGCGCATCGCGCACGCCGAGGCCGAAATTCTCGATCGTGTAGAAGGTGAAGTAGCTGGAAAGGCTGGAGAGGTAGACGTTCTTCGTCGTCGTCAGCAGAACGAGCACGGCGAAGGCCCACATGACGCGGCCGCGCGCCAAGGGCAGTTCGCGGCTGACGGCGGGGCGTCCGGCGGCAAGCCGGCGCTCGCCGGCATACCAGTTGCCGACCCAGGTGAGCAGGACCATGCCCACCAGCGCCACGGCCGAGAACCAGGCGACGCTCGTCTGGCCGAAGGGCAGCACGATGAAGGCGGCGAGCAGCGGGCCGATCGCCGTGCCGGCATTGCCGCCGACCTGGAACATCGACTGCGCGAGGCCATGGCGGCCGCCGGAGGCAAGGCGCGCGACGCGCGAGGATTCCGGATGGAAGATCGCCGAGCCGAGGCCGATCAGGCAGGCGCCGAAGACCAGCATGGGGAAGGAATGCGCATAGGCGAGCAGGATGAGGCCGACGAAGGTGCTGCCCATGCCGACCGGCAGCGAGAAGGGCATCGGCCAGCGATCCGTGACGATGCCGACGGCGGGCTGCAGGAGTGACGCCGTGACCTGGAAGGCCATGGTCAGCAGGCCGATCTGCACGAAGTCCAGCGCGTAGTTTTCCTTGAGCAGCGGATAGAGCGACGTCAGCAGCGACTGCATGATGTCGTTCAGCATGTGGCAGACGCTGACGGCGACGATGATGGAATAGGTGGTGCTGGCAGCCGCGCGGGGCGCTGCGGGAACGACAGTGGACATAATGGCCTCGAATGATCCGCCCGGTATTGACGCCGCTCTCATACAAGGATTGCCTGCGGCCTGCTTTTGTGCTGAGGTCCATTTCTTACGCGAGTGGGCCAAAGATGGAAAAACTCACCCAGGAGCGCCTGCGGGCGCTCGACGACGATCACATCCGTACCCTTTCGTCGCTGGAACAGTCCAACGAGGACGTTCTGATCCGCAGTTCGGAGATTCCGGGCGGGTATGTCGTGCCGCCGCACCGCCACCGGCGCACGCAGTTTCTCTGCGTCTTTGCCGGCGTCGTGCTGGTCGGCACGGAGCGCGGCCGCTGGATGATCCCGCCCGGCCATGCGCTGCTCATCCCGCGCGGGCTCGAACATTCCGTCGAGATGTACAGCGATGTCAGCATGCGTTCCGTCTACATCTACTCGCCGGAAGGGCTGGCGGCCTCGCTGGAGCCGGCCGTGCTGGAGGTGACGGACCTTGCCCGCCAGCTGATCACCGAGGCGGTGCGGCAGGGGCCGGTTCCCGAGGAGCGCGGCCGGGCCGATCTCGTCATGGCGCTGCTGCTCGACGAGATCGGCCGCCTGCCGGAACGCCGTCTCGGCCTGCCCTTTCCGGCAAGCGGCCGGCTGGCCGGGCTTTGCCGCGATTTCGTCGAGCAGCCCTCGCCGACGGCGAAGATCGACGACTGGGCAAGACACCTCAACATGAGCCGGCGCACCTTCACGCGGTTCTTTCGCGAGGAAATGGGGGTCAGCTTCGTGACCTGGCGGCAACAGGCCTGTCTGTTCGCCTGCCTGCCGCGGCTTGCGGCCGGCGAGCCGGTGACGCGCGTCGCGCTCGATACGGGCTATGAAAGCGTGCCGGCCTTCACCACCATGTTCAAGCGCATGCTGGGCGCCTCGCCGCGCGCCTATCTCACGAGCCGCGCAGCCGCCTAGGACCAATCGACATTCAGCCCATGCCGGCTTGCAAATGGCGATTTTCCGCGCTTCCGGTGCTCACGTACCGAAAGTACGCTGCGCTCCGGATCACGGAAACTCACCATTTTCGGCACGGCCTGAACTGAATGTCGATTGGTCCCAAGTCTCAAAAAGACCGGCAAAGGACGCGTTTCGGGGACTGTTTTCCGTGGGCTTTTGGGATTAGGAAGGGGTGCGGGATCCAAATCGGGCCGCAAACCGGGAGCGGATGCCGCACGGGAGACGGAATTTGAGAAAACTACTGGTCATCGGGATCGGCGCGGGCAATCCCGAGCACATGACCGTTCAGGCGATCAATGCGCTGAACCGGGCGGATGTGCTGCTCATACCGGTGAAGGGCGACGAGAAGGCCTTTCTCGCCGACGCGCGCCGCGAGATCTGCGACCGGTTCCTGACAAACCCCGCCTGCCGCATCTGTGACTACACCGTGCCGGTGCGCCGCGCCGACGGTTCCTATGAGGACGGCGTGCACGACTGGCACCGCGCCATCGCCGCCGTCTACCAGCGCACGCTTCTGAACGCGGTCGGCGAGGACGAGACGCTCGGCCTGCTCGTCTGGGGCGATCCGATGCTTTACGACAGCACGCTGCGCATCGTCGAGCATGTCCGCACCGCCGGGCGCGTCGCCTTCGAGACGGAGGTCATTCCCGGCATCACCAGCGTGCAGGCGCTTTGCGCCAGCCACGGCATCGCGCTGAACCGCATCGGCCTGCCCGTGCAGATCACCACCGGCCGCAGGCTTTCCGAAGGCTGGCCGGACGGCACGCGCGACGCGCTGGTCATGCTGGATGGCGTGCAGGCTTTTCGCACGGTGGCGGATGCGGATGCGGACATTTGGTGGGGCGCCTATCTCGGCACGCCGCACGAAATCCTGCTCTCCGGCAAGCTCGCCGAGATAGCGCAGACCATCAGCGACACCCGCCGCGATGCGCGTGAAAAACACGGCTGGATCATGGATACCTACCTGATCCGCCGTCCCGCAACCGAAAGCGAAGAGGGCGCGGCATGACGGCGATCCTCGCCCTCGAGCGCACCGTCCTCCGCCGGGGTGCCTGTCCATCCCTTGCCACGCCGATGCAGACGGGTGACGGCCTGCTGGTGCGCCTGCGGCCCGTCGCGGCTGCGCTCACTGCGCGGGACCTGCATGCGCTTGCCGATCTCGCACGCGAACATGGCAACGGCCTGATCGAGATCACCGCCCGCGGCAATTTTCAGCTTCGCGGCCTGAGCGCGGATACGGTGCCGCGCCTCGCGGCGGGTCTTTCGGCCGCCGGCACCGTGCCGCAAACGGGTGTCGCGATCGAGGTGCCGCCGCTTGCGGGCGTCGACCCGTCCGAAATTGCCGATGCGACGCCGGTTGCCGAGGCGCTTCGTCATGCCATCGCGGGTAAGGGGCTCCGGCTTGCGCCGAAACTTGCCATCGTCGTCGATGGTGGCGGCCAGCTTAACCTTGGCGACATGGTTGCCGATATCCGGCTCGACGCCGTTGCGCAGGCGGAGGGATTTGCCTGGCGGCTGTCGGTCGGCGGAGACCGGACGACCGCGAAGGCTGTGGCCCTGCTCTCTCCTGAAGCGGTCATCGACGGCACCGTGACGGTCGTCGAAGCCCTTGCTGTCATCGGCCCGGCCGCGCGGGGGCGCGACCTCGATCCGGAGGCGCTGAGTGCCGGTCAGGTTCCGCTTGCGCTGCCTCCCATGCCGTTGCGGCATCCGCTCGGCCTTCACGACATCGGCGGCGAAAGCGTGCTCGGCTTTGCGCCCGCCTATGGCCAGATGCATGCCGACCATCTGGCTGCCCTTCTGGACGGGCTGTCCGCCTGCGGCGCCGTCGAATTCCGCCTTGCGCCGCATCGCACGCTTCTGGTCCGCGGCCTCTCCGAGGCGACGCTTGCCGCCGCTCGGGTGCATGCCGATCGCGAAGGTTTCTGGAGCTCGGCCGATGCGCCGGGGCGCGCGATCTCGATCTGCGCCGGGGCCGCCGGCTGCGCCTCCGGCACCTTCGACACCCATGCGGCGGCGGACGCCCTGGTGGCGCATGCGGATGTGCTGCTGGATGGTTCCGTCGACGTGCACATTTCCGGCTGCCCGAAGGGCTGCGCCCATCCGGCCGGCGCTGCCGTCACACTCTGCGGAACGGTAGCCGGCGTCGGTCTCGTTGCGCATGGCCGGGCTAGCGATGTGCCCACGGCAACGGTTTCCCCCGAAACGCTGGAGCCCGCAATCCAGCGCATCGGCACCCTCCTGCGCGCGCGCCGCGCGGAAAACGAGACGGCCAAAAGCCTGCTCGACCGCACAGCGCCCGCGACCCTCGCTTCCGCATATCAAGGCCTCACATGACCGAGTACGACTACATCAAGGATGGCAACGCCATCTATGAAAAATCCTTTGCGATCATCCGCGCGGAGGCCGATCTGTCGCGTTTCTCCGAGGCGGAAGCCGATGTGGCGGTGCGCATGATCCATGCCGCCGGCCTCGTCGAGGCGGCGCCGCATTTCGTCTTCTCGCCGGATTTCGTCGCCTCCGCACGCGGCGCACTTCAGGCCGGCGCGCCGATCTTCTGCGATGCCGAAATGGTCGCCCGTGGCGTGACGGCGGCGCGTTTGCCGGCGAACAATGACGTCATCTGCACGCTGCGCGATCCGCGCACGCCAGAACTTGCCGCGGAAAGCGGCAACACGCGCTCGGCGGCCGCCATCCGGCTCTGGCTCGATCGCATGGCGGGCTCCGTGGTGGCGATCGGCAATGCGCCGACGGCACTGTTCTACCTGCTCGAACTGCTGCGCGACGGCGCGCCAAAACCGGCGGCGATCCTCGGCATGCCGGTCGGCTTCGTGGGCGCGGCGGAATCCAAGGATGCGCTGGCGGAAAATTCCTATGGCGTGCCCTATGCCATCGTGCGCGGCCGCCTCGGCGGCAGCGCCATGACGGCGGCCGCCCTCAATTCGCTGGCGAGGCCGGGACTATGAACATGGTGGCGACGGTGACGGGACGACTTTTTGGCGTGGGCACGGGACCGGGCGATCCGGAACTGCTGACATTGAAGGCGGTGCGGGCGATCGGCGAGGCGGACGTGCTCGCCTATTTCGCCAAGGCCGGCCGCACGGGCAATGGGCGGGCGATCGTCGAGGGCCTGTTGAAGCCCGGCATGGTGGAGTTGCCGCTCTACTATCCGGTGACGACGGAAATCCACAAGGACCACGACGACTACAAGAGCCAGATCACGGCCTTCTACGATGCCTCCGCGGCGTCGGTCGCCGAGCATCTTGCGGCCGGGCGAACGGTGGCGATCCTGTCCGAAGGCGACCCGATGTTCTACGGCTCGTACATGCACCTGCACGTTCGGCTCGCCGATCGGTTCCCGACGGAAGTCATCCCTGGCATCACGGCGATGTCCGGCTGCTGGTCGCTGTCGGGCCTGCCGATCGTGCAGGGCGACGACGTGCTCTCCGTGCTGCCGGGCACGATGGGCGAGGAGGAGCTGTCGCGCCGGCTCGTCGATACCGAGGCCGCCGTCATCATGAAGGTCGGCCGCAACCTGCCGAAAATCCGGCGCGCGCTGTCGAAGGCCGGCCGGCTGGGCGAGGCGGTCTATGTCGAGCGCGGCACCACGCCGGTGGGCAAATCCATGCGGCTTTCGGAAAAGCTCGACGATACGGCGCCCTATTTTTCGCTGGTGCTCGTGCCGGGCTGGAGCGGGCGCGAATGACCGGAAAACTCTTCGTCATCGGCACCGGCCCGGGCAATCCGGACCAGATGACGCCGGAAGCCCTGCGCGCCGTCGAGGCCTCGACGGAGTTCTTCGGCTATTTCCCCTATATCGACCGGCTCAATCTCCGGCCGGACCAGATCAAGGTGGCCTCCGACAATCGCGAGGAGCTGAACCGGGCGCAGGCCGCACTGGAGCGGGCGGCGGCGGGGGTGAATGTCTGCGTCGTTTCGGGCGGCGATCCCGGTGTCTTTGCGATGGCGGCGGCGGTCTGCGAGGCGATCGATGCGGGGCCGGAGGACTGGAAGACAGTCGATCTCGTCGTCGTGCCGGGCGTCACCGCCATGCTGGCGGTCGCGGCCCGCATCGGCGCGCCGCTCGGCCATGATTTCTGCGCGATCTCGCTCTCCGACAATCTCAAACCCTGGGAGATCATCGAGAAGCGGCTGCGGATGGTGTCGGAAGCCGGGCTCGTCATCGCGCTCTACAATCCGATCAGCAAGGCGCGGCCCTGGCAGCTCGGCCGGGCCTTCGACATCCTGCGCGCGGTGCTGCCGGCGGAGACGCCGGTGATCTTCGGCCGTGCCGCCGGCCGGCCGGATGAGCGTATGCTGGTCATGCCGCTCGGCGAGGCGGAGGCGGAGCGTGCCGACATGGCGACCTGCGTGGTCATCGGCTCGCCGGAAACGCGGGTCATCGCGCGCCCCTCGCTGCCGGATCTCGTCTATACGCCGCGGTTCCTGAAGGATGCCAGCAGATGATCGGCGAGTTGCAGCGCGTCCTCGACCGTCTCGGCGCGGTGGCCTTCGCCGCCCCCGCCCCGATCGACGAGCACGACGGGCAGGCCGAGAATGCGCGCGGCGACGATCTTGCCATGGGTGGCGTCGCCGCCGGAATTCTTGCTGACGATCACGTCGATGCGGTGGTCTCGCAGAAGGGCGACCTCCGCCTCGACAGCGAAGGGGCCGCGGGCGAGCAGATATTCGACATGCGGCGCCTCCAGCGGCGGATCGACCGGATCGACGCTGCGCACGAGATAATGGTGCTGCGGGGCGGCATCGAAGGCCTTTGCCTCCTGCCGGCCGATCGCCAGCAGGACGCGGCGCGGTTCGTCGCCCAAGGCCGCCACGGCCGCATCGGTCGAGGCGACGCGCGTCCAGCGGTCGCCGTCGGTCTCGTCCCAGCCGAGGCGTTCCAGCCGCAGGAGCGGCACGCCGGTTTCGGCAGTGGCCGCGCGGGCATTGGCGGAAATCTGCCGGGCGAAGGGGTGCGTGGCGTCGATCAGGAGGTCGATGGCCTCGTTGTCGAGATAGGCGGCAAGTCCCTCCACGCCGCCGAAACCGCCGCTGCGCACGGGCACGGGCTGCGGGGCGGGGTCGAGCGTGCGGCCGGCAAGCGACAGCGTGACGGCAAGGTCCGGCCTTCCGGCAAGCCGGCTTGCGAGATCGCGGGCCTCGGTCGTGCCGCCCAATATGAGGATGCGTCGCTTGTCCACGCCTGATCGATCCCTTTCGGCCGCCCCGTGGCTTTCCATCGTCGGGATCGGCGAGGATGGTCTAGCGGGTCTCGGTGACGACGCCAAGACTGCGATCGGTGCGGCCGAGATCGTCTTCGGCGGTGCGCGGCATCTGGAGCTTGCCGATGCGGCGATCCGCGGGGAGCGGCAGGTCTGGCTGAGCCCGTTCGAGCGCTCCGTCGAGGCGGTGCTTGCGGCGCGGGGCCGGCCCGTCGTCGTACTCGCCTCGGGTGATCCCTTCTTCTACGGCGTCGGCGTCACGCTGTCCCGGCGCATCGCGCGGGCGGAGATGCGCGTCTTCCCGGCGCCGTCGGCTTTCAGCCTTGCGGCATCGCGGCTGGGCTGGGCCTTGCAGGATACGGTTTGCGTGTCGCTGCATGGCCGGCCGGTCGATCTCATCCGCCCGCATCTGCATCCCGGTAGCCGGATTCTGGCGCTCACCTCGGACAGCGACGGGCCGGCGGCGCTGGCGGCCCTGCTGGCCGAAAGCGGTTTTGGCGGCTCGACGCTGACCGTTCTCGAAGCGCTCGGCGGCGCACGGGAGCGGGTGAGCAACCATCGGGCGGACCGGTTTGCCCTCGTGGATGCGGACATGCTGAATGTCTGTGCGGTCGAGGTCGTGGCCGGGGTCGAGACGCGGGTTTTGGCCTTTACGCCGGGGCTCGACGACGGGCTTTTCGAGCATGACGGCCAGATCACCAAGCGCGAGGTGCGGGCCCTGACGCTCTCCGCCCTTGCGCCGAAGCGTGGGGAACTGCTGTGGGATATCGGCGCCGGGTCGGGTTCGATCGGTATCGAGTGGATGCTGGCCGATCCGTCGCTGCGCGCCATCGCAATCGAGGGTCATCCCGAGCGGGCCGCCCGCATCCGGCGGAATGCGCAGAATTTTGGTGTGCCGGGCCTGTCGGTCGTCGAGGGCGTGGCGCCGGGGGCGCTTGCCGGGCTCGCGGCGCCGGATGCCGTCTTCATCGGTGGCGGCGGTAGCGAGGCGGGGGTGATGGAGGCGGCGCTGGCTGGGCTGAAACCCGGCGGGCGGCTTGTCGCCAATGCGGTGACGACGGAGATGGAGGCGGTGCTTCTTGCCCATCATGCGCGGCTCGGCGGGTCGCTGATCCGTATCGATATCGCGCGGGCATCACCGGTTGGAACCATGACGGGCTGGCGGCCGGCCATGCCGGTCACGCAATGGCGCTGGGTGAAGCCGGCTAAACATATTGAGGATTGAGACATGACCGTCCACTTCATCGGCGCCGGACCGGGTGCCGCCGATCTCATCACCGTGCGCGGGCGCGACCTCATCGGCAAATGCCCGGTCTGCCTCTATGCCGGCTCGATCGTCTCGCCGGAGCTTTTGCAATATTGCCCGCCCGGTGCGCGCATCGTCGATACGGCGCCGCTGTCGCTCGACGAGATCGAGGCGGAGTTTTTGCGCGCGGCGGCGGCGGGGGAGGATGTGGCGCGGCTGCATTCCGGCGATCTGTCCGTCTGGAGCGCCGTTGCCGAGCAGATCCGCCGGCTGGAAAGGCATGGGCTGACTTATACGATGACGCCGGGGGTGCCGTCTTTTGCGGCGGCGGCGGCGGCGCTCGGCCGGGAGCTCACCATTCCCGCGGTGGCGCAGAGCCTGGTGCTTACCCGCGTCTCCGGCCGCGCCTCGCCCATGCCGAACCGCGAGACGCTGGAGAATTTCGGCGCGACGGGGGCGACGCTTGCCATTCATCTGGCGATCCATGCGCTGGACAAGGTGGTCGAGGATCTGACGCCGCTCTATGGCGCGGATTGCCCGGTGGCGATCGTCGTCAAGGCGTCCTGGCCGGATGAGCGCGTGGTGCGCGGTACGCTGGCCGACATCGCGGCGAAGGTCGCCGAGGAGCCGATCGAGCGTACGGCGCTGATCTTCGTCGGCCGGACGCTGGCGGCGGAGGATTTTCGCGAGAGCTCGCTCTACGATCCCGCTTATCAGCGACGTTTCCGCGGCCGGGGCGAGTGATTATTCGGCGGCGGCCATCGATGGCGCCGGCACGTAGTTGAGCACCGGGCCGAGCCAGCGCTCGACCTCCGTCACGGACATGCCCTTGCGCCGCGCATAATCCTCCACCTGGTCGCGCTCCACCTTGGCGACGCCGAAATAGTAGCTTTCCGGCGAGGCGATATAGAGGCCGGAGACGGAGGAGCCGGGCCACATGGCGAAGCTTTCGGTGAGCGTCACGCCGATTTCCTTCTCCGCATCGAGCAGGCGGAAGAGTGCCGTCTTTTCCGTGTGGTCGGGCTGGGCGGGGTAGCCGGGAGCGGGGCGAATGCCGGCATAGGGCTCGCCGATCAGGTCTGTCGGGGCGAAGGTCTCGTCCGGCGCGTAGCCCCAGAGTTCCTTGCGCACCACTTCATGCATGCGCTCGGCGAAGGCTTCGGCAAAACGGTCGGCGAGTGCCTTGACGAGGATCGAGTTGTAGTCGTCGTTCGCCCGCTCGAAACGTTCGGCGATGGCGATTTCGCCGATGCCGGCGGTCACGACGAAGCCGCCGAGATAGTCCTGTTTGCCGCTGTCGGCCGGGGCGACAAAGTCGGAAAGGGCGACGTTCGGGCGGCCGTCGCGCTTGGACAGCTGCTGGCGCAGCGTGAAGAAGGTGGCGAGATCCTTGTTGCGGGCCTCGTCGGTGAAGAGGCGGATATCGTCACCCACGGTGCCGGCCGGCCAGAAGCCGATAACGGCTTTTGGCGTGAACCATTTTTCGGCGATGATCTTTTCCAGCATGGCCTGCGCATCGGCAAAAAGCTGGCGGGCGGCGGGGCCCTGTTTCTCGTCGTCGAGGATTTTCGGATAGACGCCTTTCAGCTCCCAGGTCTGGAAGAAGGGGGTCCAGTCGATGTAGCGCGCGAGATCGGCGAGGTCCCAATCCTGCCAGACGCGGGTGCCGAGGAAGGAGGGCGTCTTCGGCTGGTAGGCGGACCAGTCGGCCTTGAAGGCATTGTCGCGGGCCTTGGCGATCGGCAGGCGCTGCTTTTCCGCCTCGCTGCGGGCGTGGGCGTCGGCGACCTTGCGGTATTCCGCCTTCAGCGTCTCGACGTAACCGGGCTTCATGTCGGCCGACAGCAGGCTGCCGACCACGCCGACGGCGCGGCTGGCATCGGTGACGTAGACGGTCTGGCCGCGGTCGTAGCGCGGGTGGATCTTGACGGCGGTGTGCACGCGGCTCGTGGTGGCGCCGCCGATCAGGAGGGGGATGTCGAAGCCTTCGCGTTCCATTTCGGTCGCGACATGCACCATCTCGTCGAGCGAGGGGGTGATGAGGCCGGAAAGGCCGATGATGTCGACTTTTTCGGCCTTCGCCGTCTCAAGGATCTTCGTTGCCGGCACCATGACGCCGAGGTCGATGATCTCGTAATTGTTGCAGGCGAGCACGACGCCGACGATGTTCTTGCCGATATCGTGCACGTCGCCCTTGACGGTCGCCATCAGGATCTTGCCGGCGCTCTGGCGCTCACCGCTGCCGCCGTTTGCGAGCTTTTCAGCCTCCATATAGGGCAGCAGCACGGCGACGGCCTGTTTCATCACGCGGGCGGATTTCACCACCTGCGGCAAAAACATCTTGCCCGCGCCAAAAAGGTCGCCGACGACGTTCATGCCGGCCATCAGCGGGCCTTCGATCACGTGCAGCGGGCGTTCGGCGTTCCGGCGGGCCTCTTCGGTGTCGGCCTCGACGAATTCGGTGATGCCGTTGACCAGCGCGTGTTCCAGCCGCTTTTCGACGGCCCAGTCGCGCCAGGCGAGGTCGCGCTCCTTGGCTTCCTTGCCGGCAGCGCCCTTGAAGCGCTCGGCGATCTCCAGCAGGCGTTCGGTCGCGGTGCCGCCGCCTTTGGGCTGACGGTTCAGCACCACGTCCTCGCAGGCCTCGCGCAGGTCCGGTTCGATCGTGTCGTAGACGGCGAGCTGGCCGGCATTGACGATGCCCATGTCCATGCCCGCCTGGATGGCGTGGTAGAGGAAGACGGCGTGCATGGCTTCGCGCACCGGCTCGTTGCCGCGGAACGAGAAGGAGAGGTTGGAGACGCCGCCGGAAATGTGGACGTGCGGCAGCGTGCGCGTAATCTCGGCCGTCGCCTCGATGAAGTCGACGCCGTAATTGTCGTGTTCCTCGATGCCGGTCGCCACGGCAAAGATGTTCGGGTCGAAGACGATGTCTTCCGGCGCGAGGCCGGCGACTTCGGTCAGGAGCTTGTAGGCGCGGGTGCAGATATCCACCTTGCGCGCCCTGGTGTCGGCCTGACCGGTCTCGTCGAAGGCCATGACGACGACGGCGGCGCCGTAGGCGCGCACCAGTTTCGCATGGTGCAGGAAGGCCTCTTCGCCTTCCTTCAGCGAGATCGAGTTGACCAGCGGCTTGCCCTGCACGCATTTCAGGCCGGCCTCGATCACCTCCCATTTCGATGAGTCGATCATCAGGGGAACGCGGGCGATATCCGGCTCGGCGGCGATGAGGTTGACATATTCCGTCATGGCGCGGGCGGAATCGATCAGGCCCTCGTCCATGTTGATGTCGATGATCTGCGCGCCGTTCGCCACCTGGTCGCGCGCGACATCGAGGGCGCTCGCATAGTCGCCGGCAGTGATCAGCTTGCGGAATTTCGCCGAGCCCGTGACGTTGGTGCGCTCGCCCACGTTCACGAAGGGGATCGCATCGGTCAGCGTGAAGGGTTCGAGGCCGGACAGGCGCATGTGGCGCGGGATGTCGGGGATTTCGCGGGGCGCATGGCGGGCGGCGGCGGCGGCGATGGCGCGGATATGGTCCGGCGTCGAGCCGCAGCAGCCGCCGACGATATTGACGAGCCCATCGCGCATAAAGCCTTCGATCTGGGCGGCCATCTCGTCCGGCGTCTCGTCATACTGGCCGAAGGCGTTCGGCAGGCCGGCATTGGGATAGGCGCAGACGAAGGTTTGCGCGACGGAGGAGATCTCGGCGAGGTGGGCGCGCATGGCGTTGGCGCCGAGCGCGCAGTTGAGGCCGACGGAGAAGGGATCGGCGTGGCGCACCGAGTTCCAGAAGGCCTCCGGCGTCTGGCCGGAGAGCGTGCGGCCGGAGAGGTCGGTGATCGTGCCGGAGATCATGACCGGCAGGTGGATGCCCTTTTCCTCGAAGACTTCGCGGGTGGCGAAGATCGCCGCCTTGGCGTTCAGCGTGTCGAAGATCGTCTCGATCAGGATGATGTCGGCGCCGCCGTCGATGAGACCGCGGACCTGGTCGGCATAGGCGATGCGCAGGTCGTCGAAGGTGACGGCGCGGTAGCCGGGATTGTTGACGTCCGGCGAAATGGAGGCGGTGCGGTTGGTCGGGCCGAGGGCGCCGGCGACGAAACGGCGGCGGCCGTCCTTTTGCTCGGCGCGCAGGCCAGCGCGGCGCGCAAGGCGCGCGCCGTCGCGGTTCAGTTCATAGACCATGTCCTCCATGCCGTAATCGGCCTGGGCGATCGTCGTGGAGGAGAAGGTGTTGGTCTCGAGGATGTCGGCGCCGGCAAGCGCGTAGCGATAGTGGATGTCCTCGATGGCGCCGGGCTGGGTCAGCGTCAGGAGGTCGTTGTTGCCCTGCTGGTGGCAGGCGCAGTCGCCGAAACGGTCGCCGCGGAAATCGTCTTCCACCAGCTTCAGCGTCTGGATTTCCGTGCCCATGGCGCCGTCGAGCACCAGGATGCGCTCGCGCGCGGCGGCCTGCAGGGCGGCGAGAACCTCGCTGCCGTCGCGGCGGGGCAGTTCAGGTCCGAACAGGGTGTCCAGGTGCGAATTGGCCATGGCAAAGCCCTCCGGTGCATATCTTACTACACCGGAGATCACATAAAGATATCTTTATGTCAATATGTCTTTATGCGGTAAGGATCAGTGTATCACCCCGCGCGTGCCGGCAAGCGAGGCGAACAGCGCCTTCAGACGCGCAATATCGGGATCGACGCCCTCGTAGCGCGCGAGTTTGCGCACTTCCTTCAGCGCTTCGACGGCAAGATCGGCGCCGCGCGGCTGCCAGAGCAGCCAGGAGATGAAGATGGATTCCGGCTTTCCGGTGCCGGAGAGGCCGTTGTCGGTATTGGCAAGCATTGTTTCCCCAATCGGTGAATTGGGGGATGACCGGACGCACGCATGCTGGCGAAAAGCAGGCGCACCCTTGGGACACCCCGCCCATGGACGTTACAGCTGTCAGGGCAGGTCTCCTGGCTTGCGGGTCGTCGCCCCTGTCTCGCCTTCCCGGTCCAAGGACCAGTGGCATCGTTCGACAGAAACTCGCCGTTCACAGTTGCGGGGGCAGCGCCGGTCTTGGTGCTCCTCTGGAGCATCGCACCGGCTTCCCTCTTAGCCTCCGAGCCGTTTCGACTCGGAGGACCCTGACGGCGGCCAAGCTGGCGTGGCGAGGCCGCCAAGTCAATGGCGCGATCGGCGGTCGAACGCGATGGGGAACTTTTCCCCATGTCATGCATTCGGCATCAGCCTGCTCCATGCGCTCGTTCTTCAAAACGCGGGGCGCGCGATTCACCAAAACCACAAATGAGGGTCGATGCTGCGCCACCCAGTCCTGTTGACATGTTGCAAGTCTCTGTCCTTGCGGCTAAAAAATGCCGTTTTCATGCACCACGCGGCCAGGATGCCAAGCAGCGTGTCGCCTGAGCCATGTCCATTCCATTCGCGCCATCCGGGCGCCGTATGGTCGCATGGCTGATCGCGGCACCGAGATGAAACCTGCCCGCAAAAAACCGTTCGGCGCAAAGGCCGTTGCCGGATGGTTCCATATGGCCGGATCCAGAATCAGAAACATGCCCCTTCACAATACGCCGCAAGCCCCCTCGCGCGACGCCGACGCCAAGCAGATCGATTATAACGATTCGATCCGCGCCACCTATCTGTCGCTGGAGGAGCTCGCCGATTGCGGTGAAGCGCTGGCGCGCAGCAAGGAAGCGGTGCTACCCGGCTTCCAGCCCTTCGAATTCCGTGCCCGGCACAAGGAAAACGAAAAGGAGATTTTTCGCGTCTACCAGGCGACGGCCAAGGATGTCGAAGCGGGCGCCCAGATCACGCCGGCCGCCGAATGGCTGCTCGACAACTATTATGTCGTCGAAGAGGCGATCCAGGAGGTCCGGCGCGACTTCCCCCGCCGGTTCTATCGCCAGCTGCCGACCATTCAGACCGAGGGCCAGGTCGTGCCGCGCACGCTGGCGCTCGCCTGGCTCTATGTCGCGCATACCCATAGCGGCGTCTCGCATGAGGGCCTGACGGCCTTTGTGCAGGGCTTCCAGAAACTCGACGCGCTGAAGATCGGCGAACTCTGGGCGCTGCCCTCCTTCATCCGCTTCGTGCTGCTCGAAAACCTGCGGCGCATTTCCAGCCGCGTCGAGCGCTCTCGAAAAATGCGCTTCAAGGCGAACGAGGTGGCCGACGAGCTGATCCGCCTCAACGATCCGGAAAAATGCATCGCGCATCTCCAGTCGATGGAGGCCTTCGTCGAGGACAATACCTTCGTCATCCAGCTGCTCTATCGCCTGCGCGACGGCCTCCAGGCCTCCGGCGCGGTGATCCAGTGGCTGGAGCGCAAGATCGAAAGCCGCGGCACCGATCTCGAAGAACTGATCGTCGCGGAGAACAACCGGCTTTCCTCCGGCAACGTGACGATGAGCTCGCTGATCAAGAGCCTGCGCTCGGTCGACGATACGGAATGGCCGGTCTGGTTCGAAAGCGTCAGCCGCCTCGACGAGGCGCTGCGCCAAGGGTCCGACTATAGCGACCTCGATTTCGGCTCGCGCAACAAATACCGCAACACGATCGAGCGTTTCGCCCGCCGCTCCGGCAAGACCGAGCTGGAAGTGACCGAGATTGCGCTTGCCATGACGGCGGAAGACGCCGCGGCCAATGCGGGCGATCCGGACTACGAGGCCAATGTCGCCTCCTTCCTCGTCGGCAAGAAGCGCAAGCTGCTCGAAAAGCGCATCGATTACCGCCCCTCGATCGTCCAGCGCATCGTGCGTTTCGGGCGCCGGCTCGACTGGTTCGCCATTGCCGGGCCGAACATCATCCTGACGCTGCTCGCGATGATCGCGGTCTATTATTTCCTCGATCAGCTCGACATTCCGAACGGTGCCTGGCTGATCATGCTGGTGCTCTTCGCGCTGCCGGCGTCCGAGGGAGCGACGGGCCTGTTCAACACGCTCGTCACCTTCTTCGTCACGCCGTCGCGCCTCGTCGGCTACGAATTCAAGGACGGCATTCCCGAGGATGCGCGCACGCTCGTCGTGGTGCCCTGCCTGATTTCCAAGCGCGACCATGTCGACGAGCTGGTGCGCAACCTGGAAGTCCACTACCTCGCCAATCCGCGCGGCGAGATCTATTTCGCACTGCTCAGCGACTGGGCCGACAGCCAGGCGGAGGAATCGCCGGCGGATGTCGACGTGCTCGATTATGCCAAGCGCGAGATCGCGACGCTTTCGGCGCGCTATGCCTATGACGGCCGCACACGCTTCTACCTCCTGCATCGCCGCCGCCTGTATAATCCGTCCGAAGGCTGCTGGATGGGCTGGGAGCGCAAGCGCGGCAAGCTGCACGAACTGAACCTGCTTCTGCGCGGCGACGGCGATACCGGCTTCCTGCCGGGCGCCAATATCGTGCCGGCGGGCGTGAAATACGTCATGACGCTCGATTCCGACACGCGCCTGATGCGCGACGCGGTGACGAAACTCGTCGGCAAGATGCACCACCCGATCAACCGCCCGGTCATCGATGCGGAAAAGGGCGAAGTCACCGCCGGCTACAGCATCTTGCAGCCGCGCGTCACGCCGTCGCTGACGACGGGCAAGGAAGCCTCGACCTTCCAGCGCATCTTCTCCGCCGACCGCGGCATCGACCCCTATGTCTTCACCGTTTCCGACGTCTACCAGGACTTTGCCGGCGAAGGCACGTTTACCGGCAAGGGCCTCTACCATGTCGACGCCTTCGAGGCGGCGGTGAAGGGGCGCATCGAGGAGAACTCGGTGCTCAGCCACGACCTTCTCGAAGGCTCGCTTGCGCATTGCGCGCTGGTGACGGATGTCGAGCTGGTGGAAGACTTCCCGACCCGCTACGGCGTCGAAACCTCGCGCCAGCATCGCTGGGCGCGCGGCGACTGGCAGCTGCTGCCCTATATCTTCGCGCCGTCGAGCGGCATTTCCATGCTCGGCCGCTGGAAGATGTACGACAACCTGCGCCGCAGCCTCATCCCGATCGGCTGGCTCGTCGCCTCCGTCATGGGCTGGTATTACATGGAGCCGCGCCAGGCGCTGATCTGGCAGCTCGTGCTGATCTTCCTGCTGTTCGTCGCCCCGACGCTGTCGCTGATCTCCGGCGTCATGCCGCGCCGGGGCGATATCGTCGCGCGCGCGCATGTGCACCGCGTCTTCTCCGATATTCGGGCGGCCAATGCGCAGGTGGCGCTGCGCATCGCCTTCATCGCCCATTCGGCGGGGCTGATGGCGGATGCGATCGTCCGCTCGCTCTACCGCACGATGGTCAGCCGCAAACTGATGCTGGAATGGCGCACGGCCGCGCAGGCCGACAGTGCCGCGCGCGGCGGCATTCTCGCCCATTACAGGTCGATGTGGCAGGCGCCGGCGCTGGCGGCGCTCTCCGTGGCGCTCGCCATGATCTCGGATACCGGCCTGCCCTTCATCGGCATCCCCTTCGCGCTCGTCTGGGCGCTCTCGCCGATGATCGCCTGGTATGTCAGCCAGACGGCGGAGACCGAGGACCAGCTCGTCGTCTCCGGCTATGTCGCCAACGAACTGCGCAAGATCGCGCGGCGCACCTGGCGCTATTTCGAGGAATTCGTCACCGCCGAGCAGCACTACCTGCCGCCGGACAACTTTCAGGAAACGCCGCAGCCGGTGCTTGCCGAGCGCACCTCGCCGACCAATGTCGGCGTCTACCTGCTTTCGGTGATTTCGGCGCGCGACTTCGGCTGGATCTCGTTTGAAGAGACGGTGCGCCGCCTCGAACAGACGATCGCCACGATCGACGGCATGCCGAAATATCGCGGCCACCTCTACAACTGGTATCGCACCAACACGCTGGAAACGCTGGGACCACGCTACGTCTCGGCGGTCGACAGCGGCAACCTTGCCGGCCACCTCATCGCCATCTCCTCCATGTGCCGCGAATGGGCGGAAGCTCCGTCGGCGCATCTGCAGGGCAGCCTCGACGGCATCGGCGACGTCGCCTCGATCCTCTCCGAAGTGCTGAAGGACCTGCCGGACGACCGCAAGACCGTGCGGCCGCTGCGCCGCCTCATCGAGGAGCGTATCGCCGGCTTCGACAAGGCGCTCGCCGCCGTCAAGCGCGAGCACGAATTCGCCTCCATCCGCGTCATCAACCTTTCGGTGCTGGCGCGCGACGTCAACAAGCTGATCGTCAACCTCGACCACGAGATCAAGTCGTCCGAGAGCGGCGAGGTCGTCAAATGGGCGGGCGCGCTGGTCGCGACCTGCGAGGCGCATATTGCCGACAGCGTCTTCGATCTCGGCAGCATCGAGCCGCTGCGCGATCGCCTGATCGTGCTGCGCGACCGTTCGCGCGACATCGCCTTCTCGATGGATTTCGGCTTCCTGTTCCGTCCGGAGCGCCGCCTCTTGTCGATCGGCTACCGCGTCGAGACCAACGAACTGGACGAAGCCTGCTACGACCTGCTCGCCTCGGAAGCCCGCCTGACCAGCCTCTTCGCCATCGCCAAGGGCGATCTGCCGACCGAGCACTGGTACAAGCTCGGCCGTCCGGTCGTGCCGGTCGGGTCGCGCGGCGCGCTGGTCTCCTGGTCCGGCTCGATGTTCGAATATCTGATGCCGCCGCTCGTCATGCAGGAGCAGCAGGGCGGCATTTTGAACCAGACGAACAATCTGGTCGTCGTGGAGCAGATGAACCATGGCCGCCGGCTCGGCACGCCCTGGGGCATTTCGGAAGCGGCCTTCAACGCCCGCGACCATGAACTGACCTACCAGTACACCAATTTCGGCGTGCCGACCCTCGGCCTGAAGCGCGGCCTCGGCCAGAATGCGGTGATCGCGCCCTATGCCTCGCTGCTCGCCGCGCAATATGCGCCGAAGGAGGCACTCGACAACCTCGAGCGCCTGCGCAAGCTCGGCGCGCTCGGCGTCTTCGGTTTCCATGATGCCGTCGATTTCACGCCGACCCGCGTGCCCGAGGGCAAGACCTGCGCGGTGGTGAAGAACTACATGGCGCACCATCACGGCATGTCGATCGCGGCGGTTGCCAACGTCGTCTTCAACGGGGCGCTGCGCGAGCGCTTCCACGCCGACCCCGTCATCGAGGCGGCCGAACTGCTGCTCCAGGAAAAGGCGCCGCGCGACATTCCGGTCATCAATGCCAAGCGCGAGCCGGAAACCGTCGGCAGCACGCAGGCCGACCTGCTGCGCCCGGAAATCCGCATCATCAAGGAGCCGTTCAGCAAGGAACGCGAGACCGTCTTCCTGTCGAACGGCCATTATTCCGTGATGCTGACGGCGACCGGTGCCGGTTATTCGCGCTGGAACGGCCAGTCCGTCACCCGCTGGAAGCCGGATCCGACCGAGGACCGCTGGGGCTCCTTCCTGTTCCTGCGCGATACCGCGACGAACGAGTGGTGGTCCGCCACATCAGAGCCGAAGCGCGCCGAGGGCGAGGAGACGAAAACCCAGTTCGGCGACGACAAGGCGGAGTTCATCAAGACCGTCGGCACGCTGACCAGCGAGGTCGAATGCATCGTCGCCACCGAGCACGATGCCGAAGGCCGCCGCCTGACGCTGCTCAATACCGGCACGGAGGACCGCTTCATCGAAGTGACCTCCTATATGGAGCCGGTGATCTCGACGGACGACGCCGATAACGCCCATCCGATGTTCTCGAAAATGTTCATCAAGACGGAGATCGGCAAGCGCGGCGACGTCATCCGCGCCGAGCGCCAGAAGCGCAATCCGAACGACCCGGACATGGTGATCGCCCACCTGATCGTGGACAATGCCGGTCCTTCCCGCCGCACCGAGGTCGAGACCGACCGCCGCCGCTTCATCGGCCGCGGCCGCTCGCTGACGACGGCGGCCGCCTTCGATCCGGGCGCGCAGCTCTCCGGCACGGACGGTTTCACGCTCGATCCGGTCATGGCGCTGCGCCGCGTCGTGCGCGTGCCGGCGGGCAAGAAGGTCAAGGTCATTTTCTGGACCATTGCGGCGCCGAGCCGCGCCGAAGTGGACGCGGCGATCGACCGCTATCGCCACCCGGACACGTTCAACCACGAAGTGATCCATGCCTGGACGCGGTCGCAGGTGCATCTGCGCCATGTCGGCGTGACCTCGCAGGAGGCGGCGAGCTTCCAGATGCTCGGCCGCTACCTCACCTATCCGGACATGCATATGCGCGCCGATACCGGCACGATCCAGACGGGGCTCACCGCCCAGTCGGCGCTCTGGCCGCTGGCGATTTCCGGCGACTTCCCGATCTTCGTCTTGCGCATCAATGACGAGATCGACGTGGAGGTCGCCCGCGAGGCGCTGCGCGCGCAGGAATATCTGCGCCACCGCGGTGTCACCGCCGATCTGGTGATCCTCAACGAACGCGCCTCCTCCTATGCGCAGGACATGCAGCACACGCTCGACCAGATGTGCGAGAACCTGCGCATGCGCGGCCAGTCCGACGGCGTTCGCCAGCATGTCTTCGCGGTGCGCCGCGACCTGATGGAGGTCTCGACCTGGCAGGCGCTGCTTGCCACGGCGCGCGCCGTCTTCCATGCGCGCAACGGCTCGCTTGCCGACCAGATCGCCCGTACCGTCGCACTCTTCTCCACGCCGCGCGGCGAGGAAGAGACGAAGGCGGATGCGGCCGTGCCGAAGCTTGCGGCACCTGCCGGCGAGCCGGTGACGATCGATGGCGAGGGCCTGACCTTCTGGAACGGCTTTGGCGGCTTCAACGGCGAGCGGCGGGAATATGCCATGCGGCTGCGCGGCGGCGAAGCCACGCCGCAGCCCTGGATCAACGTCATCTCCAACGAGCATTTCGGCTTCCACGTCTCGGGCGAAGGTGCCGGCTTCACCTGGAGCCGCAATTCGCGCGATTTCCAGCTGACGGCCTGGAGCAACGATCCGGTGATCAACCGCCCGGGCGAGGCCTTCTATGTGCGCGATCGCGATCGCGGCACGGTCATGACGCCCTTCGCGGCGCTGTCGCGCAAGCCGACGGTGAAGTTCGAGACCTGGCACGGCCTCGGCTACAGCGCCTTCCGCAGCTGGGAGGACGGCATCGAGCTCGATCTCGTGCAGACGGTCGATGCGGAAGAACCGGTCAAATATTCCCGTCTCGTCGTGAAGAACACCGGCGAGACGGAGCGCAGCCTCACGGTCTATGGCTATGTCGAATGGGTGATGGGCAACAATCCGGCAAAAACCGCGCCCTTCGTGCTGACCAGCCATGACGAGGAGAGCGGCGCGCTCTTTGCGACCAACCCGTACAACCTCGATTTCGGCGGCCGGACCAGCTTCTTCGCCGTCGATGCGCCGCTTGCGGGCTTTACCGCCAGGCGCCGCGAATTCATCGGCCGCGGCGGCGATATCGTGCTGCCGGGGGCGGTGGCGGGCGGGCAGGCGCTCTCCGGCTCCGCCGACGGCATCGGCGATCCCTGCGCGGCACTCGCTGTCGATATCACCCTGAAGCCGGGCGAGAAGCGCGAACTGATCTTCGTGCTCGGCGACACCGCGGATGCGGACAGTGCGCGAACGCTTGCGGACAAGAGCCGCGCGGCCGATTTCGACGCGGTCATGAAGGCGGTTCGCGGCTATTGGGACGATTTCACCGGCACGCTGCAGGTGAAGACGCCGGATGCCGCCCTCGACCGCATGGTCAACGACTGGCTGCCCTACCAGGCGCTCGGTTGCCGCATCCTGGCACGCACGGCCTTCTACCAGGCGAGCGGCGCCTACGGTTTCCGCGACCAGTTGCAGGACACGCTGGCCTTCATCCTGCACCGTCCGGAACTCGCCCGGCGGCAGATCCTGAACGCCGCCGCACGCCAGTTCGTCGAGGGCGACGTGCAGCATTGGTGGCTGCCCGACAGCGGCGCCGGCGTGCGCACCGCCATCTCCGACGACGTGGTCTGGCTGGCGCATGCGGTCGAATATTATTGCCGGGTCACCGGGGATAGAGCGCTGCTCGACGAAAGGCTCGCCTTCATCGAGGGCCAGCCGCTCGCGCAAGGGCAGCACGATGCCTTCTTCAAACCGGGCCGCTCGGCGGAAGAGGCGCCGCTCTACGACCATTGCGCCCGCGCGCTCGACCTCGCGTTGAGCCGCACCGGGGAGAACGGCCTGCCGCTGATGCTCGGCGGCGACTGGAACGACGGCATGAACCGGGTCGGCGAAGCCGGCCGCGGCACGAGCGTCTGGCTCGGCTGGTTCCTCGCCTGCACGTTGCGCGGCTTCATCCCGCTTGCGCGCACACGCGGCGACGACGCTCGCGCCGACCTGTGGGAAGGCCATCTCGGCCGCCTGCGGCAGGCGCTGGAAACGGTCGGCTGGGACGGCGCCTATTATCGCCGCGGCTATTTCGACGACGGCATGCCGCTGGGTTCGGCCCGAAACGCGGAATGCCGCATCGATTCGATCGCGCAGAGCTGGAGCGTGCTCTCCGGCGAGGGCGACGCGGACCGCGCACGCCAGGCGATGGATGCGGTCATGGCGGAACTCGTCGACCGGGAAAACGGCATCATCCGCCTGTTCACCCCGCCCTTCGTCGAGACCCCGCAGGACCCCGGCTACATCAAGGCCTATCCGCCGGGCGTGCGCGAAAACGGCGGGCAATATACCCATGCCGCGACCTGGACCGTGCTGGCGCTCGCCCGCCAGGGCCGGGCCGAGGACGCCTGGGCCTGCTTCGACCTCCTGAACCCCGTCAACCACGCCAAGAGCCCGGAAGCGGCCGAGCTCTATCGCGTCGAGCCCTATGTCGTCGCAGCCGACGTCTATGGCGAGGGCGAGCGGACGGGGCGCGGCGGCTGGACCTGGTATACGGGCTCGGCCGGCTGGCTCTACCGCGCGGCGGTCGAGGGCATTCTCGGCATCCGCCGGGAGGGCGGCCGTCTCTTCGTCGAGCCGGTGCTGCCCGCAGCCTGGAACGGCTACGAGGCGACGCTCGTTCTCGACGGCCGCACGCTGGAAATCCGCGTCGAGCGGGGCGGCGACGGTGGATGGCAAGCAAGTGTGAACGGAACTGTCATCAAATCTTCAAACGAGGGTTATCTGCTCTGATCCGCACCCATCGTGGATCAGAGCAGACATGACAGACAGAAATGCACCGGGGGGCGTCGTGCCGCAGACACGCGACACGCGCCTCGATGTCTTCCGGGCACTCGCCCTCCTGACGATCTTCGTCAACCACGTTCCCGGCCAATACCTTGAACACCTGACGCACAAGAATTTCGGCTTCTCCGATTCGGCGGAAGCCTTCGTGCTGATTTCCGGCATGTCGGTCGGGCTTGCCTATGGCGGGCGCTTTGCCGTCGGCGAGCGGCTGGCGGTGACGCTTCGCATCCTGCGCCGGGCGCTGACGCTCTATGTCGCGCATATCATGACGAGCGTCATCACCTTCGCGATCTTTGCCGGCGGCGCGCTGTGGTTCTCGCGGCCGGACCTGTTGTCGGAAATCAACCTGCGCGCCGTCGTCGACCGCACGGAGCAGGGCGTCGTCAGCATGGTGCTGCTCGGCCATCAGTTCGGCTACAACAACATCCTCTCCATGTATGCCGTGCTGTTCCTGATGCTGCCGGGCTTCCTGTGGCTGTATCGACGCAGCGCCCTGCTGCTGATCGCCGTCTCCGGCACGCTCTGGCTCTGTGCCGGCATCTGGCAGATCGCGCCCTCGAATTTTCTCGACGACGGAAAGTGGTTCCTCAATCCGCTGTCCTGGCAGTTCCTCTTCGTCATCGGCTTCGTCGGCGTTCTCAAGGCCAAGAGGACGGGCATTCCCCGCAACGTCGTGCTGACCGCGCTTTCCGCGACCTATCTCCTCGTTTCGATGCTCTGGGTCGTGTTCTCCTGGTGGAACATCGATTTCTCCTACGGCCTGCCGGCCGTGCTGACCGGCTTCGATAAGACGTTCCTGTCTACCACCCGCCTCGTGCATGTGCTTGCCGGCGCCTACCTGGTCGCGACGATCCCGGCTCTGTCGAACTGGGCGGCCTTGCCGTTCTCCCACCCGCTGGTGGCTATCGGTCGGCATTCGCTGGCCGTCTTCATCTTCGGAACGATCCTCGCCATGGTCGGGCAGGTCCTGATGTTCGTCACGGGCAAGAACCCGATCCTCGGCACGCTCTATACGCTCGCCGGCATCGCGCTGCATTTCGTCTATGCGCGTTATCTCGACTGGCAGGCCGCCGTGATCGCCAGCACCAATGCAAAACGGCAGGGCGTGCGAGGCCCTGCCGGTTAGAAGGGCGATCAAGCCCGAAGCGCTGGCCCGAGGCTCAGGCGGCGGTGTGGCTCTTGCGGACGTCGTCGTCCGTCAGGATGCCGCTCGCCCGCAGCAGGGCGGCGAAGCGGCCGTTGCTCTGGCTGAGGTCGTTGAAGGTGCCCATCTCGGCGACCTGGCCGTGATCCATGAAGACGACGAGGTCGGCCTCGCGCACCGTCGACAGGCGGTGGGCGATGATGAAGGTCGTGCGGTTGCGGCGAAGCTGGTCGATCGCCGACTTGACGCGCGCCTCGGTCTCCACGTCGAGCGCGCTGGTCGCCTCGTCGAGCACGAGGATGGGCGCGTTCTTGAGGATCGCGCGGGCGATGGCGATGCGCTGGCGCTCGCCGCCCGACAGACGGTTGCCGCGCTCGCCGACATGGGTCTCGTAGCCGCTCTGGCGGGTGACGATGAAGTCGTTCGCCGCCGCGGCTTGTGCAGCCGCCTCGATTTCCTCCTGCGTCGCGCCCTCGCGGCCGAGACGGATATTATCGGAGATCGAGCGGTTGAGCAGGCCCGCGTCCTGGAACACGGTGGCGATCGACCGGCGCAGCGACTTGCGCGTCACCGTGGCGATATCGACGCCGTCGATCAGGATCTGGCCGGAACGCGGTTCGTAGACGCGCTGCAGCAGGTTGACCAGCGTGGTCTTGCCGGCGCCCGTCGGGCCGACGATGGCGACGGTCTGGCCGGCTTCGACGGTGAAGGAGACGTCGCGCACGCCCTGGGTCGCATTGGCGAAATCGAAGCAGACATTGCGGTATTCGATCCTGCCCTTGACGTCGCCCAGGTCACCCGCCGTCGACGGCTCCTCGCGCTCCTTGACGGCATCCTCCAGCGTGAAGAAGTCCTCCAGCTTGGCGCGTGCCTCGAAGATCTGCGTGGCGAAGGCCTTCATCTGGTCGAGGCGGCCGATGAGCAGGCCGGCAAAGCCGATGAAGGCGATGACGTCGCCGACGCGGATTTCGCCACGCTGCACCAGCACCGTACCGATGACGAGGATGATCATCATGGAGATGGTCGAGGCGATGCGGTTGAGGGCACTGGCGATCGCCCACCAGTCGAGCACCGGGAACTGCGCATTGATCAGCCGCTCGGCGAAACGCTTCAGTTCGCGCGTTTCGGCCTCGATGCGGTTGTAGCTGTGCACGACCGAAACGTTGCTGATCGAGTCCGATACGTGGGAGAAGACGGTGTGGTAGTGGTTCTCCACCGAGGCCTGGCCCTCGCGGGTGCGGTCCATCACCACCTTGCCGATGATGACATAGAGCACGCCGAGCACGACGAGCACGAGGGACAGGCGGTAGTCCATCACGAAGGCGGTGGGGATGAGCAGCACGAGCGCGATGGCGGTCGCCAGATGCGTGCGCATGAATTCGAGCCAGAGGCCGAACAGCGTTTCACAGGCGCGCAGCAGCGTGTGCAGGGCGTTGGAGGTGCCGCGCTGGCTATGCCAGGCGAGCGGCATGGAGATGATGCGGCCGAAGGCTTCCGTCAGGAGGCTGGCGCGCCGGCCATGGGCCAGGCGGTCTGCCTCGCGGGCGACGAGCACATAGGCGAAGGTGTTGAACAGGCCGAAGCCCGCCCACATCATGAGCATCGGGGTGACGTCGCCCTTGGAGGATATGGCATCGATGATGCGGCCGAACAGGATCGGTTCCGCAATCGTGATGACGGCCAGAACGACGTTGGCCACGACGACCGAACCGACGCGGATCTTGGAAACCCAAAGATAGCTGAGGGCTCTTGCATAAACCTGGAACAAAGACACGAAACAAGGCCTTTCCGGCGATACCTGTTGTGCGGTGCAGCGAAAGCACCCGTTTTTCTTTGCAGTGCGCTGTTAATCAGCGGAAGGGGCAAAAGTTCGTGATCGGCATGCAACTTTCATGACTCATATGAAATCTTGCGTGATTTGCCGTTTTGCGCGCTGCCAAGTCCCTTAGCCGATTGATTTTCATCATGCGATCCTGCCAATTGTATGCGGGGTAACATGAATGGGACATGACTGGCCCACACAGGGTCAGGCGACGTTCCTTGCTGATTTGGATTGGGGCGCTTCAAGCGCAGGGTATATGAAGATCAACTTGCTGGTGCAGTTCCTTGCACTGATCGACGAGTTGCGCGGCCGAAATGAAACGACGGCCGAGTTCGAACGTCTCCTCACGCTGTATGGCTTCGACTATTACGGTCTCATCCAGGCGCCGAAGCCGGTGGAGAACCCGGCGAGCCTGCTGCTCGCTGGCCGCTGGCCCAAGGGCTGGCCGGAGACCTATCTGCGCAAGCGCTACATGCAGGTCGATCCGACGGTGCGTTACCTCGGCCATGCGCAGGCGGGTTTTCGCTGGCGCGACACGCTCGGCGCCTTCCGCATGAGCCCGCATCGCAAGCGCATGGAGCGCATGATGGTGGATGCGCGCCAGAACGGGCTGGAGGACGGCTACATATTTCCCGTGCATGGCCGGCGCGGCCTGCTCGGCAGCCTCAGCCTGGGCGGCAGGCCGGTCGAGCTGGAAAGCGTGGAGATCGGGCTTTTCGACGGCATCGCCCGCCAGCTCTACTGGAAACTCATGAACGCCGCCGATCCGGAAGCGGCCGCCCGCCTTTCGGCCGTCGTCGATGTCGAACTGACGCGGCGCGAAATGGAGGCGCTGACCCTGCTGGCCGAGGGCATGACCTCGCATGACATCGGCCGCGTGCTCAGTATTTCCAGCCACACGGTCGACTGGTACATGAACGGCATTCAGCAGAAACTCGGTGCGCGCAACCGGCACCACGCCGTCGCCATCGCCTTCCGGCTCGGCCTCGTCTCCTGAGCCACCACGGCGCAATTCTTTTGCCGGATGACGACTCCAAAATTGAACTTTGAAAATAACCCGCTAATAATTCCCTTCGCGGGTGCAGCATTTCCCGCTTTCAGGTCATTGAGGAGTTCGACTTGCCCATTTCCAAGATCCTTGTCGCCAACCGGTCCGAAATTGCCATTCGCGTGTTCCGCGCAGCCAACGAGCTCGGCATAAAAACGGTGGCGATCTGGGCGGAGGAGGACAAACTCGCGCTGCACCGCTTCAAGGCGGATGAAAGCTACCAGATCGGCCGCGGCCCGCATCTGGCCCGGGACCTCGGGCCGATCGAAAGCTACCTGTCGATCGAAGAGGTGATCCGCGTCGCCAGGCTTTCGGGCGCCGACGCCATCCATCCGGGCTACGGCCTGTTGTCGGAAAGCCCGGAATTCGTCGATGCGTGTGACGCCGCCGGCATCATCTTCATCGGACCGCGGCCGGATACGATGCGCCAGCTCGGCAACAAGGTCGCCGCGCGCAACCTGGCGATTTCCGTCGGCGTGCCGGTCGTGCCGGCGACCGATCCGCTGCCGGACGATGCGGACGAAATCCACCGGCTTGCCGAAAGCATCGGCTATCCCGTCATGCTGAAAGCGTCCTGGGGCGGCGGCGGGCGCGGGATGCGCGCGATCCGCGACCCGAAAGACCTGCTGCGCGAGGTGACGGAAGCCAAGCGCGAGGCGAAGGCCGCCTTCGGCAAGGACGAGGTCTATCTCGAAAAGCTCGTCGAGCGCGCCCGCCACGTCGAAAGCCAGGTGCTGGGCGATACGCACGGCAATGTCGTGCATCTCTTCGAGCGCGACTGCTCCATCCAGCGGCGTAACCAGAAGGTCGTCGAGCGCGCGCCGGCACCCTACCTCAACGAGGCGCAGCGCAAGGAGCTTGCCGATTATTCGCTGAAGATCGCGCGTGCCACCAATTATATCGGCGCCGGTACGGTCGAGTACCTGATGGATGCCGATACCGGCAAATTCTACTTCATCGAGGTCAATCCGCGCATCCAGGTCGAGCATACCGTCACGGAAGTGGTGACCGGCATCGACATCGTCAAGGCGCAGATCCACATCCTCGACGGCGAGGCGATCGGCACGCCGGAATCGGGCGTGCCCGCGCAGGAGGACATCCGCCTCAACGGCCACGCCCTCCAGTGCCGCATCACCACGGAAGATCCGGAGCAGAACTTCATTCCGGACTATGGCCGCATCACCGGCTATCGCTCGGCCTCGGGCTTCGGCATCCGTCTCGATGGCGGCACGGCCTATCCGGGCGCGGTGATCACCCGCTTCTACGATCCGCTGCTCGTGAAGGTCACGGCCTGGGCGCCGAACCCGGTGGAGGCGATCACCCGCATGGACCGCGCGCTGCGCGAATTCCGCATCCGCGGCGTCGCGACGAACCTCACCTTCCTGGAAGCGATCATCAGCCACGAGCAGTTCCGCAACAACAGCTACACGACCCGCTTCATCGACACGACGCCGGAGCTGTTCCAGCAGGTGAAGCGCCAGGACCGTGCGACGAAGCTGCTGACCTACCTCGCCGACGTCACCGTCAACGGCCATCCGGAGGCCAAGGGCCGTCCGAAGCCGCCGGCGGATGTCGCCAAGCCCGTCGTGCCCTTCATCGAGGGCACGATCCAGGCCGGCACCAAGCAGAAGCTCGACGAACTCGGCCCGAAGAAATTCGCCGAATGGGTGCGCGCCGAGACGCGCGTGCTGATGACGGACACGACGATGCGCGACGGCCACCAGTCGCTGCTCGCCACCCGCATGCGCACGCACGACATCGCCCGCGTCGCCGGCACCTATGCCCGCGCGCTGCCGCAGCTCTTCTCGCTCGAATGCTGGGGCGGGGCGACCTTCGACGTCTCCATGCGCTTCCTGACGGAAGATCCGTGGGATCGTCTCGCCCGCGTGCGCGAAGGCGCGCCGAACCTGCTGCTCCAGATGCTGCTGCGCGGCGCCAACGGCGTCGGCTACAAGAACTATCCCGACAATGTCGTGAAATACTTCGTGCGCCAGGCGGCCAAGGGCGGCATCGACGTGTTCCGCGTCTTCGACTGCCTGAACTGGGTCGACAACATGCGCGTCTCGATGGAGGCAGTGGCGGAAGAGAACCGGATCTGCGAGGCGGCGATCTGCTATACCGGCGATCTGCTGAACTCGGCCCGCCCGAAATACGACCTCAAATATTACACCGCGCTCGCCGCCGACCTCGAAAAGGCCGGCGCGCATATGATCGCGCTGAAGGACATGGCGGGTCTGTTGAAGCCGGCGGCGGCGCGCGTGCTGTTCAAGGCGCTGCGGGAAGCCACCGACCTGCCGATCCATTTCCACACGCATGATACGTCCGGCATTGCGGCGGCGACCGTGCTTGCCGCCGTCGAATCCGGCGTCGACGTGGTGGATGCGGCGATGGATGCGCTGTCCGGCAACACCTCGCAGCCCTGCCTCGGCTCGATCGTCGAGGCGCTGAAGGGCACCGACCGCGATCCGGGCCTCGATCCGGAATGGATTCGCCGCATCTCCTTCTACTGGGAGGCCGTGCGCTTCCAGTACGCCGCCTTCGAAAGCGACCTCAAGGGGCCGGCATCGGAAGTCTACCTGCATGAAATGCCGGGCGGCCAGTTCACCAATCTCAAGGAACAGGCCCGCTCGCTTGGCCTCGAGACCAAGTGGCACAAGGTGGCCCAGGCCTATGCCGACGCCAACCAGATGTTCGGCGACATCGTCAAGGTGACGCCGTCCTCCAAGGTGGTGGGCGACATGGCGCTGATGATGGTCAGCCAGGACCTCACCGTCGCCGACGTCGAAAACCCGGCCAAGGACGTCTCCTTCCCGGAATCGGTCGTCTCCATGCTGAAGGGCGATCTCGGCCAGCCTCCGGGCGGCTGGCCGGCTGGCTTGCAGAAGAAGGCGCTGAAGGGCGAGGAACCCTATACCGCGGTGCCGGGCTCGCTGCTGCCGCCGGCCGATCTCGACGCCGAACGCAAGGCGGTCGAGGAGAAGCTGGAGCGCAAGGTCGACGATTTCGAATTCGCCTCCTACCTGATGTATCCGAAGGTCTTCACCGACTATGCGCTGGCCGCCGATACCTACGGTCCGGTGAGCGTGCTGCCGACGCCCGCCTATTTCTACGGCCTGTCGCCGGGCGAGGAACTGTCGCCGGAGCTGGAAAAGGGCGTGTCGCTCGTCATCCTGCACCAGGCGCAGAGCGAGCCGGATGCGCAGGGCATGGTAAAAGTGTTCTTCGAGCTGAACGGCCAGCCGCGGCTCATCAAGGTGCCGGATCGCAACCGCGCCGCGACCTCGCTTGCGCGGCGCAAGGCGGATATCGGCAATGCCGCCCATCTCGGCGCGCCCATGCCGGGCGTCATCTCGACGGTCTCGGTCTCAGCCGGCCAGGCGGTGAAGGCCGGCGACGTGCTGCTCTCCATCGAGGCGATGAAGATGGAAACGGCGCTGCATGCGGAGAAGGACGGCACGATCTCGGAGGTGCTGGTGAAGGCCGGCGACCAGATCGACGCCAAGGACCTGCTCGTGGTTTACGGTGCCTGATACGTCAAACGTCGCTTGAAAGCCGGAATTGGATGTGGGATGGACGCACCATCCCGTATCCGGAATATTCAGGCTTTCCATGAGCTTCGTCATTCGCACCGCCGATCTCGGCGACATTGCCGCCTTCACCGAAATCTACCGCGAGTCCGTGCTGAACGGCGTGGCGAGCTACGAGATCGACCCGCCCTCGCTCGACGAGATGGCGGCGCGCTTCCAGGCAATCACCGACAAGGGCTATCCCTATATCGTCGCCATCGAGCAGACCGGGCTCATCCTCGGCTATGCCTATGCGTCCGCCTTCCGCACGCGGCCGGCCTATCGCTGGCTCGTCGAGGATTCGGTCTATCTGGCGCCTGAAGCGCGCGGCAAGGGCGTCGGCAAGGCGCTGCTGGCGGAGCTGATTCGCCGCGCGACGGAGCTCGGCTTCCGCCAGATGGTCGCCGTCATCGGCGGCGCGCATCCGGCCTCCATCGCCGTGCACGCGGCTGCGGGCTTCGAACATTCGGGCCGCATGACCGCCACCGGCTTCAAGCACGGCCGCTGGCTCGACACCGTCTTCATGCAGCGCGCACTTGGCGACGGCGCGGAAACCGAGCCGTCTTCGGCGACCTATCCGGGGACGATGGCGTAAAGATCGGGGGTCGCAAGCCTCCCCTCCGTCATGGTCGGGCTTGACCCGACCATCCACGCCTCACCCGCAGCATGGATCCTCGGGTCAAGCCCGAGGATGACCCCATTTAGCGGGGTCACCAGTGAGGCGGGGCTTTCTTACGTCTCGATCAGCCGCAGCACCTTGTCGAACACCTTGAGCACCTGATTGAGCTCATGGCCGCGCTTCAGGATGGTGCCGTGCTGGTTGACGACGCTGTAGGCGCCCTGTTTGGCGGCGAGTTTGGGGTTTTTCTCGATGCGGTAGAGCGGCATTTCGCCCGAGCGCTTGAAGACGGAAAACACCGCCTTGTCGCGCATATGGTCGATCGCGTAGTCGCGCCACTCCCCTTCGCCGACCATCCGGCCGTAGACCCAGAGGATTGCATCGAGCTCCCGCCGATGGAAGGTTACAGGCAGCGGGTCCCTGCTGCTCTTATATTCCCGAAGGTCGACCACGACATTGGAAGCCTGCAAATCCGGCTGATCAGTCATCGAATCTCCGCACCTCGTCTGTGACGGCTGGGTGACAGTGTGCCTGACCAAAACGGAAATGCAAGGCGGATGGGCGAAGACTTGCGTTTTCGCAAAAATCCTTCTCGCCGCAATTCAGACAAACAGACGCCCAATTTACGGGAGAAAGTCCGCCAGTCGCAGCCCGTACCGGCCTGCTGCCTTGTGCGGGAAGCCGGTTCGGACGGGGTGCGTCTGTCGAAGTTGCCCAGTATTCCGTTGCCGGTGACTTCGTCTCGGTCCGGTCCGTCTTTCTTCGAACCCTCAAGCCCCAGCCCCTCGAAGAAGCCGGACCGGACCTCCCCCCCCCCCAAAAAAAGGGGGGAAGACGTTTACCGAGAAGCTTTATCGCCCGTCAAAACGGTCGCGCCCAAAATGGCGCCCGGCGTATCGGCCGTGCGCATGCGCTGCAAAAGCACGGCGCAGCCGCCGGATTTCTTTTTCTTCTTCAGCATGTCGGCCGGCAGGACCAGGTTGGTCTCCTTGCCCTCCCACATGCCGATCGTTTCCATGTCGGTGACGGCGTGCCAGTAATTGACCCGCTTGCCGCGGTTCTCGCCCTTGTCGATGTCGATCGTGCGCTCGCGCTCGAAATAGGCGATGACGATATTGGCCTTGCCCTCGCCGGGGCCGACGCGGATGCGCAGCTCGTCGTTCTTCACTTCGACATCGACCGGTACGTTGAGCCCCTTGCCCTCGTTCGGCATGGCGCCGATGCGCGAGCGGATACCGGAAATATCGGCGCCGTTGATGTGTTCGCGGCCGTTCAGCACGGCCTGCGGCGTGTAGACGCCGCTGCGGCCGAACATGCGGGCATAGGCATATTGCCGGTCGGTATTGTCCTTGGAGGCGAGCGTGTCGGCCCAGCCGAGATAGTTCCAGTAGTCGACATGGTACGAGAGGGCGACGACTTCGCCTTCCTGCGCCAGTGCGGCGAGCGCCTTGTCGGCGGGCGGGCAGGAGGAGCAGCCCTGGCTGGTGAAAAGCTCGACGACACCCTTGGGCTTGATGGATTGCTTGGTAGTGGATTCCTGGGCATGTGCAGCCCCTGCGCCGGCTCCGAGCGCAAGCAGGATCGCCAGACATTCCAGTATGTGCGGTCTCGGCATGATCACTTCCAATGGAGTGGCGGCGGGTGGCCAGCCATTTGAGCCCGTCATACGCGCTTGCCGGTTCAACAGGAAGTCACGATGGAGTGAGACTCATAGCTGAGAAAAACGCTCCGGAAAACGAAAAATGCCGGGGTTTTGGCCCCGGCATTTCGCATTTTGATGCCAAAATCGCTTAGGCCGCGAGATCGCGCAGAACGGTCTGGAGAATGCCGCCATTGTTCATGTAGGTCACCTCGTCGAGCGTATCGATGCGGCAGAGGAGGGGAACCTCCTTCACCGTGCCGTCGGCATAGGTGATCCTGGCGATCTTCTTCTCGCGCGGCTTGATGTCGCCTTCGAGGCCGTCGATCGTGACGACTTCGTCGCCCTTCAGGTCGAGCGTCGCCCAGGTCGTGCCATCCTCGAAGACGAAGGGCACGATGCCCATGCCGACGAGGTTGGAGCGGTGGATGCGCTCGAAGGACTGCGCCACCACGGCCTTCACGCCGAGCAGGTTGGTGCCCTTGGCCGCCCAGTCGCGCGACGAGCCGTTGCCGTATTCGACGCCGGCGAAGATGACGAGCGGAACGCCCTCGGCCTTGTACTTCATGGCCGCGTCGTAGATCGACATCTCTTCCTTGGTCGGATAGTGGATCGTGTAGCCACCTTCCTTGCCGTTGGGGCCGAGCATGTGGTTGCGGATGCGGATGTTGGCGAAGGTGCCGCGCATCATCACTTCATGGTTGCCGCGGCGCGTGCCGTACTGGTTGAAGTCGGCGACGGCGACGCCGTTGCCCGTGAGGTACGCACCGGCAGGCGATGCCGCCTTGATCGAACCGGCCGGGGAAATGTGGTCGGTGGTGATCTTGTCGCCGAACAGGCCGAGGACGCGCGCCCCCTCGATGTTCTTGAGGCCGGAGCCGGTCTTGCCCATGCCGACGAAGTAGGGCGGGTTCTGCACATAGGTCGACTGGTCGTCCCAGGCATAGGTCTGGCCTGCCGGCACCTGCACGGCCTGCCAGTTCTCGTCGCCCTTGAACACGTCGGCATATTTCGCGGCATAGAGCGCGCGGGTGACGTATTTCAGGATGAATTCCTGGATTTCCTGCGAGGTCGGCCAGATGTCCTTGAGGTAGACGGGGTTGCCGTCCCGGTCTTCGCCGAGCGGCTCCTTGGTGAGGTCCTTCTGGACCGAACCGGCCAGCGCGTAGGCCACGACCAGCGGCGGGGAGGCGAGGTAGTTCGCCTGCACGTCCGGCGAGATACGGCCTTCGAAGTTGCGGTTGCCGGAGAGGACGCCGGCGGCAATCAGGCCCTTGTCGTTGATCGTCTTGGAGATCGGCGCCGGCAGCGGGCCGGAATTGCCGATGCAGGTCGTGCAGCCGAAGCCGACGAGGTTGAAGCCGAGCTTGTCGAGATCGGCCTGGAGGCCGGACTTGGCGAGATATTCGCCGACGACCTGGGATCCCGGTGCCAGCGACGTCTTGACCCACGGCTTCGTCTTCAGGCCCCTGGCGACCGCGTTGCGGGCGAGCAGGCCGGCGGCGATGAGAACCGACGGGTTGGACGTGTTGGTGCAGGAGGTGATGGCGGCAATGGCGACGTCGCCGTGGCCGAGATCGTAGTCGGTGCCTTCGACCGCATAGCGGTTGGAAAGCTGGCCGGGCTTCTTGTAGTCGGCGTCCATTGACGTGGCGAAGCCGGAGGCGATGTTTTCGAGCGGGATGCGGCCTTCCGGACGCTTCGGGCCGGCCATGGCGGGCACGACGTCGCCGAGGTCGAGTTCGAGCGTGTCGGTGAAGACGAGGTCGGCGCCGTCGCCGTCACGCCACATGCCCTGCGCCTTCGAATAGGCTTCGACCAGCGCGATACGCTGTTCTTCGCGGCCGGACATGGTGAGGTAGTTGACGGTTTCGCTGTCGACCGGGAAGAAGCCGCAGGTCGCGCCGTATTCCGGGCCCATATTGCCGATCGTCGCGCGGTCGGCGAGCGTCATGTTGTCGAGGCCGGGGCCGAAGAATTCGACGAATTTCGAGACCACGCCCTTCTTGCGCAGCATCTGCACGACCATCAGCACGAGGTCGGTCGCGGTGACACCTTCCTTGAGCTTGCCGGTCAGCTTGAAGCCGATGACTTCGGGCAGAAGCATGGAGACCGGCTGGCCGAGCATGGCGGCTTCCGCCTCGATGCCGCCGACGCCCCAGCCGAGAACGCCGAGGCCATTGATCATGGTCGTGTGGCTGTCGGTGCCGACGCAGGTATCCGGGTAGGCGATGATCTCGCCGTCTTCTTCCTTGGTCCAGACCGTCTGGCCCAGATATTCCAGATTGACCTGATGACAGATGCCGGTGCCCGGAGGAACGACGCGGAAATTCTTGAACGCCTGCTGACCCCACTTCAGGAAGCGGTAGCGCTCGCCGTTGCGCTCATATTCGAGCTCGACGTTGCGGGCAAAGGCAGTCGGTGTGCCGAATTCGTCGACGATGACCGAGTGGTCGATGACGAGGTCGACGGGCACGAGCGGATTGATCTTTTCCGGATCGCCGCCGAGCGAGACCATGGCGTCACGCATGGCCGCAAGGTCGACGACGGCGGGAACGCCGGTGAAGTCCTGCATCAGCACGCGGGCCGGGCGATAGGCGATCTCGTTTTCGACCGTGCCCTTGTTCGTCAGCCAGTCGACGACGGAGAGGATGTGCTCCTTCGTGACGGAGCGGCCGTCCTCGAAGCGCAGCAGGTTCTCCAGAAGCACCTTCATCGAGTAGGGCAGCTTCGAGACGCCGGGAAGGCCGTTCGCCTCGGCCTTGGGCAGGCTGTAATATACATAGTCGGTGCCGTTGACCGTAAGGGTCGAACGACAATTGAAACTGTCTAGGGATTTGGACACGTTATACCCCGTCTCGTCTGGCGCCAGAAAGCTGACGTACGAACGCCCCTGCGCGTTGAGCGCGAATGGGATGCGGGTGCGGCCATTTCCGCTGTCCGTACGCGAGAATCATTCCCGTGTTCGGCGCTTGGATGAAATTCACGCCGACCGCTGGCGTGTTGCGGGCGTTATAGATAATTTCCACCGAACGTTCCAGAGCGCTTATAGGCAAATCGGGACATTTTTTTGCGTTGCGACCAAGGTCGCAAATGGAATGCGACCCGGGTCGTAAAAGGAAAGTGAACAGCCATGCGGCTCGTGGCCGAAGGATTGAGCGCCACGCGCGGCGAGGACCTGATTTTCCAAGATATTTCCTTCGAAATCGCGGGCGGCGAGGCGCTTGTCGTCAAGGGGCCGAACGGGTCCGGCAAGTCGACGCTGCTGCGGGTTCTGGCGGGTCTTCTGCCGGCGGAATCCGGCACGGCGAAGCTGCTTGCTGCACCGCACCCGGTGGAGCGGCTCGGCGAGGCCTGCCACTATCTCGGCCACCGCAATGCGATGAAGCGGGAACTTACCGTCGACGAGAATCTCACCTTCTGGAAGGACTTCTTCGGCGATTTTCCCGGCGGCGCGGGGGTGGAGGTCGGCGCGGCGGTCGAATCAGTCGGTCTCGGCGGCATCGCGCACCTTCCCTTCGGCTACCTCTCCGCCGGCCAGCAGCGGCGCATGGCCATGGCCAAGCTGCTGGTCGCCTGGCGCCCGGTGTGGATCCTCGACGAGCCGACGGCGGCGCTGGACGGGGCGGCCGAGACGATGTTTGCGGGGCTGGTGACGGCGCATCTCGGTCGGGGCGGCATCGCGATTGCGGCGACGCACCAGCCGCTGGGGCTGGAGGCGCGGGAACTGCGGATGACGGGGTTTGCGGGTGTGATGGAGACTGTGTGGTGATGCGCTTCGCGACCCCCCTCTGCCCTGCCGGGCATCTCCCCCTCAAGGGGGGAGATCGATTCGCGGAAACGTCTCACCCATCGCGAACGTCGCGGAAAAGGGAATGCCGTTGCGCCCAGCCAATCTCCCCCCTTGAGGGGGAGATGCCCGGCAGGGCAGAGGGGGGTGAGCCACACGCACCCCGCCCGAGGATGCAGGCATGATCGCCCTCCTTGCCCGCGACCTCAAACTCTCCGTCCGCGCCGGCGGCGGCGCGCTCATCGGCGTGCTCTTCTTCATGACCGTCGTCGCCGTCATCCCCTTCGGCGTCGGCCCGGATCTCAACCTTCTCGCCCGCATCGGCCCGGCCATCCTCTGGATCGGCGCGCTGCTCGCCTCGCTGCTCGGCCTTGACCGGCTGTTCCAGGCCGAGCGGGAGGACGGTTCGCTCGATCTGCTCCTGATGCAGGAGACGCCGCTGGTGCTGACGGTGTTCGTCAAATGCATCGCCCACTGGCTCGCGACCGGCCTGCCGCTCGTCATCGCCGCGCCGCTGCTGGGCCTGTTCATGAACATGGACGAGACGGCGATCGCGGCCACCACGCTGACGCTGCTCGCCGGCACGCCTGCCATCACCTTCATCGGCGCGGCGGGGGCCGCGATTGCCGTGGCGCTGCCGCGGGGCGGGCTGCTCGTCTCCATCCTCGTGCTGCCGCTTGCCATTCCCGTGCTGATTTTCGGCGTCAGCGCGGTCTATGCGGCGATCCAGGAGCCGGCGCCGTTCCTGCCGCCCTTCCTCATTCTCGTCGCCCTCAACCTGCTCTTCGCCGTCATCGGGCCGGTCGCGGCCGCTGCTGCACTCCGGCTTTCGAGTGACTGACACGCCGGATTGACACGAATGTGATTGCGGCAGATCAATTGAAGATGCCGGGCTGACACGTTAAAGAACCATCATGAGCGAACCGAGCCTTGCCATCCGCAAATTCAGCGATCTCGCCAACCCGACGCGGTTTCTGGCGCTGGTCGCCATCGTCTGGCCCTGGCTTGCCGGGCTGACGCTCTGTCTGTTCGCGGTCGGGCTCTATCTCGCCTTCACCACGGGGGGTGATTACCAGCAGGGTGAGACGGTGCGCATCATGTATGTGCATGTGCCGGCCGCCTGGCTTGCCATGATGTGCTACACGGTCATGGCGCTGTCGGCGCTCGGCACGCTGGTCTGGCGCCATCCGCTGGCCGACGTCTCCGCCAAGGCCGCAGCACCCATCGGCGCCTGCTTCACCCTCGTCGCCCTCATCACCGGCTCGCTCTGGGGCAAGCCGATGTGGGGGACGTGGTGGGTGTGGGATGCCCGGCTCACCTCCGTCTTCGTGCTGTTCCTGATGTATCTCGGCCTGATCGCGCTCAACCGCGCCATGGACGAGCCGACGCGCGCCGCCAAGGTCAGCGCCGTGCTGATCCTCGTCGGCTTCGTCAACATCCCGATCATCAAGTTTTCCGTGGAATGGTGGAACACGCTGCACCAGCCGGCGAGCGTCATCCGTCTGGACGGCCCGACGATCTCGGCGGAATTCCTGCGTCCGCTGCTCGTGATGGCCATCGCCTTCACGCTGCTGTTCTTCACGCTGCACATCCTCGCCATGCGCAACGAAATCCTGCGCCGCCGCATCGCGGTGCTGCGCCGCCATGCCGCGCGCGCCGCGGGCCGCGAGGGAGATGCCGCATGAGCCACGCCTTCTACGTCACGGCCTCCTATATCGCCGCCTTCTCCGTCAGCATCGGGCTGATTCTTTGGGTCTGGCTCGATCACCGCGGCCGCCATCGGGAGCTTGAGCGGCTGGAAGCGGCCGGCGTGCGCCGCCGTTCAGTGCGCACCGAGGACGCCCGATGAGCGAGACGGAAAGCAATGCCCAAAGTGGGGGCACCCGCACGCGCGTCATTCTCGCCGCCCTGCCGCTGGCGATTTTCCTTGGCCTGGCGCTGATCTTCTGGACGCAGCTCAATTCCGGCCGCGATATTTCCGAAATCCCCTCCGCGCTGATCGGCATGAAGGCGCCCTGGCGTGACCTGGAGCCGCTGGCCGGCGCCGTAAAGGATGGTCTGCCGATGCCGGCGCTGACCGCGGAGGGTGCCAAGGGCAAGCTGACGCTGGTCAATTTCTGGGCGTCCTGGTGCGTGCCCTGCCGGCAGGAGCACCCGGTCATCCTGGCGCTCTCGAAGGACCCGCGCCTCAATGTGGTGGGCGTCAACTACAAGGACGGCAGCGAAAATGCGCTGCGCTTCCTCGGCGAGCTCGGCAATCCGTTCTCCGCCATCGGGCTCGATCCCGTCGGCAAGATGGCGATCGACTGGGGTGTCTACGGCATCCCGGAATCCTACCTCGTCGGCCCGGACGGCACGATCCTCTACAAGAAGGTCGGCCCCTTCGACGAGAACAGCCTCAAGAACGGGCTCTTTCCGGCCATCGAAAAGGCGCTCGGCGCGCCCGCGAGTTGAGGCTCAGGGCGCCTTGCCCTCTTCCGGCGGCTCGATGGAATGGCGCATGATCAGCGGCATCTGCGACAGCGTGAAGAGGATGGTGATGGGCATGGTGCCCCAGACCTTGAAGGCGACCCAGAAATCCGTCGAGAAGGAGCGCCAGACCACTTCGTTCATCACCGCGAGGAAGACGAAGAACAGGCCCCAGCGCAGCGTCAGCTTGCGCCAGCCCTCGTCGGTCAGCTTGAAGGCGGCGTGGAAGACGTAGCCGAGCAGGGATTTGCCGAAGAACAGCCCGCCGAGCAGGATGGCGCCGAACAGCGTGTTGACGATGGTCGGCTTCATCTTGATGAAGGTGTCGTTTTGCAGCCAGAGCGTCAGCGCGCCGAAGACGAAGACGACGATGCCGGAAATCAGCGGCATCATCGGCAGCGTGCGGGTCAGCACCCAGGAGACGATCAGTGCCAGCGCGGTCGCGGCCATGAAGAGGCCGGTGGCGATGAAGATCGGCCCGCCCATTTCGGCGAGCACGGGAAACTGCGCGGCCAGCCATTCGCCGCGGGAATTGGCGAAGAAGAAGACGACGAGCGGCCCCAGCTCCAGCACCATCTTGAGGAGGGGGCTGACCTTCTCCTCGGCCTTGGCCGGCACGTCCAGCGTTGCCTTGCTCATGCTTCAACTCCTGCAATCGCCTCAGCGAAATCCTTGGCCTCGAAGGGTTCGAGATCGTCGACCCCTTCCCCGACACCGATGAAATAGACCGGCAGCTTGTGTTTGGCGGCAATCGCTACAAGGATGCCGCCGCGGGCCGTACCGTCCAATTTTGTCATGATGAGGCCCGTGACGCCCGCAACGTTGCGGAAAATCTCGACCTGGTTCATGGCGTTCTGCCCGGTCGTGGCGTCGAGCGTCTGGAGAACGGTGTGCGGCGCATCCGGATCGAGCTTGCCGAGCACGCGCACGATCTTTTCCAGCTCCGCCATCAGTTCCGTCTTGTTCTGCAAGCGGCCGGCGGTGTCGACGATCAGCACGTCGCTCTGCTTCAGCTTCGCCTGTTCGTAGGCTTCGTAGGCGAGACCCGCGGCATCGGCGCCGAGTTTGGAGGAGACGATGTCGGAGCCGGTGCGCTCCGCCCAGATTTTCAACTGTTCGATCGCCGCCGCGCGAAAGGTGTCGCCGGCGGCGAGCATGACCTTCAGGCCGGCGCCGGAGAGCTTGGCGGCGAGCTTGCCGATCGTCGTCGTCTTGCCGGTGCCGTTGACGCCGACGACGAGAATGACATGCGGCTTGTGGTTGAGGTCGAGTTCGAGCGGCTTTGCGACCGGCGACAGCACCTTGGTGATCTCGCTTGCCATGATGCGCGAGACGTCGGAGCCGGTCACGTCCTTGCCGTAGCGCTCGGAGGCGAGCGTGTCGGTGATGCGCAGCGCCGTCTCCACGCCGAGATCGGCCTGGATCAGCAGATCTTCGAGGTCCTGAAGCGTCGCATCGTCGAGCTTGCGCTTGGTGAAGAGGCTGGTGATCTGGCCCGTCAGCTGCGAGGAGGTGCGCGACAGGCCTTCGCGCAGGCGCTGGAACCAGGTGCGCCTCGGCTGCTGTGCGACGGCCGCTTCGACCGGCGCGCGCTCGGCCGTGGCAAAGCCCTTCGGCAGGACCGGCGCTTTCGGCTCGATGCGGGCGGCTTCTTCGAGGACGGGGTCTTCAGCTTCGGCGGGCGTCTCCTCCACCGGCGCGATCTCGTCTTTCGCTGGCGCGGGTTCTTCCTCGACGATTTCTGCGACCGGCTCCGCGACCGCTTCTTCCTCGATGATCTCTTCTACTGGCGCGACGGCCTGTTCCTCGATCGCTTCGGCTTCCGGAGCCACGTCGTCATCGGCCGGTCCGCCAGCGGTCTCGATCTCAGCCGGCGCGACGGGGTCTTCGACGACCGGCAGTGCGGGCGCGTGCGGCAGCGGGTAGATATCCGGCTCGGCTTCGGCCGGCACAGGATGGGGTGCCTCGGGATTGGCGGCTTCGGCTTCGTCGAGCAGGGCATCGCGCTCTTCGACGCTGGCCGTCTTCGGCGTCTCGATAATTGGTTCCGGCGGCGTCTCGACGACCTGCGGCTCGGCAAGCGGCGGCGCTTCCGTCTCGGGCTCGGCAGCGGTGTCTTTTCCGAATGTGAAAATCTTCTTGATGAAGCCGAAGGCCATGAAATGTGTCCGCTAGTTGCGAAGGGAGGCGGTGCCGGCAAGGGTCGCTGGCCGCATCGTCAGGTGTTTTCCATTGTGGCCGGTGATCGTCACCGGCACAAGCGCGCGGGGTTTTAGACCCGCGGCGTCGACGAGCGTGAAGTTTTCGGTATGGGCGAGGCCGTTGTTCTCGACCAGGATGTCCTGCGTGCTGCCGACCATCCCGTCGAGATGGGCCTCGTGCAGGCGTTTTCCAACGTTGCGCAGCCGGCTGGCGCGCTCCTTGACCAGCGCCCGGTCGAGCTGCGGCATGCGGGCGGCGGGCGTGCCGGCGCGCGGGCTGTAGGGGAAGACGTGCAGATGCGCGATGCCGCAATCCTCAGCGTGCCGCGCGGCATTGGCGAACATCTCGTCCGTCTCCGTCGGGAAGCCGGCGATCATGTCGGCGCCGAAACTCGTTTCCGGACGCAGGGTTTTCACGCGCGCGCAGAAGGCGACGGCGTCGGCGCTCGAATGGCGCCGCTTCATGCGCTTCAGGATCAGGTCGTCGCCATGCTGGAGCGAGAGATGCAGGTGCGGCATGAAGCGCGGCTCGTCGGCGATCAGGTCCCAGAGATGGCCGTCCGCCTCGATGCTGTCGATCGAAGAGAGGCGCAGGCGGCTGATTTCCGGCACCTGCTTCAGCAGCTTTTTTGCGAGCTGACCGAGGCTTGGCTTGCCGGCCAAGTCGCCGCCGTAGCTGGTGGCATCCACGCCGGTCAGCACGATTTCCGAATAGCCGCCCTCGACGAGTTTGCGGGCCTGCTCGACGACGGCGCCCATCGGCACGGAGCGGGAATTGCCGCGGCCATAGGGGATGATGCAGAAGGTGCAGCGATGGTCGCAGCCGTTCTGCACCTGCACGAAGGCGCGCACATGGCCGTCGATGAGTTTCACCATCTGCGGCGCGGTCTCGCGCACGCTCATGATGTCGTTGACGCGCAGCTTCTCTTCCGCCGAGACGCCGAAATCCGGCAGCGCGCGATAGGCGGCGCTTTTCAGCTTCTCCTCGTTGCCGAGCACGGCGTCCACTTCCGGCATTTCGGCAAAGGTATGCTTCTCCGTCTGCGCGGCACAGCCGGTGACGATGATGCGGGCATGGGGATTGTCGCGCCGCGCGCGGCGGATCGCCTGGCGGGCCTGGCGCACGGCCTCGCCGGTGACGGCGCAGGTGTTCACCAGAACGGCATTGTTGAGCCCCGCCTTCTCGGCTTCCGCGCGCATCACTTCCGATTCGTAGGTGTTGAGCCGACAGCCGAAGGTTATGACCTCGACGCCGCTCAAAGGGCGGCCGCCTCGGCATCGTCCCGGCGGAAGGCGCCGGTCGCGGGATCGAGCGTGCCGGACCATTCCCATTCGGCCGGGCCGGTCATGACGACGTGGTCGTCGTCGCGCCATTCGATGGTGAGCGTGCCGCGGTTCGGGCTGCTGGCAACGGTGATGGCGACCTTGCGGCCGGTGCGGCCGGTGCGCGCGCCACTGACGCCAGAGGCGCAGGCGGCGGAACCGCAGGCGAGCGTCAGCCCGGCGCCGCGTTCCCAGGTGCGGGTGGTCATGGCGGTGGGCGACGTGACCTGCGCCAGCGTGATGTTGGCGCGCTCTGGGAACATCGGATGGTTTTCGAGGAGCGGGCCGAAGCGTTCGAGATCGTAGGACATCACGTCGCGGTCGACCCAGAAGATCGCATGCGGATTGCCCATCGAGGCGACGGAAGGCGAATGCAGGATCGGCGCGTCGATCGGGCCGATCTGCAATTCGATGCGGCTGGTGTCGTAGAATTCCTCGGCGAGCGGAATGCGGTTCCACTCGAAGATCGGCTTGCCCATGTCGACCGAGATCGTGCCGTCCTCGTGCTCGACGGCGTTGAGGATGCCGGCGACGGTCTGGAAGGTGAAGACCTTCTTGCCGGTCTCGGCGGCGAGCGCCTGCACGACACAGCGCGTGCCGTTGCCGCAGGCCTGCGCCTTCGAGCCGTCGGAATTCAGGATGTCGATCCAGGCATCGGTGCCATCGACCCTGGGGTCATGCAGCGCCATGATCTGGTCGAAGCGGGTGGCGGGATCGGCATTGAGGGCGATGGCTGCGGCCGGCGTCACGACATCGGCGCGGCCACGCATGTCCACGACCAGGATCTTGTTTCCCAGCCCGTTCATCTTTGCGAAATCGACCGTCTTTGTCATCAACTTTGCCCGTCTCGGGCCGAAAGGCCCCTTTGTGGGCTATATGGCGGAAAAGCCCGCGGATTTCCAGTGTCTTGCATCAGGCGGCCGCGGCCGGGACCTCGAAGACCTCGCCGGGTCGCAGCGCGCGGAAGCGCTCGCGGGCGATGCCGGCGGCGTCGAGTGCGGTTTCAAGCGCTGCCAGCGGCTCGTCCACGCCCTCGTTGGTCAGCCGGAACGTGCCCCAATGGTGGCCTGCCACATGAGCCGCACCCGATGCCACCATGCCCTGCACCGCCTCGTCCGGGTTCTGGTGCTGCGGGCGCATGAACCAGCGCGGCTCGTAGGCGCCGAAGGGCAGGTTGGCGAGGCGGATCTGCCCGTGTTTCTCGCGGATCGCCCGGTAATTGATGCCCTGGTGAAAGCCGGTATCGCCGATATGGTAGATCTTTCCGCCCGGCGTTTCGATGAGGAAGGCGGACCACAGCGCCATGCGCCGATCGCCGAGGCCGCGCGCCGACCAGTGGTGGCAGGGCTCGCAATGGAGGGTCACGCCGTCGGCCAACGCAAGATTGCCATCCCAGTCCATCGTCGTGACGAGGGCGTTACCGACCGCCGGCGCGATGATCCGGTCGTTGCCGAGTGGCGTGACGATGCGGCAGCCGTCCCGCGCCGCAAGGGTCTTCAGCGTTGCGAGATCGAGGTGGTCGTAGTGGTTGTGCGTGACGAGCACCACGTCGATCTTCGGCAGGTCGGCAAGCTTTATGCCCGGCGGGTTGGCCCGCTTCGGACCAGCGAAGGTAAAGGGGCTGGCGCGGTCGCTCCAGACGGGATCCGTCAGGATGTTGAGGCCGGCCGTCTGGATCAGCAGCGCCGCATGCCCCGCCATGGTGACGACGAGGCGATTGCCGTCGACCCGCGGCTCCGGCACGGCGAAGGGAAACGGGCTCGGCCAGTCGAGCGGCCAGGCCGCACGGCCGCCGCCCAGCTGCCAGCGCATCAGCTCGAAGAAGCTGTTCGGCTCTTCGCCGTTCGGATTGAAGAAATAGGTTCCGTCGAAATGGCCGCTGACCGGGCCGTCATAGTACCGGTTCGCCGCGAGACTGCGGCTCGCAAACGCGCCGCCCGCAAGCATCGTGAGGGCGCCTATGCCGGACCATTTGAGAAACTTGCGACGGTTCATTGACGAGATATAAGCCTTGCGCAGAGACGCCGCAACGTGCCGTGCCGAGCTCGCGGAAATGTTATGGCTTGCCGCGGACACGCAGGCCAGCGCTCTCTGCTTGACGTTAAGCACGATCACTCGTTTTCAATGTCCATCTCATATTGAGTCCCATTTTTAGGGAAAGCGACATCAACCAACCTCTTGAACCCTTCCCAAGTCTTTGAAACTTTCATTAAGGGGATGATTTGCAAGATATGGTCGCGGAGATCGGGTTGGCCCACCTCCTCGGAAAGAAATTGATGATGGCGATGCTTGCGCCTCTTTGTCTCTTCATCAGTAGGGTTAAGCTCTCTCAGCTTTGGTAGAACCCCTGGTGGCAGGCGATCGTAAACAATGTCGTTGGTAATGTGCCCAAGTAGCGGAGTTTTTGCTTTACCCACGGGCCACTTCCAGCCTCTTAGTCTGTATATCTGCTTATAGAATTCGTCCGGGAAGCGCTTCGCCCAAGCCAATCTCTCTTCTGAAAGGTAAGCCGAAAGTAATCTGTGGAGTTCGTCGCGGTCTCTGGCCGATTGATAGCCGGTAGCCTCGTCCACGAGCGCTACAATGCCGACTTTCGCGAAGGCCCGCACAAGAGCTTCACACTGCGCTGCAATATGCAATTGCTGCCGTTGGAGTGCCCCAGCTTGGCGTGCCGCAAGAACAGCCTCGCAAATCTCTGGAAGAATTGTTGCGGGATATCCGTATGCAGCGCCGCCGCCGCCCGAGTGACGAAACCTTATCGGATTTTCAATCAGCGCCAGCAAGTCATTAGGAATAAAGGGAGAAATGGCCTTACCTGTCGCAAAACTGGCAAGTCGATCACCACCAGTGCCACCGGAGCTTCCCTGACTTAGGCCAAGGCCCCCCAATGTTCCGCGTTGCGACAGCACGCGAGTTCCGTCTTCAAGAACGTAGCAGGGAATTTCAATGTCTCCGATCTTCAAAGGGTGATCGGCTGACCCATGTGTTGCTTTGGGAACCTTTTTTTCCACGTCCCACCTCGTTCTTGCGGCTTGGCTGGCTATTTCTTTTCGCTCACTAGCAGACAGTTTTTCTGCTCGTGTGCGGCCACCTCTGCTTTGCGGGGTATCTTCCATAGAATCGCTCCATGCTTGCTGCACAGAAAACCTATGCTTGCTCGTCAAAAATAGCAAGCATGTATCTTCCTAGGTGAAATATGCTTGCTATTTTTTCAGTGTTTGGCTGCGCGCCTCTTGCCACCCTTGGCTACGGATTTTAGCCATCTTCAATGATTGTTCCTCGCCATCGCCCGTTGCGATCTGTACTGCGGACAGCTTCGCTGATCACATTAGCGGGACGCCTCAATTGTTAGGTCCGGTTGGCGTGAAGCTTTATACCGGCAAGCATGGAAGGATGGTGTCGCGTGGCAGGCATGCTATTGAACTTAAAAACTGAGGAACGATAGGGTTCCGAGCCATCCTTGACTTTCCGGCCCCGATGGGGTTTAAGCCGCGCATCTGCGACAAGTGACGATACTTGAAGCCACCGACCGGGACCCATAGCGGTATAAACAGATCCCGGAGGTCAACACCCGACAGCGCGATGCGCCCTCGGGTGCTTTTTGGCTTTGCGTCTTGTTTTTGTCACCGATGGCACCGACGTTTCCGCTACCTGCGGAAACAAGAAGGAAGATGTGATGTTTGAAACACTCCAGGACCGCCTTGGCTCCATTCTGAATGGACTGACAGGCCGTGGCGCGCTTTCCGAGGCGGATGTCGCCGCGGCGCTGCGCGAGGTCCGCCGTGCGCTTCTGGAAGCGGACGTGGCTCTGGAAGTGGTGCGCTCCTTCACCGATGCGGTGCGCGAAAAGGCCGTCGGCGCGGAAATCCTGAAGTCGATCAAGCCCGGCCAGATGGTCGTGAAGCTCGTGCATGACGAGCTGATCTCGATGCTCGGCTCCGAGGGCGTGTCGATCGATCTCAATGCGGCGGCCCCCGTCGTCATCATGATGGTCGGCCTGCAGGGCTCGGGCAAGACGACCACGTCGGGCAAGATCGCCAACCGGCTGAAGACGCGCGACAAGAAGAAGGTCCTGATGGCCTCGCTCGACACGCGCCGTCCGGCAGCACAAGAGCAGTTGCGCCAGCTCGGCGTGCAGGCGGGCATCGATACCTTGCCGATCATCGCGGGCCAGTCGCCGACCGATATCGCCTCGCGCGCCGTGCAGGCCGCAAAACTCGGCGGCCATGACGTCGTCATCCTCGATACCGCTGGCCGTACCCATATCGACGAGCCGCTGATGATCGAGATGGCGGAGATCAAGCGGAAGTCCAATCCGCATGAAATCCTGCTCGTCGCCGATGCGCTGACCGGCCAGGACGCCGTCAACCTCGCCCGCAATTTCGACGAGCGCGTCGGCATTACCGGCCTCGTCTTGACCCGCATGGACGGCGACGGCCGCGGCGGTGCGGCCCTTTCCATGCGCGCCGTCACCGGCAAGCCGATCAAGCTGATCGGCGTCGGCGAAAAGATGGGCGAGCTGGAAGAATTCCATCCCCGCCGCGTCGCAGACCGCATCCTCGGCATGGGCGACATCGTCTCGCTCGTCGAGAAGGCCGCGGAGAATATCGACGCCGAGAAGGCGGCCGCCATGGCCGCCAAGATGGCCAAGGGCAAGTTCGACCTGAACGACCTCGCCGACCAGCTGGCCCAGATGCAGAAGATGGGCGGCATGGGCGGCATCATGGGGCTGATGCCCGGCATGGCCGGCATGAAGGACAAGATGTCCGCCGCCGGCCTCGACGATAAACTCTTTGGCCGCCAGATCGCCATCATCAATTCGATGACCAAGGCCGAGCGCGCCAATCCGGACCTGCTCAAGCATTCCCGCAAGAAGCGCATCGCCGCCGGCTCCGGCACGGATGCGGCCGACATCAACAAGCTTCTGAAGATGCACCGCCAGATGGCGGACATGATGAAGATGATGGGCGGCAAGAAGGGCGGCGGCATGATGAAGCAGATGATGGGCGGCCTTGCCGGCAAGATGGGCCTCGGCGGCCTTGGCGGCGGCATGGGCGGCATGCCCGATCTGTCGAAGATGGATCCGAAGCAGCTCGAAGCGCTCGCCAAGCAGGCGGAAGCGGCCGGCATCAAGCCCGGCAGCATGCCCGGCTTGGGTGGTGGCGGACTTCCGGGCCTTGGCGGCGGGCGCCTTCCGGGTCTTGGTGGCCTGCCGGGCCTTCCCGGCCTGCCGAAGAAGAAGTGAGGGGTTGAGGCATGACGATCGATCCGACGGTCAAGCAGCAATTGGGAGAATACCGGCAGTCGATCGACAATATCGACGCTGCCCTTGTGCATATGCTCGCCGAACGTTTCCGCTGCACCCAGGCGGTGGGCGTGCTGAAGGCGACGCATGAACTGCCGCCGGCCGACCCGGCGCGCGAAGAATACCAGATCGAGCGCCTTCGCCGCCTGGCCAAGGATGCCAATCTGGATCCGGATTTCGCGGAGAAGTTCCTGAACTTCATCATCCACGAGGTGATCCGGCACCATGAAGCCATTGCCGCTGAACACAGCGGCGCAAACCAGAATACCGCTTGAGAGCCAAGCGGTCACCTACATCCAAGGAGAAATGACATGGCACTGAAAATTCGTCTCGCCCGCGGTGGCTCCAAGAAGCGTCCGTACTACCAGATCGTCGTTGCCGACGCCCGTTCGCCGCGCGATGGCCGCTTCCTCGAGAAGGTCGGTTCGTGGAACCCGATGCTCGCCAAGGACGACGTCAACCGCGTGCAGATCGACGCCGACCGCATCAAGGAATGGCTCTCCAAGGGCGCCCAGGCGACCGACCGCGTTGCCCGCTTCCTGGACGAAGCCGGCGTCGTGAAGCGCGAAGCCCGCAACAACCCGGACAAGGCAAAGCCGGGCAAGAAGGCGCTCGAGCGCATTGCCGAGAAGAAGCAGAAGGAAGAAGACGCCGCTGCTGCTGCTGCCGCCGAATAATCAACGGCGACGAACCTCTCCTCCGTCATGCTCGGGCTTGACCCGAGCATCCACCCACCGCAAATGAGGTGTGGATCCTCGGGTCAAGCCCGAGGATGACGTCAGTGGATGGGCGAGGTTCTTCACCAAGCTGACGGGCGGCGTTTCATGCCGCCCGTTTTCATTTGGAGCCTTGCGCGGAACATCGTAAGAGGCTCCACAAAACGCACGGAAGCAACCATGGTGAAACTGGAAAATCCCATCCTGATGGGCACGGTCGGCGCGGCCCAGGGCCTGCGCGGCGAAGTCCGTGTGAAATCCTACACCATCGATCCCACGGCGATCGGCGATTACGGCCATCTCCACACGGATGACGGCCGCGCCTTCGAGGTGCTGGAGGTGCGCGAGGCGAAGAACGTCGTCGTCGTGCGGTTCCGCGGCATCAACGACCGCAACGCCGCCGAGGCGCTGAACGGCACCGACCTCTATATCGACCGCGACAACCTGCCGGACGAGGAACTCGACGAGGACGAGTTCTTCTATGCCGATCTCGAAGGGCTGGAAGCTGTCGATGCGGAAGGCCGCAGCCACGGCACGGTGACCGGCATCTTCGATTTTGGCGCGGGCGACCTGCTGGAACTGAAAGGTCCCGGCAAGCGGCCGGTGCTCATTCCCTTCTCCGAGGCAGCCGTCTTGGAAATCGACGTCGATGGCGGGCGCCTGGTGATCGATCCGATTGCCGCGGGCCTCGAGGAAGAGGAAAAGGAGGGGCCGGGCAGCCGGCGCCGCCGTCCGCCCGAAGACGACGGCGGGGAATGACGTGGCTTTCCGCGCCACCATATTGACGCTCTACCCGGAGATGTTTCCGGGTCTGCTCGGCCAGTCGCTCTCCGGCAAGGCTTTGGCGCGCGGGGACTGGGCGCTGGATTGCGTACAGATCCGCGATTTCACCACCGACCGCCACCGCACCGTCGATGATACGCCGGCGGGCGGCGGGGCCGGCATGGTGCTGAAGCCCGATGTGCTGGCACGCGCCATCGACCATGCTTCCGAGGGCGACAATCGTCCGCGCCTCTTGATGAGCCCGCGGGGCCGGCCGCTGACGCAGGCGCGCGTGCGCGAGCTTGCGGCCGGCGAGGGGGCCATCGTGGTCTGCGGCCGGTTCGAGGGCGTCGACCAGCGTGTCATCGACGGGCGGCAGCTCGAAGAGGTTTCGATCGGCGACTACATTCTCTCGGGCGGCGAGCCGGCGGCGATGATCCTGCTCGACGCGATCGTGCGCATCCTGCCGGGTGTGATGGGCAATGCGCTGTCCGGCGAGCACGAGAGCTTCGAGGGCGGGTTGCTGGAGCATCCGCATTATACGCGGCCGCAGGTCTGGGAAGCGCAGGAAATCCCCGGCGTGCTGACCTCCGGCAACCACGCGGCCATCGACCGATGGCGGCGCGAGGAGGCGGAAAAGCTGACGCGCGAGCGCCGGCCGGATCTAATCGACACTCAGCCGGTCACGAAATAATAGACCGTCAGCGCCGCACCGACCGCGACCACCAGGCCGCGGATCACCGGCTGCGGCACGCGCCGCGCCGCCCAGACGCCGGACCAGCCGCCAAGCGCGCCGGCCGGAACCATGACGGCGGCCTGCGGCCAGCCGACCACGTCGCCGCTGGCGAAGACCACGATGGCGACCGCGGCGATCACCACGGCCAGGAAATTCTTCAGCGCGTTCAGGCGATGGTAGTCGCCGCCCTTGGTGAGGCCCAGCACGGCAAGCATCATGATGCCCATGCCGGCGCCGAAGAAGCCGCCATAGATCGAGGTGAAGAATTGCCCGACGAAGCCGAGCGGCGAGACCGGAGTTTCGGCATGCAGCGTCTTCGGCTTGAGATAGGGGCCGGCGGCGAAGATGATGGTGGCGGCGAGCAGCAGCCACGGCACCAACGCGCGGAAGGACGGGTTGTCGAGCGACAGCAGCAGCAGCGCGCCGGCAAGGCCGCCGACCAGCGAGATGCCGCCGAGCAGCGCCGCCTCGCGCCAGTCCGCCCTGATCTCCTTGGCATAGGCGAGCGAGGAGGTGACGTAGCCCGGAAACTGGGTGATCGAGGAGGTGGCGTTGGCGACGATCGGCGGCAGGCCGGTCAGCGTCATCGCGCCGAAGGTAAGGAAGGTGCCGCCGCCGGCAATGGCATTGACCGTGCCGGACAGGAATCCGGCGACGAAAAGCAGTATGGCATCGGCTATGGACATGATACTCCCGGCGGCAATGGTCATGCCGCTTCTCCCTGTCCCGCGTGATAGCGTGGCGGTGAAAGGCGGGCAAGGGCCGAAAACCGGCACATCCCCGCGGATTCTTTCGGCCGTGGGGATGACAAGCGGGTTCGATTGGTGTATTGGCCCGCACGGATTTGGGATTACCCAGCCGACCTGCAAGCAAAGAATGGCGAATCCGCTCCGCCCCATAACGGGCTAACCTTAGAGGCATGACCTTCAAAGGTGACCGTCGAGCGCTCTGGCTGTTTCAGAAAAACCAGAAGGTTAGACCAATGAACATCATCCAGCAGCTCGAAGCCGAACAGGCAGCGAAGATCGAAGCCAAGCGCCAGCTTCCGGAATTTTCCCCGGGCGACACCGTCCGCGTCAACGTCCGCGTGACGGAAGGTTCGCGTACCCGCGTACAGGCCTATGAAGGCGTGTGCATCGCCCGCTCGGGTGGCGGCATCAACGAAAGCTTCACCGTTCGCAAGATCTCCTACGGCGAAGGCGTCGAGCGCGTATTCCCGGTTTACTCGCCGCTCGTCGAAGGCGTCGAAGTCGTCCGCCGCGGTAAGGTCCGTCGCGCCAAGCTCTACTACCTGCGCGACCGTCGCGGCAAGTCGGCTCGTATCGTCGAGAACACCGGCACGCGCGCCCGCAGCCTGAACGACGCCGAGCGCGCCGCCGTTGCCGAGGAAAAGGCCCGTCTCGAAGCCGAGAAGGTCGCAGCCGCCCAGGCGCTCGCCGCTGAAAAGGCCGCAGCTGAAGCCGCCGAGAAGGCCGCTGCTGCCGAAGCCGCCAAGGCCGCAGAAGCCGCCGCCGAATAATCCGGCAGCCGCAAGCATTTCTAGAAGCCGTCGGCCCAGGCCGGCGGCTTTTTGTTTTCGGGAAAGGCGGTTGTGCGCAACCGCCGTGCTTGCCTCGCCACCTGCTCCTGTGACAGTGTTCCGCCGCCACAATCCAGGAGCTTGAAGCCGATGTTCTCCCGCCGCGCCGTCCTTGCAGGCCTTGCCGCCGCTGCCCTCATGCCCGCCGTCGCCTTCGCCGCGGACCTGCCCGATTTCGGCGGCAAGTCCGTCGTCGTGGTGACGGAGAACGCCTATCCGCCGCTGCAATTCGTCGATCCGAAGTCAGGCGAGCAGATCGGCTGGGAATATGACGCGATGAACGAGATCGCCAAGCGGCTGAACTTCAAGGTCGAGTACCAGAACACCAGCTGGGACGCGATGATTCAGGCCGTCTCCGACAACCAGTACAATATCGGCATGACCGGCATCACCATCAAGGACGACCGCAAGGAGAAGGTCGACTTCTCCGACCCCTATCTGCGCTCGCAGCAGTTCATGCTGGTGCGCGGCGACGAGGCGCGCTTCACGGATGCCAAATCCTTCGCGGCGCTGACGGACGGCCTGATCGCCGCCCAGCCGGGCACCTCGCCCTTCTACACCGCCGTCTACGAAATCCTCGACGGCAACGAGCAGAACCCGCGCATCAAGCTGTTCGAGACCTTTGGCGCGACCGTGCAGGCGCTGCAGGGCGGCGATGTCGACCTCGTGCTCACCGACAGCGTCGCTGCCAAGGGTTATGTCGATGCGTCCAACGGCAAGCTGAAGGTCGTCGGCGGGCCGCTCGGCACGGAGGATTTCGGCTTCATCTTCCCGAAGGGCTCCGATCTCGTGGCGCCCGTCAATACGGCGATCGCGGCGCTCAAGGCGGACGGCACGCTCGACGCGCTCAACAAGAAATGGTTCCTCGACTACAAGATGGGTCAGTAGCGGGCGATCATGGCGCCCGTTTCCTCTAACGCGGCAAAGGACGACTATCCCTGGTGGCTGGTCGCCCTTGCCGTCATCGCGCTGGCGCTTGCCGGCGTCATCGTGGCGAACGATCTCTACACACAAGTGTTCGGCGTCGTGCTGAAAGGGTTGTGGGTCACGATCTTCGTGACCCTCGTCTCCTTCCTGCTCGCCACCGCGCTCGGCCTCGGCCTCGCGCTGATGGCGCTGTCGGACAGCAAGGTGCTGCGTCAGGTCGCACGCTTCTACACGGAGGTCATCCGTGGCGTGCCGATCCTCGTGCTGCTGTTCTACATCGCCTTCGTCGGCGCGCCGGCGCTGGTGGCGCTGGTCAATCTGGTGATCTCGCCGCTTGTCAGTGCCGGGTTCATCGAGCCGATGCAGGTGCGCGACGTCTCGCTGATGTGGCGGGCGATCATCGCGCTGATGATCGGCTATTCCGCCTTCATCGGCGAGGTTTTTCGCGCAGGCATCCAGTCCGTCGACAAGGGGCAGGTGGAGGCGGCCAAGGCGCTCGGCCTGTCGCGCTTCCAGCGCTTCCGGCTCGTCGTCTTTCCGCAGGCGGTGCGTGTCATCCTGCCGCCGCTCGGCAATGATTTCGTGGCGATGGTCAAGGATTCCTCGCTCGTCTCCGTGCTCGGCGTCGCCGACATCACGCAGATGGGCAAGGTCTATGCCTCCGGTTCCTTCCGGTTCTTCGAGACCTATTCCATCGTCGCCTATGTCTATCTCATCCTGACGATCGGCCTTTCGCTCGGCCTGCGCGGCCTGGAAAGGCGCCTGCGGCGGACCTGAGGCTTTTACGTGCGCGAAAGGATGATCAGGCGGTCGGAGGGATCGAAGGTCACCTTTTCCGATTTCGCCGGATTGACCACGACGCCGCCCATGTTGCGCGGGTCGTGCCCCGCCCGTTTCGCGTGGCTGTAGCCGAGCGCCACCTCGCCGCGGATGAGGGCCGCAAGATTGACGGTGTAGAAATTCACCGGCCGGTCGATGGCGATATAGTCGGTCACCGGGCGCATGTAGATTTCCGAGCCGTCCTCGTCGAGCAACTCGTCGAAAATCTGTGCCATCAACTCGTTTTCCGAGGCCTGCGCCAGCATGAGGCTCACCAGCTTGTTGCTGACGACGAAATCGTCGGCGCGGGTGACGGCGGCCAGGTTGCGGTTGCGCACGTCGATCATCTCGCTGACGATGCCGATATGCTGGTTGGCGGCGTCGGCGATCTTGCGAAGCTGCAACAGCGTGACGAGCGTCGCCGTGTCGGCCGGCTGGGCGGCCATGTGGTCGCTGTAGCCGAGCACCAGAACGTGGTCATAGGACGGCACATCGAGCGCATCGAGGGCGGCGCGGTTCGAGGTGTCGACGACGGTGCAGCGGACCGAGAGGTTTTCCTTGATAAATTGGAGCTTGGCGACATCCGCCTCGAATTCCGGCGTGTCGGCGGCGATCATCAGCTCCGAGCCGGGCGCGACGTAGCGCGACAGTTCCTGCGTGATGATCGGGCCGCGCCGGTTCCAGCCGAGCAGCAGGGTGCGCTCCGGTCCCGGCTCGCGGTTGACGCGCGGGCGCACGATTTCGCGGTCGACCTCGAACTCAGCGGTCCTGAGCTTGATCGTCGCGTCGTCCTCGGCAATCAGGATGGCCCGTTCGCCGGGAAGCATGATGCGGTTCGTCGGCGGGTTGAGGTGCACGACGCCGTCGGTGTCGCAGATACCGATCAGCGTCGACGTGTCATAGGCCATGACCGCATTGCCGAAGGACTTTCCGGTGAGTGCCGGCTGCTCGACGGCGTAGATTTCCGAGCCGTCGAAATCGAGCAGTTCGGTATAGACGGCCGAAAGGCCCGCCTGCCGGCTGGAGCTGACGACGATACGCGAGATCAGCTCGTCGGCGAGCACCAGTTGCAGCTCAGAGCCGCCGACGATGCGGGCGACCTCGGCATTCTTGGCATCGCGGATCTCGGCGGCGATCCGGTAGGGTTCCTTGCGCCGCTCCGGGTCGTTGACCAGCGCCAGCACGGTCTTGATGACCTGCGAATCCGCATAGTCGCTTTCGGGCGACAGCACGATGATCGAGCGGGAGGCCTGCGGATTGACGATGTTGACGTCGTAGAGGTCGGTCGGGTCGCCGTTGCGGCAGATGATGCGGGTGTTGCCGAGATCCGCGATCTTGTCGGCGATCTCGTCCTCCATCTCCACCTTGTCCTTGGCGGCCATGATGACGATGCGCGGGTTGCGGCGGCTCTGGTTGGCGATCACCAGTTCGGAAATCACGTCGAAGATCGAGGGCGACCAGTTGAAGATGATCGTGTGGTCCTTTTCGAGCACATGCGAGCGGCCCTTGCGCAGCTCGTCGAGCTTCTCGTCGAGGCCCGAGCTCAGGACGCCGATCAGCGCGGAGAAGACGAAGATGCCAGCGACGGTGACGGCGAGCGAGACGCCGCGGAAGCTCCAGCCGACGTCGCCGCCCATCGTGCCGGCATCCATGGTGCGCATCAACGATTCCCAGGCGCCTTCGATGAAAGACACCGGCTCGCCGCCGTCCGGCTTGATGCCGGTCAGGGCGAGGAACAGGCCGGCGACGAGGATGACGACCAGCGAAATGACCGCAAGCCAGCCGATCAGCGCGATCGGCCCCGCCGCCATGCTCTTGTCGAACTGGTAGCGCGCGCGGTCGCGCCAGGTAATCGTCTTCATGTATGTCCCCTCGAGCCGACGCTTAGCCGGATACGTGTACCGAGTCTCAAAAATTCGGGGAAGCCGCAAGGAGGCGCGCGGGAAATTTTAGGAAGAGCGTAAACGGCGGTGCCGGCCGGCAACTTGCCGAGCGCCGCAAAAATCGTTATATGCGAGCCATGGAATCCAAGTTCGGATGCACGGAAAAGCATGTCGTCGTGCTGCAGGATCACAAGCGCCTGCCGGCACGCTTCTTTGCGCGCGTCTTCGGGGCGCTCACCAGCCGCCTAGCCTGATCGCTTGCGATCCTCGCGAGCCCTGCGCTCGCCGATTTCCAGTACCCCAACACATGCCAAGCGGATGAAGAGCCATGAGTGCACCCCGTACCCTCTATGACAAGATTTTCGACGATCACATCGTCTCGCGCCAGGAAGACGGAACCTGTCTTCTCTACATCGATCGTCACCTGGTTCACGAGGTGACGAGCCCGCAGGCCTTCGAAGGCCTGCGCATGGCCGGCCGCAAGGTGCGCGCGCCGGAAAAGACGCTCGCCGTCGTCGACCACAACGTGCCGACCTCGCCGGATCGCGCCCAGGGCATCAAGAACGAGGAAAGCCGCATCCAGGTCGAGGCGCTCGCCACCAATGCCGCGGAATTCGGCGTCGAATATTACTCGGAAAAGGACGTGCGCCAGGGCATCGTGCACATCGTCGGCCCCGAGCAGGGTTTTACGCTGCCGGGCATGACCATCGTCTGCGGTGACAGCCACACCTCGACGCACGGCGCCTTCGGCGCGCTGGCGCATGGCATCGGCACGTCGGAAGTGGAGCATGTGCTCGCCACCCAGACGCTGATCCAGAAGAAGGCGAAGAACATGCTGGTGCGCGTCGACGGCCAGCTGCCGCCGGGCGTTACCGCCAAGGACATCATCCTCGCCATCATCGGCGAGATCGGCACCGCCGGCGGCACCGGTCATGTCATCGAATTCGCGGGCGAGGCGATCCGTTCGCTGTCGATGGAAGGCCGCATGACGATCTGCAACATGACGATCGAAGGCGGCGCGCGCGCCGGCCTCATCGCGCCGGACGAAAAGACCTTCGAATATATCAAGGGCAAGCCGCGCGCGCCGAAGGGCAAGGCGCTGGACATGGCGCTGGAATACTGGAAGACGCTCTACACGGAAGAGGGCGCGCATTTCGACCGCGTCGTCGTGCTCGATGCCGCCAACCTGCCGCCGATCGTCTCCTGGGGCTCCTCGCCGGAAGACGTCGTCTCCGTGCAGGGCGTCGTTCCGAACCCGGACGAGATCGAGGATGAGACCAAGCGCACCTCCAAGTGGCGCGCGCTCGACTATATGGGCCTGAAGCCGGACACCAGGATCACCGACATCGCCATCGACCGCGTCTTCATCGGCTCCTGCACCAACGGTCGCATCGAGGACCTGCGCGCCGTCGCCGCCGTCGTCGAGGGCCGCAAGGTCGCTGCCACCGTCGACGCCATGATCGTTCCGGGCTCCGGCCTCGTGAAGGAACAGGCGGAGCGCGAAGGCCTCGACAAGATCTTCAAGGAAGCCGGCTTCGACTGGCGCGAGCCGGGCTGCTCCATGTGCCTTGCCATGAACGACGACCGCCTGAAGCCGGGCGAGCGCTGCGCCTCCACCTCGAACCGCAACTTCGAAGGCCGCCAGGGCTTCAAGGGCCGCACGCATCTCGTCTCGCCGGCCATGGCCGCCGCCGCCGCGATCGCCGGCCACTTCGTCGATATCCGCGACTGGAAATGATCACGGCGCCATCGCGGTTGTGATAGAAGGCCGGGAGCATGCTCCCGGCCTTTTTGTTTGCCGGCCTCTTCTTTTGAAGGAGATTTCCATGAAGCGCCTTCTTCTGCTGCGTCACGCGAAATCGGCCTGGCCGGATGGCGTCGAGGATCACGACCGGCCGCTCGGCGACCGGGGCCGCCGCGATGCGCCGCACATGGGCATGCATATGGCCGCCGCGGGCCTTGAGCCGGATTTCGCGCTAGTGTCATCCGCCCGCCGCACGCAGGAGACCTGGGCGCTGGTCGCTCCGGCCTTTGCCAGGCCCTGCCCATCGCGCACCGTGCCGTCGATTTACGAGGCCGCGCCGGCGGCGATCCTCGCTGTGATCCACGCGGCGCCGGACGAGAGCGGGACGCTTCTGGTCATCGGGCACAATCCGGGTTTTGAAGAGGTGGCCAAGCTGCTGGCGCCGCAGGGGGAGGCAGAAGCTTTGGTGCGGCTGAAGACGAAGTACCCGACGGCGGGGCTGGCGGTGATCGCCTTCGATCACGAACGTTGGGCGGATATCGCACCTGGCTCGGGCCGGCTTGAAGCCTTCGTCACGCCGATGACGCTGGCTTAACTGAAGCGGACGACTGAGGTCGCCCCACCCCCGACGTCATCCTCGGGCTTGACCCGAGGATCCACCCGCGGTGAGGCATGGATGGTCGGGTCAAGCCCGACCATGACGGAGGAGAGCTCAGCGGACTTTTCCTGCGGTCAACAAACAACCGGCGTCACTCATTGCAGAATCAGAAGCTCGCCGTCATCGGGTCCGGGCCGATGCGCTTGCCGCCTTTTTCGAGGCTGGCGAAGGTCGCCATGTCCTCGTCGTCGAGCTTGAAGTCGAAGACCTTGAAGTTTTCCGCGATGCGCGACGGCGTCACCGATTTCGGGATGACGACCAGGCCGTTGTCGATATGCCAGCGGGTGATGACCTGGGCCGGCGTGCGGCCGTGTTTTGCCGCGACCTTGGCGACCACGGGGTCGTTCAGCAGCGTGCCCTGGCCGAGCGGGCTCCAGGATTGCGTGATGATGCGGTGTTTTTCGTGGTAGGCGCGGGTTTCCTTTTGGGGGAAATCCGGGTGCAGCTCGATCTGGTTGATGACCGGGGTGATGCCGGTTTCGTCGATCAGGCGCTGGAGGTGTTCCGGATAGAAGTTGGAGACGCCGATCGAGCGGGCGCGGCCTTCCTTCTGCAACTGGATGAAGGCCTTCCAGGTGTCGACGAACTGGCCGCGCTTCGGCGCCGGCCAGTGAATGAGGTAGAGGTCGACATAGTCGGTGCCGAGCCGCTTCAGGCTGGTGTCGAAGGCTTTCAGCGTCGCATCGTGGCCCTGGTCGCCGTTCCAGAGTTTGGTGGTGAGGAAGATTTCGGCGCGGTCGACGCCGGAGGCGCGGATACCCTCGCCGACGCCCTGTTCGTTCTCGTAGATCGCCGCCGTATCGACATGGCGGTAGCCGCTGTCGAGCGCCGCCTTGACGGCGGTCACGGCCGTGTCGTTCGGGGTCTGCCAGACGCCGAGGCCGATCTGGGGAATGCTGTTGCCATCGTGAAACAGGATTGTCGGTTGATCGCTCATCAGAATCTCTCCGTGAAAAAATTTGGCATGCTTGAACCCGTCCGGGTTTCCCGTGGCGCCTTGCAGCCCGGCGACGGTCGAGGCTGATATAGGTCCCGCAGCGCAGCATTTCAGCCCGCCCGCTGGCAAAATCGTCAGAGCACGCGCACGACCGTGCCGCGGCGCAGATGCGGCAGGATGCGCAGCATGTCGCGCTTCGCGATGGCGACGCAGCCGGCGGTCGGCTCGTAGCCGGGGCGGATCAGGTGGAAGAAGATCGCCGAGCCCCTGTTGCGGCGGCGCGAGGTGACGTTCCAGTCGAGCACGAGGCAGATGTCGTAGAGTTCGTCCGTGCGGCGCATCTCTTCGTGGCTCGGCTTGAACGGGGCGCGCACGAGGCGGTTGTAGCTCGGATGGTTCGGCGCGTCGCACCACAGCATGGACGGCCGGATGCGGCGGAAGGGCAGGGTGGTCCCCGGCAAGGCCACGCGGTCGCCGCGCACAAAGCCGGAGAGCAGTGCCATGGCCGCAATGGGAGTGGCGCCGTCGCCTTCGCGTTTGCGGGAGGTCGCGCCCGTGCGGCCGATCGCGGCGGGAATGCGCAGGGAACCGACCTGCACGATGGCGCGGGTCTTGCTGCCCGGCGCGGGGCGCACGAGGATGGTCTTCACGCAATGTTTAGGAGATGTGATCCGGCTCATGTCATTCCGCCATATTCGTGCCTTGTGGCAACTTGACTGGCTAAGCCATGGACGGGCTTGCCAAAAGCGCCAGTTCCCTTACTTTCAGAGGAATGCCGAGAGGTAAAGCATGACATCCCGTACCATCCTTCTTGTCGATGACGACAACGACCTTCGCGAGACGCTCGTCGAGCAGCTTTCGCTTTACGAGGAATTCTCCACGCTCGAGGAAATGACGGCCGGCAAGGGCATCCAGACCGCGCGCGCCAACCAGATCGACCTGCTTATCATGGATGTCGGCCTGCCGGACATGGACGGGCGCGAGGCGGTGAAGCTGTTGCGCAAGGGCGGCTTCAAGGCGCCGATCATCATGCTGACCGGGCACGATACCGATTCGGACACGATTCTGGGCCTCGAAGCCGGCGCCAACGACTATGTGACGAAGCCGTTCCGCTTCGCCGTGCTGCTCGCGCGCATCCGGGCGCAGCTGCGCCAGCACGAAAGCAGCGAGGACGCGACCTTCACCGTCGGCCCCTATACGTTCAAGCCGGGCCAGAAACTGCTGACGCTCGAAAACGGCCAGAAGATCCGGCTGACGGAGAAGGAGGCGGCGATCATCCGCTACCTCTACCGCGCCGACCAGAAGGTGGTGACGCGCGACGTGCTCCTGGAAGAGGTCTGGGGCTACAATTCCGGTGTCACGACCCACACGCTGGAGACCCATGTCTATCGTCTTCGCCAGAAGATCGAGCGGGACCCTTCCAATGCGGAGATTCTCGTGACAGAGAACGGCGGCTACAAGATCGTACCGTAATTAGAAAGAAAGCTGACCGTGGCTCTTAGCGACGACATCGCCCTGCTTTCCCGCGTGCCGCTTTTTGCGGGGCTCGCCGACGACAAGCTGCGGCTGATGGCTTTTGGCGCGGAACGTCGTCGGCTGGTCGAGGGGCAGACGCTGTTTCGCGAGGGCACGTCGGCCGATTGCGGCTTCGTCGTCGCCTCCGGCGCCTTCAGCCTCACCTCGACGCTTCGCGACGGCTCGATGCGCGACGAGGGTACGGCGCAGGCCGGCACGCTGCTCTCCGAGCTTGCGATGATTTCTGCCGTCGAGCGCAAATATACGGCGGTGGCGACCGAAGACAGCGAGGTCATCCGCATCAACCGCCCGCTTTTCCGGCGCATGCTGGAGGAGTATCCGGACGTCGCCGTCCTCGTCGACGCCCGCATCCGCGAAAATCTCGCGGCGATGATCAGCGAGATGCGCAGCCTTGCGGGGCGGTTCGCCTGAGGAATCGGGTGGGATTGGTGTAACCCCCCTCTGGCCTGCCGGCCATCTCCCCTCAAGGGGGGAGATCGGCAAGCGGCGGGGACACTCCGCAAGCAGCAGCCTCTGTAAAGAGCGAGACGTCACCCCATCCGATCTCCCCCCTCGAGGGGGAGATGGCCGGCAGGGCAGAGCGACTGTCTTGGCTGTCAAGCGTTTTGCCATTGCTGATTGTCCCTGATGACAGCGTTGAGGATGGTGAGCAGCTTTCGCATGGTTGCGACGATGGCGACGATCTTTGGCTTGCCGGCGGCCACCAGCTTGTCGCGGAAAGCCTTCAGGACGGGGTTGTGACGGCTGGCGACGAGGGCGGCCATGAACAGCACGGCCCGCACCTTGCCCCTGCCGCCGCCGATGAAGCTCCTGCCTTTCCACGTGCCC
>NZ_DASYHH010000030.1:0-44331 GCF_035998705.1 Shinella sp. | reverse complement strand
AAAGATCATGAAAGACGCTATTGTGATGCCGCACGGGGTTGCTCCTCTATCGTGTCCGAGATCGTCGCCAAACGCTCGAATACGAGTAGAATCAACACCGTGCACCTTGTCCATTGAATTTAAACCGGACACCAGTGGGTCGAGCCCGAGGATGACGGAGGGGAGGTTGGTCGATTTACTCGGCCGCCTGCGCGTAGTCCTCCAGCGGCGGGCAGGAGCAGACGAGGTTGCGGTCGCCGTAGACATTGTCGACCCGGTTGACCGGCGACCAGTATTTGTCGACGCGGAAAGCGCCCGGCGGGTAGCAGGCCTGTTCGCGCGTATAGGGGCGGTCCCAGTCGCCGACGAGGTCTTCCACCGTGTGCGGGGCGTTCTTCAGCGGGTTGTTGACCTTGTCCATGCGGCCTTCCTCGATGGCGCGGGCTTCCTCGCGGATCGCCAGCATCGCATCGCAGAACCGGTCGATCTCGGCCTTGGTCTCCGATTCGGTCGGCTCGATCATCAGCGTGCCGGCGACCGGCCAGCTCATGGTCGGCGCGTGGAAGCCGCTGTCGATCAGGCGCTTGGCGACGTCGTCGACCGTGACGCCCGCGCTGTCGACCAGCGGGCGCGTGTCGATGATGCATTCATGCGCCACGCGGCCCTTGGCGGACTTGTAGAGCACGTCATAAGCGCCCTTGAGGCGGGCGGCGATGTAGTTGGCGTTGAGGATCGCCACCTTCGTCGCCTGCGTCAGGCCCGCACCGCCCATCATCAGGCAGTAGCTCCAGGAAATCGGCAGGATGGAGGCCGAACCGAAGGGCGCCGCCGAGACCGCGCCGGTGCCGCCGAGGCCCGGCACTTCCGGGTGGCTCGGCAGGTGGGGGGCGAGATGCGCCTTGACGCCGATCGGCCCCATGCCGGGACCGCCGCCGCCATGCGGGATGCAGAAGGTCTTGTGCAGGTTGAGGTGCGACACGTCGGAACCGATGTCGCCCGGCCGCGCAAGGCCGACCATGGCGTTCATGTTGGCGCCGTCCATGTAGACCTGGCCGCCGTGCTTGTGCACGATCTCGCAGACCTCGCGCACGTTCTCCTCGAAGACGCCGTGCGTGGAGGGATAGGTGATCATGCAGCAGGAGAGGTTTTCCGCATGGGCCTCGGCCTTCGCGCGAAAATCGTCCATGTCGATGTCGCCGTTGTCCGAGACCTTGACCACGACGACCTTCATGCCGGCCATCTGGGCCGAGGCCGGGTTGGTGCCGTGCGCGGAGGTGGGGATGAGGCAGACGTCGCGATGCGTGTTGCCGTTGGCGAGGTGATAGGCGCGGATCGTCAGCAGACCGGCATATTCACCCTGCGCGCCGGAATTCGGCTGCATGGAAACGGCGTCGTAGCCGGTAATGTCGCAGAGTTTCTGCGACAGGTCCTCGATCAGGTAGCGGTAGCCCTGTGCCTGGTCGGCCGGCACGAAGGGGTGAATTTCCGCAAATTCCGGCCAGGTGATCGGCAGCATCTCCGCCGTCGCATTGAGCTTCATCGTGCAGGAGCCGAGCGGGATCATCGAGCGGTCGAGCGCCAGGTCTCGGTCGGAAAGCCGGCGGATGTAGCGGGTCATCTCGCTTTCCGCCCGGTTCATGTGGAAGATCGGGTGCGTCAGGTATTCGCTGGTGCGCAGCAGGTTTTCCGGCAGGCGGTAGCCCGGCTCGAACTCCGCCACCTCGAAATCGCCGCCGAAGGCGCGCCAGACGGCTTCGAGCGTGACGGGGCGCGAACGCTCGTCGAGGCTGATGCCGATGCGGTCGTCGCCGATCTTGCGCAGATTGACCTCTTCAGCGACGGCCGTCTTCAGGATGATGCCCTGCAACTTGCCGACATGCACGGTGATCGTGTCGAAGAAGACTTCCGGCTCGACGGTGTAGCCGAGTTCTTCCAGGCCCATGGCGAGACGCACGGTCTTCTGGTGCACGCTCTGCGAGATCGCCTTCAGGCCCTGGGGGCCGTGGAAGACCGCATACATCGACGCCATGACGGCGAGCAGCACCTGCGCGGTGCAGATGTTCGACGTCGCCTTTTCGCGACGGATGTGCTGCTCGCGGGTCTGGAGCGACAGGCGATAGGCGCGGTTGCCGCGCGCATCGATGGAGACACCGACGAGGCGGCCCGGCATGGAGCGCTTGTAGGCGTCCTTGACCGCCATGTAGGCGGCATGCGGCCCGCCATAACCGACCGGCACGCCGAAACGCTGGGTGCAGCCGATGGCGATGTCGGCATCCATGTCGCCCGGCGACTTCAGCAGCGCCAGCGCGAGCGGATCGGCCGCCATGACGGCAATGGCGTTTGCGGCGTGCAATTGCGCGATCACATCGGTGAAGTCATGCACATGGCCATAGGTGCCGGGATACTGGAAGATCGCGCCGAAGACGGCGGCCGGATCGAGATCCTCGAAGGGATTGCCGATAACGACGTCCCAGCCGAAGGGCTCGGCGCGGGTCTTCAAGAGTGCGATCGTCTGCGGGTGGCAGTTCTCGTCGACGAAGAAGGCGTTCGCCTTCGACTTCGCCACGCGCTGCGCCATCGCCATGGCTTCGGCGGCGGCCGTTGCCTCGTCGAGCAGCGAGGCGTTCGCCACGTCGAGGCCGGTCAGGTCGCAGACCATGGTCTGGTAGTTGATCAGCGCTTCCAGCCGCCCCTGGCTGATTTCCGGCTGGTAGGGCGTATAGGCCGTGTACCAGGCGGGGTTTTCCAGGATGTTGCGCTGGATGACCGGCGGCGTGATCGTGCCGTAGTAACCCTGGCCGATCAGCGAGACGAGCTTCCTGTTGCGGTTGGCGGTCTCGCGCAGCTTGTCGAGCGCCTCGCGCTCGGTCATCGCCGCGCCCCATTCGAGCGGCTTTTCCTGGCGAATCGATTTCGGCACGGTGTCGTCGATCAGCGCGTCGAGGCTGTCATAGCCGATCACCGCCAGCATCGCTTCCATCTCCTTCGGCGAGGGGCCGATATGGCGACGGTTGGCGAAGTCGTAGGGCTGGTAATCGGTAAAGGCGAAATCCTTGGGAAGAGACATCAGCCGACAAGCTCCTTGTAGGCGGCTTCGTCCAGCAAGCCGTCGGCATCGGCCGCATTGGCGAGCTTCAGCTTGAAGAACCAGCCGGCGCCCTGCGGGTCGCTGTTGACGAGGGAGGGATCGGCGACGATCGCCTCGTTGACTTCGACGATTTCGCCGTCAAGCGGGCAATAGACGTCGGAGGCCGCCTTGACGCTCTCGACGGTGGCCGCATCGCCGCCCTTTTCGAAGGTGGAGCCGACCGCGGGCAGTTCGACGAAGACGAGGTCGCCGAGTTGCTCGGCCGCGTGCGTGGTGATGCCCACCGTCGCCACGCCGCCTTCGATCTTCAGCCACTCGTGTTCTTCGGTAAATTTCAGCATGTTTGTTCCTCTCTTTGGGAAGGGGTATCGGTCGTGTGGTCCCGCTGCGGCAGGCGGATGAGGGGCGCGCAGCGGGGTCATGAGTCAGCGTTTGAAGGTGTTCTTGACGAAGGGCATGGCGGCGACGGTGACGGGCAGGAATTTGCCGCGCACGCCGGCATAGAGCTGGGTGCCGGGGGCGATGGCCGCCTTGCTCACGTAGCCCATGGCCACGGGGCCGTCGACATTTGGGCCGAAACCGCCCGAGGTGACCGTGCCGACGACGTCCTCGCCCTCCGCATCGGTGGCGAGCACGGCGCCGCCGCGCACGGGGGCGCGGCCTTCCGGCTTGAGGCCGACGCGACGGCGGTCTGCGCCGTTTTCGAGCTGGTCGAGAATGATATCGGCGCCGGGGAATCCACCGGCGCGCTCGCCGCCCTTGCGGCGGACTTTCTGGATCGCCCATTCGAGCGCGCCTTCCACCGGCGTCGTGCCGGTGTCGATGTCGTTGCCATAAAGGCAGAGGCCGGCTTCGAGGCGCAGCGAATCGCGCGCGCCAAGACCGATCGGCAGCACGTCCGGATGGTCGAGCAGACGGCGACAGACGGCTTCGGCAAGGTGTGCCGGAATGGAGATCTCGAACCCGTCCTCGCCGGTATAGCCGGAACGCGAGACGATGCAGTCGGCGTCGTGCAGGTCGCAGGCGCGCACGTCCATGAAGCGCATGGAGGAGATATCGGCCCAGAGTTCGGCAAGCACCGATTCCGCATGCGGCCCCTGAAGGGCGACCAGCGCGCGGTCGTCATGCAGCGTCAGCTCGCAGACATCGCCGATCTTCGCCTGCATATGGGCGAAATCCGCGTCCTTGCAGGCCGCGTTGACGACGACGTAAAAGTGGTCGCCGCGGTTGGCGATCATCAGGTCGTCGAGAATGCCGCCGTCGTCATTGGTGAAGAGCGCATAGCGCTGGCGTCCTTCGCCGAGCCCGAGCACATCGACCGGCACCACCGTTTCGAGCGCGCGCGCGGCATCCGCATTGTCGCCGGAGCGGGCGCGCACGGTGACCTGACCCATATGGGACACGTCGAACAGGCCGGCGGCCGCGCGGGTGTGCAGATGTTCCTTCATCACGCCCGCCGCATATTGCACCGGCATTTCATAGCCGGCGAACGGCACCATGCGGGCGCCGAGCGACAGGTTCAACGCATGAAGCGGGGTTTTCTTGAGGTCTGACGATACGTCCAAAAGGCGCCCTCCAGTCTTTGGGCGCCCATGATTTTTCCGGGCGCCGGCTCACAATCCAGGCGCACCTGCGCCGTTCTCCTGAGCCCCCTCTGTCCCTTCGCCTGAGATTGTTATCCCTTCGGCGAGCGTTTTCACGCTTCTCTCCAGAGTTCCGACGGCACCTTGCTGGTCCTTTTGCCTGAGAGTTTCCGGGGCGGTTGCTCCTTCGGCACCGGTCTTGCCTGTTGAAAGGCGACCGGTTTCTCCCAGCGAGGTCGGCCCCAGATAACGACCTTGCCTGCGCTTTGGCAAGAGTGCTGCGTCGCTGCCGAACAATTTTTTGTCGTAGAGGGAAACGGACAAAGAAAAGGCCCCGGGGCGGGGACCTTCAAGAGATTGGAGGACGGCTGATTTTTAGGGGAGGATCAGACGGTTTCCGGCGGTGGGGGCGATGCGTTTTCGCCGTAGAGGCGCTGCGCCTCGGCGACGGTCACCTGCGGCGTGCTGCCGGGCGCAGTGATGAGCGCCAGCGCCAGCGCCGGCGGATGAACGACATTGAGCACGGCGAGCACACGGGCATCGCCGCGGATCTTGGCGTCCTCGCTCCAGTGGTGGATGCGCTCCTCGAACAGCGTGTTCGCGCGCACCTGCTGTCGCATTCCCTGCGAGGCATAGGCGGCGGTGGCGGGCGAGACTGTCACGATCTGAGTCATGGCGTTCAACGGGTTTGGTTTGGGTTGGAGCAATTTATCAGTTGCGCCTTTCGCGCATGTAAAACTCCATGGTTGCATTTTCATCGAATTTTAACAGTCTGTGCGATTTTCGGTCGGCCTTGCCATCGGCGGGGCAATTCCGCCATAACAGATGCGAGATGCCGCCGGAATCGGGCGGACAAGGCAGGTCCAGCAAAAGTGTGAAGCGGTTTTGCGTCCGGAACTGCGTCAAGCCAAAATCATGCCGCCAATGGCGCGGGAGGACCGATGAAGCCGATTTTCGTGCAATTGCAATGCGCTCCGGGCAAGACCTATGAAGTCGCGGACGCGCTTTACGCTACGGAACTCATCTCGGAGCTTTATTCCACCAGCGGCGATTACGACCTGCTGCTGAAGATCTATGTCGACAGCGAGGAAGACATCGGCAAGTTCATCAACGACCACGTCGCCTCCATTCCCGGCATCGTGCGCTCGCTGACCACGCTGACTTTCCGCGCTTTCTAAGCTGTTCCCCTGCGCCCGTTCTTGCGCTAAAGCACGCGCAACGAAAGAAGGCGAAGATGGCAGGCATCGAACAAAGACAGGTGGAGAACGACGAGGCGGGCATGCGCCTCGACCGCTGGTTCAAGGTCCACTATCCGGGCCTCGGCTTCGGCCAGCTCCAGAAACTCCTGCGCTCCGGCCAGGTGCGCGTCGATGGCGGGCGCGTCAAGAGCGACACCCGCATCCAGCCGGGGCAGATGGTGCGCATCCCGCCGATGGACGTCGATGCCAAGGCGGTGAAGTCCGGGCCGATCGCCGGGCGGGATCTCAAGCATTCATCGGATCACGAACTGCTGTCCCGCATGCTGCTGCATGAGGACGACAAGGTCATCGTGCTGAACAAGCCGGCCGGCATCGCCGTGCAGGGCGGCTCGGGCATCAACCGGCATATCGACCAGATGCTGGAGGCCTGGACGAGCCAGAAGGGCGAGAAGCCGCGCCTCGTGCACCGCCTCGACCGCGACACCTCCGGCGTGCTCGTCGTCGCCCGCACGCGCGGCGCCGCGCAGAAGCTGACCGCCGCCTTCCGCGAGCGCGACACCAAGAAGACCTATTGGTCGCTGGTGATGGGCGTGCCGAAGAAGCGCGAGGACAAGATCTCGACCTGGCTCGTCAAGGAGCAGACGCCGGACGGCGACCGCATGCGCATCGCCAAGCATGGCGAGGATGGCGCCGACCACGCGGTGTCCTTCTACCGCATCATCGAGCAGGCCGCGCAGAATTATTCGTGGCTGGAGATGGAACCCTATACCGGTCGCACGCACCAGCTTCGCGTGCACGCCGCTCATATCGGCCATCCGATTATCGGCGATCCGAAATATTTCGAAGCCGACCTCAACTGGGCCTTTCCGGGCGGCGTGCAGAACAAGCTGCATCTCCATGCCCGCCGCATCGACATTCCCCATCCCTCCGGCGGGCGGCTGCGCATAACCGCGCCGTTGCCGCCGCACATGGTGCAGACCTGGAACCTCTTCGGCTTCGACCTGACTGCGGCGGAAGAGGACGACGACTGATGCGGCTCGTTCTTTTCGATTGCGACGGCACGCTGGTCGACAGCGTCGGGCTGATCCATGAGGTGATGGCGCGCACCTTCGTCGATTTCGGCCATGCCCGACCGGATGTAACCGAGACCAAGGCGATCATCGGGCTGACGCTCGACATCGCGATTGCCCGCATGCAGGGCAAGCCGCATGTCGATGACGAGGCGCTGGCGATGACGGCGCATTACAAGGCGATCTACGGCGGCGTGCGTGCCGAGGCCGGCTTCCAGGAGCCGCTTTTCCCCGGCATCGCCGACCTGATGGCGCGGCTGGAGCGGGACGAGAACCTGATCCTCGGCGCCGTCACCGGTAAATCCCGCCGCGGCCTCGATCTCATCCGCGCCTCGCATGGCTTCGAAAAGACCTTCTTCGTCTCGCGCACGGCGGACGATTGCCCGTCCAAGCCGCATCCGGGCATGGTGACGGAATGCTGCAGCGAAGCGGGCATCGATGCGGCGGCGACCATTGTCGTGGGTGACGCGATCTACGATATGCAGATGGCCAAGGCGGCGGGCGCCAAGGCCGTGGGCGTCGCCTGGGGGTATGCCAGCGTGCCCGAACTGGTGGAGGCCGGCGCGGACCATATCCTGCGCACGCCTGCCGACCTCCTCGACTGGCTGGAGATTTCCGATGCGTGACATCCTGAGCGACCTTTCCGACGCGATGAGCGACCCCGATCCGGTGCGTCGCGCGCAGATCCAGATGAAACGTCCGCTGCCGAAGCGCTTTTACAAGGACGTCTCCACCGATTTGGCTGACGAAGGCTTTCGCATCCTGCTCGACGGCCGTCCCGTGCGCACGCCGGCCAAGAAGCTGCTCGCCGTGCCGACGCAGCCGATCGCCGATCGCCTGAAGGCGGAGTGGGATGGACAAAGCGAGGAGATCGATCCGGCAAAGATGCCGGTGACGCGGCTCGTCAACACGGCCGTCGACGGCGTTGCCGACAATTTCGACGCCGTCCTCGAGGAGATCGTGCGCTTCGCCGGCACGGACATGATCTGCTACCGCGCCGATTCGCCCGAAGGCCTCGTCGAGCGTCAGCGCGACGGCTGGGATCCGGTCATCCGCTGGGCGGCCGATGCCAAGGGCGCCCGTTTCATCCTCGTCGAAGGCGTGATCCACCAGGAACAGCCGGCACCGGCGATCGCCGCCTTTGCCGCGGCACTTAGCGCCTATCGCCACCCGCTGGCGCTGGCCTGCCTGCACACCGTCACCACGCTCACCGGCTCGGCGCTTCTGGCGCTGGCGCTCGCCGAAGGTTTCATCGACGCCGACAAGGCCTGGTCGCTCGCCCATGTCGACGAAGACTGGCAGATCGAGCATTGGGGCACGGACGAGGAGGCCTTCCGCCGTCGCGAACTGCGCCGCGCGGAGATGGACGTGGCCGCCTCCGTGCTTGTGGAAATCCCGCGCTGAAAAGACTTTGTTAAGACATCCGCACCATTTTGGCACGCGGCTGAAATCCGACATCGCATACCGGTACCAAGTCTCATGCATTTCCTTCTCCGCGCTCTCTTCTCCGCCTGCCTCCTCGTCTCCACCACCGCCCATGCCGATGACGACTATCCCGTCCGCGATATCCGCAAGGTCGTCGTCAGCGGCGACGATAGCGTGCCAAACACGGTGCTGAAGCGCACCGGCGAGCACCTGAAGCGCGCCGCCAAGGCGACCCGCCGTCCGGTGCAGATCGACCGTGCCGCCATGGATATCCGCGTTTCCGGCGTGAAGCAGGCGGGCGACGGCCACAGTTCGGCAAAGGTCACGGTGACGCTCGCCGATCTCGGCGGCGGCGCCTCGTCGCGCAAGACGCTGACGGTCAACAGCTTCATGCCCGCCCGCAAGGGACGCGAGGCGGCGCTCGGCGACGCGATCGCCAGGCGCGTGGCGCTTGCCTACCATCTGGCGCCGGTCGCCAAGGGCAAGGTCGCTCACGGCAAACGCCCGGGCAAGGGCCGCAAATATGCCGGCGGCAAGCGCCGCACGGCGACGGTGCGCTCCGTCCAGGCCTACTCCGGCACGAAGCGTGCGCTCGTCATCCCGTCCGAAGCGGCGCTGACGGTGCGGTCACGCGCGCTGGCCGAAGGCTCGACGAAGAAGGTCGCGCCATGCGTCGTGACCCAGTCGATCAGCTGCGATTGATCTGATCCTGTCACCCTTCGTGGCGGCCGAGCGCGGTTATATCGACGAGGTGATCATGCCGCATTCGACGCGCAAGCGCATCGCGCGCGGCCTGCGTTTGCTGCGCAACAAGGATTTGGAAAATCCCTGGAAGAAACACGATAACATTCCTCTGTGAGCGAATCGAAACGGAGTGAGTCGCATGTTCAACCAGTTTTCCGCCTATCGGCCGCAGGCGCTCGCAGCGCTCAGGATCATGACGGCGCTGCTGCTCATCGAGCACGGCACGCAGAAATTCTTCAATTTCCCGCCGGCAGAGCAGCCCTTCGGCGATCTGATGAACCTGATCGGCGTTGCGGGCCTGCTGGAGGTCGTCGGCGGTCTGTTGATCCTCGTCGGGCTTTTCACGCGGCCGGTGGCCTTCGTGCTCTGCGGCTTCATGGCTGTCGCCTATTTCATGGCGCATGCGCCGCAGAGCTTTTTCCCGGTCAACAACCGCGGCGATGCGGCGGTGCTGTTCTGCTTCATCTTCCTGTATCTGACGGCCGCAGGGCCGGGGGCTTTCGCGCTCGATAACAGGCGTTAAGAGGCGTACTTCAGGCCGAGAATGCCGGTGACGATCAGCGCGATGCAGCCCATGCGGATCGCCGTCACCGGTTCGGCAAACAGGAAGATGCCGAGCATCACCGTGCCGACCGTGCCGATGCCGGTCCAGATCGCGTAAGCTGTGCCGATCGGCAGCGTCTTCACGGCGAGGCCGAGCAGCACGATGGAAATGACCATCGAGCCGGCGGTGAGCGCGGTCGGAAGCGGTTTGGTGAAGCCGTCGGTATATTTGAGGCCGATCGCCCAGCCGATTTCAAAAAGGCCGGCGAGCGTGAGAAGAATCCAGGGCATGATGCCTACTCCGTTTCAAAGGAGCGAGGCCGTCCCCGCGATCGTGACCGGACGAAACATCCGGCGGTAGCCGTCTACCGGGCGGAATATTGCCGATCCGCACGGCAAGGGCAAGGGCAGGGGCGGCATGTCAGCCATGCACCCCCGCCATACCGCATATTTTAGCCGAGGCGTTCGGCATGCCACTTCAGGTGATCGTCCATGAAGGTCGAGATGAAGTAGTAGGAGTGGTCGTAACGCTCCTGCATTCGCAGCGTCAGGCCGATATCGGTACCCTTGATCGCCTCTTCGAAGAGCCAGGGACGCAGGCCGTTTTCCAGGAAACCGTCCGCCTTGCCCTGGTCGATCAGGAATTCCGGGAAACGGGCGCCGTCCTCGACGAGCGCGCAGGCGTCGTATTCGCGCCAGGTCGCCTTGTCGGCGCCAAGGTATTTTTCGAAGGCGGGGGCCGACCAGTCGGCGGTCGACGGTCCGACGATCGGCGCGAAGGCCGAGCAGCTCTTGAAGCGCTCGGGGTTCTTGAGCGCGATCGTCATGGCGCCGTGGCCGCCCATGGAATGGCCGAAAATGCCCTGCCGCGACATGTCCATGCGGAAGTGCTGGCTTGCGAAGTTCGGCAGTTCCTCCGTGATATAGCTGTACATCTGGTAGTGTTCTGCCCACGGCGCTTCCGTGGCGTCGAGGTAGAAGCCGGCGCCCTTGCCCATCTGCCAGTTGGTCATCTCGTCGGGCACGTCGTTGCCGCGGGGGCTGGTATCCGGGCAGACGATGATGAGGCCGAGTTCGGCGGCCATGCGGCGGTATTCGCCTTTTTCCATGACGTTGGCATGGCTGCAGGTGAGGCCGGAGAGATACCAGAGCACCGGGCGCGGCTCGCGGATCGCCTGCGGCGGCACGAAGACGGCGAAGGTCATTTCGCAATTGCAGGCTTCGGAATCGTGGGCGAACACGCCCTGCATGCCGCCGAAGGCGGTGTTCTGGGAAAGCACTTTCATCAGGAAACTCCGGTTGTGTCAGGAGGCGAGCGCCACGGCCGCGTTGACGGCGGCGGCGACCAGCACGGTGTTGAAGAAGAAGGAGACGATCGCGTGCAGCAGGTTGACCTTGCGCATCGGCGTGGAGGTGATCGCGACGTCGGAGGTCTGCGCCGTCATGCCGATCACGAAGGCGAAATAGAGGAAATCATAGGCGCCAGGCGCGGCATCGCCCGGGAAATCCAGGCTTTTTCCGACGTCCGGGCTGGTTTCGGTGCTGCCCGGCCGCCAGTACAGATGGGCATAGTGCATGGCCGCCATCGTGTGGATGGTGAGCCAGCCGAGCGCGACAGAGGCGAAGGCGAGGAGGAATTCGGCGCCCGAGGCGGCCGGCCGGTTCAGCACCACGAAGAGCGAGCCCATCGAGACGGCAACGGCCGCGAAGGTCACGGCGAAGATGATCGCCACCGGCTCGTCGCTGTCCGTCGCGTAATGTTCGAGATGGGCTGCCGTCAGGCGCGGCACACGCCAGGCCGTCAGCAGCAGGTAGCAAAGGAAGAAGGCGACGGCCCCGATATCGATGGCGAAATCCGGCATCAGCCGGAGCGCGACGGCAAGGCCGATCGCGGCCGCGCCGATGCCGACATAGAACGGCAGGTGCCGGCCGTAGATCCGTGGTCCGGGCGCCTCCTTCATGGCGAAGGCCCCGGCCTGGCATTTTTTGCCCGGCGGCAGAGACGGTCGAGCGTTTCGAGGAAGGCAGACCGGTCGCGCGGCGAAAAAGCAGCGTTGTAGCCCTTGCTTTCGCCGGTCTCGCGCAGATGCGCGCCAAGGTCGCGCATGGCGCTGGCCATGCCGATATTCGCCTTGTCGAAGAGCCGGCCGGTCGGCCCGGTCACATGCGCGCCCTTTTCGACGCAACGCACGGCCAGCGGCACATCGGCCGTCACCACGATGTCGTCGGCGCCGACATTGTCCGCAATCCAGTTGTCGGCGGCATCGAAGGCGCCCGAGACGATGACGTTCTTCACCATCGGGTCACGCGATGGCCGCAGGCCGGAATTGGCGACGAAGGTCACCGGCATGCCATGGCGTTCGGCAACCTTGAGGATTTCCGGCTTCACCGGGCATGCGTCGGCGTCGACATAGATGGTGGGCATGGCGTCAGTCATCAAAATACCGGTCATAATCCCGCGCGGCATTCAAAAGACGCACGAGCTCTATGCCGGAGCCATCCGCAAGCCCCGAATAGATGATGATGTAGCGGCGGAACGGAAACATGCGCATATCAGGATATTTCGGAAAGCGCTGCGGTCCCAGATGCGGATTGTCCGAGAGCATGTGATAACGCTGCTCCAGTTCGCGAATGAAGGCATCCGCGCGCTCTTCGCTGTCCCTGGCGATGAACTCCCAGACGGCATAGAGGTCCTCGACAAATTGCGGGCGACGGAGAATGCGTGCCAAAGCGGCCTATCTCCGCTGCCGGAAGGTCGCAACCAGCGTTTCGGCCGTCTCCATTGGCGTGGCATCGCCGCTGGCGAGGCCCTGTCCGATCTGCGCTTCCAGGCCGGACACGAATTCTGCCGCCTGCCGTTCGCGCTCTTCGAGCAGTTTCAGGCCGGTCGCCACGACATCGTTCGTGCCGTCGAAACGGCCGGAGCGTACCAGACGCTCGACAAGCGCCTGTTGCTCCTTGGTCAGCGATACGGCAATGCCCTGCGACATGGTGGTTTCCTGAAACGATGCTGCCGGAAGTCTAGCAACTCCCGGCAGGCAAGAACAGCAAAAGCGGCGTTCTTGTCAGTAGAGGACAACGCTGCGGATCGACTTGCCCTCGTGCATGAGGTCGAAACCCTTGTTGATCTCGTCGAGCGGCATGGTGTGGGTGATCATCGGGTCGATCTGGATCTTGCCTTCCATGTACCATTCGACGATCTTCGGCACGTCCGTGCGGCCACGCGCGCCGCCAAACGCGGTGCCCATCCAGTTGCGGCCGGTGACGAGCTGGAACGGGCGCGTCGAGATTTCCTGTCCCGCACCCGCAACGCCGATGATCACCGACTTGCCCCAGCCGCGGTGCGAGGATTCCAGCGCCTGGCGCATCACCTTGGTGTTGCCGGTGCAGTCGAACGTGTAGTCCGCGCCGCCGATCGTGTCGCCGCCCCGCTTCGTCAGGTTGACGAGATAGGGCACGATGTCGTCACCGACTTCCTTCGGGTTGACGAAATGCGTCATGCCGAACTTTTCGCCCCAGGCCTTGCGGTCGTTGTTGATGTCGACGCCGATGATCATGTCGGCACCGGCAAGGCGCAGGCCCTGCAGCACGTTGAGGCCGATGCCGCCGAGGCCGAAGACGATCGCCGTCGATCCGACCTCGACCTTTGCCGTATTGATGACGGCGCCGATGCCGGTGGTCACGCCGCAGCCGATATAGCAGATCTTGTCGAAGGGCGCGTCCGGGTTGACCTTGGCGAGCGCGATCTCCGGCAGCACCGTATAGTTCGCAAAGGTCGAGCAGCCCATGTAGTGAAAGATCTTGTCCTTGCCGATCGAGAAGCGGCTCGTGCCGTCCGGCATCAGGCCCTGGCCCTGGGTGGCGCGGATCGAGGTGCACAGGTTCGTCTTGCGCGACAGGCAGGAGTAACATTCGCGGCATTCCGGCGTGTAGAGCGGAATGACGTGGTCGCCCTTCTTGAGCGACGTGACGCCCGGGCCGACATCGACGACGATGCCGGCGCCCTCATGGCCGAGGATCGCCGGAAAGAGGCCTTCCGGGTCGGCGCCCGACAGGGTGAATTCGTCCGTGTGGCAGATGCCGGTGGCCTTCACCTCGACCAGCACTTCGCCGGCGCGGGGGCCGTCGAGCTGTACGGTCATGATTTCAAGCGGCTTTCCTGCCTGAACGGCAACGGCGGCGCGTACGTCCATCTTCATCTCTCCTCATGCGGATTCTGTTCGGGCGGACCATTGCAGAGCCGGCCCGAGGCCTCAAGTGCGGCAAATGGAAAAAACTCAGCCCTGATTTGTTTTGATCAGATTGGCGATCTCGGCTTCGAGCGCGGCGATGGCCTTGCCGGTCTGGTCGTGAAGCCGGTGGACCTCGTTGAGCTGGCGCAGCAGCGGATGCAGGTGCTCGTCGCCGGAAGGATCCGCCGGCGCCTCGCCGATGCCCGCAATCAGCCAGGAGGGCGAGACGGAGAGCACGCCGGCCAGCATGAACATCGCCTTGGTATCGGGTTCGGCGTGGTCGCGTTCCCAGCCGCTGACCGTGTCTTCCGGCAGGCCGAGCCGGGAGGCGAGACCCTCGAGCGACAAAGCCAGCGCATCGCGTGCCCGCCAGATGCGCCCGCCGAGCGTATCGCCGTCGGCGCGACCCGAAGGGAAGGGGATGGTGTTGTTTTCGCCGGGAAAGGTCATCACGGCCTCCATTTCTTAATCTAGAGCATTTCCAGTGAACTCTGGTTCACTGGAAATGCTCTAGTTTTTTGTTTTTCCGCATTGTCCGACACCGAAGCGATGTCGCTTCGGGTGGAAATGCTCTAGCGAGCTTACAGGCAATGCGGGATCGCCTTCTACCTCAAATGCGCCGCTTCGCGCCGCCCGCACGCCGACCTTCAGGGCCGGATTTCGGGCATTGCCTGCCGGCGGAAAAGGGCTATGCAGGGGGGAACGAGGAGACGCATCATGAAGGCTGCAACCGGCACCAACGAGCAGGCGGGCGGAGGCACCATGCAGGGCGTGGCGCTGATGGCGTTCGCCATGCTGCTGCTTCCCTGCATGGATGCGATCGCCAAATACATGGCGACCTTTGCCGACATGTCGCCGGGGCAGGTGACCTTCTATCGCTTCTTCTTCCAGGTCGTCTGCACGATCCCGCTGATCTTCACGGCTGCCGGCAGCGCCACGCTTCGGCCGAAACGCCCGTGGCTGAACCTGCTGCGCGGCGCCATCCACGGCGCGGCGAGCCTGCTGTTCTTCGCGGCGGTCAAATACATGCCGCTTGCCGACGTGTTCGCGATCTATTTCGTCGAACCCTTCATCCTCACCGCCATGTCCGCGGCCTTCCTGGGCGACAAGGTCGGCTGGCGGCGCTGGCTGGCCATCGTCGTCGGCTTCGGCGGCGCGCTCATCGTCATCCAGCCGAGCTTCGTGCTCTTCGGCTGGACCGCGCTGCTGCCGGTCGCCTGCGCCTTCCTCTACTCGATCTACCTCTTCATGAACCGCGCCATCGGCGAGGCCGATTCACCGCTCACCATGCAGACGATCGCCGGCTTCGGCGGCACGATCTTCATGGGCGTGGCGCTGTTCGCCGGTCATTCGGCCGGTATCGCCGATTTTGCGCTGTCGCTGCCGGCATCCGCCTTTGCGCTCGCGCTGCTCGTCATCCTGGGCGCGCTGTCGGGTTATGCGCATATGCTGGTCGTGCGCGCCTTCCGCATGGCGCCGCTCTCGCTGCTGGCCCCCTTCCAGTATTTCGAGATCATTTCGGCGACGGTGCTCGGCTATGCGATTTTCGGCGATTTCCCGACGCCGTCGAAATGGCTCGGCATCGCGGTCATCGTCGCCTCCGGCCTCTTCATCATCTGGCGCGAGCACCGGACCCGCAGGGGCACCGCGGAGATCGCCTTCGACTGAGGTGCCTTGAGCGCTTCCTGTTGAGTGGCTAAGACTGCCTGTCGAGACTGCCGGAGGAAAACATGTTCAAGAAAATCCTGATTGCCAATCGCGGCGAGATCGCCTGCCGCGTGATCAAGACGGCACGCAGGATGGGCATCGCCAGCGTCGCGGTCTATTCCGATGCCGACCGCGACGCGCTGCATGTCGAGATGGCGGACGAGGCGGTGCATATCGGCCCGGCGCCGGCCGCGAGCGCAATTTCTACTTCCTCGAGATGAACACCCGCTGCAGGTCGAGCACCCGGTGACGGAACTCGTCACCGGCATCGATCTCGTCGAGCAGATGATCCGCATCGCCGCCGGTGAAAGGCTGGCGCTGGCGCAGGCCGACATCGAGCTGAACGGCTGGGCGGTGGAAAGCGATGGTCGCCAAGCTCTGCACCTGGGCGCCGACGCGGCTTCAGGCGATCGACGCGATGAGCGATGCGCTGGATGGTTTTACGGTCGACGGCATCGAGCACAACGTGCCCTTCCTCGCCGCCCTGATGCGCCATCCGCGCTGGCGGGAGGGCCGGCTTTCCACCGGCTTCATCGCCGAGGAATATCCGGACGGTTTTGCGCCCATGGCGCCGACGGAAGAGCAGGCCGCCATCCTCGCCCGCGTCGCGCTGTCGGCCCATCTCGCGCGAGGCCTTGTCTTAACATTTGTTAGGACTTTGCCGTTAGCCTCCTTTCTGCCTGCCATGACGGTCGGGGAGGACGGTATGTCGACATCGTTTTCGGTGATCCTGCTTCTGACGATCAATCTCGGGCTGATCTGGCTGTTGATCGCAGCGCCGGTCGGCAGGCGTACCCTCCATCTCACCCGCGTCTTCCGCGCGCCGCCGGGCCGCATCGCCGCCCTCGTCAGTCCGCTCGGCGCGGAAGCGGACTGGCATCCCTCGGTCGTGTCCAGCGAGCGGCTGGCCGGCGGCCGCGTGAAGCAGACCTTTTCCTATCCCGACCGCCTCGGCGATCCCATCACCCGCACGCTCTCGGTCAGCGAGGCGACGGATGCCGACGGCATCGCCTGCGAGACACGGGTGGTCGAGGACAGCGCGCTCGATGCCTCGTTCTGGCGGAACTATGTGGAGCGCCGTTTTCTGCGCGCGGTCCCGGGCGGCACGGCGCTTACCGTCGAGCAGACCGATCGCTATCGCGGCATCGCCTTCCTGCTGTTCCGCTACATCCAGCTGCGCCGGGACATGAAGGCGCTCGACCGCTGGCTGGCGACCGGCAAGGGCGAGGTGCACGGCGTTCTGGAACACCCGCTGACGCAGGTTGGCCTTGCCATTCTCTCGACGCTGCTGCTCTGGCCGTTCTTCGGGCTTGGCCCGCGCGGTCTGCTGCTGTCCACCATGCTGACCGTGGTGATCGTGCTGCACGAGCTTGGCCACATGGCGGCCTATAGGGCCTTCGGGCACCAGCGGGTGCGCATGATCTTCGTGCCGCTGCTCGGCGGCATCGCGGTCGGGGGGCGGCCGTACAATTCCCATTTCGAGGTCGCGGTCTGCGCCCTGATGGGCGCCGGCATGTCGGCTTTCCTGATACCGCCGCTGGTGGCGCTGCACGATGCGGCAGGTCCCGCGACGAGCGGCGTGCTGCTCGTCTTCCTCCTGATCCTCGGTGCTTTCAACCTGCTGAACCTGCTGCCGATGCACCGGTTCGACGGCGGGCAACTGCTCAGGCAGGTCTGCTCGACGCGCCCCAGCCTTCTTGTCGTGAGTTTCCTCGTGACATTGGCCATCCTCTGGGTGGGCTGGCGGATCGGACTGCCGCTCCAGCTCCTGACCGCCGGCCTAGCGGTCTTCACCGTGCTGAGCCTGATCGGTGCGGGCGGCGTAAAGCCGCGCCGGGCGCTCGATCCGATGACGGCGCCGCAGCGCCTGCTGTCAGGTTTCGGCCTCTATGCGGCCATCGTGCTGCACGGCTATGCGATCATCTATGCCTGCGAAAGGCTTTTGGGCTGACAGTCCGCTTCTGAAACGGTGTCGCCGAACACCCGCTCGAACGAATCGCGGATGCGCATGTCGACGTCGCTCATCATGACCGGCAGGCCGAGATCGACGAGGCTCGTCACGCCATAGCCGCGGATGCCGCAGGGCACGATGCCGGAGAAATGCTCGAGCTCGGGATCGACGTTGAGCGAGAAGCCGTGGAAGCTCACCCAGCGGCGCAGCCGGATGCCGATCGCCGCGATCTTGTCCTCGGCCGGCGAACCATCGGCCAAGGCCGGGCGCTCCGGCCGGCGCACCCAGACGCCGACGCGGTCTTCGCGCCGCTCGCCGCGCACGTTCATCGAATCGAGCGCGTCGATCACCACCGCCTCCAGCGCCGCCACGAAGGCGCGCACGTCCTGCCGACGGCGTTTCAGGTCGAGCATGACATAGACGACCCGCTGGCCGGGTCCATGATAGGTATATTCGCCGCCGCGGCCTGTGGAAAACACCGGGAAGCGATCCGGCGCCATCAGGTCGGCGGCGTTGGCGCTCGTGCCGGCGGTGTAGAGGGGCGGGTGTTCGACCAGCCAGACGAGTTCGTCGGCCTCGCCATCGGCGATCGCGGCGGCCTCTTTTTCCATGGTTTCGACGGCCACGTCATAGGGAACGAGATCCGGCGCGATGCGCCAGCGCACCGGCGGCGAGCCGGGAACCGCGAGAAGGGAAATGGAGATGTCCTGCCGCTGCATGAGGCCCGTCCTTTTCGTTCCGTTCTGCCAGATATAGGGGCGATCATGCAAGGATTTCAGGGGTTTCCGGGGTCTTGTGAAGGACCTGTTGAAATTGTTTCGCTTTCCGTCATTTTTCTTGTCGCACAGCCTTGTGCACCCCAAATGCTTTTGCTACATGCACCTCCGTCGCCGCAAGACGACGCCTACCACGATGCGGTCGTGGCGGAATTGGTAGACGCGCAGCGTTGAGGTCGCTGTGGGGCAACCCGTGGAAGTTCGAGTCTTCTCGACCGCACCAAAAAAGAGACCCGCTTCGGCGGGTCTTTTTTGTTTCGGGCTTTTTCACCCCCGTGATCTGCTTTGTACAGAATGGCTTGGACGCGTCAGGCCTTGGCCTTGCTGTACTTCTTGACGAGGCGTTCGCGCTTCAGGCGGGAGAGGCGGTCGATCCAGAAAATGCCGTCGAGCTGGTCGATTTCGTGTTGCAGGCAGATGGAGAGCAGGCCGTCGGCTTCCTCGCTGTGCGTGACGCCCGAAAGGTCCTGATAGCTGAGGCGGATGCGGGCAGGGCGCTCCACCTCGTCCGTCATGCCGGGCATGGAAACGCTGCCCTCCGTATGGCGTTGCAGCTCCGGTGAAAACCATTCGATTTCCGGGTTCACGTAGACGCGCAGCGAGCCCAGCCCGTCGAGTTCGATGACCGTCAGCCGTTCGAGCACGCCGACATGGGCGGCGGTGATGCCGATGCCGGGTGCTGCGCGCATCGTGGCGGCGAGATCGTCGGCGAGCGTCGCCAGCCGTGCATCGAACACCTCCACCTTGCGGCAGGGCGAACGAAGACGCGGATCGGGGTAGCGCAGGATGGGAAGGATCGCCATGGTTTCTCCGGCTGTCTCAAGGCCGTCATCCCTAGCCTGTTTGCGGCAGGCGGGAAATCCCGGGCCGCTTCCGGGCGTCGCGAATCGTGCGATTTTCATGAAATTGCAACAGGTTGCGAATTTTTTGTCTCGCGCCGGCTTTTGCCGCTTTCGGTGATGGACCGGCCGCGCGCTTTGCTTTAGCACGATGTTGAGCGGCGCGCCCGGCGAGGGCGCTTCGAGGAAACCCTGCACGTAATCCCTGTCGTTTCTGCTCGGCCGGCGCGCCAGGTGGGACGATCCCGACGCAAGGAGCGGCCCGATGGAAAACACCGGCGACGACCACCGCATCCACAAGGGACAGGCAGAACACAGTACCTTCGACGGCGAGGACATCTACGCCGAGGACGGTTCGATCCGCTCGGATTTCCTGATGTATGTCGGCGCGGCGATTGCCGATCGCGACCTGATCTTCCTGCGCCGCCACGTGGCAAGGCTGCATGAATCGGAAATGGGCGACCTCTTGGAGGCGATCCAGCCGGAGCAGCGCCGCCAGCTCGTCTCGCTGCTCGGCGACGATTTCGACCTTGCGGCGCTGACCGAGGTCGACGAGGCGATCCGCCTCGACATCGTCGAGCACATGCCGAACGACCAGATCGCCGCGGCGCTCGGCGAGATGGATTCGGACGACGCCGTCTACATCCTGGAAGACCTCGACCAGGAGGACCAGGAGGAAATCCTTTCCAAACTCCCGTTCACCGAACGGATTCGCCTGCGTCGTTCGCTCGACTATCCGGAAAGCACGGCCGGCCGGCGCATGCAGACCGAGTTCGTCGCTGTGCCGCCGTTCTGGACGATCGGCCAGACGATCGACTACCTGCGCGAGGATGCCGACCTGCCGGAGAGTTTTTCGCAGATTTTCGTCATCGACCCGACCTTCCGCCTGCTCGGCGCCATCGATCTCGACCGCGTGCTGCGCACGTCGCGCAACACGAAGATCGAAGCGATCATGCGCGAGACGAACCACCCGATCCCGGCCGAGATGGACCAGGAAGAGGCCGCCCAGCTCTTCGAGCAGTACGACCTTCTCTCGGCCGCCGTCGTCGACGAGAACGACCGCCTCGTCGGCGTGCTCACCATCGACGACGTGGTCGACGTCATCCAGGAAGAGGCCGAGGAAGACCTGATGCGCCTCGGCGGCGTCGGCGACGAAGAACTGTCGGACAAGACCATCGAGACCGTGCGCTCGCGCGCGCCGTGGCTGCTGGTCAACCTGCTGACCGCCTTCCTCGCGGCCTCCGTCATTTCGCTGTTCGAGGCGACGATCGAGGAAATCGTGGCGCTTGCCGTGCTGATGCCGATCGTTGCCGGCATGGGCGGCAATGCGGGCTCGCAGACGATGACCGTGACGGTGCGCGCGCTCGCGACCCGCGACCTCGACATCCACAATGCCTGGCGCGTCGTGCGCCGCGAGGCCGGCGTCGGCCTGCTGCATGGCGTCGCCTTCGGTGTCGTGATCGGCTGCGTCGCGGCTCTGTGGTTCCACGATATCAATATCGGCGGCGTCATCGCGGTCGCCATGCTGATCAACATGTGCGCCGCAGCGCTCGCCGGCATCACCATTCCCATGCTGCTCGACCGGGCCGGCGCCGACCCCGCGGTCTCCTCCAGCGTCTTCGTCACGGCGGTCACCGATATCGTCGGGTTCTTTGCGTTCCTAGGGCTTGCGACGTGGTGGTTTGCTATAAGATAAGCCGAAAATTGACTTATACGTAAAAGTCAATAAAATGCCCGCTCAGACGAGATCGGAGCAGGCGTGGACAAGTTTTATACCATAACCGAGCTGACGCGCGAATTCGGGGTTTCCACCCGTACCCTGCGCTTCTACGAGGACGAGGGGCTGATCCATCCCGAGCGCCGCGGCCGCACGCGTCTGTTCCGCCCGGCCGATCGCCGCCTGATCCAGGAAATCCTGCGCGGGCGCCGCATCGGCTTCACCATTGCGGAAATCCGCGACATCATCCGCGTCTACAAGGATCCACCGGGTGAAGTCGGGCAGCTCGAATTGCTGATGGCCAAGGTCAGCGAAAAGCGCGAGGAACTGCGCCAGAAGCGGCGTGACATCGAGGAGACGCTGACCGAGCTCGACAATGTCGAGGAAGCGTGCCTGACGCGCCTGGCCGAAATCGGCGTCGGTACTTGATCCTCCTTCAGATCCAGCGCGACGTGCCGGTGCAATAGCGTTCGAAATCGATGCCGAAGCGGGAGAGCAGATGCAGCTCCTCGCGCTTGATCGCGATGATGCTGGTGACGGCTGCGGCGACGGTTGCCGTCACGAGGCACCAGGGATTGAGCATGGCAAGGCCCATGCCGGCCGTCGCCAGCGTATAGCCGAGATAGATCGGATTGCGGGTGAAGCGGTATGGGCCGGAGGTCACCAGATGGGTCGAACAGCGGTTCGGCATGATCGTCGTGTGATTGTCGAGCAGCGTGCGCATCGCCCAGACATCCAGCACGATCGCGGTGACGATCAGCACGCCGCCGGCCGCGCGCGCAATCCAGATATTCGTGTCGGACACCGCCAGCGGAAACCACGCCTGCAGCAGGAAGGCCGCCGCTATGGCCGCGCCGTAGATCAGCGGCGGCCAGGGAAAGGCGAGAGGCTTCATGCGATAGGCGTTCATGATCCTATTCCTTCAGCTCGGTTTCCGTTTCGGCATTTGCCGTGCATTGCGACGAGATCGCACCGATGCGCTCATCCTTCGTCACGTCGATCGCGCCGCGGTTGAGGTCGGCGAAGAGGTTCTGCTCCATCAGCCGGGTGAGCGTGCAGCCGCAAAAACTCTGGCAGAAACCGGCGCCGCGCTCGCTTTCGCAGGCGCTGACGCAGCTCTTGGTGTAGCTCTCGACGGGGTCGGCCGCAGGCGCCGGCACCACGAGGGAAAAGCCGTAGACGAGCGCGATCAGCACGGGCTGATGGATAAGGTAGATGGCGAGACTGTGGCGGCCGGCTTTTTCCAGCAGGCTTTTCCACCAGATTTTTGTTGTAGCGCCGTAGCCGGCGAGCCGCTCCGGCAGCGAACTGGCGACGAAGAGCCGGGCGATAGCGATGCCGAGCAGCACGGGCGCCAGCCACGGCAGCAAAGGCACATAGTCGTTTGAGCGCGGCACGTTGACCGAGAGCCCGACCCACCAGAGCGCCGGGTGATCGAATAGCGGTGCGCGCAGGTAGAAAGGCGCGGCGACGGCGGCCGCGGCGGCCGCGAGCGTCACGACGACCGGCAGGCGCACGAAGATGAGGCCGATGAGGCTCGCGGCCGCGATGGCGTGCAGGATGCCGAAGAAGATGAACGTGTCGGGGAAGGCGAACCAGGTGGCGATGCTGATCGCCGCTGCCGCCAGCCCGATCTTGCCGAGCCGGATGAAAAACGCCCGCGGCTGAAAACCCTGTGCATGGCCGAGCACGAGGCTGAAGCCGGCGAGGAACAGGAAACTGCCGGCGATCACGCGTGCGAAAATTTTCCAGCCGCCGGTCGTGGCGGTCTCCGGCGCGATATAGCCGAAAAAGCCGAGATCCCAGGTGAAATGGTAGATCGCCATGGCGATCAGCGCGATAGCGCGGAGCTGGTCGATCAACGGAATGCGCGGGCTACGGCGCGTCGCGGCGCTGCCCTCTGCCAAATTGCCGTCAATCACCGTCGTCGTCATGGGTCGGGGTCGCTGCATTGCTTTGGTCCATGGGAGAATGTCACGCCAAGCTTGCGCCGGGCGGATGGCCGAAAGGTGGCCGGTGGGAGGTCCTTGTCAGTCCAGGCGTTCCAGCACGGCGAGGCGCGCTTCCGAATAGAACTGCCGGCGCACAAGCACGATGATGATGCCGATGGTCGTCGCGATGAACAGATAGGGGCTGATGAACCAGCCGAGATAGCCGATCGACAGGAAGATGGCGCGCAGGCCCATGTTGAAATGTTTCGCCGCAAGGATGTTCATGCGGATGACCTTGTCGGCGGCGAGGTCGGCGCCGGCCGGGTCCTTGTGCACGTCGCCGCTCATCGGGATGGCGCCGAGCAGGATCGTGCAATAGTTGAACAGCCGGTAGGACCAGCCGAACTTGAAGAAGGCGTAGCCGAAGATCCCTGCGAGGCCGCCGACCTTCAGTTCGAAACCGGCGCGACTGCCCTGAAAGACCAGCGGCAGGTCGCTGAAAATGGCAAAGACCTGCTCGGTGGCGCCAAGCAGCGCAAAACAGCCGCCGAGCGCGAAAATCGAGGTGGAGGCGAAGAAGGCCGTGCCGTTCTGCAGGCCGGCCATGATCTGCGTGTCGATCATCCGCAGATCGCGGTGCATGGCATTGCGGATCCAGACCGCGCGCTGCGAACTCATCGCCCTTGTCAGGCTGACGCGGTCGAACAGCTTTGCGCGCTCGGTGATCCAGGAATATCCCGTCCACAGGACGAGGAAAATGGCGAGGGCGACGAGGTCGAGTGTGCTCATGGCTCAGCGTTTTGCCATGGATCGCACATTTTGCAAGCGCCGCTGCAAGCCTGTTTAGACCTTGGGCGGAATGACGGCAGCCTCAAAAGCCGGCACGAAACGATAACTGTCTGATTTTGCGACAGGTCATGCATTTTACGCCGGGCTCCTATGTCCTGCGAGCCTTGGTTTTGCCATTTTTCGCGATTGCGGTTTCATGAAATCTTCATTAAACAGGGCGCCATGCGGGGCCGAACACGCCGTCGCGATAGTCTTCCAATCGGGGAAATCATGGAAAGCACTGTTCAGAAATCCTGCTGGGGTGTCACCGCCCGTGCAGTTCTTGGTTTTGGCGCAGTTCTGGTTATTGCCTATCTCTTCGGCGGCATCTGAAAACACCAGGCCATCATCCTTACATAAACAGCGCGCTCTCCCAGGCGCGCTGTTTTTGTTTTTGGCCGTATATGTCGCGCAGGTAAAACCCGATGTCGGGAGATCGCCTTATGTGCGGCGCATGATAACGTAGCTTCACGGGTCAAAGCGTGCGCCTGCCGCGGCAAGGAGAAGTCCGGGAATGTTTCTTTCGGTATTTGATGTCTTCAAGATTGGTATCGGGCCTTCGAGCTCCCACACGATGGGGCCGATGTCGGCGGCGAACCGCTTCCTCGACCTCATCCTGTCGTCCGACTGGCCGCGCCCTGCGGGCGCCCAGGTCGCGACCATCCGCATGAGCCTGCACGGCTCGCTCGCCTATACCGGCGTCGGCCATGGCTCAGACCGGGCCGTCGTGCTCGGCCTGATGGGCGAGCGGCCGGATTCGGTCGATCCGGACCGCATGGACGCGATCATCGGCGAGGTGGAGCGCACCGGCCGCATCACGCCGCCCGGCCATCCCGGCTATGCCTTCCAGCCGAAGACCGACCTGATCTTCGACAAGAAGAACCCGCTGCCGGGCCACGCCAACGGCATGACCTTCTCCGCCTACGACCGCGACGACCGGCTGCTCCTGAAGCGCATCTACTATTCCGTCGGCGGCGGTTTCGTCGTCACCGATACCGAGCTCGAACAGATGCGCGCCAGCAAGGCACGCGCCGGCGACAAGAAAGTGCCGTTCCCCTTCGCCTCCGCCAAGCAGATGCTGGAGATGGCCGGGCGTTCCGGCCTGACAATCGCGCAGATGAAGCGCGCGAACGAGGAAGCGACCATGTCGCGCATCGAGCTGGATGACGGCCTCGACCGCATCTGGGGCGCGATGAAGAGCTGTATCGACCGCGGCCTGAAGAACGAAGGCATCATGCCGGGCGGGCTGAAGGTGCGCCGCCGCGCCCGCTCGATCCACGACAAGCTGCAGGAGGAGTGGCGTTCCAACAAGGCGAACCCGCTGCTCGCCAACGACTGGCTTTCGGTCTACGCCATGGCGGTCAACGAGGAGAACGCCGCCGGTGGCCGCGTCGTCACCTCGCCGACCAATGGCGCGGCCGGCGTCGTGCCGGCCACGATCCGCTACTACCTGCATTTCCACGAGGATGCCGACCAGGACGGCATTCGTGACTACCTGCTGACGGCGGCGGCCGTCGGCGGCATCATCAAGCACAATGCCTCGATCTCGGGCGCCGAAGTCGGCTGTCAGGGGGAGGTGGGCTCCGCTTCCGCCATGGCCGCCGCCGGCCTCGCCGCCGTCATGGGCGGCACGCCGGAACAGGTGGAGAATGCCGCGGAGATCGCGCTGGAACATCATCTCGGGATGACCTGCGACCCGATCGCCGGCCTCGTCCAGGTGCCCTGCATCGAACGCAATGCGCTCGGCGCCGTGAAGGCGGTGACGGCGGCCTCGCTGGCGCTGAAGGGCGACGGCGTGCATTTCGTGCCGCTCGACGCCTGTATCGAGACGATGCGCCAGACCGGCGTCGACATGAACGAGAAGTACAAGGAAACCTCCACCGGCGGCCTCGCCGTCAACGTGGTGGAGTGCTGAGGCTTGGCCTCTGTTCCCTGTGGAGTGCGACGCGGCCGCCCCTTGACCCGGTCGCCGCAAGAGCGTTCAAAGAGCCATGGCCCTACATCTCATCAAACTCTGTGTTGGCGCGGACTCGATCGATGACCTGCGCGAATGGGTGTCCGAACGCGCGCTGATCGCGATTGCCGCTGGCATGGAGCCGCATTCCAGCCATATCACCCGCATGATCCCGAAGCGCGACCAGGAACTGCTCGACGGCGGCTCGCTCTATTGGGTGATCAAGGGGCAGGTGCAGGCGCGCCAGCCCTTGCTCGGCCTGAAGAGTTTTACCGATGTCGACGGCATTTCGCGCTGCGAACTGGTGCTGGGACCCGAAGTCGTCGAGACCGAATACCAGCCGCGCCGCGCCTTCCAGGGCTGGCGCTATCTCACCGACGACGATGCGCCGCGTGACCTGAAGAACATGGGCGACGGCACGGCCGACCTGCCGCTGGAGCTTCGGCGCGAACTGGCCGAACTCGGACTTCTCTAGAGATTTTCAGCGCTCAGCGGATGCGCAGGCGCACCGCATGCCGGCGTTCGCTGACGCCGACATGGAGATGGATCCCGGCGGCGGGCTGCCCGGAGCGCCAGGCGCGGGCGCCGTGCGCGAGCAGCATGCCGACGAGGTCCTTCGTCTTGTTGCGGGAACGGCCGAGCCCGATATCCGCAATCCGCATCGCCGCCTCGTGCAGCGGATGGAGCGTTCCCTTCAGCGACTTGCGCTTTTCGTCGCGCGCTTCCGGAGGGACATCGAACAGGTTTTCGTTCATCGCCATGATCAGCCTCGTACGCAATACCAAATCGAGGATGGCAGAACCGTTTTCACGGTGGTCCGCCTGCCTTTGCCCCGCTGCCTCCGGTACGCAAAACCTGTCCGGTGGCCGTTGCGGATGCAAGGGCGGTCGTCTTTGGAAACGCGCCGAACAAGCGGGCGCGCCCCGGTCGTTTTTACTGCTGGCTGGCCCAGCAGGCGAAACCCTTGCGCTTCAGCACCTTGCAGGCTGCGGCAGCGCGATCCTGGCCATCGAAGCCACCGAAACGGGCGCGGTAGAGCTGCTGGCTGCCGCTGTTGACGGCGACCGTGAAGGGCTGCGCGCTGGAAAGCGCCTTGCCGCCCTGGTCTTTCGCCTTGGAAAGCAGGTCCTGCGCCTGGCCGCGGTCCGGCGTCGCGCCGATCTGGATCACCCAGCCCGAAGGCAGGGATTCCGATGCGACGGCGGCAATGGTGGAGGAGGTGGTCAGCTTGTCGACGTCGCCCCCGGTGTCACCCTGTTCCGTCAGCTCTTCCGGCGGAACGGCGCTGTCGCGCTGGATCTTCAGCGTGGCGGCGAGCGCCCGCTTGCCGACGACTTCCGAGCCTTCGTCCGCCGTTGCGGCATAGGCCGTCTCGATGCGGGCTTCGTTGTAGCGATAGGTCGGGATCGGGCCGTTTTCCGGCAGGTCGAGGCCGCCGGCAAGCGACGCGGTCGCGGTTTTCTTCGTCACGGCTTCCGCGGTCAGCGTCGGCGCATCCTTGGTTTCGGCGATCAGGTCGCCGCCGCCGCGGCGCGAGGCCTTCGGCATATAGGTGGCGATAAGCTTGCGCATCTGCTGGTCGCGGGCGGCACCCGAACGGCCGCCGATGACGACGCCGACGACGCTGCGGCCATCGGCGACGGCCGAGGTCACGAGATTGTAGCCGGAGGCGCGGGTGTAACCGGTCTTGATGCCGTCCACGCCGCGCACGCTGCCGAGCAGGCGGTTATGGCCGTTGATGGTCTGCTTGCCGAAGCGGAAGCTGCGCACCGAAAAGTAGTCGTAATACTGCGGAAAGTGCTGGCGCAGCGCGATGCCGAGACGGGCCTGGTCGCGTGCGGTCGTCACCTGTGCCGTATTGGGCAGGCCGTTCGCGTTGCGATAGACGGTGCGCGTCATGCCGAGCGCGCGCGCCTTCTGCGTCATGATGCGGGCAAACCGCTCTTCCGAGCCGCCGAGGAATTCGGCAAGCGCCGTGGAGGCGTCATTCGCCGAACGGGTGATGAGACCGAGCATGGCCTGCTCGACCGTGATGGAATTGCCGGCCCCCACGCCGAGCTTGGTCGGCGGTTCGCTGGAGGCATTCTTCGAGAAGGGGACGCGGGTGTTGAGGCGGATCTTTCCGGCCTCCAGCGCCTCGAAGGTGAGGTACAGCGTCATCATCTTGGTCAGCGAAGCGGGATAACGCAGCGCATCGGCGTCTTCGCTGTAGAGTACCTTGCCGGTTTTCGCGTCGATGACGATGCCGGAATATTTCGGATTGGCCTCGGCCGGGGTCGCGACGGCTACGGTGGCGACCATCCCCACGATCACCAGACCTTTCGCCGCAGTGGCAATTGCCTGACAAGAGCGGGGGAGAAAATCGAGGAATGCGGAACGGGACACTAGGCTACTCTTCATGCTTGGATTGCACATGTGATCCGGGTGGGAGCTCCCGAAACGACCGTTCCCAGCACAGTAGCGGGATAGCGTTACCAATCGGTTTATGATGAATCATTGGTTTCTGAGATTGGCCGGGTTTTATCGACGGGGTTATCGGTTCTGGCGGGCGGACGAGGGATGGCCGTCCTCGACGAAGGACTGGCCGAGATAGTCGCGAACGCGCGCCTCCATGGCCTGCCACTGCGGCAAAAGTCTGCTCGAAAAACGATAAAGCACAGAAAGATCGCGGCCGATGTGGATATCGCGCTGGCAATCCGCGCTCGTCGATTGCGAAGGGTCGGCGGGCATCATGCAGCGCACCGCATAATCGGAGCCGTCCGGCAGTTCCCCGGTGAAGAAGACCTCGCCGCCATAGCCGGAGGTTTCCTTCAGCGGCTGCAAGGTGAGGCCGGCCGGGCCGGGTTCGGGCCGGTCATCGAAGAGATGGCTGTAGATCGGCCCCAGCCGACCGGACATGTCCTTCGACATGGTGCTTTGCGAAAGATTGAGGAAAATCAGGCTCTCAGGACGGCTGGCATCGTTGAAACGGCCACGCTCGGCGTTGGAATAACCCTTCATCTCGGGCCAGGTCAGGTAGAGATCGACCCGTTCGGCGCGGCCGGTCTGGCGCTGTTCCTCGAAGCGGATCGTGTTGGCGGGAAGCCGGATCTGGTCCTGGCCGATGACGACATCCACCGGCTGCGCACTTTCCGTGTGGCCGGCAAGCGCGATGCGTTCGCCAAGCATGCGGCCGGCAAGGCTGATGGCGACGGTCAGGCCGGCGAGAACCGTGACGGAGACGGTCAGGCGTGTCAGCAGGCGATTGGAGAAGAGGGGGGCATGGTCTTCATTGCCGGTCGCTGCCGCTGTCATCTCACATCCCTCGCTGTGCCTGGTCGGGACCGGTTTCAAGGGACGGCGACCTTTGCCGGAGCGTCTGCCAACAGGGTTAATTTTCGGTTGAGATCGGGCATGGGTGGGTGCTCAAAAGAAAGCGGCCGGTTCCGGGACAGCAGAACCGGCCGCAGGGCCATGGTCGGGACGGGGATTGGGGGACTGACCGGGCCCTTTTTCGCGCCCGGCGGCATTCCCGCCGGGCAATCTCTTCATGCGGCGCCGTTCTGGCGACCGGGACTACTTGACGCTACCGACGGCGTCGGCACGACCGTCTTGCAGTTTCACCCACTTGCCGGCATTCGCCGAGGACTGGCGCTTCAGGAAGCGGTATTCGGTCTGCGACCAGAGCAGGACCTTGTTGCGCATGTTGTCGAGCACGAAGTCGCCGCGATCGGTGCGCACGGTGAGCACCGCATGGCCTTCGCCGTTCGGCTGGAGCACGACGGTGATCAAGAGGTTCGACGGCGAGATGCCGGCCTCGATCAGGCGCTTGCGCTTCAGGAGCACATAGTCTTCGCAGTCGCCGACGGCGTCGGGATAGGCCCAGCGTTCCTCGACGCCGTAAATCTCCATGTCGGTCAACGGCTGCACGTCCGTGTTGATCGTGTAGTTGACGTTGAGGATCGTCTTCCAGTTTTCCTGCGTCAGCGCCAAAGGTCCCTTGTCCTTGCCGGTCGAGCCGCATTCGTCGCTGTACTGCTTGCAGAATTCGTAGTGGCCGATGGGCTGGTTGGTGCCGCCCGCCAGCGGAATGTTGGCCGGCAGCGCCATTGCGGCACCTGCGGCAGCCAGCGAGAAGAGAAAAGCAAACGTCCCTGTCCTGATCGTTTTTTTCATTGTGTCTGTCCCCGTTCGATGAGATCACAATGACAGGGATGTTTTGAGCTTGCGCGAAAAACGGAAGTATAACTTAGCTCAAATCAAGACGGTATAAGAATAAAACAAGAATAAAATTGGAGACGAATTTGAATTGTACTTGATGCGTATTTGATTAAAATTTGAATGGATTTTCCCCCGGGTCGATGCGGGCGGATTTCGCTCAATCGTTTGATTCCAAAGAAATTTTCCTCCGGTATCGGCGGAGCATTTGGTAGCAAGGCCAAGGAGCGAAGCCTATGGGAAGCGTCTAACGACGTCCGGCGTCGCTACCGGCAACGGGGCCGCGATGGCGCTTGCGTCGTGCGGAGGGAGCCGAAGGGCCTTTTGGCGGACAAAAATATTTTTGCGATTATTTTTGACAAGGGCGCGCTGTCCCGCCTTGAAACAGCAAAGGGCCCCGCAGGGCCCTCATGGTACAATACGACCTTCGGTCGTCCCGAAATGCTACAGGAATGCGGTCAGCGCGTCCTTCGACTGCACGGACGAAAACTCGATGGCGACGCCTTCCTGGAAATGGCGCACGACGCGGCCCTTCATATGGCCGAGCTGCACGGGCGTGCCGAGCGCCGGCCGCACGTCGATATCGACGGCCGCGCCGGACATCGAAAGGTCGATGATGCGGCAGGGATAGCGTCGGCCGTCATCGAGCGTCAGGTCGGTGCTGGTGTTGCGCGGCGTCAGGCGGTTGTGGCGGCGGTCTTCCGGCAGGCCCAGTTCGTGTTTGTTGGCGATCCAGGTGAGCTGTGCTGCGAGCTTCTCGCGCTTGCGGTCCGTCGCGTTGAGGAGGATGGCGAAGCCGGCGTCGCTGAGCGTGGCGACCGTCCCCTCGATCCGGCCGAGATGATCGACATAGGAGATGATCCGTTCGCCTATGCGCGGACGCCCCAGGCAGATGAAACTCGCATCGCCCGGCGACATGTCGAGCACCGTGCATTCATATTCATCGTGATTGGCCAGCATCAGGCGGCCGGGCAGGTTCACCGAGACGCGCTGGAAGCTGCGCTGGTCGGGCTGCGGTTTCCGGACGGCGGGCGATGCTTGCTGGAAAGAATACATGTGCGCGCGTGCCTGATGATCTTATCTCTTTCCAACTCTTAATCTTTCGGGGTTAACAGAAGGTTTTCCGCCACGTTGAAAAATCGCCACCGGCGTGTATTCCGACAACTTAGAGGCGTTTCTGGTTGTGTTTCGGTCTTCAGCCTCACCTATCGTCACCCTGGCGGCCGCCCTCGAAGATTCTCAGATGCAGCACGCGGCTCATCGTCTGCCCGAGACCGGCCGGTCGGACCGCCATGATCGAGGTGGGCATGGGCACGGCCGGCCGGTTGCCGCCAAAGCTGTTGGCACGGCTCGGATCGATGACCGAGAGCGCGCCCAGCGTCGCATAGCGAAAGGCGGAAAGCGGCTGCCGCTGGCCGGGCAGGGGCGCGAAGGCGCCGATGATGCGGTCTGCCGCCTTTCCCTTGGTGGCGAGCGGCAGAAGCACGATTTCCGCCTCCGTCGTATCGAGACTGCCGTCGACCAGCGCGATCTGCATGACGGCGGGCGCCGCATGCGCCATCACGTTTTCCGTGATCCGGGCGACGCGCAGGCGCAGGTCCGGCGCGAAAAGCTTGTCGAAGCCGGCGCCCTTGAGCTCGCGCCCGAACTGCGCGCAGAGCCGCGTGCCGGCGAGGCGGAAGCGCGGATCGTCGAGCCTGTTGTGTTCCAGAATGAAGACGTCGGGCAGAATGGGCGCAATGTCGGCAGGCTCTATGGCGCTGCGCAGCGGCACGGCGCGGTCGCCGCGCTGCCGTGTCCAGTAGTCATAAAGTGCCGTGACGGCCTTCGTCTGCATGCGCGCTTCCAATCGATTCTGTTCCGTTCCGGCACGAAAGGCCGTGCGTACGGTGGTTTTTCGAACAGAGGAGCGAGTTTCGTGCCACAGCGCCGTTAAGGTTAACGAATGCTTTCGATTGCATCGCCGGCCGGCCTGGAGGAACATCCGGTCATCCCTCCACGAGGGAATGGTTTACTGCACATCAATTCAGCCCCGGGGATTGGGGGCACCGGCCGTCAGCGAAAGCTGCACGGCCTTTCTTTTCTCTGTATAAGCGCGACTCGTATTTTATGAATTTGGTGGAACGGCCATGAGTCATGACGGCATTGAAGAGCAGGGCGGCGGGACGCATGTCCAAAGGCGAGAACCGGCATTCAACCTGCCGGGCAGTCTCGTCGCAATTTTGGCGCTGCTGACGCTCATCCATGTCGTGCGCACCTATGTCCTCTCCGCTCAAGCCGACGAATCCGTGCTCCTGCACTTCGCCTTCATTCCCGCCCGCTACTCCATCCCCTTGTCCGAGCAGGATCTTGGCTGGTTGTGGAGCCCGGTCACCTATTCGCTGCTGCATGGCAGCTGGGAACACCTGATCTTCAACGCCTTCTGGATGGTCGCCTTCGGCGCTCCGGTCGTGCGGCGCATCGGCCTTCGGCGCTTCTTTCTCTTCTGGTGCCTCTCCGCCATTGCCGCCGTCGCCTTTCACGCGGCGCTGCATTGGGGCACGATGATCCTCGTCGTCGGCGCGTCCGGCGTGGTCTCCGGCCTGATGGGGGCGGCGGCCCGCTTCGTCTTCTCGCCGAGCGGTCGCATCAGCCGGCAGTTCGCCCATCTCAACCGCCGCCTGACCATCCCCGAAGCGCTTTCCAACCGCTCCGTGCTGGTCTTTTCCGGCATCTGGTTCCTGACGAACTTCTTGATCGGCTTCGGCCAGATTTTCGGCTCGGTCGCCAGCGGCGCGATCGCCTGGGAGGCGCATATCGGCGGCTTCCTGTTCGGCTTCCTGTGTTTCCCGCTGTTCGACGTCGCGATCGCCGAAAGCCGTCGCGATTAACGATAGTCCATTAGCGGTCTTGCAATCGCCTCTATCGTGGCGCACCATGGACGTCGTTCCGGTTCGCACATGCACACCGGGACGGGAGCGACATAGCGCGGGAGGAACGCGGATGTCGCGCCGGTTGCTGGCAGGGCATCCCTGCGCGGGTGTCCCGCCTCTCTGCGTTATGATGCACACGGGAGGTACGCATGTATGTAAAGACGATACTGGACGAAAAAGGCCGCAACGTCGTAACCGGCGGCCCGCAGCTCACAGTCAAGCAGGCTGCCGTCTATCTGCATGAAAACCACATCGGCGCCATCGTCATCGTCGATCGCAACGACCGCATTGCCGGCATTGTGACCGAGCGCGACATCGTTGCCGCCGTCGCCCGCAACGGCGCGGAATGCCTGGACAAACCCATTTCCTCCATCATGTGGGGCAATGTCCATCGCTGCGACGAGACCCAGACCGTCGAAGGTCTCATGGAAATGATGAGCAAGCTGCGCGCCCGCCATATCCCGGTGGAAAAGGAAGGGCGGCTTGTCGGCATCATCTCGATCGGCGACGTGGTGAAGTCCCATATCAGGGCGATCAAGCACGAAGCGGACGCCATCAAGGCCTATATCTCAGGCTGATTGCAAGACCCGGAACCCGGGCGGACCGATCAATCGCTCCGCCCGCACGTGTCTTTGCCTGCTGAAAGCGCTCAGCGCATCAGCACGGCTTCCTGCATGCGCTTGATCTCGAAAATCCGCGCCTTGGCTTCCAGATAGCCGCGGTCGATCGCTTCGCCGGCGCGGTGGAATTCCGAAAGGCCGATATCCGACAGTTTGGGATGCAGCGACAGATCCGGCGGGTCGCCGGCAAGCCGTGCGCGTGAAATGCGGTCCTGGATGATGTTGAAGGACTGCACCATGACGCTCGTCAGCCCGAGGCGCGCAGCACTGTCTTCCTGCTTGTGATCGTCGATCTTCTGCTGGCTGGCGCTGTGCTTGATGACAGCCGAGCGGCCGTAGAGGTCGTAGTTGAGGTTGACGGCGACGACCAGCGGCTCCTCATGCGCCCGACAGACCGAAACCGGCACGGGATTGACCAGCGCGCCATCGACCAGCGTGCGGTTGTTGCACTTGATCGGCTCGAAAATGCCGGGCAGGGCGTAGGAGGCGCGGATCGCGGTGATCAGCGAGCCGCTGTTGATCCAGACCTCGTGGCCGCTGTTGACTTCGGTCGCGACCGCCACGAAGGGCCGGTCGAGATCCTCGATCGACAGGTTCTCCAGATGCTCCTGCATGCGCTTCGTCAGCCGCATGCCGCCGAACAGGCCGGAACCGCGAATGGTGAAATCGAGCAGGCTCGCGATGCGCCGCATGGTGAGCGAGCGGGCGAAGGCCTCGAGCTCATCGAGCTTGCCGGCGAGGTAGCAGCCGCCGACGAGCGCACCGATCGAGGTGCCGGCGATCATGCCGACGGGGATGCCTTCCTCGTCGAGTGCCCGCAGCACGCCGATATGGGCCCAGCCGCGGGCCGCACCGCCGCCCAGCGCCAGCGCGATCTTGGGTTTGCGCGGCGGAGCCGGCGCGGGAATGTGAGACATGTCGTTCATGGAAGGGCCGCCCGGATCTGATGCATCCGCCGTTACGAGACTACGATTGAAACTCCAGTTCAGCATTCCGGACCTCCGTTACGAAGAGGAATTCGCGCCGAGGCGATCAGTTCCAGGGCCGCGGGCCTATCCGCTACACAATAGATGACAGGATAGATGCAGACTGTGACGCGGGGAACTTTTGCGAGAAAAATCTGTCTGTGGGGCTTCCCGCGAGCGTCCTGTCGAAACGGAAGGCGGGCGCTTGCCCGTCGGATCGTCGTCCCCTTCGGGGCGGCGTTGGAAACCGGTTGTGACGCACGACAGCGATTGGGTTCCATGGTCCTGATCCGCATGGCGGGGTTAGAAGCCGCCATGCGTGCATTAGGCGTCCCGACCGGTTGCCAATTGGTGAATCCGTGCCGAAACCGCACGGAATCCGCGCAGATGCTTAATTTTTACCGTAGATCGCCGCCGGATCGAACTGCGGTTCGCCGCCGGTGATCGTCAGCACAGCGCCATCCGGGCCGTTGGCGACCGTGCGATAGAAACACGAACGGCGCCCGGTGTGGCAGGTCGCGTCGTGGCCGGCGACGGAGACCTTCAGCCATACGGCATCCTGGTCGCAATCGGTGCGCAGTTCCACGACCGTCTGGAGGTTGCCGGAGGTTTCCCCCTTCTTCCAGAGCGACTTGCGCGAGCGGCTCCAGTAATGCGCGACGCCGGTCTCGATGGTCAGCGCCAGCGATTGCGCGTTCATGTGGGCGACCATCAGCAACTCGCCGTCCTTGACGTCCGTCACCACGGCCGTCACCAGGCCGTGTTCGTCGAAACGGGGCGTGAAGGCCGGGCCGGTTTCGAGCTCGGCCTTGTCGTTGGAGGGGGATTTGAAGGTGATAGGACTAGCTCCGGATCATCGTCATGAACCGCACCTGCTCGGTCGGTTCGGTCTTGAAGGCACCGGTAAAGGTGGTGGTGAGCGTTGTCGAGCCCTGTTTCTGGACGCCACGCATCGCCATGCACATATGCTCGGCCTCGATCATCACCGCGACGCCACGCGGGTTCAGCGTCTCGTCGATCGAGCGCGCGATCTGCGCCGTCATGGTTTCCTGCGTCTGCAAACGGCGGCCGAAGATTTCCACGACGCGGGCGATTTTCGACAGGCCCAGCACACGGCCGTTCGGCAGGTAGGCGACATGCGCCTTGCCGATGATCGGCACCATATGGTGTTCACAATGCGAGAAGAACGGAATGTCCTTCACCAGCACCATGTCGTCATAGCCGGCGACCTCTTCGAAGGTGCGGCCCAGCACGTCCTCGGCGGCGAGGTCATAACCGGAAAAAAGCTCGCGATAGGCTTTCGCAACACGCTTGGGCGTGTCGAGCAGCCCCTCACGCTCCGGATCGTCGCCCGCCCAGCGAAGCAGGACGCGAACGGCATCCTCCGCCTCTTTCTGCGAAGGGCGGCCCGACGGATCGTCGACACGCGGAAAATTGGTGACTATGGCGTCCATGGACCCATCGACCTTTCTGCAGGCTACCTGACCTGTATATCGGACTCGCCACTGGCCATTCGCCTAACCCTGCAGGCTTGGGTTCCGTCGGCGGGCTCCGGGGCTTTCGGGTCTCGGCTTCTCAGTGCACTAGACCGTCCGGCACGGTTTCCCAATCAACAGGTGATGTTTTGCTCCTTGCAAAACGCTCACCCCAATACGAGTTATCATATAGTATCGAACGATGACTGCGAAAGAGGCGTGATGCGACGCGGTATGCTTTTTTACCGACGACATCGGAATAATCTCCTCGGATCATTGAAGATTCCGCAAAAAATGCGAAAAACAGGGCCATGATGGACGATATCTATAACAGCCGCATCCTGGAATTCGCCGGCAATATCCCGCGCATCGGCACGCTCGCCGATGCGGATGCCGAGGCCGGCGCGCATTCCAAGCTGTGCGGCTCGCGGGTGAAAATCTACCTGAAGCTCGACGGCGACCGCGTCACCGATTTCGCCCATGAGGTGAAGGCCTGCGCGCTCGGCCAGGCCTCCTCCTCGATCATGGCGCGCCACGTCATCGGCGCGACGACCGCCGAAATCCGCGACGCGCGCGAAAAAATGCTCGCCATGCTGAAGGCGGACGGCGAGGGGCCGGACGGCCGCTTCGAGGACATGCGCTTCCTGAAGCCCGTCAAGGACTACAAGGCCCGCCATGCCTCCACCATGCTGACCTTCGATGCCGTGGTGGATGCCATCGGCCAGATCGAGGCGAAGCGGCTGGAAAAGGCGGGGTGAGGCGCGGTGTGCGACGCCCCGGATTGCCGGCACGCCGAGGCACGGCTCGCCTATAGGGGCCGCAACTGGCCGGGTCCGTTCCGCCGCACGCCGGGCCGCCTTGCCGGCATGGGCTTCATCCGGCTCTACCAGCTGACGCTCTCCGGCTTCATCGGCCATGGCTGCCGGCATCTGCCGACCTGCTCGGAATACGGTTACGAGGCGATCGCCCGCCACGGCGTGTGGCAGGGCGGGTTTCTGGCGCTGTTCCGCGTCGCCCGCTGCGGCCCCGGCGGCACGCATGGCTTCGATCCCGTGCCGGAGGCGCTGGAGAACCGCTTTCGCTGGTGGGCGCCGTGGCGGCTGTGGCGCGTTGCAAAAAGGGGCAAGGACTAGTTCATGGGCACCCATGTCGCCCTCCTGCACTCGATCGTGCTCGGTCCCGGCCGCCGCGTCGTGATGACGGAGCTGAAGGCTATGGCCGAGAGGCTCGGTTTTGCCAATGCCCGCACGCTGGTCGCGACCGGCAACCTCGTCTTCGATGCGGAGGAGGCGGCCCTCTCGACGCTCGAAAACCGGCTGGAAGCGGCGTTCCGCCAGACATTCGGCAAGCCTGTCGATATCATCCTGCGCCGCGCCGACGCCTGGAAACGGCTCGCCGCGGGCAATCCCTTTCCCGGCGATGACGGCGCCAATGTCTGCGTGCGCGTGATGCGCGAACCGCTCGGCCCCGCGGCGCTCGAAAAACTCGAAACACTCGCCGCGCCGGAACTGCGCCTCGCCTTCGTCGACGGCGATCTCTGGATCGACTTTCGCGGCAAGCCGAGCGAGACGAAACTGCTCTCGCACCTGACGACCAAAAAGCTCGGCATCGGCACGCTGCGCAACGCCAACACCGTCAACGGCCTCGCGGCGATGCTCGGCTGACGGGGCAGAGCGGCTTGCATGGCGGCTCTAAACCGACCTCGCGTACGCGGGGAAGCGGGAAGCCTGTCACAACGGAAATTCACATTCCCGCAGCGTTTCGCACCTCTTCCGCCCCTGCCGCACGTCCCGGCAGAAAACGAAAGCGCCTCCTCCCACCCGCATCGACACGTCACGCGATCCGTCCGGCGGTGGAAGGATTTTTAGGATATGCGAGGTTTTGGGGGTGGGGAAAACTGTAAAGATTCGCTCTTACGGCATCTGTCGTTTTCCGCCATCATAGAATTTGATAGAGAGGAAACTGGGATTTGATATTCTCCACTGCTAATCGGTAGATTTTGTATATCCGATTGTTATCGACAGTTATTCTTGCAGGGTGTGAACATGGCGCCGTATTATTTTCCCATATTGTTTTGGACGCCATCAGCTGTTGAGGACGCTAATCGTGGTGATTTTTCTTTAGTTTGCCGAAAATGGGGCGTATCAATTTTTGACCTATACTCATTAGTGGCTGAAAAGCACCCTATTAGACTGCCTGTCGAGTTGATGCAGATTTTTTTAGCCCAAGTTAATCTCGAAATCTTGGTGGACGCCGACGATTATGAAAAGGCATGCAGGAAGTTAAATGTGCTGCGCGCCATCCTCTATAGCCAAGGGATTTCTCCAACCCTCGCCCCGTTTGCTACGAATTATTCTTTAAACTCATATGCTGGAATAAATGCACGGTCATCCGGCTCAAGTGTGGATAGGCTACATGAAGGTTTACGTCACGGGATAACCATCACTGAGGCAAAGATTGAGGGATGGCCAAACGAGCTTTCTCTAATGTGTCTTCGCGGCGATTTGGAGCACTTAACCAACAACTTGACATGTGATGCGTTCGTGGAGGCGGCAAGCGCCGTGCCTATCTGGCAAAGTATCGAAGATAAATACCCTGCCGTGCGGAATATATGTTCAGCACTCGCAAAAGCACCTTTAATGCCCGACCTGTCTTCTTCAATTCTGCACATTTGGCAGGCGCTTGAGAGCCTCTTCCGGATCGAGTCCGAAATTACATATCGCACGTCGATCTTGTTGGCGGAGTTGTGCGCGCCGATTGTGCCTCGGGCTTCAACCTACGCCATTGCAAAGAAGAGCTACGGCGACCGTAGTAAAATTGCCCATGGGTCAAATTTATCCGTGGACACGGTCCAATGGATGCGTGCATGGGGTCTCCTACGCATCACATGTCAGGCAATCTTGCAACGTGAAGCTCTTCCATCCGCAGATGATCTGCTCAACGAGCTTTTAATGCGCTAAAAAGTTCGAGTTACTTATGCGGTGCAGATTTGCGACGCATGCCGTATTTGCAGCTTTGATGCTGCGCCGAATTACTCTCTTGTCACCCCTTCCAATCCCCCCATTTTCCCCTTATACCGCGCGACGCACGGGCCGGCATTCCGGCTTTACCCTCGCATACCACCCGCATTCGTTGGCGGGACTGGATAGGAGATTTTTTCATGTCTGCACCCGTTTCCCTCATTTTTCCCGATGGCTCCGTCCGCGACTATCCCGCGGGCTCGACCGGGCGTGATGTTGCCGAGGCGATTTCCAAGTCGCTCGCCAAGAAGGCGATTGCGATTGCGCTCGATGGCGAGCTGCGCGATCTCTCCGAGACCGTTTCGAACGGCCGGATCGAGATCGTCACCCGCGAGGACGATCGTGCGCTGGAGCTGATCCGGCACGACGCCGCCCATGTGATGGCCGAGGCGGTGCAGGAGCTTTGGCCGGGCACGCAGGTGACCATCGGTCCGGTCATCGACAACGGCTTCTATTACGACTTTGCCAAGGACGAGCCCTTCACGCCGGACGATCTGCCGAAGATCGAAAAGCGCATGAAGGAGATCATCCAGCGCAACAAGCCGTTCACCCGGGAAGTGTGGTCGCGCGACAAGGCCAAGGACGTCTTTGCCGCCAAGGGCGAGAAGTACAAGGTCGAACTGGTCGATGCGATCCCCGAGGGGCAGGACCTGAAGATTTATTACCAGGGCGACTGGTTCGACCTGTGTCGCGGTCCGCACATGGCCGCGACCGGCCAGATCGGCACGGCCTTCAAGCTGATGAAGGTCGCGGGCGCCTATTGGCGCGGCGACAGCAACAACCCGATGCTGACGCGCATCTACGGCACCGCCTGGCGCACGCAGGAGGAGCTCGACAGCTATCTGCACATCCTCGCAGAAGCCGAGAAGCGCGACCATCGCAAGCTCGGCCGCGAAATGGACCTGTTCCACTTCCAGGAGGAAGGGCCGGGCGTCGTTTTCTGGCACGGCAAGGGCTGGCGCATGTTCCAGACGCTCGTCGCCTACATGCGCCGTCGTCTCGCCGGCACTTATGAGGAGGTGAATGCGCCGCAGGTGCTCGACAAGTCGCTGTGGGAAACCTCCGGCCACTGGGGCTGGTATCGCGACAACATGTTCAAGGTGACCGTTGCCGGCGACGAGACCGACGACGAGCGCGTCTTCGCGCTGAAGCCGATGAACTGCCCGGGGCATGTGCAGATCTTCAAGCATGGCTTGAAGTCCTATCGAGAACTGCCTGTTCGCCTTGCGGAATTCGGCAATGTGCATCGCTACGAGCCTTCCGGCGCGCTGCACGGGCTTATGCGCGTGCGCGGCTTCACGCAGGACGATGCGCATGTCTTCTGCACCGACGAGCAGATGGCGGCGGAGTGCCTGCGCATCAACGACCTCATCCTCTCGGTCTACAAGGATTTCGGGTTCGACGAGGTCACCATCAAGCTCTCCACGCGTCCGGAAAAGCGCGTCGGCTCCGACGAATTGTGGGATCGGGCCGAGGGCGTGATGATGCAGGTGCTGGAGACGATCCAGCAGCAGTCGAACAACATCAAGACCGGCATCCTGCCGGGCGAGGGCGCGTTCTACGGGCCGAAGTTCGAATATACGCTGAAGGACGCCATCGGCCGCGAATGGCAGTGCGGCACGACGCAGGTCGACTTCAACCTGCCGGAACGGTTCGGCGCCTTCTACATCGACCAGAACTCCGACAAGAAGCAGCCGGTGATGATCCACCGCGCCATCTGCGGCTCGATGGAGCGTTTCCTCGGCATTCTCATCGAGAACTTTGCCGGCCACATGCCGCTGTGGATCGCGCCGATGCAGGTGGTGGTGGCGACCATCACCTCGGAGGCGGACGACTATGGCCGCGAGGTGGCGGAGAAGCTGCGCGATGCCGGCCTGGTCGTCGAGACCGACTTCCGCAACGAGAAGATCAACTACAAGGTCCGCGAACATTCGGTGACCAAGGTTCCGGTCATCGTCGTCTGCGGCAAACGGGAGGCGGAGGAACGCTCCGTCAACATCCGCCGCCTCGGTTCGCAGAACCAGACGGCGATGTCGCTGGACGAGGCGATCGCCGCGCTGACGCTGGAAGCCATGGCCCCGGACCTGAAGCGCAAGCTCGGCAAGGCGTGAGCCTCCACGCCGAGTGTCGGAAAACTGTCATGATCCCGTGCTAGCCAGTGCGGGATTATCTTTTTGCCCACCCACCCACGTCATCCTCGGGCTTGACCCGAGGATCCACAAGCGGCCGAGAGGCATGGATGCTCGGGTCAAGCCCGAGCATGACGGAGGAGAGGACGGGGTTTTTGGGGAACACCGTGCGGTTCAAGGAACTCTCCTACGCCAACGAAAACGATCCGCGCCTCAAACGATGGTTCATCCGCTCCATGGAAGGTCTCGCCGGTCGTAACCGCTACGCCCGACTCTACGACATATGGCGCCAATCCATCGTCGGCAGCAGCACGCGGGTCTTCGGCGACATGCTGGACCTCATCAATGTGCGGCTGCGCGTGCAGGGCTCCTGGCCGCCGCTGGAGCTGCCTGAGGGGCCGGTCGTCATCGTCGCCAACCACCCGTTCGGCATCGGCGACGGCATCGCGGTGCTGGCGCTCGCCGAACAGCTCGGCCGGCCGTTCAAGGTGATGATCCACAACGATCTGTTGAAAGTGCCGGAAATGCAGCCCTATGCGCTGCCGGTCTCCTTCGAGGACACCAAGGAGGCGCTTGCGCTCAACATGAAGACGCGGGCGGAAGCCGTGCGGCTGCTCAAGGAGGGCACGACGGTGATCGTGTTTCCGGCGGGCGGCGTTGCGACGGCGAAGAAGGTGTTCGGGCGCGCGGAAGACCTGCCGTGGAAGATGTTTCCGGCAAAGCTCATCCAGTCGGCGCAGGCCAACGTCATTCCCGTCTTCTTCGAGGGGCAGAACGGCCGGCTCTTCCATCTGGCGAGCAAGGTCTCGATGACGCTCAGGCTGTCGCTCCTGATCCGCGAGTTCCAGAAACTTTCCGGTTCGACGATCGCCGCGCGCATCGGCGGCGTCATTCCCTGGGCGGAGCTCGATGCGGGCGACCGCAAGACCGTCATGGCGCGGCTCTACGAGGCCGTCTTCGCCATGGCGCCGCGGCCGAAGCCGTTTTTGCGGCGGGCCGGTTAGTCGACGACGTCCTCGGCGGCGGCCTTCTGCTCGTTGGCGTTTTCGTCGAGCAGCACTTCGACATCGGTATTGACGCCGGCCTTCACCGCGAAATCGCGCTGGTAGATGCGGTTCTTGTTGCGGGCGACGGCGATGTAGCTGCCTTCGGCCAGAACCAGCGTCGGGAAGGCCCCCACGCTTTCGCTGACCGTGTCGCCAGACGAGGTGAGGATCGACCAGGCCGTGTCGGCGATCGCCTCGCCGCCGGCTTCGGAGACGAGTTTCAGCGTCAGTTTCGCTGCGCGATGCTGGATGGTCGCGCGCGTCAGTTTTCCCGCCTCGACCTGGATGTCGGCGCGGATGACGGCGTTGACCGTGCCGTAGTCGGAGACGACGTGGTAGGTGCCGGCGTTCAGCCGTACCACGGAATTCGGCTTCACCTCGGGCACGACGAGGTTGCGCTCGCCATCCTCACGCACTTCGGCGGCGAAGATCGAAAAGCTCAGTTCCTTCGGCGGAATGCGCACGTCGGAGCCGGAAACGGCGTTCAGCATGATGCCGCCGGCATCGAGCACCATGACCTGCTTGTCGACATCGCCATCCGCGGGCACCAGCAGCTTCTTCGTGGCGCCGGCGCGGCCGAAGGCGACGTTGACGAAATATTCGCCGGGCACGAGCTGGAAGGCGGCCGAGCCGCCCTCGGAGGTGGCGAGCAGCGGCAGCTTGCCGTCGGCACCCGGGATCGGCGAGAAGACGCGCCAGGTGAGGCCGTGCTGCATGGGGCTGCCGTCCTTCGTCAGCAGCGCCTCGCAGGTCACGTCGCGCAGGTTTGCCGGCGTTGCCTCGCCGGTGACGATCGGGTTGAACGAGGTGAGCTTGCCGCTCTTCAGCGGCGTGCCGATCTGGGAGAAACTGTCCAGCGATTCCTGCGCGCGCGCCGGTACGAAGGACGAGACGAGGGTCACGATCGCGACGCTCACGGCAATGCCGAAATGGGGGGCGGGACGGGGCGGCATGCGCATGGGGACGGTTGACTTCCTGACTGTAAGGCTCCACTTGAAGACCCGGCTAATGGCATTTTCAAGGCCGCGTCCGCGGGCCAAGTTATTGGAACTCCTCCCCGATGAAAACCGAAATCAAGCTGATCGATTATCTTTCGACCCGCCGGTCGATCCCTGCCTTCCAGATGGGCGAACCCGGTCCCTCGAAGGGCGAAGTCGAGGCAATGCTGACACTCGCCTCGCGCGTGCCGGACCACGGCAAGCTCGCGCCCTGGCGCTTCATCGTCTATCGCGGCGAGGAGCGCCGCCGCATCAGCGAGGCACTTGCGAAAATCGCGATCGGCGACAAGCCGGAGCTTTCCGACGAGATGGTGAAGGTGGAAAACACGCGGCTCACCCGCGCGCCGGTCGTCGTTGCCGTCGTCAGCCGCGTCGCGCCGCATGTCAAGATCCCGGAATGGGAGCAGCTCATGTCGGCCGGCGCCGTCTGCCTCAACCTGGTGATGGCGGCCAATGCGCATGGTTTCTCGTCGAACTGGCTGACAGAGTGGTATGCCTACGACCCGCGCGCCTATGCGATCCTCGGTGTCAACGAGGGCGAGAAGATCGCCGGCTTCATCCATATCGGCACGCCCACCGTGCCGCCGACCGAGCGGCCACGGCCGGAACTGGCCGAGATCGTCACATGGGTGGGCGATGAGACTTGACGCGCTGTTCTACGACACGACGGACAACGCCCACGGCCTGAAGCACGATCCCTTCAAGGCGATCGTCGCGCCGCGGCCGATCGGCTGGATCGGCACCAAGGCGGCGGACGGGCGGCTGAACCTCTCGCCCTATTCGTTCTTCAACGCGGTGAGCGACCGGCCGAAGCTCGTGATGTTCTCGTCGAGCGGCCACAAGGACAGCGTGACGAATATCGAGGAGACCGGCGTCTTCACCTGCTCGCTGGCAAGCCGGCATCTGGCCGAGGAGATGAATGCGAGTTCGGTCGCCGTTCCTTATGGCGTCGATGAATTCGACATCGCCAAGCTTACGCCGGTCACCGGCCGCCTCGTCGATGCGCCCTATGTCGGCGAGGCCTACGCCGCGCTCGAATGCCGCGCGACGCAGACCCTGCGGCCGGTCGATCTCGACGGCCGGGAATCGGACAACTGGGTGGTGTTCGGCCAGGTGGTCGGCATCCACATCAGCCCGGAAGTCCTGCGCGACGGCAGGATCGACATGGCGGTCGCCCGTCCGCTCGGCCGCATGGGCTATATGGACTATTGCGATGGCGGGACGGATGTCTTCGCCATGGGGCGGCCGAAGGTCGGGTGAGGGTGGATCCTCGGGTCAAGCCCGAGCAACTGTGTTGTGAGATGTCAAGACAGGAACGCTCTGTTGTCCCTCACGGCTGCATTGAGGGCGACGAGGAGGCGTCTTGCGATGGCGATGATGACGAGCTTGGCTGGTTTGCCCTT
>NZ_DASYHH010000031.1:0-35778 GCF_035998705.1 Shinella sp. | reverse complement strand
GACAAGGGCAAACCAGCCAAGCTCGTCATCATCGCCATCGCAAGACGCCTCCTCGTCGCCCTCAATGCAGCCGTGAGGGACAACAGAGCGTTCCTGTCTTGACATCTCACAACACAGTTGCTCGGGCTTGACCCGAGGATCCATGCGACAAATTCAACGCGTGCGGTGATGCGTGGATCCTCGGGTCAAGCCCGAGGATGACGTGGAGGGTGGGGCAACAGGTGAACCGGCTCACGCCAGTGCGTTCTTCGTCGTCTTCAGCAGGATATTCGTCTCGGTCACCGTGATGCCGTCGATGAGGCGGATGCGGTGGAGCGTTTCGTCGAAGGTGCCGAGGTCGCGGTCTTCGAGTTCGGCGATGAAATCCCAGCGGCCGTTGGTGGAGTGCAGTGCGCGCACCTGCGGCAGGCCGCGAAGCTGGGCGGCCACGCGGTCGGCCATCTTGCCGTGCAACTCGATCATCACGATGGCGCGCACGCCGCTGCCGGTCAGCTCCGCACCCGTGCGGATGGTGAAGGCGGCGATCGTTCCCGATGAGACGAGCCGCTCGATGCGCGCCGCGACCGTCGCCCGCGACGCGCCCGTCGTGGCGGCAAGCGAAGAGACCGGCGTGCGAGCATTGTGGCGTAGCGCGCTAATCAGCGCATGGTCGAGATCGTCGAGACTTACCATTGTGTCGCCCCGTGCTTTGCAAAATGCTGAAATGAGCCGTCTATTTGTCAGTTTTTCCTCTTTTTGCCAACGGCGTGGCGGGCAATAATTGCGCAAAACCGGGCATACCGGCTCTCATGCATCTGCGGGGAAACCATGGCTGAAAATGACAAGCACATCGCGCTGATCGGCGCACCTCTGGAAGAAGGCTCCGGCCGCCGCGGCGCGGCGATGGGCCCGACGGCGCTGCGCATCGCGGGCGTCGACACGACCCTGATCGAACTCGGTCACACGGTGACGGACGAAGGCGACCTGCATCCGCTGCCGGCGCGCGACCTCGCCAACCATCCGAAGGCGAACGACCTGCAGATCGTCGCGGCCTTCACCCGCGCGCTCGACACGGCGGTCTACGATGCGGCGCGCGGCGGAAAGTTCCCGCTCGTGCTCGGCGGCGACCACGCGCTGTCGATGGGCTCCGTCTCCGGCATGGCGCGTTATGCCGCCGATGCGGGCCGCCCGCTCTACGTGCTCTGGCTCGATGCGCATGCGGACTTCAACTCGCCGGCGAGCTCGCCCTCGGGCAACATGCATGGCATGCCGGTCGCCTTCTTCTGCGGCGAGGCCGAATTCGCGCCGATCCTCGAAGCGGGCCGCCCTTTGGTCGATCCGAAGAACGTCTTTCAGGTCGGCATCCGCTCCGTCGATGCACGCGAGCGCGAAGAGATCGCCGAACACGGCGTCAATGTCTATGACATGCGCTCGATCGATGAGACCGGCATGGCGCATATCATGCACGACATCATCGCCCGCATCAAAGCGGCAAATGGCCTGCTGCATGTCAGCCTCGACGTCGATTTCCTCGATCCGGAACTGGCGCCGGGCGTCGGCACCACGGTGCCGGGCGGTGCGACGTTCCGCGAGGCCCATCTCATCATGGAGATGCTCTGCGACAGCGGCCTCGTCTCCTCGCTCGACCTCGTCGAGCTGAATCCCTTCCTCGATGACCGCGGCAAGAGTGCGCGCATCCTCGTCGAACTGACCGCAAGCCTCTTCGGGCGCCGCATTCTCGACCGGCCGACCCGCAGCGCCTGAACCCCCGGAGGACTTTATGACGCCGTCGACCGAAAGCCTGATCGAAACCGAGTACCGTCTCGGCGCCCATAACTACAAGCCGCTCGACGTCGTGCTGTCGCGCGGCGAGGGCGTGTATGTCTGGGATATCGACGGCAACCGCTATCTCGACTGCCTTTCGGCCTATTCGGCGGTCAACCAGGGCCATTGCCACCCCAAGATCCTCGCGGCGATGGTGGAGCAGGCGCAGAAGCTGACGCTCACATCGCGCGCCTTCCGCAACGACCAGCTCGCGCATTTCTACGAGGAGATCGCGGCCCTCACCGGCTCGCACAAGGTGCTGCCGATGAATTCCGGCGCGGAAGCCGTGGAGACCGCTGTCAAGGCGGTGCGCAAGTGGGGCTACGAGGTGAAGGGCGTGCCGGAAGGGCGCGCCGAGATCGTTGTCTGCTCCAACAATTTCCACGGCCGCACCATGGGCATCGTCGGCTTCTCGACCGATCCGGATGCACGCACCGGCTTCGGCCCCTTCGCGCCCGGTTTCCGGCATGTGCCCTTCGGCGATCTCGATGCGTTTCGCGCGGCGATCAACGAAAACACGGTCGCTTTCCTGATCGAGCCGATCCAGGGCGAGGCGGGCGTGATCATCCCGCCGGCCGGCTATTTTACGGCGGTTCGCGAACTTTGCACCAGGCATGGTATCACGCTGATCCTCGACGAGATCCAGACCGGCCTCGGCCGCACCGGCAAGCTGCTCGCCGAGGAGCACGAGGGCATCGAGGCGGATGTGACGCTGGTCGGCAAGGCGTTGTCCGGCGGTTTTTATCCGGTCTCGGCGGTGCTTTCGAACAGCGAGGTGCTCGGCGTGCTGCAGCCAGGCCAGCATGGCTCGACCTTCGGCGGCAATCCGCTCGCCTGCGCCATCGCGCGCGCGGCGCTGAAGGTGCTGGTCGAGGAGGACATGATCGGCAATTCGGCGCGCATGGGCGATCGTTTTCAGGAAGGCCTCAGGGGCATCCGTTCCAACATCATCAAGGACGTGCGCGGCCGCGGCCTGATGCTGGCTGTGGAGCTCGACGCCGCTGCCGGCGGCGCGCGCAAATATTGCGAGGCGCTGAAGGAACGCGGCATCCTCGCCAAGGACACCCATGGCGACACGATCCGTATCGCGCCGCCGCTCGTCATTACCGGCGATCAGGTGGATTGGGCGCTGGAACAGTTCGAGGCCGTGCTGCGCACCTGACGGGTTGGCAGGCCTGGAAGATCGAAGGCCCCGCGGCGACGCGGGGGCCTTTCCGCATTTTCGGCACGGCAATGGCCGGGCGTTTGAAAGATTTTAACCAGGGCATGCATAGGATCGTATTCACGACGCAGATCAACCTGGAAAGATCCCGATGACCTCCATCAATACGGCCACCTTTGCCGGCGACACGCTCGAAATCATCGCATTCCGCCTGCACGATCAGGAATTCTGCGTGAAGACGACGACGATCCGCGAAATCCGCGGCTGGGCGCCGTCCACGCCGATCCCGCATTCGCCGCCTGACGTTATCGGCGTGATGAACCTGCGCGGCACGGTGATCCCGATCATCGACCTCGCCCACAAGCTCGGCATGAAGAGCACGGAAGCCAATGAGCGTAGCGCCATCGTGGTCGCCGAAGTGCACAGCATGGTCGTCGGCCTCGTCGTCGACCGGGTGTCCGACATCCTCACCATTCGCAGCGAGCAGATCCAGCCCGTGCCGGAAGTGACGACCTCCTTCGACAAGGCCTATGCAGAGGGCATCATTGCCCACGAGAACGGCATGATCTGCTTCCTCAACCTGGCGCGCATGTTCAAGGAGCGCGACGTGGAAGACATGGCGGCCTGATCGCCCCTATAATTGCCGGATACAGGAACCGCCGCGCGATTACGCGGCGGTTTTTTATTGGCCATTTCTGGGTGCAACTTTGCAGTGAATTTGTTGATGGCTGGGAGACCGCGTGCCTGACGTAACGTAATCTGCATTTTTTCAAGCTATCTGTAAGTCATTGTTATATAATAGATCAAAAAAATCGCCGTCCGATTTTCACCAATTCTTAAGCTTGTTTCGCCATCTTGGATTGTAGAAGCGCATTTCTTCGGTCCGGCATGACGCCCCCCGCGAAGATTGTATTCGCCGGCGTGTGCAGCCCCGTGCCGGAACGTCAACAACCGACGATCGTGCCGCGAGCCATCCGGGAAGACCGTGCGATCGCACAGAGGGACAGGTCATGCTTTCATTCGCGAAGTCCATGGGTGCAAGCCACATATTCGATGCGCTGTCGCGCTCGCAGGCCGTGATCCAGTTCGATCTCACCGGGAACATCCTGTCCGCCAACGAAAATTTCTGCCGTGCACTCGGTTATGAACTGAAGGACATCGTCGGCAAACACCACCGCATGTTCTGCGAAGCCGCCTATACGGCGAGCGAGGAGTACCGCCAGTTCTGGGCGCGGCTCGGGCGCGGCGAATATGATTCGAACAGCTACAAGCGCCTGCGCAGGGATGGCAGCGAGATCTGGATCCAGGCCTCGTACAATCCGGTCCTGCGCCGCGGCAAGCCCTACAAGGTCGTCAAGTTCGCGACGGACATTACCGAGGTGAAGATGCGCGCGGCGGAGGATGCCGCCAAGCTCGATGCGATCTCGCGCTCGCAGGCTGTCATCGAATTCACCCCGACCGGCGAAATCCTCCATGCCAACGAGAATTTCTGTGCCGGGCTTGGCTACGATCTCTCGGAAATCCGCGGCAAACATCACCGCATGTTCTGCGATCCCGCCTATGTGCAGACGCAGGCCTATGCGGACTTCTGGAAGAACCTTGCCGACGGGCAGTTCATCTCCAACGAATTCGTGCGCTACGGCAAGGGCGGACGGGAAATCTGGATCCAGGCCGCCTACAATCCGATCCGCGACCTCAACGGGCGGGTCTACAAGGTCGTCAAGTTCGCGACCGACGTGACCGAACGCATGTCGGCGATCAACATGCTCGGCGGCGCGCTGAAGGCGCTGGCGGATGGCGACCTGACGCAAAATCTCACCAAGGCCTTCGTTCCATCGATGGAAGCGGTGCGCAAGGATTTCAACGAGGCGGTCGCCGGCCTGCATGACGCGATGCGCACGGTCGAGACCAACGCCAATGCCATCGCGTCGGGTGCGCAGGAGATCCGCTCGGCGGCGGACGACCTCGCCAGGCGCACCGAGCAGCAGGCGGCCTCCGTGGAGGAGACCGCAGCCGCCCTCGACGAAATCACCACGACGGTCGCCGATTCGAGCCGCCGCGCCGACGAGGCCGGGACGCTCGTCGCCAGGACCCGGGCGGGTGCGGAAAAATCCGGCGAGGTCGTCAAGAAGGCGATCGGCGCGATGGGGCAGATCGAGCAGTCCTCGCGCGAAATCTCCAACATTATCGGCGTCATCGATGACATCGCCTTCCAGACCAATCTCCTGGCGCTGAATGCCGGCGTGGAAGCGGCGCGGGCGGGCGAGGCGGGCAAGGGTTTTGCCGTCGTGGCGCAGGAAGTGCGCGAACTCGCGCAGCGTTCGGCCAGTGCCGCCAAGGACATCAAGGCGCTGATCACCACCTCGGGCGAGCAGGTGAAGAGCGGCGTGGCGCTGGTCGACGAGACCGGGCGCGCCTTGCAGGAAATCCTCGGCCAGGTGCAGGAGGTCCACACAAACGTGGCGGCGATCGTCGAGGCCTCGCGCGAACAATCCACCGGGCTTCGCGAGATCAACCAGTCGGTCAACTCGATGGACCAGGCGACGCAGCAGAATGCGGCGATGGTCGAGGAAAGCACGGCGGCCAGCCACGCCATGGCGCGCGAGGCAGACGCGCTGCACACCCTCATCCGCCGCTTCCGGCTCGCCGGCAATGCCCAGCCGGTCCAGCGGGCGCCGTCGCCGGCACCCGTATCGCAGCTTCATGCCGTGGCGCGCACCCTGCGGACGCCGCGTGGCTCCTCGGCGCAGGCAGCGGAGAACTGGGAAGAGTTCTAAGCGCGCATCGCGGCATGAAAGAAACGGCCGGCAGCGATGCCGGCCGTTGGCGTTTCAGGGGAAGGGCCTCAGGGTGCGGGCGGAGCGCTGTTTTCGCGCGCCGGGGGCACTTCGGCCGGAGGTGGGCGATGGATCAGCGGCACGGCTTGCAGGACGAGGCTGTCCAGCCCTTCACCGCCGTGATTGTCGACGATATCGAAAAGCTGCCGGCGCATGCGCGGCTCCCAGAACTTGTTGATATGGGTCGCCACACCGTTCGGGCCCTCGCTTGCGGGCTGCGAATGGAAGAAGGTGGCGATCTGGTTCGCCATCCTGGGGATCTTGCTGCCTTCTGACATTTTTGGCTCCTAACCGTTGCCCAGGCGCCGTTCCGCGCCGGGCACGATGCGCTCCGCACCGGTGAAAATCTCGAATTCGTCGCCGCGCACCAGCGCGATCAGCGTCATGCCGGCATCCTCCGCCGTGCGGATGGCAAGTGCTGTCGGCGCGGAAATGGCGATAATGAAGGGGCTGCCGATGATCGCCGTCTTCTGCACCATCTCGACGGAGACGCGGCTCGTCACGACGACGGCGCCGGCCGCACCCACATGCCCGGCGCGGCGCGCGGCGCCGACCAGTTTGTCGAGCGCATTGTGCCGGCCGACATCTTCGCGCACGGCGATGAGGCCGGTGCCCGGCACGTAGAAACCGGCGCCATGCACGGCGCGCGTCACCATATGCAGCGGCTGCTGGCCGTTCAGGAGGCGAACGGCATCCGCCACCTCGTCTTCGGTGAGCGTAAGCGTCGACGAACGCACGGAGGGCGTCACGCGGACCGCCTGCTCGATCGATTCGATGCCGCACAGGCCGCATCCGACGGGGCCGGCCATGTGGCGGCGGCGGGCGGTCAGCGCGTCGTTCTGCGGATCGGCAAGCCGCACCTGCACGTCTATGCCCTTGTCTTCCGCCACCACCTCGATGGTCTCGATCTCGCCCGGATCGCTGATGATGCCTTCCGTCAGGCTGAAGCCGACGGCGAAATCCTCGAGGTCGGCGGGGCTCGCCATCATCACGGCATGGGTCGAGCCGGCATAGGAGAAGGCGACCGGGGTTTCCTCCGGCACGAAGCGCTCGCCCACGGTAAGACGCCCGTTGCGGCGGGCGGTCTCCGTAACCAGGGCCACGGCCTCGGTGGCCTTGGTCGACGTGGAAAAATCCGGCACGTGGGATCCTATTCTGCTGCCTCCAGCTTGCCCGCGATGCGGCGCGACCGACGGGCGAGCTCGTCATATTCGACCTGCCAGTCGGACGGGCCGTTCGACGGGGAGATCTGCACGGCCGTCACCTTATACTCCGGACAATTGGTCGCCCAGTCCGAGAAATCGGTGGTGATGACATTCGCCTGCGTCAGCGGGTGGTGGAAGGTGGTGTAGACGACGCCCGGCGCGACGCGGTCGGTGACGAGGGACCGCAAGGTCGTCTCGCCGGCGCGGCTGGCGAGACGCACCCAGTCGCCGTCGCGGATGCCGCGGTTTTCCGCATCGTGCGGGTGGATCTCCAGCCGGTCCTCGTCGTGCCAGACGACGTTTTCCGTGCGCCGCGTCTGGGCGCCGACATTGTACTGGCTGAGCACGCGGCCGGTGGTGAGCAGCAGCGGGAAGCGCGGGCCGGTCTTTTCGTCCGTCGCGACATATTCCGTGCGTATGAACTTACCCTTGCCGCGCACGAAGCCGTTGATGTGCATGATCGGCGACCCTTCCGGGCTCTTCTCGTTGCAGGGCCACTGCACCGAGCCGACCTTTTCCAGGTAGTCGTAGGAGACGAGCGCGAAGCTCGGCGTCGTCGCGGCGATCTCGTCCATGATTTGCGACGGATGCGTGTAGTTCCAGTTAAGGCCCATGGCCGTTGCGAGGTTCTGGGTGACCTCCCAGTCCGCATAGCCGTTTTTCGGCGTCATGACGCGGCGCACGCGGTTGATGCGGCGCTCGGCATTGGTGAAGGTGCCGTCCTTTTCCAGGAAGGTCGAGCCCGGCAGGAAGACGTGGGCATAGTTGGCCGTCTCGTTGAGGAAAAGATCCTGCACGACGACGCATTCCATCGCGGCCAGGCCGGCCGAGACATGCCTGGTGTCCGGGTCGGACTGGAGGATGTCCTCGCCCTGGATGTAGATGCCCTTGAACGTGCCCTCGACGGCCGCGTCCAGCATGTTGGGGATGCGCAGGCCCGGCTCGTTGTTGAGCTTCACGCCCCAGAGTTTTTCGAAGATGTCGCGGGTCGCGTCGTCCGAGATATGGCGGTAGCCCGGCAGCTCGTGTGGGAAGGAACCCATGTCGCAGGAGCCCTGCACGTTGTTCTGGCCGCGCAGCGGGTTCACGCCGACGCCCGGGCGGCCGATATTGCCGGTCGCCATGGCGAGGTTGGCGATGGCCATGACGGTCGTCGAACCCTGGCTGTGCTCGGTGACGCCGAGGCCGTAATAGATCGAGCCGTTGCCGCCGGTGGCGAAAAGCCGGGCGGCGGCGCGCAGTTCCTCAGCCGGCACGCCGGTGAAGGGTTCGATCGTCTCGGGGCTGTGGCGCTGTTCGGCGACGAAGGCGGCCCAATCCTCGAATTCCGACCAGTCGCAACGCTCGCGGATGAATTTTTCGTCGTAGAGGCCCTCCGTCACGATGACATGGGCGAGTGCGGTGACGACGGCGACATTGGTGCCGGGCTTCAGCGGCAGGTGATGGGAGGCCTTGATATGCGGCGAGGAGACAAGCTCGATGCGGCGCGGATCGATGACGATCAGCCTGGCGCCCTGGCGCAGGCGCTTCTTGAGGCGCGAGGCGAAGACCGGATGGCCGTCCGTCGGGTTGGCGCCGATGACGATGACGACATCGGTGTGTTCGACCGAATCGAAATTCTGTGTGCCGGCGGAGGTGCCGAAGGCCTGGCCGAGGCCGTAACCGGTCGGCGAATGGCAGACGCGGGCGCAGGTATCGACATTGTTGTTGCCGAAGCCGGCGCGGATCAGTTTCTGGACCAGATAGGTCTCTTCGTTGGTACAGCGCGACGAGGTGATGCCGCCGATCGAATCGCGGCCATATTGGTACTGGATGCGGCGGAATTCGGCGGCGACATGGGCATAGGCCTCTTCCCAGGTCACTTCGCGCCACGGGTCCGAAATCTTCTCGCGGACCATCGGGTTGAGGATGCGGTCGCGGTGGGTCGAATAGCCATAGGCGAAGCGGCCCTTGACGCAGGAATGGCCGCGGTTGGCCTGGCCGTCCTTCCAGGGCACCATGCGCACCAGCTCTTCGCCGCGCATTTCGGCCTTAAAGGAGCAGCCGACGCCGCAATAGGCACAGGTGGTGACGACGGAATGTTCCGGCTGGCCGATGGCGATGACCGACTTTTCGGTGAGCGTCGCGGTCGGGCAGGCCTGCACGCAGGCGCCGCAGGAGACGCATTCGGAATCGATGAAATGCTCGTGCATGCCGGGCGAGACGCGGCTATCGAAACCGCGGCCCTCGATGGTCAGCGCGAAGGTGCCCTGCACCTCTTCGCACGCGCGCACGCAGCGCGAACAGACGATGCATTTCGATGGATCATAGGTAAAATAGGGGTTCGATTCGTCCTTCGGCATGAAGCGGGCATTCGTCTCGCCGTTGCTGCGCGCCTTGACGTGGTTGTCGCCCTCGTAGCCATAGCGCACGTCGCGCAGGCCGACGGCGCCGGCCATGTCCTGCAATTCGCAGTCGCCGTTCGCCGCACAGGTGAGACAGTCGAGCGGGTGGTCGGAGATATAGAGTTCCATCACGCCCTTGCGGATGGTCTTCAGCCGGCTCGTCTGGGTATGGACGACGAGGCCCGGCGCCACCGGCGTGGTGCAGGAGGCGGGCGTGCCGTTGCGGCCCTCGATCTCGACGAGACAGAGGCGGCAGGAACCGAAGGCGTCCACCATGTCGGTGGCGCAGAGTTTCGGCACCTTTATGCCGGCCTCCATCGAGGCGCGCATGATGGAGGTGCCCTCGGGTACGGAGATCTCGTTGCCGTCGATGGTGAGCGTCACCATCTTTTCCGCGCGGGAGGCGGGCGTGCCGTAGTCGATTTCGGGAACGAGGGACATGGGATCACTCCGCTGCTTCGGCGATGGGCGCCGGCGAAAAATCTTCGGGGAAATGGGTCATGGCGCTCATCACCGGATAGGGCGTGAAGCCGCCCAGCGCGCAGAGCGAGCCGAATTTCATCGTGTTGCAGAGGTCGGCCAGCAGTTCGCGGTTCTTTTCCGGCTCGATGCCCTGGGCGATCCGGTCGGCCGTCTCGACGCCGCGCGTCGAGCCGATGCGACAGGGCGTGCACTTGCCGCAGCTTTCGACCGCGCAGAACTCCATGGCGAAACGGGCCTGCTTCAGCATGTCGACCGTGTCGTCGAAGACGGTGATGCCGGCATGGCCGATGAGGCCGTCCTTGGCGGCGAAGGCCTCGTAGTCGAAGGGCGTGTCGAACAGTGCCTGCGGGAAATAGGCGCCGAGCGGGCCGCCCACCTGCACGGCGCGCACCGGGCGGCCGGAGGCCGAGCCGCCGCCGATGCCATCGACGATCTCGCCGAGCGTCAGGCCGAAGGCGGTCTCGTAAAGGCCACCATGTTTGACGTTGCCTGCGATCTGGAGGGGGATCGTGCCGCGCGAGCGGCCCATGCCGAAATCTCGGTAGAAGTCAGCGCCCTTGTCCATGATGATCGGCACGGAGGCGAGCGAGATGACGTTGTTGACGACCGTCGGGCGGCCCATGAAGCCCTGCAATGCCGGCAGCGGCGGCTTGGCGCGCACGATGCCGCGCTTGCCTTCCAGGCTGTTGAGCAGTGCCGTTTCCTCGCCGCAGACATAGGCACCGGCGCCGACGCGGATTTCCATGTCGAAGGCTTTTCCCGAGCCGAGCACCGAGGGGCCGAGCACGCCGGCGGCGCGCGCGACGGTGACCGCCTCGTTCATGGCGTCGATCGCCTGCGGATATTCCGAGCGGATATAGACGAAGCCCTTGGTGGCGCCGGTCGCGAGGCCGGCGATCGCCATGCCCTCGATCAGCACGAAGGGATCGCCTTCCATGATCATGCGGTCGGCGAAAGTGCCGCTGTCGCCTTCATCGGCATTGCAGACGATGTATTTTCTGTCGCCCTTTTCTGCATTAAGGGGTGCGTCGAGCACAGTCTTCCACTTGATTCCGGTCGGAAAGCCCGCGCCGCCGCGGCCGCGAAGACCACTGTCGGTGACCTGTTTGACGACATCAGCGGGCGCCATTGCGATGGCGTTTTCGAGGCCCTTCAGGCCGCCATGGGCCTTGTAGTCCTCCAGCGAGACGGGATCGATGACGCCGCAGCGGGCGAAGGTGAGGCGGGTCTGGTTCTTCAGGAACGGAATCTCTTCCGTTCCGCCAAGACAGAGCGGGTGCGCCTTGCCCTCGGTGAGCCCGGCATCCAGCAGGTCGGCGATGTCGGACGGCTTCACCGGGCCATAGGCGATGCGGCCTTGCGCCGTCTCGACCTCGACCAGCGGCTCCAGCCAGTGCATGCCGCGCGAACCGTTGCGCACGATCGTGATGTCGAGCTTGCGGGTTTCAGCCTCGCGGGAAAGCGCCTTGACGACGCGGTCGGCGCCAAGCGCAAGGGCTGCGGCATCGCGGGGAATGTAGATGCGCACGGTCATCGGCGTGCCTCCGCGACGAGTTCTTTCGCAAGTTCGGCATCGACCCTCCCATGCACCGCGCCGTCGAACATCGCGGCCGGTGCGCAGGAACAGAGCCCGAGACAGTAGACGGGCTCCAGCGTCACCGCGCCGTCCAGCGTCGTCTGGTGGAAATCGATGCCGAGCAGCGATTTCACGCGCTCGGCGACCTCGTCCCCGCCCATCGACTGACAGGCCTCGGCGCGACAGAGTTTTAGCACATGCCGCCCCGTCGGGTGGTCGCGGTAGTCGTGATAGAAGGTGACGACGCCGTGCACTTCGGCGCGCGAAAGGTTCAATTGCTCGGCAATGACCGGCAGGCTTTCCTGCGGCACATAGCCGAACTCGGCCTGGATCTCGTGCAGGATGGGCAGAAGCGGCCCTTCGAGCCTCTTCAATTCGCTGACGATTGCCAGCGTCCTCGCGCCTACATCGTTGCCGGTGACGTGCACATTCATGGTCAGGCCTCCCAACCGACACGAATGAACCGCAAGGCCTCCCGGGTTCTGTCGCGCCGATACCATTGAAATTGTTCGGCGAAGACCGGAACCCTGTCGATCCACGCGATTGTTCTGACAGCTTCTCAGTCGCGAGACGACGGGTCAATAAAGCAAAGCCGTTGATCGATAGAAATTTCCTATCAATCGATCCCTTTTTCGGCAAGCACGCGGGCTTCGTGCAGCAGGGCCGAGACGAGCGGGGTGAAGGGCTCGCGATGGGTGGCGACCAGACCGACCGTGTGGTGCGGATCCGGATCGACAAGCGAAACTATACTTATTTGGTCAGGAAATCCAAACGATTTCGCGACATTTCTTGGCATGATGCTGGCCCAGCGTCCCGTGCGGACATGGGAGAACAGAACGATCATCGAGTTCGCCTCCAGCGAGGGCTCGACCGTGACGCCGGCTTCGGCGAAGTGCCGGTTGATGATGCGGCGGTTCTGCATGTCGGCGGTCAATAGGCAAAGCCTAACACTGCCGGCCTCCTGCCAGGTCACGGTTTCGCGATCGGAAAAGGCGGTGCCCCTGGCGGTGACGAGGCAATAGTGCTCGTGCAGCAGCGGCACGCTGGTGACGCGGCCGAGCGGCTCGTTTTCGAGATAGGTGAGGCCGGCGTCGATCTCCAGGTTTTCGAGCAGGCCGAGGATCTTGATCGAGGTCGTCGAGAGGATGGAGAAGGTGACGTCCGGGTGTTTTTCCTGGAAGGGCGCGGTGATGCGCGGCACCATGGCGAGCGTGGTGGGGATGGCGGCAAGGCGGATATGGCCGGAAAGGCCTTTTCGCGCCGCGCGCATTTCCTCGCGCATGGTGCGGGTGTCGCCGACGATGCGGCGGGCCCATTCGAGCACGCGCTGGCCTTCCGGCGTCAGGCCCTGGAAGCGGGAGCCGCGCACGACGAGCATCACGCCGAGCTGGTCTTCCAACTGGCGGATGGCGGCCGAGAGCGTCGGCTGCGAAATGCCGATTTCCTCCGCCGCCCGCGCAAAATGTTTTTCGCGGGCGAGCGCGATGAAATATTCGAGCTTGTCTATCATCGGCACCGGCCTCCTTCCCCTTGATACAAAAGAACAGTGGCGACACCAATGCCTCGCGCCCTATATCTGGGGTGACGCAAGCGATCACCAGGAGGAAGCCATGACGTTTCAGGCATTATTGGTCGAGAAGGCCGGAGACGGCGGGGTTTCGGCTTCGATCCAGGAGCTGGACGATTCGCGGCTTCCCGATGGCGACGTCACGGTCGCCGTCGAATATTCGACGCTCAATTACAAGGACGGGCTCTGCATCAACGGTAAGGGCGGGCTGGTGCGCTCCTTCCCGCATGTGCCGGGCGTGGATTTCGCCGGCACGGTCGAGGCCTCGGATGATCCGCGCTACCGGCCGGGCGACCGGGTGGTGCTGACCGGCTGGCGCGTCGGCGAGATGTGGTGGGGCGGTTACGCCACCCGCGCCAAGGTGAAGGCCGACTGGCTGGTGCCGCTGCCGGACGAACTTTCGACGCGGCAGGCCATGGCGATCGGCACGGCAGGGCTCACCTCCATGCTGTCCGTCATTGCGCTGGAGGAGGCCGGGCTTTCGCCGCTGAAGGGCGAAGTGCTGGTGACGGGTGCTGCCGGGGGCGTCGGCTCCGTCGGCGTCGCGCTGCTGGCGAGGCTCGGTTATTCGGTTGCGGCCGTGACGGGCCGGCCGGAGACCGCGGACTATCTGAAGAGCCTCGGCGCGGAAACCATCGTCGACCGGGCCGAGCTTGCGGAAGCGAACAGCAAGCCGCTCGAATCGGAGCGCTGGGCCGGCGCCATCGATGCGGTCGGCGGCGACATGCTGGCGCGTGTGCTGAAGCAGATGAAATATGACGGGGCCGTTGCCTCGGTCGGCCTTGCGGCCGGCGCCGCCGTGCCGTCCTTCACCGTCATTCCGTTCCTGCTGCGCGGCGTCAGCCTGCTCGGCATCGATTCGGTCATGCGGCCCTATGACCAGCGCGTCGACGCCTGGAACCGCATCGCCTCCGATCTGCCGATGGACAAGCTGGAAGCCATGGTTGTGGAACACCGGCTGTCCGACCTGCCGGACCTGGCGAACCAGATCCTCGACGGCAAGGTCAAGGGGCGCGTCGTCGTCGACGTGAATGCCTAGCAAATGAGCTGGCCGCCGTTCACCTCCAGCACCTGGCCGGTAATATAGCCGGAGAGCGCGTTGGAGGCGAGGAAGAGATAGGCGGGGGCGCAGTCCTCCGCCGTGCCGAGCCGCTGCAAGGGGATGGTCTTGCGCGTCGCTTCCAGCTTGTCGGCGGTTGAGTAGCGGGAATGGAAATCCGTGGTGATCGTGCCGGGCGAGACGCAATTGACGCGGATGCCGTCTGGTGCCAGTTCCCGGGCGAGGCCCTTGGAATAGGTCGAGACGAAGGCCTTCGTCGCCGAATAGATCGCCGAGCCGGGGCTGCCGCCGGTCAGCGCCGAGATCGAGACCGTGTTGACGATCGCGGCATGGGGCGCACGGCGCAGCGCCCGCAGCAGCGCGCGCGTCACCTCGACGACGGACGTCTGGTTGAGGCGCACGACCGTTTCGTATTGCTCGTCGGTCAGGTCGGCGGCCGGGAAGCGGCCCACCATGGTGCCGGCATTATTGATGAGCACGTCGACATGCGGGAAGAGGCTGTCCACCCGTTGCAGGATCGCGCCGATGCCGCCTTCCTCCAGAAAATCCGCATAGACGATATGGGCACGGGCTTCGGCGACCGCGGCCTCCAGGAAATCGGGCAGGGGGCCTGCGGCGGCGCGCCCGCCATGCAGCAGCACATGGGCGCCGCAATCGAGGAACTGCCGGGCGATCTCCAGCCCGATGCCGCGCCCTGCGCCGGTCACGACGACATTTGCGCCCTTGAACAAGGCTGGATGAAACATGGGTTCTCCTCCGCTATTCGCCGCTCAACCGTTTGCCAGTATCACAAAAATAAGGGCATGCTCCAAGAAGGCGGAACGGATCAATTGATGTGCTTTCGTTTTTGCATATTATGAAAACAAACGAAAGCAAGGGAGGGGCTCATGTTTCTGACGGGGCGCCAGACGGAAATTCTGGATCTCGCAAAAACCCAGGGCCGGGTGCTGGTGGAGGATCTCGCGGCGCGATTCTCCGTCACGCCGCAGACCATCCGCAAGGATCTGAACGATCTGTGCGACAGCAAGGCCTTGACGCGCATCCATGGCGGCGCGTTGTTTCCGAGCGGCAACGAGAATGTCAGATACGAGGCGCGCCGCTCGATTGCAGCCCCCGAAAAGCAGGCGATCGGCCGCGCCGCCGCTGCCATGATCCCCGACAATTCCTCGCTCTTCATCAATATCGGCACGACGACGGAGGCCGTCGGCGAGGCGCTGCTCGAACACAAAGAGCTGATGGTCATCACCAATAACATCAATGTTGCCAATCGTTTGCGGGTATACCCCTCGATCGAGGTGGTGATTGCCGGCGGCGTCGTGCGCGGCGCGGATGGCGGTATCGTCGGCGAGGCGGCGGTCGATTTCATCCGGCAGTTCAAGGTCGACTATGCGGTGATCGGCGTCTCGGCGATCGACGAGGACGGCGCGCTGCTCGACTTCGATTATCGCGAGGTGAAGGTGGCGCAGGCGATCATGGCCAATTCTCGCCACGTCATTCTGGTTTCGGATTCGACGAAATTCGAAAGGACCGCGCCGGTGCGCATAGGCCACCTCTCGCAGGTCCACACCTTCATTACCGACATCTGTCCTTTCGAGGGCATTCGCGGCATTTGCCAGGAGCATGACGTGCGGCTGATCGAGACGTCCACGCCGGGCTGATGCCGCCTGAACGCATTCGTTTGACATTCGGAATGTTTTCGTTTTAACTCCACTGGCTTTCGCAACTGCGCAAAATTTGTGCGATGCGAAATGGGAGGGGACTTTGGACGGCGACGTGATCCGCGATATTTTCGTCATCGGTGGCGGCATCAACGGCTGCGGTATCGCGCGCGATGCGGCGGGCCGTGGATATTCGGTCGTGCTTGCCGAGATGAAGGACTTTGCCTCCGGCACGTCCTCGGCTTCCACCAAGCTCATTCATGGCGGCCTGCGCTATCTCGAACATTACGAATTCCGGCTGGTGCGCGAGGCGCTGATGGAGCGCGAAGTGCTCTGGGCGATGGCGCCGCACGTCATCTGGCCGATGCGTTTCGTGCTGCCCTTCCAGACGGGCGGGCCGCGCCCGGCCTGGCTCATCCGCCTCGGCCTGTTCCTCTACGACTATATCGGTGGCCGCAAGCTGCTGCCGGCGACCCGCACCCTGGACCTTGCGAAGGATCCGGCCGGCGGCCCGCTCAAGAAGCTGTTTCGCAAGGCCTTCGAATATTCCGACGGCTGGGTGGACGATGCGCGCCTCGTCGTGCTCAACGCCCGCGACGCCGCCAACCGTGGCGCGGATATCCGCACCGGCACCAAGGTCGTCACCGCGCGCCGCGAAAACGGCCACTGGAACGTCGAGACGGAGAATGTCGACACCGGTGCGCGTGAGGTTTTTCGCGCCCGCATGCTGGTCAACGCGGCAGGGCCGTGGGTCGACAAGGTGCTCGCCTCGTCCTTCGGCCGCAACGACGTGCACAATGTCCGTCTCGTGCAGGGCAGTCACATCGTCGTGAAGAAGAAATTCGCCGATCCGCGCGCCTACTTCTTCCAGAACCCGGACGGGCGTATCATCTTCGCCATTCCCTACCAGGAAGAATTCACGCTGATCGGCACGACCGACCGCGACTATCAGGGCGATCCCCGAGATGTTCGCATCAGCGACGCGGAAATCGGCTATCTTTGCCAATCGGCCAGCGAATATTTTTCCGAGCCGGTGACGCGTGACGATATCGTCTGGACCTATTCCGGCGTGCGCCCGCTTTTCGACGACGGCGCCAGCAAGGCGCAGGAAGCGACGCGCGATTACGTGCTGAAGGTCGAGGGGGGCGATGGCGTGGCGCCGCTGCTCAACATTTTCGGCGGCAAGCTCACAACCTACCGGCGTCTGGCCGAATCGGCGCTGGAGAAGATCGGGGAAGCGATCGGCGTGAAGGGTGACCGCTGGACGGCGCAATCGCGGCTGCCGGGCGGAGACTTCAAGGTCGACGGTTTCGATGCCGAGGTGAAGGCGCTTTCATCGCGCTTTGCCTTTCTGGCCAGCGTGCACGCGCAGCGCCTGGTCCGGCTTTATGGCACGCGCGCCGCAGCCATGCTGGACGGCGCGAAGACGATCGACGATCTTGGACGGCATTTCGGCAGCGACCTCTACGAACGCGAAGTGCGCTGGCTGATGAAGGAAGAATGGGCCCGGCATGCCGAGGACGTGCTGTGGCGGCGGACCAAACGAGGATTGCATCTGACAGTCGACGAAACGGCTGCGCTGGAAGACTATATGACGGCCGCGGAGGCGGTGCCGAACTAGCGCCTGATCCGGTGGCTGGGAGGAACGACGGAGATAGGAATGCTTGAACTCAGAAACATCGCGAAGGTGTCGGGGGCGGAGACGCATATCCACCCGACGAACCTCGTGCTCGAGCGCGGCTCGCTCAACGTGCTGCTCGGGCCGACTTTGTCCGGCAAGACCTCGCTGATGCGGCTGATGGCCGGCCTCGACAAGCCGACCGCCGGCTCCGTCTGGTTCGACGGCAAGGACGTGACGGGCGTGCGCGTGCAGGATCGCGGCGTCGCCATGGTCTACCAGCAGTTCATCAACTACCCGGCGCTGACCGTCTACGAGAACATCGCCTCGCCGATGCGCATCAAGGGCGCGGACAAGGCGACGATCGATCGCGAAGTGAGGAAGGCCGCCGAGCTCCTGAAGCTGACGCCCTATCTCGACCGTACGCCGCTCAATCTCTCCGGCGGTCAGCAGCAGCGCACGGCGCTTGCGCGCGCCATCGTCAAGAATGCCCGCCTCGTGCTGCTCGACGAACCGCTCGCCAACCTCGACTACAAGCTGCGCGAGGAATTGCGGCTGGAACTGCCGAAGATCTTTGCCGCTTCGGGCGCGATCTTCGTCTATGCGACGACGGAACCCTCCGAAGCCCTGCTTCTCGGCGGCAACACCGCGACCCTGTCGCAGGGCAGCATTACGCAATTCGGCCGCACGATCGATGTCTATCGCCGGCCGCGTGACCTCGTCACGGCCCGTACCTTCGCCGATCCGCCGCTGAACACGATGCAGGTGCTGAAGAATGGCGGCAGTTTCGAGGTTGGCGGCAAGCCGGTGCTTCCGGTGCCGGCGCATCTGGCCGGGTTGCCTGACGGTCCCTGCACCATCGCCTTCCATCCGCACCACCTGTCGCTTTCCAGCCAGAACCCGGCATCGGCGAGCCTTCAGGTGCGCACCGCCATCTCGGAAATCGCCGGTTCGGAGAGTTTTATCTACATCCAGTTCGAGGGTAGTCACTGGGTCATGCTCTCGCCGGGCATCCACGACATCGAGCCAGACGCGATCGTCATCGTCCATGTCGACACGCGCCACCTGATGGCCTTCGGCACCGACGGCAGGGCGATCGCCGAACCGGCGGCCGCGGCGGCCTGAGGAGGAAACCATGGCACGCATCACCCTCGACCACATCCGCCACGCCTACGGCGAAAAGCCGAAATCGGAGGCGGACTACTCGCTGAAGGAAGTCCACCACGAGTGGAACGACGGCGGCGCCTATGCGCTGCTCGGCCCCTCCGGCTGCGGCAAGACCACGCTGCTCAACATCATTTCCGGCCTGCTGCAGCCGTCCGAAGGCCGCATCCTGTTCGACGGCAATGACGTGACGAACCTGTCGACCCAGCAGCGCAACATCGCGCAGGTCTTCCAGTTTCCGGTGATCTACGACACGATGACGGTCTACGACAACCTAGCCTTCCCGCTGCGCAACCGCGGCGTGGCAGAGCCGGAAGTCGACCGCCGCGTGCGCGAGATCCTCGAGATGATCGACCTCTCGGATTGGGCGAAGAAGACGGCGCGCGGTTTGACCGCCGATCAGAAGCAGAAGATTTCGCTTGGCCGCGGTCTTGTGCGCAACGACGTCAACGCCATCCTGTTCGACGAGCCGCTGACCGTTATCGATCCGCATATGAAATGGGTGCTGCGCTCGCAGCTCAAGAAGCTGCACCGCCAGTTCGGCTTCACCATGGTCTATGTCACGCATGACCAGACGGAGGCGCTGACCTTCGCCGACAAGGTCGTCGTCATGTATGACGGCCAGATCGTGCAGATCGGCACGCCGGCGGAGCTTTTCGAGAAGCCGAGCCACACCTTCGTCGGCTATTTCATCGGCTCGCCGGGCATGAACGTGCTGCCGGCCTCGATCGACGGCAGCAGCGTCAGGATCGGCCAGGAGACGCTGACGCTCGGCTACAAGCCGCAGATCGCCGTCGGTGCCAAGACCGAGCTCGGCATCCGTCCGGAATTCATCACGCTTTCGCGTGACGGTATGCCGGTCTCGATCAGCAAGGTCGAGGATATCGGCCGCCAGAAGATCGTGCGCGCCGAATTTGCCGGCAAGCCGATCGCGATCGTCGTGCCGGAAGACGGAGAGATCCCGGCCGATCCGCGCGTGACCTTCGATCCGGCCGCCATCAACATCTACGCCGATAGCTGGCGTATCGGCAGGGAGGGCTGACGATGAACAAGACCTGGAACAACAAGGCCTGGTTCATGGTCCTGCCCGTCCTGCTGCTCGTCGCCTTTTCGGCGGTGATCCCGCTGATGACGGTGGTGAACTATTCGGTCCAGGACACCTTTGGAAACAACCAGTTCTTCTGGAACGGCGTCGGCTGGTTTTCCGACGTGCTGGAATCCGATCGTTTCTGGCAGGCGCTCGGGCGCAACCTGCTGTTCTCCGGCATCATCCTGGCGATCGAGATTCCGCTCGGCATCCTGATCGCGCTCAACATGCCGAAGAAGGGGCTCGGCGTGCCGGTCTGCCTCGTGCTGATGGCGCTGCCGCTGCTCATTCCGTGGAACGTGGTCGGCACGATCTGGCAGGTTTTCGGTCGCGTCGATATCGGCCTGCTCGGCCGCACGCTCGATGCGCTCGGCATCAGCTACAACTACGTCAACAACGTCTTCGACGCCTGGCTGACGCTGATCGTCATGGATGTCTGGCACTGGACGAGCCTGGTCGTGCTGCTCTGCTATGCCGGCCTCGTCTCGATCCCGGAGGCCTACTACCAGGCGGCCAAGATCGACGGCGCCTCGCGCTGGGCGGTCTTCCGCTACATCCAGCTGCCGAAGATGAAGCGCGTTCTTTTGATCGCCTTCCTGCTGCGCTTCATGGATAGTTTCATGATCTATACCGAGCCCTTCGTCGTCACCGGCGGCGGCCCCGGCAACTCGACGACCTTCCTGTCGATCGACCTCGTCAAGATGGCGATCGGCCAGTTCGACCTTGGCCCGGCCGCGGCAATGTCCATCATCTACTTCCTGATCATCCTCCTGCTGTCATGGATCTTCTACACGGTCATGACCAGCAGCGACGAACAGGCGTGAGGGAGGAAACCATGACCTCACAGGCAACCACCGCAAACCCGATCCAGACCGGCACGGCGGCCCGCACCGGCGTCAAGGCCGGCGCCAGTAGCAAGCGCAGCCTCTCCTGGCTGGTGCCGACGCTCTACATCGTCTTCCTGATGCTGCCGATCTACTGGCTCGTCAACATGAGCTTCAAGACGAATGCGGAGATCACCGGCGCTTTCTCGCTCTGGCCGGTCAATCCGACGCTTCGCAACTACACGGTGATCTTCACCGATCCGGCCTGGTATTCCGGCTATATCAACTCGATCATCTATGTGGTGCTGAACACGCTGATCTCGGTTTCCGTGGCGCTGCCGGCGGCCTACGCCTTCTCGCGCTACCGGTTCCTCGGCGACAAGCACCTGTTCTTCTGGCTCTTGACCAACCGCATGGCGCCGCCGGCCGTTTTCGCGCTGCCGTTCTTCCAGCTCTATTCGGCCTTCGGCCTGATCGACACGCATATTGCGGTGGCAATCGCCCACTGCCTGTTCAACGTGCCGCTCGCCGTCTGGATCCTTGAAGGCTTCATGTCCGGTGTGCCGAAGGAGATCGACGAGACCGCTTATATCGACGGTTACTCGTTCCCGAAATTCTTCGCCAAGATCTTCGTGCCGCTGATCGCGTCCGGCATCGGCGTCGCCGCCTTCTTCTGCTTCATGTTCTCCTGGGTCGAACTCCTGATCGCCCGCACGTTGACGACAACGGATGCCAAGCCGATCGCCGCGACGATGACGCGCACGGTGTCTGCTTCGGGCATGGACTGGGGCGTGCTGGCGGCGGCCGGTGTGCTGACCATCATTCCCGGCGCGCTCGTCATCTACTTTGTCCGCAATTACATCGCCAAGGGCTTTGCCCTGGGGAGGGTCTGATATGGCCGCTGCCGTCATAAACCGCAACAATCGCTGGCCCGTGGCGCTGGTCGCCGTGCTCGTCCTCTATGTCGTCATCGCCGGCGCGCTGTTCATGGGGCTTCCGGTCAAGGACGGCGAGCGCGACTTCTTCGCGCCGCTGATCGCTGGCGGGTGGATGGCCTGGTCGTTTCCGACCGCCATGTTCTTCCTGACGATCTTCACGCTGATCGCGCTGATGGGCGTCTGGGAATATGCCCGCCCGGGCGGCAATCCGCGGGTCGGCATCCTGCGCTTCGAGACGACGCGCGGCGACCGGCTGTTCGTGTCGCTGCTCGGCTCCGCATTCATCAATCTCGCATGGTTGGGCCTTGTCGGTTCCAATCTGTGGTGGGCTCTTGCCTTGTCCGTGGTCTACGCCATCGGCGTTTTCCGCTTCGTCTAGGCAATCGGGAAGGGAGGCCCCGGGGAGAATTATGGGGCCTTCTCGCATGCAATCGCAAAACCCTAAGGGAGGATCAATATGCGAAAGCAACTTCTGACGACGACGGCAGTCATGCTGCTGGCGTTCACCGGCTCCGCCTTCGCGGACATGGACGCTGCCAAGAAGTTCCTGGACGCGGAAATCGGCGATTTGTCCTCGCTCGACCGCGCTGGCCAGGAAGCGGAAATGCAGTGGTTCATCGACGCCGCCAAGCCGTTCGCCGGCATGGAAATCAAGGTCGTCTCCGAAACGATCACCACGCATGAATACGAATCGAAGGTTCTTGCGCCGGCCTTCACCGCGATCACCGGCATCAAGATCACCCACGACCTGATCGGCGAGGGCGACGTCGTCGAAAAGCTGCAGACCCAGATGCAGTCGGGCGAAAACGTCTATGACGCCTATGTCAACGATTCGGACCTGATCGGCACGCATTGGCGCTACCAGCAGGCCCGTTCGCTCACCAAGTGGATGGCCAACGAAGGCAAGGACGTCACCAACCCGAACCTCGACCTCAACGACTTCATCGGCCTGAAGTTCACCACTGCTCCGGACGGCGACCTCTACCAGCTGCCCGACCAGCAGTTCGCGAACCTCTACTGGTTCCGCTACGATTGGTTCAACGACGCGAAGAACCAGGCGGACTTCAAGGCGAAGTACGGCTACGACCTCGGCGTTCCGGTCAACTGGTCGGCTTACGAGGACATCGCCGAGTTCTTCACCGGCCGCGAGATCGACGGCAAGAAGGTCTATGGCCACATGGACTACGGCAAGAAGGACCCGTCGCTCGGCTGGCGCTTCACCGACGCCTGGCTCTCGATGGCCGGCAACGGCGACAAGGGCCTGCCAAACGGTCTGCCGGTCGACGAATGGGGCATCAAGGTCGATGAGAACTCGCGTCCGGTCGGCTCGTGCGTCGCGCGCGGCGGCGACACCAACGGCCCGGCTTCCGTCTACGCCATCCAGAAGTATCTCGACTGGTTGAAGGCCTATGCACCGGCCTCCGCCCAGGGCATGACCTTCTCGGAATCCGGCCCGGTTCCGTCGCAGGGTGAAGTCGCCCAGCAGATGTTCACCTATACGGCGTTCACCGCCGACTTCGTGAAGGACGGTCTGCCGGTCGTGAACGCGGACGGTACGCCGAAGTGGCGTTTCGCGCCGTCGCCTCACGGCGTCTACTGGAAGGACGGCATGAAGCTCGGCTACCAGGACGTGGGTTCCTGGACGCTCTTGAAGTCCACGCCGGACGACCGCGCCAAGGCCGCATGGCTCTATGCGCAGTTCGTCGTCTCCAAGACGGTTGACGTCAAGAAGAGCCATACCGGCCTGACGCTCATCCGCGAATCCTCGATCGCCCATCCGTCCTTCACGGAACGCGCACCGAAGCTTGGTGGTCTGATCGAGTTCTACCGTTCGCCGGCCCGCGTGCAGTGGTCGCCGACCGGTACGAACATCCCGGACTATCCGAAGCTGGCCCAGCTGTGGTGGCAGGCGATCGGCGATGCGTCGTCGGGTGCCAAGACGGCGCAGGAAGCGATGGATTCGCTCTGCGCCGAGCAGGAAAAGGTGCTGGAACGCCTCGAGCGCGCCGGCGTCCAGGGCGATATCGGTCCGAAGCTCGCCGAAGAGCACGATCTTGAATACTGGAACAAGGATGCCGTCGAAAAGGGCAACCTCGCGCCGCAGCTCAAGATCGAAAACGAAAAGGAAAAGCCGCTGACCGTCAACTATGACGAACTCGTCAAGAGCTGGCAGAAGTAAGGTGACATGACCGCGGGCGCCGCCCCGCCCGCGGTTCCTCGCCGCGAAGTTCCGGACGCAAACGCTCAAGCGATTCTGCCGGAACCGCGTGTCATGATCCGATCCCTTGCCCGCGTGCCGACAGGTGCGCGGGTCTTTTTACGCGCACCGCCGCCACCGGAACCGTTTGCCGGATTCCATGCATTGCGCAGCGCGGGGTCTTCCGCTAAGAGACCCCGCGGTTTCTCCCGCGCGCTCGCGCGTATATATGGAATAGCGGTACACACTCATGGCACGCATCGTGATGAAATTCGGCGGAACGTCCGTCGCTGACCTCGACCGTATCCACAATGTGGCCCGTCATGTGAAACGCGAGGTCGATGCCGGCCACGAAGTCGCCGTCGTCGTTTCCGCCATGTCCGGCAAGACGAACGAACTCGTCGGCTGGGTGCAGGGCATGCCGAAGGTGACGGGCGCCAACTCGCCCTTCTACGACGCGCGCGAATATGACGCGATCGTCGCTTCCGGCGAACTGGTGACGGCCGGTCTTCTCGCCATCGCGCTCCAGTCGATGGGTATAGATGCCCGCTCCTGGCAGGGCTGGCAGATCCCGATCAAGACCGACAACGCGCATGGCGCCGCCCGCATCCTCGACATCGAGGGCTCGGAAATGATCCGCCGCATGGGCGAGGGCCAGGTGGCCGTCGTCGCCGGCTTCCAGGGCCTCGGCCCGGACAACCGCGTGGCCACACTCGGCCGCGGTGGCTCGGATACCTCTGCCGTCGCCATCGCCGCGGCCGTCAAGGCGGACCGCTGCGATATCTATACCGACGTCGATGGCGTCTACACGACCGACCCGCGCATCGAGCCGAAGGCCCGGCGTCTCAAGAAGATCGCCTTCGAGGAAATGCTCGAAATGGCGTCTCTCGGCGCCAAGGTTCTGCAGGTGCGCTCGGTCGAGCTTGCCATGGTGCACAAGGTACGCACCTTTGTGCGCTCGTCTTTCGTGGATCCCGATGCGCCGGGCATGGGCGATCTTCTGAACCCGCCCGGTACGCTGATTTGTGATGAGGAAGAGATCGTGGAACAGGAAGTCGTAACAGGCATCGCCTATGCCAAGGATGAAGCGCAGATTTCGCTCCGCCGCGTCGCCGACCGGCCGGGCGTTTCCGCCGCGATCTTCGGCCCGCTTGCCGAATCGCATATCAATGTCGACATGATCGTCCAGAACATTTCCGAGGACGGCTCGAAGACCGACATGACCTTCACGGTGCCGTTCGGCGACGTCGAGAAGGCGCTGAAGGTTCTCGAAGGCGCCAAGGATCAGGTCGGCTTCGACGTCATCCAGCACGAGACGGGCCTGGTAAAGGTCTCCGTCATCGGCATCGGCATGCGCAGCCACGCGGGTGTTGCGGCCTCCGCCTTCCGGGCGCTCGCCGACAAGGGCATCAACATCAAGGCGATCACGACCTCCGAGATCAAGATTTCCATCCTGATCGACGGTGTCTATGCCGAACTCGCGGTTCGGACTTTGCATTCCGTCTACGGTCTCGATAAGAAGTAAGGACCGGCCGACTCGGCGCCGATCTTATGATCGCCGGCGTAGCCAAGCGCCGGCGAGGTAACGTCATTTTCGGGAGACGCCACGCGATGAGAGATCTCTCCGCTGGTCCGCGCGTTCTTCTCAAGCGGCTGCGCGAGTTGATGGCGGAGCCGCTCGAGCCACAGGAGCGCCTTGACCAGATCGTGCGCCAGATCGCGCAGAACATGGTCGCGGAGGTATGCTCGGTCTATGTGCTGCGCTCCGACGGCGTGCTCGAACTCTACGCGACCGAAGGTCTCAATCCCGGTGCCGTCCACCTTGCCCAGCTCAAGATGGGCCAGGGCCTTGTCGGCACCATCGCCGCCTCCGCGCGGCCGCTGAACCTTTCCGATGCGCAATCCCATCCGGCTTTCACCTATCTGCCGGAAACGGGTGAGGAGATCTACCACTCCTTCCTCGGCGTTCCTATCTTGCGAACCGGCAGGGCGCTCGGCGTGCTTGTCGTGCAGAACAAGGCGAGCCGCACCTACCGCGAAGACGAGGTGGAGGCGCTCGAAACGACGGCGATGGTGATTGCGGAAATGGTGGCGACCGGGGAGCTGAAGAAGCTCACCAAGCCCGGCCTCGAACTCGACCTATCCCGACCCGTCTCGATCGAGGGTTCGAGTTTCGGCGAGGGCATCGGCCTCGGCTATGTCGTGCTGCACGAGCCGCGCATCGTCGTCACCAACCTGCTCAACGAGGATTCCGAACACGAACTCGGCCGGCTTGCCGAGGCGCTCGGGTCGCTGCGCATCTCGATCGACGATATGCTGTCGCGTCGTGAAATCTCGATGGAGGGCGAGCACCGCGAGGTGCTGGAAACCTACCGGATGTTCGCGCATGACCGCGGCTGGGTGAGAAAACTTGAAGAGGCGATCCGCAATGGCCTGACGGCCGAAGCGGCCGTCGAGCGGGTGCAGAGCGAGACAAAGGCGCGCATGATCCGCCTGACGGATCCCTATCTGCGCGAGCGCATGCACGATTTCGACGATCTGGCGAACCGGTTGCTGCGGCAATTGACCGGCTATGGCGCAAAACTCTCGGCCAGCTCGTTCCCGAACGATGCGATCGTCGTCGCCCGCGCCATGGGGGCGGCCGAACTGCTCGATTATCCGCGCGAGAACGTGCGCGGCCTCGTGCTCGAGGACGGTGCCGTCACCAGCCATGTGGTGATCGTGGCCCGCGCCATGGGCATCTCGGTGGTCGGCCAGGCCGCGGGTGCCGTGGCACTTGCGGAAAACGGCGATCCGATCATCGTCGACGGCGACGATGCGCGCGTGCATCTGCGTCCGCTGCCCGATCTCCAGCGCTCCTATGAGGAGAAGGTCCGCTTCCGCGCCCGCCGACAGGAGCAGTACCGGGCGCTGCGTGCCGTCGAACCGGTCACCAAGGACGGCCGCCATATCAATCTGCAGATGAATGCGGGCCTGCTTGTCGACCTGCCGCATCTCAATGAATCCGGTGCCTCCGGCATCGGCCTGTTCCGCACCGAACTCCAGTTCATGATCGCCTCGACCATGCCGAAGGCGGAGGAGCAGGAGGCGTTCTATCGCAACGTGCTGAAGCAGGCCGGCGGACGCCCGGTGACCTTCCGCACGCTCGATATCGGTGGCGACAAGGTCGTACCGTATTTTCGCGCGGCGGAGGAGGAGAACCCGGCGCTTGGCTGGCGCGCCATCCGCCTTTCGCTCGACCGGCCGGGCCTGCTGCGCACCCAGCTTCGCGCCATGCTGCGCGCGGCGGCCGGGGCCGACCTTCGGCTGATGCTGCCGATGGTGACCGAGGTTTCGGAGCTGAAGGAAGTTCGCGACCTTCTCCAGAAAGAAATCCAGCGGCAGTCGAAGATCGGCGAACAGCTTCCGAAGAAGCTGCAATTCGGCGCGATGCTGGAAGTGCCGGCGCTGCTCTGGCAGCTCGACGAGCTGATGGCCGAGGTCGATTTCGTCTCGGTCGGCTCGAACGACCTGTTCCAGTTCGCCATGGCGGTCGACCGCGGCAATGCCCGCGTTTCCGATCGTTTCGACACGCTCGGCCGCCCGTTCCTGCGCATCCTGCGCGATATCGTGCGCGCCGGGATCCGCAACGATACGCTGGTGACACTGTGCGGCGAGATGGCGAGCAAGCCGATCTCCGCCATGGCGCTGCTTGGCATAGGCTTCCGCTCCGTCTCGATGTCGCCGGCGGCGATCGGCCCGGTGAAGTCGATGTTGCTCTCGCTCGATGCGGAAAAACTCGAGGCGCTGCTGACGCCGGCGCTCGACGATACGAAGCCCTCGGCCTCGATCCGCCAGATCCTTACCGACTTTGCGGCCGAAAACGGCGTTCCGCTTTGACATTGACTGGAGTTTGAACGGTGGCGAAGCTTCCCGTTGAAAAGATGCGCGAACTCGAACGCCGTTTCGGCGAGATCGAGGCCCGCATGTCGGCGGGGCCGGATTCGGAGACTTATGTGCGTCTCGCCTCGGAATATTCCGAGCTTCAGCCGGTCGTGACGAAGATCCGCGAATACCAGAAGGTCAGCGGCGAGATCGCCGACCTCGAGGTGCTGCTCAACGACAAGGCGACCGACCGGGAGATGCGCGATCTCGCGGAGATGGAACTACCGGAGTTGAAGGAACGGATCGAAGGTCTGGAGAAGGAGATGCAGATCCTGCTTCTCCCGAAGGACGCGGCTGACGAGAAGAGCGCGATCCTCGAAATCCGCGCCGGCACGGGCGGCTCGGAAGCAGCACTTTTTGCCGGCGACCTGTTTCGCATGTACGAGCGTTACGCCGCCGCCAATAACTGGAAGGTTGAGGTGCTCTCTTCCAGCGAGGGCGAGGCGGGCGGCTTCAAGGAAATCATCGCGACCATCACCGGGCGCGGCGTGTTCGCCAAGCTAAAGTTCGAATCCGGCGTGCACCGTGTCCAGCGCGTTCCGGAAACCGAGGCGGGCGGCCGCATCCACACGTCCGCGGCGACAGTTGCCGTGCTGCCGGAAGCGGAAGAGATCGACATCGAGGTTCGCCAGGAAGACATCCGCATCGATACGATGCGCTCGTCGGGTGCTGGTGGCCAGCACGTCAACACGACGGATTCGGCGGTGCGCATCACGCATCTTCCAACCGGCCTCGTCGTGACGAGTTCGGAAAAGTCGCAGCACCAGAACAGGGCGAAGGCCATGCAGGTGCTGCGCTCGCGGCTCTACGACATGGAGCGCCAGCGTGCGGATAGCGAACGCTCCGCCGATCGCAGGAGCCAGGTCGGTTCCGGCGACCGGTCCGAGCGCATCCGCACCTACAATTTCCCGCAGGGCCGCGTGACGGACCACCGCATCAACCTGACGCTCTACAAGCTCGACCGGATGATGATCGGCGAAATCGACGAAGTGGTCGATGCGCTGGTTGCCGATTACCAGGCCGGCCAGCTGGCACAGCTCGGCGACCAGGGCCGATGAGCGGCACCACGCTCGCCGAGGCGCTGGCCGCGGCGCGGCGGCGGTTGTCCGAGACTGGCATTGCGAATGCCGCGCAGGATGCGCGGTTGCTGATCGCGGGCTTGCTCGATCTTTCCTCGACGGCGTTCGTCACGGACGGCACTCGGGTTCTGGACACAGCACAGATGGCGACGATCGATGCGGCGCTAGCACGGCGCGTGGCGCGCGAGCCGGTGCACCGCATTCTTGGTCGCCGGGCCTTTTCGCGGCTTGACCTCGCGCTCTCGCCCGAAACGCTGGAGCCGCGGCCGGATACCGAAGTGCTCGTCGATACGCTCGTGCCCCATGCGACGCGCATGATTGCCGAAACCGGCCGTTGCCGTATCCTGGATCTCGGCACGGGAACGGGCGCGATCTGTCTCGCCTTGCTCGACCTCGTTGCGGGCACCACGGGCGTCGGAACCGATCTTTCGCCGGGTGCCCTTGAAACGGCGCGGCGCAATGCCGATATCAATGGGGTCGCGGACCGCTTCGAGGCGATCGAGAGCGACTGGTTTGCAGCCGTGACCGGGGTCTTTGACATCATCGTGTCAAATCCGCCCTATATCGTCCGCTCCGTGGTCGGAACGCTGGACGACGAGGTCCGGCTCTACGATCCGATCTTGGCGCTGGATGGTGGAGAAGACGGGCTTGATGCCTATCGCGCCATCGCTGCCGGGGTGGGCGAGCATCTTCGCGACAACGGCCTGGTGGCTTACGAAATCGGTTATGACCAGAAGGACCAGGTCACCGCGATCATGCGCGAGAATGGTTTTGCGCGGATCGAGGCGGTCGGGGATTTCGGCGGCAACGACCGCGTTCTCCTTTTCACAAAAGCGGCGGTTGCTTAAATCTCGTTGCGCAAGCGCAGCAATTTCCGCAACCGCAAAGAAAAGGCTTGGAATCGTAAAAGAAGCGGGCTAGGTTGCGGGCACGCACTGGGCAAGAGGTCATGGCACAGAGATTCGTTCCTGCATGATCCGATCTTGAGGGTTTCTCTCTCCGAAGAGTTGCTAGGGTTGAAGACTGCCCCGTGCGGGTACCTGTTAATTTGACGTCTTACAGCGACAGGACCACCCACCGGCGTGGTTTGCCCGCGGGTAAGGATGCTTGATCCGGCGTGTCCCGATCAGGCGTCGGACACATGATCATCAAGACACGATACGTTAGGTGAGTGACATATGAGGCCAGGACAGCAAAACAAGCGCGGCCGCGGGCGTAACAACAACAATAATAACAACAGCAATAACAATAACAACAATAACAACAACAACCACCGCAAGGGTGGCAATCCCCTGACGAGGACCTACGACAGTTCGGGTCCGGACGTGAAGATCAGGGGCACGGCCCAGCATATCGCCGAAAAATACTCGGCGCTGGCCCGGGATTCCCATAGCTCCGGCGACCGTGTCATGGCTGAAAACTATCTTCAGCATGCCGAGCACTACAACCGCATCATTGCCGCCGCTCAGGCGCAGATGCAGGAGCGCTTCCCGCGCGACGAGCGCCCGGACAATGCCGATCGCAACGATTTCAACGACCGGGACGGCTACGACCGTGATCAGGACGAAGTCGATTCGACGGCCGTCGACGAGCCGGCACCCGTTGCCGCAGCACCGGCCTCCGCCCCTGTGGTGGCGGTTCCGGTCGAACAGCCCGTCATCGACGGTTCCGGCCCGCAGCCGGTGATCGAAGGTACGCCGGCCGAAGTTTCGCTTGAAGAGGAATCCGGTGCCCCCGCCGGTCGTGCCCCGGCACGCCGCCGCAGTGCACCGCGCCCGCGCCGTCCGCGCCGTGGCGAAGCAGCCGCTGCCGGTGACGAAGCACAGCCTGAGGGCGAAGGTGCTCCGGCGCTCGAAGCCTCGGAATAACGGCATCTGCCCAGCATCGAAGAACCCGGCCTTGCGCCGGGTTCTTGCGTTTTGGAAGGTCGCCCCGGAAAAATCTCGACAGGCGCTTCCACGCTCCCTTTAATTCGCAAATGCCCTCCACCATATTCCCTTCAAGCGGTTGACCGGTCACAAGGCCGGGGATCCGTACGCATGAAAGGTTCGCCTTGATGGGAGCCTTATCCTAATCGTCGACCGGTGCCTTGAAGGGCCGGCCGAGTACTGGAGGCAGATGATGAATATTGAAAAATACTCCGAGCGCGTCCGCGGATTCTTGCAATCCGCCCAGACGAAGGCGCTGGCCGATGGCCATCCGCAGTTCACCGCAGAACATGTCCTGAAAGTGCTGCTCGATGACGAGCAGGGCATGGCCGCCTCGCTCATCGAACGGGCTGGCGGCAGCGCGCGCGATGCGCGGACCGCCAACGACGCCGCCCTCGCCAAGCAGCCCAAAACCACCGGCGGCAACGGCCAGGTCTACCTTTCGCAGCCGCTCGCCAAGGTCTTCTCGACCGCCGAAGACGCCGCCAAGAAGGCCGGCGACAGCTTCGTCACGGTCGAACGCCTGTTGCTGGCGCTCGCGATCGAAAAATCCGCGGCGACTGCCGATATCCTGGCCAAGGCCGGCGTGACGCCGACCAAGCTCAACCAGGTGATCAACGACATCCGCAAGGGCCGCACCGCCGACACGGCAAGCGCCGAGCAGGGTTTCGATTCGCTGAAAAAATTTGCCCGTGACCTGACGGCCGATGCGCGCGAAGGCCGCCTCGACCCGGTGATCGGCCGCGACGACGAAATCCGCCGCACCATCCAGGTGTTGTCGCGCCGCACGAAGAACAATCCGGTCCTCATCGGTGAACCCGGCGTCGGCAAGACGGCGATCGCCGAAGGCCTCGCGCTGCGCATCGTCAACGGCGACGTGCCGGAAAGCCTGAAAGAGAAGAAGCTGATGGCGCTCGACATGGGCGCGCTGATTGCCGGTGCGAAATATCGCGGTGAATTCGAGGAGCGCCTGAAGGCTGTGCTTGCCGAAGTGCAGGCGGAAGACGGCGAGATCATCCTGTTCATCGACGAGATGCACACGCTGGTCGGTGCCGGCAAGGCGGAAGGGGCGATGGACGCCTCCAACCTGCTGAAGCCCGCGCTCGCCCGCGGCGAATTGCACTGCGTCGGCGCGACCACGCTCGATGAATACCGCAAGCATGTCGAGAAGGACGCTGCCCTTGCCCGCCGGTTCCAGCCCGTCATGGTGGACGAGCCGACGGTCGAGGACACGATCTCGATCCTGCGCGGCCTGAAGGAGAAGTACGAGCAGCACCACAAGGTCCGCATCGCCGATGCCGCCCTCGTTGCCGCCGCGACCCTCTCCAACCGCTACATTTCCGATCGCTTCCTGCCGGACAAGGCGATCGACCTGATGGACGAAGCTGCCTCGCGGCTGCGCATGCAGGTCGATTCCAAGCCGGAAGAGCTCGACGAACTCGATCGCCGCATCATCCAGCTGAAGATCGAGCGCGAAGCCCTGAAAAAGGAAACCGACCGCTCGTCGCAGGATCGGCTCGAAAAGCTCGAACTCGACCTTGCCGCGATCGAGGAAGAGGCCGACGCGCTGACTGCGCGCTGGCAGGCGGAAAAGTCGAAGCTCGGCCGCGCCGCCGACCTGAAGGGCCAACTCGACGAGTTGCGCAACGAACTGGCCATTGCCCAGCGCAAGGGCGAGTTCCAGCGCGCCGGCGAGCTTGCCTATGGCATCATTCCGAAGCTCGAAAAGGAGCTGGAGGACGCCGAAGGCCGCGATGCCGGCGATGTCGATCCGATGGTGCAGGAGGTCGTGACCGCCGACAACATCGCCCATATCGTCTCCCGCTGGACCGGCATTCCGGTCGACAAGATGCTGGAAGGCGAACGCGACAAGCTGTTGCGCATGGAAGATGATCTCGCCAAGTGGGTCGTCGGCCAGGGTGACGCCGTGCAGGCGGTTTCCCGCGCCGTGCGCCGTGCACGTGCCGGCCTTCAGGATCCGAACCGGCCGATCGGCTCGTTCATCTTCTTAGGCCCCACCGGCGTCGGCAAGACGGAGCTCACCAAGGCGCTCGCCCGCTTCCTCTTCGACGACGAGACGGCGATCCAGCGCATGGACATGTCGGAATATATGGAGAAACACTCCGTCGCCCGGCTGATCGGTGCGCCTCCGGGCTATGTCGGTTATGAGGAAGGTGGTGCCTTGACCGAAGCCGTCCGCCGCCGGCCCTACCAGGTCGTGCTGTTCGACGAAATCGAAAAGGCGCATCCGGATGTCTTCAATGTGCTCCTGCAGGTCCTCGACGACGGCCGCCTGACCGATGGCCAGGGTCGCACCGTCGATTTCCGCAACACGATGATCATCATGACCTCGAATCTCGGCGCCGAATATCTCACTGCGCTCGGCGAGAACGAGGACAGTGATACGGTGCGCGACCAGGTGATGGATGTCGTGAAGATGGCGTTCCGGCCGGAATTCCTGAACCGCGTCGACGAGATCATCCTGTTCCACCGCCTCAAGCGGACGGAAATGGGCGCGATCGTCGCCATCCAGCTGGAGCGGCTGCGCAAGCTGCTGGTCGACCGCAAGATCGTTCTCGATCTCGACGAGGAGGCCGTGCACTGGCTGGCGGAAAAGGGTTACGACCCGGTTTATGGCGCGCGTCCGCTGAAGCGGGCGATTCAGAAGCACCTGCAGGATCCGCTGGCGGAGAAAATCCTCTCCGGCGATATCCCTGACGGCGTGACCGTCAAGGTGACCGCCGGCTCCGACCGGCTGCTCTTCTCGCCACGCGGTGCGACGGTGAGCAAGGCCGCCTGAGGCGCATCATCGGTCTTGGAAAAAACGAAGCGCGGGTCTCGGCCCGCGCTTTTTCGTTCAGTGGGTTTCCGCCACTTCCGTCGGGTCGTCGCCGCGGCCGAGCAGGTCGTCGATGCGCTTGCGCTCGACCTCGAACTGGGCAAGCGCCTTGCCCTCCAGCGACTTGCCGCCGGGCAGGCGGATTTTCAGCGCATCCACCTTGTTGCCGTTGACGATCAGTTCGTAATGCAGGTGCGGGCCGGTCGAAAGGCCGGTCGTGCCGACGAAGCCGATCACCTGGCCCTGGCGCACTTTCACGCCCGGTTTGATGCCCTTGGCGATCGCGCTCTGGTGGTTGTAGGACGAGACATAGCCATTGGCATGGCGGATCAGTGTCTGGTTGCCGTAGCCGCCGGAATCCCAGCCGGCCTTTTCGACCGTGCCGTTGCCGGCCGCGATGATCGGCGTGCCGCGCGGTGCCGCCCAGTCGACGCCGGTATGCATGCGCGAAAAACCGAGGATCGGATGGCGCCGCATGCCGAAGCCGGAGCGGAAGGTGCCGTTCGGCACGGGATTGCGCAGCAGGAACTGCCGGATGCTCTTGCCGTCCTGGTCGTAATAATCGACCGCGCCGTCTTCCGAATTCTGGAAGCGGTAGACGCGGGTCTCCGTGTCGCCGAACTTGGCGTCGAGGAAGAGGATTTCGGAGTCCTCCGTCGCCGTGCCCTTCTCGTCGGTGACGGAGAAGAAGGCTTCGAGCGAATCCGTCGGGCGCAACTGCGCCTGGAAATCGACATTGCTGGCGAGGATGCGGATGACTTCCGTCGTCATGTCCTTGCCCATGCCGTAGGATAGGGCGGCGCGATAGATACCGTCATAGACGCGTGGCAGGTCGCGCCCGGCAATGATCGCCGGCCGGCCGTCGTCGTCGAAGGCAGTCGCCACCGCATCGAGCACCGGCGGTTCCGCGCCGCTGACGAAGCGGCCGCTATCGTCGAGCGCTGCGGTCGTCACATGGCGACCGCGCGAATAGACGCTGGCACGCACGATGCTCGCTTCCTTGCCCTTTTGCGAAATGCAGATGCGCAGCACGTCGCCCTCGGCCAGTTCCCGGCTGCCGAGCTGGCTTTCGAGATAGGCGGAAAGGTCGTCGCCCTGCGCCTTGGTGTAGCCGGCCGCCGTCATGATCTGATCGATCTCGGCTGTGCGGCGCACGGGGATCACGTCGTCGGCATATTCGGTATCGTCGGGGGTTATCGTATCGAAGTTCGACACGCTCATGTTTTCCTCGACGACGCGGGCGGTCAGCCCCTGCAACAGATCGAGGTCGGTGCCTTCCGAGGCGAAGCGCTGCGGGTCGACATAGGAGAGGGAGGCGACCTGCGAACTGCCGTCCGTCAGCACGGAACCGTTGGTGCGCACATTCTCCTCGACTTCCTCGATCGACATCTGGTCGGCATAGTCGAGCGCCGAGCCGCCGGTCGGGAAGGCATCGGTTTGCAGCGCCACTTCGGATTCGACGTCCGAGCCATAGATCGTGCCCATGCGCGAGGCGGGCGCGGCATCGCGGCCATTGGTGGAGAAGATTGCGAGCGGGTCGAAGCGCGGATAGTCCTCGCTCGTCGCGTGGTTTGCCGCGAGCGCCATCTTCACATGGGCGAAGGGCTGGCGGCGCACGACTTCCTTCTCGCCGTCATGGATCATGGTGGAGATTTCCATGATCTTCTTGTCGGCGGGTTTGGCGACGATCGCCGTCTCCACGACCCGTTCGCCACGTTTTGCCGTTTCGCCGGTCTTGCTTGTCTGGTTCGGCGTGCCGAGAGCCGCGAAGGCTTCCGCCGGAATGGCGAGCTGTTGGCGGCCGTCGAGGGCGGCAAAGAGGGCGACACCCATGAGGATGGAAGAGGTGATGCCGGTCAGGAAGGTGCCGGAGAGCCAGCGCAGGGAAATTTCGCGACGGTCGGGCGCCTTGCGTCCGTCGGCGAGGATCGGCGGTTCGTTGCCGAGAGATCGGATCATGTTCCGGTCAGTGGTCATGCCGATTGCGCTTCGCCCTGTGTCGTTTGTTATGCTTTTCAGCGCGCGACCATGCACGCGGGAGGGCATGCGAGTCAAATCACGCGGGTTCTTAACGATCCTTAAGACGTGCGGATTGTGAAAATCTGAGGGCAGGCGCTGTCGTTTGCGGGTCGTTGAGGGCAAAAGCCCTGAAAATCCGGGGGAAACGAAAGGGCGGCGCGCCTTTCCGAAGAAATTTTCAAAAAAATGTCACATGCCCTGTTGACGTATTCGTATGGGTGGGCTTATAACCCGCTCATCGAACGAGAGCGGCGGCGCTTCTGGCGGCCGACGAACTCGCTCTAGGGTTTCCTGACGGAGCTGGTGAGAATTGAGCCTGATTTGGTTCGGGTGGTTTTCGCAGTTTCGGATGAGATTGGGACGGTTTTTCCGTCGGTTTTTTGACAATTGAAGAGAGAAGAAAGAGAAACGTGGTCGGCGGGTCCG
>NZ_DASYHH010000011.1:0-151580 GCF_035998705.1 Shinella sp. | reverse complement strand
GATCGCGACGTTCAAATCATGTTCCATATCGTCTCCCTGACACCCGCCTGTCCAAGGACAGGCAACCTACGTCGACGGAAAAGCACATGCCCGATGAACCGACATACAAACAGCGCTCTGCACACCGCGGCATAAACCACGGTCTGTAATGTACGCGCCTTGAGAACTTTCAGGCAATAAACCGACCGGGCCAATTGCCGTATTGGTACATTGTGAATTTCCAGTCAGACGGCGGCCCTCCCTTGTCTCCTATAGCATTGAAATGTCTAGCGATTGCGATGACAGCCGCGCAGTACGGCCGCCAGCGTCCCATAGGACGGCCCGAACGCCTCCTTCCCTCCGGCTCGCCTTTTCTTCAGAGGAAGCATTGGCCTCATGGACCAACACTAGGATTGGTTCAGGCATTGCCTTGATCTTACAAGGCACGGGCGTCACCTTGCGTACAGCGGGCCTACGAAAACGTCTGGCCTCTGTGGTGAATATGGATCGCCGCACCAGCTGACGATAGTTGATTATGGGATGCGGGCATGAAGATCAGTATTGGCCAGATCACAGTTACGCCTGACAAAGCCAGAAACATTGCATCGATTTGCTCGGCAGTTGAGGCCGCCTCGAAAGAAGGAGCCTCACTGATCATATTCCCGGAATTTGCCATGTTGTTCGACATGGCGGATCCGGCGGCCGGACTGCGCGCAGCCGAGACAATCCCTGGCGAGTTCACCCGAACCATCGATACCTTCGCCAGGACATTCGGCATTGTCATCGCGGTCGGCATGCATGAAGCAGCGGGCGATGGAACGAAGGCGTACAATACAATCTACGTTACGTCTGGTGCGGGTAATGAGATTGCGAAATATCGCAAGGTTCATTTGATGGAAGGTTTCGGACTAAGGGAATCCGATACCATCAGCCCCTCGCCGGATCCGGACGCGGTGGTCTTCCACTGCGCAGAATTGTGCTTCGGCATTATCACCTGTTACGATGTGCGCTTTCCCGAGAGTGCGCGTGCGCTTGCCGACGTCGGCGTCGACGTAATTCTTCTGCCGTCTTTTTGGGCCACGGGTCCCCAGAAACTCGACCACTGGACGACGCTGATAAAAGCGAGAGCCATTGAGAACACGGCCTATGTCGTCGCATCCAATTCCTCTGCGCCCGGCTCCTTCGGAACGAGCATGATCGTCGATCCATCAGGCAACGTGCTGGCGAGCCTTGGGGCAGAATCCGAAACGCGAACAGTCGATATTTCGAAAGCGAAAGTCGATCAAATTCGCCAACAAAACCCCAGTCTTTCATGCCGGCGCTTTCGAGTCGTGCGCATTTAGCCTGTACCAAATCACCGCCACTCCAGGAGGAGTTTCATGACAGCCAAGCTGACCAGATCACTTGTCATCGCCTTGACGGGCTATGCATTTTTCAGTCTGCCTCTCGCCACCGGGGTATGGGCACAACAAGCAATGACCGACGCCCAGGCGGCAATGGCGGCCGTCGATTACAGCTGCGCACGGCCCGACGCGGGCTCGACGACCAAGATCAGTGTTGCCGCCCTGCCAATCGTCAGCAATGCGGCAATGTTTGCGGCAGCCGACCTTGGCATATTCGCCAAGCACGGCCTATCGGTCGAGTTCACGATGTTGGGCAGTCTGCCGCCGACAATATCTGCGGTGCAGGGCGGGGCGGTTGATTTCGCCTTTACCGGAACGTTCAACGTTTTCCAGGCTGCCGAGCGCGGCATCGACCTCGTTTTCGTTGCGCCGTTTGCCGGTATGGCGCCGGGATATTGGGACAAGATGCAGGCTGGCGAAGCCGGCTACACCCGAGAAATTACAGCGATACTCGTTGCGGAAGGCAGCGGTATCGACAATCCCGGTGACCTTGAAGGCAAGGTGCTCGCCCTTCCGGACAGGAAGGGGCAGTTCGATCTGACGGCACGTGCCGTCATTCGCAAGCACGGCGGCGATCCCGAAAAGGTCAAATACGTCGTTATGAATTATACAGACTCGATAAATGCCTTGATGGCGGGTCAAGTCGATGCGGCCCTATCGATCGATCCACAAATTCGGACAGCCGAAGCCGCAGGATACAAGATCATCTCGTGGCCGGGTGTTGAAGCTTTGAAAGAAGGGCCGACCAGCGCGATCGTCTCAACCGGCGCCTTCATCGCCAACAACCCCGAAACAGTCGCGCGTATGAATTGCGTCATACGCGAAGCGGCGGCCCTTGCGCTCTCCGACCCCGATCTTCTGCGCAAGACGACGGCCGAGAGACAGAAAGTCGATCCATCAACGCTTGCCAATTCAGTTGTGCCCTATTTCTACTCGTCAATCGACATCGCCGGGCTCCAAAGGTTCTACGAAATTCAGACCGAGGAAGGCTTCGTCACAGGAAGTCTCGCCATCAACAAGCTTGTGATCCCGCAAGCGCTCTCGCGAGATGAGTAATGGGACACTTTGGCTTTACGCCCACCGGCAAGCTTGCCGGTGGTGTTGCGGGATTCCTTATCTGGCTCGCGCTCTGGCAGCTGTTGACGACTGCAGGACCCTTGGCCGGGGTTTCCGGTATCCCCACGATGTCGGGCGCGGTTGGCGAAGGCTTGCGGGTCATTTTTGATCCGGATTTCTGGGTCGCCATCGGCCAGACCCTCGGCATGGCGTTAACAGGTCTTGGACTGGCCATCGTTTTGGGGGTGACCGTGGGATTGGCCACGGCGGTATCGAGGGCAATGCGCGCCGCTTTGGACCCGACGATCCAGTTCCTGCGGCCACTTCCGCCGATCGTGATCCTGCCTCTGCTCCTCATGGTGCTGGGCCCGACTTGGAGTTTTGGGGTCGCTCTGGCAGCTTTCGGTGCCATATGGCCCATAGTCCTGCAGGTGCAGATCGGTATACGCGATGTGGATCCCGTCATGCTTGAGACTGCGCGGTCGATGAACCTGCCGTGGCACAAGGTGCAGACTTCGATTGTGCTTCCGAGTGCGGCGCCTTTCATTATCACAGGCATCCGCATTGGCGCGACGTTTGCACTGCTACTGGCAATCGGGGCTGGACTGCTCGGTGGAGCGCCCGGGCTGGGTCGCCGGATCTTGATTGCGCAGGAAGCGTTGCAGTCGGATCTCGCGTTCGGTCTCATCCTCTGGAGCGGTGTGATCGGCACATTCTTCGCTCAGGGGTTGAACGCGCTCGAGCAGGCTGTTCTGCGTGGCCGCCGTCCTATCGAGGAGCCTGTATGATGAACTTGCGGCGCACATTACTGGGGGCTTTGGTTCCTATAGCGTTGATTGCCGTCTATGCGATATGGACGTCCGTCAGCCCCAACCCGTTCTTTCCAAAACCATGGACGATCATTCGAAAGTTTCAGGAACTCTGGCTTTTCGATCGCGTCTTTTCGGACGTGCTGCCAAGCCTACGCAACCTTCTGGCCGGGTATGCGATGGCCTGTGTTCTCGGATTTGCCGGCGGGCTGGCGCTTGGGCGGGTGTCATTGCTGCGGTTGCTTTTTTCCCCGCTACTCGATTTCGCGCGTTCGATCCCGATCATCATGCTGATCCCGCCGTTCGTGCTGGCACTTGGTATCGGTGACGCGTCCAAACTGGCGATTATTACGCTGGGAACGTTCTTCCCGATCGCCCTTGCAACGATCGACGGTCTCAAACGGACGGACCCGGCTTTGCTCGACGTCAGCCGAAGCCTGAAACTGCCGTGGTGGAAGGAGCTTACCGTTGTTTGGCTCCCGTCTGCCGCGCCTTCGATCGTTGGTGGTGCACAGACGGGGCTGCAGGTTGCGTTCATCTTGATGGTGGCCAGTGAAATGCTCGCAGCCTACAGGGGGCTCGGTTTCATAACGATGCAGGCGCAACTAACCTTCGATTCGGAAGGGGTATGGGCAGGCATAATCCTGCTCGCGATCCTCGGATTTCTCCTGAACGCGATTTCCAATGTGATCCGCGACCGATTGCTCCACTGGTATATCCAGTCCCGAGCGCTGGCTCGTTCGTGAAAAATTGAAGGATGCAAACCTTGAATGCCATCGTCAAAGCGTCTGTTAGCCCACCCAAATCGCGACTGCTCATCCGCGATCTTTCCAAAACATACGGTCCGGTCGGGACAGGTCATGAAGTCCTGAAGGACATTTCCTTCGAGGTGCATGAGGGTGAATTTGTTTGTCTTGTCGGACCTTCGGGCGCAGGCAAGACCACGCTTCTGCGATGCCTGACGGGGCTCATGCCGGCCACATCCGGCCAAATCGTGCTCGACGGTACTGTTCTGACGGGCCCGAACGCCAAAATCTCCGTCGTTTTCCAGGAGTATACCCGTTCACTGATGCCTTGGATGACGGCAGAAAAAAACGTCGCGCTGGCGCTTTATAACCTTAAACTTTCAGCGGCCGATGTTGCCACGCGTTGTCGCGAAGCTTTGGCAAGCGTTGGACTGGCAGGGGCCGAGGCTCGCTATCCTTGGCAGTTGTCAGGCGGTATGCAACAGCGCGTAGCAATCGCGCGGGCCTTGGTAACGGAACCGGAGGTGCTCATCATGGACGAGCCGTTCGCTTCCATCGATGCGCAGACGAAGATGGAGCTGGAAGATCTAGCTCTGTCGCTGCAACGCTCGCGGGCTATGACCGTTATTCTGGTTACCCACGATATTGACGAGTCCGTGTATCTATCTGACCGGGTCGTGGTCCTGTCCAAGAATCCGGCCTCCGTGCAGGAGATAGTTTCGATCGACCTTGGCGTCGAGCGTGACCAGTTGACGACACGCGAAAGCCACCGTTTTGGTGAGCTTCGCTCTCACATACTGAGCCTGATCAGGAAATCACAACGGAACGCGCAGAAGATCGGGAATATTTAAGACAAGCCGCTTCTGCGGCGGCCATCCTTTCCCATCGGGAACACCTGAGATGACAACAGATTTTACAACGCGTCCTGAGATCCTCGGGACGTTCGGTGTCGTGAGCTCGACCCACTGGATAGCGTCTTCGGTCGGGATGGCCATTCTCGAGCGCGGCGGCAATGCGTTCGATGCGGCGGTTGCCGCCGGTTTCACGTTGCAGATCGTGGAGCCACATTTGTGTGGTCCTGGCGGGGACATGCCCGCCATCATCTACTCGGCAAAGTCGCGCAAGCTGGACGTCATTTGCGGCCAGGGGCCGGCACCTGCAGCTGCAACGATTCAGCATTACAGGTCTGTCGGACTTGATATGATTCCGGGTAACGGGCTGCTTGCGACAGTCATTCCAGGGGCGTTCGACGGCTGGATGTTGATGCTACTGCTGCACGGCACGATGAGCGTTCGGGACGTTCTGGAGCCCGCGATTTATTATGCCGAACATGGGCATCCCATCCTGCCATGCGCCTCAAAGGCCATTGGCGAACTGGCTGATTTCTTTCGAACAGAATGGCTGACGTCATATGATACCTGGCTGCCGGGTGGTTCGGTTCCTCCTGCGCATTCGAATTTCTGTAACCCGGTTCTTGCAGGGACCTGGAAGCGCGTGGTTTCCGAGGCGATGGCCGCGCGGGGCCGCGAGCGCCAGATCGACGCTGCACGCGACGCTTTCTACCGCGGATTTATCGCTGAACGGATAGATGCTTATCTGAAGTCTGCTGAAGTCATGGATGACAGCGGCTCCCCGCATCGCGGCGTTCTGACCGCCCACGATATGGCAGGATGGCAGGCATCGGTTGAGAACCCTCAGACCTATGACTATAGGGATTGGACGGTCGCCAAAACGAGGTCCTGGGGGCAGGGGCCTGTAATGTTGCAATCCCTGGCCCTTCTCAAGAACCTGAACATTGGCGCAATGGACCCGCGCGGCCCCGATTTCGTGCATAGCGTCGTTGAGGCGATGAAGATCGCTTATGCCGATCGTGAGATCTATTACGGTGACCCGGATTTTTTCGACGTCCCGATGGAAACGCTCCTGTCGGACCGCTACAACAACGATCGTCGTACGCTTCTAACAGACGACGCATCGTACGAATTTCGACCGGGTGTCCTGCCGGGCTATCAGCGGCAGGTCGATCTGACGCTGGCAATGCTGGACGAACTTAGCGGTACAGGCGCGGTCTACGAGCCGACAATGGCTCATCTCTCCAGGACACCCGGCGACACGGTGCATCTCGATGTCATAGACCGCTGGGGCAACATGGTGTCCGTCACGCCGTCCGGGGGCTGGCTACAGTCTTCGCCTGTGATACCGGAACTGGGATTCTCCCTCAATTCACGAGCCCAGATGTTCTGGCTGAAGCCGGGGCTCCCGACGTCGTTGGAGCCGGGTAAGCGACCGAGAACAACACTGACCCCGTCCATCGCGCTCCACAATGGACGCCCTGCGCTGGCCTTCGGCACGCCAGGAGGTGATCAGCAAGATCAGTGGCAGTTGGCGTTCTTCCTGCGTTACGTCCATCATCAGAAAAATCTTCAATCGGCCATCGACATGCCGTTGTTCCACAGTGCGCATTTTCCGGCTTCGTTTTATCCACGAACACGATCGCCTGGCGAGGTCGTAATTGAAGGCAATTTTGACGTCGCCACGCTCGAAGAGTTGAGGCGACGAGGACATTCCTTAACGGTGGCCGAACCGTGGAGCATTGGTCGCCTGACCGCGGCAAGTCGTGACCCGGACGGTTTGCTGCGCGCCGCGGCGAGCCCTCGTCTGATGCAGGCTTACGCTGTCGGCCGCTAGAGTTTTGTCGGGGAAAGTGGGGATCGGTTTTCCCGAGAGACAAACGAAAACAAAGAAACCAGACATGCTCCAGGATTCGACAGATCACTTCGCTGCGAGCAAGGGAGCGATCCAACTGAAGGTTTCCTCCACATGAACAATCAATTCACGGCGTGCGAGGTCGCCGTCGCGAGCTACGATCGCCTTCAGCAACGAAGTATGCGCCCCGCTAACGGTCGCGCGGGCAGCGCCTTTGAATGGGCCGTGCAGCAGGAGCTTGCTGATTTCCACCTGGATTTGAGCTTCTTCGTTGTAAAGACGCGCCGATCCTGAGGCCTCCGAGACCTTCAAATGAAATTTTGCATCGGCGGCACGCGCCTCTTGCGCATCGGCGATATTCTGATCGAACTGAAGCGAGGCCGAATCCATTTCTTTCAGTTGTGCCGCGGAAGCGCGCTCTGCCGCGAGGTACGATGCTTCTCCGGACACCGCGCGTCGCCAGTCCGTCAGATCACGCGCCTCCTGACGAGAAAAGTGTAGTTCGCGTGCCAATCGAGCGAAATGTTCTTCGGCGCGATCGCTAACGAAGTTTCCCCCGCCTCGACCACGCCGAGCTTCGATCAGGCCGAGTTGTCGCATGGGCTCAAGTGCGCGCCGCAAGGTCATCACTGCCACTCCAAGCGAAGCGGCGAGATTCGCTTCGCTTGGAAGGCGGTCACCAGGGCGTAATTCTCCTGTTGCGATTGCGTCGCTCAGGCGTTGGAAAATTGCCTCGGGCGCGCTCTTGCCCAAAGGCTTGACAATGTTCAAAAAATCACTTTTCATCTAACATCTATATGTTATATGTAATCTGGAATTCAAGGAAATTCAGATGCTTTCAACGCAGGAATCCTGGTGCGCATTGATCTCGTGCTCATCACTGGACTACGAAATCGATCCAGGCATTAAGGGCCTGCGTGATCAACTGGTCGAAAATACCGTTACCGGTTTGGCTGCAGCGGGCATCACGGCAAAAGTTGTTCCGAAACTGTATCAAAACTTGACTCCGACGGCGGCTCTTAGGCAGGCCGATATGTTGCTTGTGCTGGGCGGCTACGACATCCATCCCATGTTTTATGGCCAATTGCCACATGCTAATACATACACCCTATCGGATGAAAAGGGGGACCAGTTCGAGCTTGAGCTGATCCGTGAGGCTGTGGCGATGGGAATGCCGGTCCTATCGATTTGCCGCGGCATGCAACTTTTGAACGTCGCGCTTGGAGGCAGCCTGTGTCAAGAAGTTGGCACGGACGAAAAGCATTACATCCCCGCCGACAGGTCGGCCTTCGTAGAACATAAAGTCGAAATTCTATCCGACAGCTATTTGGCGTCGGCATTTTCCGAACGACAGATCACGATAAGATCGGCGCATCACCAGAGTGTTCTAACCTTGGGTGAAAACCTGCGAGCGACTGCCTTTGCCGACGACGGAATAGTCGAGGCAATGGAGTTGCAGGATGAAAATCTCGTCATCGGTGTGCAATGGCACCCTGAGGATTCCGGCGCCGATCCGAAGCAGTTTGCGGCGCTCACCGGACTGTTCGTTCGGTATCTCGAACAGACTGTCAAATTTGAAACAAAAGGGGAAAGACATGAAGATAACGACATTTGCAGCAAGCGCATTTCTCGTGCTGGCGGGGACAAATTTTGCACTCGCCAATTCGTTCGGCGAATGTAAGGTCACAGGCGAAGCCGTAAAAACAGAATTTGTGCCATTGAAAGACGACACGCTTGTCGTTGCGACAGTGCTGCCGAATCCCGGGTGGTGGAACGGAACATCCCCGACAGAAATCACGAGCGGTTACGAATATTGCTTGGCCGCGCAGATCGCCCATCGCGCTGGTTTTAGCCAGCTTGAGATCAAGAATCTGGCCTGGGACCAGCTCATCACCGGCGCGGCCAAGGGCTACGATATCGCTATGGCGGGCGTGACGATCACGGAAAAGCGCCGCGCGGCCATGGATTTCTCGGCACCATACTTCAACTCGGACCTGGGCGTGGCATCCAAGCCGGGCGCGGACGTCACGTCGGACAACATCCGCCAGAAGCGGATAGGGGTCATTCAAGGAAGCACCGGGGCCGACTGGGTGATAAACACCCTCAAGGCGGACAATCCACCTGCCATTTTCCAGAGCAATCCGGAAGCCTTCACCTCACTGGCGGCCGGTCAGGTCGACGTCGTGATTACCGATACGGTCCTTCTTTTGGCTGCTGCGAAAACAACCGGCGGCCGCATCGCTGTCCAAGCCCAATTCAAAGCAGAGCAACCCAACGGGATCGTCATGCCGAAGGGTTCGGTAAACATACAGGTGGTCAACGAGATCATCGCCGATCTTGAGGCCGACGGATCGCTCGCTGAACTTACCAAGGCCTATCTGGTTCCAATGTTCGGCGGGAACCCCGATGACATCCCGTTCTGGGAGGTTAAATAACGCCATGGCGCTAGCCCCATCTCCTGCAGCAGTATCAGCGCTTTCGCCACCGCAGCCGAGTTATAAGCTGGCGATCGGATCGACGCTGTTTGCGCTTGCAACGGCAATAGCGGTCTTGTCTGTGAATGCCGTATGCCTCCGGCAGGCTGTGGACCCTGGCCTCCTGTGGTTTTGCTGGGTGTTCGCTGGAATCTGCGTGTCTGCCCTACTGGTTGTGCTTTGGTATGCTCTCGCAGCGGTCAATGCCTCGCGTCGCAGCGAGGCATTGCTTAATCGAGGCCTCGTAATTGAAGCACGCGCCGCTTCGGAGCTCTCCCATCAAGAGAGCTACGTGACATTCGGTCTCGCAATAACGCTCCTGACCGTCGTTGCGCTCGTTTCCATCGTCACCATGAACAATGGGACGGTGCAGCAGACCTTTCTCCAATCCACTCTGATGATAGCGAGTGTGAAAGACGTCTCGCAGGCCTTTCTCGTCAACGTGTTTATGGCGGTCGTTGACACGGATGTGTGGCATATGTGATCACATAAAACAAGAGGTGTGAAACTGCAACGCCATCGGCCGACGTCTCCGCCGCGCAGAGGCCGGCAGTAAGAAAACGCTGCAAGTAGTTCGAAGGGGAACGCGCGTTGAGTGAGATCTCACTATCCGGAATTTCGAAGTTCTATGGTACCTTCTGCGCTGTTCGCAACGTAGACTTGAAAGTCGCCCAGGGAGAGCTTGTAACGATCCTTGGGCCAAGCGGATCCGGGAAGAGCACACTTCTGGGATTGATCGCCGGCCTTACGACCCCCAGTGAGGGTATCATTAGTTTCGGGTCCCGAGATGTGACGCACCTGCCCAGTCGGGAGCGCAATGTAGGGCTCGTGTTCCAGAGTTACGCGCTCTTTCCGCATATGACGGTTTTTCAGAATATAGCCTTCCCGCTCAAGGTGAGGAATTACGCGACGCTCCAGATCCAGGCTGCCGTGACGAAGGCGCTGCAAAGCGTGCGTCTGGAGCATCTCTCGGATCGCAAGCCATCACAATTGTCGGGCGGCCAGCAACAACGCGTCGCGCTCGCACGTGGCTTTGTCTTCGAGCCGGATATCCTGCTGCTGGACGAGCCGCTGGGAGCACTCGACCGCAAGCTGCGGGAAGAGGTTCAAGTTGAATTGCGCGATCTCCAGCGGAATCTTGGCATAACCACCGTGCTGGTGACCCATGATCAGGAGGAGGCATTGTCGATGTCAGATCGAGTGATGGTTCTGGATCAGGGCGAAATACGCCAGATTGGCACCCCGGAGGAGGTGTATCTCAAGCCGGCCAACAGCTTTGTCGCCGGGTTCCTCGGCACGGCGAACGTCCTGTCCGGCACCGTGCGGAACCTGGGTGGCGATTGGACGATGCGGCTTGCGAAAGGCCTCGAGGTTCCCTGCGGACCTCCCCCCGGGCCGGATCAGGATGTCCATTGCACGATGATCATCCGCCCGGAGAACCTGAGGCTTTGTTCGCCCGATGGGCACGGTCCAACGGGACAGGTTCGCGACGCGATTTACCTTGGCCAGACGACGAAGCATGTCGTCGAGAGCGAGATCGGATTGATCGTTTCGGTCGGCCCGTCTCACGAGCGACGCAGCGTGGGGGAAAACGTCAAGTTGACCTGGAACCGGGCCGCAACGTGGTTCGTTTAAATCGGGGCGCTGGCCCCTGAGACAATCTGAATGGTCCTGACACGATAGACGGCGTTGCCGTCCTACCAGACATCCGCCTCATCGAGGATCACCTTTGCCGCATCGCGCAGGTCGGCCAGAATCGCGGCACGCGCATCAAACGCGTCACGCCGCTGGAGCGCATCGATGAGCGTGCGATGGTGATGCACCGCGATTTGTCCCCCATTGCGCACGATGTAGTAATTGAGCATGGGCCCCACCTGAAGCCAGAGAGACTCGATCAGATTAAGTGTTACCGGTCTGTTCGCAGCGGCGTATATAATGAAATGAAACTCCTGATTGAGTTTCAGGAAGCTCTCCATGCTTTCAACGCTGTGCTCCATGCCGTCCTGAAGTTCGGAGAGTTTCTCTATGTCGGCAGCACTGATCTTCGCGACGGCCTGCTCCACCAGAGCCCCTTCCAGACTTTCGCGGAGCGATAGAATTTCCTTAAATTCGCTCTTTGACAGCGCCTTCAGCCGGAACCGCCGCGGTCCATCCATCTCAAGGATTCGCTCCGACAGCAATCGACGCAATGCATCACGGACAGGCATCATGCTTGTTCCGAGCTGATCGGCCAGACCGCGGATGCTGACGACCGATCCAGGCTCCAGAAGTCCTCCCATAATGACGCGACGGATTTCCTCGTAGACCTGGCCACTCATTGTTTCATGGGCGACCCGCTGAAATAACTTCGGACCCGCGTCGTTCATTCGAAAACCTCACTGGACTTCAGCGCTAGGGTCATTTGAATGACCCGGTTACAGGGAAGACTGATTGCATGGTGCTAGCCCTATCGGCTTCACCCTGTCAGACCTCGAAAAGATCGGTGGTTGCATGCGTGAAGCGTCAGGCAGACTGCGGGCTCATCCAACACTCCGAAAATTTGGATCATCATAAAAAAGCGACCATCACACCGCAAGCCCCTTGCGATAAAACATTATGTGTGATCACATATAATACATTGACCCCCAACTGGCGATTGTGGGCCGACGGCGCCTTGCATCCTCCCGGCACCGCCTCTTTTTCCAAGAACCGAGGGAGCAAGGCGTCCCGTATGCCAACAAAGGACAGAAGAATGGACCTCAAGGGAAAAGTCGTCATTACTTGCGCCGTAACCGGCGCGATCCACACCCCATCCATGTCGCCGTATCTGCCAGTTTCGGCGCAGGAGATCGTCGATGCTGCGCTTGGCGCTGCTGAGGCCGGTGCTGCGGTCATCCATCTCCATGCCCGCAATGGAGAGGATGGCCGCCCCGATCAATCGCCGGAGGCGTTCGCACCGATCCTCAGCGTTATCAAGCAACAGACAAAGGCGGTGTTGAACATCACCACCGGTGGCGCTCCCACCATGTCGGTCGCCGAACGCATGCGGCCTGCGCAGCACTATCAGCCCGAGCTTGCCTCCCTGAATATGGGTACCATGAACTTCGGACTGTTTCCGATGTTAAATCGCTATGAAGCGGCGCTGAAGCATCAGTGGGAGCGGGATTATCTCGGCAACAAGGACATCGTCTTCCGCAATACGTTCGGCGATGTGGAACATATGATGACGACGCTCGGCGCGGGTGGTACGAAATTCGAGTTCGAGTGCTATGATACCTCTCATCTCTATAATCTTAAATATTTCTTCGACCGGGATCTGGTGGCGGGGCCTTTGTTCATTCAGACGGTTTTCGGGCTGATGGGCGGAATCGGCCCGCATCCTGACGACGTAATGCATATGAAACGCACTGCAGACCGGCTGTTCGGCGAGAATTATCGGTGGTCGGTGCTGGGCGCGGGGCGCAACCAGTTGAACATCGCCGCGATGGCGGCTGCGATGGGTGGGAACGTCCGCGTTGGTTTGGAAGACAACCTCTGGGCTGGACGGGGCCGCCTGGCCGAAACCAATGCGCAGCAGGTGTGTTCCGCGCGGCAGATCATCGAAGGTCTGGGACTTGAGGTAGCCACCCCGATGGAAGCGCGCGAGATGCTCGCGCTGAAGGGGGGCGACCGGGTCAATTTTTGACCCCTAGTCGTTCCTCCACCCGGCTGTATGTGGGTAACTAACGAGATCTAACCGTACCGCGCAGAATGAGTTCACCGGGAATGAAATGAACGGCTGGATCGGCCTTAGACTCTGAATCCATGAGTGCGATCGTTTTTTGCACCAAAAGATGCAAGGGTTGGCGAATAGTCGTGAGATTGTAGGCTGACCAGGCCGCGCTAGGCACATCATCGAAACCAACAACTGAGACATCTTCTGGAACACGTTTTCCAAGAGTAAAACGAAGCTGGTCGAGCACTCCAAACGCGACGGCATCGTCTCCACAGAAAATACCGTCAATATCGGGACGAGATGCCATTAGCTGATGGACGGCCTGAGCTCCCCAATTGTAGTGAAATGCTCGCTCCAGGACAGGGATATCGTTCAGACAAGAAACGTTAGCCACCTCCAAAAAACCCCGCCGTCGATCGGCATTCGTCGAGGAATCTTGCCGCCCACCGATATAGGCGAGATTTTTGCACCCCGCAGCGATCAGCGTTTCCGCGGCTTGCTTCCCACCGACATGATTGTCACAACTGACGATGTTCGTGGTTCCAGTGCTAGAATATCGATTCATCAAGACGACAGGCACGCCACTCGCCAGGCACATCTCCGCCGCGTTCGACGAAAGGACCGCGGTGGTCACCACAATGCCCGCAACCTTGTATTGCAAGACGGAAGGGATAAGGTCATCAACCGTCTGATCATGGCCGGCATTGAACAGCAAAATCTGACGCCCCTGATCTTGGATAGCGGCGGTGAGTGCGTCGAGAACGGTGGGGTAAAACGGGTTTGCAAAGTCGGCCATGACAACCGCTATTATGTTGGATTGGCCCGTGATAAGCCCCCTGGCGAGTTGATCAGGCCGGTAGCCTAGCTGATCCGCGGCCTGTTCGATGCGGCGCCTAACATCGTACGCGACATAGCCGTTGTTGGCCATTACTCGCGACACAGCGGCCTGGGATACGTTTGCGAGCTTCGCAACGTCACGCTGTGTCGGTCCGCTTAGCTGTTTTCGTTTCGGCGCTCGCTCGTCTTGGTTCATCGCTCGCTTCCATGCCTGATCGATTGGTACCCGTATGTAATTTCCAGCGGCCAAGCAATCCGACGGTCAGGCTTAAATCTCTATCAGGTTTGCGCCGCTGTCTGGGGGTCGTCGAACGGACTTTTGCATGGCCGGGTCGATGCCGCAGACCGGCAAAGGACTTCGAGACATCCATCGCTTCAGCACAAGCCTCCTTCAAGACAAATCAACTCGCCACGAGGCTGGGATATCGTTCAGGCAGAGCGACGGCGTAGCGTTCGGGGCCGATTTCCGCAAAGAAATTACGGGCCAGCTCGGTAAAGCGGCGGAGGAAGACCGGCTTTGCGCCTCCGTATCGATCCGCGATCACCAGGCGTGGCGTCGGCAGGATTTCGATCAGGGGCCGGCGTACGAGCCGGTCGCTATCGGGGCTTCCAAGCCCGATGGGGCGCATGTTGAGGATCGACATGCCAAATCCCGAGGCCACGGCCGCGCGAACGGTGTCGTAGCCGCGCGTGCGAAACGAGATCTGCGGTCTCTGGCCTGCGAGATCGAAAAGCGTCACGAGATATCCGGAGGTCTGCGGCAGGTCGAGCAGCACCAGGGGACGCGTCACCAGTTCTGCAAGGTTGAGGCATTCCTTCTGGGCGAGGGGATCGTCGACATGAAGCAGGGCATGCGCCGGCACATGGGCGAGGGTTACGGCATCCGAGGGAAGGCCGGGGCCGATGTCGTAGGCCACGATCGCATCGACCATGTTCGTTTCAAGCCAGTCTAGGAGCTGCGGCTGCTCGCCCTCGAAAAGTTGGATTTCCGTGTCGTACCCCGTGACGAACCGATGCAGGAGCTCCGGCATGAACAGGGCGCCGAAGGGCTCGAAACAGCCGATCTTCAGGACCGGCGGCATCCCGGATGTGAACTTGTCCATCGTGCGCTCAAATTCTGCTTCGGCGGCGAGCAGGCGCCGGGCTGACGCGATGAAACGCTCGCCAGCCGGTGTGAGCGTGACGCCCTTGGATGGGCGCCGGTCGAAGAGCCGCGAGCCCATCTCGCCTTCCGCCTGGCCCATCGCCGCCAGAATGGACGATTGCGCGATGCGGCAGGCGCGCGCCGCAGCCGATATGGATCCCGTCTCCGCGACAAGCGCGAGATAGCGAAGCTGGCGTAGGGTCAGGTTCATTCATCTATTCCATGCATCAATCAGCATCATATTTTGTATTTTATAGAATGCACTGTTTCGGTCATGCTGTCTTCACTGGTTTTCAGGAGGAAAGACGCCGTTGAACAGCCGCCAGTCCATTTCGCCCATCTCTGATGCGCCTGACCTTTGCCGCATGGATGTCGCCACCTTGACCGCGGCCTTCGGGTCCGGTGCGCTTTCACCGGTGGAGGTCACCCGCGCGGCCCTTGCCCGGGCCGAGGACGTCCAGCAGCGTTTCAATGCTTTCACCCTCATCGATCATGTGGGCGCGCTGGAGGCTGCCCGCCTGGCCGAAGCCCGTTGGCGGGCAGGCGCGGCGCTTTCGGCCATCGATGGCGTGCCCGCCACTCTCAAGGACATCGTGCATGTCGAGGGGTGGGCGGTGCGATATGGAAGCCGGGCAACCGATGCCGCGCCGATGACCCGCGACGCGCCCTCCGTAGCGGGCATGCGTGCGGCCGGGGCCGTCTTCATCGGCCAGACCACGACGCCGGAATTCGGCTGGAAGGCCGTGACCGACGGTCCCGCCTTTGGGATCACGCGCAATCCATGGAATCCGGAGCGGACGCCGGGCGGCTCCTCCGGTGGCGCGGCCGTCGCTTCTGCGACGGGCGCTGGCGTTCTCCATCTCGGCACCGATGGCGGCGGATCGATCCGGGTGCCGGCGGCCTTCACCGGAACCTTCGGCCTGAAGCCGACCTTCGGCCGCGTCCCGGCCGATCCGCCGAGCGTCTTCGGAACGGTCGCCCATATCGGTCCGATGACTCGCAGTCCAGCCGATGCGCGGGCGATGCTTTCCGTCATGGGGGGACGAAGCCTGCGAGACTGGAGCCAGCCCTGGGGCGACATGCCCTCGCTCGATGCTCGACCCTTCGACTGGAAGGGGCGAAAAATCGCTCTCTGGATGACGCCGCCGACGGGATCGCTCGATCCCGCCATCGAACGGGTTGTCCTGGATTCGATCCGGCAGATCGAAGGGGCAGGCGCAATCGTCGAGCCTGTTCGACTGCCAGGCGACGGCCTGCTCGACATGTTCCACGCGCACTGGATGACGGGGGCCGCAAGCCGTCTCGCCCAAATCCCGGCCGATATGCACAAGGGCCTCGATCCCGGTTTCATCGAGGCTGCGGCGGAGGGACGCCGCTTCAGTCTGCTCGACTATATTTCCGCCCAGCAGGCCCGGGCCCGTTTCGGTGTGGCGATGGATCGTCTGCTTGGTGACTACGATCTCCTTCTGTCCCCGACGACCGCGTGCCTGCCTTTCGCGGCCGGGCGGGAGGTGCCGGAGGGCTCCGGCCTGTCGCGGTGGACCGAATGGGCGGGTTTCAGCTACCCGATCAACCTGTCGCAGCAGCCGGCCTGCACCCTTTCCTGCGGAATGGCCGAAGGACTGCCAATCGGCCTGCAGATCGTCGGCCCGCGCGGCGCAGACGGCTTCGTGCTCGATGCCGCCGAGGCGGCCAGCCGCTTCATGGGAGGACAGTGATGCCGGATATCGTCTCCCTTTCCCTCAATGCGCTGACGCTGATGAGCATCCTGATGCTCGTCGCCCTGGGGCTTGCGATCATCTACGGCCTGATGGGCATCATCAACCTCAGCCACGGCGAGTTCGTGACCATCGGGGCCTATACGCTGTTCACGGTACAGGCGGCCGGCGGCTCGTTCTGGCTGGCGCTCATCGTGGCGCCGGTAGTCGGCTATCTTCTCGGCACGGTTCTCGAGGTTACGGTGATCCGGCGCCTCTACGACAGGCCCATCTCCACCATTCTCGCCACCTGGGGGCTGAGCCTCATCCTGCAGCAGGCGATCATCCTGACCTATGGCGCCGCGCCCCGGCCGGTGACCGCACCGTTCGAGGCTTCGCTGCACGTGCTTGGCACCCCGTATCCGGCCTACCGGCTCTTCCTGATCGTTTTTGCCTTTGCGGTCATGGCGGTTTGCGTGCTGGCCTTTCGAAAGACGCCCTTCGGCCTCGATGTCCGAGCGGTGATCCAGAATGCGGGCATGGCGCGGGCGCTGGGCGTGAATGCCGAACGGGTCTATCGCCGGGCCTTTGCCAGCGGAGCGGCGCTTGCGGCCCTCGCTGGCGTTCTTATCGCTCCGCTCGTCGCGGTGACGGCTCTGATGGGCGTCAATTATCTCGCGCGATCCTTCTTCGTCGTTCTCGTCGGCGGTGCAGGCTCCATCCCCGGTGTCGTCGCCGGGTCGGCCTTCGTGGGAGGGCTGGAGTCGCTGCTCTCCACTACCGTACCGATCACCGTGGCGCAGGCCAGTGTGCTGATCCTTGCGGTCGTCATCGTGCGGTTCCGTCCGCAGGGGCTGGTGCCGGCATGACGCAACGAGACAAGTCCTGGCTTTTCATCACCCTTGCCATCATGGCGGCGCTGACGACCTATCCGGCATTCGGTTCGTTTTCCGGCGTCTCCGGCCTTCGCGACATCCTGCTTTTCGCGCTCTTCGCCGTTTCGCTCGACTTGTTCTGGGGGCGCACCGGCGTCCTCTCCTTCGGCCACGCCACCTTCTTCGGTGCAGGCGCGTATGGAATGGCGATAATGACGATCCACATGGCGCCAGGCACGGCCTGGGGCAGTCTTGCTGGGCTTGCCTTCGGCGTCGGCCTTGCCGGCGTGGTCGCGCTCGCCGTCGGCTATTTCGTCATCTTCGGCGGCGTGCGCGGCGCCTATTTCACCATCGTCACGCTGGCCTTGACCCTGATCGCACAGCAGATCGCCATCGGCTGGTCCTCCATCACCGGCGGCGATGCGGGTCTGATCGGCGTTCCGCCGCTCACCCTCGGCGTGCCGATTACCGGCAAGGTCTTCTATTACCTCGTGGTTGCCCTGCTGTTCGGTATTGTGCTTACCCTTTGGGCGGAGCTGCGCGGCCAGAGGGGGCTCGTTCTAAAAGCAATCGAGGATGATGAACGAAAGGCCCAGACGCTTGGCTACAATACGTCGCTTCACCTGCTCGCGGTCTTCGTTCTGTCCGGGCTGATCGCGGGGCTTGCTGGCGCGCTCTATGTCACGGGAACCGGCTTCGTCGCACCCGACATGATCGCTCTCCTTCTCTCGACCGAGGTCATCATGTGGGTCGCGGTCGGCGGTCGCGGTTCACTCATCGGCGCGGTCGTGGGTACGATGATCGTGTGGCGGCTGCAGCAGGAGGTCTCCACGCTCAGCGCTTCGGCCTGGCCGCTGTTCATCGGCGCGTTCTTCCTCGCCATGGTGTTCTTCTTCCCCGATGGCTTGCCCGCTGCCACGCAGAAACTCTGGGCGCGCTGGAAGACAATAAAGGATGGGAGGGCTGCATGATGGTCGGCGGAGAGTTGCGCACGGAAGGTCTCGGCCGCCACTTCGGCGGGCTGGTCGCGGTGGAGGGTGTCAGCGTAACCTTTAGCGCAGGGGAGGTCTCCTGCGTGATCGGGCCAAACGGGGCCGGCAAATCCACCCTGCTCAACATGATCTGCGGTGCGATCGCGCCGAGTTCCGGGCGTATCGTGTTCGATGGCAAGCCAATCGATAGGCTCTCGCGGCATGCGATCGCCCGCGCCGGCATCGCCCGCAAGTTCCAGGTTCCCTCGGTCTTCGGTTCGTTGACGGTCGCCGAAAACCTGGCCGTGGCAGGTGGTGGCGACACGGAGGGAGTGATGGCACGCACCGGGCTTGCCACCGAGCGCGATACCCGCGCCGCTGTGCTGGCCCACGGCAAGAAGCAATGGCTGGAAATCGCCATGGGGTTGATTCGCAAACCGCGACTGCTGCTCCTCGACGAGCCGACGGCCGGTCTATCGCCCGAGGAGACCCAAGCGGTGGCCGACCTTCTCCTGTCGCTTCGCGGCACATGCACTGTCGTGGTGATCGACCACGACATGCATTTCGTGCGGGCGCTTTCCGCCAGGACCGTGGTGATGCACCAGGGCCGGCTTGTCGCAGAAGGCGATTTTGCGACGATCGAGCGCGACCCGATGGTGCGCGATATCTATCTGGGGCGTGCGTAATGCTGGATGTGAACGATCTGCGCGCAGGCTACGGCAGCACCGAGGTTCTACAAGGCGTCACCCTCTCAGTCCGAAAGGGCGAGGTCGTATCGATCCTCGGCCGCAACGGCGTCGGCAAGACGACCCTGATGAAAGCCCTGATCGGCCTCAACCGGCCCTGGGCGGGACAGGTTGCGCTGAGCGGCAGCGCCGTTGCAGGCCTGCCGCCGGAAAAGATCGCGCGGTCCGGCCTTGCCTATGTGCCGCAGGGTCGCGGCATCTTCCACAAGCTCTCGGTGATCGACAACCTGACGATGGGCACGCGTGCCCGCCGGGACCGCAGCGCGACGGTGCCCGCCGAGATCTTCGAGATGTTCCCGATCCTTGCCGAGCGCCGCAACCAGTTGGGCGGCACACTTTCGGGCGGGCAGCAGCAGCAGTTGGCGCTTGGCCGGGCACTCGCCGCCGCGCCGGATTTCCTGCTTCTGGACGAGCCGTCCGAGGGTATTCAGCCGAACATCGTTCAGATGATCGGCGATATCCTGCGCAAGCTCGCAGCCGAAAAGGGGCTGGGCGTGCTTCTGGTGGAACAGAACCTCGATCTCGGCCTCTCGGCGGCCGACCGTGTGCTGTTCATGGAAAGGGGGCGCATCGCGCACGAAAGCGCACCGCAGACGCTCGAAGAGGAGACACTTCACCGATATCTGGCCATCTGAAGACGCCCGGATGGCCGGAATTGTATCAAGGCGAACAAAAAGGGGAACTATAATGACACTCATCACCCGCCGCCGCGCGCTCCAGGGCCTTGCCGGCATCGCCGCCGCCTCGACGCTTGGCGCACCGTCCATCCTGCGCGCTGCCGACACGATCAAGCTCGGCTTCCTGTCGGGTCTCACCGGCCTTGAAACCATTCTCGGTGAAACGCAGCTCCACTGCTTCGAGCTCGCGGTGGAGGAATTGAACGCGGCCAACGGCATTGGCGGCCGCAAGATCGAATATGTCGTCGAGGACGACCAGACCACCACCCGCGGCGCGATCGAAAAGGCGCGCAAGCTGGTGTTCGAGGACGAGGTCGCCGCGACCATGGGCATGATCGCCTCGCTGGAGCATGTCGCCGCCCGCTCGGTCACCAGCCCGGCGAACCATATCCTGATGTACTCGACCTATTACGAGGGCGGCGTCTGCGACAGGAGCTTCTTCTCGACGGGCCAGGTGCCGAACCAGCAGATCGCGCCGTCGCTCGGCTGGCTGACAAAGAATACCGGCAAGACGGTCTTTGTCATCGGCTCCGATTACATCTGGCCGCGCAATTCGGCCGAGGTCATCAAGACGGAGATCGAAAAGCTCGGCGGCAAGCTGCTCGGCGCCGAATTCGCACCGTTCGGCACGCAGGACTTCGCGCCGATCTTCGACCGTGCGCGGGCGGCCAACCCCGATTTCATCTGGATGATGGTGGCGGGTGCGGATGTCATCACCGCCCTGAAGCAGTACCAGTCCTTCGGCTTCAAGCAGCAGCTCTTTTCCAATGCGCTCGACGAGTTGTTCTCCTTCGCCCATCCCGAGTTGACGGCTGGCGCGCTTTCCAACCAAGCGTATTTCATGAAACTCGACACGCCGCGCAACAAGATCTTCACTGAGGCCTTCGCCAAGAAACACGGTGCCGACAAGCCGATCAACGCCATCGGCGAGGCGGCCTATGACGGCGTCCACCTCTATGCCGCCGCTGTGGAGAAGGCGGGATCGACAGACAGCGATGCCGTGATCAAGGCGCTGCGCGAAGTGGAGTTCGATGCCCCGCAGGGTAAGGTGAACTTCGCCGCCAACAACTGCCTGCGCGCAAATTCCATCCTTGCCCGCGGCACGCCTGACGGCCATTGGGAAACCGTCGAGAATTTTGGCCAGATCGACCCGGATGTACCCGGATGCACCCTGAATTGAGCGACATTCTCACCTCGGCGAAGGCGGCAAGAGCCGCCTTCCTCTCTGGCGCGGCAAGTGCCGAGGAGATCGCCCGGGCGATGCTGGCGGGCATCGCCCGGGAGAATCCCCGGATCAACGCGTATCGCGAGATACTGGAGACAACGGCGCTCGCCGAGGCACGCGCGGCCGACGCTACAAGGGCGGCAGGCCGCGACGTGGGGCCGCTTGCAGGGCTCTGCGTGGCGGTGAAGGAAAACATCGACACGGTGCCGGCGCATGCAAGCGCCGGTATGCGCTTCCTGCGGAACCGGAAAGCATCGGAGGATAGCTGGATCACCGCACGGCTGCGCGTGCTTGGCGCGACGATCGTCGGCACCACGATCAGCGACCCCGGCGCCTTCGGGGTGCGGACCGCCGAGGTGGTGCACCCGGCCGATCCTGGTCTCTCCGTCGGCGGCTCGTCGGGCGGTTCCGCCGCGGCACTGGCGGCCGGGCTTTGCCATGCGGCAATCGGCACCGATACCGGTGGATCGATCCGCATCCCTGCCGCCCTGTGTGGCGTCGCGGGTTTGAAACCGAGTTTCGGCCGATGGTCGCTGGCCGGTGTCTGGCCGCTCGTGCCGTCGCTGGATCATGTCGGTCCGATGGCCCGCACGCGCGAGGATCTCTCGCTGGTCGTGAACGCGATTGCACCCGACCTGTCGCCCGGCTCCGCCGCACGGCATGTCGTCTTCGATCCTGACTGGATTGCGGAGTGCGCGGGCGACGTACAGGAAATGTTCGCCGAAACGCTGAAAGCGTTGGAACGCGCCGGCATCACGCTGTCCGAAGCCCACCTCCCTGCGCTCGACCAGGTGAGGGGCGTTCACAGCACGATCTTTTGCGTGGAGACGGCTGCCTTCTACCGCGGTTTTGTCGTCCCCGGTGCCGAATTGCCGCAGGAGGGACGGGGTGCCATCGATCATGCGGAATCGATCAGCATGTCGGCATACCTTGCCGCCTGCCGCGACCGTCAGCAGATGCGGGAGATGGTCGATTTGATCCTTGAAGAGGGCGTGGTAATTGCAAGTCCCACGACGGCAATGGCCAAAGCATCAAAATCTGCTGCAAAGCTGGACGTCGGTGGAAAGGCGCTGGATTTCACCTATGGGCTGGTCCGGCTGACCTGCCTCTTCGATCATACTGGTCATCCCGCCGCGGCATTGCCGGCAAACGGCGGCAGCCTGCAGGTCGTCGCCGCTCGAAATGACGACCATGGAGCGTTGGCGCTCCCCCTCGAGTAGCGGTACGCGCCTGGGCTCAGCAAGTTGAATACGTGGCGTCGGTGCCAGTGCCATGCCTGTAGCGGGTAGTAGGCCAGTCGGCAGGTGCCCAATCTGCTTAAGCCGATAACATCATCCTACGGCATGTTGCCATGGCAGCGGGCATCCACCCGCCTGCGCCTGGCCGAGGAAATGCTGACGGAGTGGGCGATTATTGTCTCTTAAGCTCGTCGCGATCGACGTTCGCCCGATCCTTTGCGCCGGAATATTCCGCAATCCCTGAAGCCATGGCGAAGTAAGGAGCGGACCCGCGCGGCTGCAGTTCCCGCCGCGGCGCCCTGCCTTTTTGCCATGTGTTTTTCGCATGGATTTTCAGAAAAAAAGCATTTCAGTTTATGACGCGATAACGCAAGGATCGGATGCAAGAGGAGTTCGGGAGGAGACGGAAATGTCAGGAAGGTACCATGTGCCTGCCGCGGAAGGGCCGCTGCCCGCAGCGTTTGACGACGGGATCGCCCGTGTGAACGGCAGGGGTATCTGAGGACATGGCATCGAATTTCGGTCGGCGGTCCGGCTTCTTTGCGAAGACCGCCGCACTTCCTTTTCTTGTGCTGATCACCGGGGTCGGAGGCTATTCTTGGGCGCAGGTCGTCCTGATGGCTTTGCCAGGCGCCTTCGCAGCGCTCGCCTATTTTCTGCTAAGCGTGAGGTGGAAGCATGACCGCAGGTCGCCCTGCCATCAAGGCCCGAACCGTGGCCGATGCGAAGCTCCGCCGACGCAAGGACGTGACAGATATGGCCTCGACGCCGTTCTAGCGCCGCTGCTGCTCGTCTTCGTTGCGCCGATTGCGTGGATGATCATGCTTTCCTTCCAATCGGATCGGGCCGTCATTTCCATGTTCTGGGAGCTGGATCTGACGCTGGGCAATATCACCGCCATTCTGGCAGACGACCAGCCCTTCCGTGCGCAGCTGGTCAACAGTCTTCTCATCGTGGCGGGTGTCGCCGGCTCCTGCGCGGTGGTCCCGATGCTGCCGCCGATATTGCCGCAACCGGCCTGAAGGTTAGAGAGAAACGTTGAGCAACGGTGCTCACCGCCATCGTGACTTCCGTCATTCGTGTCGCCATGACAAAGGTTCAAGCAGTGCGGCTCTTCCTCCAGCCGGGCGATGCGGTGCACGACAAGTCTGCTGTCCTCGATTTCCTGGGCCCCGATCTTTGAAGTCATAGGCAAGCTCGAGGACGTCTGGCAGAACCGCTAGAGTTTGTCAGGGAAAAGTGGGAACCGGTTTTCCCGACAAGACAAACGAAAACAAAAGAAACTAGAGTATGTCCGGTTCAGTCTGAACCGGACATACTCTAGGATCGAAGTGCAGCATTGCCAAAGGGCCGCAGAGCGACGAGCTTGAAAAAGCCGGCCAGATCAAGGTTTTCAACCTGGTCCACGTGAGCTAGCCGTTCGGCTTCGCACCAACTTTCGATGCGCGACAGGTGAAACGCCGCACTGAGGCCACAGCGCCTTGCAAGCGGCTCAAACGTCCTCTCGACCCGTGTCTGTAGCGGACCGCCGCGGCTGATGCGGCTGGCAATGAGGATAAGTCCTTCTGGCCGGACAACCCGTGCACATTCGCGCAAAACGACGTCGGGTGCTTCGATGAGGGTCAGGACGAAGGGGAGGGTAACGACGTCGAACGTGTCCGCCGGGAATTCGAGGTGATGCGCATCCATGATTTGAAGACTGGCGACATTTCGCAGGCAGTGACGCGCGGTCCTTGCCTTTGCCCTTTCGAGCATCTCCCGGGAGACATCTATACCGATGACCCGGCATGCCGACGGATAGTATGGCAGACCCAGGCCCGTTCCCACACCGATCTCGAGGACATCGCCGCCATGCCGGCCTGCAACCTGTGCCAAATGCCTGTGCGCTCGCCGCAATATCCTGGCGTAAATGGGATCGTAGACCGGCGCCCATCGTCGGTAGATCTCGCGTTGTCGTTCGGTTCCCGACATTCCATTCTCCTTCGGGTTATGCGCACATGCTCAGCCACAGCGCGCCGGTAAAACACAGCGTCGCAAGGATCGCCGCGCCGTTCGCCAAGGCGCCGATCCTTGCCAGAGACAGAACCCCCGCGTTTCGGCTTGTCCTCCACGACAGCCCGATGAGAACGAGGACGATGGCCGCGGTTGTCGCGATCAGCACCAGGCGAAGCGTGGAGATCGAGCCGATCATCTGTTCGTTCCAGCCCATTCTGCAACCGGTTGCTTGAACGGCATAAAGCAATAGGAAGCCGGCGGCCCAGCCGACCCAGGTTGCGAAGAGACCGAGCAAGGGGTTTGCGCTCATGTTCCCGCTCCATCGGTTAGAAGTTTGAGAATGAACGGGAATGCCATGGCGATCAGACCCGTGATCAAGGTGAAGCCGTGCCAGAGCCGGGCTAGACGCAGGTCGAGGTTCCGGCGGGCGGAGACATAGCCGCATTTGACGCGCCAGAAGCAGAACAGTGATAAAATCAAACCGACGGAAACATGAAGGACGGCGTAGCTTTTTATGGCGAAGATGCTCGCCGCAGCCGCATGCCGTGTCGCCTCGCCATGGATATCGACGAGAAAGACCACAAGGATGGTCAACGCGGCGCTATAGGCCAATGCGGCGATGCAGAGGTTCCTCGCCGTCCGGCCCGTGTCGGAAAGGCGAGCCTGGCCGAAAGCTGCAGCGACGACCAACGCCGCCATGCCTGCCAGGCAGGTGAAGACGTCGAACGGGATGCCGAGGCCGGGCGGCCAGTTCGGCGCGGATAGCCAGAGGAAGAACACACCGAAGATCAGCGATGCATAGAGCGTGGCGTCGGCGGCGAGCGTAAAGACCATCGCCCAGTAGGAGGGCGGCTTTTCGGACTGGTAGTGATGCGGCAAATCCTGGCCGTGGCCGATCGGAAGCTCTGCGAGATCGGACGTCAGGCCGCAATCGCGGGTCCACAGGATGAACAGCGCGACTATGGCCAGGAGTGCGACGGGGGCGAGCCAATAGAGCTTCAGGAGGAGAAGCCCGAAGAAGCTGCCCGTCGCGACCGCCGTCAGCAGGGGAAGGATGGTTCTCTTCGGCAGGACGATCACCTGTTGCGGCCTTCCCGTCACCATGTCGACGCCGAGCACCTCCATCCAGCCGTTGCGGGCGGCGCCGAGATAGCCTTTGCCCGCTGCCAGCGCCGGGCCCAGCGCGTCGGGGTCCAGCCGGTCGGCCCGCTCGGCGATTTCGGGAAGCGACGCGAAGGCATAGGCGGGTGGCGGGGTGGGCATTGCCCATTCCAGCGTGCCGGCGCCCCAGGGATTGCGGCGGAAAGGCTTGCCGAAGACGGCGAGCAGAAGGAGGTCGAGCGCGACCAGCGCAAAGCCCGTCGTCATGATGAAGCCGCCCATCGAGGAGACGAAATTCAGCACTTCCCAGCCGGCCTCCGGCGGATAGGTGGAGATGCGTCGGGGCATGCCGCGCAGGCCGGTGAGATGCATGGAAAAGAAGGTCAGGTTGAAGCCGATGAAGACCGTCCAGAAGGCGGCGTGCGAGAGATGCTGCACGGACTGCCGCCCGAAGATATGGGGTAGCCAGTAATAGGCCGCCGCCATCATGGGGAAGAAGAAGCCGCCCACCAGCACGTAGTGGAGATGGGCGACGACGAAATGGGTGTCGTGCGCCTGCCAGTCGAAGGGCACCATGGCAAGCATCACGCCGGTCAGCCCGCCGAGCACGAAGACGAAGAAAAAGCCGAAGACATGCAACATGGGCACCGACAGGCGCGGCCGGCCATGGGCGAGCGTGGCGAGCCAGGCGAAAATCTGCACGCCCGTGGGCACAGCGGCCAGCCCGCTGGCGGCCGAGAAGAAGGAAAGGGCGACATGGGGAATGCCGACCGTGTACATGTGGTGGACCCAGAGGCCGAAGGAGAGGAAGGCGAGGGCGATGACCGCGGCCACGACGATCTCGTAGCCTTCCAGCGGGCGGCGGGCGAGCGTCGGGATGATGGTCGATAGCGCGCCGGCGGCTGGCAGGAAGATGATATAGACCTCCGGATGGCCGAACAGCCAGAACAGATGCTGCCACAATAGCGGGTCGCCGCCACGGTTCGGATCGAAGAAGGGCAGGCCGAAGGCGCGCTCGGCCTCCAGTAGGATGGAGCCGAGGATGAGCGGCGGAAAGCCGATCAGCATCATCCCGGCGACGATCAGCATATACCAGGCGAAAACCGGCATGCGGGTCAGCGACATGCCGGGCGCGCGCAGCTTGAGGATCGAGACGAGGATTTCCACGGCGGCGGACAGCGCGGAAATCTCCACAAAGGTGATGCCGAGCAGCCAGACGTCGGCGTTGATGCCGGGGGTATAGGTGGACGAGGAGAGCGGCGTATACATAAACCAGCCGCCGTCCGGCGAGACGCCGGCGACAAGCGCGCCGACGAGAAAGGTGCCGCCGAAGAGGTAGCACCAGTAGCCGTAGGCGGACATGCGGGGAAAGGCGAGGTCGCGGCTTCCCAGCATCTTCGGCAGCAGATACATGGACAGCCCCTCGAAGAAGGGGATGGCGAAGAGGAACATCATCACAACGCCGTGCATGGTGAAGACCTGCGCATAGGCGGCAGCGTCGAGGAAGGCGCTTTGCGTTGTCGCGAGCTGCGTGCGGATCAGCATGGCCAGCACGCCGCCGATGGCGAAGAAAACGAGCGCCGTCAGCATGAAGCGCTTGCCGATGACCGTGTGATTGACCGCCTGAAGGCGCCCCCAGCCGGGCGGCGTGCCCCAGATGGCGGTGAGTTCGCGATGGAGGCTGAGCGCCGACGTGCGGGGTCTGGTCGTCATCGCGGGGCCTCCCGCTCAAGTCCTGCAAGGACGGTCTCGAATTCCTCCGGCGGGTGGGCATGAACCTGAAAGAACATGCCCTCGTGGCCGGTACCGCAATATTCCGAGCAGACGCCGCCATAGATGCCGGGGCGGTCGGCGAGGATGCGCACCGTCGCGGCATGGCCGGGGATCGCGTCGATCTTGCCGCCGAGGCGCGGCACCCAGAAGCTGTGGATGACATCGTCGCTGGTCGCCGTGACCACGATTGTCCTGCCGGCCGGGATGTGAAGCACCCCGCGGCTGGCGCGTGCGTTGCCCGTGTAGCGGAAGTCCCAGCGCCACATGCTGCCGTGCGCCTCCACTTCGAGGGGTGTGCCTGTCCTGGCCGTCAGGATGTACTCGCCACGCATCAGGCCATGACCGATGAGCAGAACGAGCGTGACGAGTGGAAAGGCGACGCCGCCGATCCAGATCCAGCGCGAGGGCGGGACCTGCCGTCCCGATCCGGGCCGGAAAAGGATGAGGAGGAAAAGGCCGAGGACGGCAAGAAAGATCACGGAAGCACCCGCCAGCATCAGCCACCAGAGATCGGCGATAGCGACGGCGAAGGGGCCGGCAGGGTCGAGCGCGGAGAAATCGCCGGTGCAGCCGGCAAGTGGCAGAGCCGCGCAGAACGCCAACATGGCGCGGAACCCGATGGCTTGCCGCATGTTTATCGGGGAGAAGGGAGAACGGGCATGGAAGAAACGCGCGATGAGGGCAATCCGGTCATCGGGAAGGTCGAAGAGAAGGACGCCAGTTCGCTGGTGGCGATCAGCGGCCATCCGCTGCATGCCATGAGCGTGCATTTCCCCATCGCCTTTGTCTTCGCCACGCTCGGCGTGGACATGCTCTACTGGTGGACGGGCGATGCGTTCTGGCTGCGCGTCGGCCTGTGGTCCTCGGGCGGCGCGTTCTTCCTCGGCATGGCGGCGGGCGCCGTCGGCACGGCCGAATTGCTGCTCGTTCCCGGCATCCGCGCGCGCGCCGCGAGCTGGGCGCACGCCATCGCCGCCATGACCCTCATCGCCGTGATGGGCACGAACTGGGGCGTGCGCGTAACGAACCTGCTCGACGTTCTGCCACAGGGATTGCTCCTGTCGGGTCTTTCCGCCGTTCTGACGGGGATTGCCGGCTGGCACGGCGGCAAGCTCATCTTCGATCACGGTGTCGGCCTCATGGTTTCCTCCAAGGATTGAACTCGCCATAGAGGCGCTTGAGGCCGCCGGGCTCGGCGAGAACGTCGAAGACGGCGAGGTCGAGTTCGGGCTTGGCGAGGACCACGAAGAAGATTGCAATGACGATGCCGCCGCTCAGTACGGTCGCGGTGACGAAACGCCAGACGGGATAGACTTCCCCCTCGCGAAAGAGACGGATGACGACAAGTCCCGTCAGGACATGGACGATGGCCAGCGCGCCGACGAAACCCAGTTTCACCGAGAACCACGGCTCGAATGTCTGGCGCAGGAAAACCAGTGCGGTCCCCGTTATGATGGCGAGGAAGGCGGCGGGCGAGATGATGGCGATATAGGCGAAGCGTACGAGACGCTGCAGGCGCAGCAGTGCGTCCTTGTCCTTTACATGCGCCCGCTGCACGTAGAGCCCTGGCAGGCTGACCACACCGGCCGCCCAGATAGAAATGACGGCGATATGCATGAACTTGACGAGCGCGATCATGGGGGCAGCCGATCGAGGCTGCGCTCCATAAGGATGGCGCGGATGCGCCACAGCACCGCCAGCAGGTAAGGCCCGGCCGCCGGCACCCACATCAGCACGCCGGCAAGCTGCTGGTCCTCCAGCGGCGTCAGGCCGAAGGCCGCGGTCGTCGCGAGGTGCGCGTCGTAGAGCGGTTCGCGGGAGAAGGTGAGGAGGGCTGCGAGCATGCCCATCTGGAGCATGGTGCCGAACAGCAGGGCGCAGGCATTGCCCGTCGGCGTGCGCGGGCTGAGCGCCGCCGCCCAGATCCAGACTGCCGAGACGAGCAGGGAAAGCTGCATCAGCCAATAGGCGGCGTGGGAGGAAAGCGCGAAAGCATAGGCCGCCGGCGAATGCCACAGCCAGAACAGCAGCGTATGGGCGGCGAAGGCGGCCTGAGGCGCACGCGCCAGCCAGGCGGGGCGGCCGAGCGCCAGCGCGAGGAAGGGAGCTGCGACCGCGACCAGCAGGACATGATGCAGCACCCGCGCGGAAAACAGCGCCGAAGCCAACGCGCAGAGCGGCGAGACGAAGGCGACGGCGAGGACCACGAGCCCGAGCACCGCAAAAGTCCGCCGGTTCCCGTTGCGAAGAAGGACGAAGGCGAGCACGGCCAATGCCGCCAGCAGCACCGGATCGAGGTTCCAGCGCCACGCCAGCGATGCGGCGTCCGGCGCGGGGCCGCAATAGATGTCGTAAAGGGTCTGCGGCATCGTCGTCTCCGTTCGGCGTGCAGTCAGGGCGGGCCTTCGGCAAGCACGGCGCGAAGGTCGCGGACCTCGTCGGCCTCCACCGCGCCGCCGGAATTGCCCCAGCTCGATCTGACATAGGTCGCCACCGCCGCCAGTCCATCGTCGTCGAGCTTCCAGCCGAACGCGGGCATGGTGAGCGGGGAGGGATGCGCCTTCGTCGGCACGGCACGCGCGCCTTCGAGGAGCACGCGGATGACGGTCGTGGCATCCGGATTGTTGACCTTGTTGGAACCGGCCAGCGGCGGGAAGAAGCGCGGGACGCCGCTGCCGTCGGAAACATGGCAGGCGCTGCAATTGTCGGAATAGATCGCCGCGCCGGCCTTCATGACCGCATCATCTGGTGTTTCGGGTCTGGCGCGTTCCTCGCCTTCAAGGTCCTTGAGATAGGTGGCGATCGACTTCAGGTCCGTCTCGGCCATATGCTGCGTCGAATAGGAGATGACCTCGGACATGATCGAGAAGGCGGCGCTGTGGGCGTTGCGCCCTGTCCGCAGGAATTCGACGATCTCCTCCTGCGACCATGTCTCCAGTCCGCCGTGCCGCCCGCCGCGGATATCCGGCGCGGACCAGTTCTCCAGCCGGCCGCCGGCAAGATGCTTGCTCTTCTTGTCTGCCCCGAGCAGGTTCTTCTCCGTATGGCAGCCAGAACAGTGGCCCGGCCCCTCGACGAGATAAGCGCCGCGGTTCCACTCCGGCGACTTCTCCGGATCGGGCTGGAACACGCCGGGCTCGAAGAAGGTCATGTTCCAGCCCGCGACGGTAAAGCGCCAGCTCAGCGGGAAGGGCAGTTCGTTCTCCGGCTTCTTCTTGCGCACCGGGTCGAGCGTCGTGAGATAGTCGTAGATCGCGTCCACGTCCTCGCGCGGCATCTTGGTGAAATGCGGATAGGGGAAGGCGGGATAGAGCTGGGAACCGTCCTTCGCCTTGCCCTCGTGCATGGCCCGCCAGAAATCGTCCTTCGTCCAGCGCCCGAGGCCCGTTTGCATGTCGAAGGTGATATTGGGCGTGTAGATCACGCCGAAGGGCGTTTCGAGTGCACGGCTTCCGGCGAAGGGTTCCTCGCCTGGTGGTGTGTGGCAGCCCTGGCAGTTGCCGGCCTGCGTCAGGTAGCGGCCGCGCGCGATCTCGGCAAAGTCGTTGGCCCGGCCGGCGTCCGTCGCGCCGAGCAGGGCCGAGCCCGCGACGAGGAGGGTGGCGCGCTTCCTCATGCCTGCACCATCGGGCCGGGATTGCGAAGATAATCGGTCTTGATCGCATCCGCCGCCCAGTAGGTGAGCGCCGCGACGGTGCCCGTCGGGTTGTAGCCGGCGTTTTGCGGAAAGACGCCCGCCCCCATGACGAACAGGTTCGGCACGTCCCAGCTTTGCAGGTAGCGGTTGACCACGCTGTTGGCTGGCGTGGTCCCCATGATCGTGCCGCCCGTATTGTGCGTGGTCTGGTAGGGCATGGAATCGTAGGCGCCCTCGCGCGCGTTGACCTTGATCTCCCGACCGCCCATGCGTTCGGCGATCTCCTTGGCGCGTTCGGTGAGATAGGCCGTCATGGTCCGGTCGTTCGGGGTGAAGTCATAGGTCATGCGCAGGAGAGGCCGACCATAGACGTCCGTATAGGTGGGGTCGAGGTCGAGATGGTTTTGGGCGTAAGCCATGGATGCGCCATGGACGGAGACGCCGGTCGACTTCAGGAAGTTCTCCTTGACGGCCTTCTTCCATCCAGCGCCCCATTCCGGGGTCCCCTTCGGCGTGCGATGCGTCTCGATGGGGCGCGCGTTCGTCGTCCAGCAGGCGAGATAGCCGCCGCCGATGAAGCCGAGCCCGGCATGATCGAAATTGTCGCCGTTGTAGTCGTCAACTATCATGCCGAGCGCGCCGGCCCCGGCGAACTGGTTGGTGTATTTGTCCTCGTAGAAAACATCGACCGAGGACACGACCTGGTAACAATAGTTCTTGCCGACCTGGCCCGCGCCGGTCTGCGGATCGTAGGTCTGGCCGATGCCGGACAACATCAGGAGCCGCGCGTTCTGCAGGGGATAGGCGCACAGGATGACGATCTCGGCCGGTTGCTCGAACACTTCGCCGTGCACGTCGATATGGGTGACGCCCGTCGCCCGGCGGCCGCTGCCGTCGCGCTTGATCTCCAGCACCTCGTTGTGCGTCTTCAGCGTGAAGTTCGGCTTTCCCATCAGGACCGGCAGGATCGTCGTCTGCGGAATGGCCTTGGAATAGTTGCCGCAGCCGTATTTCTCGCAGAAGCCGCAATAGGTGCAGGGGGCAAGCTGCACGCCGAGCGGGTTGGTGTAGGCGCGGCTCATGTTGGCGGAAGGGGCGGGAAAAGGGTTCAGGCCGAGTTCCGTTGCCGCCGAGGCGAACTGTTTCTGGGCGAAGGTCATCTCCATGGGCGGGTTGGGATATTCGTCGCTGCGCCGACCCTCGAAGAGATTGCCGCCGGCCTGCAACGCGCCCCGCAGGTTGCCGGCCTTGCCGCCGATACCGCAAAGCTTCTCGAAGCGGTCGAAATGGGTCTCCAACTCGTCATAGGTAACGCCGTAGTCCTGCACGGTCATGCCGTCCGGCAACGGGCCATAGCGATCGATATTGTGGCTGGCGGCGAGGAAATCGGAGGGTAGGAAACGGAAGGTCTGGCCGTTCCAATGCACTCCGCTTCCGCCGACGCCGCTGCCCGGCAGGAACGAGCCCCAGCGACGCATCGGCAGGGCCGTCTGGCCGGCATTGTTGCGAAAGGTCAGCGTCTCGCGCGCGGTGTCCTGGAACATCTCGTGGCGCCAGTAGAAGCGCAGTTCGTCCGGCGCGACCGTCGTCGGAAAGTGGGTCGGCGTATCGCGCCAGCCGCCGCGTTCGAGCGCGAGGACCTGAAGGCCTGCCTCGGTGAGTTCCTGCGCCATGATCGCGCCGGTCCAACCGAAGCCGACAAGCACGACATCCAACGGCGGCAATTTCTTCGTCATTCCTTCACCTCCGTCTACGGGATTTTCCATTCCGGCCGTCCGGTGAGGCCGACGGGAGGGATATCGAGACGCCTGCCGTCATGGTCGAGATAGTCGCGGTAGTCGTAGCGCGCGCCGGGAAAGCCGACGAGCCGCCAGCCCACCATGTCCCGGTTGCCGCCATAGATCGGGTCGCTGAAGAAACCCTCGACCGTGTTGTCGAGGACGAGTTCGAAGAAGGCGGATGCGGAAACGCCCTCAAATTCGATCTCGCCTTCCTCCATTGCGGTGAGGATGCCGTCCTGAGGCCCGGCGTCGAGTTCGTCGAACGTCTTTCCGTCATGGGTTTCGCGACAGTGCTCGTCGAGCGCGGCGAGCGCTTTGCGGTAGAGGCCGGCGGGCGGGCTTTCAAACTGGTACCCCTGCTCGTCCGTGCCTTCGGAGAAGGGTCCTTTCATGTACCAGCGCTCGCCGCGGCCATAAAAGCCGGCAAGCTGCCGGTCGATGAAGGTGACGACGTCGGCCTCGTCGGCGCCTGGGCCGGTTTCGTCCGATGGTATCAGGCGAGCGCTGATGGCACGCACGCAGGCGCGCTCGGCGGCGGTGAAGAACGTCCGGGTGGGATCCGGCACCATCGGCTGATCCGCCACGCCCGGTATCCATGGTATGCCGGATATAGTCCTCGCGAAGGCGGAGGGTGCGGCGATCGCTGCACTCGCAAATAAAATCGAATGAATGAATTGCCGCCGCGTCGCCAAAGTGCCCTCCACAACCAACAATCCCAACCGCGGTCATTTGGAATGGTTCCAAAACAAAGATGTGACTGGGCGTGACCGTGCCGTGATGAGCGTCGCGACTATGCCGGATCAGGAACAAACCTGAACTCGGAACCTTCATGCAGTGTCTTCAGACAATCGGAGCCTGTCCCGACGTGCTTCCTCGTCATGAAAGGCACGAACGCAGCGCGGGGCTGAGAGCGTTTCCTCTCGTCGCCATCGCAAGCCGCGGCTTCGTGCAGGCCGCCGAGCCGCTTCTTCAGGGCAATGCCGAAGCCACCGCGCGCAATGGAGAAGGCCTCATAACGGGGATTTCGGTGCGTCAATTAAGGGCGTCAATGGTCACATCGACACCCCTCAATCGCGCTCATTTCACCATGGGAGCCGCGTGTGTCGCCGCGACGGAAATGCCTTCGTGCAGCTGGCGAATCCACTCCTCTTCCTTCAGGAGGTGAGCCTGTGCCGCGGCAAGCACTTCGTCAGCCTTTTCGAGCGGTACCACGACCACGCCATCGTCATCGCCGAGCACGATGTCGCCTGGAGCGATGGCCACACCTCCAACCGAAACCAATCCGTCAACGTCTCCGCCGAAACCCGTGTGCGGCCCACGCGGTACGATCGCCTTGCAATACATCGAGAAGCCGCGCTTGCGCATGTCGGCCACGTCGCGAATAGCGCCGTCCACCACCGCACCGCCAAGTTTGCGCAGAAAGGCCTCTTCCGCCATCACGCCGCCCCACACCGCCGTATCCTCGACGCCGCCAGCATCGACGACGATGACCTCGCCCGGGCGCGCCGTAGCGATGAGCACGCAGATCGCGACGCAATCGCCTGCCATCGTCGAGACCGTTCGCGCCTGCCCGCAAAGCGTCGCGCCCTGCGCGATCGACTTGATCGCCGCCTTCATCACCTGCGTGCGGTTCATGCAATCCGACGCGACGGCGGGTGGTATCTTGCGCCAGGCATCGAGTTCGTCCGCGTTCAGTTGGCGGAAGGTGACTTCGTTTTTTTTCAAGGCCATAGTTCTGGTTCCAGATTGCAAGGGATGGCGTAGGGGGTCAGGCCGCAGGCCTGTCCCAGCCCGGATTGACATTGTTACGAAGCCGTCCCGCCACGAGGTAGTCGCGCAGGATTTCGACCGCGAAAGTGCGCATGTCGATATAGCCGGCCTCGGAGTAGAAGGCGGCATGCGGCGTCACGACAAGACGGCCAGCCAGCCAGTCGGCATTGCCCTGCCAGGCTTCGATGAGCTTCGGCGGCGGGAACGGCGGCTCCTTGGGCAGCACGTCGAGGCCGGCGGCGGCCAGGTGTCCGCTCTTGAGCGCCGAATGGACCGCATCGACATCCACGAGACCGCCGCGGGCGATATTGAGAAGGATGCCGCCCGGCTTCATTGCCCCAAGCTGTGCCGCCCCAATCAGGTTTCTCGTCTCCGCCGAAAGCGGGACATGCAGGCTGACGATATCGGATCGCTGAAGCAATTCTTCCTGCGACTGGACACGCTCGATGCCGAGGCCGAGTTCATGCCCCTCCGAGACATAGGGGTCGAAATAGATGACCTTCATGTCGAAAGCCGCAGCCCGGCGCGCGACGGCCGTTCCGATGCGCCCCATGCCGATGGCACCGAAGGTGGCGCCTCGGATGCGACGCACCACCGGAACGTTTTCGGCAAGGAAACCGGCCACGAGATCCGCTTTCAACCGGTTTTCGTAGGTGCCGAGGCCACGCACCAGATGCAGCAGCATCGCGAGTGCATGGTCGGCTACTTCGGTCGTGCCGTAGTTCGGCACGTTGGACACGGGAATGCCGCGTTCACGGCAGGCGCTGCTATCGACATTGTCGAAACCGACCCCGACGCGCACGACCAGGCGGCAGCGATCGAGCTTGGCGACGACATCGGCCGTGAGCTTCATGCGGTGCCAGATCAGAATGGCGTCGCAGCTTCGCCACAACTCGTCAGGGATGACCGCCGGATCGGTCTCGTCGAAATGGACGAATTCGAGCTGATCGCCGGTGACGCTGCGTTCGAGGTCGAGATCGCTGATATGCGCGTCCGGCACCAGCACTTTGTATCGGGTCATTTCACTGCTTCCTTGTGCTTACAGGACCTTGTCGAGAAAGTCCTTCAGTCTTGGATCGGAGGGAGAATGGAAAAGCTGTTTCGGCGGCCCACGTTCGACGATGACGCCACGATCGGTGAAGAAGACCTCGTCGGCGACTTCCTGAGCGAAGCGCATCTCGTGTGTAACGAGTACGCAGGTCATGCCCTCGCCGGCGAGATCGCGAATGACATTCAGCACTTCACTCACCATTTCCGGGTCAAGCGCCGCCGTCACCTCGTCGAACAGAATGACGCGCGGCTGCATCGCCAGCGCGCGGGCGATTGCAACGCGCTGCTGCTGCCCGCCGGAAAGCTCGCTCGGATAAGCGTCTTCCTTACCCGTGAGCCGGACTTTGGCGAGAAGCTTCAGCGCGCGCTCGCGCACCTCGGCCGGCTTTTCCTTCAGCACCTGGACCGGCGCCATCATGAGGTTCTGGATGACGGTTCGGTGCGGAAACAGATTGTATTGCTGGAAGACCATCGCGACCTGATGGCGCAGCGCGATCAGCTCGCGATCCTTCCGCATCGCCTCGACCGCGAAGTCGCCGACGCGGATCGTGCCGCTGTTGATGGGGATGAGCCCGTTGATGCAGCGCAGGATTGTCGACTTGCCCGAGCCGGACGGGCCGATGATGCAAACGACACCACCCTCCCGCACGTCGAGCGCGATGCCATTCAGGACATTGTAGGTGCCGAACGATTTGCGCACGTTGCGCATCTCGATCAGAGGCTTTTGAGTGCTTGTCGTATTCATGGATTGCCGGTTCCTACGCGATACTCCAGACGGCGCGTCAAAATCGCGATCGGGAAACAGAACAGGAAGAAGAGGAGCAGGACGAAAATGTAGATCGCGGTCGCCACGGCCTCGCCATCGACGGCGATGATCGTACGGGCCACCGACAGCACGTCGTTGGCGCCCGTCACGACAACGAGGCTCGTGCCAATGAAGAGCATCGAGTACATGGTCATGAGGTTGGGGACCATGAGCGGCAGCGCCTGCGGAATGACGACATGACGCAGGATTTGCAGACGGCGATAACCGAGCGAACTTGCCGATTCCCACTGACCGCTGGGGATGGCCTGCACGCCACCGCGAAAGATTTCCGCAATATTGGCGGTGACGGGGAGTGCGAGGCCGATGACGGCCTTCACCGCTGGTGACAGCGAAACGGTCAACCCGAAGATCTCGATTTCGAACGGCAGCAGATAGAGCATTGCAAAGAGCACGACGAGCCAGGGCGAGTTGCGCAAAAGGTTCATAAACAGCGAGCAGGGTAGCCGAACGAAACCGCTGCGGGCGATAAGGCCCGTTCCCAGCATGGCGCCGGCGATGATCGCGATTGCCATGGAACACAGGCTGATCACGATATTCGTCGCGAAACCGCCGCCGAGGCTGCTGAAATCGGCGGAGCCGGTAAGGAGCATCGGCACGCGCGGCATAATTCTCTGGATGACCGCACTCGATTGCTCCCCATAAACGGAGAGAAATACCAGAGCGAGCAGAGCCGGCACGCCGACCATGCCAAGGATGAAGGTGCGCATCTGCATGTTCATGAGACCGCTCCGTATCCAGGAATGCGGATGAGCCGATCGATGGAGCGCATGGCGACGACGGCGAGGCTGGCCAGGAGCACGTAGACCACCCAGATGAAGATCATGACCTCGAGATTGCGGAAGTTCTCGAGCATGATCTGCGTGGCGGTATACATGATGTCTGCCACCGCCACCAAAGCGGCCTGGTTCGAAGTCTTGATCAGGCTGACGACATTGTTGGTCATCGCGGGCATCGAGAGGCGCAGTCCGATCGGCAGCTCGATGTAGCGGAAGGTCTGAACCCGTGTGTAACCAAGGGAGCGCGCGCCTTCGACGGTCTGCGTGGGAACCGCCAGCAACCCGGATCTGATGATCTCAATCGCCAACGCGCCGTTGTAAAGGCCCAGTGACAGGACCGCGCAGGTGAAGCCCGAAAAGATCGGGATGCTCTGGCCGGTTGCGGGATCGGTCAGCGTCAGCCCCATTTCCGACAGCATGAAATAAAGAAAGAACAGCTGAACGAGCGGCGGCGTGTTACGGAACATCTCCACGAAGAGGGTCGTCCATGTCGCGAGCACGGGCACGCGCAGATGTATGATGAGAGCACCCACGATGCCGATGACCATCATCAGCACAAGGCCGAGCACGCTCATGAGGATCGTGGTGCCCAGCCCCCGCAGCAGCCAGTACTGGTAGTACGGGTCGGCAAGCCAACTGAAATCGAGATTCATATTTGCAATCGTCGTGGTTGAAGCCGGAAACGTGCCGGATCAGGAGGCGAATGCCCTGATCCGGCATATCGACCTATGCTGTCAGTTCGCCTTGGCTTTCGCCCCTTCGGCGCGCTTGGCGACGTAGTCCGACTGACCCATCTTGAAGGTCTTCTCGGATTCGACGAGCACACCTTGGGCTTCCGCATCGGTGATTGCCTTGTTCACGGCTTCCAGGAAAGCGGGTTCGCCCTTGCGGACGCCGCCCGCGATCGGATTGAAGGCAAAGGCGCCGACGGCGATCTTGTATTTGTCCTTCCAGTCGTCTTCCGCCACTTTCATGGTGAGGATCGGTCCGTCGAAGGCAATAGCCTCGCAACGGTTGTCCTGGAACGCCTTGAACATTTCGGCCGTTCCGGCGAACAGGACAGTCTCGGCGCCGAACTTCTCCGTGAGGGTGCGATTGTAGAGATTGCCCTGTATGCCGCAGAGCTTCTTTCCCTTGACCTCTTCCCAGGTCTTCACGGGATTATCCTTGCCCGTCAGCAAAACCATGCCTTCCATCTGATAGTATTCGTGCGTGAAATCGATGATCTTGGCACGGTCAGGGTTGGTGCCGAGCGTTGCAAAGATGACATCGATACGTCCGGCATTCAGAAGCTCGATGCGGTTCGAAGCGACAACGGGCACAAGCTCGATGGCATCCGCCGAGCCGAGCAACTCCTTGGCGACCGACTTGGCGATATCGATTTCAAAGCCCTTCACCTGACCATCGGCATCGAGATAGCCGAAGGGTGGATAGTCCGTCTTGATGCCGACAACGAGCTTTCCACGCTCTTTCACCTTCTCCAACTGGTCGGCTCTGGCGGGCGTCGCCGTCACGCCGACCGCACAGGCGAGTGAGAGCAGAGAGGCAAGCTGCCATGTCCGCCACGAGGTGGAATGCGACGCCTTGATCTTGGTGACTGCGGTGGCCATTGGAACCCCTTAATTTGTTGATGTTCTATTCGGGCTCTCCCCGCCCGCTTGCCTTTGCGATGATCAGGATCGTCCCGATTGCCTACGTTTTCAAATAGATTATTGTGCCTCCAGCATAACTAAAACTTATGAAAACCATCGAGGGATCATGAACGCAAGACAGATCGAAGCCTTTCAGGCTGTGATGACGACCGGCAGTCTCACCCGGGCTGGCGAGCGCATGCTTATTTCCCAGCCGGCCGTGAGCCAGCTCGTCGCGCAGTTCGAGCGAAGCTGCGGGTTCAAGCTGTTCGAGCGCACGGGCAACAAGATCGCACCGACCCGCGAGGCAGAGGCGCTCTTCATCGAAGTGCAACGAATGTTTACAGGCGTCGGGCAGATCGCTCGCGTAGCCACCGCACTGCGTGATCGGACCTGGGGCTCCCTCAGTGTCGCCGCGTTTCCAGCGATTGCCCGGCGCGTTGTTCCGGAGATCATGTGGGCTTTCTGCAGCGACCGGCCGGAAACGCGCATACGGGTGGAGAGCATGCGCTCGCGCGGTATGATCGATGCGGCGGCGGCACAGCAAATCGATATCGGTTTAAGCGCGCTGCCAAGCGACCGGCCAGAGGTCGAATGCACTTTGCTGCACAGTCTGCGCGGGGTATGCGTCCTGCCGATGAATCATCCGCTTGCCGCACAGGGTACCGTGCGTGCAAGGGACATGGCCGACCAGGACTTTGTTTCCCTTGGCCCGCAAGATCAGACGCGGTTCATGGTGGACCGCGTCTTCGATCAGCAAGGCCTGTCGCGCCGCATTCGTGTCGAAGTCGGACAAGCGGAAACCGCGTTCACCTTTGTCGCCGCCGGCGCCGGTGTTGCGGTCATTGACCCCGTGAGCGCCTATAACAACCGCGGGGCCGGAATCGTTATTCGTCGTTTCGAACCCGCCGTCTATTTCGACATTTGGCTTTTAAGACCGAAGGTCGTCCGGCCGTTCAATCTCATCGACGCCGCACTCGATTTCATCGTCGGGCGCCTGAAGCAATTCGCAGCACTTTGCGAGGCGCTCCCAGACCTTCCCGTACCGGATCGCCCGCCGCTCTTGAGCGAAACCTTTCTTGACCTTCTCAGAAACCACAATCCGGGCCTGTGAGGGGATCCAGCTTCCCCCAATCGTCACCGGCGCTTCAAAATTCGGCCTCGCTCAGCCAGCATTTTTGACGAGACGGAATACGATCTTGGTCTGGGTGTAGTAGTCCAGCGCATCCGCGAAGTCGGGGGTCCAGCCGTCGGCGTAGAAGGGAATGAAGCCGTCATATTCCAGCTTCCGGGCGGAGACCTCAAAGCCAGCCTTGGCGAAACTCGCTGCGTAGTGGGTGATTGACCTGTCCTGAACGATAGTGTTGGTGCGCTTGGCGACAAGATCAAGCCACTTTGGCCACAGCGGATTATCGGTATGACATCCGGTTACGGCATAATAGACGCCGCCGGGCTTGAGCGCCTTGAAGATGTCGGCGGCATGCGCATCGATGTCTTCGACAAGGTAAATCACCTCATGACTGATCGCGAGATCGAACTCGTCGACCCAATTCTCCAGTGTTCCACCAACCGCGTGCTGCACCGGAATGTTGCCCTTAAACGCCTCGGCCTTGGCAACAGACTGCTCGGCAATGTCGATACCGAGCGCTTTGCGGAACGGGCGCAGCGCATAGAGATGTCGAAGCAGGCCACCCTGGTTGCAGCCGAAATCAAGCACGCTTTTCCGGGAAAGATCACGCTCGACGATCAGGTCGATCAGGTGCCGCCAGATCGGGGCATGGCCATCCGCCATGCGGTCCTCGGCGTCAGGATCGATGTACCAGGTGGTGATGGTGTTGGCGGTCCGGCTCATTGCGGTCTCCGATGCGATTCATGGATGGTGGCGACGTAAGTTCGGTGGTGAGATGAAGGGGCGCGTGCGACAACGGTTTAAATTTCCCTGCCGGGGATTTGTGCGCCCGTGTCCAGCAGCTTCAAAAGATCGACGTCGAAATGGGGCGGTTTGCCGGGGCCGACTTCAACGAAACTGCCTTTCACCCGGAAGGTCTTTTCGATAAGCCCGCTCTCGGCCAGTTCTCTGGGATCACCATCAAACCGCAGTTCACCTTTTTCCAGAAGCGATATGCGATCGCTGATGGCTATGGCCTGATTGATGTCGTGGATCGCCATGACGATCGTGACCCCACGCTCCCGGCTGAGGCGGTGTACAAGATCGAGGACTTCCACCTGGTAGCCGATGTCGAGAAACGAGGTCGGCTCATCGAGTAAAAGGATGCCGGCCTCTTGCGCCAGCGCCGCTGATATCCACGCGCGCTGTCGTTCGCCACCGGAGAGCTCTTGAAGCGTCCTGTCGGCAAGATGTTCCAGCCCGGTACTTTCGAGCGCCCACTCGATAGCTTGCTCGTCCCGGCTATTATAGGAGCGAAACAGCCCGACATGTGGAAAGCGGCCCTGCCGGACGAGCTGAGCAATGGTCATCTCATCCGGGGCGGCAGGCTGTTGCGGCAGTAGCGCGAGTTTCTTCGCGATGGCCTTTCTTGACATCGACGCGACCGCCACGCCTTCGATATCCGCCCTTCCTTCCGATGGCCTGATCAACCCCGCAAGGGCCTGGAGCGCAGTACTCTTCCCCGATCCGTTCGGGCCGATGAGTGCGCGGATCTCTCCTTTCGTCATGGCAAGGGAGAAGTTGTGCAATGCTTTTCTGCGACCGTAATTTACCGACAATTGCGAGCAAGATAGTGGCATTGGTAAATCTCAAGGAACTTTGCGCAAAAGCGCAAGCAGGACGGGTACGCCCATGAGGGCGGTGACAACGCCGATCGGGACCTCTTCGGCCCCTCCGGCAAGACGGCCGATCAAATCGCCGAGCGTAACAATAATCGCGCCGAGGACGACGGTGAGTGGAAGAACCAGGGGAAAATGCCGGCCCGCGAGAAAACGCGCCAGATGCGGCACGACAAGGCCGACGAACACGATCGGTCCGACCGCGCCAACCGCGCTTGCGGCGAGTGCGCAGGATACCAGCAGAACCAGAGAAAACTGCCATCGATAGGATAGCCCGAAGGACCGTGCCACTGTCGCATCAAACCGCAGGAGAACAAGTGGACGATAGATCAAGGGAAGCACAGCGAGACCAGCGACCGTGAACGGCAGCAGGAATAAAGCGTGATTCCATGTTCGGGCGTAAAGGCTACCCGACATCCACTCAAGGATGATCTCGATCCGCGCCGAGCCCCAGCCAGCGATAAGGCCAATGGCAACGGCATGCATGACGGCTCCCACAGCGATCCCGCAGAGCGTTATCCGCAGCGGGCTGAGTTCGAGGCGAAAGGCCAGAAGATAGATGATGCCGCCAGCGATCATGCCGCCCACCATCCCGGCCGCCGGCAGCCACGCGATCGGCAGTTCGTTCACGGAATAGGAGTCTGGATTTACGAGATAGACCGTGAACAGCAGAAACATCGTCACCGTCAGGGTGGCCCCTTGAGAGACGCCCATGAGCGAAGGGTCGGCGAGCGGGTTGCGCGTGATCGTCTGGAGAAGCAGGCCCGCCAGCGCGAATTGAACGCCCGCGAGAATGCCCGTTACGATTCTCGGCAACCTGATGTCGAGGATGATCGAACGCGCTTCTTGCGAGCCGTTCCCGGTCAAGGCGGACAGGACGTCGCGCGCCGGAATATCGACGATCCCCATAAATACAGCGCACAGGAACGAAATCAGCACGAGCATCACCGCGGCCGGAAGGACCCAGGGGCTTGGCTGGCCGATGGCGGAAGCTTTCGGGATCATGGCCTCTCGCTCCTGAAATCCAGCCGGCCGCGCTGGATGAGGTAGACGAAGATCGGTCCACCGAGAAGCACTGTGATGATGCCGACCGGGAGCTCCTTGGGAATGGCAATGGTGCGGGCGATCAAGTCGGCTGAGGTCACGATCAGCGATCCAATGGCGGCGGCCAGTCCGATTTCCCAGCCCGTGCCGCGTGGTCGTAGAAGACGGGCGATATGCGGCGCGGCCAATCCGACGAAGGCGACGGGCCCCGCGACCGGAGCGACACCCGCAACCGGGCAGATGGCAAGAACGAGCAGAACGGGCTTCCAAAATCCCAACTGCACGCCCATCCCGGCGGCAGACCGATCATCGAGAGAAAACATCCCGATCACACGATAAAGGATCAAGGCTCCTAGTACACCTGACAACACCCAAGGCAGCATCTGGAGCAGATTGGCCCAGGACCTGCCCGAGAAACCGCCGACCAGCCAGAACAACAGAGCCGTGGATTGCGGACCGGCAAACAGCAGGACATAGATCGTAATCGCGCCCAGGAAGAGCGAGACGCTCACACCTCCCAGTGCCAAATGCAGCGGATGACCTGTACCTCCGCGTGCGACCCAGAAGGTTACCGCTGCCGCTGCAAGTCCTCCAACAAGCCCGATAAACGGATAGAGGTGTCCGGAAACCGACGGAAAGAAAACGAAGGAGGTGACGATTGGGGCGACCGCGCCGGCGGTAACGCCCGTGATGCCGGGGTCGGCGAGCGGGTTTCGCGTCAGAGACTGGAGGATATAGCCAGAGACGGCAAGACCTGCGCCGGCAGTTGCGGCGGCGAGACTTCTCGGCAGACGGAGCGTCCAAACCAAGATCGATTCAATTTTCCCGTCGGGGGCTACGAGGGCTTGCAGAACGGCCCCGATCGACAGCATTTTCGCGCCGGGCAAAAGCCCGGCGACGATGATCAAGACTGTCGCGACGACGACGAGGCCGACGGTTATCGAGGATTTCCGGGCGTCCATCGTCGCGATCTACCCGTCAGTTCTGGACCTCGGCCGGAATGAGCTTTGCGGCTTCGGCGCGAACGTCCACTTTTGGGAAAACATCGGGATAAAGATAGTGAGCGGCTTCGCGCAACATGATTTCGCGGGCGATCGGACCATTGGTCTCGACCCAGTGGTCGCCGACATAGAACACCCTGTTGTTCTTGACCGCGGTGAGCTGGCTCCAGATCGGGTTATTCTCGTGCGGACGATCCGGGCCGTAATCGTAGATGAAGAGGACTTCCGGGTCCTTCTCGAGCATTGTCTCCAGGCTGAGATCGATGCCGAACTCGCCGCCCGGTGTCATGGCGCCTGCTATATTCTCGCCGCCAATGGCATTGGCTATGGACGCGGACGTGTTCTCGTCATGGAATGCGAACGGCACTTCGCCGCCCCACATGATCGCGTAGCGGGGATGAACATCCTTCGGAGCCTTGGCTGCGATCTCGGCCAGATGCGCACGGAACTCCTTGTTCAATTCGACACCGCGCTCGGGCTTGCCGAGGATTTTCGCCAGCGCTTCGATTTCCTTATCGCTGCCGTCGAGCAGTTCCATGTTCCAGGCGACATAGGGCGCAATCTTCTCAAGCTGCGGTGCATTACCCACCGTGTAGCGACGGATCGCGACGATCAGGTCGGGCTTCGCTTCGGAGAGCAGTTCAAGATTCGGCTTGGCGCGCTGGCCGATCTGGACCATGTCTTTGGTGAGACCAAGCAGGAACTCGGGCGGGCGGCCGTCTACCATGTAGGTGCTGGCGACCGGCTTGATGCCGAGCGCAAGCGCGACATCATCTGCGAAATACGAAATCGAGGCGATCCGCTTTGGCTGCGCCGGCACCTGGACCTCAACGCCGCGATCGTCGGTCACCTTGACCATGGCATCGTCGGCGAGCGCCGGAATGGTCATCAGCGTGGTGCAGGCGGCAAGCATTGCCGATAACACGATGCGGCGGCTCGACAGCGCAAAGTCAAATGACATGATTCTCTCCCTTTAATTGATCAGCAAGGACAGTGACGCGCGCCCAGCTCATGTCGTTGCGAGAAACGCACGCAGCATTCCCGCTCGACATGTTCAAGCCAGCTTCTGATTTCGTTCCTCAACCTGTCACTTCCTCGATCATTCTTGCCAGCCTGGAGGATTGTGGATAGATACAGTCAAGTTAATTGCAAGCGAAAGATTTTCACGCCGGCATGAGGAATTCTCAAACCGATCCCAGGCTGCCTCCGTTAGGCACATTGCCCGCGTTCTCGATTGCGGCACGCACGGGCAGCCTGACGCTCGCCGCACGGGAATTGAACCTCACGCCAGGGGCGATCAGCCGACAAATCAAATCCCTTGAGGACGCGCTCGGCATCCAGCTCTTCAATCGCAAGCATAACGCCATCGTGCTCACCGATGCCGGCCGGCAATATCTGACGCATATCAATGCCGCTCTCTCGACGATCGATACCGGCACCCGCGCACTTCTGCCCGACCGCGTGCGCATGGTGGTACAGGCCCCGATCACCATCGCCCGGCGATGGCTTATTCCCAGGCTTGGCTCATATATGATGGAGAACCGGAGTGTCGACCTTAGCATCCAGTCGCTCGCGCTTGGTGCAAGCGACGTTCCCGATATCACCATTGCCTATCGACGGGGCTGCGATGAAGCCCGGTTTCCGTCCGCTTTTCTCTTGGACAGGACGGTTGCCGTATGCTCTCCGCTCATGATCGGCCGGGCTGCGGCCTCGACGAATCCCGAGGCGTTGTTTGATCTTCCGATCCTGCTGGATACTGCGGACGCATGGTCGTGGCGGTGCTGGTGCGATACGGCAGGTATCGCGTTTCGGCCTCGTGGCGGAAGCGTCACTTTCGATACGGACGAGGCCTCCATCGACGCCTGTTTGACCGGCCTTGGAATCGGCCAGGCGAGCCCCTCACTCATTGAGCGCGAGTTGAGAGAGGGGCAACTTGTCGTGCTGTGCCCGCATCTCACCCCGATCGTCGGTGCGTACGAGATCGCTGGCCCAACGCCCAACGGGCCGGCAAGCGGGTTCACTCAATGGCTCCTGAAGTGGCGGGAAGCCTGATTCGCGTCAGTGGCATCCGTCTTGTCGAGGGTTTCGTTCAGACCTTTTGCGCATGACGATCTTCAATGCAAATCGCGGGAGGAGGCGTGTTGGCGGCCGCGGTGCGGGCGGCGATGACGATGGATGTCAAAGCCGTAATCTCCTCACGTTCAAGCCAAATGGATTTCGGCCTCGGTCTCTGTCCAGGCGTTCATTGCCAGCTCCATTTTCGCAAGCGCCTTATCAAGCCGGCGGAGGAGTTCCTGCACTTCATCTCTCGTAATGATGAGTGGAGGAGAGACAATAATCGCATTGTTCAACGGTGCGATACCGGCCGGATAAACGATAAGGCCCTCGTTAAAACATTCTTGAACGAACACCGCCGACGCGCTTCGTTGAGAAGGAGGCGCCTTCTTCGTTGATCGGTCGAGGACAAATTCAAAGCCCCAAAGCAGTCCGCGCCCACGGACATCGACCATATGACGATAGCGCTGGGAAAGTGCTTCCAAGCCCTGTCGCAGTTCTTCACCACGAACTCTGGTATTTTCGAGAAGATTTTCCCGCTCGACATAATCGAGGACAGCGAGGCAAACGGCAGCACTTAAGGGGTTTGCCGAGAATGTATGTCCAAGGGTCGCGTAGCCGCTTCCAGCGCGCATAGCATCAACGATTTTCTCACGTATGATTACGGCTGCCATCGGGGTGTAGCCCGCGCTCGTTCCTTTGCCGGTGAGGATAATGTCAGGAACAATACCTTCGTCACTCGCGGCAAACCAAGCGCCGGTTCGACCAAGGCCTGTGATTACTTCGTCAAGAATCAGGAGGATATCAAGCCGGTTACAAATTTCGCGAAGACGCTTGAAGTAACCCGGAGGTGGAACGAGAACGCCACCCGCAGCGCCCACGATTGGTTCGGCAATAACCGCAGCCACCGACTCTACGCCTTGTTCGATAATCGCGTCCTCGAATGCCTGGGCGGCGGCGGCGGCATAGGCTTCGGTGTTATTTCCATCAATCGAAAAACGGTAGGCATAAGCAGGTGGAGCGACTGGAAACGGGTGCAGTAGCGGCCCGTAGTCGACACGTCGTCCCGTATGTCCAGACAGCGATAGTGCGCCCATCGTCATACCATGATAGCTGATTTTGCGCCCCAGAACTTTTACTTTCTCCGGCCTACCCTGCTCTTTCCAGTACTGCAAAGCGACACGGATCGCGCATTCGGACGCCTCCGAACCACTATTGACAAAAAATACTGAATTGAGATCACCCGGAGCGAGGTTCGCGATACGAGCAGCGAGTTCTTCCGCTGGGCCATTGGTAAATTGCATCCTGAAAGCGAAGGCGACCCGTTCGGCCTGCTCTTTCATAACCGCCGCAATTTCGGTAACGCCGTGGCCGATGTTCGCTGTCATCGCACCGCTCGAACCATCGATATAGTCACGCCCCTGATCATCGTAGAGAAAGATCCCCTTGCCGTGCGTGACCATCGCCAACGGTTTGTCGATCGAATGCTTGAGAAGCGCACTTTTCATTCTGGGACCCCAATCCTGTGTCACGGCGTCGAAACATGATTACGTATTCATATTTTACTCTTTTGCCGTTTGTCAATGCGTTCGAAAGAGTGGCATGGGGAGTTGGTCGTGCGATTATGCGGCCCCCGTCGAATTTTGAAGATGCTTGGCGGTATCGTAGAGCGAACCCTCCCGGCTCTCGGCCTGGATCATGTTCATGATCCAGGTTCCGTCGTGCGCGGGGACCTGGCAGTCCGCTCGCAAACACGAGGTGTGCCGATCACTGGCGACGAGTGCTGTGGAGCATGAACCCAGTTGATTGCATATCCGGATCTGGGTCGTGACAGCGTTTTAGCGTGCAACGCACCACCTGGCAGCACATCGCTCGTCAGCCTAAGAGCAGTTTCTTCGTCCGACGAGGATCATGCGGGCATCCAGTTCACGACACCTGTTGAGCCTCCCGTTGGGCTGCGTGTTTTGGAACGAGCAGGCAGACCGGAACGATCAACACGGCGATCAGCAACATCACGACGAATGTGGAATGCAAGGCATGCTGAAGGGCAAGCCGGATTGCTTCTCCGCCAGCCATCATTTCGCCGGCTCCATTGAGGAGACCGCGCAGTTGCTCCGGCGTTATCGGCTGGCCGTTGGTAGAGTTTGCCAGGCCGTATGTCAGCACCGCGCCGAGCACTGCCGCGCCGAGCGTGCTGCCGAGGTTGCGCGAGAAAACGTTTGACGCAGTGGCGCTGCCGCGCTCGGCCCAGCTCACGCTATCCTGGGTGAGGATCAGCGCACTGATGTTGAGCAACCCCATGCCGAAACCCATGACAAGCGAACCGGCGCCAGCCAATACGGCCGAACTAGTGGATGTGAGCAGGACGAGCAAACAGGTGCCGGCCGGTATGCAAACGCTGCCGACGATCATGATGGGACGCAAGCCGAAACGCGCAAATGTGCGGGACGCGATCGTCGCGCCGCACGGCCAACCCAAGAGCAGCATGGTCAATGCGAAACCGGCCACGAGCGGCGAGCGGTTGAGAACCGTCTGCACGTACATCGGCAAGAAGGTCGTCAATCCCATGATCGACATGCTCGCGAAAAACACGGCCAGGTTCGCAAATGCTATCGGCCGCTTCAGCCACAGGTCGGGCGCGACCATGGGCGCTTCGGCGCGGCGCTCCTGCCAGATGAAGGTGGCAAGGGTGACAACAAAGACCGCGAGAGCGGCGATCGCATAACCGGATACTGTCGTCTCCATCTCGGTCAAGGCAATCATCAGGGCGGATATTGAGATGGCGAAGAGCGTGGCTCCGAGAATGTCGATGGACACGACCCGGGTCCGTTTCTCCTCATGCAGGAAGAGGAAGAATGCCAATGCCGCAAAAATCCCGACCGGTACGTTGATCCAGAAAATCCACGCCCATGGGAGATTGTGAATGATGATGCTTCCGAGAAGAGGTCCAACAACGGCGGACAGCGCCCAGACACTTGCCAGGTAGCCTTGGACCTTGCCGCGCTGATTGCCGGGAAAGAGATCGGCAACCACCGTCATTGCAACGGGTTGTATTGCCCCGGCACCGATACCCTGTAGCAAACGGAAAGCGATCATCGACGGCATGGACCACGCAAAACCCGCGAGCACGGAGGCAACCAGAAACAGCGCGATGCCGACAAGGATCATCGGCTTGCGGCCATAGACATCCGCGAGCTTGCCGAAGATCACGGTCGTCGCCGTTTGAGTGAGCAGGAATGACGAAAACACCCAGGAATAGAGATTGATCTGTCCGAGTTGGGCAGCGATCTGCGGCATCGCGGTCGAAACGATCGTCGCCTCGATGGCGATCATAGCCATGCTTGCCATGATCGCGACAACGACAAGCCCGCGATGGGAACTTTTTTCTGACATGGAGGATCTTTCAGATTTGGTGGAGCGCGCCTTGTGGGCGTTTGGCACCGATGGCGGGTGGCCGGACGGAGGAATACCTACTCCTCAGGCGCGGTGCGTCAAGCGACGGTTCGGTTTTTTTCGAACTGCTCGCCGACCGCGATTCCGCAGGTGCGCCGACCCACGCCATGCAGTTGACTCTCAGCACGTACATCGCCGGTCTTGCCAATCGCACTGGTATTCGCGGAGCTTGACAGCCCGGTCCATCTGACTGGCGCTTTCGACAGAGCTGCGGCACTGGTCGAGAACCAGCCGAAGGTGCAAGGCCTTCAAGACCGGGCGCGACGTTGCCTGGAGTGAACAGGCCGGCTCGGCGGTGGCGATCACAAGCGACGCGGACGCTCCGTAGTTTTGTCATTCACTCGAGCGGCGCTGCGCATATGCCGCACGCGCTGCATCCATGCGCGCAGAGTTTGCGACCACCCACTCGGCGAGACCTCGAACGGGATCCAAGAACTCCCGGCCGAGATCCGTGAGCGCATATTCCACTTGGGGCGGGTTGACGGGCGTCACAGTGCGGGAAACGAAGCCGTTCTCTTCAAGTTCCCTCAGCGTCGATGCAAGTACTTTCTGGCTGATTTCGCCGACTTCACGGCGCAGGGCGTTGAAGCGCAGCGGCCCGTGACCAAGCACGCGCACGACGAGCAAGGTCCACTTGTCGCTGATCCGCGCGAGCATGCGGCTGATGTGATCACAGGCAGTGGTATCCTCGTGGTTATCTGGTTTCAACAAAGTGCCTCCTTGTGCGGTTGCGCAAACCATTCGTAATCTGGTTACCCAAGGAAACCGAGCATACAGGAGATTGCTTTGACTTCTAACCCCCGGATCGCCGTTATCATCGGCTCCACTCGACCGACCAGATTTGCAGACACGCCGGCGCAATGGATACTAAAGCAGGCCCGGGCGCGCACGGATATGGACGTGGAACTGATCGACCTGCGCGATCATCCGCTCCCCTTCTTCGACGAGATGGCATCGAATATGTGGATGCCGAGCCGGAACCCCGAGGCGATCCGCTGGCAGGAAACCGTCGGTCGCTTCGACGGCTACATCTTCGTCGTGGCAGAATACAACCACTCCATAACAGGCGTTCTCAAGAACGCACTCGATCAGGCCTACAAGGAATGGAGCCGCAAGCCATTCACCGCGATCGGCTATGGTGGAACGGGCGCGACGCGTGCGGTCGAACATCTTCGGGGGATCGGGGTGGAACTGCAGATGGTATCCACCCATGCTGCCGTCCATATCGGCGGTGGTGATTTCATGGCCATACATCCGGCCTTCGGAAACAAGCCGATAACGGAGATCGAGGCGAACCTCATGCCGACGGCGAAAACTGCGCTGGACGAACTGGTCTGGTGGGCCAGAGCGACGATGGCGGCAAAGGCCGCCGAGGCCTGATCCGAGGCAAGCGGGCCTGCCGGATCCGACGGAGGCGGCAGGCTTGCATACCCTTGCGATTGACTGCACCTTTCGTTCAACAGATCAAGCTCAGCAGCCCGCACAGGGCTACTGGTCCGGTTCCCGTCAAAATCTTTAGGTGACCTCTCAGCAGAATCCGTTCAGTTTGAGGATCTTATGTGCTTCGATCGATGCGCGAAGCTCATCCTCGGAGAGGCGGTCTCCCTGGTTGGTGTCGGGATGGTGCATTTTGAGCCGCTCCTTATAGCGGCTCTTGATTTCCTGCGGCGTCGCATCGGGTGAAAGTCCCAGGGTCTCGAAAGCCTTTGCTTCGAGGACCTTGAGCTTGCGCTTCTGGAGATCGGCCTTTTGCGCCTGGCGTTGCGCAGCCGTCTTGCGGGCGTTCAACGCCTTTGCCGAACCGGAACGGGTGGTGGATGGGATCGGGATTTCGGTCGCCTCGTTGACGACGGTCCCCACGGTCGGGCGAGCGCCGGTCGTCGCTTCTCTCTGGTAGCGGGCGATGTCTGCGTGGGAAAGACCCGTGAAGTTGTATCCCTTGTTGTACTCCTTGACGTGCTCAAGGCAGAACAACAGATACAGGCCCTCGGCATCCCGCCCCACGGGCGCGCGGTGCGCGCCAATCTTCTGGCAACAGTCCCATTGGCATTTCGGGCCGACAGGATTGTTGTGCGGAGAGGTCTTTTTGCGAGTGGGTCGAAGGCCAACGAATATTTTCGAATCGAGCGTCATCGTACCCATATGGATGCAGGGCGCGATCTTGGCAAGAAATAGCGCGTTTGCCGTTAAGGCCGTTTCGGGTGCCGTGCCCTCTGCAAGGGAGGCTGGAGCATGCGGATGCCCCTCGCCAGCACTCGCCGTTCGGCGGGCGATGCCCGCCGACTGTGACCTCGGTGCGGCCTGTTACCAGGGCAAGGAGAACGTTTTGACGTTCGTAAAGGACTTCATGGCCTCGATGACGCCTTCCTTGTAGCCGTTGCCGGAATCCTTGATGCCGCCGAAGGGGCTCATCTCGATGCGGTAGCCGGGCACTTCCCAGATGTTGACGGTGCCCACTTCGAGGCCGGCGATGTATTTCTGCATGCGGCGGAAATCGTTGGTGCAGACACCGGAGGAAAGGCCGAAGGCGGTGGAATTGGAAAGCGCGATCAGCGCGTCGTCGTCGTCCGGCGCGCGGATGATCGGGATGATCGGGCCGAAGGTTTCCTCCATGACGAGTTCCGAGCCGTGCGGCACGCGGTCGACGACGATCGGCGGGAGCAGGGCGCCCCTGCGGCCGGGATCGTAGAGCACCTCGGCGCCCTGTTCTGCGGCCATGTAGACCCGCTTTTCGAAGAGGGCGGCGGCCTTTTCGTGCACGACGGTGCCGAGCTGCGTGGCTTGGTCCATCGGATCGCCGAAGGTGATCGCCTTCGCCCGCTCCAGCACCATCGGCACGAAGCGATCGGCGACGCGCTCCTGGCAGAGGATGCGCTTGACGGCCGTACAGCGCTGGCCGGAATTCTTCGTGGCGCCTGCCACCGCGAGGTCGGCGGCTCTGGCGAGATCGTCGTCCGACAGGTCGTAGAGGATGATCAGCGGGTCGTTGCCGCCGAGTTCCAGCACCTGGCGCTTGTAGCCGGCCTTCGAGGCGATCAGCTTGCCGACCGGCACGCCGCCGGTGAAGGTGATCAGGTCGATATTCGGGTTGGTGATCATCTCGTCGCCGATCGCCTGCGGCCAGCCGGTGACGACGGAGAGCATTTCGGGCGGCAGGCCGGCCTCGTAGAGGATATCGGCCAGCACCAGTGCGGTCATCGGCGTCAGTTCCGTCGGCTTGACGACGATGCAGTTGTTGGTGGCGATCGCCGGCGCGATCTTGTGCGACACCATGTTGAGCGGATGGTTGAACGGCGTGATCGCCGAGATCGCCTTCAGCGGTTCGCGCGTGGTGAAAATCTTGCGCTGCTTGCCGTGGGGCGTGAGATCGCAGGAGAAGATCTGGCCGTCGTCCTGGATGCACATCTGTCCCGACAGCGTAAAGACATCGAAGGCGCGGCCGACCTCGTAAAGCGAATCCTGCTTGGAAATGCCGAGCTCGAGCGTGACGAGGTCGGAAATCTCCTCCTTGCGGGCATTCAGCAATTCCGCGGTGCGCAAAAGAATCTTCTGCCGCTCGTAGCGCGTCAGCTTCGACTTGTAGTTGGCGGCAATCTCGAAGGCCTGGCGCGCGTGCTCAGCGGAGCCGGCGGGCACGGTGCCCACCACTGTGTCGGTATAGGGGTAGCGCACATCGACGACGCCGTCGGCATCGACCGTCTTGCCGGCAATGCGCATCGGTTCATGGCGGACTTTGATGGACGTCTCGGGGCGGGTCATGGCTGTCTTCCTCTCCATCGATTTCCGGCTCAGGCCTTCTTGCCGGCCTGGGCCGCCGCCATGACCGCGTAGTAGAAGGCGTCGAAATTGCGCAGCGCCGGGGCATCCGGCTGGTCAGACAGGACCCGGTTGGTGATGAAGGGCACGGCCTGTTCGGTCAGCCCGCCATGAGAGCGCAGCGGTTCGTTCAGTGCCGCCAGGTCGTGGCGGTGCTCGCTGGTGCCGATCGTCTTGTTTTCGGTGGAAAGCATGACGATGTCGCCGATGCGGTCCTCCGGCAGCTCGAAGCGGCGGCAGGCGTCTTCCCGGCCGAGCACGAGATCGATGCCCTCGACGTTGCGCAGCCGCTCCATGAGGGCTTCACGGTCGGCGCCTTTCGGCAGATAGGCGGTGGCGAAGGAGCCGAGCGCGCCGTGGTGCACAACATAGGGATCGGTGATCGGCAGGATGACGCGGGCAACGTCCTTGCCGAGCCATTCGTCGAAGAGGTCCTGGGCGTAGACGACATCCGGCGCGCCATCGGCCTTGTGCTTCGGCTTCATGCCGTGGTCGGCGGTGACCACGATCGCGGCGCCGAGCGCGTCGAGTTCGGCGAGGTATTTGTCGAACATCTCGTAGAAGTCGTTCGCCTGCTTCACGCCGGGGGCGTATTTGTGCTGCACATAGTCGGTCGTGGTGAGATACATCACGTCGGGGCGGAATTCCTTCAGCAGCTTGACGCCGGCAGCGAAGACGAACTCGGAAAGTTCCGCGGAATAGACTTCCGGCACGGGGCGGCCGAGCCAGGCGGATGCATTGTCGATGCCGTTCTGAGCCTTGGTCGTCGTGTCGGCCTTTTCCGAGGAGAAGCAGATCGCGCGGTCCTCGTCATAGGCGAGCCCATGGCCGAGCAGGGCGCGCAGCTTGTCCTTGGCGGTAACGACGGCGACGCGGGCCCCGGCGTCGTAGAAGGCCTTGAAGACGGTCGGCGCGCGCAGGAATTTCGGGTCGTTCATCATCACCTCTTCGCCCGTCGCGGGGTTGTAGAGGTAGTTGCCGCAGATGCCGTGCACGGCCGGCGGCCGGCCGGTGGCAATGGAAAGATTGTTCGGGTTGGTGAAGCTCGGGATGACGCTGTGGGCGGTGCGCATGGTGCCGGTCTTGCGCATCCGCTCCAGCGCCGGCATCAGCCCGGCCTCGATCGCGGCGTCGAGATAGGCGGGCTCGCAGCCGTCGAGGCAGATTGCGATGGCGGGAACCTTCGGCCACTGATAGTCGCGTCCGTTGGCGGTGACGGTGATGGGTGACATCTGGTTCATGACGGGCGTCCCTTCCTGAGAGTGGAGCCGGGGCAGCGCGCCGGTCCGCATTTGTTTCCTGATCTATCTGCCGCAAAAGCTTCCATCTGAAAAATTGCAATTCTGAATTCGATCGATAGATCCTAGCTATGATTTGTGTTGGCCAGGCGACTGGTCAGCAAATCGCCGCTGCGGGTGAGGATCGGATAGGCGACGGTAACGAGGAGCGAATTGATCTCCTTCAGGCCGCGGGCGATCTCGATATGCATGCCGCTGGTCTCGATGCTTTCGGGCGTGCCGGATTGCAGGCGGCGCAGATGCCGGTCATGCGTGTAGCGTGCCATGTCCCGCATCTTCTCCTTTTCCAGCACGAGCTGGCGCGCCGACGGCGGATCCTGCGAGATGAGGACGTTGAGGGAAAGATGCATGTTCTCGACGACCTGGGCATGAAGGTCGACGAGTTCGGCCCAGCCTTCGCTGGAAAAGCGCCAGTTCTTGTCCGCCCGCTCCTCGGCAAGGACCAGCAGGTTCTTCGCGATGATATCGCCGGCATGTTCGAGATTGATGGCGAAGTCGGTGAGCTCGATGCTGCGCGAGGCCTCTTCCGTGGTCATGGTGCCGCGGTTCACCTCGGCGAGATAGAGCTTGATGTCGGTGTGGGCCTGGTTGACCGCGTTGTCGATGTCGCGCACGCGGGTGATCTCGACGCGTTCTCCTGCGCGCAGCAGATCCATGACGGGGCGGACCATCACCTCGACGAGTTCACCCATGCGCAGAAGCTCGCGCGTCGCGCTGGCAAGCGCCAGCCGCGGCGTGGTGATCACCGAGCGGTCGAGGGCGGTGACGCGGTTTTGCAGCGGATCGTCGCTGGCGGCCTTGGCCTGCACATCGGGCAGCAGACGGTCGACGAGGCGTGTCATCAAGGCAACGAAGGGCAGGCCGGCCAGGACGAGGGCCGCGTTGAAGAGCACGTGAAAATTCACCAGCGCATCCGCCGGCCCGTAGCCGAGTGCCGCAATCGGCGGCGCCGTCGCTTCCACGAGGGCGAGGGCGGCGAGCGAGGCCGTCGCGCGGAAGAAGAGATTGCCGACGGGGATGCGCTGGGCGGCGGGCGGCATGCCGCGCGACAGCCAGAAGGCGATCAGGCCGCCGCCGAGATTGGCGCCGAGCACCAGCGGCACGGCGGCTTCCAGCGGCACCAGCCCCTGGCCGGCAAAGGTCGCGACCATGAGGATCGCCGCCACGCTGGAATGCACGAGCCAGGTGAAGAGCGCACCGACCAGGAAGGCCGTCAGGTAGTCCTCGGCGAGATAGCCGGACAGCGAGGGCAACATGGCGCCATCGCGCAGCGGCGCCGTCGCCGTGCCGATCAGGCGCAATGACAGGAGCACGAAGCCGACGCCGAGCACCATGCGGCCGATCTCGCGCGTGCGTCGCGCGGAAAATTTCAGATGCAGCACGCCGCCGGCAAAGAGACAGACCGGAACGAGCCAGCCGAGATCGAAGGACAGCACGCGCACGACAAGCGCCGAGCCGAGATCGGCGCCGAGCAGCAGGGCAAGCCCGGTCGCAACGGCGAGAATGCCGTTTGCGGCAAAACCGCAGGCGAGCATGGCGACGGCGGTCGAGCTTTGCAGCAGGATGGCCATGGCGGTTCCCCCGGCCGCCGCCTTGGCATGGCCCTGCCGCGCGGCGCCCAGCATCGTCCGCAGGCCGCCGCCAAAGGCATTCTCCATGCCGCTTCGCACCATATGCACGGCGAAGAGCAGCAGCATGGTGGCACCGGCAAGGTGCAGGAGGACGGCGGAGAGGTGCATCGGCTCATTCCCTGTCTGGTGAACACATCCCTATGTGTTGAACGCAGCAGAGTCGGTCGAATGCAGCCTATTAGTCAATTTTAAAGTTTCGATAGATGTATAGACTGAATCTATACGTGACGATCGACGATCACGGCGCCAGCACGGATTTCAGGAAGGCTTCGATCTTCGGCGAACCCCGCCGTTCCATCAGGCAGGAGAGCCGGTATTCGGTCTGGATCCGGACATCGGAAAAGCGGATCGTGCCGAGGCGGGGGTGCGCGACGAATTCGAAATCGGCGACGACGCCGATGCCGAGCCCGCGCTCGACAGCCTTCCACACGCCCTCGCGGCTGCCGATTTCGAGCAGCGGTTTGATCGGCACGTTCGCCTCCAGGGCCGCCTGTTCCAGCGCGTGCCGCGTCGTCGATCCGACTTCGCGCAGGATCAGCGGCTGGTCGGCTAGTTCGGTAATGGACACGTGCTCGCGCCCGTACCAGGGATGATCGACATTGACGAAGACGACCACGTCATGGGTGCTGAACGGCACCGACGAGATGCGTGGATCGTCCACGGCATGGGCGAGAATGGCAACGTCGGATTCGAGATCGAGCACGCGCTGCAAGGTCTGGTCGGAATTGCCCAGCAGCATGCTGACCTTGATCGCGGGGTATTTTGCGAGAAAGCGCGCCACCATCTCCGTTGCGTGGAACGGGCCGACGGCGGCAAGCCGTAATTGGCCGATTTCGAGCTTGCCACTGCTCAGCAGCAGTTCCTCGGCCTCCTCGTGCATGCTCATGATGCGCTTGGTGACGTCGAACAGGGCAACGCCCGTTTCCGACAGCTCGACGCGGCGCCCCCGGCGCACGAACAACTCGACGCCATAGCGATCTTCCAGCTCCTTCACCTGGGTGGTCACGGTGGGCTGGCTGATGTTCAGCGCATGGGCCGCGGACGTGAAACCGCGGTTTTCGGCGACGGCATGGAAGGAGCGGAGGTGGGTGAATACTATAGCCATAGTCTATGATAGACGGCGGAGATTTGTATTAGTCAATAGATCGGGAGTTTGCCAGAGTGTCCCTGCCTATCATTTTTCCAGAACAGGAATTTCCTCGTGTGGTCCTATCGCAACCCCGTTGACGTCCGTTTCGGCCCCGGCAGCTTTGCGCGATTGGCCGATGCCATCGCCGGTCGCAGCTACGCTCTCGTCACCTATGGCGACGCCTTTTTCCGTGGGCTCGCCGCCCGCCTCGAGACGGAGGCCGGCGCGCCGGTCCTCGTCATCGACGACATCGCCCCCAACCCGGACATCGCCCTTCTCGAAGTCCAGACCGCACGCTTTGCCGGGCTTTCCCGGCAGCCGGAGGTCATCGTGGCGCTTGGCGGCGGCTCGGTCATCGATTCGGCCAAGGTGTTTGCCGCCGCCCGCGGCGATTTTGCTGCCATGGACGCCTATCTCAAGAAGCGGGCCGGCGCCGACACTATTTCGCCCTGGCCGCTGATCGCGGTGCCGACCACAGCGGGTACCGGCAGCGAAGTCACCTGCTGGGGCACCGTCTGGGACAATGCGGGCGGCGTCAAATTCTCGCTCGCCCATCCCGGCCTCTATCCGGAATATTCGATCGTCGACCCGGAGTTGATGATCGGCAAGCCGAAGGACCTCACCGTCCAGACCGGCCTCGACGCCCTGTCGCATTCGCTGGAAAGCCTGTGGAACCGCAGCGCCAACCCCGTCTCCATGGCCCATGCGATCGCCGCCGCGCGCGGGGTGCTTTCGACCCTGCCGCTGCTGGTCAACGATCTGAAGAATGTCGAGCTTCGGGGCCGCATGGCGCGCGCCGCCACCCTGGCGGGTTTCGCCTTCTCGAATACCAAGACGGCCATCGCCCATTCGCTGTCCTATCCGATCACATTGCGCCACGGCGTGCCGCATGGCATTGCCTGCTCCTTCTCGCTTCCCATGATCATCCGCAGCGTCGCCGGGGAGGGCGGTATCTGCGCAGAGGGTCTGCAGGCGGTTTTCGGGACCGATGCGGCGAAGGCGGCCGAGCAACTGGAGGCGTTCCTGAACGGATTGGGTGTTGCCACCGACTATCGTCCCTATGGTATCGGCGATCAGGAATGGCGCGACCTCATCACCGACGCCTTCGAGGGCGAGCGGGGGCAGAACTTCATCGGCAAACGGGAGGCACTTCTGGCCGTCGCCGATGGTGCGGCAAGGAAACAAATGGCAGTGGCTTGATCGAAACAGGAGGCCGCCACGCCGGATGATCCGGTGCACCGGCCGCAATCACTTTTTGGGAGGAAAGAATGACTGTTCTGAAACGTACTGTGGCCGGCCTGGCAACCCTGGGTGCGGTAATCGCCTATACGGCATCGGGTGCCCTTGCAGAGGAGTGCAAGAACCCCGACACGCTGGTCTTCTCGATCATTCCGACGGAGGAGACGACGCAGGAGCTCGACATCTACAAGCCCCTGCTCGACAAGCTGAAGGAAAAGACCGGCAAGTCCGTCGAGTTCTTCATGCCGACATCCTATGCCTCTGTCATCGAGGGCATGGTCAACGGCTGGGTGCAGATCGGCGTGCACGGGCCGAACTCCTATGTGCTTGCCAGGGAGAAGGACCCGAACCTCGAGGTCTTCGCCACCTATACCAAGACCAAGGGGCACTTCCAGGAGGAGGGGCCGGGCTACCGCGCGGTGCTCGTCGTGCCGGCCGGCTCGAAGTTCGACAGCATCGAATCCCTCAAGGGCTCCGTCGTCGGCCTTGCCGATCCGGCCAGCACGTCCGGCAATCTCCTGCCGCGCATGGTGTTCGGCGAGAAGATCGGCACCGGGCCGGAACTGGAGAACTACTTCTCCAAGGTCGTCTATACCGGCGGTCATGACCAGTCGGCGCTGGCGGTCAAGGAAGGCCGCGTCGATGATGCCTTCGTCGCGACGCACCGCCTCGACAACGTCATCGACCGCGGGCTTGCCAAGAAGGAAGACTTCCGGGTGCTCTGGCAGTCGGAGATCATTCCGCAGGACCCGATGGTCTATCGCAGCGATCTCTGTGAGCCGCTGAAGGCCTCCATCCGTGAAGCCTTCCTGACGCTGCACGAGGACCCGGCGGCAAAACCGTTCTTCGACGGCATCGCCTCGACAAAATTCGTCGCCATGAAGGACAGCGACTACGATATCATCCGCAAGCTGGTCGCAGCCGAAAAGGCGGCGAGCCAGTGAGACACGAAAAGAACATCGTCGAGAGCCGCGCATCGCGCGGCTCCATGGCTGAAACGGTGGCGTCCATGTCGATCCTGCAAGTGCGCAACCTGAAAGTCAGCTATGCGGCCAATGGCCCGCAGATCCTCAAGGGGATCGATTTTGCTGTCGATGGCGACGATTTCTGCGCCGTCATCGGACCGAGCGGCGCCGGCAAGTCGACGCTGATCCGCTGTATCAACCGGCTCGTCGAGCCGACGGAAGGCGACATCTTCCTGTTCGGCCAGTCGGTGCGGCCGCTACGGGGGACCGAGCTGCGGCATCTGCGCCGGCGCATCGGCATGATCTTCCAGGAGTTCAACCTGGTGAACCGCATGTCTGTCATGGACAATGTTCTGTCCGGCCGGCTCGGCTACACCGGCGCCTTCCGCAGCTTCTTCAAGGCGTTTCCGCGCGAGGATATCGACCGGGCGCTGCACCTGCTCGAAAAGGTCGGTTTGCAGGATCATATCGACAAACGGGCGGATGCGCTGTCCGGCGGCCAGCGCCAGCGCGTCGGCATTGCCCGCGCGCTGATGCAGAAGCCGGAAATCCTGCTGCTCGACGAGCCGACCTCCGCACTCGACCCGAAGATTTCGCGGGACGTGATGCGGCTGATCCGTGAACTGGCGACGGAGTTCAAGGTGCCCGTCCTCTGCAACATCCACGATGTGCAGCTGGCACTCGAAAGCTGCAACCGCATCATCGGCATGCAGGACGGCTACAAGAAGTTCGACGGGCCGTCGAAGGGCATGCGCAAGCAGGACCTCGACGAGATCTACGCGATGGAGGTGCTGTGATGAGCCTGGCGGCAACTTCCGTCTCCGAGCACGGTTTTGACGCCTGGCTCGCCCACAAGCGCAGCCGCCGTACGACGAACTGGCTGATCGTCGCCGCAACTGGCGCCGTGCTCGCCTGGTGCTTCTGGGACACCATCATGTTCGACACGGACTGGGCGCGCATGGGCGGTGCGCTCGGCATCGCCGGCACGCTCGAACGCTTCTTCTGGGTCGATTGGTCGCTTGCGCCGAAACTCCTCGTGCCGGCGCTCGAAACGCTGATGATGGCGACGCTCGGCACCATCCTCGGCTGCGTGCTGTCGCTGCCCGTCGCCTGGTTCGGCGCGGCGAACGTCACGCCGAGCCGGTACATACTCTACCCGCTCGGCCGCTTCCTGATGGTGCTGTCCCGCTCGATCCACGAGATCATCTGGGCGCTGCTCTTCGTCGGCGCCGTCGGTCTCGGCGCCTTGCCCGGCATCCTCGCCGTCGCGATGCGCTCCATCGGCTTCATCTCGAAGATCACGGCGGAGGCGATCGAGAACATCGACCCGAAGCCCGTCGAGGCGATCCGCGCCGTCGGCGGCAACCAGTTCCAGGTGATGTATTACGGCATCGTGCCGCAGATCCTGCCGGTCATCATCGGCACCATCATCTTCGAATGGGACATCAACATCCGCCGCTCGGCGATCATGGGGCTGGTCGGCGCCGGCGGCCTCGGCCTCGTCTTTTTCCGCCAGATGGCAATGTTCAACTATGGCGGCGTGACGCTCGTGGTCCTTGCGGTCCTCGCCCTCATCGCGCTCGGTGAGGTGGTCTCCCATTTCGCCCGCAAGGCAGTCATCTAGGAGGCGGCAATGGCACTCGCATCTGCACAATCCATCCCCGCCGCACCGCGCCGCTGGTCGCGCTATCGCCACCCGCAATCGACGATCCGTTTCGCCGTGCTGCTGGCGGTCCTGACCTTCCTCGCCTGGTCCGTCGCCTTCCTCAATATCGACCTGGCGCGCATCCTCGGTGCCTTCCCGCGGCTGGCGGAAATTCTCGCCACTCGCTATTTCCCACCGGACATGGACTATATTTCCGACGCGGACTTCATCCGCTCGGTCATCCGCACGCTGGAAATGTCGCTGCTCGGCGGTTTCTTCGGCGTGGTCTTCGCCATACCGCTCGCCTGGCTTGCTGCGCGCAACATCACCGTCAGCCGGCGCATCGCCTATCCGTTCGGCCGCTTCGCCGTCATGGGCAGCCGCTCGATCCACGAGACGATCTGGACCATCCTCTTCGTCACCGTGTTCGGCTTCGGCATGCTTGCGGGCACGCTGGCGCTGACCGTCTTCTGCATCGGCTTTGCCGGAAAGCTCTTTTCCGACGAGATGGAGGCGATCGACATGGGACCGGTCGATGCCATGCGCTCGGTCGGCGCCGGGCCGCTCCAGGTCTTCCAATATGCGGTCGTGCCGCAGGTGCGCGTCGCCTTCACCGGCATCGCGATCTACACTTGGGACGTCGCCTTCCGCGCCGCGACCGTCGTCGGCTTCTTCGGCGGCGGCGGCATGGGCTGGTACCTGAAACGCACCACCCAGCAGCTCGAATCCACCCGCGTCGCGGCCATCCTCCTCACCGTCATCGGCCTTGTCCTCATCGCCGAAATCGGCTCCGGCTGGCTGCGGCGGCGGATTTCCAGAATGCGCTAGAGTGTGTCAGGGAAAAGTGGGAACCGGTTTTCCCGAAAAAACAAAAGAAACCAGACATACTCTAGGTGCCGGAGGTATGCTGCGCTCCGATGGAGACAGGGCGACGACCTTCGGCAGGCGATCAGCGCACCGCATCGGCAAGCGCCGCGCCAAGTTGCTCCGTGCGCCGATAGGGATCACCGCTGACCGGCGGCGAGCCGAGCACTCGGACGATTGCGCGCGCTGTTTCCGACGGTACTTCTGGCGGATGGGCCGGGCGGCTTGCGTCCTCAGCCATCCCGGGTTCCGAACTTCCGCAACAGCCCCGCCGTCGCCGAGAAGAGCACGATCAGCGCGCCATAGCCCAGCGTCGTTGATGTCAGCCCGAAGACGCCGACGGCCAAGCCGGCCAGGAGGGTAGGGAGGCCGAAGGCGAGGTAGCTCAGCGTGAACAGCGCGGCGAAGAGTTCGCCGCGCTCGTCCGGGCGCACGGTCGGGACGATGGAGCGCAACACGCCGTAGAAGCAGGTTCCAAAGCCCGTTCCGGCAATCACCAGTGCCGCGAGATAGGCTGGCAGCGACGGCCAGGCGATCGCAGCGAGTGTCAACGCCGTGCCGATCGAGAGCGCCGCGGTTCCGTAGAGCGTCACCTGTCGCGAGGAATGGCCGCGCGCGACATAGCAGGCGGCCGCGCCCGCAGCGCAGAGCAGCACGATCACGCTCGCCTGGGTCAGATGGTCCTCGGCGCCGAAGACGTGCCGGACGATCGGCGCGCCGAGCGAGAGGTAGAGACCGCCCGTCGCCCAACCCGCGATGACAGCGGGCGCGGCGCGCCAGAATGCCTTGGCAGCCGTGGCCGGTATGCCGATCCGCGGCCGGAGCGAGGCCCAAACACCCTCATGCCGCGGCGCTGTCTCGGGGATCAGCCAGATCATGACGGCAAACAGCGCATAGGCGGCAACGAGCGTGCCGAACACGTCGGCCTCGGCCATCTCGGTCGCGTCCATCAATATGCCTGCCACGAGCGCACCCACGGCAAGCCCACCGAGCGGAATGACCGAGTTCCACACCGAGGCGCTGCCCGGCCTGTTTTTCGGCTCGAGATCGACCACCGTCGCGGACAGCGCCGAGAGCAGCAGCCCCGCGGCGATTCCCTGCAACACGCGCGCCACGATCAATCCGGCCACGTCGTCCGCCTGCCAGAACAGCAGCAGGCTCAGAGCCATCAGCGCAAATCCGCCCGATATCACCGGTCGCCGGCCGACATGGTCCGACAGCGACCCCGTGACCAGCAAAGATGCCAGCAGCGCAACGGTATAGACGGCGAAGATGCCGGTCAGCGTCGCCGCCGAAAAGCCGATCTCCTGTTGCAGCGCGGGATAGAAGGGCGAGGGCGCACTGGCGCCCGCCATCATCACGGCCATCCCTGCAAGCGTGATGCGGAAGCCCGCGAGGCTGTGCTGCGGCATGGAAAGCGTCGTATCGGTCACGGAGCACCTGATGGTTCGAATAATTTCGAACTATTCTCTACTATCATTGCAACGAAGGTTCAACTAAATTCGAACCATGGCGACCGACATCACCGAACTTTCCCATCCCGCCCGCGACGACCTGCGGCTGACCAATGTGCTCTTCGCGTTGAGCGATCCCGAGCGCCTGGCCATCGTGAAACAACTCGCCGACGGTCCGCTCGAAATGGCACAATGCCATCTCTCGGACCCCTCGATGCCGAAGTCGACCAAGTCGCATCTGATGAAGGTCCTGCGCGAGGCGGGCGTCATCCGCAACGAACCCCTGGGCCGCGGCCGCCGCCTCTCCATCCGCCACGAAGACCTCGAGGCGCGCTTCCCGGGATTGATCGGCTCGGTCCTGAACGCCTCCGCCGATGTTTAGCGCGGTAGTCGATACCGGCGTTGAAGTTCCATAATGTCGATTACGCGATTCTGACCTTGCAAAAGGTACATTCTATTTCGATCGGGGCTGCCGCAGGCGCGGCAGTGACAAGGCTTGCAAGGCTCGCCGGAAAAGTTCGCCGATGCATGGTTGCTCAACGCTTCGGCGCGCTTGCCGCCGGATAGCCGGCATCTTCGAGAACCTGCTGAAGGGCCTCCAGGGGCGCGGTCGTCTCGACCTTGACCGTGCGTGCGGTGGGATCGGTCTCGACCCTGGCATCGGGATCGACGGATTGGATCGCTTTGGTCACGGATCTGGCGCAGCCGCCGCAGGTCATGTTTTCGATTCTGAGTTCCATGAGAATTCTCCTTCGTTCGTCTCTCATGCGCTCAAGGTGGGGCTTCCAACCATGGCAAGGTCAAGGGTCGCAAAAAAGGAAAATTTGCTATTGACCTTCCCATGGTTGGAAGCCCCATCCTGTCTTCGAATTGGAATTTCGGAATGACAAAGGAGGCGGCTATGAATGCCCCCGTTCGCAAATCAGACCTGTCTGGAACCATATCGCTGCCCATCGAGGGCATGACCTGCGCGTCCTGCGTGGGCCGTGTCGAACGCGCCCTGAAGGCCGTGCCGGGTGTCGAGACCGCATCGGTCAACCTGGCGACGGAACGCGCGAGCATCCGCACCAGCACGCCCATCGCCCGTGCAAAGCTCGTCGAGGCCGTCGAAAACGTCGGCTATTCCGTGCCGGCGCCATCGGCCGGATCGGCAGGTCCCACGGAACTATCGATCGAAGGGATGACGTGCGCATCCTGCGTCGGCCGCGTCGAACGCGCGCTGAAGGCGATCCCCGGCGTCACGGGTGCGGTCGTCAATCTGGCAACGGAACGCGCGACGATCCACGGCAACGCCGAGACGGCGACCCTGATTGCCGCCATCGAAGACGCCGGTTACGAGGCGACACTGATCGGCGCGGCCGCCGGCAATGGCGACAAAGACGAAGACGCCGGGCGGGCGGAGAAAAAGGAAGCCGAGCGACGCGAACTCGCCCGCGATTTCACCATGGCGGCGCTGCTCACCGCGCCGGTCTTTGTCATGGAGATGGGGTCGCACCTCATTCCTGGCGTGCACGGCATCATCGAATCCACCATCGGCATGCAATGGAGCTGGTACATCCAGTTCGCGCTGACAACGCTCGTGCTCTTCATTCCGGGCATTCGGTTTTATGACAAGGGGCTGCCGGCGCTCTGGCGTCTTGCCCCGGACATGAACTCGCTCGTGGCCGTCGGCACGCTTGCCGCCTATGGCTATTCGCTGGTCGCGACCTTCGCACCCAGCTTCCTGCCGCCTGGAACGATCAACGTCTATTATGAGGCAGCCGCGGTCATCGTGACGCTCATCCTGCTCGGCCGCCTGCTCGAGGCGCGCGCCAAGGGCCGGACATCCGAAGCGATCAAGCGCCTGGCCGGCCTTCAAGCCAAGACTGCGCGCGTGCGCAGGGACGGCAAGGCGGTCGACTTGCCGATCGGCTCGGTCGTTTCCGGCGATATCGTCGACGTTCGTCCCGGTGAGCGCTTGCCCGTCGATGGCGAGGTGGTCGAGGGCGAGAGCTATGTCGACGAGTCGATGATCACCGGCGAGCCGATCCCGGTGTCGAAATCGGCGGGCAGCGCGGTCGTCGGCGGCACGGTCAACCAGACGGGCGCATTCGCATTCCGCGCAACGGCCGTCGGCGGCGATACGGTGCTGTCCCGGATCATCAAAATGGTCGAAGAGGCGCAGGGCTCCAAGCTGCCGATCCAGGCGCTGGTCGACAAGGTCACCATGTGGTTCGTGCCGGCCGTTTTCGCCGTCGCGGCGCTGACCTTCGCGGCATGGCTCATCTTCGGCCCCTCGCCCGCGCTCACCTTCGCACTGGTCAATGCCGTCGCCGTGCTGATCATCGCCTGCCCCTGCGCGATGGGCCTGGCAACGCCGACCTCGATCATGGTGGGCACCGGCCGCGGCGCCGAACTCGGCGTGCTTTTCCGCAAGGGCGAAGCGCTCCAGTCGCTGAAGGACGCCCGGGTCGTGGCGGTCGACAAGACCGGCACGCTGACCGAGGGCAAGCCGTCCCTGACGGACCTCGAACTGGCCGTTGGCTTCGACCGGTCGACGGTCCTGGGTCTTGTCGCCGCCGTCGAGGCCAAGTCGGAACACCCGATTGCCCGCGCGATTGTGGATGCGGCCACAGCCGAAGGCATCCCGCTTCCAGCCGTCTCGGACTTCGCATCGGTAACGGGCTTCGGCGTCAAGGCGATCGTCGATGGCAAGCGTGTTGAAATCGGCGCAGACCGCTACATGGTGGAACTCGGCCATGACGTGGTCGCCTTCTCCAAGGTTGCCGAGAGACTGGGCAACGAAGGCAAGTCGCCGCTCTATGCCGCGATCGACGGCAGGCTGGCGGCGATCATCGCTGTGGCCGATCCGATCAAGGACACCACGCCCGCGGCCATCAAGGCCTTGCACGATCTCGGCTTGAAGATCGCGATGATCACCGGCGACAATGCCCGCACGGCCAAGGCCATAGCGGCCCGGCTGGGGATCGACGAGGTGGTGGCGGAAGTGCTGCCGGACGGCAAGGTCGATGCGGTCCGCCGTCTCAGGGCCAAGTACGGCAAGGTCGCCTTCGTCGGCGACGGCATCAACGACGCGCCCGCACTGGCGGAGGCGGATGTCGGTCTCGCCATCGGCACGGGCACGGACATCGCAATCGAGGCGGCGGACGTGGTCCTGATGTCGGGCAGCTTGCAGGGCGTGCCGAAGGCGATCGCCCTGTCGAAGGCGACGATCGGCAACATCCGGCAGAACCTGTTCTGGGCGTTTGCCTACAACACGGCGCTGATCCCGGTCGCAACCGGCCTTCTCTATCCGGCTTATGGCATCCTGCTGTCGCCGGTCTTTGCCGCGGGCGCGATGGCCTTGTCCAGCGTGTTCGTGCTCGGCAATGCGCTTCGGTTGCGCAGGATCAAGCTGGCGGCCTGACAAAACACGGCGACCGACCCCATATCCGGGGTGGGTTGCCGCATGATTTCATGGAGAATGCTGATGAATATCGGACAGGCATCAAAGGCGTCGGGCGTCTCGGCCAAGATGGTGCGCTACTACGAGCAGACCGGCCTCATCCCGGCGGCCGGCCGGACGTCTTCCGGCTATCGCGACTATTCCGACACCGACGTCCACATGCTGCGCTTCATCCGCCGCGCAAGGGACCTCGGTTTTTCAGTCGCCGAGATCGCCGATCTTCTCGGCCTGTGGCGTGACGAGGGCCGACAGAGCGTCGAGGTCAAGCGCCTGGCGCAGGGCCACATCGACCAGTTGGAAAAGAAGATCAAGGGTCTGCAGGACATGGCCCAGACGCTCACGACGCTGGTCAATGCCTGCCACGGCGACCATCGCCCCCATTGCCCGATCCTGCAAAGCCTCGAAACCGACCCTGAGGACGAGGACTTGGCCATCCAGCCGCGCGCCGGTGCGGTCGCACGCTGACTGTCACGCCGGTTGCAGGACGACATGGCCGTCCGAAACGGCAACGAAGGCATCTCCGTCGCCATGGTCCGGCAGTTCGACGGGCACGGGCTTCTGGCCGGTGCGCCGTCGGCCGAAGCGGGGAACCGCGTCGAGCAGGTTGCGCGTATAGGGGTGTTGCGGGTTTTCGATGACCGCCGCGACAGGCCCGAGTTCCACCACACGGCCGCGATGCATGACGGCGATGCGGTCGCAGAGACGGGCGACCACGGCCATGTCGTGCGAGATGAAGAGGTAGGACAGCGGGCTGTCCTTCTTGAGATCGGCCATCAGATCCAGGATCTGTGCCTGAATGGTGACATCGAGCGCGGAGACCGGCTCGTCCGCAACCACGATATGCGGGTTCGGGGCGAGCGCCCGTGCGATCGCGATGCGCTGGCGCTGCCCGCCGGAGAACTCGTGAGGGTAGCGCTCGGCATATTCGCGGCTCAGGCCGACACGCTCCAGGAGATCGGCAACGGTGCTCCTGATCTCGCGCCAGTCGGAGATGCCGGTCGCATAGATCCCCTCGCCGATCTGCCGGCCGACGGTCAGCCTTGGGTTCAGCGACGAATAGGGGTCCTGGAAAATCATCTGGCATCGCCGCAGCTTCTCCCGCCGCAGCGGCGGCGAAAGCGTGTCGACACGGTCTCCCTCGATGAACAGCTGCCCCTCCGTCGCGCTGTCGAGGCCCACGGCAATGCGCCCGAGGGTGGATTTGCCGGAGCCGCTTTCGCCGATGATGCCGAAGGTCTCGCCCGGCTCGAGGTCGAGCGAGACGCCGTTCAGCGCGTGTATGGTGCGACCGCCCGATGTGAAGGTCTTGCGGATGTTGCGCAGTTGCAGGATCGGCGCGGACTTCATGCGGACACCTCCGGTCTCGTCTCGCGCCGGCGCAATCCCTTCTCCACGGTGAGGTGCGAGGCAAGCAGGGCCTTGGTGTAGTCATGGCTCGGCGCACCGAGAACGTCGTCCACCGCTCCGGTTTCCAGAATCCGTCCGCCGCGCATGACCGCGACGCGATCGGCCGTCTCGGCGACGACGCCGATATCGTGGGTGATCAGCAGGATGCCGGAGCCGGTGCGCGCCTTGAGATCGACCAGCAGGTCCAGCACCTGCGCCTGCACGGTGACGTCGAGCGCGGTCGTCGGCTCGTCCGCGATCAGGATGCCGGGACGCAGCGCCAGCGCAGCTGCGATCATCACACGCTGCCGCATGCCGCCGGACAGCTGGTGGGGATATTGCGCGAGCACGCGATCCGGCTCGGGAAACCCGACGTCTTCCAGGCAGGTGCGCGCGGCTGCAAGTGCCGCCTGGCGCGTGACCCCGTCATGGCGGATGAGGCCTTCCGTCATCTGCCGGGCGATCGTCAGCACCGGGTTGAGCGACGTCATCGGCTCCTGGAAGATCATGCCGACCTTGGCGCCGCGCACATCCTCCATCCGCCGCCGGGGGAAGGAGGCGATATCGTCGCCGTCGATGTCGATGCGCCCGCTCATGCGGGCCACTTCGGGCAGAAGCCGCATGATCGACAGCGACGTCAGGCTCTTGCCGCTGCCGGACTCGCCGACCAGCGCGAGGATCTCGCCCTTGTTGAGGTCGAAGCTGACATTCTGGACGGCGTGGAACGCGCCGCCCCTGCCCTGGAACGAGACGGAAAGGTCGCGCACGCTGAGATAGGGTCTCGTCATGGCCGGCCCCTCCTGCGTGGATCGACGAGGTCGCGCATGCTGTCGCCGATCAGATTGAACGAGAGGACCGTGAGGCAGATCGCAAAGCCCGGGAAGATCAGGATCCACGGCGCCTTGGTGATGTAGTTGCGGCCCGACGCGAGGATCGCGCCCCATTCCGGCGACGGCGGCTGCACGCCAAGGCCGAGGAAGGAAAGGCCCGCCGCCGACAGGATCGCCGAGGAAAACCCCAGCGTTCCCATGACGATGAGGCTCTGGCCGATGTTCGGCATGACATGCACGCGCACCAGCCGCCCCGAGCGTATGCCGGCAAGCCGTGCGGCTTCGATATAGGGCTTGGCCCGTTCGGCGGCTGCAAGACCGTAGGTGACGCGGGCATAGAACGGCACGAGGCTGATGGCGATCGCCAGCGTCGCATTCTCGATGCCCGGCCCGAGGAAGGCGACAAGCGCCAGCGCGATCAGCGTGTCGGGAAACGAATAGAGCACATCGATCACGCGAAGCAGCACGGCCTCGACGATGCGGCCGGAAAAAGCCGCGACGAGGCCGAGCAGGCCGCCGATGACGATGCCGCTGACGACGGCGGCAATGCCGATGCCGAGCGAAAGCCGGCCGCCGAGCAGCACACGGCTGAACAGGTCGCGGCCGAATTCGTCGGTGCCGAAGAAATGCGCCGCCGACGGTGCGGCAAGCCGCGGGCCCGCCGCCATGCGCATCGGATCGAAAGGCGCCAGATAGGGCGCAAACAGCGCCGCGGCAACGATGAGGAGCGCCAGGCCGAGGCCGAGCAGCGCGGCGATGGACAGGGGCCGGCGCTGCGTTTTGGTTTCGGCGACGCCGGTCATTTCTGCCTCATGCGCGGATCGAGAAAGCCGTAGAGAATGTCGATCAGCATCGAGACGACGACCACGGAGGTGGCGAAGACGACGATGAAGCCCTGGATCATCGGATAGTCCCGCTCCAGCATGGCCTGCACCGCGAGACGGCCGATGCCGTTCCACGAGAAGACGTTTTCGATGATGACCTGCCCTCCGAGCAGATAGGCGAAGACGAGGCCGACGACGGTCACGATGCTGATCAGCGCCGGGCGGAGCGCATGCACGAGAAGCACCTGGTGTTCGCGAAGTCCCCTGGCGCGCGCGGTGCGGATATAGTCTTCCGCCAGGACTTCGATCAGCGCGGAGCGCGTCATGCGGGCGACGAGGGCGCAATAGGTGAGACCCAGCGTCAGCGCCGGCAGGATGATGTTGCGCCAGCTCGATCCCGCGACCGGCAGCCAGCCGAGCTTCAACGAAAAGACCTGGATCATGATGAGGCCCAGCCAGAAGGCGGGAATGGAGACGCCGAGCACGGCGATCACCATGACGGCGGTGTCGGCGAACCGGCCGCGGTTGATGGCGGCCAGGAAGCCGAGCGGGATGCCGATCGCCAGCGCCACCGCCAGGCCGGACACCGCGAGCGCGAACGTGTTGGGCAGCCGCTGCAGGAAAAGCGCCGCCACCGGCTCGTTGCCGCGGATGCTCATGCCCATGTCGCCTTGCAGCACATGCCAGAGGTAGAGCGCCACCTGTTGCCAGACGGGAAGATCGAGGCCGAGGCGCGAGCGCATCTCCGCCATCGCCTCCGGCGTCGCCGTCACCGATTGCGCCATCATGGCGGTCACCGGGTCGCCCGGCACGACATGGATGAGGATGCCCGAGAGCACGATCACCGCGATTACGGTCGCAAACGCGACCAACGCCCGTTTCAAGATCAAAAGCAGCATCAGGAACCGATTTCCCCAGAGGCCTGCTCCGCCGGGAAGACGGAGCAGGAATGACACATCATTCGGCGACTGTGACGTCGTTGAAGAGCAGGGATACCATGAAGCCCATCTTGAAACCGTCAACCTTCGCATGCGACGCCATCAGCCAACCCCAGCCGGGCGACAGCAGCGGAACCGCATAGGCATTTTCCATCAGATACTTCTCGATCTCGTGGATCTTTGCGGCGCGCGCGTCGCCGGAAAGCTTGCGCTGTTCCTCCAGCATCGCATCGACCTCCGCATTGAGGCCCATATTGACGAAGCCGGGGCGCTTCCAGAGGAAATAGAGGTAGTCGGGATCGACACCGGACATGCCCATCGTCCAGACCGCGGGCTCGCCGTCGGTGCGCGCGTTGACTTTCGTCATGTCGTCGAAGAAGGCGGCGACCTCGCGCGTTTCGATTTCCGCGTTCACATTGATGGCGGCGAGATCCTGCTGCATGATCTGGTGCATCTGGTCCCAGCCCGGCAGCTTGTGCACGAGCAGCTTCACCTTCAGCGGATTGTCCTGCGTGTAGCCGGCAGCCTCCATGATCGCCTTGGCGCCGGCCGGATCATAGGTCACGCCCCAGGTCTTGCAGAGTGCCTCGTCGGTCGAGAACAGGTTGGGTGCCACCGGGCAGTCCGCCGTTTCGACAAGCCCTTCGAAGGCGATCGACGCATAGGCATCGCGGTTGAGCGCCATGCCGATGGCCTTGCGGATTTCCGGCTTGTCGAGCGGCTTGATCTTCCAGGTGAAGGCGGCGAGCATCTGCTGGCCGGAGAGTTCGGCCGCATAGACCTTGAAATTGCTGTCGCTCTTCAGGTCGGTGGCTTCCTCCAGCGACGGCTCGACGAGGTCGGCTTCACCGGAGCGCAGGGCGGCCATGCGGGCAACCGCTTCGGGAATCACCCTGAAGGTCAGCTTGTCGATATGCGGCTTGCCGGGGTTTTCGATCAGCGGGTTGACGTTCTGGTAGTCGGCATTGGCCTCCAGCTGGATGCTGTCGTTTCGCGTCCATTCCACGAGCTTGAACGGTCCGGTGCCGATCGGCTTGAACGTCGCCTCGGCAAAGGAAGAAGGGCAGATGAAGGCTGCCTGGATGCTCGTCAGGAACGACGTGAACGGGCCATAGGGCTCGGAGAGCGAGACCTTGAGGACGTTGCCCTCGACGGTGCTGCCGGTGATCGGACCCCAGGCCGAGAGGTTCGGGTTGACGGTCGCCGGATCGAGCGCCCGATCGAGGCTCGCCTTCGCCGCCGCAGCATCGAAAGCGCTGCCATCGTGGCACTTGATGCCGTCGCGAATGGTGAAGGCGTAGGATTTTCCGTCGTCCGCCATCGACCATTCGCTTGCAAGACCCGGATGAACGGAGCCGTCCTTGTCCATGCTCAGCAGCGTGTCGAAGATCAGGTTGGTGATCTGGAGCGACTGGGTGGTGCTGGCCTTGTGGGCATCCAGGCTGTCGGCATCGACCGAACGCGCGACGGTCAGTTCCACGGCACCGGCGGACGAGACGCCCGCCAGCGTGGCCATTGCCGCTGCGGCCAGAAGCCGGAGCCGTTTATGTGAAGATTGGTAGCTCATGCGCTTTGTTCCCTCTTGTTTGGTTGATTCTCAAGCGATGGATACGGGTGGCCGCTTGGCCCCCCACGGCCTTGCGACCTCGAGCTGCGACGCCAATCTGAAAAGCAGGCCCTCGGCCGCCGGGGCGGCCGCGAACTGGACGCCGATCGGCAGCCCCTCCCCGTTCCAGACGAGCGGCACCGACATGGCCGGCGAACCGTTGACGTTGAAGATGTGCGTGAAGGGCATCCACGACAGGTAGAATTCATAGTGGCCGCGCATGGTGCTCGCCTGCGGGAAAGCCGTGTGCGGCAGTGGCGGCTGGGCAAGGGTCGGCGACAGGAACACGTCGTAGCGGCTGAAGGTGGAGGTGACGGTGGACGCCACCGCATGCAGGCGCGTGGTGGCGACATTGACATCCACCGCCGAGATCCGGTTGCCGGCCTCGATCATCTCCCACAGCATCGGTGGAAAGTCGGCCGTCGTGAGACGGCGGCCGAGCACGCCCTCCTCGAGGCGCATGTCGGTCGCGTATTCCGCCAGGATGAATGTCTCGAAGGCATCCCAGCCGTCCTCGGGAAGATCGATGTCATAGGGCTCGCAGATATGGCCGAGCTCTTCCAGCAGCTTCACCGTCTCGGCGACGGCGGCGACGCAGTCCGGATGGGTCGATGCTCCATACGGCGCCCGGGTCGACACGGCGATGCGCAGCTTGCCCGGATCGCGACCGACGTCGCTTGCGAAGTTGCCGCCGGCCGGACTGTTGAAGAACTGCCCGGCATAGGTGCCGGCCGTCGCATCCATCATCGCGGCACTGTCGCGAACCGAGCGGGAGAGCACATGTTCCACCAGCATGCCCTGCCACGTGCTGCCCGACGGTGCGACCGGGTTGCGGCCGCGGGTCGGCTTCATGCCGAAGCAGCCGCAGACCGACGCCGGCACGCGGATCGAGCCGCCGCCATCATTGCCATGCGCCATCGGCACCACGCCCGCCGCGATGGCGGCGGCCGTTCCGCCGCTCGACGTGCCGGCCGTCCGGCTGGTGTCCCACGGATTGTTCGTCACGCCATGGGCCCTTGAGCGCGTGGTCCAATCCATCGCAAGTTCCGGCACCGCGGTCTTGCCGAAGATCACGACACCCGACTGCTTGAAGCGGCGGACGAGTTCGGCGTCCTCTTTCGGCCTCACGGACGCGCGCGGCGGCCACCCGGCGCCGGTCGGCTGCCCGCCATAATGGGCGGTCAGGTCTTTCAGCAGGAAGGGAACGCCTTTGAACGGGCCGTCGGCCAGGTCCTCGGCGATGAAGCGCCGCGCCTCGTCCTCGAACGTGGCAACGACCGCATTGAGGTCGCCGTTGACGGTATCGACGGCCGTAAGCGCCGTATCGAGAAGCTCGCCCGGCGTGATCTCGTCTTTCGCCACCAGCTCGGCAAGCCCTGTCGCGTCGTAATTCCGGTATTCACTCAGCTGCACGCTCGTCGTCCCCGTTCAGAATATGCACAAAACTACGGCGCGCCTAGAATTTTGGCATGATCCCGAAGGGTGAGGTCGAGAAATAAGTTCGTCCCACCCGAAAGGGTGATATGAAGGCGGATAGACGCTAATCCACGCGGGTATCCGTTGTCGCAAAGAACGAGCCTGATCAATCGCCATATCTCGCCGCCGCGTGCCTCCCAGGGCGTGATCAACCGGCCACGGCTGACGACGTTGGCCGACACCGTGATGCAACACCGCCTTTGCCTCGTGCACGCGCCCGCCGGCTCCGGCAAGACGACGCTGCTTGCGCAATGGCACGAAGCGCTGATGGACGCCGGCGTGCTGACCGTGTGGTACTCCACCAACGATGCCGACCGGGATCCGCTCGGTTTTGCCGACGGGCTGATCCGGGCGATCGAAGTCAATCTGAGCCGTGCCGGCGCCTCCATCCCCTCCCTCGACACGCCGGATGCGCTGGCGCGTCTCGTCGCCCTCCTGTCGAAGCGCGCCGGCTCCGGACCCATCGCGCTCTTCATCGACGATTATCACCTCGCCGAAGGCGGAGACGGCGGAGACACCATCAACCGCATCCTTGCCGCCCGCATGCCACAGCTCACCATCGTGCTGGCGAGCCGCAGCCGCCCTTCCATTCCCATCGGCCGGCTGCGCGTCAATGGCGAGATGCTGGAAGTGCCGGTGGAGGACCTGTTCTTCGACGAAACGGAAACCGAGGATTTCTTCCGGGCAACCTCGTCCGTTCCGGTCAGTGCGGAAGAAAGCCGGCAGATGCACCAGTATACGGAGGGCTGGGCGGCGGGCCTTCGGCTTGCCTCCCTCGTGCTCGGCCGCATGCCCGGCGCCCTCAGCCTGTCGCCACCCACCGGCAGCCACCGCGCCTTTGCCGAATATTTCCTCGAAGAGGTCATCCTCGGCCTGCCCGACGACGTCTACCGTTTCCTGACCATGACCTCGATCCTCGATGCGCTGAACGGCGGGCTCTGCAACGCCGTCACGGGACAGGACAACGGCGACGCGATGCTCTCCTTCCTGGAAGAGGAACAGCTTTTCCTCGCCGCTCTGCCGGGTCCGCAGCGCTGGTACAAATACCATCATCTGTTTCAGGAATTCCTCCAGGCCCGGCTCCATGCCGAAACGCGCACCAGGGTGGCTGAACTGCATGCGCGCGCGGCGCAATGGTTCATCGAAAACGGCTCGCCGATGGATGCGGTCCGCCACGCCTTCCTCGCGCGCCGGCCGGCCTGGGCCGCCGAACTGATCGAGAGCTACTGCCTCTACGACTATCTCAGCCATGGCCGCTTCGAAATCTTCTCCCGCTGGATGCAGCAATTGCCGCGCGACGCCCGTGAGGAGCGCCCGCTCCTGCTCTTCCTGCAGGTCTGGCGGTCGATCAACCTGCGCCGCTTCCTGCAGGCCGAGCAGACCCTGCGCACGATAGAGGACGCCGCCGCCGACAAGCAGAGCCGCATGTCGATCATCGCCCGTGAGACCGGACTGGATATCGAGGGGCGGCTACATCTGATGCGGGCGCTGATCGGCGCCTATGGCGGCGATATTGCCGGCGGCCTCGGCCATATCGCGCATCTTGGCAGCCGCGAGCTGGATCAGCTCGCCTTCGGCCAGGTCGATCTCGATTCGATCCGCAGCTATCTCGTCCTGCACGAAGGCAATCTGGAGCTGGCGGAGAAGCTGACCTGGCGGGCAAACGGCGTCTATGACGCCATGTCGTGCCATTGGGGCGGCATCCATTCCCGCTGCATCGCTGCTATGTGCTACCTCACGCGCGGCTGGATCCGCGAAGCGGCCAATGTCGTCGAGGATGCGCTTCGCATCGCGCAGAGCCATTTCGGCGAGCAATCCTACATGGTCGCCCTGCCCTCGGCGCTTCTGGGCGTCATCGCCTTCAACGACGGCGATTTCGACCGGGCCGAGCGGTTTTGGACAAGGGCCATGCCTTCGGACGCCATGACCGACGTTTCCGGCCTCTGCGAGCGCCTGCTCATCGCGACGATCGGCCTGGCCCGCGTCTATGATGCGACAGGACGATCGGAAGACGGAACCACCGTGCTCGTGCGCGCCAGCCGACGCGCCTACGAAGGCGAGGACTTCCGCCTGGAGTTCCAGCTGGCGATCGAACGGGCGGACCGCGCATTCCGCCTCGGCAATCCCGCGGAGGGCCTGCGCGAATGGGAACGGCTCTGCCTGCATCTGCCGGAGGCGCGCAGGCGCTACCCTCCGTCCGCCTGGCATATCTGGGATCCGTTCCATGTGGTCGAAGCCCGCGCCTCGATCGAGGCTGGTCAAACCGGGTCTGCGCTCGCCAAGCTGAAGGAGGTCGCCGGCAGGGCACGTCGGGAGGGCCGCCTGCTGAACGCCCTTCAGATCGAGACTCTCATCGCGGCAATCGCCGGTGAACCGCGCCCGGCCGACACGCAGAACCATCCCGAGCTCGGACACCTGCTGAGCGTCCATCTCTCCCCTCGGCGCGACAATCCGCCTTCCACGAGCACCCGGCGCACCCCCGCCCCCGCCACGGCGCTTTCCGGCCTGCTGACCCAGCGGGAAATCGAGGTTCTCGAACTCATGCAGTGGGGCATGTCGAACGGCGACATCGCGCGCAAGCTCGACATCAACATCAACACCGTCAAATCCCACACCAAAAACCTGTTCGCCAAACTCGGCGTCAAAAGCCGCACGCAGGCCATCCTCGCGACGCTGAACGACATGTAGGCGACGATTCCATCCCGATGATCGAAGCGATCGCCGCTTCGGCTGGTGGGCAGAAATTCCTGATCCTGCAGATCGACGCCCATATCGACTGGCGCGAAACCCACGCGCGCTGACCTTCGCCCGCCTGATCACGACGGCGCTCGGCGTTCTGGTCCGTCAGGCGGCTTCATTTTCACATGCCGGCGCAGGAATTGGTTCGCTCTCAGACGTCGCGCCGAAAACCTTCGCTGGCGGCGAGCAGGCCGCGGGTATAATCCTGCGTCACCTTGCGCGCTGCGAGGTCCGCAGCCGAGAGCTGTTCCACCGTGCGGCCGTCCTGCATGACCATCAGCCGGTCGCACATGTGAGTGACGACGGCGAGGTCGTGGCTGACCATGACGAAGGTGAGATTGCGGGCGGCGCGCAGCTGTTCGAGCAGGTTCAGCACTTCGGCCTGCACCGAGGCATCGAGCGCCGACGTCGGTTCGTCCAGCAGCAGGATGGAGGGTTCGAGGATGAGCGCGCGGGCGATCGCCACGCGCTGGCGCTGGCCGCCGGAAAGCTGGTGCGAGTAGCGGAAGCGGAAACCCGAGCCGAGACCCACCTCGTCCAGCGCCCGCACGATGCGGATTTCGGTATCGTCGAAGCCATGGATTGCGAGCGGTTCGAGCAGCAGCCGGTCCACCGTCTGGCGCGGGTGCAGCGAGCCGTATGGGTCCTGGAAGACCATCTGGACCGTGCGATAAAAGGCCTTGTCGCGCTTGTTGCCGAGCACCTTGCCGTCGATCGCGATGGTGCCGGCGGAAACGGGCGCAAGGCCGGCGACCGCGCGCAGCAGCGTCGACTTGCCGGAGCCGGATTCACCCACAAGTCCGAAGGAGCCGCCCGGTGCTACGGAAAGGCTGACATCCTCCAGCGCCACGAAATCGTCGAAGGCGACGCCGAGACCATCGATGGCAAGAGCCGGCGTCATGTTCTCCACTCCGGCCTGCGGTCGAGCACCGGCAGTGGGTGACGGTCGGCGCCGATCTCGGGCATGCAGTTGAGCAAGCCACGGGTATAGGGGTGCTGGGCTTCGGAAAGCCTTGCCGCCGGCAACTCCTCCACGATGCGGCCGGCATACATGACGATGACGCGGTCGCAGAAGGAGGAGACGAGCCGCAGGTCATGCGAGATGAAGATCAGGCCCATGCCGCGATCGGCGACCAGCCGGTCGAGGATGGCGAGCACGTCGAGCTGCACCGTCACGTCGAGCGCCGAGGTCGGCTCGTCGGCGATGAGGAGTTCGGGGCCGGCGATCAGCATCATGGCGATCATCGCGCGCTGGCCCATGCCGCCGGAAACCTCGTGCGGATAGAGACCGAAGACGCGCTCGGGATCGCGGATCTGCACGGCCGCGAGCATGTCGAGTGCGCGCTTGCGCGCCTCCGCCCGCCCGACCCGCTCATGCGTGCGGAGCGTCTCGATGATCTGGCGGCCGATGGTCATGACCGGGTTCAGCGAATATTTCGGATCCTGCAAGATCATCGCGATGCGCTTGCCGCGCAGCGCCCGTCGCTCGGCTTTCGAGGCCTTGAGAAGGTCGATGCCATTGAATTCCAGCCTGTTCGCGTCGATCACGCCGTGCTCGGCGGTAAGCCCCATGATGGCGCGGCCGGTTTGCGACTTGCCGGAGCCGGACTCGCCGACGATGCCGAGCCGCTCGCGCCCGAGCGTGAAGGAGACGCCGCGCACCGCCTCGATGACGCCGGTGCGGGTCGGAAAGGAAACGCGCAGATCCTCGACCTCGAGCAGCGCGCTCATTGTCCGCTCCCGCGCGGATCGAGCGCATCGCGCAGGCCATCGCCGAGGAGATTGAAGCCGAGGCTGACGACGAGGATGGCGAAGCCCGGTGCTGCGGCGACCCACCATTGATCGAGGATGAAGCGGCGGCCGGACGCGATCATCGCGCCCCATTCCGGCAGCGGCGGCTGCGCGCCGAGACCGAGGAAGCCGAGGCCGGCGGCGGTGAGGATGATGCCCGCCATATCGAGCGTCACGCGCACGATAAGCGAGGAAATGCAGAGCGGCATGATATGGCGCAGCACGATGCGCCAGGGCGAAGCACCCATCAGCTGTACCGCCAGAATATAGTCCGAGTTGCGCACCGTCAGCGTCTCCGCCCGCGCGATGCGCGCATAGGGCGGCCAGGAGGTGATGGCGATGGCGATGATCGCGTTGCCGATGCCCGGCCCGAGTGCGGCGACGAAGGCGAGCGCCAGCACGAGCTTGGGAAAGGCGAGGAAGATATCGGTGATGCGCATCAGCACCGCATCCACCCAGCCGCCGGCATAGCCGGCGACCGTGCCGACCAGAAGGCCGATGGGCGCCGCGATGACCGCCACCAGCAGCACGACCTGCAAGGTGAGGCGCGAACCGTAGATGAGGCGTGAGAGGATGTCGCGGCCCTGGTCGTCCGTGCCGAGCCAATGCGCCTCCCCCGGCGTCATCAGGCGGGACTTGGCGAGATCGCCGACATAGGGCGAATGGGGGGCGAGCAGCGGCGCGAAGAGGGCGAGAAAGACCATGCCGAGGATGATCAGCAGGCCGAAAACGGCGAGCCGGTTGGCGGTGAACCGCCGCCAGGCGACATAGGCGCGGCCGAGCCGGGCTTGCAGGCGCGATTGCGGCCGGTCGGTCAGGAGCCATTCGCGGCGGGTCATTGCGGTCTCGCTCATCGTGTCCTCGTTCTCGGATCGAGCATGCGGTAGAGCACGTCGGACAAAAGGTTGATGGCGATGAAGACGGAGCCGATCACGATGGTACCGCCGAGCACCGCGTTCATGTCGGCATTCTGCAGCGAATTGGTGATGTAGAGGCCAAGCCCCGGCCAGGCGAAGACGGTTTCCGTCAACACCGACCCCTCCAGCAGGCCGGCATAGGAGAGCGCGATGACGGTGACGAGCGGCACCGCCGCATTGCGCAGCGCATGGCCCCAGATGATCCGGGTCTCCGACAGGCCCTTGGCGCGCGCGGCGACGATATATTCCTGGCCGAGCTCGTTCAGCATGAAGGAGCGCATCATGCGGCTGATATAGGCCATGGAGAAATAGCCGAGCAGTGAGGCCGGCAGGATGATGTGCGAGACGATGTCGCGGAATGCGGCCCAGTCGCCGGTAATGATCGCGTCGAGCAGAAAGAAGCCGGTGACGGGCGTGAACGTATATTCGAACACCACGTCCATGCGCCCGGGGCCTGAAGTCCAGCCGAGGCGGGCATAGAAGACGAGCAGCGCCAGCAGGCCCAGCCAGAAGATCGGCACGGAATAGCCGATGAGCCCGACGATGCGCACCACCTGGTCGACGATGCTGCCGCGCTTGACGGCGGCAAGCACGCCGAGCGGGATGCCGAAAAGCGCGCCGATGACCGTCCCGACCGTGGCAAGCTCCATGGTTGCCGGAAAGACGCGGCGGATGTCGGCCATGACGGGATTCGTGGTGAGCACCGAGGTGCCGAAATCGCCCCTGAGCACACCGGTCATGTAGAGCCAGAACTGCTGGTAATACGGCAGGTCGAGCCCCATTTCCTGCCGAACACGCTCGACCACATGGGCCGGCGCCCGGTCGCCGACGATCGCCAGCACCGGATCGATCGGCACGACGCGGCCGATGAAGAAGGTGACCGCGAGCAGGCCGAGATAGGTGGTGGCGACGACCACGAGGAAGCCTGCTACCGATTTCAGCCGTGCTGAGGCGCGTCGTTTGGCGCGCCCTGCCGGCCTTCGCATTTCAGCCATGCTCAAGGAAGGTCATTCCTTGGAGACCGGCGCGAGCGGGTTGGAATCGAAGCTCGGCCCCAGCCTGTAGCCCTTGACCTTGCCGCGCACGCCCGCGACCTCGATCTGCTGGAAGATCATCACGAAGGGGCTGCTTTCCAGCGCCTGCTGCTGGAGCTTCTCATACAGCGCCGCACGCTTGGCGTTGTCACGCTCCAGAAGGGCCGCCTTGGATTCGGCGGTCAGCTCAGGAATATCCCAGGCGTTGCGCCAGGCGAGCGTCTTGACCGATGCATCGTCGCCATTGTCCGGATTGGAGGTGAAGGCCTCGCCATTCGAGTTCGGATCCCAGTAGTCCATGCCCCACTGGCCGATATAGAGGTCGTGGTTGCGGGCGCGGTACTTGGTCAGCGTCTGCTTACCGTCGCCGGGAATGATCTCGATCTTCACGCCGGCCTGCCCGGCGGTCTGCTGGAAGGATTCGGCAATGCCCGTCACCGGCTGCGTGTTGCGCACGTCGAAGGTAACGGAGAAGCCGTCCTTCAAGCCCGCCTTCTCCAGAAGCTCCTTGGCCTTCGCGACGTCAAATTTGTAGGGGCTCGCATCGAGCGCGCCCAGCACGCCCTTGGCCTGGTAGGTCTGGCGGATTTCGCCGATGCCCTTGATGAGCGTCGCGCCGATCGCGTCGTAGTCGACGAGATACTTGAAGGCCTCGCGAACCTCGGGCTTGGCGAGATTCTCGTTCTTCTGGTTGAGGCTGATGTAATAGACCGTGCCCTTCGGCGCGCTGGTGGTCGTGAGGTCCGCATTCTTCGACACGGCCTCGAGATCACCCGGCTCCAGGTTGCGGGCGACATCGACGTCGCCGGCCTCCAGCATCAGGCGCTGGGTGGCGCTTTCCTTGACGTGGCGGTAGATGACGCGGGTCAGCGCGGGCTTTTCGCCATAATAATTGTCGTTGCGCTCCAGCACGACGATTTCGTTGGCGCGCCAGTCGCGGATCTTGAACGGTCCGGAACCGGCGTAGTTGGTCTTGAGCCAGCCATAGCCGAAATCGGTGTCATATTTGTAGTCGTCGCTCGGCGTCCTGGCCTCGGCGTGCTCCATCACCAGCTTCTTGTCGAGCACGGCGCCGACCGTGGCGGTCAGGCAGTTCAGCACGAAGCTCGGCGCATAGGATTTGTCGACGGTGAAGACGAAGGTGTTTTCATCGACGGCCTTGGCCTTTTCCGTCACGTTGTCGCCCGTCAGGCCGAACTGGGTGAGGATGAAGGCGGGGCTCTTGTCGAGCTTGACGACGCGCTCGAAGGACCAGGCGACGTCCTCGGCGGTGACCGGGTTGCCGGAGGCGAACTTGATGCCCGGCTTCAGCTTGAACGTATAGGTCAGGCCGTCGTCGGAGACGGTCCAGCTGTCGGCAATGCCGCCTTTGACCTTCGTCGTGTCGGCGATGTCGAGGCGCACCAGCATGTCATAGGCGTTGCCGATGAATTCCGCCGGCGACAATTCGAAGGATTCAGCCGGGTCGAGCGTGATCGTGTCGTCGATCGCCCAGGCCTGGACCAGCGTATCCGCCGGCGTTTCCGCGAAGGCCGGCGCCGTGCCGCCGCAGACGAGCAGCAGCGAGAAGGCCGCGCCGGCAAGCAGCGGACGAATGCGGTTCGTAGTCGTTTCCCTGTTCATTGGCGTTCCCCGTTTTCTGACGATAGGACCTCCGGCATCCGCCCGGGCGGATGTCATTATCGTAAGTCAATCATACTATTGACGGCAAAGACAAGGGCTAAACGGGTCGTCGAGGTTGCAGAACCGATCTCGAAACAAGCCTGGCGTGGAAACTGTCGCAGCGCGCCTATGTCATGGACAGGGCATCGACCGCCGCTGAACCCTACCTTGTGTGTCGGTGCAGGACCGCATTCATTGCTGCGATCTGGCAGTCGAGCTCGGCAATGATACCGTCAAGGCTATAGGGCTTCGAGAAGAACCGGGCACGAGGCGGCAGATCCCCGGCCTTCAGATCACTCCTGCCTGAGACGACGATCTGGGCGGCGGTCGGCCGGCATTGGTTGAACAATTCGAGCAGATCGAGGCCGCTCAAGCCACCCGGCAAATCCACATCCGTCACAAGGCCATCGATGCGGGGAAATTTTCCCAGGAGGCCGATCGCCTGCAAGACGCTGGAAGCAGCGAGTGCAAGGTAACCTTCATCTTGCAACGCCTCAATCAGAACGAGCCGGATGAGCGGCTCGTCCTCGACGACGAGGATGGTGTGCTGGTCGGTGGGCATGGCTGTCTCCAGTCCGCATGGTTTCGCACAACAACGTGCATCCCCCGATTTTTCACCTCTCCCCAGGAGGATTGTTTGCAAACAGATTTAATAAAATATGAACTTTCGAAATTGCGCCGCGGAAACGGGATTTGCGCTCCGCGCCCGATGGTAAGGACGACGGTCTCGATGGGGCTCGCTTTGGTGCAGGTTCGAGTTGCTACAGCGGTAGCGTCAAAACGCCCGGAGCCCCGACTGCGGATCGTCAAGCTCGCGCACATCCTCAACCACCTCGAAATCAGATAGCGTGTGACGAGGATGGCGGGGGTCGTCATGCGGCTTCAGCAGGAAGCGGCGTGCAACGTCGAGATAACCGTCATAGACCAGGCCGCCATTGATCTCGATCAGCGCATCCCTGTGCCGATGGTAGATCCGCGGTATTTTGTACCACGGAACGCCCGGCCGCTTGTGATGCAGCACATGCAGGTTGTTGTAGAGGAACAGCAGCCCGAACAGCGGGCTGTTTTCGACGATCGCCGTGCGTTCATCGTGGTGGTCGGCGAAGCGGTGTTCGGCGAACGACCGCAGCCTTGAAAGCGCCGCGCCGATATAGACGAAGCCGAGGAGATAGAGCCAGAACGGCATGTCGCAAACCACGACTACCCACGCCAGAACAGCGGCAACGCCGATCGCGTGGCGCATCCAGAGCGCCGCCCGCCGGCGGTCGCCGCTCATGACGGCCGCCGCTTCCTGCGCAAGAAAGTTCACGATCATCACGAGGGGGCCGAGCGTCAACCGTCCGAGCAGGGTGGTATTCCACGCGGCGAGGCGCCGGCCGATGCCACCCATTCGTTCCCAGGCCGTTTGGGTAAAGTAGGAGGATTCCGGGTCCTCGATCGGATCGGTCAGGTGCTCGTCGCGATGATGCGTCAGGTGGCCCTCGCGATAGATCGAATAGGGCAGCCAGAGGGAGAGCGGCGGCCAGCCGATGGCGTCGTTGATGACGCGGCTGCGGGTGGGATGGCCGTGAATAACCTCATGCTGGAGCGACCCCTGCCAGGCGACCAGCCAGCCGCCCAGAGCGATCACCAGCAGGACGGGAAGCGACTGCCAGAACCAGGTGACGGTGAAAAAGCCGCCGTAGATGACGATGGCCAGCGCCACCGTCTGCCATTCGATGCGGGCTATGCCGGAAAGGGTGGATTGCGCAGGAATTGTATCGGGTGACGTCGGACTGGGCATGGGTCTTTCCGGCAGGGATAAAATGCGAATGAATTCAAACGCCACTATAAAAGCCGGGCGCCGGATGCCGCGCCGCATGGCTTTGCAGCAGAGGCGGGAAAAAGAAAAACGCGTTGCGCAAACCGCCGCCTCGGTGAAATATTTATTCTATGTATTTTATAGATTATTCGCTCTAATCCGCCCACCGGATTGACGAGGCCCCAACCCCGGCGGCCCGGCGCGCAATCCTGGAGGACACACCATGACATTCAACCCCACGCGTCGGCAGGTGCTGGTCGGCGGCGCTTCCATCGCAACCCTCGTGGCGCTCGGCGGCATTCATCCGGCCTTTGCCGGTGCGGACCGCACGAAGATCGTCGTGCGCGTCGACAAGGACCTTTCCAACCTCGATCCGGCCAACCGCTCCGGACCGGTCGATCTCAACGTCATCTGGTCGGTGCAGCAGGGCCTGATTTCCTTCAAGCCGGGCTCGACCGAATGGCAGCTCGATGCCGCCGAAGAGCTGGAGCAGGTGTCGGATACGGAAATCCGCTTCAAGCTGCGCAGCGGCCTCGCCTTCACCGGCGGCTACGGCGACCTGACGGCCGAGGATGTGAAATTCTCCTTCGAACGCTTCATCAAGCTCGACGCCGAAGGCAAGCCTGTCACCTACGCCAAGGACTGGTCCGCGCTCGACCGCGTCGAGGTGACCGGCCCGCTCGAAGGCCGCATCATCCTGAAGAACCCCGCGCCGGCGCTCTATACGATCGCGCTCGCCGATGGCTCGGGCCGCATTCTTTCGAAGAAGGCTTTCGAAGCGCTCGGCGAAAAGGCGATCGCCACAAAGCTGATCGGCAGCGGCCCCTATGTGCTGAAGGAATGGACGCCGCGCGAGCAGTTCGTGCTCGAGATCAACCCCGACTACAAGGGCCCGATCCAGCCGCATTTCCAGCAGATCGTCGGCAAGCCGATCGGCGAGCAGAAGACCGCGGAAATCGCCTTCCAGTCCGGCGAGATCGACTTTACCGCCATCGACCCGGAAAGCGGCAAGGCGCTCGCCGCCCTGCCGGATGCGAGCGTGACGGAAATTCCCGCCATCGACTATGTCTGGTTCGGCCCGAACATCGAAAAGGCGCCGTTCGACGACATCCGCGTGCGCCAGGCCATCCGCCATGCCGTCGATATCGATGCGATCCTGCAGGGTGCCTATTCCGGCATCTATCCGCGCGCCAACGCGCTCCTGGCGCCAACGCTGCTCGGCTACTGGAAGGACGCGCCGGTCCATGCCCGCGACCTGGAAAAGGCGCAGGCCCTGCTTGCCGAGGCCGGCCATTCCGGCGGCTTCAAGACGAAGCTGACGATCGAGGCCAATGCGCGCTACGAGGCGATTGCCCAGATCATCCAGGCCAATCTGGCCGAAGTCGGCATCGAGGTGGAGATCGAGGCGCTCGAATCCGCCGCCTACTGGGCGCTCGGTGAAAACGACGCCAGCAAGGATCTCGAACTGTCGCTGATCAAGTACAACGGCAAGTTCGATCCCGGCTTCCAGACGCAATGGTTCACCTCCGCGCAGGTGGGCCAGTGGAACTGGCAGCGCTGGAAGAATGCCGATTTCGACGCCCTGCACGAAAAGGGCGGCGTGACGGTCGATCCGGCCGAGCGCGAGAAGATCTATATCGAGGCGCAGAAGCTGCTCGACGATTCCGCCGCCTTCATCTGGATCACCCACAACCTCAACGCCTTCGCCGCGCGCAAATGGCTGAAGCCCGGTGTCCTGCCGAATGGCAACAACTGGCTCTACACCGCCTTCACGGAAGCGACGGCCTGATCCGGTGGCTGCTTCCGGAATGACGCATCGGGATGCGCTTCGATGAGGAGCGCGTCCCTCCAGATTCACCTCGCCTTCAAGCTGGCGACGACAATGCTGGCCGTTGCCGGCTCCGTCGTGCTTTTGATGGCGCTGACGCGGCTGATCCCCGGCGATCCGGCCACCGTGATCCTCGGCTCGCGCGCCACGCCTGAGGCCGTTGCCGCGCTGAATGCCCGTATCGGTCTCGACAAGCCGCTGATCGAGCAGGTCTTTGCCTTCTTCGGCCGACTCTTCTCCGGCGACCTTGGCGAGGATGTCTTCAATGGCCGGCCGGTCCTCACCCTCGTTTCATCCGCGCTGCCGAACACCGCCGCGCTTGCGATCTCCGCCATGCTCTGCGCGATTGCCCTCGGCGTGCCGCTCGCCCTCCTCTCCGCCCGCTGGCCGGGCGGCAAGGCGGACAGGCTGATCGCCTTCCTGAGCGTCGGCTTCATCTCGACGCCGAGCTTCGTCGTCTCGGTCTTCCTGCTGATGACCTTCTCCGTCACGCTGCGCTGGTTCCCGGTGCTGGGGGCCGGTGAAAACGGCGATCTCGGCGACCAGCTGTGGCATCTGGTGCTTCCGACCGCGGCTCTTGCCGCCGGCTGGATCGGCTATATCGCGCGGCTGCTGCGCGCCTCGCTTCTGGAAGTGCTCGGCGAAAACCATATCCGCACGCTACGCGCCTATGGCGTCAGCGAAACGAAGATCCTCGTGAAATATGCGCTGAAGCCGGCGGTCCTGCCCACCCTTGCAGTGCTCGGCATGGGGTTTGGCGAGCTTCTGGGCGGCGCGGTCTTTGCCGAAGTGATCTTCAACCGCCCCGGGCTCGGCTCGCTGATCTACGACGCCATCCGCACGCGCAACTATCCCGTCGTGCAAGGCGGCGTCTTCGTCATCGTGCTTCTCTACGTTCTGACGAACCTCATTGCCGACCTCTCCCAGAGCCTGCTCGATCCGCGCGAGCGCGCCCGTCTCGTCTCCGGAGGGGCTCGATAGCGATGAACACGCTTCTCGATCTCTCCCGTCGTCCCGGCGGCACATTCGCGCTCTTTACGGTGACGCTGCTCTGTCTGGTGGCGATCGCGGCCCCGCTGATCGCGCCCTATGGCCCGAACGCCATCGCGCCGGCCAACCGGCTGATGGATCCGTCGCTCCAGCACCTGCTCGGAACCGACCATCTCGGCCGCGACATCCTGAGCCGCATCCTCTACGGCACGCGGGTGGCGCTCGGCATCTCGCTCTCGGTCATCGCCATTTCGCTGACGACCGGCGTGGCGCTCGGGATCGCGGCCGCGCTCTCGCCCCGCGCCATCGATCTCGTCGTCGTCGGCATTTTCGATATCGTCACCTCCTTCCCAAGCATCATCCTGGCCCTGGCGCTGGTCGCCGTCTTCGGCCCCGGCCTGGGCAATGTCGTGCTGCTCGTCAGCATCGTCTTCATTCCGCATTTCGGCCGGGTCGCCCGCGCCCAGACGATCGCGATCCGCAACAGCCCCTTCATCGAGGCGGAGCGCGTGCTCGGGGCGCAGGCCTGGCGGGTGGTGCTGCATCATGTCATGCCGAACATCATCGGCCCGATCTTCGTGCTGGCCTGCATGGATATCCCCGTCGTCATCACCATCGAGGCGGGCTTGAGCTTCCTCGGCCTCGGCGTGCGCCCGCCGCTGGCAAGCTGGGGCAACCTGCTCAACGACGGTTATACCTATCTCGACCGCTCGATCTGGCTCGCCACCTTTTCCGGCCTGGCGCTGATCCTCGCCACGCTCGGCTTCGCGCTGCTGGGCGAGTCCCTGCGCGATACGCTGGACCCGAAACTGAGGAGGGCCCTGTGACGGAACCCCTCGTCAGCATCCAGGGCCTGAACGTGTCGTACCGCGGTGCCGGGGGCACGGCGCATATCCTTGATGGCGTCGACATCACGATCGGCCGCGGGCAATCCGTCGGCCTCGTCGGCGAGAGCGGCAGCGGCAAGTCGACGGTGGCCTTCGCCATGCTCGGCCTGCTCGCCGACAATGCCGAGGTTTCCGCTCGTAGGGCAATCTTCGACGGACGAGCGACAACCTTCGCCGACAAGGAAACGACGGCACTGCGCGGCACCGACATCGCGATGATCTTCCAGGATCCGATGACCGCGCTGAACCCGATGTTCACCATCGGCACCCAGCTCGTCGATATCCAGCGCCGGCGTTTTCCAAGGGATAACCGGCGGACGCTCTGGGCGCGCGCCGAAGCGGTGCTTGCCGATGTCGGCGTGCAGGACGCGGCCCGGCGCATGCACCGCTACCCGCACGAATTTTCCGGCGGCATGCGCCAGCGCGTGGTGATCGCAATGGCGCTCCTGGTCGAACCGAAGCTGCTGATCGCCGACGAGCCGACGACGGCGCTCGATGCGACGATCGAAGCACAAGTGGTGGACGTGCTGCACCGGCTGAGACAGCGTACCGCCGCCTCCATGCTGGTCGTCAGCCATAGCATGAGGCTGATCGCCGAACTCTGCGACAGCGTCGTCGTGATGTATGCCGGAGCGGTGGTGGAAAGCGGCCCTGTGCGCGACGTGCTGCATCGTCCGCGCCATCCCTATACCCGCGCGCTGCTGGCCTGCGAGATAGACCCCTACGCCGCTTTCGACGCCGCGCAGGACCTTGCGACGATCCCCGGCAACGTGCCCGATCCCGCCCGCCGTCCAGAGGGCTGCATCTTCGCCAGCCGCTGCCCCGCAAGCCACCAGCGTTGCAGCAAAAAACCGCCGCACCGGCAGACGGGCAGCGGGCACGCGTTCTCCTGCTGGCTGGAGGCCGCGTGATGGCAACACCCGTTCTCACCCTGAAGGATGCGGTCGTCCGCTACGACAAGCTTGTTGCCGTCGATGGCGTGTCGCTGGAACTCAATCGCGGTGAAACGCTCGGCCTCGTCGGCGAAAGCGGCTGCGGGAAATCCTCCGTCGCGCGCGCCATCGTCGGGCTCCAGCCGCTTGCGGGTGGCACGCTGACGGTTGAAGGCGAGGCCCTGGCCGAGACCTCGGCCCAGCGCAGGATCCAATTGTTGTTTCAGGATCCGGCTGCCTCGCTCTCGCCCCGCATGACCGTGCGCGCGCTTTTGGCCGAGCCCTTGAAAATTCGTGGGGTATACACGCCGGAGAGCTGGGCGCGCGTCGCGGCCCTCGCGGACGGCATCGGCCTGGGCGACCAGCTTTTTACCCGCTATCCGCACCAGCTGAGCGGCGGGCAGGCACGGCGCGTGGCGCTGGTGCGGGCCCTTGCCGCAGAACCCTCGATCATCGTTGCCGACGAGCCGACGGCCGGCCTCGATATCTCCATCCAGGGCGAATTGCTCAATCTGCTGCGGGCGCTCCGCGATCGACTGGGGCTCAGTTACCTGCTCATCTCCCACAATCTCAACGTCGTCGGGCGCGTCACCGACCGGGTTGCGGTGATGTATCTCGGCCAGATCGTCGAAAGCGGGCCGACCGCCGCGCTGTTTCGCGAGCCCGCGCATCCCTATACGCAGGCGCTGCTTTCCGCCAACCTCACGCTCGATCCCGATCGCCGGCGCGAGCGCGTCGTGCTGTCCGGCGAATTGCCGAGCCCGGGCAATCCCCCGTCCGGCTGCCGCTTCCACAAGCGCTGTCCCCTCGCCCAGCCGAAATGCGCAAGCGATGCCCCTGCCCTTCAGGCCGCCACGGGTGGCCGCAGCGTCGCCTGCCACTTCCCGCTTGCTGCGGAACCGGCCGTCTTCTCTCAAGCGATGGCGGGGTAGCCATGGCGCGCAGCATCCCGACCAAGCTCCGCCAGCACCTCGTAATCGGCATCCGCGAGCAGGCTGATGCCGCGCAGCGAGAGCGTGTCGCAGATATCGGCAAGTGCCGGATCGGCAATGGTTTCCGCCAGCGCGCGCCGCAGGATCACCAGGTCCATTGCCGACGTCGAGGCGGCGGTGATAAACGGCAGGCCCGGCCCCTTCGTCGTTTCCGCCAGGATGCGCACGCCCGCGACGCGCTCGGGGTCGAAACGCAGAGTGTTGCCGAAGGTCACGCAATCGATCGCGGCGACATCGGCCGCCCCGCTCGAAACGGCATCGATGCTCGCCCGATGACCGCCGGTCTCCAGCACGGAGGCGAAGAAGCGCCCATCGACCGCATGCGGCGCCACGAAGGCGCGGAAGAGATTATAGCCGGAATTGCTGCCGGGCTCGTTGATGGCGGCCCGCCCGCCCCTCAGGTCGTCGATCGACTGTGCGGACGACGCTGCATTGACGATGATGAAGCTGCATTTGAGCGGACCGTCGCAGCCGGGAAGTCCGTAGACCGGGGAAGCGACCAGTTGCACCTTGCCGCGCAGGTGCTGGACATAGGGATAGCCGCAGGTCTGGCCGAACAGGAGGTCGGGGCGAAGCCACGCCTCGTCGTAGCGGACATCGTCGTCAAGCGCCTGCGGCGCTTCCAGCCCAAAGTCCCGAAGGCGCTTGCCCAGCGCGTCCCAGAACAACCGCGTCGCCTGCGCGACCGGCTCAGGGCTGACATACATGGCGAGGCTGGCGATGGGCATGGGCGAACTCCGGAAATGGCTCAAAAACCTATGCAATACATAGATTTAAACCGCAACGATATTTCTCGCCTGAAAGGATTTGTGCCATGAGCCAGCAAGACACGCACTCCGCCCCGTTGGCTGCAACCGAAATCACCTGCGACGTGCTCGTGATCGGCGGTGGTCCCGCCGGGTGCTGGGCGGCCCTCGAGGCCGCCGGCACTCAGGCAAAGGTCGTCCTGGTCGACAAGGGCTATTGCGGCAGTTCCGGCGCCACCGCCTCCGCCGGCACCCAGATCTGGTATGTCCCGCCCGACCCGGCGGAGCGCGAAACGGCGATGGCAAGCCGCGAGGCGATGGGCGGCTATCTTTCCGACCGCGCCTGGATGGTGCCCGTCCTCGACAAGACCTTCGAAAGCGTCAATCGCCTGGCGGACTGGGGCTATCCCTTCCCCCGCAACGAGGACGGCGAGCAGCAGCGCATCTCCGTGCAGGGACCGGAATATATGCGGCTGTTGCGGCGCCGGGTGAAGAATTCCGGCGTCACCATTCTCGATCACCACCCCGCCACGCACCTGTTGACGGACGACGGCGCCGTCGTGGGCGCAAGCGGCCTGCGCCGGCAGGCGGGCGGGCAATGGACGGTGCGCGCCGGTGCGGTTGTGCTGGCGGCCGGCGGCTGCGCCTTCATGAGCAAGGCACTCGGCTGCGACGTGCTGACCGGCGACGGTTACCTGATGGGTGCCGAGGCGGGCGCAGAACTCTCCGGCATGGAATTCTCCTCCGCCTACGCCATCTCGCCCGCCTTCGCCTCGATCACGAAGACGGCGCTTTATCGCTTTGCGCAATTCTACCGCAGGGACGAAAGCGTGATCGAAGGCGCGGGCTCCGCCCGTGGGCGCTCGATCATCGCCCGCATGCTGCTCTGCGAACCCGTCTATGCCCGGCTCGATCTCGCCGAGACCGAGGAGGTCAGGGCGATCCTGCGGCGTGCACAGCCGAACTTCTTCGTGCCGTTCGATCGCCGCGGCATCGACCCGTTCACCGAGTTCTTCGAGGTGAAGCTGCGCCTCGAAGGCACCGTTCGCGGCACCGGCGGCCTGCGATTGACCGGGCTCGATTGCGCCACCACCGTCACCGGCCTCTATGCCGCCGGCGACAACGCCACGCGTGAACCGATCTGCGGCGGTTTTACCGGCGGCGGCAGCCACAATGCTGCCTGGGCAATTGCCTCCGGCGCCTTTGCCGGTGCATCGGCGGCGGCCTTTGCCCGCGACAACACCAGCGCGGCGAACAAACCGCCGGTTGCCCCATTGCCAGTTGTCGACCAGCCGCGGACCCTGGACCCGCAGGCCATCATCAAGGCGGTGCAGGACGAGGTCTTTCCGCTCGACATCAACTATTTCCGGACTCACGCTGGGCTTTCGGCCTCGCTCAAGCGGCTTGACGACCTGTGGGAAGGCATTGCGACGGCGACAGCAGACGGAGCAACGGCCCTGCAATTACGCCAGGCCCAGGCGATGGTGGCGACGGCACGCTTCATGTATCGCGCGGCCCTGGCACGCACCGAGACGCGCGGCATGCACCGGCGTGACGATTTTCCCCGGCAGGATCCGGCGCAGCATCACCGGCTGGTGCTGCGCGGTCTTGAAGCGATCGTGGTTCGGCAGGAACCGGTCCGGCCCGCGGGATATGCGGAGGCGGCGGAATAATGATCGAGGTCCTCGATACCGACACCTGCACCGACTGCAATCTCTGCGTCCAGGTCTGCCCGACCAACGTGTTCGAAGCCGTGCCGGATGGCCCGCCCCTGATCCTGCGGCAGGCGTCCTGCCAGACCTGCTTCATGTGCGAACTCTATTGCCCGGTGGACGCGCTCTATGTCGATCCGGACGCCGAGGCCGTGCACGAACTGACCGTGGAGGGCGTGCGCGCCGACAATCTCTTCGGCAGCTATAGAAAGACCATCGGCTGGCACAAGGAAACCCGCGACCGCCGCTATATCGACGACCATTTCCGTCTGCCGCAATAGCGGCCGAGGCGATGGACCTACGGCTCAGCCGAATTGCGAACACTCCGCTGGTCAACGCAAGCGGCGGCGGTCGACCTGTCTTGCCATGACGCACATCAGTTCGAACAGGATGGTGGCGCCGGCGATGGCGGTCATGCCCGCGAGGTCGAATGGCGGGGCAACTTCCACGACATCGGCGCCGACCAGGTTCAGACCATCGAGGCGGCGCACCAGGTCCTGGGCTTCCCTCGTCGTGAAGCCGCCGATTTCCGGCGTGCCGGTGCCTGGCGCCATGGAGGGGTCGATCGAGTCGATATCGAAGGTCACATAGGCCGGCGCGTCGCCGACGATGTCGCGAACCTCGGCCATGACGGCCTCGGGACCCCGCGCGCTGAACTCTTCCATGTAGATGATGCGCACACCCTGCGCCTTGGCCCAGTCGTGTTCGTCCGGCGAATAGATCGAGCCGCGAATTCCGATCTGCACCACGCGGCGGGGATCGAGCAGGTTTTCCTCGATTGCGCGGCGGAATGGCGTGCCGTGCGTATACGGGTTGTCGCCGAAATAGGTGTCGTTGGTGTCCGAATGCGCATCGAAGTGGATGAGGCCGACCGGCGCTTTCCTGGCGACGGCCCGCAAGACCGGAAGCGTGGTGAGATGATCGCCGCCGACGCAAAGCGGCAGCGCACCGGCGGCGACGATGTCCGCGACGCCGCCTTCGATGAGCTTCAGGCCGTCGAGGAGATCGATCGGATTGACGGGAAGGTCGCCGACATCGGCGATATTGGCGATCTTGAACGGCTCCGTCTTGAAGACATGATGGGTGCTGCGCATGAGGCTGGACTGGTTGCGGACTTCGCGGGGTCCGTGGCGCGCACCGGCCCGGTTGGTCGTGCCGCCGTCCCAGGGAATGCCTGCAAGCGCGATGTCGAGCCCTTCGGCCGAGGCGACGGCGGGCAGCCGCATGAATGTCGCATGGCCTGCAAATCGCGGCACCTTGGCGGCATCGACCGGCTGGTGGAATTTTTCTCCCATGATCAAAGTCCTATTTGAATTCTTCGTTGATGATGTCGATCATCCGGCCGACGCTGTCGGCCAGGAGCCATTCGCCCTTTTCCGCCGTCGAGCCTTCCGTCATGGACAGGACCCCGGACGGCGGCACTTCGACGGGCGGTTTGGGAAAACGGTCGTAGGGCCGGAATTGTGCCGGCCCATCATGCAGGGCGCGGGTAAGATCGACGAGGTCCGGCCGGATCGCCAGCATAAGGGAGGTCTCGAGCACGCTCGCATGTTCGAGTTCGATGCCGGGATAACCGTCGGGGAAGATGCGCGCGATGGTCTCGGGCCGCGCGAATTCCCAATGATCCATCCGCAGGATCGTCAGGTCCTCCGTCTTGTCGCGGCCGATGACGTCCAGCGCCAGTTCGATACCCTCGATCGAGGGCCAGATGTTTTCGTAATGTCCGTTGAGGACGACGATCCGCCGGACCTTCTGCCGATAAAGATCGACGAGGATATCCCGCACGACGAGCGAGAACGTATGGGCCGACAGGTTTATGGTGCCGGGGAAGGCCGGGCCGCCGCCCGAGCGCGGCTGCGAGCGGTTGCCATAGGGAACCGTCGGCGCGACAAGGCCGCCCACCGCCGTGGCGACGCGCTCGCAGATCGCCGTGGGAATGACGACGTCAACGTTGAGTGCCATGTGATGGCCGTGCTGTTCGGTGGCGCCGAGCGGCAGGAACACCGGCGCTCCCGCGGCGATTTTCGCTTCGGCCTCGGGCCATGTGTGGTCCGCCAGGAATACGGATTCGTTCATCTTGTTTCTCCCTAAAACATCGCCGCGCCGCAATTGGCGCCAAGGCATTGACCCGTGAAGAGCGTAGCACCCGGCCCTGCCAGGAACACGACGCTCGCCGCCACCTCGTCCGGGCGGCCGATCCGGCCGAGCGGGTTTGCCGTCTCCGCGGCTTTCTGCTCGGGCGTGAGATTGCCGAAGTCGAGCAGCGGCGTATCGGTGGGACCGGGTGCGACGGCATTGACCAGGATGCGGGGCGCAAGCTCGCGCGCCCAGGAGCGGGTCAGGCCAAGAAGCGCCGCCTTCGTGGCGCAGTAGACCGAGGCATTGGCGCGGCCGAGATAGGCGAGTTCCGACACGATGTTGATGATCCGCCCGCCTTCCGGCATGTGCGGCAGGCATTCGCGCGCCACCAGGATCGCCCCTCGCACGTTGACGGAGAACATCCGGTCGATATGCGCGGCATCGATGTCCGCAAGCGCTTTTTCCTCGAGGATCCCGGCATTGTTGACGAGGATATCGACCTTGCCGAGGATCGCCACCGCGTCGGCGACGGCCTTCCGCACGCTCTCCTCGACCGTCAGGTCGCAGGCGATGATTGTCGTGCCGTTGTCGGGCACATCGCGGTCGAGCCCCACCACGGTCACGCCGGCCGATCGCAATGCCAGTGCGCTGGCGTGGCCGATGCCGCGCGCCGCCCCGGTAACAATCGCGGTCTTTCCCTTCAACACGTTCACCACGGCACTTCCCCCCTATCCACACCGAGCGACTGGCCCGTAATATTGGCGGCGCGGTCCGATGCCAGGAACAGGTAGGCCTCGCGCATGTCCTGCGGCTCCATCAGCCCATCGAGGGCCTGGCCGGCGACGATCTCCTTCAACAGGCCGTCCTCGTCCGTCTCGCGGGCGGCGGCCATCAGGGTGAGCGATCGCATCGAGGCTTCGGTGCGCACCCATCCGGGGCATACGGCGTTGACGCGGATGCCGAGCGGGCCCAGTTCCTTCGCCCAGGTCTTGGTCAGCCCGATGATCGCGTGTTTCGAGGCGACATAGGCGTCGAACTGCGCCTCCGCCACGCGGCCCCAAATCGACGCCGTGTTGACGATCGCGCTTCCCGGCCGCATGCGCGCGATCGCACGGCGGGTCACCATACCCGTGCCGATGACATTGATCTCGATGACGCGCCGGAACGTGTCTTCGACACGATCGCTCTCGGACACCAGGGGCGTCATGCGCTCGTAACCCGCATTGTTGACCAGGACGTCGATCCGGGAGATCGCGCCAAGAGCCTCCTCGATGGCCTGGGGCTCTGTGATGTCGGCCCGGTGGGCTTTGGCGCCGAGCTGGCGGGCAGCCTCGAACACGCCCTCGTCATCGGCGATGATATGGACGTCCGCGCCCTCACGGACAAAACCGCCCGCCACGCCGAAGCCGATCCCCCGGCTTGCTCCGGTTATCACGACGGTCCTGTTTTCGAACATGCCGGTCACATCATGTCTCCTGTTTCATTGCGGATGAGATGGAGCACATGGTTTCTGAGCTCGAAGAATGCGGGAGACTCGCGGATATCCAACGTCCTCTCCGTCCCGAGCCGCGCGACCACGTCGATATCGGCAACGACCCGCGCCGGCCGGCGGGAGAACAGCACGATGCGGTCCGCCAGGAACACGGCCTCTTCGACGTCATGGGTGACGAAGATCACGGTCTTCTGCTCGCGGTTCTGGATGAGCCGCAACTCCACCTGCAGGCGTTCGCGCGTCAGGGCGTCGAGCGCGCCGAAGGGTTCGTCCATGAGGAGCACGTCGGAGCCGGCGGCAAGCGTTCTGGCGATCGCCACGCGCTGGCGCATGCCGCCCGAAATGCGGTTCGGATAGGTGCTTGCAAAATCCTCGAGCCCGACGAGTTTGAGATAGTGCAGCCGGCGCCGGGCCTTCTCGCCGGCCGTAAGGTCTTTGCGATAGCGCATCCCGAAGCCGATGTTTTCCCCCACCGTGAGCCAGGGAAAGGAGGAATAGGACTGGAAGACCATACCGCGGCGGCGGTCCGGCTTGTCGACGACCTCGGATTCCAGGCGCACGCAGCCTGCCGACGGCGTGTCGAGGCCCCCGACCATGCGCATGAGCGTGGTCTTGCCGCAGCCCGAAGGGCCGAGGAAGACGATGAACTGGTTCCGGTCGATCGACAGGTTGGTCCGCGACACGACGTCCACCAGCCCGAATGCCTTGGAGACATTGTCGAAGTGAAGATAGTTCTGGGTCATCCTGGCCTCACAGATAACGGAAGACGCGGCGATGGATCATGCGCAGCAGCTGGTCCGTGACGAGACCGATCAACCCGATCACGACGACGCCCGCTATGACCTCGGGCGTTTTGACGAAGCGGCGGGCGGTCCAGATGATGTAGCCGATGCCGGAATCGGCCGCGACGATCTCGGCGATGATAACGTAGGTCCAGCACCAGCCGAGCGTGATGCGCATATTGTCGAGCAGCGACGGCGCCATGGAGCGCAGCGCGACATCCCGCATCACATGCCCGGAGTTCGCGCCGAGCGTGCGGGCCACCTCGACGAACTCGTTCGGCACGCGCCGCATGTCGTCTGCGACGAACAGCACGAGCTGGAAGAACGTGCCGAGCCAGAGCAGGAATATCTTGGTCGATTCCCCCACACCGAACCAGATGATCGACAGCGGCACGAGGGCGGGCACCGGGAGATAGCGAACGAAGTCGACGATGGGTTCGAGTGCTGCGCCGACGATGCGATAGCTGCTCATCAGGATGCCGATCGGGATCGCCATGACGGCCGCGATGAGAAACGCGCCCCAGACGCGCGCCGCCGATATTCCCGTATGGTACAGCAGGGACTGCTGGGTGATCAGGTTCCACAGGGCGACGAACACGCGGCTCGGCGCCGGCAGGAACTGCGGACTGATGAGACCGCCGCGCGCGGCGGCCTCCCAGACGAGAAGCAGGGCGGCCGCGGCCAGCGCACCGACGGTGGCCTCGACCAGCGGGCTCGACCTCGCCCGGAAGACGAACAGATTTGTGAACATTGAGGGACCGGAAAGGTTGGGCACCAGCGCCTGCCCTTGCAGCCGCTGGTGCTGGGTTATCCGAGGGTCGATTATTCGGCGCCGGTCACGGTGCTGATGATCGAATTGTCGATCTGTTCTTCGGCAACCAGCTTGTTGTCCGCCGCACCGTTTTCCAGGTTGAGCGCCATGACGGTGTCGAAGATCGCGCCGAGCGTGCCCAGCTTGCCGTCCGTGCCCATATAGGCCTTGGATTCCGCCAGGCTCGTATAGGAAAGGCTGCTTTCCACGACGCCGGTGACCTCGGCCGGGGTCAGCCCGAACTCCGGCGCCACCATTTCGGCGAATTTCGCGGGCTCGGCCTTGATGAAATCGACCGCCTCGTAGAGGCAGGCGAGGAACTCGGCATATTTCTTCGGGTTCGCCTTGAGGTCGTCGTTGCGGGCGATGATGGCATCGACGATGAGGCCACGCTTGTCCTTCGACGAGAGAAGCACCTTCGCGCCGGAACGCGTGGAGTTCAGGACGGCTTGGGACATGAAGGGCTCATAGGTCGCGATGGCGGCAATGCTCTCATCGGCGAAGACGGCAGCAGTGTCGGCCGTCGCAATGTCCTTGATCTGGAGGTCGGCAAGCGAAAGCCCGGCCTCCTTGAGGGCTGCCTGCAAAAGCAGGCGCGAGGGAATGTTCAACTCCGAGGCGACGGTCTTGCCCTTCAGGTCGGCGACAGAGGTTATCTTGTCGTCCGTGATGACGCCGTCACCGCCCACGGATTCGTCGATCGTGCCGATGATGATGCCGGGCGTGTCCTTGTCGCGCGGGCGGCCCTGGTATTCGCCGACGGAGCGCATCTGCACCTCGATATCGCCACGCGCCATCGCCGCCATGACATTGGCGAGATCGTCCTCGAACTTGATGCTGACGTCGAGGCCGCGGGCCGTAAAGCAGCCGTTCTGGATGCCCACATGGACGGGCGCAAAGCCGAGCCAGGTCGGCGCGAGGATACGGATCTGCTCGGCGCTCTGCGCGGCAGATGCGGTTGAAGACAACAGGATTGCAGCTGTGGCCAGTCTGGTGAAAGCGTTCATTTTGTTCCCCTTGAAATTTATGAGGACAGCCTGCCACGCGGTACATTGAAGTAAATCAAATTGTTTGCGACCATGCATCGAAGATTATCAATGTGAGGTGCCGATGCGCAGATTGGACAATATCGATATCCGCCTCCTGCGGGTGTTCGTGGCCCTGGCGGATGCACGCGGCTTCGCCGACGCGCAGATTGCGCTCAACCTCTCCCAGTCGACGCTGAGCACGCATCTAGCCGAACTGGAAAAGCGCATCGGCGCGCAGCTTTGTCTGCGGGGAAAACAGCAGTTTCGCCTGACGGAGGCCGGCCAGGCGACCTATGACGCGGCGCAGCAGCTCTTCCTCGATCTCGACGGTTTCACCCGGCGGGTCAGTGCCGCACGCGGCAGCCTCGCCGGCCGGCTGCGCATCGGCGCCTCCGACGGCATCTATACAAGCCCGCAACTGGGCCTCCAGCACACCATCCGCCGCTTTCTCAAGGACGACGCCGATGTCTTCCTGGAACTGACGCTCGCCATGCCGTCCGAGCTTGAGCAGAAGGTGGCCGACGGGGACCTCGATATCGTCATCGGCCCCCTGTCCCAGAAAGCCCCGAGTGTGACCTATCGCGATTTCGCGACGGAACCGCACTCCCTCTATTGCGGCGCTGCGCATCCGCTCTTTGCCCGGAACGACCGGGACCTCGACATGAAGGACATCGAGAACAGCCGGTTCTGCGTGCGGCGCTACCGGCATTTCGACGACCTCTATATCGTCGGCCATCCCCGCGCCAGCGCATCGGCGGTGGAGATGGAAGCACAAGCCATGATGATATTGTCAGGCCATTTCATCGGCTTCCTGCCCTGCCATTTTGCCGAGCCCTGGGTGAAGACCGGCAAACTCAGACCCTTGAAGAAGGGCACCTTCGATTTCTCCTCCACACATCGCATTGCTTACCGGACGGCAAACGCGGCCAACCCTTTGGTCGTCGCGTTCCTGCATGCCTTGGTCGACCCGGCGCGATGAGGTGGAGAGCGGCGTTCAAGCCTACGATTGCGGCAGCAGCACCGAAAGGCCCGTCGAGCGATCGAAGAGGTGCAGGGTCTCGCCGCTGGCTGAGAAAACAACCGGCGCTCCGGTCTTCGGCCGGCTGCTTGCAGGCACGAGGGCGCCGATTTCCTTGCCGCCGACGAGGAAGGAAACAAGGGCGCTATCCCCATGGAATTCCACGAGATCGGTGATGCCGGCGAGCGTGTTCTCCCTGTTGTCTTGCGAAGAGGCGGCTGACAGGGACGACGGCCTCACGCCGAGCGTATAGCCATGCCCCTCCTTCAGACCGAACCGGTTGCGATCGACCCGGAAGCGCAGGCCATCGCCTTCGAGCAGCCAGTCCTGGCCGTCGGAACGGGCTGTGACGTCAAGGAAATTCATGTTGGGCGTGCCGATGAAGCCGGCGACGAAGAGCGTGCGCGGGCGCTCGTAGATTTCCGCCGGCGTGCCGACCTGCTCGATCGCACCACCTTTCATCAGAACGATACGGTCGGCCAGCGTCATGGCTTCGAGCTGGTCGTGCGTGACGTAGATCGTGGTGGTCTTGAGATTCTGGTGCAGGCGGGCGATCTCGACACGCATGTGGTTGCGCAGCTTGGCATCGAGGTTGGAAAGCGGCTCGTCGAAGAGGAAGACGCGCGGCGTCTTGATCATGGCGCGGGCGATGGCCACGCGCTGCTGCTGGCCGCCGGACAACTCGGTCGGCTTGCGGGAAAGATATGGCTCCAGTCCAAGCGTCGCAGCGACCGTCTTTATGCGGCTGTCGATCTCCGCCTTGTTGACCTTCATGCGCTTCAGGCCGAAGGCGATGTTGTCGTAGATCGTCATATGCGGATAGAGCGCATAGTTCTGGAAAACCATCGCGACGCCGCGGTCGCGTGGCTCGAGATCGTTGACCGTGCGTCCCGCAATCGACACTTCGCCGCCGGAAATGTCTTCCAGTCCCGCGATCATGCGCAGGAGCGTGGACTTCCCGCAGCCGGAGGGACCGAGAAAGACGACGAATTCATGCTCGTCGATCTCCAGGTTGAAGTCCTTGATGACATTGACGGCCCCGTAGGCCTTGTCCACATGGGAGCAGACGATGTTGGCCATGGTCAGTTCTCCTCCTGCACACGGATCTGAAGTTTCACATCGGTCGGTCGTGCCTCGACGGCGCGCTCGAAGGCGGCGATGCTTTCTCCGAAGGCATAGGTGCCGGTGATCAGCGGCTTCAGGTCGACCTTGCCGGAGGCAATGAGTTCGAGCGCGCGGTCGAAGACATTGGCGTAGCGGAAGACCGTTTCGACGCGCACCTCCTTGGAAATGGCACCCGGCACGTCGAAGCGCACGGTATCGACCGGCAGGCCGACCAGCACGACTGCGCCGCCCGGCCGCACGAGATCGAAGAGGCCTTCAAAGGCTTTCGCGCTGCCGCTCGCCTCGAAAACGACGTCGGCGCCCCAGCCTCCCGTCGCCTTGGCGATGGCGGCGGCGAAGGTGGTCTCGGTGAGTTTCACCGGCTCGATGCCCGGATAGGCGGCGGCGATCGCCAGCTTCTCCGCGGAGAAATCCGAAATCAGCACACGGCTGCAGCCGCCGGCAAGGGCCGCAAGCGCCACCATGATGCCGATCGGGCCGGCGCCGATGACCGCGCCGACGTCGCCGGGCACGATGCGGGCACGGGTTGCGGCCTGCATGCCGATGGCGAAGGGTTCGACCATCGCGCCCTCCGCGAAGGAGACATTGTCCGGCAGGCGATAGGTGAAGGCGGCGGGATGCACCGCATAGGGCGCAAGAATACCATGCACCGGCGGCGTCGCCCAGAAGCGGACGGCCGGATCGACATTGTAGAGGCCGAGCTTGGAGGCGCGCGATGAGGGATCGGGAACGCCGGGCTCCATGCAGACCCGGTCGCCGACCGAAAGGGAGCGTACATTTTCGCCGACTTCGACAACGGTGCCCGCCGCCTCGTGGCCGAGCACCATGGGCGCGCGCACCACATATGGACCGATTGCGCCATGCGTATAGTAGTGCACGTCGCTGCCGCAGACGCCGACGGTGTGGATGGCGATCTTCACATCATCCGGCCCGACAGTCAGCGGCAGGTCGATGTCGCGCAGGGCAAGCACACCCTTTTCTTCAAGAACCAAGGCTTGCATGAAATTTTCCTGTCATCAATTGCTGTTGCGCCGGAACGCATTGTTGAGGAGGCCGCTCAGAATGCCGACGAGCAGGAGCGGTGGAATGGAGAGCAGCACGACCGAGGCATTGAGGATGCCCCAGGGCACGTCGCGGCCAAGCTGGGTGAGTTCCGAGGCGACGATCGGCAGTGTCTTGGCATCCGAGGTCGTCAGCATCAGCGCGATCAGGAATTCGTTCCAGACCAGCACGAAGGCGAAGGCGACGGCGCCGATGAGCGAGCGCGAGGCGATCGGAAGTGCCACACGCAGGAAGACGGCATAGGGGCCGTAGCCATCGACACGCGCCGCTTCCTCGACCTCCTTCGGCACCTGGGCAAAGGCGGGGACGCCGAGCCAGATGACGGTTGCGAGCGTCAACAGAGTATAGGTCAGGATCAGCGATAGCCGGGTATCGTAGAAGCCGAGATCGAGCCAGATGACCATGAGCGGGATCGCAACCGCGACCGGCGGCAGGAAGCGCAGGGACAGAACGAAGAACTGGATGTCCGCCGACCAGCGGTTCGGGTAGCGGGCGATGGCATAGGCTGCGGGCAGGCCAAGCAGGGCGCCGATCAGCACCGAGCCGCCGGCGGCGAGCAGCGAGTTGACGAGGCCGGTCGCCACGCTCTCCCGACCCAGAACATAGGCAAAGTTATCGAGCGTCGGCGTGAAGATGAAGAGCGGCGTGGGGGTGACGATATCCACCCGGTTCTTGAAGGCGTTGATGACGGTCCACACCATGGGGAAAACCGCGGAAAAGGCCGCGAGATAGAGCACGGACCTGCCGAGGAAACGGGAAACACTCATGGCTTCACCCTCTTCCAGATCACCGTGAAGATCACGGTCGTCGCCAGCATTATCAGCACCGCCATGCCGGACGCGTAGGAGATTCGACCCGACTCGATGAAGCCCTGCGAAAAGGCGTACATGTCGAGCGTTTCCGTCGCGATGCCGGGGCCGCCGCGGGTCATGACATAGATAAGATCGAAGGCGCGCAGGGACTCGATCATCTTGATGAAGGCAAGCGAGATGAGCGGCGCCTTGAGCATGGGCAGCGCGACGTAGGCATAGACTTCCCAAGGGCGCGCATAGTCGAGCCGCGCGGCCTCAAAGGGCTGCGGCGGCAGGGTTTCGAGCAGCTTCAGCACGATGACCGCGAAGAACAGGCCCCATTGCCAGACATCGACCAAAGCCACCGTCATCAGCGCCGTGGCGGGGCTGGAAAGCAGATCCAGCGGCTGGCCGGTGATCGCCTTGTAGGGATAGGTGATGATGCCATAGAGCGGATGGAAGGCGAACTTCCAGACGAAGGCGGCCGAGACGCGCGGCAGGATGACCGGCACCAGAAACAGCAGCGTCAGGACCGCGCGCATGCGTGACGACGCGAACTCGAAAAGCAGGATCCCGAGAGCGATCGCGACGAGGAGCGTCAGCGTGACGGTGACGACCTCCCAGGTCAGCGACACGCCGACCGCGTTGATGAAGCGGCGATCGGAAAACAGGTCGAAATAGTTCTGAAGCCCGACGAAGCTGCCATCGGGACGGCTGAGTTCGCGGTTGCGGAAGGAGATATAGATGGCATAGGCCGTCGGCACGAAGGCGAGTACCGCGAGGATGGCAAGCGGCGGCGCCAGGAAGACGGCGGGCAGACTGGTTCTGGATTTCATGGACATTTCCTCAAGATCGCGCGGCCGCCGTCTCGGGAGGCGAAGCGGCCGCGCGGCTCAAAGGCTCACTGGTTGCGGGCGACGAGGTCCTTGGCAAAGCCTTCGAGTTCGTTCAGGCCATCCTTGATGTCCGTGCGCGAACCGGCGATCAGCTCTTCCAGGATGATGCCCCAGCGGTCGCCGAGATCGGGCCAGAGCGGGCTCTGCCAGAAGTTGACGGCCGTGACCTTGCCCGTATCGGCCAGCGCCTGGCCGAGATCGGGGCCGTAGAGCTTGGCGAAGGTCTCGCTCGTCATGATGCTGGTGCGGTTGAGTTCGCTGAACTGGTTTGCTTCCAGACGGCGCTGTTCGTTCTCCTTGGACGTCGCCCAGGCGATGAAAAGGCCGGCACAGGCTTTCGACGCATCATCCGCGTTGGCCTTGGTGCCAATGGCTAGACCGTGACCGTAACCGCCGCCGGTAAGCGGCGTCGGCGGCGGCAGGTAGCCGACCTTGCCGGCAACCTGCGACGACTTCGGGTCTATCGCCATGCCGACCAGCGGTGTCGATTCCACCAGCATCGCGACCTGGCCGGAGGTGAATGCGCCGACCGACTCGTCCCAGCCGCCGGTTTGCGTGCCCGGAGCGGAATATTTGAACAGCTCGAGATAGGTCTCCGTGGCCTTGACGGCCGCCTCGCTGTTGAACTTGGGCGTGTCGCCATCGAACCATTCGCCGCCAAAGCCCTTGAAATACGGCATCCAGCGCCAGACATTCGCGCCGGAGCCGCGCTGGCCGCGCAGCGCAATGCCGTAGATGCCCTTGTCCGGCTGGTGCAGCTTCTGGACGGCTTCCTTCATCTCGTCGAGCGTCGTCGGCGGTTTGACGCCGGCAGCTTCCAGGAGATCCTTGCGGTAGACCAGAAGGTCGCCGCCGCCCGTCAGCGGCGCGAACCAGACCTTGCCGTCATAGGTCGCGACCTTCTGGCGGCCCGGGTCGAAATCGGCGTAGTCGTATTCTTCAGGATAGTAGTCCGCCAGCGGCGAGACCCAGCCCGCGGACGCAAAAAGCGCAACGTTCGCCTCGTCGATATAGTACACATTGTACTTGCCGATGGTGGACGCGTCCGCCTTGGTCTTGGCACGCCGGTCGTTCTCGTTGAGATAGTCGATCTCGAACGATGCGCCGCCGGAAAGCGTTGCGAATTCGTCCTTGTAGTTTTCCAGAAGCGTCAGGCCTTCGCGTGGCTGGGCAAGCACGCGGATCGTGCCGGAGCATTCGGCGGCCAGCGCAATGGACGAGACCGAGCTGGCAAGAAGGCATGCGTAGGCGATGCTCGAAACGAGCGTCTTCACGGATGTCATGGATGAACCTCCCCTAAGGATCCGATGGTCGGCGCGGCACGACCTCCTCGTGGCCGGCGCCAATCTGTCAGCGAATATCTTCGCTAACACGGATACTAGCGCAGGAAATTTCGGGAACTAGCGCGCCTGATGCAGATATTATGTACTTTAATGCGGGATATTATGCTGCATTGCGAAAAAAAGCTTCTATCTGCGCAAGGTTTCATTGGGCGGTGACAGGTCATCGCGCAGGGGGCGGCGCTGCGGCGTCAGCCGGCGATAGGCCGAGGGCGTCATGCGGTGCTGGCGCAGGAATGTCCGGTTGAAATTGGAGATATTCATGTAGCCGACCTCGAAGCAGATGTCGGTGATCGGCATGTCGCTTTCCGCCAGAAGCTTGCACGCCTGCCAGATGCGCAGCTTGTTGACGTGGTCGGTAAAGGTGTTGCCGGTATTCTTCTTGAAGAAGCGCGAAAAGGCGCTTTCGCTCATGCCGGCAAGATCGGCGACGTCGGACAGGCGAATGTCGGCCGCGAAATTGCGGTAGATGAAGACGAGCGCGCGCTGGAGGGCATCGAGCGTTTCGGCATCGAGCTTCGGCGAATATTCCGGCGAGGAGAGGATTTCGTATTCCGCAGAGCCGGCGAGCAGATCGAGCAATTGCAGGAAGAGCGCAAGCCGCGCCACACCTTTTTCCGTTCCCATGCGCTCGACGAGGTCCGCGCCCTTCACCAGCGTCTCGCCGTTGAACACGAGACCCCGCTGCGCACGGGCGAAAAAGTCCTCCAGCTGGGCAAATTCCGGCAACAGCCGCGTTGCCTCGCGGATGCGGTCCGGATGGAACTGCACGACAACCTCCCGCCCTTCGATCACCTCCCCCGGCGCGGTCATCGTCACCCAGTCGTGCGGCAGGTCACTGCCGATCACGGTGAGATAGGTGGCGGAGAAGGCACCGATATAGTCGCCGACAAAGGCAACGCCCTCCCCCTTGCGGATCAGATGGATTTCGAATTCCGGGTGGAAATTCCAGACATTGCGCTCCCAGGGATAATCGTCGAGCCGCCAGAGAAAGCTCTCGTCGATCCCTGTGATGATGTGCTCGAAGGTCGGCGGGCTTGAGGCGAACGGGCCGGACCTCAGGTCCATGCTGGTCTTCGGTTCACGTATCTTGGTGAGCGTGGCCACGTTCTGCTCCTGCGGTGGGTCCACTTGCATTGTGGCGTCAAATGCCGACCCGGGCAATCGACCGAGTCGATTCCCGGGAGGCACCGAGCAATGAAGGAGTCAGTTGTAGGTCTCCATCAAGACGCTATCGCGGAATCGTCGGCCGCGCCAAGAATTGTCCGACATTTGCCACATCTGCGACTAGGATGCGGCCCCGTCAGCTCAACGCGGATCGGAACATGATGGACGAGAAGAGTGTGGTTGCCGAAGATCGGTCGTCGCGGTTTGTCCGGTTGTTCCTGACATATCGGCTCTATGTCCTCGGGGCGGCGAGCCTCTTCGTCTTCGCCCTCGTCGCCTTCGCCATTTACCGGCTGACGGCGGAGGTGCGCTACGAGGAGGTGCTGGCGGCGCTTTCGGCGACCTCCTGGAGCGCCATTGCGCTGGCGGCGGTCTTTACCGGCCTCAGTTTTCTTGCGCTGGTTTTCTATGATGCCAACGCGCTCGACCATGTCGGCCGCCGCATCCCCTTCCCCTCGGTCGCCGTGACGGCCTTCATGGCCTATGCTGTCGGCAATACGGTGGGTTTTGGGCCGCTCAGCGGTGGGGCGATCCGTTTTCGTGCCTATTCCCGCCTCGGCCTTGCGCCGGGCGAGATCGCCCGCGTCATCGCCTTCGTCACCCTCGCCTTCGGCCTCGGCCTGCTCTCTGTCAGCGCGCTTGCGACGCTCGCCGTCGCCCCGCGTGTAGCCGGCATTCTCGGCATCGATGCCGTCTGGCTGCGCGCCATCGCCCTCCTCGTGCTGGCCGCCCTGATCGCTGTGTTCTACGCGGGCCGCAACGGCAGGCCGGTCGGCATCGGGAGCCTCAGCCTGCGCCTGCCCGACAGCCGCACCGCCTCCCGCCAGTTCCTCGTCTCGGCCTTCGACATCGCGGCGGCCGCCTCCGTGCTCTATGTGCTGCTGCCGGAAACCCATGTCGGCTGGCCGACCTTCCTCGCCATCTACGCGGTGGCAATCGGCTTCGGCGTGCTCAGCCACGTTCCGGCGGGCCTCGGCGTCTTCGAGGCGGTCATCATGGCGGGGCTCTCCAATGCCATCGGTATCGACCAGTTGCTCGGCAGCCTCGTGCTCTACCGGCTGATCTATTATGTGCTGCCGCTGCTCTTGGCGACCATCCTGCTGCTGATCACCGAAATGCGGCAGCTCGCGCTGAAACCCGGCGTGGCGGAGGCCGCACAGCTCGCCGGCAAGCTCGCCCCGGCACTGATCTCGACGCTCTCTCTGATACTCGGCGCGATGCTGATCTTTTCGAGCGTGGTGCCGACGCCCGGTTCCGACCTCGATTTCCTCTCGATCTACCTGCCCCTGCCCATCATCGAAGGTGCGCATTTCCTGTCGAGCCTGCTCGGCCTCCTGCTGATCGTCGCCGCCCGCGGCCTCGGCCAGCGGCTGGATGGCGCCTGGTGGGTGGCGCTCGCCGGCGCATCCGTCGCCTTCGCCTTCGCTTTCCTCAAGGCTGTCGCAGTGTTCGAGGCCGGGCTTCTCGCCCTGTTCATCGTTGCGCTGCTGGCCAATGCGCGTTCCTTCGACCGGCATTCGTCGCTGCTCCGCCAGGCGCTCGGGCCGTCCTGGCTTGCGGCCATCGCCGTCGTCCTCGTCACCGCCGCGCTTATCCTGCTCTTCGTCTATCGCGATACGGAATATGCGCATGAACTCTGGTGGCAGTTCGAATTCTCGCAGGAGGCGCCGCGCGGCCTTCGAGCTCTCCTCGGCCTTGCCATTGCCGCTTCGGCACTGGCGCTGTTCAGCCTGCTCAGACCGGCGCATTTCCGCACGCAGGGCCCGACGCCGGAGGAACTGGACAAGGCCGTCGCCATCACCCTCGGTCAGGACATGGCGGACGCCAATCTCGTTCGCATGGGCGACAAGCGGCTGCTTTTCTCCCCCTCCGGAAAATCCTACATCATGTACGGCATTCACGGCCGCTCCTGGATCGCGCTCGCCGACCCGATCGGCATGGAAGAGGAATTCGCGGAACTCGTCTGGCAGTTCGTCGCCGCGGCACGGGCGGGCGGGGGACGCGCGTCCTTCTACCAGATCTCGCCGAGCCTGCTTTCTGCCTGCGCCGATGTGGGGCTGCGCGCCTTCAAGCTCGGCGAACTCGCCATCATCGACCTGGCGCAATTCGAGATGAAGGGCAGCCGCTTCGCCAATCTGCGGCAATCCTACAATCGCGGCCAGCGCGACGGCCTCACCTTCGCCGTCGTCCCACCCGTCGAGGTCGCGGCGATCCTGCCCGATCTCAGGGCGGTATCCGATGGCTGGCTCGACCATCACAATGCCAAGGAAAAGACTTTCTCGCTCGGCGCCTTCGAGGACGCCTATGTGCTGGCGCAGCCCGTCGTCGTGGTGCGGCTGGAGGAGCGTATCGTCGCCTTCGCCACGCTGATGGTGACGGACACCAAGGCGGAGGCGACGGTGGACCTGATGCGCTTTGCCCCGGAGGCGCCGAAGGGCACGATGGATTTCCTCTTCGCCAGCATCCTGGAATATCTGCGCGCGGCGGGTTACCGCCGGTTCAACCTCGGCATGGCGCCGCTTTCCGGCATGGCGCGGCGCGAGGCGGCGCCGGTCTGGGACCGCGTCGGCGGCACGCTGTTCGAGCACGGCGAACGCTTCTACAATTTCAAGGGCCTGCGCGCCTTCAAGTCGAAATTCCATCCCCGCTGGGAGCCGCGTTATCTTGCGGTATCGAACGGCTCGGGCGCGGTGCTCGCCCTGATGGACGTGACCTTTCTCATCGGCGGTGGCGTCAAAGGAGTGATTTCCAAATGAAGATCGTTCACCGTCTCGCAGCCGCCGGCCTGCTTGCCTGCAGTCTGCCGCTCGCCACGGCCGCGCAGGACAAGCAGGCGTTCGTGACCGGCATGATCCCCGCCGACCATATTCTCATGCCGGAGGGTGCGCCGGGCGCGAGCGTCTTCCTGATCTCGGACGCCGCTGGGTGGGGCGCGGAAGAGGACAAGCAGGCCGCAGACCTCGTCGCCAACGGCGCCGCCGTCATCGGCATCGATTTCCCGACCTATCTCGAGACGTTGCAGGCCGACAAGGGCGACTGCGTCTATATGATCTCCGACATCGAGGCGCTCGCCCATCAGGTGCAGCGCGCCGGCGGCGCGACACGCTATAACCCGCCCATCGTCGCCGGCACCGGCGAAGGCGGCGCGCTGGCGCTCGCCATGATCGCGCAAAGCCCAGCGGCGACGATCGGCGAGGCGATCGCGGTCGATCCCGAAGCCGGCATCCCGCTCGACAAGGTTTTGTGCACGCCCGCCTCCAAGGCCAAGGCGGGAGACCGCACGGTCTACGGCCTTACCGACGGTGCGCTGCCCGCCCCCGTGACCGTGCTTTTGACCAGCAAGGCGCCGCAGGACGGCCGTGACCATGTCAATGCGCTGAAACAGGCTCATGCGGATATCGATGTGCGCGACGAGACCGCATCGGCGGCCGATGCGCTGTCGCAGGCGCTCGCCGACCGGGTGGATGCGGCTGGCGATACCGAGACGCCGCTCGGCCTGCCGCTCGCTATCCTCAAGGCGACGCCGGCCTTCGACACGATGGCCGTGGTCTATTCCGGCGACGGCGGCTGGCGCGATATCGACAAGCAGGTGGCCGGCGCCCTGCAACAGCGCGGCATTCCCGTCGTCGGCGTGGATTCGCTTCGTTACTTCTGGTCCGAGCGCAAGCCGCAGGAGACGGCCGACGACCTTGCCCGCATCGTCGACACCTACCGTAAGACCTGGAACGTCAAACATGTGCTGCTCGTCGGCTATTCCTTCGGCGCCGACATCCTGCCGGCCACCTACAACCTTCTCCCGCCCGAGGACCGGGCGCGCGTGTCGCAGGTGACGCTGATGGCGCTCTCCCGCCAGGTCGATTACGAGGTTTCCGTGTCGGGCTGGCTCGGGGTTGCCGGCGCCGGGGCGGGCGGCGATCCGGTCGACGACATCGCCCGGATCGACCCGAAACTGGTGCAGTGCATCTACGGCACGGAGGAAGAGGACGACCCCTGCCCGACCCTGAAGCCCTTCGGCGTGCAGTCGATCGCCATCGAAGGCGGGCATCATTTCGACAATGACTATGAAGGTCTTGCCGGGCGCATCATCGATGGGCTGAAGGCGCGGCTGGCTCAGCAGTAGTCACGGTCGAGGCCCCGGGGAAAGATTACAGATCGTTCATGCGCGCCATAGCGGCCAAGCGCGGCGCATGGGAAAACAAGCCTTTGAATTAGAAAGGAAATCTTGAAAACCCGAAGAAGCGATTTCCTCGATCCGGGCAATAGTTTGGCGAGAATCGCCTTCGAAACTTTATTTAATTGTAACATGACCCGGCCGGCCGGGCGGGCCTATAGATGATGTCAGGCTGGATGCCGCCGGCGGGAAGGAAACCGCGACGCGACGGCACCGGACAGCCTGCTGGGGGGCACCTATCCCCCTTCTTCGAGGATACGCATCATGCGCTCGACATTGAAAACCATCACCTTTACCGCCATCGCTCTCTCGCTTGCCGCAGGCGGCGCCTTCGCCGCCGACCGGCACGAGCCTCCCTCGGGGCGGGTTCAGACCCATGATCACGATACTACCGATCCCCAGGCATCATCGCAGTATATGCCAGCGCTCCTCTACAAGCCGCGCCTCAACCAGGTTCTCATCGGTCTGCGTTCAGCCGACGAAAAGATACAACAAGACGAGGCCATGCAACGGTTGTCGGCCAGCGCCGCGCGCAAACTCGAAAGCGAAACCGGTAGCATTCACAGCCAGGCAATGGCCGCCGCCAACTCCCATGACGGTATGATCCCGAACGCCACGTACCGACGCCTCAAGGGCGAAATCCGCAAGCTCGACCAGGATATCGCTCGGTTGAGCTGACCCTTCGGTGCCGGTTGGCGGCATTCGACCTGACTTCACCCTCCAGCCCTGAACACGAGAGCGGCCGCCCTGCACCTGCGGCCCGGTCTCGTACGCTCCGGCGCCTGTCTCGCAGGCACCGGAGCACCGAACAAGGAAGACGACCATGACTAGAATTCTTGAAAAACATCGCGTCGCAGCGCTCTTCGGCGTTGCCCTGCTGGTAGTGCCGGTGGCCGCCTCCGGCCTGCTCGGCACAAAGTCCGCACACGCCGCCGCGCCGCAAAACTTCGGCTCGGCGCTTGCCGAGGGCTCCTTTGCCTCGGTCGTATCGGCCGACAAGCCCGCCGTCGTCACCATCATGACGACCCTCAGCGCGGAAGACGCCAGTGCCGACGGCGCCTCCCCCTTCGGCGGCAACTCGCCCTTCGACCAGCAATTCCGCGATTTCTTCGGCCAGCGGCAGATGCCGCAGCCGCGGTCTGCCGAAAAGGCCCAGGCGCTCGGCTCCGGCTTCGTGCTGACGAGCGACGGCTACATCGTCACCAACAACCACGTCATCGACAAGGCGAACACCATCAAGGTGACGCTCGACGACGGCACGGAACTGCCGGCCAAACTCATCGGCGCGGACCCGAAATCGGACCTCGCCGTGCTGAAGATCGACAGCGACAAGCCGCTCGCGACGATCGGCTGGGGGGAATCGGACAGTTTGCGCGCCGGCGATCCGATCCTTGCCATCGGCAACCCCTTCGGCATCGGCACGACGGTGACGGCCGGCATCGTCTCGGCCCGCGGCCGCGACCTGCACAGCGGCCCCTATGACGATTTCATCCAGATCGATGCGCCGATCAACCACGGCAATTCCGGCGGCCCGCTCGTCGGCCCGGACGGCAAGGTCGTCGGCATCAACACGGCGATCTACTCGCCGAACGGCGGCAGCGTCGGCGTCGGCTTCGCCATCCCCTCCAACCAGGCGCAGGCGGTCGTCGCCAAGCTGATGAAGGACGGCTCGATCGAACACGGCTTCATCGGCGTGCAGATCCAGCCGGTGACCGCCGACATCGCCGATGCGATCGGGCTTGCCAAGCCTGCGGGCGCACTGGTGGCGAAGGTCGATGACGGCACGCCGGCCGGCAAGGCCGGTGTCCGTTCCGGCGACGTGATCACTGCGCTCGGCGGCAAGGCGGTGACCTCGCCGCGCGATCTCTCGCGCATGGTCGCCGATCTCAGCCCCGGCGCGAAGGAAAGCCTGACGGTCTGGCGCGATGGCGGCGATAAGGACCTGTCGATCACCATCGGCACCAATGACGACGGTGGCCGGCAGGTGCTGGCCGATGCCGGCGGCAAATCCGGCAAGGCGGCGCAACGCGTGCCGACCATCGGCGTGCAGCTCGGCGATCTGACGGCGGACATGCGCCAATCGCTCGGCCTGCCGAACGGTGAAAACGGCGCGGTCGTCGAGGGCGTCAACCCCGACAAGCCCGCCGCCGACGCCGGCCTCCAGCCGGGCGATGTCATCCTCTCGGTGAACCAGAAGCCGGTCGAGTCGGCCAGCGAAGCCAAGACGGCCGTCGCTGAGGCTGGCAAGGCGGGCCGCAAGGCTGTCCTGCTCCTCGTCCAGCGGCAGGATCAGCAGAGCTTCGTGACGGTTCCGTTTGCGGCCGGCTAGGCGGTCTCGGACTATCGATAGCCGTCCAGCCTTTGCTGGACGGCTATCCTACCGCCTTTGCTCTGCGCGACACCGCACAGGGCTTCCCGTAGGGCAATGGGTTTCAAAAAATCGTTGAAGGGGAGCGGCTCAGATCATGCCGCCATTGGCGCGCAGCACTTGGCCGTTGATCCAGGCACCGTCCGGGCCGGTGAGAAAGGCGACGGACGAGGCGATATCTTCGGGGGTTCCGAGGCGTTCGAGCGGGTTCATCTTCGACATGCGAGCGATCAGGTCGTCGCTCTTGCCGTTGAGGAAGAGATCGGTCGCTGTCGGGCCGGGGGCGACCGCGTTGACTGTGATCGAGCGGCCGCGCAGTTCCTTTGACAGGATGGCGGTCAACGTCTCGACCGCAGCCTTGGCGGCGGCATAGACGGCGTAGTTCTCCAGCTTCAGGCCGACGACGCTGGTCGAGAAATTCACGATCCGGCCACCGTTCCGCAGGCGCTTGGCGGCTTCTCTCAGGGTGTTGAAGGTGCCCTTGAGGTTGACGTTGATCTGGCGATCGAACAGGGCGTCGGTGCTTTCGGCGAGCGGCGAGAGCATCATGATACCGGCATTGTTGACGAGAACGTCGACACCACCAAAGGCCTCTTCTGCCGCATCGAACATGCGGCGCACCGCTTCTGCATCGCTGACATCGGCTTTCGCCGTCAGCGCCCGGCCACCTTTGTCTTCGATTTCCCGGGCCAGTGCCTCGGCCGGAGCGGCGTCGCCGGAATAGTTGATCACGACGGTAAAGCCGTCCTTGGCGAGGCGTTCCGCGATGGCTGCGCCGATGCCGCGGGAAGCGCCGGTGACGATGGCGACTTTGTTGCTGTTGTCGGTCATTTTCATTCTCCTGGGTGATTTGCGCCGCAGCGCGTTTTCGATAAGGAGAAGATGCCGCTTTTCATCCCGCGGGTAATCAGCCATTGTTCGGCATCACTATCCGAAAATGGCGAACAATCTCCAATGGACAGATTTGATGCAATGCGGGTGTTCTCGCGGGTGGTGGAGCGGCGCAGCTTTACACTGGCCGCCGCAGACACCGGCCTTCCGCGCTCGACCGTGACCGACGCCGTCAAGCAGCTCGAAGCGCGGCTCGGGGTGCGCCTACTGCAACGCACGACCCGGCATGTCAGTCCGACGCTCGACGGCGAGGCCTATTATCGCCGCTGCCTGACCATCCTCTCCGATATCGAAGATGCGGAAGGCGCCTTTGCCGGGGCCAAGCCGAAGGGTCTGCTGCGGGTCGATGTGCACGGCAAGCTCGCCCGGCACTTCGTCCTGCCCGGACTGCCGGCATTCCTGGCGCAATATCCGGATATCCAGATGTATATGAGCGAGGGCGACAGGCTGGTCGACCTCATCCGCGAAGGGATCGATTGCGTGCTGCGCGTCGGTGATTTGCAGGATAGCGATATGATCGCGCGGCGGGTCACGCTTCTGGAGGAGGTCACCTGTGTTTCGCCTGATTATATCGAGCGCTTCGGCCTGCCGCAGAGCATCGACGATCTGAGTGGTCACCAGATGATCGGTTTCTGGTCGACGGCGATCGGCGGATTGCTGCCGCTGGAGTTCACCGTGGACGGTGCAATCCGTAGCATTTCCCTGCCGGCGCTCGTATCGGTCAATGGTGCCGATACGCTTGCGGCTGCGGCGCGCCTCGGCCTCGGCATCATGCAGGCACCACGCTATTCGCTGGAGGAGGACCTGAGACAAGGTACGCTTGTCGCAATCCTGCCGGCCAATCCGCCGACCCGCACACCTGTATCGCTGCTCTATCCTCGCAGCCGCCAGTTGTCGCCGCGCGTGCGCGTCTTCATCGACTGGCTGACCCGCGAATTTGCCGCACGCCAAGGCGATACTGCAAAACACAGCAGCTGAAACTTCTTTTGCTGTGGTGATCGCAGACCGTCGGCCGTGTTTGCGAGAGGCGGTGTTCTAGCTCTTGCGACGGCTTGCAAGGAAGGCCTGCTTGCGTGCGCTTGCTTCCTCGCGGGTGGCGGTGAAGCCGGCCAAGGCGGCTTCCTGGGCTGCGATGAGCGCATCGGGGTTGCCGAACATCGCCTTGATGAAGCCCTGCGTCGTGGTATCGCAAGCGAGAAGGCTGTCGATCAGGGCATTCAGCCTCGCGTCCAGTTCTTCCGGTGTGCAGAGGCGCTGCACGATCCCGAGACGTTCGGCGCGTTCCCCATCGATCGGATCTCCGGTCAGGAGGACGTCGAACATCGTGCCGGCGCCGGCGAGTTTCGCAAGGCGCGGGACGCCTCCCCATGCCGGTGTGTTGCCGAGGCGGGCTTCGGGAAATCCGAACCGCGCCTGCGTCGTCGCGATACGGATATCGCCCGCCAGGGCAAGCTCGAAGCCGCCGCCGAGCGCAGCCCCCTCGACGACGACCACCACGGGAACCGGCAGGTCCGCCAGTTCCCGAAACGCTTTTGCGCCAAGGAGAGAGAGGCGCTGCGCGTTGAACGGCGTGACATCCGCCCAGTCGTTCAGGTCGGCGCCCGCGCAGAACATGCTCGACGTGGACCGCAGGACGACAAGCCGAAGATCGGGCGTCGTACGAGCCGCGATAGCCGCATTGAGCAGGTCCGAAAGCAGGGCCTCATCGAGCGCGTTCCTCTTTGCCGGCCGGTCGAGCCAAAGGGTTCGGCATCCGCGCTCGTCGGTTTCGATCTTCAGATGGGACATCGCATCAAGCCTTCTGAAGCCGGTTCGACAACAGGGCGAGAATGATGACCACACCGATCGCGACCTGCTGGTAGAAGGCCTGGACGTTGAGGAAGGTGAGCCCCGCCTGCAAGGTGGCGATCAGCAGAGCGCCGATGACCGCGCCCAGCATGCTTCCCTCGCCACCGTTCAGATCGGCGCCGCCCATGACAGCTGCGGCAATTGCCGGAAGGAGAAGGTCGGCACCGAGGGCGGGGTCGGCAGCACCCAGGCGCCCGACCGTGACCATGGCGGCGACGGCAGCAAGCGAACTGGAGATCACATAGGCGATCGCCGTGTAGAACCCGACCTTGATGCCGGCAAGGCGCGCGACTTCGCGCGCACCCCCGAGGGCAATCAGATATTCGCCGAGTTTCGTGGTCTTCATGACGATCGAAGCGACAGCAAGAACGACGAAGGCGATGACGATGGGCGTCGGGATCGGTCCGATCCGGCCGGCCAGCAAATCGCTGAACTCCGGCGGGATGCCATAGACGGTCTGGCCACCAGACACGATGAGGGCAAGACCCGAGAAGATGCTCATCGAACCGAGGGTCACGACGAATGGCGTGATGCCGCTAAGCGTAATGATCGTGCCGTTGAACAAACCAGCGAGAGCGCCCGCGGCGAGCGTGCCCAGCACGACGACGGGCAAGGGATAGCCTTGCGACATCAGCAGTCCGCAGACGACGGCCGACAGTGCGAGTGCCGTGCCGATCGAAAGATCGATCCCTCCGGTGATGATGACGAAGGTCACCGCCATCGCCAGGATGGCCGTGACCGATGCCTGAAGCACGATGTTGACCAGATTGTAGCCGCTCAGAAATTCAGGGTCGATCGCGGTAAACGCCAGCACCGTCGCGATGAGCGCGACGATGATTCCGAGCTCCCGCCATTCGCTGAAAAGGCGGCGGACCGACCACTTCTGAACCGTAGCATTTCCGGCTGCCACATTGGCTGTCTCTAGCTTTGCCATGCGTTTCCTCCACTCGCGAATGCGATGATCCGCTCTTCCGTTGCATCAGCACGAGCGACTTCGCCGGCGAGCGCGCCTTCGCGCATCACCAGCACCCGATCGCTCATTCGAAGGACCTCCGGGAGGTCCGATGAAATCATGAGAATGGCCGCACCCTTGTCGGCAAGGTCACGCATCAGCGCGTAGATTTCGGCCTTGGCGCCGACATCGATACCGCGCGTGGGCTCATCGAAAATGAAGATGTCGCATCCGCTGAGGAGCCATTTTGCAAGCACGACCTTCTGCTGGTTGCCGCCGCTGAGCTGGCCCGCGAGACGAGACGTGGGCATCTTCGCCCCAACCGAGGCCAAGGCTTCCTTTGCGTCGGCGTTCTGCTTGGACCGGTTGATGAAACCGAAGCGGGTCGGAACGCGGGTCAGTGTCGCGTTCTGGGCCAGCGACATGCGCAGCGCGAGCCCCTGGTGCTTGCGGTCCTCGGTGAGGAAGGCGATGCCCGCCCGCACCGCATCGCTCGGCGACTTCAGGGAAAGCACCTTGCCATTGACGGAAATCGATCCGGCATCGATGCGGTCGGCCCCGGAGATGCAGCGGGCAACTTCCGTCCGGCCAGCACCGACCATGCCGGCCATGCCGACGATCTCGCCTCTGCGGACTGCGAAGCCGATATCCTCGAAGACGCCGTTGCGCGTCAAACGATCGACCTTGAGGGCGACGTCGCCGAGTTTGGCTTGGTGCTCGATCGCGAAATCCTCGAGGGACCGGCCGACCATCATCTTGACCAGGGAGGTCTCGTTGAGATCCGGCCCGCGCAAAAGCGTGCCGACATACTGGCCGTCGCGCAGCACCGTCGCACGGTCGGCGAGGTCGAACACTTCGGCGAGGCGGTGCGAGACATAGACGAGCGCATGCCCGTCCGCGCGCAGTTCCCGCAGGATTGTGAAAAGCTTTTCCGATTCCTTCGTGCTCAAGCTCGCCGTCGGCTCGTCGAGGATGATGATCTTGGCATTGGCGGCGATGGCGCGGGCCAGTTCGACCGTCTGCTGCTGGCCGACGCTGAGACGCGCGATCGGTATGTGGGGATTGCCCTGGAAATCGAGCCGTGCAAGCGCGGCCAGGGCCTCGCGCCGCGCCGCCGCCCAGTCGATGAACCCCGCGACGGATTTCTCGCGTCCAAGCACGATGTTCTGGACGGCCGACAATTGCGGCACGAGGCTCAGTTCCTGGTGGACCATGGAGATGCCCTTGTGCAGGGCATCGACAGGACCTCGGATCGAGACCGGCGCACCGGAGAGTTCAAACGTGCCTTCATCCGCGGCGTGAGCACCGAACATGACCTTGAGGAGCGTCGATTTTCCAGCACCGTTCTCGCCCATCAGGGCGTGGATTTCGCCCGGATAGAGATCGAGATGGACGTTTTGAAGCGCCCTGACGCCGGGAAAACTCTTCGAGACACCCTTGAGGCTCAAGAGCGGCACTGCGTTGGATGCAGACATGATGCACTCCGGATCTGATTGGCGAGCTGGTGCGCCCTTACTTGTTGTAGAGGCCTTCCTTCACATCGTACTTCTCGTCGAAGAACTCAGCCATGTTGTCCTTGGTGATCAGTTGCGCCGGGGCGACCACCCAGTCCGGAATCTTCTGGCCATCGAGCAGGCGGACGAGCGCCTCCACCGACCAGTAGCCCTGGTAATAGGGGAGCGGCGTGATCGTTGCCGAGATCGTGCCGTTCTTGATGCCGTCGAGTGCGGCGGGAATGCCGTCCGTGCCGACCACGATGATCTTGCCGGTGAGGCCCATGTCGGAAACGGCCTTGGCGACGCCGACGGCCATCGTGTCGTTGTTGGCGTAGATCGCCTTGATCTCGGGGTTCTTGCGCAGGATCGTCTGTGTCGCATTATAGGCCTGCGTGCCGTCCCAGTTGCCGGGAACGCTGGCCACGAGCTTCAGGTTCGCGTGCTTTTCGATGCCCTCCTTGAAGCCCTTGATACGCAGGATTGCGGCGCTCGAGCCCGCTTGCCCTTCGATCTGCGCGACATCGCCGCCGTCCGGCAGGTGCTCTGCCATATAGTCCGCCGCGACCACGCCGTTCAGTTCGTGGTTCGGGCCGACATAGACGGTGGCAGCGATGCGGGCGTCATCGGCGTTTGCGATGGGAACGTTGCGGTCATGAAGCTCGCGGATGGCGGGCGTCAGGTTGGACACGGAAACCGGCGACAGAACATAGGCGTCGAAGTTGCGGCCGATCAGCGTCTGGGCAATCGTCAGCTGCTGGGTCGGATCGGCCTCGCTGTTTGCGGCCTGGATGGTGACTTCGACACCGAGGTCCCTGGCAGCGGCCTCGACACCCTTGGCGATGCCCTGCCAGTACTGGTTCGTCAGGCTCTTCAGAACGACGCCGATCTTCACGCCATCCTTCTTCTCGACCGGACCGAAGGTCTTGTTGAGTTCGGCGCCGATAACCTGCTTGGCGTCAGGCTTGTCGGAATTGTAAGTGAAGGCGTCGGCAGCAAATGAATGGGATGCGAAGAGGGCAACGCCGCAGGCGAGCGCGGCGATGGCAGGCAAGCGAAAACGGGATGTCGTATTTTTGCAGGTCATCGGTTGTTCTCCTCCTAAACGATGATCGACCGGAAACCGGTTTCCTATCTATAGTTCCGATGCATCAGCGAATCAATACCGACATATGTGACAATTTAAGAAACCGGTTTCCTTTCAAATTCCGATATGATACCAAACTCCCCAGGAGGCGAAGGTGCAATGGCAGCTACAATTACAGACGTCGCAAAGGCCGCGGGCGTGTCGAAAGCGACCGTCTCGAAATTCCTGAACGGAACACATTATGTGTCGCAGGAAACCAAGGAACGCATTGCGTCGGCCGTCTCGCAACTGGGTTATGCGCCCAACAGGGTCGCGCAGGGCTTGAGCCTTCGGCGCAGCCACACGATCGGGCTCGTCGTTGCCAATATCGGCAACCCCTTTTACGCCGAGCTCATCCGCGGCGCCGAAGAGGTGGCCGCCAGCCGGGGATATACCCTGCTCCTCGCCAGCACCGACGGCGAGCCGAAGCGAGAGGCAAGCATCGTCAATGCGATGCGCCAGCGCCAGGTCGACGGCATCGCCTTTGCGTCGGTCAGGCTTGCCGATCGCGAGGTTACGGCTCTCGCGAAAGACGGCGTCAAAGTGGTGCTTGCGAGCCGCCACCTGCCCGACGCGGAGGTCGACATGGTCCTTGTCGACAGCGTGAAGGGCGCGAAGCTCGCGGTGAACCACCTTATCCAGCACGGCCACAAGGCGATCGCCTATGTCGGCGGCGCGCTCAGCATCGCGCAGTTCCAGGATCGCCTGAAAGGCTGGAAGGAAGCGCTGCGCGAAGCGGGCATCGAACCCTCCACTGAACATGAACTGTCGCTCGATCGCATGGATGTCGAGGCCGGCTATCAGGCCGGGCTCCAGCTGCTGAAGCTGGAGAACCCGCCGACCGCGATCTTCGCGGCAACCGATAATCTCGCCTTCGGCATCATGAAAGCGTGCGACGAACTGAACCGCGCGATTCCCGACCAGTTGGCTCTCGTCGGGTTCGACGCCGTCCCCTTCGGCGAGGTCTCCCTCTCTCCGCTGACGAGCGTCGACGGCTCCGGCCTCATCATGGGACAGCGTGCGCTTCAACTCCTCATCGACCGAATTGAACGGGACCAGCGGGCTCCGTCGGAGAACCGGCAGGTGCGCATGGTCCTCCAACCGACGCTTTGCATCCGGCGCTCCTGCGGGTGTCGGCCAGGCATGGAGATTTAGAATGAAGATTGTGGACGCGGCCGGTCTGCGGCAAGTGATCGAGACCATCGATGACGGCGCGACCGTCGCCATTTCCGGCGCCGGCGGCGGCTTGCTCGAGCCGGAAACGATCCTGCGCTCGTTCGAGGAGGTCTTCCTCGCGACGGGCCGTCCTTCGCAGCTCACGCTGATCCACGCCCTCGGCATGGGCGATCGCGTCGAAAAAGGCACCAATCGCTTCGCATACGAGCGCATGGTCAAGCGCGTGATCGGGGGGCACTGGATCTGGTCGCCGCGCATGCTCCGCCTCGCCCAGGAGAACAAGATCGAAGCCTATTGCCTGCCGAGCGGCGCGATCACCAATCTGTTTCGCGAAATCGGCGCCAAGCGTCCGGGCCTCTTCACCCATGTCGGCCTCGGAACCTTCGTCGATCCGCGCCTTGGCGGCGGTCGCTGCAACGACCGGACGACGGAGGAGATCGTCGAGCTCCTGAAGATCGACGGGCAGGACGTGCTTCGCTACAAGCCCTTCCCGGTTCACGTCGCGGTGGTCCGCGGCACGTATAGCGATGGGCTCGGCAACATCAGCGCGTCCGAAGAACCGGCGGATCTCGATTCCTATTCGATCGCGCTTGCCGCGAAGAACAATGGCGGCATCGTCATTGCGCAGGTCCGCGAGGTCGTGCCGAACGGGACGCTGCGTCCGCGCGAAGTCTCCATTCCCGGCAATCTCATCGATTACGTCTTTGTGGATCCCGACCAGGCGCAAACCTATCACGGCCCCTACGATCTCGCGCTCGCCGGTCTCGGCCCGCATGAGACCCCGATCGAACTGCCCGGCACGTCGGATGTCGTTCGCCAGATCGTGGCGCGCCGCGGCGCCGTCGAACTGATCAAGGGCGCGACCATCAATTTCGGTTTCGGGATGTCGGCGGGTGTCGCCGAACATATCGTCCGCGCCGGGGAAAGCAGCGATTACTGGTTCACCATCGAACAGGGCATCCATGGCGGCGATCTTCTCACCGGCGACCTCTTCGGCATTGCCGCCAATCCGGTGGCGATCCTGTCGGCCAGCGAACAATTCGACCTCTATAGCGGCGGCGGCCTCGACCAGACCTTCCTCGGCCTTGCCGAGATGGACAAGTCCGGCAACGTCAATGTCTCGCATTTTGGCGGGCAGATCAGCGGCCCCGGCGGGTTCATCGACATTTCGCAAGGCGCAAAGAATGTCGTGTTCTGCGGCAGCTTCGACGCCAAGGGCGCGAAAGTCGCTCTTCACAATGGCGGGCTCAGGATCGAGCGGCATGGCCAGATCACCAAGCTCGTGGACGAGGTGATCGGCATCACCTTCAGCGGCAACGAGGCCGTCAAGCGCGGCCAAACGGTTCACTACATCACGGAGCGCGCGGTCTTCAAACTGACCGCCGGCGGCGTCGAGTTGATCGAATATGCGCCCGGCGTCGATGTTCGCACGGACATTTTGGATCGTATGGCGTTCGCGCCGACCGTTCGCAATCCGGTCGAGATGGACAAGGCGCATTTCGCATCCGCGTCGCTCAAAGATACCGGGGAAATTTCCGTCCCAGCGTGATCGGCGGGAGTATTTTCGGCGGCCCAAGCTTGGCCGCCGCGTGGGAAGAGGCATTTAAGATGAAATACGACTACATCATCGCGGGCGGCGGGGCCGCCGGTTGCGTGCTGGCGGCAAGACTGAGCGACGCGGGGGCGAGCGTTCTCCTTCTCGAGGCAGGCTACCCCGACAATCACCCTTTCATCCACGTGCCCGCCGGCTTCACCAAGCTGAGCGGACCGCGTGTCAACTGGGGCTTCCGCACGGTCCCCCAGAAACATCTGAACAACCGCGACATGTGGTATCCGCAGGGCAAGACGCTCGGTGGCGGCAGCTCCATCAATGCGATGATCTACACGCGTGGTCATCGCACCGATTACGACAAATGGGCTGCCGGCGGCGCTGACGGCTGGTCCTACGACGACGTCCTTCCCTATTTCCGCAAGGCGGAAGCGAATTCGCGCTTCTCGAACGAATACCATGGCGTCGACGGTCCGCTTGCGGTTTCGGACGCGATCAGCCCGTTGAAGATTTCCGCCGCTTTCATCAAGGCCGCGCAGGAAGCGGGAATCCCCTACAATCCCGACTTCAACGGCGCCGAACAGGAAGGCGTCGGCTACCACCAGACGACCACCCGTGACGGCCGGCGGGGCAGCGCTGCGGTTTCCTATCTCCGCCCGGCGCGCAAGAACAAGAACCTCACGGTCATCACACGGGCGCAGGTCGGCCGGCTGATCGTCGAGAACGGCCGCGCCGTCGCCGTCGAATATCGTGTCGACGGCTCGTCCGGAATCGAACGCGCGCATGCCGGTCGCGAGATCATCGTCACCAGCGGCGCCATCGGCTCGCCGAAGCTGTTGATGCTGTCGGGCATCGGCCCGGCCGAGCACCTGCGCAAGCACGGCATTGCGGTGGCCGCCGACATTGCGGGTGTCGGCGAGAACCTCCAGGACCATCTCGACTGCTACACCGTCTACGATTGCAGCGGTCCCCATAGCTACTACGGCGTTGATCAGCATGTCCGCCAGGCGTGGTGGGTCTTGCAGTACCTCCTGTTCCGCAACGGGCCCGTCACGACGAACATCGTGGAAGCCGGTGCCTTCGTGAAAGCCGATCCCGCCTCCGAGATTCCCGACACGCAGCTGCATTTCCTGCCCGCCTATGTCGTCGACCACGGCCTCATGCGCATTCCAGGCTACGGTGTCTGCCTCTATACGAACCTGCTGCGCCCGAAGAGCCGCGGCACGGTGCGCCTTGCCGATTCCAATCCGACCAACCCTCCCCTCATCGATCCCAACTACCTTTCGGATCCCGATGACATGCGCATGGCCGTTGCGGGCCTGAAGGTGGCGCGCGAGGTGATGTCGGCGCCGTCGATGCGCCACTACATCAGGAACGAACGCATGCCCGGCACGGACATGAAGACGGACCAGGATCTCGAAGCCTATGTGCGGCAGTGGGCGAAGACCGACTATCACCCGGTCGGCACCTGCAAGATGGGAACCGACGATCTCGCCGTCGTCGATCCCGCGCTTCGCGTCCGGGGCATCGAGGGGCTTCGCGTTTGCGACTCTTCGATCATGCCGCTCGAAATCAGCGCAAACACGAACGCACCAACCATCATGATCGCTGAAAAGGCCTCGGACCTCATCCTGGCCGCGGCGGGCCACAGCGTCAAAGGAGTTGCACAATGACGACCCACGAGACAACCGGGATCCACGCACGATCCTACCAGCAGTGGATCGACGGCAGCGCATGCGAGGCAGCCTCCGGCGCGCGCTTCCCGCGGTCGAGCCCTGCCCATGACGTGGTGGTCGGCGACTATCCGCTGGCCGATGTCGTCGACACGGACCGCGCCGTCGCGGCCGCGCGCAAGGCGTTCGATGCCGGCCCATGGCCGCGCATGAGCGGCGCCGAACGCTCGCGCATTCTCTTCCGCGTGGCGGACCTGATCGAAAAGCACAAGGATGAACTGGTCCTCGCCGACGTTCTCGAAGGCGGCAAGCCGATCACCCAGGTCCGCGCCGAGATCGCGGGCGCGATCGATCTCTGGCGCTACGCGGCCGGCGAGGCCCGCTCCCAGCACGGCGAAAGCAACACGAGCCTCGGCCAGCACATGCTTGGCCTGACGACGCGCGAGCCCGTCGGCGTCGTGGCCTTGATTACCCCGTGGAACTTCCCCTTCGTCATCGTCAGCCAGAAGTTGCCATTCGCACTGGCGGCCGGCTGCACGACCGTCGTCAAGCCAAGCGAGCTGACGCCCGGCTCGACTTTGCGCTTGGGCTCGATCCTCGATGAGGCCGGCGTTCCTGCCGGTGTCGTCAACATCATCGTCGGCTATGGCGCATCGGTCGGCCAGCGGCTCGCCGAACATCCGAACGTCGACATGATTTCCTTCACCGGCTCCACCGGCGTCGGCAAGGGCATCGTGCGCGCATCGGCCGGTAACCTCAAGCGTGTTGCGCTCGAACTCGGCGGCAAGAATCCGCAGATCGTCTGTGCGGATGCCGATCTCGACGCCGCGGCCGACGCGGTGGTGTTCGGCGTGCTCTTCAATGCCGGCCAGTGCTGCAATTCATCGAGCCGGCTTCTCGTCGAAACGTCGATCAGCGAGGACTTCCTGGCGCGCGTCGACGAATTGACCAAGCGCGTGACCGTCGGCGATCCACTTGACGAAACGACGAAGGTCGGCGCGATCGTCAACCAGAACCAGCTGGACCGGATCCTCGGTTTCGTCGGCGGCGCGCGTGACGATGGCGCGCGGATTCGCCTTGGCGGCACGCGCATGAAGAGCGACAAGGGCCTCTTCATGGCACCGACGGTGGTGAGCGACGTCACCCGCCAGATGACCATCGCCAATGAAGAAGTGTTCGGCCCGGTGCTGGCGGCGCTGACCTTCGACGATCTCGACGAGGCGATCTCGATTGCCAACGGCACGCATTACGGCCTGTCCGCCGGCATCTGGACCAGCAAGTACGAGAGCGCCCTCAAGGCAGGACGGGAGCTTTCCGCCGGCACGGTCTGGGTCAATTGCTGGATGGACGGCTTCCCGGAAATGCCCTTCGGCGGCATGCGCGAAAGCGGCATCGGACGCGAACAGGGCCGGCACGCGGTCGAAGACTTCATGGAGACGAAATCCGTGCTCTTCCACCAGGGACCGCGGACCAGCCGTTGGGTGCCGGCGCTGGAGGCAGGTCAGCAATGACCACCGTCTTCGGCATCGTCGGAGATCCGATCGCACAAGCGCGGTCGCCCGAAGTCTTCAACGCGCTCTTCCAGGCAAGGGGTATCGATGCGGTCATGGTTCCCATGCACGTCACGCCGGATGATTTCGAGGGCGCATTGGAGGGCTTTCGGCGGATGAAGAACCTCGGCGGGCTGGTCGTCACCGTCCCCCACAAGTTCGCCGCAGCGCAGCTTCTGTCCGGTTCCTCGCATCGCGTCTCGATTGCAGGCGCCGCCAACGCCATCCGGCCGACCGAGACCGGTTGGGTCGGCGACCTCTACGACGGGGAGGGCTTTGCCATCGGCATCGAGGCGCACCATGGGCCTGTAAGGGGCCGGCGGTGCGCCATCGTCGGAGCCGGAGGCGCCGGCACGGCCATCGCGCTCGCCCTCATCGATCGGGCCGCCGCCGAAATAAGCGTCTGGGATCTCGATCAGGCGCGCGCGGAGGCGCTGCGGGAGCGCCTGGCGGCCTATACGACGATCCCGATCGTCGTCGGTCCGCCGTCCTTGTCCGATGATCTCGCGATCAATGCCAGCTCCGCCGGCATGTCGCCTGCCGACAGGCTTCCCTTCGAACCGGCATGCCTGCGACAAGGCGCGTTGGTCTGCGAGGCGATCATGAAGCCCCCGAAAACCCGCCTGCTGGTCGAAGCCGAGAAACTGGGGCATCCCATCCAGGAGGGGCGCCATATGCTCGACTACCAGGTCGGCGCGATCTGGCAATTCTTCGGCCTTCAACCCTGATCCCTGCGAACCATGACATGGCCCGCACCCCTCCCGGGGATGGCGGATTTCCCGGACGGCAGCAACAGGTCCTCAAATCGTAAAGCATGTCAGGCACCCTTCAAGGCAAAGGCCTTGGCCGCAAGGCCGACGATGTGATCGGCAATCGGCATGGCGGAGGTGGCGGCCGGGGACGGCGCGTTGCAGATGTGGATGGTTCGCGACGTTTCGCGGATCAGGAAATCATGCACCAGCGTCCCGTCCCGCATCACCGCCTGCGCCCGTATTCCCGGTGGATGCGGTTGCAGGTCGGCGAGTTCGAGCGCAGGAAAATATCTTTGGCAGGCCTTGAGATAGCGGCTGCGGAAGGCCGAATTCGCCATTTCGTCCAGCCCCGATCGCAGGTTGGCATAGAGAGTTTTCCAGAAGCCGGGGAACCCCAGCATGTCCTTCACGTCGCCGGCATCGAAGCCGAGCTTGCCGTAGTTCTCGCGCGCCATCGACAGAACGGCGTTCGGCCCGACGGTCACGTACCCCCCGATCATTCGCGTCAGGTGAATGCCAAGGAAGGGCAGATCGGGATCGGGAACCGGATAGATCAGATGTTTGACGACGTGGTCGTGGCGCGCGGCAAGCCGATAATATTCACCCTTGAACGGCACGATGGCAAAATCCCCGCCGACACCGCACATCGCCGCCAGCCTGTCTGCCCGCAGACCCGCGCAGGCGATCAGATGGCGGGTCTTGAACTCCGGTCCCCCTGCCAATCTGATGGCGACATCATTGGCACCTTCGCGCAGATCGACAACCTCCTCGCCGTACCGGATTTCACCACCACCGGCGACAAATAGTTCCGACATCTTCTGTGTGACCGCCGTGTAGCCGACGATCCCGGTCCTGGGGCTGAGAAGCGCGCCAAGACCGGTGATGTTGGGTTCCGCCTCGCGCAATGCCGCACGGTCCATGCGCACGAGGCTCAGGCCGTTTTGTGTGGCACGCGTGTAGAGCGCGTCCATCCGGGTCATGTCCTGCCCTGTGGTTGCGACGAGAAGCTTGCCGCATTGTTCGTAAGGCAGGCCGTGCTCCCTGCAGAAGGCGATGGTCGCTTCCAGGCCCCTGCGGCAGAATTCCGCCTTCAGGCTGCCGGGAGCGTAATAGATCCCGGCATGAATGACGCCGCTGTTGCGTCCCGTCTGGTGGGCGGCCAGCCGGTCCTCCTTTTCGAGAACGAGGATATCGAGGCCCGGACAGGTCTGCTGCAACCGCAATGCGGTTGCGATGCCGACGATGCCGCCGCCTATGATCGTCATGTCGGTCACGTCGAGATCCTCGTTCGCCGATCTGCTCTTCCGGGGCGCAACCGCTGCGCCCCGATGCTTCATGCCGGTTCGATCAGGCAATCGGCCTGATCTTCTGCTTGCCGTGTCTGCGTTCCCAGTCGGCCCATTCGTCGTGTGCGTTGATGTCGCGCACGATGGTCGGCTCGTTGAAGGCGAAATCGGCGATCTCGTCCTTGCGCAGGCACACCACGCCCGGGTGTTTCAGGGCGTAATCGAGGAAACGGCTGAGCGAGCGCACGCGGAACGGTCGTCCCTGCACGCGGTCGTGGGTCGAAATCGACATCATCCGGCGGCGTGTTTCAGCTTCTTCGTAGAGTTGGTCGAACTCGTCCTTGAGCTGCTGTTCGTATTCGGTGTTGGTGAACTTGTAGCCTTCGAACTGGACGATATCGTTCAGGGTCAGCGAATAGGGCACCACGGCGAAATCCTTGCCCCGGACGGGAATGAGGAACGGCTCGTCGCGGCTGACATCGTCGATATGGTAATTGAAGCCTTCGTCCTGCAGGATCTTCAAGGTGTTGACCGTGCCGCGCATGGCCGCGCCGTTGTACCCGGTCGGGCTGACGCCGGTCGCGCGCCGGATGCTGTCGATATTGTCGCGAATGAATTTGCGCTCTTCCGCCTCCTGAAGGTCGACCTGCATGATCCAGTCACGCCCGTGCGCCGCCGCTTCATGGCCACGATCGACGATCTCCTTCGCCACGGCCGGGCTGCGGTCGACCGCGCTGCCGACCATGTGCGACGTCACCTTCACCTTGTGCTTGTCCCAAAGGTCGAGCATACGCTGGACGCCTTCGACATAGCCGTAGCGATACCAGCTCTTCGTCGGGAAATCGGGATAGGAAGGGTCCATGTCGATGAAGCCGGAAAAGGGGCCGCCCGGGCCATAGGGCGCTTCGCCACCCGCTTCGAACTGCATGGAAATCGAAATCACGAGGCGGACATCGTCCGGCCAGAACGTCTTGCTCATCGCTGTCTCCGTTATTTTGAGAACCGTTGAAGAAGCGGCGCACGGACCTGAAATCGCGTGCGCCGCCTGGGTTTACTTGACGCCCCAGATCGCCTTGTAGGCGTCGCGGTAGCCGTTCTCCGGGTCGTAGACGAAGTTGGCACCGCCATCGGCGGTCACGTTGTCGGGCGTGAAGAGATGGACGGGCGCCACAAAGCCCGAGTGCTTTTCGCCGGCGAAAGCGCGGTTCAGCTCGTCGACCGCCTGCCAGCCGTGCAGCGACAGGGGCTCCGCCACGGTGCCGTACTGGTAATAGTTCTGCTGGATGCGCTGGAAGGCCGCCTCCGAACCGTCGCCGGCGGAAATGTTGCGCGGATAGCCATCCGTGTCCTTGCCGGCCGATTGCAGCGCCGAGGCCATGAAGTCGATCGGCAGATCGTTGATGGTCAGCGAATAGGTCCACTCATCGCCATAGCGCTGCAACAGCGCGTTGGTCAGCGGCGGCATGCGGGTGCTGGCCTCCGAAAGCGGCGTGTCCTCGATCGTCAGGAGCTTGCAGGTCGTGCAGGCGCGGATGATATCGGCCATGGCATCGGATTTCGCGATGGCGATTTCGTAGACGCTGTCGGTGAAGATCACCACGCCCGCCTTGCCATCCGAATTGGCGACCGCGAAGTAGGCGGCGGCCTTGGATATTTCGAGCGGATCCGTCGTGATGTTGGTGAAGATCGAATGTTTCTCGGATGGCCCGGTGCCGGCGGTGGAATGCCAGCCGACGATCTTGATGCCGGCCTCGGCCGCCTGGCGGATCGCTTCCGCCTGCTCGTTGGCATCGACGGAGCCCAGGATGACGCCGTCCGGCTTCAGGGCGATCGCCTGCTGGAGGGCGGCCGACCGTCCCGAGACGGAGCCTTGCCCGTCGATCACGCGGACGGTCCAGCCAATGCTTTTTGCCGCATCCTCGACCCCCTTCGACACGCCGAGCACGCCGCCATTGCGCTGGTCTGCCGAGATATAGACGATCGTCTTGCCGGTCTGCGCCGCCGGGCCGGTTGCCGGGCCGGTCCAGGCGGGATTTTTCTTGCCGGCTTCGGCGACATAGGCCTTGGCATCGGCCAGCACGTCGGCATGCGCCGGAGCGGCCGGAGCCGTCATCAAGGTACAGCCGAGAAGGGCGACGGTGGTTCTGAGCATCGGTGTCATGGGATTTCCTCCTGTTCCCGTTGAACGTCAGTCTTTGGTGATGGCGGGTGTTTGTTCCGGCATCGCGGCCGGTTGCCGTGCATGGCGAACGGATGTGCGCTTGCGCTGCGCGTAGCCAGCAATGCCGATGGCGATGAGAAGCGTCGCGCCGTTGAAAAGCGGCTCGATGTAGAACGCGCCGCCGAGCTGCTGGATGCCGGAAATGCCGACCGCCAGGATGACGACGCCGCACAGCGTGCCCCAGACATTGACCCGTCCGGGCTTGATGGTGGTCGACCCCAGGAACGCCCCGACAAGCGCCGGCAGCAGGAATTCGAGGCCGACGCTCGCCTGGCCGATGCGCAGTTTGGCAGCCAGTACGATACCGGCGAACGCGCCGATGAAGCCGGACGCGACGAACGCTCCGATGACATAGCGGCGCGTGCTGATGCCGTTGAGCGCTGCCGCGCGCGGATTGGCGCCAATGGCATAGAAGTAGCGGCCGATCGGCAGGTAATCCGCGACGATCCACAGAACGACCGCCATGCCCAGCACGTAGAAGGCGGCGATCGGCAGACCCAAAAGCTTGATCGTGTAGATCGCGGTAAAGGCGTTCGGCAGCATGCCGATGATCTGGCGGCCTTCGGTGTGCCACAGCGCCAGGGCATAGATCACCGTGCCGGTGCCAAGCGTCGCGATGAAGCTGTCGATCTGCGCGACTTCGACGAGCAGGCCATTGATGAGGCCGAGCAGGCACCCCAGTAACAGCACGACGATCACCGTGGTGACCCAATCGAACCCGTAGAGCGTTTGCAGGCTGATCGCCAGGATGTGCCAGATGACGATGCCATAGCCGACCGTCAGGTCGATGCGGCCGGTCATCATCGGGATCATCGCGGCCAGCGACAGCATGGCGATCACCGATTTTTCGCCGAGGATCGCCCGCAGATTGAGCATCGTCGGAAAGGTCTGCGGCAGGATCAGCGAAAAGACGGCGATCAGGCCGAGGGTCAGCAGCGGCAGCCCGTAAACGGGAACCAGACGCGCCGCGCGGCGAGCGAAGGGCAGGCCCTCGAGATCGGATTTCGTGGGCTCCAACGCATTGGACTGGATGGATTGCATGGCCTTATTCCCCGGTAACGTGTGGTGCCGCGGCAAGCGAGGCGGCATTCAGAAGCGATGTGATGGTGATGTGGGGCTCAGCCTTCTCGGCAACGATCCGGCCGTCGCGAAACACATAGGCGCGGTGGCACAGCGCGGCGATTTCTTCGAAATCCGTGGAAATCAGCAGCACGCCCAGTCCGGTTTTCAGCGCGTCGGCGAGGAGCGCATAGATATCCGCCTTCGAGCCGACATCCACCCCCGCCGTCGGGTCCTCGAGAACCAGCACCTTGCCGCCGATGGTCAGCCAGCGTGCCATGACGACCTTCTGCTGGTTGCCACCCGAGAGCGTCTCGATCGGCGCCGAAGGGTTGTTCGGGCGAATATCGAACCGCCGGCCGAGCGCCTCGGCTTCGGCCCGCTCGTCGCCGGCGCTTCGGGCCGTCAGGGGGCCGCGGCCGAGCAGGCCGGGATTGAGAAAGAGGTTTTCCTGAACGCTCATGCCCTGGGCGACGGATTCGGCGTTGCGATCCCCGGCCACCATGCAGAGGCCCTGCGCCACGGAATCACGCGGATGTTTCGTCTGGAGAACCTTTCCGCCCGACAGCAGAACCTCGCCCGCATGAGTGGTGGAGAGGCCGAACAGCGCGCGCCCGACGGCATCCTGGCCGGCGCCGCGCAGGCCGACGAGCCCCACGATCTCACCGGCGCGCAGGTTGAGCGAGACCGGGCCCACTTCGTCTGTCACCAGCCGCTCGACCCGCAGCACGTCGGGCGCATCTAGCGGCTTCGGCGGTCGGGCAAAGACGTCCTTCAGCTCGCGGCCGATGATCATCTGCACGAGCCTGTCGCCGGAGAGGCCGGCAACAGGCTCGTCGGCGACCAGAAAACCGTCGCGCAGCACGATCACGCGATCGCCGATCGCAAACACCTCGTCCAGCCGGTGCGAGACGTAGATCATCGCCACGCCACGCGCCCGCAACCGGCGCAGCACGTCATGCAGCAGGTCGACTTCCGATTGCGGCAGGCTCGCCGTCGGTTCGTCAAGCACCAGCAAGGTGGCATCCCGCGCCAGCGCCCGGGCAATCGCCACCAGTGATTTTTCGGTGCGCGAGAGATGCTGCACCCGCTGGTTCGGGTCGATGCTGGCCGAAACGATGGCCAGCGCATCGCGCGCCTTCCGCTCGGCAGCCTTCCAGTCGATCAGCCCGAACCGGCGCGGAAAATCGCCGTGCATCAGGGAAATGTTTTCGGCAACCGTCATCCAGTCGACGAGGCCGAGGTCCTGATGGATGAAAGCGATGTTGCCGCGCGACACCTGCGGATTGAAAGCTTCGCCGCGAAACCGGAACGTGCCGCTATCCGGCCGGTAAACGCCGGCCAGCATTTTGATCAGCGTGGATTTCCCGGCACCGTTCTCCCCGAGAAGCGCAACGATCTCGCCGGCACGGACGTCGAAGCTCACGGAACTTACGGCCCGCGTGCCGCCGAACCGTTTGCTGATGTCTTCGACCGAAAGCACGACATTGCTTAAAATGGCAGCCGTTTGCGCTGCCTGCTGGTTCCCCATGGCCCTGATCTCCTCCCAGAGACGCCGCAAGCGGTTCGTGACCGTTTTTGGCATATAGGCAGCATAATGCTGATTTCCGGCTTGTCTTGCATTCTACATTCGGCCATAAATCGTCTAATTTCGGACAAAGTGGATATGCGCGATGTTTTTGAACGGACGCCAGAAACAGGAACCCTCGGTCCGGCTTGTCGAGAACTTGTTCGCGGTCGCACCGGGCACGACCAGCCATCTGGTGTCGACGGCGCCGATCCGCTTCGACGTCCGGTCCGATCGTGAGGCAGGCGGTCAGCTGGTCTGTTGCCAGAGCGGCGAGCTGGAGCTGTCAGGCCCGAGTGGGCAATGGTTGATCCCGGCTGATCATATGGTGTTCATCCCCAAGGACCGCCCCTTCCGCATCTGGTCGAAGGTGCCGACCAGCCTTGTGGTGGTCAAGTTCTGCCGCGACGAGGTGCCGTGGCAACACAGCGGCTGCTGGGTCGGGCGGATCAGCGACTTCACGGCGCGCATGCTGGAATACGGGCAGCGCTGGAATGCGGAAACGGACGGTGCGGATCACCTGGCCGCCAGCTTCTTCGTGACATTGGGGGCGATGCTGCCCGGCTGGTTCAACCACGAGCGCATCATGTGGACGCCCTATGCGAAGAGCACGGCGGTCCAGCGGATCGTCGATCTCGTGCTGGAACGCGGTCCGAATTTCTCGGTGACGGAGGCGGCCGAACATGTCGGCATGTCGGAACGCACGCTACGGCGTCATCTGCAGGCCGAGATCGGCCAGAACTGGCGGGAGTTCATCCGGGAAATCCGCATGAACAGGGCGATGGAGCTTTTGCGCAACAGCCGGGAAAGCGTCACCAGCACGGCCTTCACGCTGGGTTTTGCCTCCAGTTCCGCATTCACCCATGCGTTTTCCGAATATGTCGGCAAGACGCCGAGCGCCTATGCGAAGAGCTTCGAACGAAGCGGCACCTTGCTTGCCGCTCGTTAGAGCCATCGCAGTCCTGGCATAGCGGCATGGCGCTGTCGCCCGCTCCAGTGCGCATGTGAACGCTGCGTCTTAAAGGTCGTAACGACGCAGGATATCCGCGATTTGAGCGTCCTGCTCCTTGCTCGGCAGCAGTGCGGGCTGGCGGCTGGCGCCGACGGATGAGTCCTGAAGGAAAAGCGCGCGCTTGACCATCGCGGGCGCAAAACCGAGCGCATAAAGGTCCGTGCGGAAGGCGGTGAAGATGGCCTGCTGCCTTTCCGCCTCGGCGATGTCGCCCGCGTTGACGGCCTTCAGGATGCCGGCGAGGACCTGCGGCATGGCATTGCCGAGGCCGGAGATGCAGCCGGCGGCACCGTTCTGCAAGGCCCAGAGCACAAGATGGTCAGGGCCGGAATAGACCTCGAAGCCGGCGATGTCCTTTGCGACGGCGAGATAGGCTTCCAGCGTCTCCCTGGCGCCACCCGAATCCTTGATGCCGGCGATGTTGCCGTGGCGGGCGAGCGTCCGGGCGGTTTCGGGCTCGATATGGTTCTGCGTGCGGGCCGGGATGTCGTAGAGATAGACGGGTGTCTTCACCGCATCGGCAACGGTCGAGAAATGCCGGATCAGGCCGTCCTGCGTGCAGGCGATGAAGAAGGGCGTGATGACGGCGATGCCGTCGACGCCGATGCGGTCGAATTCGCGCGCCAGCTTCACCGTCTCGAAGGTTGCGGGCATGCCGGCATTGACGATCACCCGGACGCGACCGCCGACCTCATCAACCACCTCTTCCGTCAGGCGCACCTTCTCTTCGAAGGTGAGCGCGGAAAAATCGCCGTTGGTGCCGGCGCACATGATGTTGTTGCCGGCCTCGACCTGACGGCGGACCTGCGCACGCGTCGCCTGATAGTTGATGGTCTCGTCCTCGTTGAAGCAGGTCACGAGGGCCACGAAGGCTTGCTTGGTCATGGAATGTTCCTTTGATTTGGCGCGCTCAGGAGGCGCGTTGAAGACGGGCGGCGCGATGGGCGGCCTGGACGTCGGGATCGGGGTCAAGGCCGGCCGAAAGGAGGGCACGGGTGTAGTCTTCCCTCGGTGTGTCGAAGACCTCGCGCACCGTGCCGAGTTCGACGATGTTGCCCTTCTGCATGACCATGACGTGATCGGCGAAATCACGCACCACCGGCAGGTCGTGGGCAATGAAGATGAAGGCGATGCCCATGTCCTTGCGCAGCGTGTCGAGAAGCGCGATGACCTGCGCCTGCACCGAGACGTCGAGCGCCGACACGGCCTCGTCGCAGACGATGAGTTGCGGTTCGAGTGCCAGCGCCCGGGCGATGGCGATGCGCTGGCGCTGGCCACCGGAGAACTGGTGCGGATAGCGGCCCATATGCTCCGGACCGAGGCCTACCTGAAGCAGGAGTTCGGCGACGCGCTCGCGCCATTTCGCTTTCGGCTGTATATCGGGATGGATGATCCAGGCCTCGGAGATCAGCTGATAAACCGTCATGCGCGGATTGAGCGATTGGGTCGGATCCTGGAACACCATCTGCAGGTCGCGGCGCAGCTTGTAGAGTTCGGCCGGCGACATCGTGAAGAGGTCCCTGCCCTTCCACAGCGCACTGCCGCTATCCGGTTCGTCGAGGCGCAACAGGATGCGGGCGAGCGTGGATTTGCCCGAGCCGCTCTCGCCGACGACGGCCATCGTCTCGCCGGCCATGAGATCGAAGGAAACACCCTTGAGCGCTTCAAAGGATCCGTAGCGCTTGCGCACGTCGCGCACGCGCAGGACGGGCTCGCGCGCCGCGGCCGGCTCGTGCATGGCGCCTTTGCCGGGTGCTGCGGCGATCAGCTTCCTGGTATAGGGATGCTGCGGGTTCTTGTAGACCTCGCGCACCGTGCCGGCCTCGACCAGCACGCCCTTCTCCATCACCACGACGCGATCGGCAATCTCGGCGACGACGCCCAGATCGTGGGTGATGATGAGGACCGCCATGCCGGTCTCGTCCTGCAATTCCTCGAGCAGCGCCAGAACTTCGGCCTGAACCGTCACGTCGAGCGCCGTCGTCGGCTCGTCGGCGATCAGCAGGTCCGGCCGCAGCGCCAGCGCCATGGCGATCATGACGCGCTGGCGCTGGCCGCCGGAAAATTCGTGCGGGTATTTGTCGAGCGAGCGTTCGGGCTCTGGAATGCCGACGCGGGTCAGGAGCCGCAGCGCCTCGGCCTTCGCCTTGGCGGAATCGGTGCCATGGGTGGTGAGCGCTTCGCGGATCTGCCAGCCGACCGTATAGACCGGATTGAGATGGCTCAGCGGATCCTGGAAGATCATGGCGATGCGGCGGCCGTTCACCTCGCGCCGCTGGTGCGCCGGCATCGTCAGCAGGTCCACGCCGTCGAGCAGGATTTCGCCCGAACTGATGCGGCCGGGCGGCATGTCGATCAGGTTCATGATCGCCGACGAAGAGACCGACTTGCCGGATCCGCTTTCGCCGAGGATCGCCAGCGTCTCGCCGCGGTCGAGATGATAGGAGATATTGCGCACGGCCTTCACCACGCCCGTGGCGGTGTGGAACTCGACGGAGAGGTTGCGGACGTCCAGGAGATGGTCAGCCATTCTTGCGACCCTTCATTTCGAGGCGCCAGCGCTGCACCGGATCGAGCGCGATGCGCAGCCAGTTCGACAGGAGGTTCAGCGACATGGTGGTGAGGATGATGGCAAGGCCCGGCCAGAACGACAGCCACCAGGCATTGGTGAGATATTGCCGCCCCTGCGAGATCATCAGCCCCCAGGTGATTTCCGGCGGCTGGATGCCGATGCCGAGGAAGGACAGCGCGCTTTCGGCCAGCATCACATAGGCGAAATCCAGCGTGGCGAGGGTCGTCAGCGTCGGCAGCACGACCGGCAGGATATGCCGGAACAGGATACGCTTCGAGGACGCCCCCATCACGCGGGCCGCCTGCACGAACATGCGCTCGCGGATTTCCAGCACTTCCGCGCGCGTCGTGCGCAGATAGACCGGGATGCGGGTGATCGAGAGAACCAGCATCAGGTTCAGGATCGACGAGCCGAGGATGTAGAGCACGATCACCGCGATCAGCAGCGACGGGAAGGACATGATGACGTCGGCAAGCCGCATGATCACCTGGTTGACGCGCGCCGAGGAGAAGCCCGCAACAAGCCCGAGCACCGTGCCGACGACCGCCGAGAGCACGACGGCGCCGGCGGCGACCATCATCGTGTTCTGCGTCGCGACGATGATGCGCGCGAACAGCGGCCGGCCGAGCGCATCCGCGCCCATCCACCAAAGCCAGCCGCGCTCCCAGTCGAAGGGCGCGGCGTTGCGGCCGCGCAGGTTCTGCTTGGTCGCGAGATCCCCGAGCCAACTCGGCCCGACGATAGCCAACACGATGATCAACAGCAGGAAGATCGCGGCGCAGAGCGCGAACTTGTCGGCAAGCAGCATGCGGAACATGCGCTTTGCAAAATGGGGCTCTTCGGTGAGAAGGGTATCGGCGGTCGGCAAGGTCATGGCGGCGCTCCTCAGTGCCGGATCCGCGGATCGAGCAGCGCATAGGCAAGATCGATCAGCAGGTTCATGAGGAAAATCGCCAGCGCTGTGACGAGGATGGCGGCGAGCACGACGTTGAAGTCGCGCTGCAGGATGGAATCGATCATCAGCTTGCCGACACCCGGAAAGCCGAAAATGGTTTCGACGATGACGGCACCGTTGAGCAGGCTTGCCGCCTGGTCGCCGATCACGGTGATGACCGGCAGCATGGCGTTGCGCAACGCATGGACGAAGATGATCGGCCCGGATTTGACGCCCTTGGCCCGCGCCGTCTTCACATAGGCCGACGACAGCGCGCCGATCATGGAGCCGCGCACGACCTGCACGATGATGCCGAAGGGGCGGATGAACAGCACCGAGATCGGCATGATCCAATGCAGGAGGGAGCCCGTGCCCGAGGTCGGCAGCCAGGCGAGATTGACGGAGAAGACGACGATCGCGACCACAGCCAGCCAGAAATCGGGCACGGAGGCGCCGACGAGCGAGATGACCGAGGAGAGGCGATCGAAGAAGCCGCCGGCACGGAAGGCGGCGAGCGAACCGACGACGATGGCCGCGCCGGTGACGAGGCTCATGGTGATGAGGGCCAGCCAGAGCGTCCAGACGAAGGCTTCGAGCACGACATCGAGCGCCGGGCGGGCCTTGCGGAGCGATTCACCGAAGTCCCCGGTCACGACATCGCCGACGTAGCGACCGAACTGCACCAGCAGGGGATCGTTCAAGCCGTGCAGTTCACGGAACTGCTGCTTCATCTCCGCGGAGGCCTCGACCGGCAGGAACAAGGCGGCCGGATCCCCTGTCAAGCGCGAGAGGAAGAAGACCATGACGATCAGTCCAACAAGGGAGATCAGACTGGCCACGGCGCGTTTTCGAACGAATTTCAGCATGGCGCCCTCGGGGGAATCGGGCGGCGGGATCATCCCGCCGCCTTGATTGCTGTTGTGCCCGGCAAACGTGGCGTTCGCCAGAACAGTTTACTTGATCTTGATCTCCGAGAGCTGGAGCGTTCCGTTGGTCGCCATGGTGGGCTTGAAGTCCAGGCGTTCGGAGACGCGCGAGAAGCCGACCATATGGAACAGCAGGACGTCGGCGACGACGTCGTCATGCACATAGGCGATCACTTCCGACCAGAGCTTGGCACGCTCTTCGCCGACGGCGGCCGAGGCGCGCTTGATCAGGTCGTCGACCTTCGGGTCGGAGAAGCCGGATTGTGTGCCGTCCGTCGCATACTTGAAGAACATCGAGAACGACGGATCGCCCTTCGAGTTGTCATGCATGGCGGCGACGAGCTGCGGGCCGCGGCCTTCCTTGAACGGCTTGGAATAATACTGCTCGTGCTCGGCGACCTCGACGAACTTCAGCTCGATCTTGAAGCCGACATCCTGCAACTGGGCCTGGATCGCTTCCATGATCTCGGTGACGTTCGGGAAGTTCGCCGAACGGGCGATGATCGTGATCGGCGTATCGACCTTGACGCCGGCAGCCTTGGCTTCCTCGAGCAGCGTCTTCGCGCCTTCGGGATCGAAGGGGAAGACCTTGACGTCGGGGTTCCAGCCGAGCGTCGGCGGCGGCACGATGGCGGTGGCAAGGAGTGCCCCCTCCGGAACGAGCGTACCGATGAAAGCCTGGCGGTCGATTGCCATGTTGAGCGCGCGGCGCACGCGAACATCGTTCAGCGGCTCGATATTATGGTCGATACGCAGATAGACCGTTTCGCTGTCGAGATAGGAGAAGTCCGTCGCCGGATTGGTGGCGTCGAGCTGCGAGATCGACGGCGAAAGGTCCGCCTCGCCCGTCTGGACCATGGCGGCGCGCACCGACGGGTCTGCACGGAAGAGATAGGTCGCTTCGGTCACCTCGGGCTTGTCGCCCCAGTAGTCGTCGCGTGCGGTGAGCACGATCTGCTGGCCCGGCGTCCAGTTCGTCAGCTTGTACGGGCCGGTACCGACCGGTTCGCGCACGAATTCGAGCTGCGTTTCCTCGGGAACGATGGTGAGGAGCGACATCAGGAGCGGCAGGATCGGCTGCACCGGATCGGCCTTGAAATCGATCGTGTGGTCGTCGACGATGGTCGGCGTTACCGTCATGCCGCCGAAGTAACGACGGGATTCGCAGGCGTTCTTGTCGCTCATGATGCGATCGAAGCTGTGCTTCACATCCTTGGCGTCGAACGTCGTGCCGTCGGAAAATTTCACGCCCTGGCGCAGGTGGAAGCGCCAGCTGCCATCAGCGTTCTGCTCCCACTTTTCGGCGAGGCGCGGCAAGACGCCCTTGCCGCCGCGCACATCGAGTTCGGTCAGCGTTTCGCTGACATTCTGCAGGATGACGCGGCCGATGTTCGAGCGGGTCGCCATGCAGGGCTCGAGCAGGTCGGCCTCTTCGGCCAGCACGATCTTGATCGGGCCGGATCCGGCGTGCGCCGGGGACAGTGCGGAGCCCAGCATGAGGGCGCCCAGTACAAGTAATTTCTTCACGACAGTTCCTCCCTAGTGAAATCGTCTTCAGGCTGATGTTGCTTTTCCGGATCGCGCGGCGAGCAAAGCCGCGCAACAGATGAGCCCGCCACCCAGAAAGGTGGTAAGGGCGATATGTTCGCCAAACAGCGCAAGTCCGCCGAAGGCCACCAGCGGCAGGCGCAGGAAATCGATGACGGAGGGATGCACGGCGCCATCGGGAGCACGCACGATCACGGCGTCGGCGGCAGCGAGCACCGCCGCGCCGACCGCAAACATCACGGCCATCGTGGCCTTGTGGGGGTTGCCGGCTTCCGGCATGAACATCCTCCTCCCGGCATCCTCTTGCCAGGCTGGCCAGACCATCCACCTTTCACTCAAGTTTGTCAAATTATTTTGCCATGTAAATTAAATTCTGAATTTCTCCATAAAATTTATCTTTTAATATCAATTATATAACGAATTTTATGGGGTAGCCGTGAAAAACAGATAACATTCTTAAACTTGACAACTTTGTAAATTCAGCGATTTTCAACGGCATTCAGGAGGAGCCAATGGACCCCGAGGAAATAGCCCGCCACATGAATGGCCAGCTTCAGACCGCGTCTGCCGGACGCGATGAAGCGCTGCTGCGGTCGCCGATGATCCAGAACCACGCGGCGTTCCTGCACCTGCTGCCAGACGGAGCGCTTGCCTGTGCATGGTTCGGCGGCACGCTCGAAGGCAAATCGGACATTTCGATCTTCGCATCCGTGCTCCCGAAGGGCGCAGCCGGCTGGGGGCCGTCGCAGCGGCTGAGTTTCGATCCTGCGCATTCGGAGCAGAACCCGGTGTTCTTCTCCGCCCCGGATGGCAGGCTCTGGCTCTTCCACACCTCCCAGCCTTCGGGCAATCAGGACGAATGCCGGATTCGAATGGCCGAAATCCGCCGTGACGCCGCGGACCCGTTGGCGCTGACATCCGCGGAAGGGCGTTATCTCGACCTGCCGCGCGGCTGCTTCGTCCGCGCGCCGCTGGTGGTGCGTGCGGACGGCGCATGGCTGCTGCCGATCTTCCGCTGCATCCAGCGCCCCGGCCAGAAGTGGAACGGCAGCCACGACACCGCCGCCGTCGGCATCTCGCTCGACGAGGGCGCGACATGGCGGCTCGAAGACCTCGCGCAGTCCATCGGCTGCGTGCACATGTCGCCGGTCGTGCTGGAGGGCGAGTATCTTGCGGCCTTCTTCCGCCGGCGCCAGGCGGACTTCGTCTACAGGGCGCAAAGCCGCGATGGCGGGCGCTCCTGGTCGGCGCCTGCGGCAACCGACGTGCCGAACAACAATTCCTCCCTTGCCGCCATCCGCCTCGGCGACGGCCGCGTGGCGATGATCTGCAACCCGGTGAATGCGGCTCAGTCGGCCGATCGCCGCGCCTCGCTCTATGACGAACTCGGCGAGAACGACGATCGCCCGGACGCCGACCCCGCCGGCGGCTGCGTCCCGGTCTGGGGCGTGCCGCGTGCACCGGTCGCCCTCTGCTTGTCGGAGGACGGCGGCAACACCTTCCCGGTCCGCCTGCTGGTCGAGGATGGTCCCGGCTCCTGCCTTTCCAACGATTCGACCGACGGTCGGAACAAGGAAATGTCCTATCCCTGGCTGCTCGAAGAAGCGGACGGCACCCTGCACCTCGCCTACACCTATTATCGGCGCGCGATCAAACATGTCCGCCTGGCTCCCGGCTGGGACAGCGCCGATGCACGGAGACTTTCATGAGCAACATCATCGGCATCACCATGGGCGACCCGTGCGGCGTCGGCCCCGAGATCTCGGTTCGCGCACTGGCCGGCATGACGCCGGAAGAGCGCGCAACCATCCGCATCTACGGCAACCTTCCAACGCTCGAGGCCGCCCGTGAAGCGCTCGGCATCACGGTCGATCTTGCCTCTCATGTCGTGGACCTGCCGATCGAAGGCGCGCCGCTTGCCTGGGGGCAACTCAGCCCCATTGCCGGCGATGCGGCCTTCCGCTTCATCGAGAAGGCGGTGCGCGATGCGCAGGCCGGCACCATCGGCTGCATCGTCACCGCACCGATCAACAAGGAAGCGCTGAACCTTGCGGGCCACCACTATGATGGCCACACCGGCATGCTGCGCAGCCTGACCGGCGCCGAGGCGGCCTATATGCTGCTCGCGTCCGAACGCCTGAAGGTCATTCACGTCTCGACCCACGTCTCGCTGCAGGAAGCAATCCGCCGCTCGACCACCGAGCGCGTGCTGGCGACGATCCGCGCCGGTGATGCCCACCTGAAGCGCACCGGCTACGCCGCACCGAGAATTGCGGTCGCCGGCATCAATCCGCATTGCGGCGAAAACGGCCTTTTCGGCACGGAGGACGACGAACAGATCGCGCCCGCCGTTGAGGCCGCCCGCGCGGAAGGCATCGACGCGTATGGCCCGATCTCCGCCGACACCCTCTTCTACCGCGCCTATGCCGGCGCGTTCGATCTCGTCGTCGCGCAATATCACGACCAGGGGCACATCCCGGTCAAGCTCGTCGCCTTCGACACCGCCGTCAACGTTTCCGTCGACCTGCCGATCGACCGCACCTCGGTCGACCACGGCACGGCCTTCGACATTGCCGGCAAGGGGATTGCCGACCACGGCAACATGAATTCCGCCATCGCCTACGCCCGCAAGCTGGTGTCGGGCGCCGCCAAGCGAGGATGAGACCATGACGATCGCCCCCATCACGCTCCACCAACCCCGCCGGCTCGCCGTTGGCGCGGGCATGACCGGCGAGGTCGGCACCTGGGCCGCCGATGCCGCCTCGGTGCTGGTGATCGCCACGCCGATCACTGCCGGTTTTGTCGATCGCCTGAAGCTTGCCGGCCGCATCACCCTCTTCGACGCGATCCCCGGCGAACCCGATACGGCGACGCTGGATGCAGCGCTGGCAACCGCACGACAGTGCCGGCCGGACCTTGTCGTCGGCCTTGGCGGCGGCTCGGTTCTCGACGTCGCCAAGCTCGTCGCCGCGCTCTGGGATGGCGAACAGACGCTTGCCGACGTCGCCGGCCCGAACCGCGTTGCCGGCCGCCGCACGCGCCTCGCCCAGGTGGCCACCACCGCCGGCACCGGCTCCGAGGCCGGCATCCGCTCGCTGATCACCGATCCCGGCAAGGGCAACAAGATCGCGGTCGAAAGCCCGCACATGATCGCCGATTTCGCCGTGCTCGATCCGGAACTGACCTATTCCGTGCCGGCGGCCGTGACGGCCGCCACCGGGGTCGACGCCATGGCGCACTGCGTCGAGGCCTTCACCAACCGCCGGGCGCATCCGATGATCGACGGCTTTGCCCGCATGGGCTTCCGCCTCGTCGGCAAATATCTTGCACGCGCCGTGCGCGACGGCGCCGACACGGAAGCGCGCGAGGGCATGATGCTCGCCTCCTACTATGGCGGCATCTGCCTCGGCCCGGTCAACACCGCCGCCGGCCACGCCATCGCCTATCCGCTCGGCACCCGGCTTCGCCTGCCGCATGGCCTTGCGAACGCCATCATCTTCCCGCACGTCCTTGCCTTCAACCAGAAGGCGGCAACCGGAAAGACGGCGGAAGTGGCGGCAGCGCTTGGGCTGGGCGAAGGGCTTGCGACGGAAGACCTGCTCGACGCGGCCTGCGGCTTCTGCCGCGATCTCGGCATCGAGATGGCGCTGACGGCCCATGGCGCAACGGCAGGCGACCTGCCGCTTTATGCGGCCGAGGCACATGCCAATCGCCGCCTGATGGACAACAATCCCATCGACATGAGCGTGGAAGACGTGCTCGGCATCTACCGGGCCGCCCTCTAGAGTTTGTCAGGGAAAAGTGGGAACCGGTTTTCCCGAAAAGACAAACGAAAACAAAAGAATCTAGACCGCGCAAAAGGGTCGAAACCCCGGCTCTGCCGGGGTTTTCTCTGTCTTACTTGGTTGACTGGAACAGGCGCTCGCGCGACCCGGTAAGGTGGTCGAACATGAGCTGGCGCGCCCGCGCGCCGTCGCGCGCGGTAATGGCTTCGGCGATCGCCTCGTGTTCTGCGAAGACCCGCGTCAGGCCGGTGATTTCGCGCTTCACCGACGCGCCGTGGAACCGCATGCCAACGGCGATGTGGTCCTTCAGCGCTTCCATGGCGGTGAAGAAATAGCTGTTCTGCGCGGCGCGTGCGATGGCGAGATGGAACTGGAAATCCGCGTCCTCGCGGTGCGACTGCCGGTTGGTGGCATCCCGCATCAGCTCCAGCGCCTGACGGATGGCGGCAAGGGTACCGGCATCGTGCCGCTCCGCCGCCGCTGCTGCCGCCGCCGGCTCGACGGTCAGCCGGAATTCGTAACAGTTGAGAAGGTCGGCGACATTTTCCAGCTGTCCGAAGCCGAGCGGCTCCCGCATGCCGACGGCCCGCACGAAGCTGCCTGCGCCGCGCCGGGAATAGATGAACCCCTGCTCGCGCAGCCGCCGCAGGGCCTCCCGGATGATCGGCCGCGAAACCTCGAATTCGATCGCCAGGTCATGCTCGGTCGGCAGGCGCTCATCCGGCCGGTACGCACCGGATTTGATGGCACGGTGCATGCGCTCGAAAACGAGATCGCCAAGGCTCCTGCGTGCTGTTCCGTTCTCCAGTCCCATCTCTCATTCCGTCTTGCGGCGCAGCCGGCGCGCGATCTCTTGCAGCGTATCCGGCTGCCCAAACCCGCCTGATTTGGCGATAATGCAATGTCCTTGCGCATGCGCCAAGCCCAACCCGGGCAGGCATTCCCCCAGCAGACGAAACCGCACGATTCCCATCGTCTTCAAGAGCGCCTCCGCCGTGGCCCCGCCGGAGAAGAGCAGCGTCGATGCCGCATCGGTCAGTGCTGGGCACACGCTTTCTGCCAGCGCCTGCGACACTTCTGCAGAGGTCATGTCCGCGTCGCCCGCCACCGCCTGGACCAGCGTCAATGCGGAGCCATCCGCCCGCGCGTCGGCGAGACGGCCATTGGGCGCCGGCAGATAGCGCAGATCGCCATCGCTGCGAAGCGCCTCGATTTGCGCAAGGGTTATCGGATCGCGCGAGCCGATGACGAAGAGCCCCGGCCCAGCGGGTATTTCCGCGGCAACCGCCGCTGCGTGCCCGCTCATCCGCTCGGCCAGCGCCTCCGCAAGGCCGCGCGCGCCGACGAGAAGGTCGATGCCCGCCTCCCCTGCCCGCTCGAGCCAATCGTTCATTTCGCTCTGCCTCGCAATGTCCGGGATCGTGGCGCGGGCCGCGTGCGTGCCGAGCTTGCCGGCGACCGAAATCGGTGTATCCACCCCGAAGCCCGTCACGTGGCCGTCCTTTACGATTCGCCCGAATGCAGGGATCGCCGGCGCCACGAGGGCGGCCTTGAAAGACATCGCATCAAGCTCAGCCGCGATGTGCCCCTTGAGACGCGAGTCCACCTTCTTGAAGAGACGGGTTCCCGCCGGCACGGCCGCAAGTGCGACCTCCACCTGCCGGCGCGCAGCGTCGGCACTGATCTCACGCGAGGCGAGATTGATTGCAAGGACCTCCGGCCTCTCGCCGATAGCCTCCGCAATCGCCTCGACCTCTAACGCCACCTCCACATGCATGCCGCGCGCCGCAAACGGCGCGGCAGAATCCAACGTCCCCGTCAGATCGTCGGCAAGAATGGTCAGCATTACGACCCTCGGATATTGTTGTCATCTTAATAGCGCAATTCCATATTGATATGTCAACGATATTTGGTCGTTAATTACAACTATGGTGGATTTTATCCGGGCTGAAGCGATCGTTTTCGATCGTCTTGCTGCGCGCGCTTCTCCTCCCGCTCACTCCTCCTCGAACTTCACCATCGTGCCGCCACCGGTCGCCTGATCGGTGGGGAAAACCTCGACGCGGGCGACATCCACATAGACGGGAAGCGCGATGACGTCGTTGACGATGCGGGCGATGTGCTCCGGCTGGATCGGCCGGTAGCCGTCATAGAGAACGGCCTTCGCCTGGTTGTCAGCGATGGACGTACGATAGAGATCCGTCTGCACGCGACCGGGCACGATCTCGCTGACCCGAACGGAAGTGCCCAGCAGATCGCAGCGCAGGTTGTCGCAGAAGAGGCTGAGACCCGCCTTCGACGCGCCATAGGCGCCCATGTTGGGATAAGGCGCCTGGCCGCCGCTGGAGCCGATATAGATCAGATGGCCGCGCTTGCGCGCCACCATGCCGGGAAGCACGGCGCGTGTCAGGTGCAGCGGCGCCTTGAGGTTGACGTCGATCATCGCGTCGATTTCGGCAGGATCGATGTCCTGGAAGGCCGCGCGGGTCGACAGGATGCCGGCATTGTTGACGAGCACGTCCACCTCGACGCCGGCGAGCGCCTCAGTGATGCGCGCCGTATCGCGTACATCCGCCTGGATCGGGATCGCGCCGGTCGCCTCGGCAAGTGCGGCAAGCTGCGCCGCGTTGCGCCCCACCGCATGGACGGCAAAACCGCGGGCGCGCAGCATGGGCACGATGGCCTTGCCGATACCGCTGGTCGCGCCCGTGACGACAGCGACGCGATAGGCCTCAGACATAGATGTAGCCCCCACTGATGACGACATTCTCGCCCGTCGCATAGGTGTTGCGGCTGGACGCCATCATGACGATCCATTCGGCCATTTCGGCGGGCTCCGCCGCACGGCCGAGCGCGCTCGCCTTGGCAAGCTCCGGCAGGAATCCGAGCTCCTTGGCGCGGTCGGTGGCAAAACCGGCGGGCGCGACCGAGTTCACGAGGATCTGGTCCTTGGCGCATTCCTGGGCGAAGGATTTCGTCAGGCTCACCACCGCGGCCTTGGTGGCGGCGTAGTGCGCGTTCTGCGGATGCGCCTTGAAGGCATCGACCGAGGTGACGTTGACGATGCGGCCCGTCACCGCGGGTGCATTGACGAACTGGCGCATGTGGCGCACGGCCGCCACCATCATGTGGTAGGTGCCCTTGACGTTGATTGCATTTTCGAGGTCCCAGTCCTCGTCGGTGATTTCGAGGATCGGCTTTCGCGGATAGATCGCGGCACTGTTGACCAGCGCATCGATGCGGCCGAGCCTCGCGGCGACCGCGTCGAACCCGGCATGCGCCGTCTCGGCTCGGGAGATATCGGCGTTCGCCGTTGCGACCTCGGCGCCAAGAGCCTCCAGCGCCGCCGCAGACGAGGCAAGCAGCGCCTCGTTGCGATCGATGAGGCCGATTTTCGTCGCGCCCTGCGCGATCATCAGCTTGGCGGTCACAAGGCCGAGGCCCGATGCGCCGCCGGCGATGACAACAGACTGGTTCTTCACGTTTTCCGACCTCGCGATATTGGGTTGCGCCGCCATATTGGCCTGTCGGCGGCAGAGCGCAATGTCTTTGCCACGGACAATTCCATTTATCGGATCGAGCCGGCCGAGGTTCTTTTGCCAAGAACATCGCTCCGCCCGTCGGCGGAGCCGGTAGACTATATCACGGCTTTTTCGAGGAACGGGCGGTTCTCCACAACACGCTCGTAGCCGACCTCCGTCAGGTCCAATGTGCGATATTCGCCGTAGACGATCAACTCGGACACGCCCCGCCCTGTCGCGGGTCCCTGCTGCAGGCCATGACCGGAAAAACCGTTGGCGAACACGAAGTTGCGCACCACCGGATGACGGCCGACGACCAGATTGTGGTCCAGCGTGTTGAAATCGTAATGGCCCGCCCACTGATTCACCACCTTGATCGCCTCGAAATCGGGCGACCGTTCGGCAAGTGCCGGCCAGATGATCTCTTCGAACTCTTCGTAGCGCGGCTCGAAATCGTCCCAATCCGTGGCCGGATCCTCCACGGGCGGGCACCCCGTCAAGAAGAAGCGGCCTTCGGGCCGGCAGAATACGCCGGACGGATCGATCATCAGCGGCAGCCGCCCCTGATTGACGTTCGCGGTTCCCTCCGGCGTGCGGGCGCAATCGAACGCGAACAGGGTGCGCTTGCGTGGCTCGACCGGAATGTCGAGGCCGGCCATGCGGGCCGTCAGCGCCGCGCGGGGGCCGGAGGCATTGACGATCGTGCCGGCCTTGACGACCGCGCCCGATTTCAACGTCACCGACGTCACCTGATCCCCGTCACGCCCGATGGCCACGACCTCGTCGGCGATGTAATCGACGCCCAACGACCGGGCCTTGTTCCTGAAGCCGTACATCAGGCCCGTATTGTTGAACCAGCCTTCGCCCGAACGGCCGTAGGAGGCCAGTTCGATGTCCGCCACAGTGAGATGCGGGAAGGCGTTCGCCAGTTCGTCGCGGTTCCAGAGCACGACATCGGCCCCGCAGGAGACCTGTGCCTCATGGTTCTCCCTGAGAACCTGTGTCTGCTCCGGCGTATTGGCGAGGAACAGGTAGCCGCCCGCGTGGAAGGCAAGGTCCGGCTTGTCGTCGCCGACCTGCATCATCTCGCCGAAATTGCGAATGACCTCGGAGCCGTACTGGCTGATCTTCACGTTGATCGGATTGGAAAACTGCGTGCGGATCGAGGACGACGACAGGGAGGTCGCCGCCTTCAGATAGGTCGGATCGCGTTCGACGACGAGCACGGACCCGCCGAAATCGGGATTGGCCGCAAGATAGTAGGCGACGGCCGAACCGATCACCGCGCCGCCGACGATGACGACATCATACCGCTCTTTCATTTCGATGCCTCATCATCGGGATGGCCGATATCGACGAACCAGCCGCCAAGGTGAACGGTGGACGGCGCCTTCGGATCGACCGGCGGCTTTTCCGCCTCGACCTTGGCGCGGAAACGCTCCGTATTGTCCTGCGGCAGGTAGCCGAGGTGGCCGGCTCTGGCGTTATCGACCGGTTTGACGGCATTGTCGGACAGACCGAAGCTGATCGTGTGGCCCACCCGTGGCGCCGTGAGGCTGGCGGTGACGAGACGGATGCAGTCCTCGAAGGACAACCAGGACCAAAGCATGCGCCGGTCGGCCGGCTCCGGGAAGGAGGAGAAAATGCGCAGGCACACGCTCTCCAGTCCGAACTTGTCCCAGTAGAAGCGGCTGAGCGCTTCGACGAAGCATTTGGAAACGCCGTAAAGACTATCCGGCCGGACCGGTGCGTCGGTATCGATGTGGGCTTCCAGCGTGTGGTATCCGATCGCATGCACAGAGGAGGCATAGACCACGCGTTTGACGCCGTGTTTTCGGGCGGCCTCATAGATGTGGTAGCTGCCGCGGATATTGGCATCGAGGATATCCTGCCAGGGCCGCTCCAGCGGAACGCCGCCGAAATGCACGATGGCATCGACACCCTCGACCGCCTTCGTGACAGCGGGCTCGTCGGCGAGGTCGAAGACCATCGCCTCCTCGTTCGGCTGCAGATCCTTGATCTCGCCGATATCGGCCAGGCGCAATCTGTCGGCCAACGGCGCGAGGCCGCGGCGCAGCTCGGTGCCAAGCCGGCCGGCCGCACCTGTGATCAAAATGGTTTTGTAGGATCTGGACATTTTTCTTCCAATCAGAACACGAGTTTGGCGCGGGCCGCGCCGATGCGCTTCACCGCTTTTGCCAGGACCTCCCCGGAGGTCGCGGGGGAAATGCGAACGAAGGGCGACAGACCGTAGGCGGTGCTAGGAACGGCCGCCACATGCCCTTCGGCGAAAATCCGGCTCGCGATATGGCTCATCGTTTTTTCTCCGTCACATAACCCTTGGACAGGTCTTCGGCTTTGGCGTCGGCGGAACGTTCGGCCGGGTCTCCGAAACCGCCGCCGCCCGGCAGTTCCAGAACCAGCCGTCGGCCCGCCGGTACGTGCTGCCACCCCTTCGGCCGCAGCTTCGTGCCATCGTCGAGCCTTGCCGAACCAGGTGCTCCCCCTTCGCCGCCATCGCGCCCGCGCGCGGGCGTCGCGATACGGTCGAACATCGCCGAAAAGTCGAATTCATGCCCTTCCGCAGGCGCGATCTCGATGATCTGGCCGAGGCCGCCGCGATATTTGCCGGCACCGCCGGAATCGGGACGCAGCTCCTTGCGCCAGACGACGATGGGCCCGGTGTGCTCGGTCGCCTCGATCGGCATGGTATGGACGCCGGACGGAAAGGCCGTCGAAGACAGGCCGTCGATGCCCGGGCGCGCACCCATGCCGCCCGAGTTGAACATCAGCACCTCGGCACGGCGGCCGGACGCGCCCGCGACTGGGCGGGCCGAGATATGGATGTTCCACAGCGCTGCCGCCCCCTCGGCGAGAATCTTGCCGGGCAGCGCCTTGGCGAGCGCACCGAGAACGAGGTCCGGCACCATGTGGCCGATGACGTGGCGCACCGAAACCGGGGCCGGGCGCGGCGCATTGAGGATGTTGGTGGGCGAAGAAAAGTTGAAGACGGCGAGAGAGGCCGAATTGTTCGGAATGTCAGGTGCCACCACGCATTTCAGCGCATAGCAGGCATAGGCCTTCGTGTAGATCAGCGGAACGTTGATGCCCCAGCGGCTCACGCCGTCCGTGCCGGAGAAATCGACATTGACGCCGCTGTCGGCGATCGAGACCTCTGCGGCGAGCCTGATCGGCACGTCATAGCCGTCCGTCAGCATGTCGTTCGTCCAGGACCCCTTCGGCAAGCCGGCGATGCGTTCCATCGTCGCCCGGTGCGTGCGCGACAGGATGAAATCGCCGAGCGTGTCGAGATTGTCGTAGCCGACCTCCTCCAGCATCTCGATCAGCCGCTTGTGGCCGACGTCGTTGCAGGCGGCGAGCGAGTAGAAGTCGCCGATCACCTGGTTCGGCTCGCGCACGTTGAGGCGCAGGATCTTCAGCAGATCCTTGTTCACCGCGCCGCGCTCGGCGAATTTCATGATCGGGATCTGGATGCCTTCCTCATAGACCGACTTGCCGTCCGCCCCGAAGCCGCGCCCGCCGACATCGACCACATGGGCCGTGCAGGCGAAGAAGCCGATCAGCTCATCGCCCTTGAACGACGGCGAGACCATGGTGATGTCGTGCAGGTGGCCGGTGCCCTTCCACGGATCGTTGGTGACGTACGTATCGCCCGGATACATTTCCTCACGCGGGATCTCGGCGATGAAGTGCAGCACGGCTTCCGCCATGGTGTTGACATGGCCCGGCGTGCCGGTGACGGCCTGGGCGAGCATCTCGCCCCTGGCGTTGTAGACGCCGGCCGAAAGGTCGCCCGCCTCGCGGACGGAGGTGGAGAACGCCGTGCGCAGCAGCGTCAACGCCTGTTCCTCGACGACCGAGATCAGGCGGTTCCACATGACCTGCATGCGGATTTCATTGATATCGCTCATGATCAGTGACCCTTGCGCACGAGAAGAATGGTGCCGTCGAGCTGGATGACGGCATCGAACGGCGACGTGACGATGGTGGAGGTTTCCCGCTCGACGATGACGGCAGGGCCGATCACGCGCGCGCCGGGTGACAGCGTCTCGCGCGGCACGATGGCGGTTTCCAGCGTCCTGCCGGAGGCGGGATCGAAGACGGCTCTCGTGGTGGGTGCGGGTATCGCGGCACCGTCCGTTTCAAGCGTGAAGCGCTCGCCCTCGGGGCGCACGTCCTGCGCCTTGACGGACCAGGTGACGAATTCGATCTCCGGGCCTTCGACCGCGCGGCCGAAGAACTGGGCGTAGCGCTCCTTGAAGGCCGCTTCGATCATGGCAGCGTCCGCCGCCGTAAAGGCGCGGTCGGGCAGCGGCACGGGGATTTCCCAACCCTGGCCCCTGTACCGCATGAAGGCGGTGATCTCGCGCACGATCGCCCCGTCGGTTCCGGCGCGCACGAACCCTTCGGCGGTCGCCTTCAGGTCGTCGAGCATGGCGTTGATCGATCCGGCATCGAACTTGGACAGGCCCATGATCTTGGAGGCGAGCGCTTCATAGCCGAACGGTGCCTTCAGGAAGCCGATGGCCGAACCGACGCCCGCCCCTTGCGGGATGAGGCACTGGTCGACGCCGAGTTTTTCGCAGAGCCGGGCAGCGTGCAAGGGGGCAGCACCCCCGAAGGCGATCATGATGTTTTCGGAAATATTCTTGCCGTTCTCGACCGCATGCACGCGCGCCGCATTGGCCATGTTCTCGTCCACCACCTCGACGATGCCGAAGGCGGCGGCCTCGGTGGCGAGCTTCAGTCGGTCGCCGACGTCGCGCGCAATAGCGGCCCTTGCGTCATCAACCGAAAGCCTGATCTTGCCGCCGGCGAAGTTGTCGGGATCGAGCTTGCCGAGTACGAGATCCGCATCGGTGATCGCCGGCCGTTCCCCGCCACGCCGGTAACAGGCCGGCCCCGGCTCCGAAGCTGCCGATTCCGGACCGGCCTGGATGCGGCCCATGGCATCCACCCAGGCGATGGAGCCGCCGCCGGCGCCGATCTCGATCATCTCGATCACCGGAATGGAGATCGGCATGCCCGAGCCCTTGGAGAAACGGTAGGTGCGGGCGACTTCGAAGGTGCGCGCCGTGTGGGGCTGGTAGTCCTCGATGAGGCAGATCTTCGCCGTCGTACCGCCCATGTCATAGGAGACGACGCGGTCGAGGCTGAAACGGCGGGCGATATCGGCGGCGAAGATCGCCCCGCCCGCCGGGCCGGATTCGACGAGGCGAACCGGGAATTCGGAGGCCGTCTCGACCGAAATGAGGCCACCGCCGGAATGGATCATGAAGACCGGGCAGTCGGCGCCCATCTCCTTCAGGCGCACCTGCAGGCGCGACAGGTAGTCGGCCATCTGCGGACGCACATAGGCATTGGCGCAAACCGTGTTGAACCGTTCGAATTCGCGCATCTGCGGCGAGACTTCCGCCGAGATCGAGATCGGGATGGAGAGTTTCCTCGCGAGGATGTCGCGGGCGCGCTCCTCATGCGCCGGGTTCATGTAGGAATGGATGAAGCCGATGGCGACGGCCCCGAAGCCGCGCTCCGCGATGGTATCCGCCAGGGCTTCCAGCGCCGCCTCGTCGAGCGGCTGAAGCTCCCTGCCCTGCGCATCGATGCGGCCCTTGACCGGAAAGCGATCCTCGCGCGGGATCAAGGGCTTCGGCAGGACGAGGCTGAGGTCGTACTGTTCGAAACGGTTTTCCGTGCGCATCTCGATGACATCGCGAAAACCTTCGGTGGTGACCAGCGCGGTACGGGCGCCGCGGCGCTCGATGAGCGCGTTGGTGGCAAGCGTCGTGCCGTGGATGACGATGTCGATATCCCGAAGGGCGATGCCCGCATCCCGGACGACAATCTCGATGCCGTCGAGGATCGCCTGTTCGGGTGCCGAATAATTGGTCAGCACCTTCGTCGAGAACAGCTTGCCCCCGACCTCGAGTGCGATATCGGTAAAGGTCCCGCCGATATCGGCACCAAGGCGGATGTCGTGACGCTGTGTCATGCGGTTTCCTTTGCAGAATGAGCGGCCTTGCGCATCTGGCTCAACGTCCGGCGCGGGGTCAACGCCTCAGGCGAAATATCGAGGCGAGGAGGCACCGGTCTTCGATGCCCGATCGGCAGGAACACCTATTTCGCCCACGGCTACAGCGGTCACGGCGTCACCGGCTCCCACCTCTTCCGCCGCATCCTCTCGGAAGCCATCGACGGCGACCTCTCCCGCTTCAGCCAGTTCGAAAAGCTCCCCTGGATCCCCTTCCCAGGCGGCCGCATGTTCCGCGCGCAGTATTCCACGATCGGCTCGTGGTGGTACCAGTTCAAGGATGCTTTCGGGCTGTAGTCGGCGTAGCCACCCCCCTCTGGCCTGCCGGCCATCTCCCCCTCAAGGGGGGAGATCGGCAAGAGGCTTGAACAGCGCCCACACTCTACCCTCTGTGATGGGCGGGAGGTTGCTCCATCCAATCTC
>NZ_DASYHH010000001.1:0-19035 GCF_035998705.1 Shinella sp. | reverse complement strand
AGCTCGACGCTGATATAACGCAAATCTCGTGGCGGGATGGAAACGGGACGAAAGGCGTGGCGAACATCCTTGTTATCGATCTCGGCGATCAGCAGTTCACCATGCAGATATCGGGGAACACCATTCCAACCTTATCCACCGCCGGGAAATACAATTCCTTCGTAAATTCTATTACCAGTGAGAAACCGCTGACGTTCGGATTTTTCGGTCCCGACGAAAAAATCCCCCTCGATCGGATTATGAAACCGTCCGTCACGGAAAACGATCGCATTCTTGGAACCAACGGAAAGAACATCTTTGACGGTGGCGCGGGGAACGACCAGATTTCCGGCCAAGGCGGCAACGATATTCTCAAAGGCGGTGCTGGGAACGACAAGCTCTATGGTGGCGCGGGCCGTGACGAACTCCATGGCGGAGCGGGCAAGGACGTCTTCATATTCAAGTCGATAAAAGACTCCACGGTCGCAACGTCGGGGCGAGACACGATCAAGGACTTTTCCAGCAAGCAAGGCGACAAGGTCGATCTTAAAGCCATCGATGCGGATACGGCGACCAAAGGCAACCAAACCTTTGAGTTTATCGGAACGAAGGCATTTTCAGGTGATGCGGGAGAGCTGCGCTACATCAAGAAGGGCGGCGATACCATCATATTCGCCGACGTAAACGGCGACAAAAAAGCGGACTTTTCGATCCTCATCGATGCAAGTCTCACGCTGAAAGCTACCGACTTCATCCTATAGGAGTGACAGCCGAGCACGCATAACTTCCGCTCACATACAAGAATCTTCCGCTATCTGTGATTGCATACGTAACTTTCGCGCAAGAATTATCCGCTATCCCCTTTATCATGGATAATCGCGGAGCACGAACATGTCGTTCGACAACAAATGGATCAACATCAATTACTGGTTCAATGGGCTGCGAGGAAATTTCACCGATTCATTTCACCAATGGGGTGACCAATATCCGGGTTGGGGCCGCAAATTAGTCGGTCAGGGTCTTGAACTGACAAATTTTGATACGCTCAGCCCCAATAAAAATCCGTCCAATTGGGAGCAGACCACCGGCATATTCAGTATGGACTTTGGTGGGAAAAGCCTGAGCATAAAATTCTACGACATCGGCCTATTCAAATACTATTTGTGGAACGGCCCCGCTTTTAGTGACGTAGATAACAATCTACCTCCCATTATCGGCTTTAAGCTGAATACTAACATGAGCTTTCTGGATGAGTCTGACATAAAAATATATGACGATGGGAATACGGTGCTGATCGATTGGCATTGGGGGACGTTTGATAAATCAACATTCGTTCAGTTAGATTTTACTTTTGCGAATGTTATCAATGGTTCTTCCGGGAACCGGGTCATCAAGGGGACTAAAGCGGTCGATTACATCACTGCGGGAAAAGGCGCGGACGTGATAAGCGGGGGCAAAGATGCCGATGTTTTCATCTTCCGGAAGGGAGATAGCGGGAACACCAAGAAGAAGGCTGACTTGATTACAGACTTTAACGCAAAGCAGGGTGATAAGATCGATCTGCAAAAATGGGATGCAGACACGACGAGCAAGGGCGTTCAAGACTTCGATTTTATCGGGAAACATAAATTCACGAAAGAAGCCGGCGAACTCCGTTACGAAAAGAGCGGATCAGAAACCCTGCTGATGGGCGATACAAACGGCGACGGGAAGAGTGATTTCTTTATCCGATTCAAGGGTCATATTACGTTCACAGATGATCTCCTTTTGCTCTGACGTGCGATAGCCCATGCGGAATTATATATAAAATTTCTCCGCGGCGGCTAATGCATTAAGGTTGCCTTGATCCCATCACATGTTTGGTCCTGACCTCTGCCTAAGCTTCTGGCGCGGTCTTTCCCCATCCTGCGCCAATTTCGGGCCGGATGATTGACGATATAGCAACGCCATATCCTTGGTGTGCAGCCTCCGCGTATGGTCGATTTCCCGCTGTAAGCGGCGGCGTTCGTCAAGCTGGCGCTCGATGAGGGTCTGCTTTTCCCGTGCGTCCCGCTCGGCGGCATGCTTGGTTTCCCGCTCGTTCTGATCGTGCAGCTTGGCGGCTTGGCCCGTCAGGCGATCCCACAGGCCGCGAAGGCCGCGCCGGAAGCGGGTGCCGCGCTCTACCGCTTCTTTTATCCATCGGTCATCCTGCGCCGCCTGTAGCGCCCGTCTATCCGCACGGTGACGGTCGGCCATGGCGCGCCGCTTGGCCTCGACACCCTGCGCCGCCTGCGCAAAGTCCGACGCGGCGGAATCAATAAAGCCGGTCAGCTTGTCGCGCACCAGCCCGGCGATTTTGGCTTGTGCCTCTTCCACGGACGGAAGGGCGGAGACATCGCCCATGCGGGCGACCACATCATTGGTCTTGACGTTCACCCACCGCGCTACGGCATAAATCTCGCCATGAACATCGAGCGCGACCACGGCGCGGCGATCCCCGCGCGCGAGATAATAGCCGCGCTCTTCCATGGCATGCGTGAACGCCTTGCCGGAGTCGGCGGCAGACCAGCATTGTTGAAACAGTCCCTTGATGTCGCGCGGGTCTTGTTTCGTGCGTTTCGCTTGAAACCACTCTTTCCGGTCGAAGTTTAGCGGATTGCGCATTGACGCATCGACCAGACCGTCCGGCATTTGCCATCTGTGTTGGACAAAAAGCTGGCGGGATACGTCGCGCAGTTTCAGCTTGGTATGCGGCAGGTTAACCGCCGTCATGGTGTCCGCGTCGATCCGTGACCAGACGCAATGCGCATGCCGCCGCCCCTGTTTCTCATGGAAGACAATGACGCGGGGCTGGCCGGACAGGCCGAGCTTATGTTCGATGGCGTCGATGGCATCTTCGAAGACCTTCACCGGCACATTTTCCGCCGCTGGCGGGCTTAGGGACAGTGAATAGAGGAACTGGGTACATTTCGTGCCGCGAGAAATGGCATGCGCTTCCTTGAACGCGCCCGCGACGGTTTCAGAGATGAAGCCCCGTATCTCGTGGATTTCCACATGCTCGTTTTCGGGCTTCATGAGGTGGCGGGCAAGATCGCCATGCCCGCCGCGCTGGCTACCGTTCAGGATCATGCGCCCCCCCTTCCGGCAGGCCGAGCGCGGCCAACAGATCGCCCCGCATGGCCGACACGGCGGCGCAGGCCGCAACAATCTCGCTTTCCGTTTCCGGCGTGACCGGCAGCGCGCCGATATGCACCGCCTTGGCAAGCTGATTGAGATTGCTCGACAGGCGCGACTGGCCGAGCACGGCCAGTACCCGCGCCAGCGCCGTATCGTCTTTGAGCGGGGCCGAACGGCGCTTTTGCCGGACATCCGCGCCGAGGATCAGGCTACGGATATAGATGCCGAGCGGCACATCGCCCGCCCGCTCAATCAGCAGGCGCTTTTCGTCATCCGTCAGCCGCAGGGTAAAGTTCTTCGCCTCGGGGCGGCTTTTACGCCTCTTGCCGCCAAGTTTCGGAAAATCGTCCATGGCCGCACCTCACAATGAGGGCGGCGCAGGGCGGCGGGCCAGCGACGTATCTTTTAGAATTTGCTCCCAATCGGCTAATTCGCTAAAGATTTGGTTCAGGGTGTCGCCGCTGGGGCGCACCATTTTGTTTCGCCGTGGCGCTATCCTGAAATTCTTCTCTTGAGATCTTCGCCACTTGGATGACTATTTTATAAAAATTCAGCAGCAAAAAGCGCTCCATCTGGTGGTGGAATCGCCGGCCACTTCGGCCAATTGCCGTTTCAAAGGCAAGTGCTCCCTCGGGGCGTTCAGCTATGTCGGCGCAGGGTCTGCCGTTTCGAACACGGATATCGGCCGATACTGCTCCATCGCCACCGGCGTGCAAATCAGCCCGACGAGCCATCCCACCGACCGTTTCACCACCCATCTGATCGCATTTGCGAACAAAGGGCCCTTCGGCGAATCCGCCGAATTCAACAGGATCGTCGGCGGTCCCAGGCTCAACAATGGAAAGCTCCCGCGGACCGTCGTTGGGCATGACGTCTGGATCGGGGCGAACTCCATCATCAAAAGGGGTCTGTCCATCGGGCATGGTGCCATCGTCGGCGCGGGCGCCGTGGTAACAAGGGATGTCGCCCCCTACGAGATCGTCGGAGGCGTTGCAGCAAAGCGGATCCGTTCCAGGTTTGACGAGGAAACGGTGAACCGGTTGTCGGCCCTGGAATGGTGGCTCTATGATTTAAGCCGATGCGGCCTGGCCGACGCCGAACGCGAGCATGTGCAAAGATTTCTGGACAAGATGGAAACTCTCAAAGCCAACGGAGCACTTTGCCGGTTGAGTCCGCACACGCTTCTTTTTAAGGATGACGCAAGCGAGCCGGTGCAGCCGATCTACCCCTAGGTCGAAACCGGCTTCAAGCAACACATCTGTCGCAAGGCGACAGAACACCGAATAGCGGCGCGGAAGCATTTTGCGGAGGAACGGACGTGGCGGCAGGCAGGCAGGCGGTTTCGAAGGTGACGGTCGAAAAGCGCATCGACGGAAAGTACTTCTTCACGCTCACCTTCCGCGGCGTCACCTATCCGGTCAAGGGTCCGTTCGCCAATCCGATGCTGGCGGCCGCCGCCGGCCAGGCCACGCTCAAGGCGATGGAAGCGCGGGCCGCGTCACCCAAGGCCTGAGGCCACGCCCATTACGACGACACTGTCATATTTTTCAGATGCGCATGCCGTAAAGGCATGCGACAAAGACCGGCCCTGTGCGCCTCACGCGCTCAAGGCTACTCTAAAAGATGCGGATCGGCGGCATGGCGCGTACTTTCAATTCCCTCTCCTTCGTCGCCTCGCAGGCGCCCGAAGCGCAGGAAGCGCGCGATGAGCTGGTGTCGATCTATGGCAACGCCGATCCGGAAGAGTCGGACGTCATCGTGGCGCTCGGCGGCGATGGTTTCATGCTGCAGACGCTGCATACGACGATGAACACCGGCAAGCGGGTCTATGGCATGAACCGCGGCTCCATCGGCTTCCTGATGAACCGCTACGACCCGAAGGACCTGCTGGACCGTATCGAGGGTGCTGCGGAAAACGCCTTCCGGCCGCTGGAGATGATCACCAACGATGCGAGCGGCCTCGAGCGCCGGGCGCTGGCGATCAACGAGGTCTACCTGTTCCGCCAGTCCTACCAGGCGGCGAAGCTGCGCGTCAGCGTCGACGGGCGGGTGCGGCTGGAGGAATTGATCTGCGATGGCCTGCTGCTGGCGACGCCAGCCGGCTCGACGGCCTACAACCTTTCCGCCCATGGCCCCATCCTGCCGCTGGAGGCGCCGCTGCTGGCGCTCACCCCCGTCAGCCCCTTCCGGCCCCGCCGCTGGCGCGGCGCGCTGCTGCCGAACAAGGTGACGGTGGAGATCCAGGTGCTGGAGGCGGAGAAGCGGCCGGTCAATGCGGTGGCCGACAATACCGAGGTGAAATCCGTGACCTCGGTGCGCATCGCCGAATCGGCCGGCCTTTCCGCGCATATCCTGTCCGATCCGGATCATTCCTGGTCCGACCGGATTCTCGCCGAACAGTTCGATTATTGACACTGTCACCCAGCTTCGGGACAGGAGTTTTGCCATGACCCGGCACGTACTTGCCGCCGCCCTCGCCCTCGTCTTTCTCGCCGGAGCGCCCGCCTGGGCCGAAGGCGAACCGCCGGTCGCGGAAACCATCACCTTCGTCGTCAGCACCGGTTTCTGGGAAGAACCGGTCGAAGAGGGAGAAGAGGCCACCGCCAAGCAGGAAACGGCCGGGGCGACCAAGCCGGCCGAGATGCGCCGCGGTTATTACAAGCTGATCGCTATGCGCCAGCCGGACGGCACGGCCGAGGTCCATCTCCAGCAGATCGAGGCCACTTCCAGCGGCCCGAAGATCGCGTCGTCGACGGTGCTGGACGAGTTTTCGGCGATGAAACCCTATGTGACCGACATACGGCCGGAAAATTCCTCGGGAATCACCACCCAGCCGGGGCTGTTCGCCACGGTCTACCTGAAGACCGACCCGAAGGCCGCGGAGCCGGAAAGCTGGACCGTGCTGATCGACGATCTCGGCGAGATCAAGATCGAGCGGGCGACCAACTGAAAACGGGCGCCGAAGCGCCCGTTCCGATTTCATTTTCTGAAGTGCTTAATTCAGGTCGTCGACGACGGCGTCGGCGCCGCCGTTCACCCGGTGGGCAAGGGCTGCTTCCATGAACTCGTTGAGTTCGCCGTCGAGCACGTCCGATGGGGCCGTGCTTTCGACGCCGGTGCGCATGTCCTTGACCAGCTGATAAGGCTGGAGGACGTAGGAGCGGATCTGGTGGCCCCAGCCGATATCCGACTTGGAGGCCGCTTCGGCGTTGGCGGCCTCTTCGCGCTTCTTCAGCTCCGCTTCGTACATGCGGGCGCGCAGCATGTCCCAGGCCTTGGCGCGGTTCTTGTGCTGTGAGCGTTCCTGCTGGCAGGCGACGACGATGCCGGTCGGGATATGCGTGATGCGCACGGCCGAATCGGTCGTGTTGACGTGCTGGCCGCCGGCGCCCGACGAGCGATAGGTGTCGATGCGGCAGTCGCTCTCGTTGATCTCGATGACGATCGAGTCGTCGATGACCGGATAGACCCAGATCGACGAGAACGAGGTGTGACGGCGCGCATTGCTGTCATAGGGCGAGATGCGGACCAGGCGGTGCACGCCCGATTCGGTCTTCAGCCAGCCATAGGCATTGTGGCCCTTGACGAGAAGCGTCGCGGACTTGATGCCCGCCTCTTCGCCGTCATGCACTTCCAGCAGCTCGACCTTGTAGCCCGAACGCTCGGCCCAGCGGGTATACATGCGCAACAGCATGTTCGCCCAATCCTGGCTTTCCGTGCCGCCGGCGCCGGAATGCACTTCGAGATAGGTGTCGTTGCCGTCGGCCTCGCCGGAGAGCATGGCCTCGACCTGCTTGCGCGCGGCCTCGTTGCGCACAGCCTTGAGCGTATCCTCGGCGTCCTTGACGATCGCCGCGTCGCCCTCTTCCTCACCGAGCTCGATGAGCTCGATGTTGTCCTTAAGCTGCTGCTCGATGGCCTTGACGCCATTTATGCCCTCGTCCAGCTGCTGGCGCTCGCGCATCAGCTTCTGGGCCTCCTGGGCATCGTTCCAGAGGTTGGGGTCCTCTGCCTTGTTGTTCAACCAGTCCAGTCGTCTTACCGCCTGATCCCAGTCAAAGATGCCTCCTCAGCAGGCTTATGGCCTGCTTGATTTCGTCGACGACGTTCTCGATTTCCGCGCGCATGTCCGCCTTCTTCTTCGATGCCAATTCGGTGGCCGTGAAATAGAGAGGGCGGGCGCGGATGTAAAGCCCCGCGCCCGCCCTCGCAAATGGATCGTCCGTGGATCAGAACAGGCCGCCGCTGCCGCCGGTCACGGCCTGGTTGGCCTGCGGCGAGTTCTTCAGGATTTCCTCGGGGCTGGCGAATTCCTCGCCGCCGATGACCGAGAAGACGTCGGCCGGGCCCGTGCCGGGCTTGAAGGCTTCCATGATCGTGTCCGGCTGGCCTTCGGAGGCCTGCATACCGGTCTTGCGGTTGACCGCGATGAACTGCATGCCTTCCGGCACGATAAACTTCGTCGGGCGGGTGCCTTCGAGAGCCGCCTGCATGAACTCGTTGAAGATCGGCGCCGAGAGCGAGCCGCCGGTGGCACCACGGCCGAGCGGGGCCGGATTGTCGAAGCCGATATAGAGGCCGGCGACGAGGTCCGGCGTGTAGCCGACGAACCAGGCGTCCTTTTCGTCGTTGGTCGTGCCGGTCTTGCCGGCCGTCGGGCGATCGAGCTTGATCTTGCCGGCGGCGGTGCCGCGCGTGACGACGCCTTCCATCATCGAGGTGATCTGGTAGGCCGTCATCGGGTCGAGCACCTGCTCGCGGTTGTCGACCAGCGTCGGCTCTTCCTGCTTTTCCCAGTCGTTGGCGTTGCAGTTCTCGCAGCTGCGCTCTTCGTGGCGGAAGATCGTCTTGCCGTAGCGGTCCTGGATGCGGTCGATCAGCGAGGGCTTGATCTGCTTGCCGCCGTTGGCGAGCACCGAATAGGCCGAAACCATGCGCAGCACGGTCGTCTCGCCGGAGCCGAGCGACATGGAGAGCACCGGATACATCTTGTCGTAGATGCCGAAACGCTCGGCATATTCGGCAACCAGGTTCATGCCCATGTCGTTGGCAAGCCGCACGGTCATCAGGTTGCGCGAGCGCTCGATGCCGAGGCGCAGCGTCGAGGGGCCGGCCGAGCCGCCGCCGTAGTTCTGCGGGCGCCAGACCTGCCCGCCGGCGACGATCTCGATCGGCGCGTCCATGATGACGGATGCGGGCGTATAGCCGTTGTCGAGCGCTGCCGCGTAGACGAAGGGCTTGAAGGACGAGCCCGGCTGGCGCATCGCCTGCGTCGCGCGGTTGAATTCCGACTGGGCGTAGGAGAAGCCGCCGACCATGGCGAGAACGCGGCCGGTATGCGGGTCCATGGCGACGAGGCCGCCCTGCGCCTTCGGCGGCTGGCGCAGGCGATAGCCGCCGGCCTCCAACGGCTCGACATAGACGACATCACCGACCGTGAAGACGCCGGACGGCGATTTCGCCGTCTTGCGGTCGCCCTTGGCCGAGCGATAGGCCCATTTCATGTTTTCCGCCTCGATGCGGCCGGTCACGCGCTCCTCGACGACCTTGCCGGAGGCTTCCTTGCTCGGCTGGAGGCCGATATCGGCGCCGGTCTCGTCCACGGAGAGCACGACGGCGAGCTTCCATTCCGGCACGTCGCCAAGGGCATCCACCTTGGCAAGCTCGATGCCCCAATCCCCGCCGATCTCGATCGTCTTGACCGGGCCGTGGAAGCCGCGGCGTTCGTCATAGGTCAGCAGGCCATGCTGCAGGGCCTTGCGGGCCGCGACCTGGATGCGCGGATCGAGCGAGGTGCGCACCGAGAGACCACCTTCGTACAGCGCATTGTCGCCATAGCGCTCGATGATCTGGCGGCGGACCTCTTCGGAGAAATATTCCGAGGCGAAGAGATAGGAACCACGGTGGCGCGGCGTGACGCCGAGCGGCTGGGCTTTCGCGTCCGCGCCGTCGCTCTGCGTGACGTAGCCGTTCTCGACCATGCGGTCGATGACCCAGTTGCGGCGCTCGATGGCAGCCTCCGCGCGGCGGAAGGGATGGTAGTTCGACGGGCCCTTCGGCAGAGCCGCGAGATAGGCGGTCTCGGCGATGGTGAGTTCGGTAACGGACTTGTCGAAATAGGTGAGTGCGGCGCCGGCAATGCCGTAGGAATTCAAACCGAAGAAGATCTCGTTCAGGTACAGTTCGAGGATGCGGTCCTTCGAATAGGCCTGCTCGATACGGAAGGAGAGGATCGCTTCCTTGACCTTGCGGTCGATGGTCTGGTCGGAGGAGAGCAGGAAGTTCTTCGCGACCTGCTGGGTGATCGTCGAGGCACCGACCGGGCGGCGGCCCGAGCCCATGTTCTGCACGTTGACCACGATGGCGCGGAACAGGCCCGTCACGTCGACGCCGGGATGCTGGTAGAAATTCTTGTCTTCGGCGGAGAGGAAGGCGGCCTTCACCCGGTCCGGGATCGCCTGGATCGGCAGGTAGAGGCGGCGTTCGCGGGCATATTCGGCCATCAGCGCGCCGTTGCCGGCATGCATGCGCGTCGTCACCGGCGGCGCATAGCTGTTCAACACCTCATAATCTGGGAGATCCTTGGTGACACTTCCGAGATAGAGCGCGACCACGGCCGCCAGGCCGAGGAAGAAGACGGCGCCAATCCCGAAGAAATATCCAATCAGTCTGATCATGAGCCAGTTACCGATGCCTTATGTCTTATAATTTCATCGGGCAGACCCGCTGCCCGGCCTTGCGCCGCCCAGTCTTCCAGTCAAAGACGAGTCGCCCCCATTTTCTCGCTCCCGTCTAGCGATCGGAATGTGAGGAAAATAGGGCTTACAGCATGCATCCCGGCTTCGCCACCGCACAATGGCGACCGCTGTCACTTTTCCGGCACAGCGACCCTAACACGTTCCCCGCCCGCGCGCTTCCGGCATCGCGTGAAAAGCTTAACCGCCGTTGGCGACGACGGTCGAGCGGTACTCGTCCACGGCCTTGGCGACGAGGCCCGCGACCTTCTTCTGCCAGGCCGGATCGACCAGCAGCTTTTCGTCGTCCTTGTTCGACATGAAGCCGAGTTCCAGCAGGATCGACGGCACGTCCGGCGCGGTCAGCACGCGAAAGCCGGCATGGCGGTGCGGATTGTTGATCAGCAGCACCTCGTTCTTGAAATTGCCGACGATGCTCTGGGCGAGATTGATGGAAAAGGCCTGCGTCTCGCGCCGCGTCAGGTCGAGCAGGATATCGGCGACCTCGGCCGGCTCGTCGACGAAGGAGATGCCGGCGATCTGGTCGGAGAGGTTTTCGCGCTCGGCGAGGCTGGCGGCGAGGCTGTCGGAGGCCTTGTCGGAAATCGTGTAGACCGTCGCGCCGCGAATATCCTTCTGCCGCAGCGTATCGGCATGGATGGAGATGAGCAGGTTTGCGCCCTCGTTGCGGGCAAGCTGCACGCGCTGCGAGAGCGAGAGGAACTCGTCCTTGTCGCGCGTCAGGATGGCACGCGTGCCCGGCAGCTTGTTCAGCGCCCCGGCGAGCTCGCGCGCGAAGGCGAGCGTGACATGCTTCTCCTCCGTCTTGGTGACGCCGCCGCGCGCGCCGTTGTCGATGCCGCCATGGCCGGCGTCGACCGCGATCACGAACGGGCCTTCCGCCCTGCTGCCGGGCAGCATGACGGGTGCCTGCTCGCCGGTCGTGGTTGCGGAGGCCTCCTGCCAGCTCTGCTTTTCCATATTCGCCTGGAAGACCTGGTCGGTGACGATCGCGGTGTCGACGACCAGGCGGTAGCTTGTCGCCCCCTGCTCTTCCTGCACTTCGGCGAGCACGACGCCGATCGGCCGCGAGGCGGTCAGCACGATGCGCGAGCGACCGGCGGCCATGGTGCCGTAGCGAATATCGGAAAAGATGCCGCGCGCCTCCAGTTCCTCCGTCTTGATGCCGAAGTCGGTTTCCGGCAGGTCGATCAGCACGCGGTAGGGGTTGGCGACGTAGTGGACCTTGAATTCCGGCTTGCGATCGAAATCGATGACCAGGCGGGTGCGCGCGTCGTCGCCGGCAATGCGCGCGGCAAAGGCGAGCAGCGGCGCGGCCGAGGCGGACGCGGCAAGCGCCGGCGTGACGATCGCCACACAGATAAGCGCGGCGATCAAGCCGGCGAAGGTGCGAAACGAATGTTCAGTCAGGACGCGTAGCATCACCCGGACAGCCCTCAAACGCGTGGAGACCGCGCGATGCGGTGCAGGACAAGGCCCATAGATGCCCTCTTATGGTTAACGAAAGCTTGGCGCGCCGGGAGACCGGCGGACGAAGGGGCCACGATCACCGCAAATCCATCAAGATTATGACGCTTTTGGCTTTTCCCTTGCCATTGTGACATATCCGCCATAAAAGCAAGATCAGGGAAAAAGATCAGACGGGATAGAATCGCCTTGAGCAGGCAGCCACTCCTTCGGGACTTGGCGCCGAACCGGGCCTTCATCCGCCGTCATCCCACTTTTTCCCGGCCGATTAGATCGCGTAAACCGGCGGTGGCCGGAACAGTCAAGGTGGATTTCCACCAAACGCTCTTACCCAAGGGCAATTTCATCGGACCTTTCAAAGGTCTATGGCACTGGCATTCTCGTTGGACGTTGATGTTGTCACAGCGGATTATCTCAGAGGGTAACAGGCACCGGGACGCTCGCGTACCGACCTCCCTCCGTCCGCTAACCCCTCACCGGAGCCTGACGGGAACTTACATATTCGGCGCAGCCCTCTCCTCTCCCGGCACCTCCCTTTCAGGGAACGGTTCGCCGACAGGAGCGCGCATGCGCCGAGGAGCACAACTTACATGGCAGAGAAAATGCTTATCGACGCGTCTCACGCTGAGGAGACGCGCGTCGTTGTCGTACGCGGAAACCGCATAGAAGAATTCGACTTCGAATCCGAACACAAGAAACAGATCCGCGGCAATATCTACCTCGCCAAGGTCACGCGCGTCGAGCCGTCGTTGCAGGCGGCCTTCGTCGACTACGGCGGCAACCGCCACGGCTTCCTGGCCTTCGCCGAAATCCACCCGGATTATTACCAGATCCCGCTCGCCGATCGCCAGGCCCTGCTCAGGGCCGAGGCGGAAGAGCACCGTCGCGACGACGATATCGAACAGGTCGAAACCGGAACCGACCTTTCCGACGATTCGGAAACGGACGCCGCTGAAACCGAGGCTGTCGTTGAGGCAGCGCCGGTCGAGGTTACAGCCGAGGCCGAGGTGGTCGAAGCAGCCGCCGATCTTGCGGAAGAAGCCCCGGCCGAAAAGCCGAAGAAGCCGCGCCGCACGCGCAAGGCCAAGGCAAAGACCGAGGATGCGCCGGCAGCCGAAGAGGCCGCCGCCCCCGCGGAAGGCAGCGACGACGAGACGCCCGGCGGCGCGATGGCCATGGCCGTCGATGCCGACGAAATCTCCGAGCCGTCCGAGCGCAAGCGCGGCCGTCGCCGTCGCGATGACGACGACGATGATGACGATCATTCCGGCGAGGAAAAGGAAGTCATCGAATCCGTCGGCGCCGAAGACGCGATGGAAGAGGTTCCGGACCGCGTGCAGCGCAAGCCGCGCAAGCAGTACCGCATCCAGGAAGTCATCAAGCGCCGGCAGATCCTGCTCGTGCAGGTCGCCAAGGAAGAGCGCGGCAACAAGGGCGCTGCTCTCACCACCTATCTGTCGCTTGCCGGCCGCTACTCGGTTCTCATGCCGAACACGGCGCGCGGCGGCGGCATTTCCCGCAAGATCACCGCCCTCCAGGACCGCAAGCGCCTGAAGGAAATCGCCCGCAGCCTGGAAGTTCCGCAGGGCATGGGCGTCATCCTGCGCACCGCCGGCGCCAACCGCACCAAGGTCGAGGTCAAGCGCGACTTCGAATACCTGATGCGCCTGTGGGAGAACGTGCGCACGCTGACGCTCGCCTCCACGGCCCCCTGCCTCGTCTACGAGGAAGGCTCGCTCATCAAGCGCTCGATCCGCGACCTTTACAACAAGGACATCAGCGAGATCGTCGTTGCCGGCGAGGAAGGCTACAAGGAAGCCAAGGGCTTCATGAAGATGCTGATGCCGAGCCATGCGAAGGTCGTCCAGCCTTACCGCGACGTGCATCCGATCTTCTCGCGCTCGGGCATCGAAGCGCAGCTCGACCGTATGCTGCAGCCGCAGGTGACGCTGAAGTCCGGTGGCTACATCATCATCAACCAGACCGAGGCGCTCGTCTCGATCGACGTCAACTCCGGCCGCTCGACGCGCGAACACTCCATCGAGGACACCGCGCTCCAGACGAACCTGGAGGCCGCCGAAGAAGTGGCGCGCCAGCTTCGCCTGCGCGACCTTGCCGGCCTCGTCGTCATCGACTTCATCGACATGGAGGAGAAGCGCAACAACCGCTCCGTCGAGAAGCGCCTGAAGGACCACCTCAAGAACGACCGCGCACGCATCCAGGTCGGCCGCATCTCGCATTTCGGCCTGCTCGAAATGTCGCGCCAGCGCATCCGTGCATCCGTTCTCGAATCGACCATGCAGGTCTGCCCGCATTGCAACGGCACGGGCCACATCCGCTCGCAGTCGTCGGTCGCGCTGCATGTGCTGCGCGGCATCGAGGAATATCTCCTCAAGAACACCACGCACAACATCTCCGTGCGCACGACGCCGGACATCGCGCTCTACCTGCTCAACCACAAGCGCGGCACGATCATCGATTATGAAAACCGCTTCGGCGTGCAGATCATCATCGAGGCGGATGCCCATGTCGGCGCGCAGCATTTTGCGATCGACCGCGGCGAAGCCGTCGAGAATCCGGTCAAGATCGAGCAGATCCTGCATTTCGAGCCCGAGCCGGAAGACGATGACGTCGTGATCGAGGAGGAGATCGACGAGGAAGACGAGGAAGAAGCACGCCCGGCCGCTGCCGCGCAGGCCTCTGCCCCGACCGCGTCGTCTGCCGATGATGGCCGCAAGCGCAAGCGCCGCCGCCGCCGTCGTGGTCGCCGTGAGAATGGCGACGGCCCCGATACCGCTTCCTTCGGTGGCGAACAGGCCGGCGACGAAGACGAGCTTGAGGACGACGAGGCCGAGGGCGACGAGGCTGCGGATGCAACCGATGTTGACGCCCAGGCCGGCGAAACTTCCGAGCAGCGCCGCAAGCGCCGCCGTCGCGGCAAGCGCGGCGGCCGCCGCAACCGTCCCGAGGACGGTTCGGTCGAAGCCGGTGCCGAAGCTAGCGAGGATGGTGACGACGCCGATGCGGACGAAGCCGATGAGGTGACGCGCGTCGAAACGGACGTTGCCGAAGTCGCAGTGGTTGCCGAGGAAGCACCGGCCGAGGCCGTTGCCGAAGAGCTACCTGCCAAGCCGAAGCGTGCCCGTCGCAGCCGTGCGAAGGCCGTCGAGGAAGCCGTCACCGACGAAGCTGCCCGCAGCGAAATCGAGGCCCAGCCCGTAGCTGCGACCGTCGCGGCGGTGGTGGAAGAGGACGTGACGCCGGTGGAACCGGAAGTCGAGGGGGCCGCGGCCGATCTCGAAGAGCCGGCCAGGCCCGTGCGCGCCAACCGCGACCTCTCGAAGATCGCCTCGCAGCCGGTGGTCAAGTCTTCGACGGCCAAGGAAAGCGCGCCGGACGACGACCCGGAAAAGCCCAAGAAGGGCGGCTGGTGGCAGCGCCGCGGCTTCTTCTAAGAAGCTCGCTTCCTTGAGAAATCCGAAGGCCCGGCATTGTCCGGGCCTTTTTCTTGCCCGCTTGAATCGGGTGGTTCCTTGCCTGCCCTTCTGCGACACCCGCGGTCGTCAGAAACCAGCAAGGGAGAAACCCATGACCCGTCTTACCGACAAGGTCGCCATCATCACCGGCGCAAGCTCCGGCATCGGCCGCGCCGCGGCGCTGCTTTTCGCCGAGCAGGGCGCGAGGCTCGTGCTTTCCGCCCGCGGGCGCGATCGGCTGGACGCGGTTGCCGACGAGATCCGCTCGGGCGGCGGCGCCGTCGTCACCGTTGCCGGCGACGTCAGCGAGGAAGCGCATCACCGGGCGCTGGTCGATGCGGCGCAGAATGAATTCGGTGGCCTCGACATCGCCTTCAACAATGCCGGCACCACCGGGCCGGTCGGGGCGCTGCCCGATCTCGCCCTCGCGGACTGGCAAAACGTGCTCGGCGTCAACCTGACCAGCGGCTTCCTCGCCGCCAAATACCAGCTGCCGGCCATGGAAGCGCGCGGCGGTGTCATCGTCTTCACCTCCACTTTCGTCGGCTACACGGCGGGCTTTCCGGGGCTTGCGGCCTATGCGGCGTCGAAGTCGGGCCTGATCGGCCTCGTGCAGGTGCTCGCCTCCGAATACGGCACCAAGGGTATTCGGGTGAATGCGCTGCTGCCGGGCGCCACGGACACGCCGATGGGGCGGGAGGTGGCGAATACACCGGAGGCACGCCAGTTCATCGCCGGGCTCAATGCCTTCAAGCGCATCGCGGCCCCGGAGGAGATCGCGCAGGCCGCGCTTTTCCTCTGCTCGGACGCGTCCAGCTTCACCACCGGAACAGCCATGCTGGTCGATGGCGGCGTTTCGATCAACCGGGTCTGAGACAGTGATTCACCTGCCTGCGGGATCGATTCCGCTTGCCGCCGTAAGCGCCTGAAACGGAATCGCTTTCCGCGATCAGGCCAGCCAGCGCGCGAGGCGGTCGACCGCCTCGTTCATCTCCTCGAAGGAGCCGGCATAGGAGAAGCGCATCGTGTGCTGGCCATCCTTCGGGTCGAAGTCGATGCCGGGCGTCGCCGCGACATCGGTTTCGGCCAGCATGCGGCGGGCAAACGCCATGCTGTCATTGGTGAAGCGGCTAACATCGACATAGGCGTAGAAAGCGCCGTCCATCGGCGAGGCGATGGAGAAGCCGAGTTCCGGCAGGCGCCTGACCAGGAAGTCGCGGTTCACCCGGTAGGCGTCGCGATAGACGTTCAGCTCCGCCTCGGCGCCGAGTGCGGCCTCAGCCGCGATCTGCGACAGTTCCGGCGCGGAGATATAAAGACTCTGCGCGATGCGTTCGACCGGGCGCACCAGCGCTTCCGGCAGCACCATCCAGCCGATGCGCCAGCCGGTCATGCAATAATATTTCGAAAACGAGTTGATGATCACCGCCTCGTCGCCGAATTCCAGCGCCGTCGCTTCTTCGCCGACGAAGGTGAGGCCGTGATAGATCTCGTCCGAGATGAAGGCGATGCCGCTGTCGCGGCAATAGGCGGAGAGTGCCGCCAGATTGGCGCGGCCGGTCACCGTGCCGGTCGGGTTTGCCGGGCTTGCCAGCAGCACGCCGTCGATGCGGCCATGGGCCTCCAGAGCTTCGGGCGTCAGCGTGAAGCCGTTGTCCGCATCGACCTCGATCTCCACCGTCTCGATACCGAGCGCCGCCAGGATGTTGCGATAGGCCGGATAACCGGGGCGCGCGATGGCGACGCGGTCGCCGGCATCGAAGAGCGCGAGGAAGGCCAGGTTGAAGCCGGCCGAGGAGCCTGTGGTGATGGCGATTCGGCCCGGGTCGACGGAAACACCGTGACGGCTTTTATAGAAATTCGAAATGGCGCGGCGGAGCGACAGCAGGCCGAGCGCATCCGTATAGCCGATGCGCCCGACATCGAGCGCGCGGCGGGCCGCTTCGCGCGCGGCTTCCGGCGCCGGATGCACCGGCTGGCCGACGGCCATGGAGATCACGGGGCGGCCGCTCGCGCGCCGCTTCGTCGCCTCGGCGAGCACGTCCATGGCGTGGAAGGGTTCGACGGCGCCGCGCGACGAGAGTTTCATGAGCCTGCCTTCCGCTTCTGAGATCGTGCCTGTGTGCCGCAACGCGCCCATATTCACAATCCCGCGAGGGCCGAAAATCTGCCGCTTTTGCCCTATCGTTTGCACATTGCCGGCCATAAGGTCGTTGAAAGCACCCACGTCCGCATTGACGCGCGGGTGCCGCCAATGGCACTCATCGGCGCATCACGACGAGGACAGCACAGACATGACATTCAAGACGAAGCTTGCGGCCACCGTCGCTCTCGCCCTTACGGTCGCAGCCCCCCTTCCCGCGCTCGCCCTCGACGATGCGCAGAAGAAGGAGATCGGCGAATTCATCAAGGAATATCTCGTCGAGAACCCGGAAATCCTGGTCGAAGTGCAGGAGGCCCTGCAGAAGAAGCAGGAGGCCCAGCAGCAGGCGAAGGCGCAGAGCGCGATCACCGATAACGAGAAGGCGATCTTCTCCTCGCCCTATGACATCGCGCTCGGCAATCCGAAGGGCGACGTCACGATCGTCGAATTCTTCGACTACAACTGCGGCTACTGCAAGCGCGCCCTCTCCGACATGGACGCGATCCTGAAGGAGGACAAGAACGTCCGCTTCGTGCTGAAGGAACTGCCGATTCTCGGCCCCGATTCGCTGGCCGCTCACAAGGTGAGCGCCGCCGTGCGCGATCTTTCGCCGGAAAAGTACGGCGAATTCCACCGCACGCTGCTTGGCGGCGAAGGCCGGGCGACGGAGGAAAGCGCCATCGCGCTTGCCGCCGGCATGGGGCTTTCGGAGGCGGACATCCGCAAGACGATGGCAGACAAGCCGCATGACGATGCCGTGCGCGAAGCCTATTCGCTGGCAAACGACCTCGGCATCACCGGCACGCCCTCCTATGTGCTTGGCCAGGAGATGATCTTCGGCGCGGTCGGTGCAGACGATCTGCGCGAAAAGATCGCCAATGTACGCGCCTGCGGCAAGGCGAGCTGCTGACAAGCGCCATCGTCTTGCCACTCTCATCCTGTTCAGCCTGTGCTGCTTGTGGACATCGCGCCTTTTGACCGGGAAAGCCCCTGCCCTTGGGGCTTTCCCTGCGGGAACCGCCGGTCTATAGGTAGTCCTCTATCCAGCATGCGGAATTGCGAATGGCTTCACCCCTTTTTGTGCTCAACGGCCCCAACCTGAACGCACTCGGCAAGCGCGAGCCCGGTATCTATGGCGGCCAGACGCTCGCCGATATCGAGGCGCTCTGCAAGGCCGAGGGCGAGAAGCTTGGCTTTGCCGTGGATTTCCGCCAGTCCAATCACGAAGGTGACCTGGTCGACTGGATTCATGAGGCCGGCGACACGGCCGCCGGTATCGCCATCAATGCCGGTGCCTATACCCACACCTCGATCGCGCTGCATGACGCCATCCGCGCCATCAAGATCCCGGTGGTCGAGTTGCACCTTTCGAATGTGCATGCCCGCGAAGACTTTCGGCACAAATCGATGATCGCGCCCGCTGTGAGGGGCGTCATCTGCGGTTTCGGCGCGCACAGCTACATCCTCGCGCTTCATGCGCTTTCGTCCATCACGACATAAGAAAAACCAGAGGCTCCTTTCATGGCTGACAAGAAAACCGGCATCGATCAGGCTCTGATCCGCGATCTCGCCAACATCCTCAACGAGACGGACCTGACCGAGATCGAAGTGGAGCAGGACGACCTGCGCGTCCGCGTCTCGCGTGCCGGCACCCCGCACTATGTCCAGGCGCCGGTCGCAGCCCCGGCCGCCTATGCCGCCCCGGCCGCAGCGGCAGCCGCACCGGTCGTCGTCGATGCGCGCAACAACAAGAACGCCGTCATGGCCCCGATGGTCGGAACGGCCTATCTCTCGCCCGCACCGGGCGCCCGCCCCTTCATCGAGGTCGGCGCGACGGTGAAAGAAGGCCAGACCATCCTCATCATCGAAGCCATGAAGACGATGAACCAAATCCCGGCGCCACGCTCGGGCAAGGTCACTGAAATCCTCGTGCAGGATTCGAGCCCGGTCGAATATGGCGAACCGCTGATCGTCATCGAATAAGGTGGCCCAGATGATCTCCAAAGTCCTCATCGCCAACCGCGGCGAGATCGCGCTCCGGGTCCTTCGGGCCTGC
>NZ_DASYHH010000029.1:0-154387 GCF_035998705.1 Shinella sp. | reverse complement strand
AAAGATCATGAAAGACGCTATTGTGATGCCGCACGGGGTTGCTCCTCTATCGTGTCCGAGATCGTCGCCAAACGCTCGAATACGAGTAGAATCAACACCGTGCACCTTGTCCATTGAATTTAAACCGGACACCAGTGGGTCAAGCTCGACCATGACGGAGGAGGGGTGTGGGGCCTTGGGTAATATTCGGAGTCAGCGAGCTTCGATAGCCGTGCAGTCACGCTGCGCCGGCGGGATCGCCGATCGGCATCAGTGCCGGCTTGGTGGCCTGCTCGCGTTTGATCTTGTCTTCTTCCGTTTCCATCTCGCTGCCCTCGACCGGAGCGTCGTCCTCGGGCTTGTGTTTCTCGGGAGAAGGATTTTTGGGGTTCGTCATGGTGCGTCTCCTCAAAAGTTCAGGAACTGCCCGGGGTCGCGGCGGGCGCGCATGAGAAGGTCAAGCTCCCGCTTGGAGGGGCCGAACTTCTCGAACAGGCGCCTGGCCTCCTGCACGGGCAGGTCATAGGCCGCACGAAAGGTTTCCACCGTGTAGCGTTCTCCCGAGAGCCTTCGATGGTCGGGAAAGAGCTTGGATTGGTCCGGCATATGCGATCACGCCTAATCGACTTCGACGGTGCTTCAACCGGCAAGGTGGGCGATTGTTCCGGCCGGTGCGGGGAAAAATTCGGACGGAGCGCCGGCCGTTCGTACCGCGCGGCCCTGTGGGAAAACTGCGGCGCGAAACGCGTAAAACAGAGACGGGCCCGCCGGGGCGCCAAGTGGCACAACTGACCGGGCGGGAACGCGAGGTGCTGGGCATGGTCGATACGCATCGAGGCCGTCAGCGCCGGGCTGACGTAATTTTCGCTTTCGAGAAAACCCCGGCGTCGTCGGGATGCCGGGGCTTTTTGCGTTGCCGCATCTTGCCTCAAGCTTTTGACGGCGTCGTCATCGTCATTTCCGGGATTCCTATTCGCGGCCGGGCGAAATATGAGTGAAGCATGGATGATTCGGCAGCGATTCGATTTTCCGATCGTTGCGGCAGGGCGTTCCGGACGGTCTCCCTGCTCGCAACCTGTGCGGCGGCGGCGATGGTTGCCGGCTGTGCGGCGCGGCCGGGCATCGGCATCGCGACGCTTTCCACCACCGTGCCCGCGTCAAGCGCGCTGGTTCTGCCGGCACCCGGCACGTTGTCGATCGTCAGCGTGGTCCAGCGGCAATATACCAATGCGATCGAACAGCAGATCGCGCTTTCCACCTCCGCCGCCACATCCGGCCAGAATTTTATCAGCATCCAGGCCTTCGGGCCGGCTGAAACGGTGGCGATGCCGGCCGGTGCGCTCGCCTTCAAGCCGGTGCAGCACGGCGCGATCCGCAGCGAGATGCGTACCTACCTCCCGGGCCGCTCGCTCGCGATCTCGGCCAATTTCGTGCGCAACACCTATGGTCCCTTCGGCTATGCCTACGGGCCGGGTGCCGGCGATGACGGCTGCCTCTACGGCTGGCAGCAGATCCGCTCGGACGAAGCCGATCGCAACCATATGAACAGCCTCGGCATGCTCCAGGTCCGCCTGCGCGTCTGCCAAGCGGGGGCCGGCGAAAAAGAGCTGGTCGAGATGATGTATGGTTACACCATCGTCGGCGGCTTCTCCGGCACGACCTGGAATCCATACGGCACGCCGACCTCTGTCGACAGCCAGATCGGCGGCGGCGAACCGCTGCGCGTCGCGGTGGAGGAGCGCAAGGTGCCGGTGACGACGGTCCGCGTGGAAACGGAAGCGCGCGTGCCCGCAACCCGCCGCCTGCCGGAGAAGAAGCCGGTGGTCCTCGACACGGGCGACGCCGTCATCGTGCCGTCGCCGACGGGCGGAGCCGGTACGGAAACGGAAGGCGAGGCCGTGGTGGTGCCGTCGCCCGTCTGTGTTACATCGACCGCCGGATCGACAACCTGTAATTGATGTGAGGGTCCGCCCGCCTCATTTTTCCTTAACATAATGGTGCGTAAGGTCCGCCTTAAAGCGCTATGACGGCGAAGGACGGCGAATGAGACATATCGGCACGATCATCCTGTGGGCGATGATTTCCGCCCTGGTGATCCTCGTGATCACGCTGCCTATCAACCTCCAGACCCAGCTTATCGCCAGCATCGCCGTCGTGACCCTCATGGCGGTGATCAAGGTGCTGCGCGCCGAGGGCATCTGGCGGCTCATCGCGCTCGCCTTCGGCACCGCCGTCGTGCTGCGCTATGTCTACTGGCGCACGACCAGCACGCTGCCGCCGCTGAACCAGCTGGAAAACTTCATTCCCGGCTTCCTGCTCTATCTCGCCGAAATGTACAGCGTGATGATGCTGGCGCTCAGCCTCTTCGTCGTCGCCATGCCGCTGCCCTCGCGCAAGAGCCGCGTGGCCGATGTGGGCAAGCTGCCCTCGGTCGACGTCTTCGTGCCGACATACAACGAGGACATCGGCCTTCTCGCCAACACGCTCGCCGCCGCCAAGGCGATGGATTATCCGGCCGACAAGGTGACCGTCTGGCTGCTCGACGATGGCGGCACGGAGCAGAAGCGCAATGCGGCCGCCGTCATCGAGGCGCAGATGGCCGAAGCCCGCCACCGCGAACTCCGGGCGCTCTGCCGCGATCTCGGCGTCAACTACCTGACCCGCGCCCGCAACGAACATGCCAAGGCCGGCAACATGAACAACGGCATGCAGCATTCGAACGGCGAACTCATCGCCATCTTCGATGCGGACCATGCGCCGGCGCGCGATTTCTTGCGCGAGACGGTCGGCTATTTCGCGGACGATGCGAAACTCTTCCTCGTCCAGACGCCGCACTTCTTCCTGAACCCGGACCCGCTGGAGCGCAACCTGCGCACCTTCGAGACGATGCCGAGCGAAAACGAGATGTTCTACGGCATCATCCAGCGCGGCCTCGACAAGTGGAACGCCTCGTTCTTCTGCGGCTCGGCGGCGGTGCTCCGGCGCACCGCGCTCAACGAGGCGGGCGGCTTTTCCGGCCTTTCGATCACCGAGGACTGCGAGACGGCCTTGGCGCTGCATTCGCGCGGCTGGAACAGCGTCTATGTCGACAAGCCGCTGATCGCCGGCCTGCAGCCCGCCACCTTCGCCAGCTTCATCGGCCAGCGCAGCCGCTGGGCGCAGGGCATGATGCAGATCCTGCGTTTTCGTTTTCCGCTGTTCAAGCGCGGGCTCACCGTGCCGCAGCGCCTCTGCTACATGTCGTCGATGCTGTTCTGGCTGTTTCCGTTCCCGCGCACGATCTTCCTCTTCGCGCCGCTGTTCTACCTGTTCTTCGACCTTGAAATCTTCACGGCGTCGGGCGGCGAGTTCCTCGGCTATACGCTCGCCTACATGCTCGTGAACCTGATGATGCAGAACTACCTCTACGGCTCGTTCCGCTGGCCGTGGATTTCCGAACTCTACGAATATGTGCAGAGCGTGCACCTGCTGCCGGCCGTCGTCTCGGTGATGCTGAACCCCACTAAGCCGACGTTCAAGGTGACGGCGAAGGACGAGTCGATCAGCGTGGCGCGGTTGTCCGAAATCAGCCGGCCGTTCTTCGTCATCTTCGCCGTGCTGTTCGTCGCCTTCCTGATGAGCATCTACCGTTTCTATTCCGAGCCCTACAAGGCGGACGTCACCTTTGTGGTCGGCGGCTGGAACCTGTTGAACCTCATCATCGCCGGCTGCGCGCTCGGCGTCGTTTCGGAGCGCAGCGAGAAGGCGGCGAGCCGGCGCGTGACGGTCAAGCGGCGCTGCACCTTCGTCGCCGGCGGCCTGCACCACCCGGCGACGCTGGAAAACGTCTCGGCGCATGGTGCGCGCGTGCAGGTCTTCGGCCTGGAAACGGAGATCGCGCCCGCATCGCGCGGCTTCCTGCGGTTTGCGCCCTCGGGCTCCGATCGCGAGGAAACCCTGCCCGTCGAGGTCCGCAACCTGGAGAACCAGGGCAGCGTGGTCGCCGTCGGCTGCCGCTTCAGGCCGGAGGAGGCGCGCCATCATGCGCTCGTCGCCGATCTGATCTTCGCCAACTCCAACCAGTGGAGCGATTTCCAGGTGTCGCGCCGCTACAATCCGGGCCTGTTTCGCGGCTCGCTGTGGTTCCTCGGCATTGCCTTCTACCAGACGAGCCGCGGGCTGGTCTATTTCGCGCGCAGCTTTGGCGGCAAGAAGGGGGAGGCCGCACCGTGACGCTTTTGCCCAAAAGGGCCGCGCTCCTCGGCCTCGTCTTCGCGCTCACCGCATCGGTCACCTTCGGTCAGGACCCGTCCGTGCCCTTCGACATGTCCGGCGAACGGGAGCCGGTCGTCGAGGAGAAGCCGGCGGTGGAGGGCGGCACGCCCGTCACGACGACGCAGACGAAGGAGCCGGAACAGAAGGCCGTGACGCCCGATCCGCTGGCCCGGCGCTACATCGTTCCCGCGACCTCGCTGCTTCTCGAGGGCGAGGCCGCAAGTCAGTCCTTCCCGGTCTTCCTCACGCCCCAGCAGGCCGAGAGCGCCACGTCAATCAACCTCGGTTATTCCAACGCCGTCGTGGTGGCGCCGGAATCCTCGCGGCTCACCGTCGTCGTCAACGACGTGACGGTCGGCGAACTGCCGGTGCAGTCGGCCGAAGGCACCAAGGACATGCAGTTCGACCTGCCGAAGGGTGTGCTGCGGCCGGGCCTCAACCGCGTGACCTTCAATGCCGTGCACCGCCACCGCACCGACTGCACCGTCCGCTCGACCTATGACCTGTGGACGGCGATCGACCCGGCGCGCACCTATCTGGCGGTGCCGGCCGACATCAGCGGCCGGCTTCTGACGACCGACGACATCGCCGCCATCGGCCTGGGACCCACGGGGCAGACGAAATTCGTCATGGTCGTGCCGGACATGGGCCAGCCGGTCGCCACCAATGCGCTGATGCGGTTGAGCCAGGGGCTTGCCCTGATGGCGAAGATGCCGAACCAGACGTTCGACGTCGTCGATACGCTGCCGGCGACGGCGGGTGCCGGCGAAATGATGGTGCTGGTCGGCACCGCCGACGATCTGGCGGCGCTGCTGCCGAGCCTGCCGGTGACGGCGCGCTCTTCCGCGCTCGCCACCTTCGTCGAGGCGCCGGCGGGCGGCCGCAAGGTCTTCGTCGTCAGCGGGCCGGACTGGCCGTCGATCGAAGGGGCGGTGGAGGGCATGCTCGCGCCCATCGACCGGCCGCTCGGCGTGACGCGCGAGGCGCTGAGCGTGCGCCAGCGCAACGCCACCGAAATGCCGCTGGTCTCCGGCGAAATGTCGCTGTCCTTCGCCACGCTCGGCGTGCGCACCGGCGAGTTCAGCGGGCGGCGCTATCGTACCGGCTTCGATATCGGCATCCCATCGGATTTCTATGCGGATGCCTATGGCGAGGCGCGGCTGCTGCTCGACGCGGCCTATTCGTCGGAAGTGCTGCCGGGCAGCCATATCGACATCTATGTCAACGGCAACATCGCCACCACCGTGCCGATCACCAGCCGCAACGGCGGCATCTTCCGCCATCTGCCGATCCGCGTGACCATGCGGCATTTCCGGCCGGGGCCGAACCGCGTGGATATCGAGACGGTGCTGATGACCGCGGCGGACAAGATCTGCGCGCCGGGCGCCAGCGCCAGCGAGGAGCCGCGGTTCGCGCTGTTCGATTCCTCCGAATTCCGCATGCCGCGCTTTGCGCGCATCGCGCGGCTGCCGAACCTTTCCGCCCTTTCCGGCACGGGATTTCCCTATAACGGACAGGTCGATCCGACGGCGCTCTATCTCGACCGCCTCGACGCGGACACGCTTTCGACCAGCGCCACCTTCCTCGGCAAGATGGCGGTTTCGAGCGGGCGGGCGCTGCTGGTGCGGCCGGAATCCTCGGCGCTGGCGATCGGCGAGCGCAACGCCATCCTCGTCGGCACGATCTCGCAGCTACCGCCGCTGGTTCTCGGCCAGACGCATATCGCCGCCGAGAGCGCCTCCTCCTGGGGCGGCCCGGCCGAGGGCGGCGGCCAACAGGGGGCGACGCAGGAGGCCTTCGACGAATGGCAGTCGCGCGTGCGCGGCGGCTCCTGGCGCGGGCAGATTGCGGCGCTCGAGACCTGGTTGCAGGAGACGTTCGACATCTCGCTCTCCTCGCTGCGCCTGCTTCCGGGCGAAGAGGCGATCGTCGCGCCCGACGACACCGCGCGCTTCCTCGTCGCGCAGGGCGACAGTCCGGAGGAGACCGCCACCTGGACCGTGCTTTCCGCACCCACCGGCGTCGATCTCAAGGCCGGCATGGCGGCGATGGCACAGGACGATCGCTGGCAGCAGCTCGACGGTTATGTCAGCCTCGACAGCAAGGATGCGGAGGCGCTCGATACGCGGGCGGTGAGCAGCACCCGCTTCGTTTCCACGCAGCCCTGGACCTTTTCCAATCTGCGGCTCATCGCGGCGAACTGGCTGTCGTCCAATATCCTCGCCTATGCCGCGCTGTTTTGCGTGCTGTCGATTCTGCTCGGGATCGCGACATCGGGACTTCTGCGCCGCTTCGGACGGGGCGGCTGAGGGCGCCGTTTACCGGCGGTTAACCGTAACAGGGTTTTATCACGACTGATTGGCTCTTCTTGGGGGACGCGACGACGCGTTCCACGTTCCTGGCGCATGGTGTCGTCGCGGTTCAAGCCGGAGCTTGGTGTTTGTGATGTACCGAAGGATATTCGGGATGAAGTCGATCCTGGTGGCGCTCGTCCTCGTCTCCGCCGGCGCGGCCAGCGTCGCAGGCGTATCCTTCGGCGTGCCTGAAGGGTTGCGCAAGGGCCTTCCGCGCCTCGGCACGGAAACCGACGATTTCGCCACCAGCAGCACGCAGGAAAGCCGTCCGCGCCTTGCCAAGCAGGATCGCGTGGACATCGCCCAAGCCGAGCGGACGGCGCAGGCGACGGGCACGGAGCAGACGCCGGTCGTGGCAGTCACCGCGAACAGGCCGGTCGTCGACGAAAGCGCTTTGCGCTACTTCGCGGCGCGCGGCGATACCGCCCGGCTGAATGCCGAGATCGCCCGGCTGCGCACGCTCTATCCCACCTGGATACCGCCGGAAAACCCGCTTGCCGTGCCGGTCAACGAGGACAGGCAGCTCGAGGAGATGTGGGCGCTCTACAGCCAGTCGCGCTACGCGGACGTGCGCGCGGCGATCACGAAGCGCCAGCAGGACGACCCGCAATGGACCCCGCCCGCCGATCTTGTCGAGCGCCTCGACGTGGCGGAGAAGCGCGCGGCGCTCGTCGCCGCCTCCAATGCCGGCAGGAGCGAGGATGTCGTGCGCCTCGGCGCGGAGACGCCGAGCCTGCTCACCTGCAGCGATGCGGACGTGCTGTGGCGCGTCGCCGAAGCCTTCGTGAAGACCGACCGCACGCAGCGCGCCAAGGATGCCTATGGCTACATGCTCGACAATTGCGCGGACGGGCCGGTCCGCATCGCGACCGTGCAGAAGGCCTCGACGCTGCTCGCCTATGACGACATGCAGGACCTCGTCGCCCGCGAGCGCACCGGCACGGACGGCGTCAAGGAATTCGAGGCGATTCGCGGCGATCTTGCCCGCCGCTTCGTCGGCGAGGGCGACGAGGATGCCGCGATCACCGTGGCGCCGGCCTATCTGAAGATCGTCGAAAAGCTGGTCGCGGACGAGGGGCTTGCCTCCGATGCGCTGCTGCTCGGCTGGTATCATCTGCGCCGCGAGCAGAACGCCGCCGCCGAACCTTTCTTCCGCAAGGCCCGCGCCGTCGAGGATTCGGCCTCGGCCTCGCAGGGCCTTTCGCTCATTCTGCTCGCGCGAAAAATGCCGATCGAGGCGGAGGACGTGATGTATGCCTGGCGCACCACCTCCGACCAGGCGATGGCGACCTATCTGGCGGCAACCACGAACCTTCTCGCACTCGATCCGCCGCCGAAACTTGAGGCCAAGGTGCTGAACCGCATCGCACAGGTGACGCTGGAAGAGAAACACCCTGAGACCGGCGAACAGTTCGGCTGGTATGCGCTGGCCATGGACCAGCCGACAACGGCCGAGGAATGGTTCGCCCAGGTTCTGCAATGGAAGGCGGACTACGAGCCCGCCGCCTATGGCCTTGGCGTCGCGCGGCTGCGGCTGGAGGATCGTGCTGGCCTTGCCGCGGTCAAGCAGGCCTGGGGCGCGCGGTCGGAACGCATCGCGCGTCTCGGCGAGCGCGACACGAGCGATGACGCGGCGCCCGTGCGGCGCGGGCGCGAGGCGGTCGTCGCCCGTGCCCAGCGGCATCTGCCGGCGCGCGAGACGGCGGTCGAGGAGATCGCGCTGAAGCCGCAGCGCATCGTGCGCACGGCGCGCCGGGCGGAAGGTGCCGTCGATTGCCGCAGCACGCGCGATCCGCGCGGCCTGTCGCCGGCAAGCGCGCTGTCGCTCGGCTGGTGTCTGATGGAGATCAACCGACCGCTCGAAGCGGCACAGGCCTTCGAGGCGGCGCTTTCGGGCGAGGGCAGGACGCGCAGCGACGCAGCCTATGGCGAGAGCCTTGCCTATCTGCGCGCGGGGCTGACGAGCGACGCCGCCGTGGCGGCCACCAAGGCGACGCTCGACCAGAGCCGCGGCGCCGAATTGCAGACCGCGATCCTCTCCGACCGCGCCGTCAGCAGTTTTCGGGCGAAACGGTTTCGCGAGACCCTGGTCTATCTCGACCAGCGGGCGCAATTGCGCGCCGAGCCGACGGACCTGATGGTGTTGCGCGCCTATGCCTACAAGAACCTCGGCATGCGCACGGATGCGCTGCGGCTCTTCGAGGCGCTCGGCGAGACCGGACGGCAGGATGCGATCCGGGCGCTCGCCGAGATGCGCCGGGAACGGGACGGGCGGCAGTAACGCGATTTGGCCGCAATCGCCGGGGAGGATGTGGGCCATGCGTCTCGGATTTCTCATCTTCCTGCTGCTTGTCTCGCCGGTCGCGGCGGCGGACAACCTCTATGTCGTCTGCGACAACGGCCTTCGCTGCGTGAAAGCGCCGTGCCCGTCCTCCACCATGCGCAATCTCGAAACCGGCGCGGAATTCAAGGGCGTCGGCCCGGATATTGCCGGTCTGACCGACGTCGACCAACAGCGCATCCGCGACACGGATGCCCTCTATTACGGCAGCCTCGTGCTGAGCGGGCACGCGGAAGACCGCGAGCAGGATATTGCCGGCAAGCGCCAGAGCCTGCCGGTCCTCGTCATCACCGGCATCGCGCGCGAGACCACGGCCGCCGAGCGGCGGCACTGCCGCGCCGGTTAATCGCGGTCGGGTGCACCGAGCGGGAAGTATGCGCGGTACGGACGCCCTTCATCCACGGTGCGGGCGAAGGACGGGCGGGCGAGCAGGCGCCGGCGATAGGCGTGCACGCGGGCGAAGCCCGGGTCGATGGCATGCGTCCAGTCTGCGTAGAACAGGAAGGGTGCGGCGGCGCAGTCGGCGAGCGTAAAGGCATCGCCGCAGGCCCAGAGCCTGCCCTCCATGTGCCGGTCGAGCCAGGCATAGGCGCATTCCAGCATCTTTCGCGCCTCGGCATCGCCAAGGGGATCGCGGTCCTTTTCCTGCCGGATGGCGTTGAAGACGATGCGCTGCTGTGGCGTCGAAACATAGTTGTCGAAGAAGCGGTCGAGCATGCGCACGTCGAGTGCCGCTTTCGGATCGTCGGGAATGAGTTCGACCGGTCCCGGATGATAGAGCCCGAGATATTCGATGACCACGCTCGCCTCTATGACGGTGCGGTCGCCATCGACGAGGATCGGAAAGCGCTTGATCGGCCAGCGCGCCTCGAAATCCGCCAGCGTGTCGGGATCGTTGTAGTCGAGCATGCGGTATTCGAAGTCGGTGCCGTTTTCATAAAGCGCGATCAGCACTTTCTGGCAGTAGCTCGAGAAGGGATGGGCGTAGAGAACGGGTTTCATGGCAACCTCCGCGTCTGCGGACGGTTGTCGCAAATCTGCTTGCAAATTGCAACCGGATTTTGGTGTCAGCCGGCGCGCAACAGCAGCGCCTGCCGCAGGCTCTCGCCATGCTGCCTGGAAAATTGCATCTGGGCGACCGGGATCGCCAGGACCAGGAAGACCAGGGCTGTCACGAACAGCATTCCCGGATGCAGCAGTTTCGATTTCACGCGTCACCTCATACTCGAACGGCCGATCTATCCATGTCGAACCTGACGCCGCGCTGAACGTCGCTGTCATTGCGTTCAGCCGGCTGTCAGCTTGCTCGGTGACAAAGCGCCGGACACGAGACGTGAAAGGACATCCGATGCGTGAAGGAACCGGCCCGGCCGGCAACGCCGCTTTCTGGCGGCCGCAGGTCAGCAGCATCGCGGTCAGCGTGCTGACGGCGCTCTATCTGCTGGCTTTGACCAACCGGAGTTTCTGGGCAAAGGCCTGGCTCTATCTCGACGGTCGGACGGCGACCGTCGCCTCCATCGCCATCGGCATCGCCTGCCTCTACATCGCGCTCTGCGTCGCCGTATCGCTGAAATATGTGATGAAGCCGATCTTCATCCTGCTGATCCTGGCAAGCGCGTCCGGCGCCTGGTTCATGGACAGCTACGGCGCGATCATCGACATGGAAATGCTGCGCAACGCAGCCGAGACGAACAGTGCGGAGGCCGGGCACCTGATCACGCCGGGCTTCCTCTTGCACATGCTGGCCTTCGGCGTGCTGCCCTCGGCGCTTCTCGTCTGGGTGAACGTTCAGCATTACACGTTCTTCTGGAAGCTGCGGGCCAATCTCGTCGTCATCGTGCCGGCGCTTGTCATCGCGCTGGTCGCCGGCTTTTCCCATGCCCGGGTCTACGCCGCCACTGCGCGCACGCATCGCGACTGGTTCCAGACGCTGAACCCCGTCATACCGCTCGTCACAGCCGCCCGCTTCGCCGTCCGCCAGTCGGCAGACCGCAACGTGGTCGCGGCCCCGCTCGGGGAGGACGCAAAAATCGGCGACGCACCGCTCGGCGCGCGCAAGCCGCGGCTGATGATCGTCGTTGCCGGCGAGACCGCTCGGGCCGACGATTTTTCGCTCGGCGGCTACGGGCGGGAGACCAATCCGGAACTGAAGGCGAAGGACATCCGCTATTTTTCCGACACGACGAGCTGCGGCACGGCGACGGCCGTCTCGCTGCCCTGCATGTTCTCCGTCTATACCCGCAGCACCTATTCGCATGACAAGGGGCTGGCGACGCAGAACCTGCTCGACGTGCTCTCCCATGCCGGCGTGGATGTCGAGTGGTGGGACAACAATACCGGCAGCAAGAAGATCGCCGCGCGCGTGAAAGAGCGTTCGCTGATCGAAGGCGGCGACCCGCGCTATTGCAAGGGCGGCGAGTGCCGGGACCAGGTGCTGCTCGACAATCTCGACGGCTGGATCGGCTCGGTCGAGAAGGACACCGTGCTCGTGCTGCACCAGATCGGCAGCCACGGCCCCGCCTATTTCGAGCGTTATCCGGAGGAATTCCGCCGGTTTACGCCCGATTGCCGCACCGCCGAGTTTTCCGACTGCACGCGCGAAGAGATCGTCAACGCCTATGACAACACGGTCCTCTATACGGACCACATTCTTGCCGGCGTGATCGACCGGCTGGAGAAGGAGCAGGGCCGGCTCGACGTTTCCATGCTCTATATGTCCGACCATGGCGAATCGCTCGGCGAATTCGGCCTCTACCTGCATGGTGCACCCTATATGATCGCACCGAGCCAGCAGACCCATGTTCCCTTCGTGCTCTGGCTCGGCAAGGATGCCACGGCCGCTTATTCGTCCGCCTGCCTCGATGACGCGACCAGGAAGCCGCAATCGCACGACAACCTCTTCCACACGGTGCTCGGCCTGATGCGGGTCGAGACCAAAGTGCGCGATCCGGCGCTCGATCTGGTTTCCCGTTGCCGGTCGGGGGCGTTGTCCTGATCGGCAAGGGTGCTGGCAACGGGAACCGTCCCGTGTATTCTCCCGCTTCGGGCGGTGATTTCCCCGGGCCTCGGAAGGTGCCCGGGAAAATCGCCGCAGCGATGCGGAGAGACGAGCATTTGAGAATTCTGCTGATAGAGGACGATGCCGTTCTGGGCGAGGCGGTGCGCGACTACGTCGCCGGGCTCGGCCATGCCGTCGACTGGATGCAGACGCTCGACGACGGTCGCACGGCATCCGGCACGGTGGATTACGACCTCGTGCTGCTGGACCTGCGCCTGCCGGACGGAAGCGGGCTCAGCCTGCTCAAGGATCTCCGGCGTGCGGGCGCCGTCACGCCCGTCATCATCCTCACCGCGCATGACCAGATTTCCGACCGTATCGAGGGGCTGAACAGCGGGGCGGACGACTATCTCGTCAAGCCGTTCAATCTCGGCGAGCTCGGCGCGCGCATGCTCGCCGTCGCGCGCCGTTATGCCGGTGCCGCCGTGGCCGTGCTGGAGGCGGGGCCGCTGACCATCCAGCTCGCCGACCGTCGCGTGCTGCGCGAGGGCACGCCGATCGATCTTTCCAGCCGCGAATGGGCGGTGCTGGCGCGGCTTGCCGCCCGCCCGGACGCCATCGTCTCGAAGGGGCAGATCGAGGAGGCGCTCTATGCCTTCGGCTCCGAGATCGAGAGCAACACGGTGGAAGTCTACGTCAGCCGGCTGCGCAAGAAGCTCGGCAAGGATTGCGTCGAGACGCTGCGCGGCATCGGCTACAGGCTCGGCCGATGAGGCCGCCCTTCGCCTTTCGGTCGAAAAGCCTCGCCGGCCAGCTCATGCTGTGGATCACCGCGAGCGTCACGGCGCTCTGGCTTGTCGCAGTCGGGTTTGGCGCGCTGGTCATGCATGACGAGTTCGGCGAGATATTTGACAGTTCGCTGCAGGAAACGGCGGAACGGCTGGTGCCGCTGGTGGTCGACGACCTGCTGCGGCGCAACGACATCAACGAGCCGCGGCGCATCGAGCGCTCGCCGTCGCGGCCCGGCGAGGAATACCTGACCTACCAGGTGCGTGACAGGGCTGGCCAGGTGTTGCTGCACTCGCACACCGCCTCGGAAAAGCCGTTCGAGGCACCGTTGAAGGTCGGTTTCCGCGATGGCGAGACCGGGCGGTTCTATACCGCCTCGACGCCGGATGGCGCGATCTTCGTGCAGGTGAAGGATTCCGCCGCCGAGCGGCAGGAGGCGATGTTCGAGGGCACGCTGGCGCTGCTGCTGCCGGTGCTGCTCATCGTGCCCGTGACGGTCCTTGCCGTCTGGTTCGTCGTGCGGCGCGTGCTGTCGCCGGTCGAGACGCTCCGCACGGCGATCGGCGAAAAGGACGGCGGCAATCTCGCGGCGATCGAGGCTGTCGACCTGCCGCAAGAGCTGCAACCGATCCTGCGCTCGGTCAATCGCCTGCTGTCGCGCCTGCGCTCCGTGCTCGCCGCCGAGCGCGAATTCACCTCGAACAGCGCGCACGAACTGCGCACGCCGATCGCCGGCGCGCTGGCGCAGACGCAGCTTCTTCTCTCCGAGCTGAAGGACGCGCCCGTGCGCGCCCGCGCCCAGCAGATCGAGGCATCGCTGCAAAAACTCACAAAACTCACCGAAAAGCTGCTCCAGCTTGCGCGCGCGGAGGCCGGCATCGGCGTCAGCGAAACCACCTTCGACGTCGCCGATGTCGTCGGCGTCGTCGTGACGGATTTCCAGCGTGCATCGGAGGATGCGGGCCGCATCCGCTTCCGCGACGACCTTGCCGGTCCGGCACAACGGGAGGGCACCGCCGACGCCTTCGCCATCGTGTTGCGCAACCTCGTCGAAAACGCCCTGATGCATGGCCGGGACGACGAACCGGTCGAAATCTGCCTCACCGCCGAGGGCAACGTGCGCATCCTCAACGGTGCCGCGCGGCTTTCCGAGGCGGAGCTTGCCGCCGTGCGCAAGCGCTTCTCCCGCGGCAGGACGCTTGCCGCGGGCTCGGGGCTCGGCCTTTCCATCGCCGACCGGCTGCTTTCCCAGATGCGCGCGAGCCTCGTCCTGACCTCGCCCATTCCCGGGCGTGTTGATGGTTTCCAGGCAGACGTCATGTTTCCGGACGCCCGCTGACCGCATCGTCGCGGCACGCTCTGCTCCATTTCCGAACAGTCTCGTTTTCCAGCATTCCCGCTTCCCGTAGCGGCAGGCGGATACGCACAATTTTTTCCATTAGCATGTGAGAAATATGTGGCTTTATGACTTATTCTGTGGTTTTCTGTGGTTCTAATCAAGAAAAGGTGGGGAATATGGGTCGCAAACCAGAAGATTATGCGCGGCTGCTCGCCAGCACGCTGTGCAAGCTGCATGCAGCAGAATGCCGTGGGGCATCGCCCCTCGTTTCGGAAGACAGCATCCGGGTCATCAGCGAAACCATCGCCGCGGCGATGGAGGAAGCCCGGCAAATTCATATCGATGAGGAGCGCGCGGCGATGCTTGAACGCCGCGAGCGCATTCATCTCCATTCCTGACATCTCTCCAGTCTGCGCCGCCGTGTGTGCTTGTGCTCGCGGCGGCGGCTTTTTATGGTAGGTGCAAGCAATTCCGGCAAACGTGTTGCGCTGTTTTGCGTCCGGAATTGCGCGATACGTCAAACGCGCCTGACCATCGGGAGGAGACGAGGTGCCGAGTGAAGCCGTGCGCGTTCAACGCGATACGTCCGCCGACCCGGAATTCGGGCCGTGGCTGGCGCAGGCCTCGATCCTCGTCGTCGATGACGAGCCGGGCATGCGCAACTTCCTGATGCGAACGCTTTCGCCGCGTTGCAAGCGGCTGGAACTGGCCGCCGATACGGACGAGGCGTCGCGCAAGCTCGACCAGCACCATTTCGACGTGGTGATCCTCGACAACATCATGCCGCGCAAGAACGGCGTCGAATGGCTTGCCGAACAGCGCGCCATCGGCTTCTTCGCCGACGCCATCCTGATGACGGCCTATGCCGATCTCGAAACCGCCATCCAGGCGCTGCGCGCCGGCGCGGTCGATTTCGTGCTGAAACCGTTTCGGTCCAACCAGCTGCTCAATGCCGTGGCGCGCTGCCTCGACCGAATCCGCCTGCAACGTGAAAACTACGTGCTGCGCTACGAGCTGAAGGCGACCTCCGACCATATCCTGCTGCGCGACCGGCTGATCGGCGAATCCTCCGCCATCGCCCGCGTGCGCGATACCATCGCCCGCGTCGCGCCGCTGCCGACGACGGTGCTGCTCACCGGCCAGTCCGGCACGGGCAAGGAAGTCGCGGCGCGCTCGCTGCACACGCTCTCCGACCGCGAGGCAAAACCCTTCGTGCCGGTCAATTGCGGGGCGATCCCGGCGGACATGATCGAAAGCGAGCTGTTCGGGCATCTCAAGGGCGCCTTCACCGGTGCCGAGCGGGCGCGCGAAGGCCTGTTCCTGCATGCCCAGGGCGGCACGCTGTTCCTCGACGAGATCAGCGAGATGCCGCCGGCGACGCAGAGCAAGCTGCTGCGCGTGCTGGAGGACCGCAAGGTGCGCCCCGTCGGTTCCGAGCGCGAGGTGCCGGTCGACCTGCGCTTCGTCTTCGCCACCAATGCGGAGCTGGAAAAGGAGGTGCAGGCCGGGCGGTTCCGCGCCGACCTGTTCTTCCGCATCAATGTCATGCAGATCCATCTTCCGCCCTTGAAGGAGCGGGACGGCGACGCGGTGGAGCTTGCGACGCTCTTCATGAAGAAGCTTTCGGCCCAGCTCGCCATGCCGGCCGTGCCGATCGACGCGACGGTGCGCCGGGCGCTCTCCACCTATGACTGGCCGGGCAATGTGCGCGAGTTGCGCAACCTCATCGAGCGCACGCTGATCCTCGGTCGTTTCCCGGAAGGGTTCGGCTCCGGCGCGCCGGCACCGGCCGGCGAGGCGGGCGGGTCGCTCGCCGATGTCGAGCGGCGCCATATCCTCGCGGTGCTGGCCTCCTGCAACGGCCAGCGCGACGAGGCGGCGCGCCAGCTCGGCATTTCGCGCAAGACGATCGATCGAAAACTGGCCGCCTGGGATGGCTGACGGCCGGCACGCCATCCGGCCGGCGCGCTCGGTGCGCTACCGGCTGCTCGCCATCGCGCTTCTGCCCATGCTGGTGATCCTGCCGCTTCTGCTCGGCGTCACGGTCTATCGCTGGAACGAGAAATTCGATGCGACGCTGATCTCCAAGGTCAATGGCGACCTGACGATCGCGCACCAGTATCTCGCGCATATCCTCGACAATACCGGCGAACACGTCACCGCGCTCGGCGCCTCGGCGCGGTTCCGGGATGTCGCGAATGACGGCGCGGCGCTGAAGATTCTTTTGAACGACGCCCGCGCGCGGCTGGAGCTCGACTTCCTCTATGTGATCGCGCCGGATGGAGCGCTCATCGCCTCGGTGACCGGGGAGACCGCGGGCGCGCTTCGCACCGACTGGCCGGTCATTCGCGACGCACTCGCGGGAAAACCCTCCACGGGGGTCGATATCTTCGAGAATGCCGACCTCGAAAAACTCTCGCCGGACCTCGCCGCCCGCGCCAAGCTGCCGCTCGTCTCGACGCCGAACGCGGTGCCGACCGAGCGCACGGAAGAGGCGCGCGGCATGGTCGTGCAGAGCGCCAGCCCCGTCACGCTTGGCGAAGGGCGCCAGGCCGTGCTCGTCGGCGGCATCCTGCTCAACCAGAACCTCGTCTTCATCGACACGATCAACGACCTCGTCTACCGCGAGGCGAGCCTGCCGGAAGGTAGCCAGGGCACGGCGACGCTGTTCCTCGATGACGTGCGCATCAGCACCAATGTGCGGCTGTTCGAGGGGCGGCGCGCGCTCGGCACGCGCGTTTCCGCCGCCGTGCGCTCGGCTGTGCTCGGCGAAGGGCGCACCTGGCTCGACAGCGCCTTCGTCGTCAACGACTGGTATATTTCCGCCTACGAGCCGATCACGGACAGCCACGGCAAGCGCGTCGGCATGCTCTATGTCGGCTTCCTCGAAGCGCCGTTTACCGCGGCGAAGTATCAGACCGTGCTCACCATCGTCGCCGCCTTCTTCGCCATCACGGCGGCGAGCGTGCCGATTTTCCTGCGCTGGGCGCGCGGCATCTTCGAGCCGCTGGAGCGGGTCGATGCCACCATCGCCCGGGTGGAGAGCGGCGATCTCGGCGCGCGCACCGGCCCGGTCGACAGCCAGGACGAGATCGGCCGCGTCGCCGTGCATCTAGACGATCTCCTGAACCAACTGGAGCGAAGCGACCAGGAACTGCGGCGCTGGAACGAGGAGCTGAACGCGCGCGTCGATGAGCGCACCCGCGAGCTGCAACTCGCCAACCGCCAGCTCGAAGCGACGACCAAGCAGCTCATCCTGTCGGAAAAACTTGCCGCCATCGGCGAGATCACCGCCGGCGTCGCGCATGAGATCAACAACCCGATCGCCGTCATGCAGGGCAATCTGGAGGTGGTGCGCGCCGTGGTTGGCGACCGGGCGGAGCTGGCGAAGGTGGAATTCCAGCTGCTCGACGAGCAGATCCAGCGCATCAGCCAGATCGTCACGAAGCTTCTGCAATTCGCCAAGCCGGAAGAGTTCGCCGGCTTCGTCGACCGCCATGCGCCGGGCCTGGCGGTGGCGGACTGCATGCCGCTCGTCCAGCACCTTCTGGCAAAGGCGGCCATCGAGGTGCGGCTGGACAATTCCGCCGAGCGGCTGGTGCTGATGAACCGCACGGAGCTGCAACAGGTCGTCGTCAACCTCATCGTCAATGCCATTCACGCCATGCCGGATGGCGGGCGGCTGACGATCGCGACGCGTGATCGCGACCGCGAGGGGCACCCGGGTGTCGAACTTGCCGTCAGCGATACCGGCGTCGGCATGGATCCGGACCTCGTCGCCAAGGTCTTCGACCCGTTCTTCACGACCAAGCGGCAGGAGGGGACCGGCCTCGGCCTTTCCATCAGCCAGACGCTGGTGACGCGGCAGGGTGGCACCATCGCGGTCGCCAGCCGTCCGGGCGAAGGCGCGACCTTCACCATCTGGCTGCCCGAGGCCGACTGACCGGACAGTTTGTCCGCCGCATCCGGACAAACTGTCCATTCTGATTCCACTCTCTCCTTCAAATCCTTGATTTTTCAGCAAATCCGCTTTGGCACGGGCCTTGCAAGGTTTCGCGCGGGAGGTTCGGTGACTGGCGTTTCGCACGGAGGATGCGGGCGGGCGGTGCCGAAGGGGCGGTTTTCGCCCGGCTCCCCATCACGAAAATCTTCGCACCGAGGGGTGCGCCGCGGAGGAGACCCAATGACTGCATCGACCGAGACCTATGCCGGCGGATATTCCGGCAGCATCCTCGACCGGGAGCGCATTATCGCGAAACCCGGCTTCAACCGCTGGCTCGTTCCGCCGGCAGCCCTTGCCATCCATCTCTGTATCGGCATGGCCTATGGCTTCAGCGTGTTCTGGTTGCCGCTGTCGAAAGCCATTCCGGTGACCGACCCGGCCTGCGCCGATCTCAATCTCGTCTCCGCGCTCTTCACCACGAGCTGCAACTGGCGCGTCGCCGATCTCGGCTGGATCTACACGCTGTTCTTCGTGCTGCTCGGCTGCTCCGCCGCCATCTGGGGCGGCTGGCTGGAGCGCGTCGGCCCGCGCAAGGCGGGCTTCGTCTCGGCCTGCTGCTGGTGCGGCGGCATCGTCGTTGCGGCACTCGGCGTCATGAGCCACCAATTGTGGCTGATGTGGCTTGGTGCCGGCGTCATCGGCGGCGTCGGCCTCGGCCTCGGCTACATCTCCCCCGTTTCCACGCTGATCAAATGGTTCCCCGACCGGCGCGGCATGGCGACCGGCATGGCGATCATGGGCTTTGGCGGCGGCGCGATGATCGGTGCGCCTCTCGCCAACCTGCTGATGAACGCCTTCAAGACGGACGTGACCGCCGGCGTGTGGCAGACCTTCCTCGTCATGGCGGCGATCTATTTCTGCTTCATGATGGGCGGCGCCTTCGGCTATCGCATCCCGCCGGCCGGCTGGCGGCCGGAAGGCTGGACGCCGCCGGCCTCCAAGTCGACGATGATCACCACCAAACACGTGCACCTGCGCGATGCGCACAAGACCACGCAATTCTGGCTGATCTGGCTGGTTCTGTGCCTCAACGTCTCGGCCGGCATCGGCGTCATCGGCATGGCCTCGCCCATGCTGCAGGAAATCTTCGGCGGCCGCCTCATCGGCCAACCGGAACTGACCTTCAGTGAGCTCGGCACCGACCAGAAGGCGGCCATCGCGGCGATCGCCGCCGGCTTCACCGGTCTCCTGTCGCTGTTCAACATCGGCGGGCGGTTCTTCTGGGCCTCGCTCTCCGACAAGATCGGCCGCAAGAACACCTATTACACCTTCTTCGTGCTCGGCATCGTGCTCTACGCCGCCGCACCGACGCTCGCCGACATGGGCAACAAGGCGCTCTTCGTGCTGGCCTTCGGCATCATCCTGTCGATGTACGGCGGCGGCTTCGCCACCATCCCGGCCTATCTTGCGGATATTTTCGGCACGCAGTTCGTCGGCGCGATCCATGGCCGCCTGCTGACGGCATGGGCGACCGCCGGCATCGTCGGCCCCGTCGTGGTCAACTATATCCGCGAGGCGCAGATCGCCGCCGGCGTCGAGCCGGGGCCGTCGCTCTATACCGGCACGATGTATATCCTCGCCGGCATGCTGGCGGTCGGGCTCGTCGCCAATTCGCTGGTGCGTCCGCTTGCGGAGAAATGGTTCATGTCGGACGAGGAAGTCGCATCCTTGCAGGCGAAGACGGCTGCGGCGAATGCCGGCCCGACCGGCTCCTTCGGCATCGGCAAGGGCGGCTTCGACGGCAAGGCGGCGCTCGCCTGGGCCGTTGTCGGCATTCCGCTACTCTGGGGCATCTGGGTGACGGTCAAGAACACCGCTGCGCTGTTCTGAGATCGTTCAATTGACGCTTCGAGGCCCCCGGTTCGCGCCGGGGGCTTTCTTTTTGCCCCTTGCGGCCCTCGTGCATTTCGACCAAACGGAGAAGGGTTGCAGACACGAGGAGGATGGCATGACCGAATGGGGCAGGACCGGCAAGGACAGGATCGCACTGGTCACGGGCGGCGGCACGGGCATCGGGCTGGCGGTCGCGCGCGGCCTCAGCGCCGAGGGTTATGCCGTCATCATCACAGGCCGCCGGGCCGCGGTGCTGGAGACGGCGGCGGCGGAGATTTCCGCTGAAACGGGCAATCCGGTGCGCGCCATCGCCTGCGATGTCGGCGATCCCGAGCAGGTCGCAGCGGCCTTCGAACAGGTGAAGCAGACGTTCGGCCGGCTGGACGTGCTGGTCAACAATGCCGGCTCCAACGTCGCGCCGGCGCTGCTTGAAGACATTCCCTTCGCGGAGTGGAGCAGCATCCTTGCGGCCAACCTGACGGGCGCCTTCCTCTGCACCCAGCAGGCCTTCAAGCTCATGAAGGACCAGAGCCCGCGCGGCGGGCGCATCATCAACAACGGCTCGATTTCCGCCACCGCGCCGCGGCCGAATTCCGCGCCCTATACCGCGACGAAACACGCCATCACCGGCCTCACCAAGTCGACCGCGCTTGACGGCCGCAAATACGACATCGCCTGCGGCCAGATCGATATCGGCAACGCGGCGACCGACATGACGGCGCGGATGAGCACCGGCGTGCTCCAGGCCAATGGCGAGATCGCCAGCGAACCGACCATGTCCGTCAAACACGTCGCCGACGCCGTGATCTACATGGCCAGCCTGCCGCTCGACGCCAACGTCCTGACAATGACGGTGATGGCGACGGCGATGCCGTTCGTCGGGCGAGGGTAGGGTGGGATACCCCCCTCTGCCCTGCCGGCCATCTCCCCCTCAAGGGGGGAGATCGGCAAGACGCAAACACCTCGCTCAACCAGAGTCGTTGGCAATGGGCGAGACGTCAGTCCATCCAATCTCCCCCCTTGAGGGGGAGATGGCCGGCAGGCCAGAGGGGGGTGCCTTTACCGCCGCCGCGGCTCGCCGCCTTCGGCGTAGACGGTCTTTTGCTGGAACTTGAAGATGTGGCCGCAGCGGCAGCGGATCATGTGTTTGTCCGGATATTTCGACGGACGCTCCGTGAGGAAGCCGCGCGGCAGCGAATCGACGGCGAAATCGGGGTTCTTCCGGCTCGGCATGTCGTCTTCGGAGACTTCGGCATAGCCGGAATTGCCGCACATGGCGCATTCGAGCTTGCGCGAGTAGCGGTCACGGGCGGCCATGGGCGACTCCTTTGTCAGATTCCGGCGTCAGATGCCGGTTCGCCGTTAATAGGCATGCTGCCCGGTGGTTTCAATGGTTCAGGTCGCAAGCAGCGCCTGAAGGATGGCGATGATGCGCCGGTGCTGGTGGGCATGGCGCGTGCGCACGTTGACGGCGGCATAGACAGCCTGCGCGATCGCCTCGGCGCCGGCGACCCGGCTTGCCGCGCCGGTGGCGACGAGCCGCCGGGCATCGGCGGCCGGCACGAAAGCGGAACCGCCGAGCTTCTGCATCAGCGCCAGGATGGCGGTGGTCTCGCCGCTGGCGATAGGCGCGGTCGACAATGCCGGATGGGCCTGGCGGTGCAGCCGGTCGAAGGCCGGCGAATAGACCGCCTGGATATAGTCCTCGGGCTTCACCTCCGCGATGTCAGCCACCCTGTTGCTCACCATCTCGTAGATCACGTCGCCGATGCGCTCATAGTGCAGGTCCGGCAGGTAGTGCGGCGTGAAGAGGATGGCGAGGTCGAGGTCGCCCGCGTCGAGGTCGCGGTTCATCTGGTTGGAATAGTCGACCTCCAGATAGATCGACGTGCCCGGCAGTTCCTTGCGCACCACTGAGAGCCAGTCGCCGGCATAGTGGGCGGCGAGGTCGTGTTGCAGGCCGATACGCATGGAGCGCTCATAGGCGCCGGCCGTTTCCACCGCGCGCGCCGCCTCGTGCCACTGGTGTTTCAGCGCCTTGGCATGATCGAGGAAGCGCAGGCCCGCGGCGGTCGGCTGCGTGCCGCCCTTGTTGCGCGCGAAGAGTTTTCGCGCGAACGTGGCTTCCAGCGCATTGATGCGGTGGGTGACGGTCGATTGCGTGATGTTCAGGCGCTCCGCCGTGCGGTTGAAATTCCGGGTTTCCATGAGGTCCAGGAATGTCTCGATCAGGATAATCTGCATGGATGCGCCATTTTTTCCCAGTGTTTGGCGCAAGTGTAATCGAAGGTATCGATTAATAAAGCGAATTCCGCGGCTTGCTGCGCAGCGCTTTGGTTGCCACAAATCCGGGTCGAAGAAGGGGAACGAGAATGTCCGCACTGCCAAGCCATGCACGGGTCGTCATCATTGGTGGAGGCGCCGTCGGCGCGTCGGCGCTCTATCATCTGGCCAAGGCCGGATGGACGGATTGCGTGCTGCTCGAAAAGAACGAGCTGACCGCCGGCTCCACCTGGCACGCCGCTGGCAACGTGCCGACCTTTTCGTCCTCCTGGTCGCTGATGAACATGCAGCGCTATTCGGCCTCGCTCTACCGGGAGCTGGGCGCGCTGGTCGATTACCCGATGAACTACCACGTCACCGGCTCGATCCGCCTTGGCCATTCGAAAGAGCGGTTGCAGGAGTTCAAGCGCGTCGTCGGCATGGGCCGCTACCAGGGCATGGATCTCGATATCCTGTCGCCCGAGGAGATGCGCGGAAAATATCCCTTCCTCGAGACGCATGACCTGACCGGCGCGCTCTACGATCCCTATGACGGCGATATCGACCCGGCGCAGCTGACGCAGGCGCTCGCCAAGGGCGCGCGCGACATGGGCGCGAAAATCTTCCGCTTCTGTCCCGCCACCGGCGCGCGCCGGGAGGGGGACGAGTGGGTGATTTCGACGCCGCAAGGGGAAATCCGCTGCGAGAAGGTCGTCAACGCCGCCGGCTATTATGCGCGCGAAGTCGGCAAATGGTTCGGCCGCGAGGTGCCGATGATGGTGATGAGCCATCAATACATGCTGTTCGAGGAAATCCCCGAGCTTGCCGCCTGGTCGCGCGAGGCCGGCCACAAGCTGCCGCTGCTGCGCGATGTGGATAGTTCCTACTATCTGCGCCAGGAAAAGACCGGCATGAACCTCGGCCCCTACGAGCGCAATTGCAAGGCGCACTGGATCACGCCGGACGATCCGATGCCGGACGATTTTTCCTTCCAGCTCTTCCCGGACGATCTCGACCGGCTGGAATGGTATCTGAACGACGCCGTCGAGCGCGTGCCGATCCTCGGCACCGCCGGCCTGTCTCGCATGATCAACGGGCCGATCCCCTATGCGCCGGACGGCAACCCGCTGCTCGGGCCGATGCCGGGTGTGCCGAACGCCTTCGAAGCCTGCGTCTTCACCTTCGGCATCTGCCAGGCGGGCGGGGCCGGCAAGGTGCTGGCAGAATGGGTCACCGAAGGCGAGACGGAATGGGACATGTGGTCCTGCGACCCGCGCCGCTACACGGCGTTTGCCGGCGACCAGGATTACTGCATCGCCAAGGGCATGGAGGTCTATGGCCACGAATACGCCATGCATTTCCCGAAACACGCCTGGCCGGCCGGGCGCGACCGGAAACTCTCGCCGATCCACGATCGCATCAAGGCGCTCGGCGCGCAGTTCAAGCCCTATAACGGCTGGGAACGCGCCAGCTGGTATGCCACACCCGGCGACGACCTGTCGGAAGAATCGACCCAGACCTGGAACCGCGAAGGCCCCTGGCGGGCGCGCATCGAGGCGGAATGCCGCGCCGTCACCGAGGCCGCCGGTATTCTCGACCTGCCGGGCTTCTCGCGCTTCCGCGTGAAGGGCGAGGGGGCGACGGCGTGGCTCTCGACGCTGACGACCGGCAAGCTGCCGAAACCCGGCCGCATCGGCCTTGCCTATTTCTCCGACGACAAGGGGCGCATCGTCACGGAAATGTCGGTGATGATGCTGGATGAGGACTTCTTCTTCCTGATCACGGCCGCGACCGCGCAGTGGCACGATTTCGAATGGCTGCAAAAACACCTGCCCAAGGACGCCGCGTTCACCATCGACGACGTGACGGAGAGTTTTTCCTGCCAGATCCTCTCCGGCCCGAACTCGCGCGCCATCCTTGGGGAAGTGACAGATGCGGACCTCCAGAAGGGCTGGCTCACCCACCAGAGCTGCCAGATAGCCGGCCGCTGGTGCCAGCTCGTGCGCGTGTCCTTTGCCGGCGAGCTTGGGTGGGAAATCCATACCAAGATCGAGGATACCGCCACGATCTTCGATGCCGTCTGGGCGGCGGGGCGGAAGCACGGGCTCAAGCCTTTCGGCATGGAGGCGCTGGATTCGTTGCGCATCGAGAAGGGCTATCGCGCCTGGAAGGGTGATCTTTCGACGGACTACACCATCCTGCAAGGCGGCCTCGACCGTTTCGTCGACTGGACCAAGCCGGACTTCAAGGGCAAGGCGGCGCTGGAGCGGGAGAAGCAGCAGGGCGTGACAAAACGCTTCGTGACGCTGACGGTGGAGGCCGGCGAGTGCGATGCGCCCTATATGTCGACGCTGTGGCACGGCGGGAAGGTGGTCGGCGAGACGACTTCGGGGAACTGGGGCTATCGCACCGGCAAGTCAATCGCGCTCGGCATGCTCAGGGCCGACCTCACCGTGCCCGGCACGGAAATCGAGGTCGAGATTTACGGCGACCGTTTCAAGGCGGTGGTCCAGCCGGACGGCCCGCTCTTCGACCCCAACAATGAAAGACTGCGTGCATGACGAAGCCCATTCCTTCGAAGGCGAGAGCCGTCATCATCGGCGGCGGTGTCTCCGGCTGTTCGGTCGCCTATCATCTGGCGAAACTCGGCTGGACGGATGTGGTGCTGCTGGAGCGCAAGCAGCTCACCTCCGGCACCACCTGGCATGCGGCAGGCCTGATCGGCCAGCTGCGCGCCTCGCAGAACATGACGCGGCTCGCGAAATATTCGGCCGACCTCTACACCAAGCTCGAAGCCGAGACCGGCATCGGCACCGGCATGCGCCAGTGCGGCTCGATGACCGTAGCGCTCACCGAGGAGCGCAAGGAGGAGATCTACCGCCAGGCCTCGCTTGCCCGCGCCTTCGACATCGACGTGCGCGAGATCACCGTCGACGAGGTGAAGGCGATGTATCCGCACCTCAACACGGCGGATGTGAAGGCCGCCGTGCACCTGCCGCTCGACGGCCAGTGCGACCCGGCGAACATCGCGATGGCCTTGGCCAAGGGCGCGCGGCAGAACGGCGCGACGATCATCGAAAACGTCAAGGTGACATCCGTCGTCACCAGGGACGGCCGCGTGACGGGCGTCACCTGCGAGCAGAACGGTGAGACCTTCACCATCGAGACGGAAAACGTCGTCAACGCCGCCGGCATGTGGGGGCGCACGCTCGCCGATATGTCCGGCGTCACCCTGCCGCTGCATGCCTGCGAGCATTTTTATATCGTCACGGAGCCGATCCCGAACCTGCAACGGCTGCCGGTTCTGCGCGTGCCGGACGAGTGCACCTATTACAAGGAAGACGCCGGCAAGATGCTGATCGGCGCCTTCGAGCTGAAGGCCAAGCCCTGGGGCATGGACGGCATCTCGGAAGATTTCTGCTTCGATCAGTTGCCGGAGGATTTCGATCACTTCCAGCCGATCCTCGAAAACGCCATCAACCGCATGCCGATGCTGGAAACCGCCGGCATCCACACTTTCTTCAACGGCCCGGAAAGTTTTACGCCGGACGACCGCTACTATCTCGGCGAGGCGCCGGAGCTGAAGGGTTATTGGGTCGCTGCCGGCTACAATTCCATCGGCATCGTCTCCTCCGGCGGCGCCGGCATGGCGCTGGCGCAATGGATGAACGACGGCGAGGCGCCGTTCGACCTCTGGGAAGTGGATATCCGCCGGGCGCAGCCGTTCCAGAAGAACCGCGCCTATCTCAAGGACCGTGTCTCCGAAACGCTCGGCCTGCTTTATGCCGACCATTTTCCCTATCGCCAGATGGCGACCGCCCGCGGCGTGCGCCGCTCGCCGCTGCATGAGCATCTGAAGGCGCGGGGCGCGGTGTTCGGCGAGGTGGCGGGCTGGGAGCGTGCCAACTGGTTCGCCAAAGAGGGGCAGGAGCGGGAATATCGCTATTCCTGGAAACGGCAGAACTGGTTCGAGAACCAGAAGGAAGAGCACCTCGCGGTCCGCAACGGCGTCGGCCTCTTCGACATGACGTCCTTCGGCAAGATCCGCGTCGAAGGCCGCGATGCGCTCGCCTTCCTGCAACGCCTCTGCGCCAACCAGATGGACGTCGCGCCCGGCAAGATCGTCTATACCCAGATGCTGAACCAGCGCGGCGGCATCGAGAGCGACCTGACGGTGACGCGGCTGTCGGAGACCGCCTTCTTCCTCGTCGTGCCGGGCGCGACGCTCCAGCGCGATCTCGCCTGGCTGCGCAAGCATCTCGATGACGAGTTCGTCGTCATCACCGATGTCACGGCGGCCGAAAGCGTGCTCTGCGTCATGGGCCCGAAGGCGCGCGAGCTGATGCAGAAGGTGAGCCCGAATGATTTTTCCAATGCGGCGCATCCCTTCGCCTCCGCCCGGCAGATCGAGGTCGGCATGGGCCTCGCCCGCGCCCACCGCGTCACCTATGTCGGTGAACTCGGCTGGGAGCTTTACGTCTCCACCGACCAGACGGCGCATGTCTTCGAGGCGCTGGAGGAAGCGGGCGCCGATGCCGGTCTGAAACTCTGCGGTCTGCATACGCTCGATTCGTGCCGTATCGAAAAGGCCTTCCGGCATTTCGGCCATGACATCACGGACGAGGACCATGTGCTGGAAGCGGGCCTCGGCTTTGCCGTGCGCACGAAGAAGGGCGATTTCCTCGGCCGCGACGCCGTTCTGCGCAAGGAAGAGGAGGGGCTGAAGCGCCGCATGGTGCAGTTCAGGCTTACCGATCCCGAGCCGCTGCTCTTCCACAACGAAGCGCTGGTGCGCGATGGCAAGATCGTCTCGACCATCACCTCCGGAAATTACGGCCACCATCTCGGCGGCGCCATCGGCATGGGCTATGTTCCCTGCGCCGGCGAGAGCGAGGCGGATGTGCTCGCCTCCCGCTACGAGATCGAGATCGCCGGTGTGCGGGTGAAGGCGGAAGCCTCGCTTGTTCCGATGTACGATCCAAAGTCGGAAAGGGTAAGGGCATGACGACGCTTGCCGAACGCCACGAACGTTTCCACGCGCTGCACCAGTCGGGCTGCTTCGTCATCCCGAACCCCTGGGATATCGGCTCCGCCCGGATGATGGCGGCGGCCGGCGCCGTGGCGCTTGCCACCACCTCCGCCGGCTTCGCCTTCACGCTCGGCCGGCCCGATATGGGCCGCGTCACCCGCGAGGAGGCGCTGAAACATGCCGAGGACCTCGTGCGCGCGACGCCGCTGCCGGTCTCGGGCGATTTCGAGAACGGTTTCGCCGACGCGCCCGACGAGGTCGCCGAGACCATCCGGCTTGCCGCCGAAGTCGGCCTTTCCGGCTGCTCGATCGAGGACACGCAGATGGTCGAGGGCAACCCCGCCTATGCTTTCGACCTCGCCGTGGAACGCATCCGCGCTGCCGCCGATGCCGCCCGTTCGCTTGGCCGGCCCTTCATTCTCTGCGCGCGTGCTGACGGCGTGATGAACGGCGTTTACGATCTCGACGAGGCCATCCGGCGCATCCGGGCCTTCGAAAAGGCCGGCGCCGATCTCGTCTACGTGCCGGTGCCGCCGGGTGCGGAGGAATTGCGCCGTGTCGTTCAGTCGGTCGCAAAACCGGTCAATGCGCTTGCCGCCGGGCCGCTGCGCCAGCTCACGGTGGCGCAATTCGCGGAGATGGGCGTGCGCCGCATCTCGCTCGGGTCGACGCTTGCCCGCGTCACCCATGCGGCAATCGCCGAGCAGATGGAGGCCATCGTCAAGGACGGCAGTTTCGCAAAATTGTCCGCCGCAATATCCGGCGACCGGGTGAACGCGATGCTCACTGACGGTGCCGACGGCGTTTAACGCCCGTAGGCCCGCACGTCCCGCACGCCAAAATCCCATTCGGGCGTGGTCACGGGGGTGATATCGGTGCCGGGGAAGACGGCGAAGGTGCTGAAGGCCTGGCTTTCGCCCGGCAGCACGCGCAGCACGATCAGCGCGTCGTCGCGGCCGACCTCCCGGCAGGTGCCGTTCGGACAATCGGACAGCACGACGTCGAGGCGGAAGGACTGCATGGGCACCGTGCCCTTGTTGGTGATGCGGCCCGTCACGCGAAAACTCGTCTTCGTCTGCCCGGCGCTGGCCGCCGTTTCCGAGAGTTCCACATTGTCTGCCGAAAGCGCCGGTGCCGCCGTGTCCTGCACCACGACCGCGCCGGAGGGCGCGCGGTCTTCCACGAACCAGATGAGCAGTGCCGCGGCAAGGCCGATGGCCACCACGATGGTGAGTGCGGGTTCGACCCAGCTCTGAAAGCGCCGGAAGCGCAGTGCGAGATATAAAATTGCCGCCGCTGCGACTGCGAATGCCCAGATCATTCAGGTCCTCCTGGGCATCATATAGCGTGCGCGGCAGCCCGTCGAAAGGCCGTGCTCGTCACTTTGACTTGAGACTGATCCAATAAGCGCCGTCGAAGGGCACGGCGGCGAAGCGCTCGTTGATCTCTTTCATCGTCGCATCCGGGTCGATATCGCCGAAAATCTCGGGACGCAGCCAGTGCGCGAAGGCTTCGGCCGCGAGGATATTGAGCGGCACGGCGTTGAAGAAATTCCACAGCCCGTGCACGCGCCCGTCCTTCACCGCCTTCAGATTGGTGAGGAAGGGGCTGGAAACGGCGCGTGCCAGCGTCTCGCGTGCATCGTTCGGATCGACGCCGGGGCCGATGGAGAAGGCGCTGTAGGTGCCGCCCGGCGAGGCGGTGGCGATATAGACGTCCGGTTCGGCCGCGACGAGGAATTCCGAGCTGATGATGCCGCCCTGCGCCGGCAGGCTTTCGGCGATGTTGCGGCTGCCGGTGATGGCGATGAAGGCGCCGAGCCCGCCGGTGCCATAGGCGAAGCAGCACTTTTCCGGGTTCGGGAAGGCGTCCATCAGCACGGTCGGGCCGGGTTCCCCGTGTTCGGCCACCCGGTCGCGGATGCGTTTGACGCGCGCCTCGTAGAAGTCGGCAAACGCATCCGCCTGCTCCTCGCGGTTCATCACCTGGCCGAGCAGGCGCATGTTGCCGGCGGTGTTGTTCAGTGCGTCGCTGTTGAAATCGACGACGACGACGGGCACGCCGGTCTGTTCCAGATAACCGATCGCCTGCTTGCCGAGTTCGGTATCGGCCTGCCAGTTGGCGAGGATGGCGAGGTCGGCCTTGAGCGACAGCGTCGCTTCGAAGGACATGGTGATGCCGTCGCCGATGATCGGCACATCCTCGATCTTCGGGAACCTGTCCTTGAAGCGCGCATAGATTTCCGGGTTGTCGCCCTTCATGTCGCTTGCCCAGCCGGCAAGGATGCTCACCGGATCGGGATGCACGAGCGACAGCGCCACCAGGTTGAAGCCGCTGCCGAGCAGCACGGCCTTGGGCTCGGCCGGAATGGTGACCTCGCGGCCGATCGCGTCCGTCACGGTCAGCGGGTACTGCACCTCGGCGCGGGCCGGCAGCGCGGCGAGGATGAGGAAGGCGGCGAGGGCGAGGAGGCGCATGATCATTGTTTTCTCAGTTCCGGCAGGGCGCAGAGTTCGCCGCAGCCGGGAATGCCGGGCAGCATGTAGCGCAGGCAGCAGACTTTTCGGCGACAGTGTACGGCGCCTTCTTCCATCTCATGGCGCAGGCAGCCGTGGAAGGGGTTGCGGCTGCCATTGGCCAGTTGCGGGCGATCGAAGAGGGGACGGGACGGCCAATGGTCGTCGCCGTCGGCGGGCGACCGGTCCGTCGTGTTGAAGGCATAGTCGATATAGACGGCCGCATTGTTCCAGGCGAGTTTCGGCGCGATGCCGGTCTTTTCCTTGAACAGCGCGACGGCGCGGGCGAGGTGGCAATCGACCAGCGGCGTGATGACGTCGACGAGGTCCTTGCTTTCGCTCCAATCGCCCTCGTGCGGCAGGCCGAAGGCGCGCGGCAGGCCGTCCTCGCCGATTGCGATGGTCATCTCGTCGAGCGCGATGGGCGGCGTGATCTCCGCCCGGCGCGCGACGACATAGGGGATGGTCAGGGCGGAAAAATAGTAGAGCGACCAGAAGGAAGCGACGGCGCGCCGGTCCGCGCCGCCGTGGACTTCGGCATAGCGATCGAGCGTCTGCGAAAAGCCGTCCCCGGCCAGGAAATCGCCGAGCGGCACGGCGCCGTCGAGGTCCGACGAGAGCATCATCTTCTCGCTGCACCAGGCGTGCTCGCCGGTAAAGACCGCCTTCAGGCCCTGGGGTCTGAAAGCGGTTTCGCCGTCCTGGGAGGAAAGGTTGGTCAAGGGCTTACCAGGAATATTTCAGGCTGCCGATGACCGTGCGGCCCTGGTCGCGGTAGCAATAACCGGCCGAGCACACGGCATCCTGACGATCGAACAGGTTCGTCGCGTTGACCTGCAGCTTCAGGCCCTTGAAGTCCTTGTCGATCGCGGCGAAATCGTAGTCGATCGACGCGTCGACGAAGGCGCGCGAAGCGTTCTTCGAGACATTTTCGTCGCTGCCGTAGCTCGACCCGGTGAAGCGCACGCCCGCGCCAAGACCGAGGCCGGCGAGCGCGCCGTCTTCCGGCATGTCGTAATGCGCCCAGATCGCGGCCATGTGGCGCGGGATGGAGGAGACGTCGTTGCCGACGGTGCCGGCCGGGCCGTCGATGATCTTCGCCTGCGTGTAAGTGTAGGAGGCGATCAGCGACAGGCCGTTGTCGAGGCTGGTGGAGGCTTCGAGTTCGAGGCCGCGCGAGCGCAGCTTGCCGCGCTGCACCTGGATGTTGGCCGGGCCGGTCGGCAGGTCGACGACTTCGTAATAGAGGCCGTTCGTCTGGTCGATGTTGAAGAGCGCGGCGGTGATGAGCGTGTTGCTGTCCGGCAGCAGATACTTCACGCCCACTTCCTGCTGTTCGCTCTCGGTCGGCTTGAAGGGGTTGCCGGTCGCCATGTTCACGCCGGCATTGGGCGAAAACGCGGTCGAGTAGCTGGCATAGGGCGTGATGCCCCATTCGGTCTCGTAGGTCACGCCGGCGCGCCAGGTGAAGGCGCGGTCCTTCTGGCTGATCGTGTCGAGGGCGCCGGAGGCGAGGTCCGTGTTGTCGGTGTCGGTGGAGACCCAGTCGTAGCGGCCGCCGAGCGTGAAGGTCAGCGCGTCGTAGCGGATCTGGTCCTGCATGTAGAGACCGGTGATCAACTGGTCCTGCACGCTCTTCGTCTGGAAGGCGATCGGATCGACCGGGCGGCCGCGCGTCGGGTCGTTGATGTCGAGCGGCGGCGAGACGCCATAGCCGTTCAGCGACTTCCAGTAGACCTTGGTGAAGTCGACGCCGGTGAGCAGCGTGTGTTCCAGCGCGCCGGTCTCGAACTTGGCTTCGAGCTGGTTGTCGATCGTGTAGGTGTTCAGCCACTCCTCGAACGTGCCGGCGCTGCTGTCGAGCAGCGTCGGGTCGGCGGCGTTCGGCTGGGAGGCGAAGGCCCAGTCGGCGTCGACATTGAGCCACGAGGCACGCGCGTTCTGCCGGAAGGTGAAGGTCTCGTTCAGGCGGCGCTCGAACTCGTAGCCAACGCGGCCCTGGTTCTGGATGGAATCGTTATAGGCCGGGTTGCCGGCGAAGAAATCGCTGACCTTGCCGGTGGCCGGGTCATAATAATAGGCCGCCGTGCCGCCCGTCTTGGTGCGCGAATATTCGCCGAGGATGGTGAGGCGCGTGTCCTCGTCCGGCTTCCAGGTGAAGGCCGGCGCGATATAGGCGCGGTCGTCGGGAACGCCGACCTGCTCGGTGTCGGCGCTGCGCATGAGGCCCGTCAGGCGGTAGTAGAAGGGGTCTTCGTCGTTGATCGGGCCGGAAAGGTCGAACTGGCCCTGGTAGCGATCGTGGCTGCCGTACTGCACCTGCACCTCGCGCAGCGCCTCTTCCGTTGGGCGCTTGCTGATGAGGTTGTAGAGGCCGCCGGCACCGGAGGCGCCGTAGAGCGCGGAGGAGGGACCGCGCAGGATGGACACGCCTTCGAGGCCGTAGGGCTCGGTCTTGAACAGCGAGGAGCCGGCGCCCGGCCGGCGCAGGTTGTCGCGGAAGACGCCGGTATAGGTCACGTCGAAGCCGCGCACGGTGAACGAGTCGAACCGCGGGTCGAAGCCGTAGCCGCCGACACGGGTGCCGGGCGTGTAGGCGAGCGTGTCGAGCAGGGTCTGCGGGTTGCGGTCTTCGAGCTGTTGCTGCGTGACCGAGGAGATCGATTGGGGGGTCTGGATGAAGGGTGTATCGACCTTGGCGCCCGTGGCGCTGCTCTTGCCGACATAACCATCCGCGGTGATGACGCCGCCGCTGCCGCCATCCACGACGATGTCTTCGAGAACGGTCGCGCCGCCCTGTACCGTCGCTGCCTGGTCCTGCGCAAGGGCGACCGTGGCGAGCGTGAGGAGGGACGTGCCGGCGAGCGCCAGGCGGAACATCGTGCGGGAAGGCTTGTGCATGCGGGGTCTTTCTGACGAAGCGGATCAATAAGATGACCGTTTTTATCAGGATTCAGATCGCTGCAACAAATTATATGACTGGAACAGTCATGATTCAGCCTGTGTTGCCGGAGCGCAACACAGGCTGGGGATGAATTGCACTCAGAAGGCGAGGCTGCCGGCCATCAGTGCAAGCACGAGGAAAATCAAGAAGATGACGATGGCGATCGCGAACAGGATCTTGGCGATCGTGGCTGTCGCTGCCGATACGCCGGAGAAGCCGAGGAAGCCGGCGATCAGCGAGATGACGAGGAAAATCAGTGCCCATTTCAGCATGGCGGTGTCTCCAGATGTATGGACAGAAGGACGCGCGAGGGCAAAAAAAGTTCCCGGTCAGGTGAGTTGATCAGCCGGGACAGGGCGATGGCGGCGAACGCGGCGCAGCATTCTCGCCACGCCCACTAGCCCCCAGCCGAGGCCCGCGCCGGTCGCCGCCCAGAGCAGGCCGGCGGGCGTTACGGGAACGGCCGGCTGGAAATCCCGCCAGGCATTGGTGAGGATCATGTCGTCGGCATTGTGCAGGAGCGCGAAGGGTTTTGCGAAGGGCGAGGTTTGGGCCATGCCGGCGGATTGGCGGGCGATCGTCTCGAAGCGGGTGAGGGTGCGGCGCATCGACTGGCCGCGATTGCGCAGGAAGGGTTCACCGGCGCCGTCATAAATGGCGAGCGCCTGTCTACGGTCGATGCCGGCGAGCGTGGCGTCGCGGTCGAAATCGGCGACGATGATGCGCAGTTCATCGAGCGCGCCGCCGAGGCGCTGCTGGTATTGCTGCGCAAATTCCGGCGCCTGCGAGAAGGTTAGCGCGCCGATCAGGGCGGCAATTGCAGTCGCGGTGCGGGACAAAATCCTCATGCCGTTCTCCCGGGACATCACATCCCGAGAGCGGAACCGCCGGAGCGGCCAAAAGTTTCCGTCAGCCGTGGCTGATCATGACGTGGCGCACGGCGGTGTAGTCCTCCAGCGCATAGATCGACATGTCCTTGCCGTAGCCCGATTGCTTGACGCCGCCATGCGGCATTTCGGTCGTCAGCATGAAATGCGTGTTGATCCAGGTGCAGCCATATTGCAGGCGGGCGGCGGCCTTCATCGCCTTACCGATGTCCTTCGTCCAGACGGAGGAGGCGAGGCCGTAGTCGCTGTCGTTCGCCCAGGCAACCGCCTGGTCGGCCTCGGAAAAGCGGGTGACGGAGACGACGGGGCCGAACACTTCGCGCCGCACGATCTCGTCATCCTGCGTGGCGCCGGCCACCACCGTCGGCTGGAAGAAATAGCCCTCGGCGCTGCCCGCGCGGCCGCCTGTGGTGATCTCGACATGTTTGAGTTCGGAGGCGCGCTCGACGAAGCTCGCCACGCGGTCGCGCTGGCGTTTCGAGATCAGCGGGCCGATCTCGTTCAGCGAGTCGTCCGGGTCGTTGTATTTGATGGTCGAGACGGCGGCGGAGAGGTCGGCGACGAGCTTTTCGTAGATGCCGTCCTGCGCATAGATGCGGCAGGCGGCCGTGCAGTCCTGGCCGGCATTGTAATAGCCGAAGGCGCGGATGCCCGCGACGACGGCCTCAAGGTCCGCATCGTCGAAGACGACGACGGGGGCCTTGCCGCCGAGTTCCAGGTGGGTGCGCTTGACGGTCTTTGCCGCCGCCGCCAGCACCTTCTTGCCGGTCGCGACATCGCCGGTGATAGACACCATGTTGATCTTCGGATGGTTGATCAGCGCATTGCCGACCGTCTCGCCGCGGCCGAGCACGATGTTGACGACGCCCTCCGGCAGGATGTCGGCCAAGAGCTTCGCCATCTTCAGCGCCGTCAGCGGCGTCTGCTCGGAGGGCTTGAAGACCACCGTGTTGCCGCCGGCAATGGCAGGCGCCAGCTTCCACGCCATCATCATCAGCGGGTAGTTCCATGGCGCGATCGAGCCGACGATGCCGATCGGGTCGCGGCGCACCATGGAGGTGAAGCCGGGCAGGTATTCGGCGGCGACCGGTGCATTGAGCGAGCGGATGGCGCCGGCGAAGAAGCGCCAGCAATCGACGATCGCGGGCAGTTCGTCATTGCGCGCCGCGTTGATCGGCTTGCCGCAATTCAGCGATTCCAGAGCTGCGAAGGCGTCGGCATCCTTCTCGATCGCGTCGGCGATCCTCAAGAGGTAGCCGGAGCGTTCGGCGGGCGTGGTGGTGGCCCAGGAGACGAAGGCCTTTTCGGCGGCGTCCACCGCGGCGTCGATCTGCGCGTAGGAGGCTTCCGGCAGGTCGACGATCTTGGCGCCGGTCTTCGGGTTCAGGATGTGCTCCTCGACTTCCGTGCCGGCCTCGAAGCGCGCGCCGATCAGCATTTGGGTGTCCATCGATGTTCTCCCTTGTGTCGTCATTTGCCGCCGCCGGCGACCTGGTCGCCGTCGCGGGTGAGGTAGTAGGCGCCGAGGATCGGCAGGAAGGTCAGCAGTACGACGACCATGGCGACGACATTCGTCACCGGCCGCTGGCGCGGGCGCACGAGCTCCTCCAGCATCCAGATCGGCAGGGTCGATTGCTGGCCGGCGGTGAATGTCGTCACGATCACCTCGTCGAAGGAGAGTGCGAAGGCGAGCATGCCGCCGGCAAGAAGGGCCGTGCCTATATTCGGCAGGATGATGTAGCGGAACGTCTGGAAGCCATCGGCGCCGAGGTCCATCGACGCCTCGATCAGCGAGCCCGAGACGCGCCGGAAGCGGGCGACCGCATTGTTGTAGACGACCACGACGCAGAACGTCGCGTGGCCGAGCACGATGGTCCAGAACGAGAAGGGGATTTCCGCAAAGGAGAAGGCCGAGCGCAGCGCGATGCCGGTGATGATGCCGGGAAGCGCGATCGGCAGGATGACGAGCAGCGAAATGGTCTCCCGGCCGAAGAACTTCGTGCGGGAAACGGCGGCCGCGCACAGCGTGCCGAGCACCAGGGCGATCGTTGTAGAGATCGCAGCGACGCGCACGGAGAGACCCATGGCCTGCCAGACGTCCGGCCGGTTCCAGGTGACCGCGAACCATTGCAGCGTATAACCCGGCGGCGGGAACTGGTAGCTCTTCTCCTCCGTGGTGAAGGCATAGAGGAAGATCAGTAGGATCGGCAGGTGCAGGAAGGCGAGGCCGGCACCGGCGGCGATCTTCAGGCCCAGCGGCGCGGAGGTGTTCCGGTCAGAGCGCATCGAAGGCTCCCTGTCGCTTGGCCATCCAGAGATAGAGGCCCATGATGACGATCGGCACGACGGTGAAGGCGGCGGCAAGCGGGATGTTGCCGGCCGTGCCCTGCTGGGCATAGACCGCCTGGCCGATGAACAGCCGTGACGAGCCGATGATCTGCGGGATGATGTAGTCGCCCAAGGTCAGCGAGAAGGTGAAGATCGAGCCGGCGATGATGCCGGGCAGTGCCAGCGGGAAGAGCACATAGCGGAAGGTCTGCGCCGGGCGGCCACCGAGGTCGGCGGAGGCTTCGATCAGGTTGCCCTGCACGCGCTCCAGCGCGGCCTGGATCGGCAGGATCATGAAGGGCATCCAGACATAGATGAAGACGATGAACGTGCCGGTGTAGCTGATCGACAGCGACGTGCCGCCGACGACCGGCAGCGCCAGCCAGGCGTCCAGCACCCAGAGCAGATTGAGCTTGGCAAGCGCCCAGGTGACGATGCCTTCCTTGGCGAGGATCAGCTTCCAGGCGTAGATTTTTACCAGATAGCTCGACCAGAGCGGCAGCATGACGCCGAGATAGAAGATGACCTTCCACTTTCCCCTGGCATAGCGCGCCGCATAATAGGCGATCGGGAAGGCGATCACGGCGGAGGCCAGCGTCACCAGCACGGCCATGACGACGGTGCGCAGAATGATGTCGAAATTCGACGGGATGAGCAGCTGCTTGTAGGTGGCGAGCGTGAACTCGTAGTTGATCAGCCCCGAAAAGTCGTCGATCGAGAAGAAGCTCTGCAGGAGCAGCGCCAGCAGCGAGCCCAGATAGATGATGCCGAGCCAGAGCAGCGGCGGCGTCAGCATGAGGAGCAGGAAAATCTTCGGCTTGCGCCAGAAGAAGTCCGACAGCCGGCCTGACGGGCTCGCGCGGCGTTCGAGGATGGAGGTGTCCGTGACGCTGCTGATTGGGGCGATGCTCATCGGGCGTCGTCCATCTGGTGCAGGTCTTCGGGCAGGAAGGAGAGGGTGACGGTTTCCCCTGCCGCAGGCACGGCAATGGAGGCCGGGACCATCGCGGCGACCCGCGTGCCGGCCGTTTCCACCGTCACGCGGTTGGAAGCCCCCAGGAAACTCGCCGCGACGACGCGGCCTGCGAACTGCCTGCGGCCGGGTCCATCGCCAAGCGAGATGGCCTCCGGCCTGAGGCTCGCATGCGCCTGCCCGAAGCCGAGGCTTGCGACGAATTCCGGCGGCAGCACGTTCGAGGAGCCGACGAAATCGGCGACGAAGCGCGTCTTCGGCCGCTTGTAGACCTCTTCCGGCGTGCCGAGCTGCTGGATCCTGCCGTCGTTGAAGACGGCGATGCGGTCGGCCATCGACAGCGCTTCGCCCTGGTCGTGGGTGACGAAGATGAAGGTGATGCCGAGCGATTTCTGCAACGACTTCAGCTCTTCCTGCATCTGCTCGCGCAGTTTCAGGTCCAGCGCGCCGAGCGGTTCGTCGAGCAGCAGCACACGCGGACGGTTGACCAGCGCGCGGGCGAGCGCCACGCGCTGCCGCTGGCCGCCGGAAAGCTGGCCGGGCCGGCGCGTGCCGTAGCCGGGCAGCTTCACCATGGCGAGCGCCTCTTCCGCCGCTTTCAGCCGTTCCGCCTTGGCGACACCCTTGACCATCAGCCCGTAGGCGACGTTTTCGAGGATCGAGAGATGCGGGAAGAGCGCATAGTCCTGGAACACTGTGTTGACGTTGCGCCGGTAGGGCGGCACGCCCTCCGCCGTCTCGCCGAAAATCTCGATATGGCCGGCGGTCGGCTGCTCGAAGCCGGCCATCAGGCGCAGGCACGTCGTCTTGCCGGACCCCGACGGCCCCAGCATGGCGAAGAACTCGCCCTCGGCGACGGCGAGGTCGACGCTGTCGACGGCGCGCACGGCACCGAAATGGCGGGAGACTTGCTGGAACAGGACAGCGGTCATGGGGGCTCCGGGTGTTTCAGGCCTGGCACTCTTCAGCCAAGCGGGATTGTTACCCTCCCCTTGAGGGGGAGGGTCGGCCCGTAGGGCCGGGGTGGGGTGACCACCGGATATCGCTGAGGCGTGTCACCCCCACCCGCGCATTCGCGCGACCTCCCCCCTCAAGGGGGAGGTAGGGATCAACGTCCGCCGATCACGCCGATATAGTCGGAGACCCAGCGGTGGTAGGGCACGCACTCGCTTTGGCTTTCGCACTTGGCGACCGGCGTGCGCCAGAAGTGGATCTTCTCGAAGTTCTCGAAGCCGTTGGTCTTGCAGCCTTCGTCCGTCAGCAGCGCATTGCCCTTGCAGGCGGCCGGAACCGAAGGCACGGCGCCGAACCAGGCGGCGGCGTCACCCTGCACCTTGGCGGAGAGCGAATGTTCCATCCACATATAGGCGCAGTTCGGATGCTGGCTTTCGGCATGCAGCATGGTCGTGTCCGACCAGCCGGTGACGCCCTCTTCCGGGAAGGTCGAGGCGATCTTCTGCTTTTCCGCCTGCATCAGGTTGACCTGGAACGGCCAGGAACCGGACGCCACGACGCCTTCGTTCTTGAAGTCGTCGATCTGGATCATCGCATCGTGCCAGTAGCGGCCGACCAGCGTGCGCTGGACGCGCAGCAGGTCGAGGGCGGCCTTGTACTGGTCTTCGTTGAGCTCGTAGGGATCCTTGATGCCGAGGTCCGGCTTGTGCGCCATCAGGTATTGCGCGGCGTCGGCAATGTGGATCGGGCCGTCATAGGCCTGCACGCGGCCCTTGTTCGACTTGCCGTCGGGCAGGGTCATTTCCTCGAAGACGACGTTCCAGCTCTTCGGCGCCTCGTCCTTGAAGGCATCGGTGTTGTACATCAGCACGTTCGGGCCCCAGAGATAGGGGGTGCCGTAGTGCACGCCGTTGACCGTGTGCCACGGCGCGTTCTGCAGGCGCTCGTCGATGGTCTTCCAACTGGGGATGAGGTCGGTGTTGATCGGCTGGATGCGCTTGCCCGCAACGAGGCGCAGCGACGCGTCGCCCGAGGCGGTGACGAGGTCGAAGCCGCCTTCGTTCATCAGCGCGACCATTTCATCCGACGTCGCCGCGGTCTTCACCGAGACCTTGCAACTCGTCTTCTTTTCGAATTCGGTGACCCAGTCGTAGTTCTTGTCCGTCTCGCCGCGCTCGATATAGCCGGCCCAGGCGACGATGGACACCTCGCCTTCGCCGGCGCCAAGCTCCTTCAGCGGCTCCTGGGCGAGGGCGGATGCGGTGAAGGCGAGCGAAAGGGTGAGCGCGGTGCAGGAATGCAGGATTCGCTTCATGTCAGTCTCCCGGTGTGATCCGCTTGTCTGCGGTATTGTTCCCGAAAGAAAAGGTGCCGCGATTTCGCCGCTTTCGCAAATCCATAAATCAGAATGTCGCTATCGGAAATTCCGAAACCGGAGATATTATCTCCCCCGCCCGCTGCGCAGAGCTTCCGCCAGCCCGACGAAATCCCGCGCCGCCTGCGGCAGGCTGGAGCCCTTGCGCCAGACCATGCCGACCTGCACCACCGGCAGCGCGCCGGAAACGTCGCGGCTTTCGATGCGGTCGCCTTCCAGCGACCAGGGGCGGTAAACGAGGTCGGGCAAGAGCGCGATGCCGGCGCCGGTGGCGACGAGGCTGCGCACGGCTTCGACCGAGCGCGTGCGGAAAGCGACGTGCGGGCGGGCGCCGAGCGCCGAAAGGAGCTTGCCGGTGTTCTCCTCGATTTCGTCGACCGTCAGCATGATCAGCGGTTCCTTGGCGATATCGCTGACGGAGATGATATCGGCGGAGACGAGGGGATGGCCGATCGGCAGCCAGAGCCGATAGGGCGAGGTCTCGATGATTTCCGCCTGGAGCGCCATGCGGTCGCGCAGGTTCGAGATGACCATGACCGCGACGTCAAGCTCGCCGCCGACCAGCAGGTGCTCGAGATAGGAGCCGTTGTCCTCGATGGCGCTGACATCGATGCCGGGAAAGGCGCGGCGGTAGCGCGAGAGCAGGTCCGAAAGCACGTAGCCGGCGACGAGCGAGGTGACGCCGAGATTGAGCTGGCCTTTTTCGGCCGTGCGGTTGTCGGAGAAGGAGCGGCGGGCATCCGAGACATTGGACAGGATCTTTGTCGCGTGGCGGAGGAACTGGTGGCCGTTATGCGTCGTGGTCAGGCCGCGGGGGTGGCGATCGAACAGTTCGACGCCGAGATCGGATTCGAGTTCCTTGATCGCCTCGGTGATCGAGGATTGCGAAATCGAGAGGTTTTGCGCCGCGCGCGTCACCGAACCCTGTTCCGCGACGGCGACGAAATATTGCAATTGCCGGAAGGTGAATGCCATGGCGGCAGTTAATATGGCCGGGTCGGGCGAGGCAAGCGGCGAAAATTCCTTGGGAAAGCCGCTGACGCGACAGGTCTTGTTGCGTATCCTGGTTATGATGCCGGCAATCGACGAGGAGTTGCCATGACCGGACGTCCCATGCCCAGCGAAGCGGGCATTCTCGCCTTTCACAAACGCTGCGAGGATTTTTATCCAGCCGATGCCGTCGACGCGGATATCACCCAGCAGCGCGCCTGGTACGATGCGCTTTGCGCCGTCTTCGATGCGCCGGCACCGGCGGGCATGGTCAAGGCCGACGGGCTTGTCGCGAAGCGTATCCCGGTCCGCCGCTACCGGCCGGCCACGGTGTCGACCGAGACGCGGCTGTTCTACATTCACGGTGGCGGTTTCGTCGTCGGCTCGCTCGAGAGCCATGATGCGATCTGCGCGGCGATTTCCGAGGCGGCGGGGGCCGAGCTCGTCTCCGTCGATTACCGGCTTTCGCCGGAACACATCTGGCCCGCCGCCTTCGACGATTGCTGGGCCGTGCTGATCGACCTGCTGCGGGAGCCGCATCCCGTCGTCGTCATCGGCGACAGCGCGGGCGGCAATCTTGCGGCCGGCATCGTATTGCGGGCGCGCGACGAGGGGCTGAAGGGCATTGTCGGGCAGGCGCTGATCTATCCGGGCCTCGGCGGCGATCTCGTGTCGGGCTCCTATGCGGAGATGGCCGAGGCGCCGGGGCTTTCGACGGCCGATGTCGGATATTACCGCGAGATCTACAAGGCGCCGGAGGATGACGTGCACGCCTTTCCGCTCCGGTCGGAAAACCTGGCCGGCCTGCCGCCCGCCTTCATCACCGGCGCTTTTTTCGATCCGTTGCGCGACGATGCGCGGGCCTACGCGGCGCGCCTCGTGCTCACCGGTGTGCCGGTGGAATTTCGTGAGGAGAAGCAGATGATCCATGCCTGGCTCCGGGCGCGCTTCATGAGCGAGGGGGCGAAGGCCGGTTTTGCGGCGCTGTGCGATGCCGTGCGCAGGATGGTACAGCCATGAGCGCCGTTGCCGATCTCGACGTGCTGCTCGCCACCATGGAGCCCGCGCTGGTGGAGGGCAGCTTCGTCTATGCCAGCGTGCCGGCCGGCGCGCTTGCGGCGCATCTGTCGCGCGGGCCGATCGGGCTTTTTCGGGAGGAGGAGGGCATCACGCTGATCCTGCCGGCAGATTCTGCCGAAGGCCTTGCCGCCAGCCCGCCGATGCGGATGATCACGCTAACCGTGCATTCCTCGCTGGAGGCCGTCGGCCTGACGGCGGCCTTCGCCACGGCGTTGACCGTGGACGGCATCAGCGCCAACGTGGTTGCCGGCTACCATCACGACCATATATTCGTGCCGGAGCGGGATGCCGAACGGGCGCTCGAAACCTTGCGGGCCTTGTCCCGTGCGGCGCGTGAAAAGGGAGAAGCATGATGAAGGTTCTGCGGTTTGCCGGTGTCGCCCTGGCGTTCGGGATGTTTGCGGCGGGGCCGTCGCTGTCCTTTGCCGAGGATGCGGCGGTGCCCATTCCGGCCTGCGCGCTCTCCGGCTCAAAAAGCGTCTTCATCGGCGGCGCGCCGGCGCTTCGCCTGTCCGACGTGGTGAACTGCCCGCCGGAGCTCTACGAGATCGTGTCGAGCGTCATGATCGAGGGCCAGCCCATGGTGAAGTTCCGCTCGGGCGTCGGCGAGAAGGGTAACTGCACGGCGCGGGGCGATGAGACGGTGAGCGTCGAAGGCGGATCCGCCAGCCGGCTCGGGGATGTGACCTGCACGCAGAATTGAGGGATTGAAGCCCACCGGAGTTTGTTGGCAAGGCCAACCCCATCCTCTCCGTCATCCTCGGGCTTGACCCGAGGATCCACTCTTTGCGTCGAGTGATGGGTCCTCGGGTCAAGCCCGAGGATGACGGAGGAGAGGTTTTCGGGCTTTTGACAGGCGTCAGTGGCGGGTGACAAAGTCACCCGCCCGCTTTGTTCAGTTGCCGGCGCTTTCCATGCGGCGGGTCGTCAGCACCTTCTCCAGCCAGCCGATTTCCATTTCGGGAACCGATTTCAGCAGCAGGTCGGTGTAGTCGTCGAAGGGCGGCGAGAGCACCTTCGATTTCGGGCCGAAGCGGACGAGTTTTCCCCGGTGCATCACGGCCACGCTGTCGGCAATCGCGCGCACGATGGCGATGTCGTGGGTGATGAACATGTAGGAGACGTGGGTCTCGTCCTGGAGTTTCAAGAGCAGCTTCAGGATGCCTTCGGCCACCAGCGGGTCGAGGGCGGAGGTCGGTTCGTCGCAGAGGATCAGTTCCGGCTGGGCCGCAAGTGCACGCGCGATCGCCACGCGCTGCTTCTGGCCGCCGGAGAGTTCTGCCGGATAACGGTCGGCGAAGCGGCCGCCCATTTCGATCTGCTCCAGCAGTTCCTTCACCCGCTCGGTCTTCCTGGCGCCGCGCATGCCATAGTAGAAGGTGAGCGGACGGCCGACGATGTCGCGCACCGTCTGGCGCGGGTTCATCGCCGTGTCGGCCATCTGGTAGATCATCTGGACGCGGCGCAGCTCGTCGTTCGACCGGCCCTTCAGTGCCTTCGGCAAGGGTTTGCCGTCGAAGCTGATCGTGCCCTCCTGCGGCGGCAGCAGGCCGGTGATGACGCGGGCAAGGGTGGATTTTCCCGAGCCCGATTCGCCCACCACCGCCAGCGTCTGGCCCTTCGGCAGGTGCAGGGAAACGTTCTGCAGCACCTTGAAGCCGTTGGAATAGCCGGCCGTGATATTCTCCACCTTCAAAAGCGTGTCCGACTGGTCGGGCGCCTCTTCGCGCTTGGTGCCGCGCACGTTGACCAGCGCGCGGGTATAGTCCTGCGTCGGCGCCTCGATGATCTGCTTCACCGAGCCGTATTCCACCATCTTGCCGTGCCGGAGCACGAGGATGTCATCCGTGATCTGCGCCACGACCGCAAGGTCGTGGGTGATGTAGAGTGCTGCCGTATGCGTCTCCTCGATAGCGTGCTTGATGGCGGCAAGCACGTCGATCTGGGTCGTCACGTCGAGCGCGGTGGTCGGCTCGTCGAAGACGATGAGTTCGGGATTGGGGCAGAGCGCCATGGCGGTCATGGCGCGCTGGAGCTGGCCACCCGAGACCTGGTGCGGGTAGCGCTGGCCGAAGGTTTCGGGGTTCGGCAGGCCGAGCACCTTGAACAGGTAGAGCGCGCGCTTTTCCGCGTCCGCACGGCTCATGATGCCGTGTTTCAGCGAGGCCTCGATCACCTGTTCGCCGAGCCGGTGGGCGGGGTTGAAAGCCGCTGCGGCGGATTGCGCGACGTAGCAGACCTTTGCGCCGCGCACCTTGCGGATGCCGTTGGGGCCGAGCTTCAGCAGGTCCTGCCCGTTGAGCAGCACCTCGCCGCCGGTAATCCGCACCCCGCCGCGCCCATAGGCAAGCGCGGTGAGGCCGATCGTCGACTTGCCGGCGCCCGATTCGCCGATGAGACCGAGCACCTTGCCCTTTTCGACGTCGAAGGACACGCCCTCGACGAGGGTGACGGTGCGCGGCGGCTCGCCCGGCGGGTAGCTCGTGGCCTCGATCTTCAGGTTCTTGACGGAAAGCAGATCATTCTTAGGCAAAGATTCAGGCATCGCCGCGCCCTCCCTTGAGGCTCGAGGTGCGTTTCATCAGCCAGTCGACGACGAGGTTGACGCAGATGGCGAGCCCCGCAATCGCACCGCCCGGAATGAGGGCGGCCGAAATGCCGAAGATGATGCCGTCCTTGTTGTCCTTCACCATGCCGCCCCAGTCCGCTGCCGGCGGCTGGATGCCGAGGCCGAGGAAGGAGAGGGTGGAGAGGAACAGGATGGAGAAGGCGAAGCGCAGGCCGAATTCGGCCAAGAGCGGCGAGAGCGTGTTGGGCAGGATCTCCCGGAAGATGATCCAGCCCGTGCCTTCGCCGCGAAGACGCGCCGCCTCGACGAACTCCATGACGGCCACGTCGAGCGCCACGGCGCGGCCGATACGGTAGACGCGCGTTGAGTCGAGGACCGCCATCACGAGGATGAGGATCCAGAGCTGCTGCGGCAGCACGGCGAGCACGACGAGCGCGAAGATCAGCGTCGGGATCGCCATCATCAGGTCGTTGAAGCGCGAGAAGACCTGGTCGATCAACCCGCCCGTCACCGCCGCGATGAAGGAGAGCAGCATGCCGAGCGAGAAGGACAGCACGGTTGCCGCCAGCGCAACGAAGATGGTGGTGCGGGCGCCGAAGATCAGCCGCGAGAACAGGTCGCGGCCGAGATTGTCCGTACCGAGCAGGTAATCGCCGCCCATCGGCTGCCAGACGGAGCCGACGATCTGGCTTTCGCCATAGGGGGCGATGAGGGGGGCGAAGACGCCGCAGAAGAGGGAGAGCGCGATGCCCAATATGCCGACCCAGGCGCTGACGGGAATGGAGGAAAGTCTCATCGCGGGTGCCTCAATCTGGGGTTCGCGATGATCGCAAGGATATCGGCGAACATGTTGAGGAAGATGTAGAAGGCGGCGAAGATCAGGCCGCAGGCCTGCACCACCGGCATGTCGCGCACCGTCACGGCGTCGACCATGTACTGGCCCATGCCGGGATAGACGAAGACCACTTCCACGACGACGACGCCGACCACGAGATAGGCGAGGTTGAGCGCGATGACGTTGATGACCGGCGCCAGCGCATTCGGTGCCGCATGTTTCGCGATGACGCGAAGGCTGCCGAGGCCCTTGAGTTCGGCCGTCTCCACATAGGCCGACGACATGACGTTGAGGATCGCGGCCCGGGTCATGCGCATCATATGGGCGAGCACGACGAGCACCAGCGTTGCCGTGGGCAGTGCGATGGCGGAGAGGCGCTGGCCGATGGTCATCGATTCATAGACCGTCGCGGGGAAGGTCGCGACGCCCATCTGCACCGCGAAGAACAGGATCAGCAGGTAGCCGACGAAGAATTCAGGCAACGAGATCGCCGCAAGCGAGATGACGTTGATGATCTTGTCGGGCAGCCGGTTTCGATATTGCACCGCCAGCATGCCGAGGCCGACGGCGAGCGGCACGGAGATGATGGCCGCGAAGAAGGCGAGGAACAGCGAATTGCCGAGGCGCTTGCCGATCTGCTCGCTGACCGAGTTTTTCGAGGCCCAGGAATTGCCGAAATCACCCTGGATGGCGCCGCCGAGCCATTTGACGTAGCGGGTGGTGGCCGGCTGGTCGAGGCCGAGATCCTTGCGGATGTTCTCGATCGCCTGCGGCGTGGCGGACTGGCCGAGATAGGTCGTGGCGAAGTCGCCGGGCAGGGCTTCCACGCCCCCGAAGATCATCAGGGACACGGCGAAGAGCAGCGCCACGCTGAGGGCGAGGCGTTGCAGGATGAGCGCAGCGAGGGGGCTGCTCTTGCTGAATTTCGCCCAGAACGAAGGGTTTCCGTCGTTGAAGGGGGTTCCAGTGGACGCAACCGACCCGGCAACGCCGACAGACTGCGGGGCTTCGCCCGCAGTCGTCGTTGCTGTCAGCTCCGGACCGTGCGCCGGTCCGCCGCCGGTCATCAGGCGTCGAGCCACACGCGGGTTGCGACATAGCCGTTCGACATGTCGTTGCCGATATCGTGCACGTAGCCCTTCACGGTCTTGCCGCAGGCGTTCACGAAGTCGTTGAACATCGGCAGGATGAGGCCGCCCTCGTCACGCACCATCATGGCCATGGTGCGGTACATGTCCTTGCGCTTGGCCTCGTCGAGTTCCGAGCGGGCCTCGAGCACCATCTTGTCGAAGTCTTCGCGCAGGAAGCGCGTGTCGTTCCAGTCGGCCTTCGAGAGATAGGCGGTCGAGTACATCTGGTCCTGCGTCGGACGGCCGCCCCAGTAGGAGGTCGAGAAGGGCTGGACGTTCCAGACGTTCGACCAGTAGCCGTCGCCGGGCTCGCGCTTCACTTCGATCTCGATGCCGGCCTTCTTGGCGCTCTCCTGGTAGAGAACGGCAGCGTCCACGGCGCCCGGGAAGGCGACATCGGACGTGCGCAGCAGGACCGAGCCGCTGTGGCCCGACTTCTTGTAGTGGAAGGCCGCCTTGTCCGGGTCATAGGCGCGCTGTTCGATGCCTTCCGGGAAGAGGGCATAGGTCTCGTTGATCGGAAAGTCGTTGCCGACCTTGCCGTAGCCGCCGAGCACCTTCTCCAGCATCGTCTCACGGTCCATCGCGTATTTCAGGGCGAGGCGCAGGTCGTTGTTGTCGAACGGCGCCGTGTTGCAATGCATGATGAACACGTAGTGGCCGCGGCCTGAAGTGGAGAGGATTTCCACGGTCGGCGCACGCTTCAACAGGTCGACGGTCTTCGGATCGACGCGGTTGATATAGTGCACCTGGCCGGAGGAAAGGGCTGCGATACGGGCGGTTGCGTCGTTCATCGCGATCATTTCGATCGTATCGACGAAGCCGCGGTCCTGGCGCCAGTCGTCCGCGTTGCGCTCGAAGGTGGCGCGCACGCCGGCTTCGAAGCTGGTGACCTTGTAGGGGCCGGTGCCGATCATGGCGTTCGGATCGTCGAGGCCGCCGTTCGGCTGGATGACGAGGTGGTAGTCGGTCAGAAGCAGCGGCAGGTCGGCATTGCCTTCCGTCAGCACGAGCACCAGCTTGTCGCCGTCGGCCTTGATTTCCTTGATCGACTTCATGACGCCGAGCGCACCCGATTCCGACTTCTCGTCGGTATGGCGCTGCAGGGTCTTGATGACGTCGTCGACCGTCAGTTCCTTGCCGTCGTGGAACTTCACGCCCTTGCGGATGGTGAAGGTCCAGGTCGATGCATCGGCGGACGGTTCCCAGGATTCGGCAAGCGCCGGCACCGGCGTGCCGGTCAGCGGCTCGGATTCGACGAGCATGTCGCCCCAGTTGCGGCCGACGACGAACATGAACTGCGAGAGCGCCTTTGCCGGGTCCTTCGAATCGGTCGCGGCAGCGCCTTCGAGGCCGAGCTTGAGAGCCCCGCCGCGCTTCGGCTCCTGCGCCTTGGCAGCGGTGTCGAACATGGTGCCGGCGACGGCGAGCGTGATGCCGAATGCAGCGGCACGGCCCATGAATTCGCGGCGGTTCATCTTGCCGAGCGTGACCTGGCTGGTGAGGTATTTGGTGTAGTCAGTCATTCCCCTGTTCCCTTTGCTGGCCCTGAAGTGGGCAATTGTTATTGTGATTGGCAGAATTTCTGTTTTTGGCCTCCATGGCAACCTCCCGTCTGACTTTTGTGACGGTGGCGGTGCCTGTTCTCGTCTCCCGGAAGCCTCCTCTTCCTGCCGAGCAGCGGCCTTGGTCCATAAAGCTATGCAAATGCAGGGCGTCTGTAACGCCCTAATTTATCTTGTTCTTCCACAAGCCAAGCTTATGGAAGGTCGCAGGCCGCGCCCGATGCAGGGGCGCGGCCGCTATCGTCCCTTCCAGACGGGATCGCGTTTTTCGGCGAAGGCGCGTGCGCCTTCCAGCTGATCCTGGCTGGAATAGAGAATGTCCACCGTCTTGAACTGCCGGCGGGTGATCTTGTTCATGGTCGTCTGAAACGTCTCGCCTTCGGCGGCGCGCACCACTTCCTTGATGGCGGCATAGACCAGCGGCGGGCCGCTTTCGAGCAGGCGGGCGAGCTCCCATGCCCGATCCAGAAGCTTGTCTGCCGGCAGGATTTCGTTGACGAAACCCCAGCGATGCGCCTCCTCAACGTCGAGCCAGCGGCCGGTCAAAAGCATGTCCATGGCGATATGGTAGGGGATGCGCTTCGGCAGCTTGATCGAGGCGGCATCCGCCACCGTGCCGGAGCGGATTTCCGGCAGCGCGAAGGTCGCGTGTTCGGCGGCGAGGATCAGGTCGGTCGAGAGTGCGATTTCCAGCCCGCCGCCGCAGCAGATGCCGTTGACGGCTGATATGACCGGCTTGTTGAGATCACGCAGCTCCTGCAAACCGCCGAAGCCGCCGACGCCGTAATCGCCGTCGACCGCGTCCCCCGCGGCCGCGGCTTTCAGGTCCCATCCCGGACAGAAGAATTTTTCCCCCGCGCCGGTGATGATGGCGACGCGCAAGCTGTCGTCGTCGCGGAAATCGGCAAAGATCTTGCCCATGAGGCGGCTCGTCACGAGGTCGATGGCGTTGGCCTTCGGGCGATCGATCGTGACTTCCAGGATGCCGCCTTCGCGGCGTTGCAGGATCGGTCCGGTCATGGGTTTTTCCTTAGACGGATCAGCGCGTCGGCCGCGACGACACCGTCGCCGGCTTGCAGCACCATTACGGGATTAACGTCCAGTTCTTCGATTATTGAAGCGTTTGAAACGACATAGGATGCCGCTGATGCGACGGCGGCGACAAGAGCGTCGATATCGCCCTTCGGACCGCCGCGATAACCGTCCAAAAGCTTCGAAATCTTCAGCCCGGCGATGGCCTCGCGGATCGCCTTGTCGTCGGTCGGCAAGGTCAGGATGGCGGAATCTTCGAGCAGTTCGACGAGGATGCCGCCTGCACCGATGGTCAGGACCGGACCGGCGACAGGATCGCGCATCGCGCCGACGATGAGTTCGGCAACGGGTTTTCCGACCATCTTTTCGACGAGGAAACCGGAGGCGACGCCCGCCATGGCGTTGGCCGCATCGAACACGGCGTCGCGGCTGGCGAGGTTGAGTTTCACGGCGCCGGCCTCGGTCTTGTGCGCGACACCGAGGCCCTTGAGCACGACGGGGAAGCCGAGGCTTTCTGCGGCCCTGACCGCCTCTTCAGCGGATTCGGCGGTGACGCCTTTCGGCACCGGCAGGCCGTGCGCGGCGAGGGCCTGTTTGGCTTCATGTTCGGTGAGGGTGACGGCTTCGCCTTCGCCGGCCGCGGTCTTCAGCAGCGGCGCGGGCAGGGGTTTTGCCCAGGTCTCGCCGATGCCGGCGGCGGCTTCGGCGGCGGCGAGCGCCTCCTCGATGCCGTAGAAGGGCACGACGCCGTTCTGCATCAGCATCTCGGCCGTTGCTTCCGGCATGTTTTCACCCATGCTGGCGACGATGCCGGCATTCGCTCCGGTCGCCTTCGACGCATCGATGACGGCGTGGCAGGTGGTGATCCAGTCGGCGGCGTCGCAGCGGTCGAGGCGGGGGAAATCGAGCACGACGAGGTTCAGCGCATAGCCGCCCTGCATCATGGTCGAGAAGGCAGCGGTCTGCTTCTCGCGGTTGCCCCAGACGAAGGTGTGGTAGTCAAGCGGGTTGGAGATGGTCACCATCTGGCCGAGCGTCTCGCGCAGCGGCTGGCGTTGTTCCGGCTTGAGTTCGCGGTAATTGACCTTCCGCTTCACCCCGGCATCCGCCATCAGCGAGGCCTCGCCGCCGGAGCAACTCATCGACGAGATGTCGTAATTTGTAAGCGGACCTGCGACATGCAGCAGTTTCAGCGTTTCGAGCAGTTCGGGCAGCGTTTCGACCCGGCCGATGCCGAGGCGGGCGAGCAGCGCGGAGGAGACCGCATCGTTGCCAGCGAGCGAGGCGGTGTGCGAGACGGTGGCGAGCTGCGCCTGCTCCGATTTACCGACCTTCAGCGTCACGACCGGCTTCTTCAGCTCGCGGGACCGCAAGGCAAGACGCTCCAGCGATTCAAGGCTGTCGAAACCCTCGATATGCAGGCCGACCGCGGTGACGCGGGGGTCTTCCAGCACGGCGCAGGCGAGGTCGGCGAGGCCCGTCTGCGCCTGGTTGCCGGCGGTCAGGATATAGGCGAGCGGCAGGCCGCGCTGCTGCATGGAGATGTTGCAGGCGATGTTGGAGGACTGCGTGAGGACCGCGACGCCCTTGTCGATGCGCAGCATGCCGTGCTGGTCGGGCCAGAGCAGCGCGCCGTCCAGCATGTTGATGAAGCCGTAGCAGTTCGGCCCGAGGATCGGCATGTCGCCGGCCGCTTCCACCAGCGCCTTCTGCAGGTCGTCGCCATCGGCAAGCTCGCTGACGGCCTCGCGGAAACCGGAGGCGTAACACACCGCGCCGCCGGCGCCGCGCGCCGAGAGGTCGCGGATGATGCTGATGGTCAGTTCGCGGTTGACGCCGACGAAGGAGGCATCCGGTGCGCCCGGCAGGTCGGCGACGGAGCGGTAGCATTTGCGCCCGAGGATTTCCTCCTCGCGCGGATGCACCGGCCAGATCTCGCCGGAAAAACCCATCTTGTCGCACTGAAAGATGACGCGGCGCGCCTCCTTGCCGCCGAAGACGGCGATGGATTTCGGGCGGATGAGGCGGTCGAGGGGGCGGGTCATGGGGATATCTCCCACGCGGCTACCCCCCTCTGCCCTGCCGGGCATCTCCCCCTCAGGGGGGGAGATTGGATGGAGCGACGTCCAGCCCCTCTTTGGCGCTGCAATTTGAGCAAGGTTCGCGCCTCTAGCCAATCTCCCCCCTTGAGGGGGAGATGCCCGGCAGGGCAGAGGGGGGTAATACGGGCAAAACCTGCCATCCTCACGCCCCCAGCGGCCGGAGCAGGTCGCGGCTGATGATGTGCCGCTGGATTTCCGAGGTGCCGTCCCAGATGCGTTCCACACGCGCATCGCGCCAGAAGCGGGCGAGCGGCAGGTCGTCCATCAGGCCCATGCCACCAAAAATCTGGATCGCCTCGTCGGTGACGCGGGCGAGCATTTCCGTGGCGTAGACCTTTGCCGACGCGATCTCGCGGTTCGACGGCAGGCCCTGGTCGAGGCGCCAGGCGGCCGACAGCGTCAGGAGGTCGGCGGCGTCGATCTCGGTGATCATGTCGGCGAGCTTGAAGGAGACGCCCTGGTTCGCGCCGATCGGCTTGCCGAACTGCTTGCGCTCGGCGGCGTAGTTCAGCGCGTAGTCGAAGGCGCGCCGCGCCCGGCCGACGGAGGTGGCGGCGACGGTGAGGCGGGTGGCGTACAGCCAGTCGTTGGCGATGTCGAAGCCCTTGTGCACCTCGCCGAGGATCTGGGCGGAGGGCAAGCGGCAATCGTCGAAATTCAGGATGCAGTTCTTGTAGCCGCGGTGCGAGACCGACTCGTAGCCGTCGCGGATTTCGAAGCCGGGCGTGCCGCGGTCGACGAGGAAGCAGGTGATCAGCTTCTTCTTGCCGCGCGGCGTGTCTTCCTCGCCGGTGGCGATGAAGACGATGACGAAATCGGCGATGTTGGCGTGGCTGATGAAGTGTTTCGTGCCGTTGACGATCCAGTCGTCGCCGTCCTGTCGAGCGAAACATTTCATGCCGCGCACATCGGAGCCGGCATCCGGCTCGGTCATAGCGAGCGCATCGAACTTTTCGCCGCTGACGGCGGGCAGCAGGTAGCGTTCGCGCTGCTCGTCGTTGCAGGCCATCAGGATGCCGGAGGGGCGGCCGAAGAAGACGGTGAGCGCCATGGAGCCGCGGCCAAGCTCGCGCTCGACGAGGGTGAACGAGCCATGGTCAAGGCCGGCGCCGCCGACCTCTTCCGGCATGTTGCAGCCGAAGAAGCCGATGTCCTTGCACTTGCGGGCGATTTCCCGGCCGAGTTCCGGCGGCACATGGCCGGTGCGCTCGACCTCGTTTTCGTGCGGATAGATTTCCGTTTCGACGAAGGAGCGGACCGTGTCCACGATCATCTGCTGTTCGTCGGTCAATGCGAAATTCATGGAAAAATCCTCCCCGTATTCTTGTCACGCAACGCGCGCCGTCACTTATGCTTCTGCCCGACATGCCGGCCGACACCCTCAGGCGCCGGCAGCCTGGCATGGGCTTCAGCAATCTCGGCAATCTTCGCCAGCACGTCCGCCGGAGCGTCGACGCTCTTGCCGGCCTTGCTGTCGACATGCAGCGCCATCTGCTCGGCGGTCGCGATGACATCGCCGGTCGCCGCGTCATGGATGCGGGTGAAGAAGTGCAGCCGCTTGTTGTCGGAGGAGAGAAGCTGGAGCGTCGTATAGAGCGCCTGGCCGAGCTTGGCCTCGCCGAGATGGCGGATGTGGGTTTCCACCGTGTAGTAGCTGTGGCCGGCCTCGACATAGGCGAAGTCGACACCGATCAGCCTGAGCAGCGCATCCATCGTATCGCCGAAGAGCTGGAGATAGCGGTGCTCGGTCATGTGGCCGTTGTAATCGACCCAGGCGGCGTTGACCTTGGTGTCGACGAGGCGCAGCGGCTCGGCGGCGGAGACTTCGACCCTCGCTTTGCCGGCCTTCGACCAGAGGTGTTCCTCGAACTCGGCGAGCAGCTTGCCGGCACCCCAGCCCTTGCCGTCGTCGCCGGCCTTCAGCGCATGCATGATGCCGACGAGGTTCTGGTCGCGGATGCGCTCCAGATCGCGGATGCCGCGGGCGCCGGACTGGTCGTCCGACTGCCGGGCGATCTTTTCCACCAGTTCGTCGTTGAGATCGACGACGTCGGTGAGCTTGGTCCAGGGCCAGGAGAGGCAGGGGCCGAACTGGGCGAGGAAGTGGCGCATGCCGGCTTCGCCGCCGGCGATGCGGTAGGTCTCGAACATGCCCATCTGCGCCCAGCGGATGCCGAACGAATAGCGGATCACGTCGTCGAGCGTCTCGGTGTCGCAGATGTCGTCCTTGATCAGCCAGAGGCCCTCGCGCCAGACGGCTTCGAGCAGGCGATCGCCGACGAAGGCCTCGATCTCCTTCTTGATGATCACGCCCTTCATGCCGATCGGCGCGAGCTTCGCCTTGGCGGCTTCGAGCGTCGCCTTGCTGGTCTTCTCGCCGCCGACGAGCTCGGCCAGCGGCAGCAGGTAGACGGGGTTGTAGGGATGCGCCACGAACAGGCGTTCGGGGTGTTTCATGTCGCGCTGGAGATCGGTCGGCATCAGGCCGGAGGTGGAGGAGCCGATCAGGGCGTCGGGTTTCGCGGCGGCGTCGATCTGGGTGATGACGCCGCGCTTCATTTCCAGCCGCTCGGGCACGCTTTCCTGAATCCAGTCAGCGTCTTGAACGGCGTCTTCCAAGCTTTTGCAGAAGGTGATTTTGCCCTTCGGCGGCAGCGGCGCCATGGTGAGCATGCCATAGGCGCGCTCGGCGTTGGCCATCACTTCGCCGATGATGCGCTCGGCTTCCGGATGCGGATCGAAAATATTGACGTCGATGCCGGCGAGCGCGAAACGCGCGACCCAGGCCCCGCCGATGACACCGCCGCCGATACAGGCTGCCTTGTTGATTTTGGTCATAAGGATACTGCCTTCATAATTCCTGATGTTCAGATGCGGCACCCCCCTCTGCCCTGCCGGGCATCTCCCCCTCAAGGGGGGAGATCGGATGGGGCAATGCCTTGCCCATTGCAAACGTCGCGGTTGAGACAGGGAGCCGGCTTCTTGCCGATCTCCCCCCTTGAGGGGGAGATGCCCGGCAGGGCAGAGGGGGGTAGACACCTTCCCCCCTCAACGCTTCGTTCCCGTCAGCCCCGCGGCGCCCGCTTCGTCAGTTTCAGCTTCTCGCGCACTTCAGCCGGGCCGATGATACGCGCGCCCATGCTTTCGACGACGTTGACGGCCTTTTCGACGAGCTGCGCATTGGTGGCGAGCTGGCCCTTGCCGACATAGAGGTTGTCTTCAAGACCGACGCGGACATTGCCGCCGGCAAGCACGGACGCGGCCGGATAGGCCATGGCGTTGCGGCCGATCGAGAAGGCGGAGAAGGTCCAGGACGACGGCACGTTGTTGACCATCGCCATGAAGGTGTTGAGGTCGTCGGGCGCGCCCCACGGAATGCCCATGCAGAGCTGGATGAGAACCGGGTCTTCGATGACGCCTTCCTCGACGAGCTGCTTGGCGAACCACAGATGGCCGGTGTCGAAGGCCTCGATTTCCGGCCGCACGCCGAGGTCCGTCATCATCCTGCCCATCGCGCGCAGCATGGACGGCGTGTTGGTCATCACGTAGTCGCCGAGCGAAAAGTTCATCGTGCCGCAATCGAGCGTGCAGATTTCCGGCAGGCATTCGGCGACGTGGCTGACGCGCTCGGTGGCGCCGACCATGTCCGTGCCGTTGGGGTTCAGCGGCAGCGGCTGTTCGGTATTGCCGAAAATCATGTCGCCGCCCATGCCGGCGGTGAGGTTCAGCACCACGTCCACCTCGGCGTCGCGGATGCGCTCGGTCACTTCGCGGTAGAGATCGTTGCGGCGGCTCGGCGCGCCGGTTTCCGGATCGCGGACGTGGCAGTGCACGACGGCGGCACCGGCCTTGGCGGCGTCGATCGCCGATTCGGCGATCTCTTTGGGCGAGCGCGGCACGTGGGGCGATTTGCCGGCGGTGTCGCCGGAGCCGGTGACGGCGCAGGTGATGAAGACATCACGGTTCATGGCTAAGGGCATGTGGTCTCTCCCAGAATTCTTATGGGGGACATTACGAGCCAAGAGGAGGCGCAGTGCTTTCACTTTTCGGATCTATCCTTGACAATTCGAGAGGTGAACACGCATGCTTTCGCCATGCTGGATCCATCCTCCGAGACACTCGACATCGACATTCTCGTTCTGCCCGAGACCAACCTCATCCTCGTCGCCTCGGTTATCGAGCCCTTGCGCGCGGCAAACCGCATCTCCGGGCAGGACCTTTACTGCTGGCGCATCTTCTCGCCGGATGGCCAGCCGATCGAGACGCGCAGCCGCATTCCCGTGCCGGTCGATGGCCTGTTCCGGCCGGAAAAGGAGACCCAGCCGCTTTTCGTGCTTTCCTCCTATCAATGGCAGATGAGTGCGACGCCTCTGTTGCGGCGCCAGCTTTCGCAGACGGCGCGCTATCGCAGCATGATGGCCGGCATCGAATCGGGCAGCTGGCTCTTGGCGCAGGCAAGCCTGCTCGACGGCCATTCGGTGACGATCCACTGGGAGGACATGGAGGAATTCGCCTCCGCCTTTCCGCAGATCGGCGTGGTGCGTGAGCGCTATGTCATCGACGGCAAGCGCATCACGACGGGCGGCTCATTGCCGACGCTCGACCTGATGCTGGAGATCATCCGTCGCCGGCAGGGTTATTCGCTGGCGCTCGAAGTGTCGCGGCTCTTCATCTACGAGCACGAGCGCACCGGCGGCCTGCTTCAGGTGCCGGCGCTCGGCAATATGCGCGTCGCCGACCAGCGGGTCAGCCAGGCGGTGCGGCTGATGGAGGAGACGGTGGATGCGCCGCTGACGCTGGCGCGGCTTGCCAAACGCGTCGGCATCAGCGCGCGGCATTTGCAGGACCTGTTCCAGGAATCGATGGGCGTGGCGCCGCACCAGCATTATCTGGCGCTCAGGCTCAATGCGGCCCGGCGAAAGGTCATCGAGACCAGAGCCGAGTTCGCCGACATCGCCGCGCTGACCGGCTTCAACTCCTCCTCCGCCTTCTCGCGCAGCTACCGGGCGCATTATCACGAAAGCCCGACGGAGACCCGGCGGCGGCTTCGGGCCGGGGCGAAGGGTTAGCTCTTCGCGAGCAAAGGCAGCATCGTTTCGGCTGCCTGCCGGGAGAGCGCATCACGCGGCCAGACGAGGCTCAGCGATTGTTGATAGGCCGGATAAAGCGGCAGCAGCGTCGGCGGCGGGTTGATGTTGGCGACGGAATGTTCCGGCAGCACGGAGAGATGGCCGTGGCGGAGCACGAGATTGATGATGACGGGGATGGAATCGACCTCGACCAGCGTCAGGCGTGACCGTTCTGCCGGTGTCAGCGTCGCTTCAAGGAAGCGGTCCGTCATCTGGCGCAGGCCGCTTCGCGGGCTCGGCACGGCGATGGGATAGCGCCGCAGCAGGGCCGCGAAATCCTGCCGCTCCGCCTCGTCCAGCGAGCGCGGGCCGGCGAGCGCCAGTTGCGAGCGGCCGATCAGTTGTCCCTCGAATTCGGCGGGGTAGTGGTCGGTGTCGAGCAGGATCAGGTCGAAGCGGCGGGTCTTCAGGCCGGAGACCAGGTCGTCCGCCGTGGTGGAGGAGAGGAAGAGCGGCTGGCGGGGCCGCGCCGCCCGCCATTCGACCGTCAGCCGCGCGAGCATGGCGGCGATCTCGCTTTCATGGCCGAAGGGGATGATCGTGCCGAGCCGCCATGTGGCGGCGCTGCGGCGGAAGCGTTCCGCCGAGGCGGCCGACAGCGCCTCCCATGCCGCGCCGATGCGCTCGGCAAGCGCCAGCGCTTCGAGGCCGGCCGGCGAGCAGCTGATCCCCGTCGCCGAACGCTCCAGCAATTTGCAGCCGAGCGCGTCTTCCAGATGGCTGAGCTGGCGGGTGAGTTGCGGCTGGCCAAGTCCGAGGCTTTTGGCGGCGCCGTTGATGCTGCCGGTTCTGGCAACGGTGGCGAAACGGGCGAGGGCGGAGAGCGAGATCGCATCGCGTGATCCCTCACCGAGCGCGGCAAGGGCGGCGGCGGCCTCCGCGATCTCCGCAAAGCGCGGCAGGCGCGTTTCGGCCTCCAGCGTCGGCACCAGCGCCTGGCCGTCGCGGCGCACCAGCGGCATGGACAGGCTGGCCTCGACGCGCCGGAGTGCGGCGCTGGCGCTGGAGGCCGGGCGGCCCATTGCGGCGGCTGCCCTGCGGATGCCGCGTTCTTCGAGAATGCTGTGCACAAGGCAGAGGGTGGACAGATCCAAGGGTGCGGTCCTTCGGTGCTCCGTTCAGTTCATAACATGGACCGTACGGATTTTGGGATATCTGTTTGCGCCGCGATGCGCATAACATCCATTTTCAGTTTCTACGCAATTCCGGACGAAAAACCGCTTCACACTTTTTCTGGAATTGCTTTGAAAAACAGGCTTCCAAACATGCTCGCTTCCGCCGATACGCTCTATCTCACCGGTCAACCGCTCGACTTCGCAGCGCTGGAGGCGATCGGCGCCGGCACGCGGCGGCCGGTCGCCTGCGAGATCGGCATGGGCCGCGTCGGCGCGTCACGCCTCGTCATCACGGATCGTCTTGCTACGGGCCTGCCGATCTACGGCGCCAATACCGGCGTGGGCTCGATGAAGGACAAGCTCTGGACGGCCGACGACCTGATGGAGTTCAACAGCAACCTTGTCAGGGCGCACCATTTCGGCACCGGAGAGCCCTTCACCCTGCCGATCGTGCGCAAGGCGATGGCGATCCGCGTCAACACAGCGCTCGGCGGCTATTCCGGTTGCAGCCCGGAGCTGATCGACGCCTTCCTTGCGCTGCTCGAAAAGGACGTCGTGCCCGTCGTGCGCCGGCATGGCTCGATGGGCTGCGCGGATATCGGCCTGATGGGGCAGATCGCCTCGGTGATAACCGGCGACGGCGAGGCCTGGTATGGCGGCGAGCGCCTGCCGGCCATGGAGGCGCTGACGCGCGCCGGTCTGGAACCGTACCGCATGCAGCCGCGCGACGCGCTGGCGGCGCTCAGCGTCAACGCCATTTCTCATGCCGCCGCCGCCAATGTGGTGCGCGAGGCGGCGAAGGCCATCCGCAATCTCATGGTGACGGGCCTGCTCTCGTCGCTGGCGCTCGGCGCCTCGGCCGATCCGTGGCGGGTGGCCGCAAGGTTGTCCGCCCACGGCGAGGCGCTGGCCGGCACCTGGTTCGAGGAACAGGCTTCCTCCGGTCATTGGCCAAAGCCCTCGGCCATCCACGATCCGCTCAGCCTGCGCATGACCGCCCAGGTGTTCGGCGCCTGCCTCGATACGTTGTTGCTCGCTGCCGAGCGCATCGTCGAGGCGACGGCGCAGTCGGATGACAATCCGGTGGTGATGGACAGTCACGTCATGGCCTCCGGCGGCTCGCTGCCGCTGTCGACCACGCTCTATGTCGAGGCCGCGCAGACGGGCTTTGCCCATCTCGCCCGCAACGTGCTGAACCGCTGCGTGCTCCTGGCGAATGGTGTTCGCCGCAACCTGCCGGTCAATCTTGTCGCGCCCGGCGAGGCGGCGACGGGTTTCGGCCCGCTGTTGAAGCTTGCCGTCGAACTCTACATGCGCATCCAGTCGCTGGCCGTGCCGATTTCGGCCCAGTCGATCGTCGTTGCCGGCGGCCTCGAAGAAGAGGCGACCTTCCTGCCGCTGATCGTCGAGCGCATGGAAAGCCAGGTGCGCGACCTGCGCCAGCTTGCCGCCCTCGAAGCGATGCTGTCGGCGCAGGCGATCGACCTTGCCGGCGACAATGTCGAGGGCGTGGTGGCCGTTGCCTATGCGCGCACGCGGGCAGTAAGCCCGTTCTACCGCAAGGACCGGCCGCTTTCCGCCGAGATCGAGGCGCTCGACCGCGATCTCGCAAGCCCCGAGGCACTGGCCGCCTTCGTCGAGGCGGCGCCGATGGCGGGCGTCGACACGTTCTTCGCCCTAAAACTCTGACGGGAGAACCCGATGGCCGATTTCGATCTCGTTCTGAAAGGCACCGTGGTGCTCGCCGACCGCATCGTCGAGGGCGGCCATGTCGCCGTCCGTGATGGCAAGGTGGTGCATGTCGGGCAGGGCGCGATGCCGGCAGCCAGGGAACGGCACGACCTTTCCGGGGCGCTGATCCTGCCCGGCGCCATCGACGCGCAGGTGCATTCGCTGTCGCAGAAGAACCAGGAGGATTTCATCTGGTCGACGCGCTCGGCGGCGGCCGGCGGTGTCACGACCATCGTCGACATGCCCTATGACGAGGGCAATCTCGTCTGCTCGGCCGAGGCCGTGAAAATCAAGGTCGACCATGCCTCGCCACAGGCCCGCGTCGATTTCGCGCTCTATGGTACGGTCGATCCGGAAGAGGGCCCGGCGCGCATCGGCGAGATGGTCGAGGCCGGCGTCGCCGCCTTCAAGTTCTCCACCTTCGGCACCGATCCGAAGCGGTTTCCGCGCATCCCGGCGGCGCTGCTGGAAGACTGCTTCCGCGCCATCGCGTCCACCGGCCTGACCGCCGGGGTGCACAACGAGGATGACGAGGCGGTGCGCGCTGCGATCGCCAAGGTCAAGGCCGCGGGCATCACCGACTATCGCGCGCACGGCCTGTCGCGCCCGCCGCTGACGGAGCTGCTCGCCTCCAACCAGATCTACGAGACCGGTGCGCAAACTGGCTGCCCGGCCCATGTCGTGCATTGCTCGCTCGGCCGCGGTTACGAGATCGCCTCCGCCTATCGCGCCCAAGGTTTTCGCGCGACCATCGAGTGCTGCATCCACTACCTGACGCTCGACGAGGAGAACGACGTCGCCCGGCTCGGCGGCAAGGCGAAGATCAACCCGCCGATCCGCCCGCGCGCCGAGGTGGAAAAGCTGTGGCGCCATGTCGCCGAGGGCAATGTCACGCTCGTTTCCACCGACCATGTGAGCTGGTCGGAGGACCGCAAGACCAATCCGGACATGCTGGCGAATGCTTCCGGCGTGCCGGGGCTGGAGGTCATGGTGCCGCTCTTCGTCAAGGGTGCGCTGGAGCGCGGCATTCCGCTGACCCGCGCCGCCGAGCTGATGACGCTCAACCCGGCCCGCCATTTCCGGCTCGATCATGTGAAGGGCGCGCTGGAGGCAGGCAAGGATGCCGACATTACCGTGCTGACGCCGGAGCCGTACACCTATGACGCTGCAGCTAGCGGCCACAACGTCGTCGGCTGGTCGCCCTATAACGGTATTCGCCTGCCATGGCGCATTTCCGCCACCTATCTGCGCGGCAAGCTCGCCTTCGACGGCGCCAAGGTGCTGGCCGAGCCCGGCACCGGCGCCTTTGTGCGCCCGCTGCCGACGCTCGTCTCGGGCTGCGCCTGATGGCCGCGCCGAAAACCAATCTGCCGGTCGATCCCGCCCGCATACAGGATGTGATCGACGGCCTTGCCCGGCTCACCGAGCCCGGTCGGCCCTATACGCGGCGTGCCTTTACCGCTCTGTTCCCGGCGGGGCGGGATTTTCTTCTCGAAAAATTTCAGGCCGCGGGGCTTGAGACGCGCGTGGATGCCGCGGGCAATCTCGTCGCCAGGCGGCCAGGCAGGGAGCCCGGCCTCGGCACGATCATGCTCGGCTCCCATTCCGACACGGTGCCGGATGGCGGGCGTTATGACGGCATCGCCGGCGTGGCGGTGGCGCTGGAAGTGGCCCGGGCGCTCGCCGACCAGGGCATCGAACTGGACCACGACCTGGAGGTCGTCGATTTCCTGGCCGAGGAAGTCTCCATCTTCGGCGTTTCCTGCATCGGCAGCCGCGGCATGGCCGGTGTGCTGCCGGAGGACTGGTTTTCGCGCGAAAGCAATGGGCTGACGCTGGAGCAGGGCATTCGCGATGCCGGCGGCGATCCGGCGCGCATCGCCGTCGAGGCGCGCAAGGATATCGCCGCCTTTCTCGAACTGCACATCGAGCAGGGCCCGGTGCTGGAAACCGAAAAGCGCGACATCGGCGTGGTGACGGCAATCGCGGGCATCACGCGTATAGAGATCATCGTGCAGGGCCGGGCGGACCATGCCGGCACGACGCCGATGGGCAATCGTGCCGATGCGCTCGCGGCGGCCGCGCGGCTGGTGACGGGTATCGAGGCGCTGGCGAAATCGCTTTCCGACGGGCCGAGCCATTTCACCGCGACGGTCGGCGAATTCTCCATCGAGCCGAATGCCGCCAATGTCGTGCCCTCCCGCGCGCGCCTGCTGATCGATGCGCGGGCGGAGGATCGGACCGCGATGGACCTTTTCGCGGCATCGGTGGGCCTGATGGCCGAACAGTTGGCACGCGAGACGGGCACCGTCATCGAGACACCGCGCCGCATCTCCGACAACCCGCCGACACCCGGTGATCCGTTGCTGCTCGACGTGCTGGATGCCGCTTGCGAGGTCGCGGGCGCCAGCCATCGCCGCATGGCATCCGGTGCCGGTCACGACACGGCCTGGATGGCGCGGGTGACGCGCTCGGCGATGATCTTCGTGCCCTGCCTTGGCGGGCGCAGCCATGCGCCTGAAGAATTTGCCGAGACGGACGACATCGCGCTCGGCGCGGCGGTGCTTTTTAACGCAGTGATTCAGCTGGATAAGATCTTGAGTCAGGAGGACGTCTGATGGGCCGGATTCTAAAGGAAAAAGACGTCGAGGCGGCAGTCAAGGGCGGCTCGGTCTATGCGGCCGGCGGCGGCGGCTGGGCGGATCATGGCCGCATGCTTGGGCTTGCCGCGGTGTCGATCGGCAAGCCGGAACTGGTCTCCATCGATGAACTCTCCGATGATGACTGGGTGGCGACGGCGGCCGCCATCGGCGCTCCGGCCTCGACCACGCCCTGGGAAATGCGCGGCGTCGATTATGTGAAGGCCGTCGAGCTTTTGCAGGAGGCGCTCGGCGAGAAGGTCGCGGCGCTGATGGTCGGCCAGAACGGCAAGTCCTCGACGCTGAACGGCTGGCTACCCTCGGCTATCCTCGGCACCAAGGTGCTGGATGCCGTCGGCGACATGCGTGCCCACCCGACCGGCGACATGGGCTCGATCGGCATGGCGGGCTCGCCGGAGCAGATGATCCAGACGGCCGTCGGCGGCAACCGCGACGAGAACCGCTATATCGAACTCGTCGTGCGCGGCGCGACGGCAAAGATCTCGCCGATCCTGCGCACCGCATCCGACATGTCCGGCGGCTTCATCGCCTCCTGCCGCAACCCGCTGCGCGCCTCCTATGTCCGCAAGAACGCGGCGCTCGGCGGCATCTCGCTGGCGCTGACACTCGGCGAGGCGATCCTCGCGGCGGAGGGCAAGGGTGGTTCCGCGATCATCGACGCGATCGTCAGGACGACGGGCGGCGCGATCCTTTCCGAAGGCACGATCACTGGCAAGTCGGTGGTCTATACCAAGGAAGCCTTCGACATCGGCACGGTGACGCTCGGCACGGGCGACAGCGCCTCGGTGCTGCATGTGATGAACGAGTACATGGCGGTGGAATCGGCCGCGGGCAAACGCCTTGCCACCTTCCCGGATGTCATCACCACATTGTCGCCGGAGGGCGAGCCGCTCAGTGTCGGGCAGCTCGAGGTCGGCATGACCGTTTTCGTGCTGCATGTGCCGAAAACCATCATCCCGCTCGCCTCCAGCGTGCTCGATCCTACCGTCTATCCGTCGGTGGAGAAGGCGATGGGGATCGATCTGGTGAGTTACGCCCTGGCCTAGTGGCAAGGGTGTGTTTGACACCCCCCTCTGCCCTGCCGGGCATCTCCCCCTCAAGGGGGGAGATCGACTTGTGGCAGCCACTCGATCAACGGCAACGCGTGCGAATAAAGTGATGTAATCGCCTCTGGCCGATCTCCCCCCTTGAGGGGGAGATGCCCGGCAGGGCAGAGGGGGGTGAGCCCCCCGGAACAACCGATCTGAGGAGACGACCATGCCGAAACCGAACCCACGCCATCCGAACTATCCGATCCCGAGCGGCCCGGTGCTGCGCGCCAAGGGCTGGCGGCAGGAGGGGTTGTTGCGGCTGCTGGAAAACGTGCTGTCGGTTGGCGAGGATCCGGACAATCTCATCGTCTATGCGGCGCTGGGCAAGGCGGCGCGCAACTGGGCGGCGCATCGGGCGATCGTCAAGGCGTTGACGGAGATGGACGAGGACCAGACGCTGGTCATCCAGTCCGGCAAGCCGGTCGGGCTGCTCAAGACCCATGCGAAGGCGCCGCTCGTCATCATGGCGAATTGCAACATCGTCGGGCAATGGGCGAAGGCGGAGGTGTTTTATGAACTCCAGCGCAAGGGGCTGATCTGCTGGGGCGGGCTGACGGCCGGCGCCTGGCAATATATCGGCAGCCAGGGCGTCATCCAGGGCACCTATGAAATCTTCATGCGCATTGCGGAGAAACGCTTTGGCGGCAGCCTTGCCGGGCGCTTCATCCTGACCGCCGGCCTTGGCGGTATGGGTGGCGCGCAGCCGCTTGCCGGACGCATGGCGGGGGCCGCTATCCTCTGCGTCGATATCGATCCGGCGCGCGCGGCGGCGCGCAAGGCGGTCGGGTATCTGGAGCATGTGGCGCCGGATCTCGATACGGCGCTGGCGATGATCGATGAGGCGGTGAAAGAGAAGAGGGCGACCTCGATCGGGCTCGTCGGCAATGCGGCGGAAATCTATCCGGAGATCGCGCGGCGCGGCATCGTGCCGGATATCGTCACCGACCAGACCTCGGCGCATGACCTCGTCTACGGCTATGTGCCGAAGGGCATGAGCCTCGACCAGGTGAAGGGGTTGCGCGACGACGGGCAGGGGCAGTTGATGGCGGCGAGCCGGGCCTCGATCGTCGAGCATGTCTCGGCGATGCTGGCGTTCCAGAAGCGCGGCGCGGAGGTCTTCGACAACGGCAACCTCATCCGCACGCAGGCGCGGGAAGGCGGCGTCGCCAATGCCTTCGATATTCCGATCTTCACCGAAGCCTATCTGCGGCCGCTGTTTGCGCGCGCCATCGGGCCGTTCCGCTGGATGGCGCTGTCCGGCGAGGAGAGCGATATCGCGCGGATCGACGATCTGGTGCTAGAAATGTTTCCGGACAACCGGATCGTCACCAACTGGATCCGGCTGGCGCGCGAAAACGTACCCTTCGAGGGGCTGCCGGCACGTATCGCCTGGCTCGGCCATGGCGAGCGGACGGCGCTGGCGCTGGCCGTCAACAAGCTGGTCGCGGCCGGCGAACTTGCGGGGCCGATCGCGTTCTCGCGCGACCATCTCGATGCCGGGGCCATGGCGCATCCGAACATCATGACGGAGCGCATGAAGGACGGCTCGGACGCCATCGCCGACTGGCCGCTGCTCGATGCCATGCTGCTCACCTCCTCCATGGCCGACCTCGTCGTCATCCATTCCGGCGGCGGCGGGTATGCCGGCTACATGACGAGCTGCGGCGTGACGCTGGTCGCCGACGGCACGGAAGAGGGGGCGGAACGGCTTGAGCACGCCTTGACGAACGACACCTCGCTCGGTGTGATCCGTTATGCGGATGCCGGTTACGACGAGTCGCTCGACGAGATCGACAAGAAGGGCATCGGCTACGTGCGGATCTGACCTGACCAATAACGCGTTCGTGAAGGCCCGTCATAGCTCCCGGCGCTAAGTACCTGAAATGTCGAGTCCTCCGTAAACCTCGCATTTAACATTTCGCGGTAATCTTCCGTTAGTAATTCCGTCCCTGTGTCGAAAGGGCGGGCCTTCGGTTAGTTTTGCGTGCGAGTGCCAATGCGTCTTTCGATCCTGTCAGCGATCCTCCTCGGCTGCGCCTCCATGGCCGGCTGTGCGTCGAGCTCGAATCCCACGGCGGCGCTGTCGATCAAGCCGTCGGCGGAAATCACGAGCTCCGTTTCCAAGGGCGGCAATCCCGTTCCGGACGTCGCGGTCGGCGAAAGCAAGGTGACGGCGGACGGCGCCGAAATGCTCGCCTGGGCCGGGCCCGGCGCGGATTCCAACGTTTTCGAGAGCGTCACCAAACAATCGGCAATTCCCTCCGAACGGCCGGAAGAGGCGCTGACGGCCGTCGAAACGCCCTCCGAAGGCCGCTCGAAGAAGCGGTCGCGCATCTACAGCCAGCAGTTTCGCGATGCGCATCCGATCAATTTCGGCAAGCGCGCGCCGCGGCATTACCAGGTGCACGGCGTCGACGTGTCGCGCTGGCAGGGCGATATCGACTGGATGAAACTGCGCACGCAGGGCGCCAACTTCGCCTTCATCAAGGCGACCGACGGCGGCGACCACCTTGACCCGATGTTCCAGAAGAACTGGCGGCGGGCCAAGGAAGCCGGTATCCGGCGTGGTGCGTACCACTTCTTCTACTGGTGCCGCGTTGCAAGCTCGCAGGCCGAATGGTTCATCCGCAACGTGCCGAAGGATCCGGATGCGCTGCCGCCGGTGATCGATGCCGAATATAATGGCGAATCGAAGTGCAAGAAGCGTCTCACACGCGCGCAATATGTCGAGAAGATCCAGGTCTTCTCCGACATTCTGGAACGCCATTACGGCAAGCGGCCGATCATCTATACGGCGCCGGATTTCTACGAGGACAACCTGTCGGGTGAACTCAAGAACCATCCGTTCTGGCTGCGCTCGGTCGCCGCACACCCCTCGAAGCGCTACCCGAACCGCCGCTGGATGTTCTGGCAATATTCGGGGTCCGGCCTGTCGCATGGGGTCACGGGGAAGATCGACCTCAACGTCTTTGCCGGCAGCGAGAGCGACTGGCACAATTGGCTGAACGGCCAGTCCGGTACCAGAACGGCCAGCCGCGACTGATTGCCGATGAGATCCTCAAGACGATCGGGACGGTCTACTTCTGCTTCTGCGGGTAGATCGTCTCGCCGCGTTTGAGCATATCCACGAAGGCCTCGATGTTCCGCTTGCGGGCGGCGTCCGTCTTGATGTTGTGCATGCGGAAGGCGAGGGCAAAGCGGTTCTGTTCGGTGAGCCTACCGAGCATGTCCCTGGCGGTGGGGTCCGCGTCGATTGCCGCCTGCAGGTCCGGCGGAATTTTCAGGTCCTTGCCGCTGCCATAGGCCTTGTCCCAGCGGCCATCCGCCTTCGCCGCTGCGACGTGCTTCAGGCCATGCTCGGTCATGCGGCCCTCGTCGACCAGGCGGCCGACCGTATCGACATTCTTCTTGCTCCACACGCTCTTGCGCCCGCGCGGGCAGTAGCGCTGGAAGAAGCTCTTCTCGTCCAGCCCCTTGCGGATGGCGTCGATCCAGCCCCAGCAGAGCACCACCTCGATCGCCTCTTCCGCCGTGATGGACTGGAGGCCCGAGCCGCGCTTGTGGATCTTGATCCACACTTCCGGCGCCGTGTCGTGGTTCTCGGCTAGCCAGCGGTAGAAGCTTTCAGGGTCTGGAAATTCCCGGACATGAGCGGGATTGATGTCCACAGGCGCCATCTCGTTTTCCCCTGATCTGCCGTTGGGCGTGGCCGCTTTGCATCTGCCGGTCCCGAATGAACGGGTATGCCGAAGATGTGATGCCTCCGCTTCTTGCCAGCCTGCTCCCGCTTTGGCTAGCCATCGGTACCAACCCGTTTCCCCCATTGGAGTTCATATCGAGAATGCCTACGGTTTGCTCATTGTCGCGCCGCGCGTTTTTTCTGGGCGCCGCCGCGACGCTTGCGGGCTGCGCGACCACGTCGACATCGGTAAAGGTCGCACCGGTTCCCAAGACGGTCAGCTATCCCATCGTGCCGGCGACGGTGGAGGAGCTGGAGGCGCGCTACGCCGCAGTGGAAGACGGCGGCCACGTCATCCCGGCTATTCCCTACACGCAGATCGACCCGAAATATTACCGCCAGCGCGTCAAGGATCCGACAGGCGAGCCGGCCGGCACGGTCGTCGTCGATACGCCCGGCCGCTTCCTCTACGTGGTGGAACCGGGCGGCACGGCGATGCGCTACGGCGTCGGCATCGGCCGCGACGGTTTTGCCTGGGAAGGCGAGGGCATCATCCACTGGCGCCAGCCCTGGCCGCGCTGGAAGGTGCCGGCCGACATGATCGCGCGCACGCCGAGCCTCGCCAAATATTCCGTCGAGAACGGCGGCATGGAGCCGGGCATCAAGAACCCGCTCGGTGCACGGGCGCTCTACATCTTCCAGAACGGTCAGGACACGCTCTACCGCCTGCACGGTTCGCCGGAATGGGCGTCGATCGGCAAGGCGACGTCGTCCGGCTGCGTGCGGCTGATCAACCAGGATGTGCTCGATCTCTACAAACGCGTGGGCTACCACGCCCGCATCGTCGTGCACCAGGGGGCGATGGGAAAAGCGGTCGGCGTCTAGGTCACCGTCTCGCCGCCGTCGACCACGAGAATCTGGCCGGTCATGTAGCTTGACCGGTCGGAGACGAGGAAGAGGATCGGTTCGGCGATCTCTTCGACATCCGCCCAGCGGCCCATCGGCACCTTTTCCTTGATATAGGCCTCGATCGCCTCGCGCCCGCCCATCTGGCTGATGAAGGGGCGGTTGAAGGGCGTGTCGACCCAGCCAGGGCAGAGCGCGTTGACGCGCACGCCGTGGCGCGCATAGTCGCCGGCCATCTGCTTGGTCATGGCGATGACGGCGTGTTTCGTCGTGGTGTAGGCGATCATCTCGCGGTCGTAGAGCACGCCGGAGGAGGAGGCGGTGTTGAGGATGACGCCCTTGCCCTGCGCCTTCATGGCCGGCATGACGAGGCGGGCTGCCATCAGGTGGGCGCGCACATTGAGGTTCCACGAGAGATCCAACCCGTCGAGCGGCACACTTTCGAGATCGCCGGCCACCTGCGCACCGGCATGGTTGTGCAGGATATCGATGCGGCCGTGGCGTGAGAGCACGGCGGCGATCGCCATCTTCAGCTCCACGTCGTCGGTGACGTCCACGATGACCGCCTCCGCCTTGCCGCCCTCCGCCTTGATGAAATCGACGGTTTCGCCGGCGCGTGTCTCGTCGAGATCGGCGACGCATACGGTGGCGCCTTCGCGCGCCATGATGCGCGCGCCGGCCCGGCCGATGCCGGAGCCCGCTCCGGTGACGATGGCGACACGGTTCTTCAGGATCATCGGTCTCACTCCCCGGCAGGCGTTTTTCTGGTTTTCTCCCGCATCAGCAGGCGGGCGATCACGATAAGCATGAGCGAGGCGACCAGCACCATGGTGGCGATCGCATTGACCTCCGGCGTCACGCCGCGGCGGATCGAGGCAAAGACGTAGATCGGCAGCGTCGTCTTCGAGCCCGCGACGAAGAAGGCCACGATAAAATCGTCGAAGGAGAAGGTGAAGGCAAGCAGGAAGCCGGCGAGCACCGACGGCAGGATCTGCGGCAGCACGATCTGGCGGAAGGTGGTGAGCGGCGTCGCGTAGAGATCGGCCGAGGCTTCGACGATATCGCGTCCAAGCGTTGCGATGCGCGCCTTCACGATCATGGTGACGAGCGCCATGGTGAACAGGCCGTGCGCGGCGATGATCGAGCCATAGCCGAGGCCGAGTTGCGGCGGTTTCTCACCGGGCCAGATGGCGGCGATGGCCGGATTGATCGCCCCGAACACGGCGACGAGCGCCACCAGCGTCGCGATGCCGATGACGACGCCCGGCACGACGATCGCGGCGGCGAGCAGGCCATCGAAGACGGCGCGGGCGCGGCTGCCCAGCCGTTCGAGGCCCAGCGCCGCCATGGTGCCGAAGACGGCGGCGAGCGTGGCGCTGACCACGGCGATGATCAGGCTGTTCTGGAGGGCGGTGATCAGGAACGGATTGGCGAGCGCCTTGCCGTACCATTGCGCGGAAAAGCCGGTGAACTCGCTCGCATTGCGCCCCGCATTGAAGGAGAACAGCACGACCAGCGCGATCGGCGCGTAGAGGAACAGGTAGACGGAGGTGATCAGCGCGCGCATCAGACGAGATCCACCTGTCGCGTGCCGGAAATCCGCCAGGCGATGCGCATGGCGACCATCAGCACCACGACGACGACCGCGACGAGCGTGACGGCGATGGCCGAACCGAAGGGCCAGTTGCGCGATTGCAGGAAGAGATCGACCAGCGCATTGCCGATGAAGAACACCTTGCCGCCGCCCAAGAGCTGCGGGATGAGGTATTCGCCGAGCAGCAGGATGGTGACGAGCGCCACGCCGGTCATGACGCCCGGCAGCGACAGCGGGAGCGTGACGGAGAAGAAGGTCGAGACGGGTTTGGCGCCGAGATCGGCCGAGGCTTCCAGCAGGCGCCGGTCGAGTTTTTCGAGGCTGACATAGATCGGCATGATCATCAGCGGCAGGTAGCCATAGACGATGCCGAGCAGCACGGCGCCGGGCGTGTTGAGCAGGCGCACGTCTTCGATGCCGATCATGTCCAGCAGGTTGGGAATGCCACGCGAGCCGAGAATGTACATCCAGGCATAGGTGCGCACGAGGAGGCTCGTCCAGAAGGGGACGACGACCAGCGAGACCAGCAGCAGCCGGTAGCGGGAGCTCGCCTTGACGGCGAGGTAATAGGCGGTCGGATAGGCGACGACGAGGCAGACGAAGGCGCCGACCGGCGCCAGCATCAGCGTGTTCCAGTAGGCGGCGGATCGGGCCGGGAGGTTTGCATAGTTGGCAAGGGTGAAAGCCGCCTGGTAACCGCCCGCCGGTCCGCGCTCGCCGACGGAGAAGACCACCATGGCGATGAAGGGCAGCACGAGGAAGACGAACAGCCAGACGGACGCCGGCGCCAGCAGCGCCGTCGTCACCAGCCGTCTCTTTGTCGTCATCGTCAGGGGCATTGTTTTGGTCCTGTTGCGCATGCATCGGCCTGCCGGCCACCTTCGCCTTGGCTGCGAGGAGAAGGAAAACGTTGCGACTGGCATACCCCCCCTCTGCCCTGCCGGGCATCTCCCCCTCAAGGGGGGAGATTGGATGGAGCACCGTTTCGCCAATCTTCAACGTCGCAGTTGAGCAGTGTCCTCCCACCTTGCCGATCTCCCCCCTTGAGGGGGAGATGCCCGGCAGGGCAGAGGGGGGCAGAGGTGTGCCGTTCCCTACGCCGACTTGAACCGCGCCATCAGTTCCGCACGCGCCGGATCGGTCAGCGTCACGGCCGCGCCGAATTCCAGCGGGGTCAGCGATGCTTCATCCGGATAGACGATCTTGTTGCCGGTGATCTCGGCGGGCAGCAGCGAGAGCACGCGGCTGTCGGTGGTGGGCGCGCCGTTGGCGACGTGTTCCTTCACGGCGTTCTGGGGGTCCATCAGGAAGTTGAGCAGCGCATAGCCGGCCGGCTTGTTGGCGGCACTTGTCGGCACCGCGTAGAAATCCGACCAGATCTCGCCGCCGTCCGTGCCCAGCACGAACTGGATTTCCGGGATGTCGCGGTTGAGCTGCGCGCCGTCATTGGTCCAGCACATGGTCATCCAGGCGTCCGAGGCGCGCATGGAGGGCTGGTAGTCGCTGTTGATGGCGTAGAGATGCGGCTTGACCTTGATCAGCAGTTCCTCGGCCTTGGCAAGCTCTTCCGGCTTCACCGAATTGAAGGAGAAGCCAAGCGAGACGAGGGCGTTGCCGATGGTGGTGAGCTGGTAGTCGTGCACCATGGCGCGACCGTCGGCCTCGGTCATCGCGACCTCGAAGAAGTCCTTCCAGCTCGTGACCGGCGATTTCACCTTGTCGGAGTTGAACGCGATGCCCGTCGTGCCCCAGTTCTTCGGCAGCGCGAAAACCTTGCCGTCGACGGTGCCTTCGTTGGTGAAGCGGGTGTTCTGGGTCTTCGGGTCGAAATTCGGCACCTTGGTAAGGTCGATCGGGTCGATCAGGCCGAGGCTGACATAGGTGGAGATCGTGTAGTTGGTCGGCACGAACAGGTCCCAGCCGGTGCCGCCGGCCTGGAGCTTCGCCAGCATTTCCTCGTTCGAGCCGAAGACATTGACCTCGACCGCAACGCCGGTCGCCGCCGTGAAAGCCTCGAAGGTCGCGGGATCGTGGTAGTTCGGCCAGGTGGCGAGCGACATGGTCGAGCCGAGGTCTTCCTGCGCGTAGGCTGCGGAATTGAAAAGGCCGGGCTGGCGGGCCAGCACCGCGGCGGCAAGGCCGAGGCCGGTGACGCCGAGGAAGTGGCGGCGGGTGACCGAACCGCGCTTCAGGCGCATGAATTCTTCCGTCAGATCACGGGCACTGATCGGGGCATTCTCTCTGAACCATTTGGACATCACACTGTTCCCTTGTTGTCGTGACGGGCCTGTTTCCCTCAGGCCGGAAAGATATGCGTTTGACCGGGATCGAAGCTTATTGCGACCCGCTCGCCCGGTGCGACGAGGTCGTTTTCCGATTGGCTCTGGCGTTCGGCCGTGATGAGAAAGTCGCCGAGGCCATCGACGGCGACGGAATATTCGGCGGCCGAGCCGAGGAAGATGCGATGCGTGACGGTGCCTTCCAGCGTGGTGGCGCCAGCCTGGCGGGAGAGGCGGATCGCCTCCGGCCGGAGCGCCACGGTGACGGCGCCGGGCGCGATGTCCGTTCGCCCGGAGGCGAGCGCCGAACCATTGCCCAGGCGCACCATGCCGCCGGCTTCCATCGTGCCGTCGAAGCGGTTGGTCTTGCCGACGAAATCGGCGACGAAGAGATCGGCGGGACGGTCGTAGACCTCCTGCGGGGTGGCGAGCTGGCGGATGCTGCCGGCGCTCATCACGCAGACGAGGTCGCTCATCGAGAGCGCCTCCTCCTGGTCGTGGGTGACGAGCACGAAGGTGATGCCGAGGTCGCGTTGCAGCGTTTGCAGCTCGATCTGCATGGCGGTGCGCAGCTTCTTGTCGAGGGCTGCGAGCGGCTCGTCGAGCAGCAGCACGGAGGGCTTGTTGACGAGCGCGCGGGCGAGTGCCACGCGCTGCTGCTGGCCGCCGGACATTTCATGGATGCGGCGCTTCGAAAAACCGGAGAGGCGCACCATTTCCAGCGCCTCGCCGACGCGGCGGGAGATTTCCGCCGCCGGCAGCCGCGGCCGCAGTTGCTTCAGCCCGTAGGCGACGTTCTGCTCGACGTCGAAATGCGGGAAGAGGGCATATTGCTGGAAGACCATGTTGACCGGGCGGCGATAGGCGGGCACGCCGTTGGCCACATTGCCTGCGATCAGCACCTCGCCTTCCGTCGGCTGCTCGAAGCCGCCGATCATGCGCAGGCACGTCGTCTTGCCGCAGCCGGACGGCCCGAGAAGGGCGACGAAGGCGCCCTTGGGCACGGTGAGATTGATGTCGGAGACCGCGGTCACCGCGCCATAGCGCTTGGTCACCGAACGGAACTCGATGTCGTTCGTTGGGGCGGATATCACGTCTGTTCCCTGCGGTTGTTGGTCTCTCAGCGATCTCTGCCGCTTTGGCCACCGTCGGGGGAATGCTAGTCAGCCGCCGGTGGGCGGTATATACCCCGAGAGAGGTATTTTATCCGTAAATCGGCTGTGGGAGGAGTATATCTCACGAGCGGCGAAAAACGGCCGCTGCAAGCGAAATCGGGGAGCGAAAACGCCATGCGGGTCGATTTCACGGCACTTTTTCGCACATTGGCCGACTGGACAGGCCAATCGGACGCCACGGACCGGCAGACCGGCGAAACGCTGCTGGCCCTGATGCGCGCGCTCGTGCGCTTCGATGACATCGTCATCTTCGCCTATCGCGACAAGGCCCGGCCGATCGACCTCTTCAGCACCTTCGATGCCGACGATCACCACATTTTCGTGACGCTTTACCAGGCCGGCCCCTACCTGCTCGATCCGTTCTACCACACGACCCGCGCGGGCAAGGCCGGCGTCTTTCGCATGCGGGAACTGGCGCCGGACCGGTTCTTCTCCAGCGAATATTTCCGCTCCTACTATTCGCAGACCCGGCTTGCCGAGGAGCTGGGTTTCTTCGTGCCGACGGCGGATGGGGTGACGGTGGTCGTGTCGCTGATGCGCCGGGAAAAGACCGGCGTCTTCCCGGCCCCTGAGCTTGCCCTGCTCAACGATGCCGAACCCTTCGTCGCCGCCTTCGTGCGCCGTGCCTGGGGCGATCTTGCGGGGCGCTTTGCCGGGCCGGGGCGCGGGCGACGTGCCGAGCCGGTGAGCGAGGCGGACCGGGTGTGGCGCAAGCTCAACCTCACGGACCGCGAGGCCTCGATCATCGAACTGGTGTTGCAGGGGCATTCGTCGGAATCGATCGGCCTGAAACTCGACATTTCCACCGGCACGGTGAAGGTCCACCGCCGCAACGTCTACCGCAAGCTCGGGATTTCGTCGCAGATCCAGTTGCTGTCGATCTATTTGAAGAACCTTCAGTCTTAGCAACGGTGGCGGACACCTCCTCATCCGACCCTTCGGGCCACCTTCTCCCCGTGGGGGAGAAGGAGAGAAAGGATGCGACGTCTCGTTTTCCCCTTCTCCCCACCGGGGAGAAGGTGCCGGCAGGCGGATGAGGGGGCTTTGCCGACGCACAAAAAGCCCGGCATTGCTGCCGGGCTCCGTCGAATCTTTTCAATGACTTGCCGTCTCAAGCTGCCGGACTGATTCCGCTCGTTGAGACGTCGATTCAGGAAACGGTCGCCAGCGCCACCTGCGCCCGTGCGTCGATGATCTGGCGCGCGGCATTGGCGGCTTCCTTGCCCTTGAGGACGAAGTGGTCGCGGAAGAAGGCGATGTGGGCTTCGGATTCCTGGAAATTGTGCGGCGTCAGCACGGCGGAGAGCACCGGCACGTTGGTGTCGAGGCCGACGCGGACGATGGCGTCGACCACCGTGCCGGCGACGAAATCGTGGCGGTAGATGCCGCCGTCGACGACAAGTGCCACGCCGAGGATGGCCGAATAGCGGCCGGTGCGGGCGAGGAGCTGGGCGTGCAGCGGGATTTCGAGCGCGCCGGGCACGTCGATGATGTCGACGTCTTCTGCGCGGCCGCCGAGTGCTGCCCATTCGGCAACAAAGGAGTTGACCGCCTGATCGACGATGCCGGCGTGCCAGCGGGCACGGATGACGGCGATCCGGGAGACGGGGGTTGCATTCGCATTCATGTCTAGGCCTTTCAAGGGTTGAGCCATTTTTCAATGATCCCCTTGGGCGAACACGCAGGAAGCCCGGAACCCGTCTTTCGACGAGTGCCTCCTGCTTGCCCTCTTCCATCCGGACTATGACCGTCGGCTCCGGCATCGCACCGGATCTGCTGACCCTTCCGTTTGGGGCGGAAGGCGCTCGCGGGCTCCTGAATCGCTCCAGATACCGCCGGTGGGGAGTTTCACCCCGCCCTGAGAACGATGGGAGATTAGCCGGCCGCCGCCCGGAGATCAAATCCCGAGGCGACGGAAAACACGCAAATCACGACAGATTTTTCCACGCGGCGGCGGAAGCGTGGAATGAACCACTCAGTCGCGGATGATCAGAAGATCGCCGGCGGTGAATCGCAGCGTGGCCGTCTCGCCGACGGCCGGCGGCACGAGGCCGGGGCTGTTGAACATGTCGAAGGAGATGACGGCGGGGCCGACCTTCATGCGGGTGCGGATGACCGAGCCGAGGAAGTTGGACGAGACGACCTCGCCGGTCAGCGCCGTGTCGCCTTTGGCATCCGGTGCAATCGAGCCGGCTTCCGGGCGCAGTGCCAGCGAGATCGTATCGCCGGCTTTCACGTTGCCCAGCGGCTCGCGCAGCGTCACGCCCTGGTCGCCGATGGTGATGCGGTTCGTCGCCGGGTCGGCGACCGTCGCCTCGATCAGGTTCAGCGTGCCGACGAAGTTGGCGACGAAGCGGGTGGCCGGGCGGTTGTAGATTTCTGCCGGCTTGCCGATCTGGTCGGCCTTGCCGGCATTCATCACGACGATGCGGTCGGAGATCGACAGGGCCTCTTCCTGGTCGTGCGTGACGAAGACCGTGGTGATGCCGAGCTGCTGCTGGATCATGCGGATTTCTTCGCGCAGCGACACGCGGATTTTCGCGTCGAGTGCGGAGAGCGGCTCGTCGAGCAGCAGGACCTGCGGTTTGGGCGCAAGCGCGCGGGCGAGCGCCACGCGCTGCTGCTGGCCGCCGGACATCTGGTAGGGGTAGCGTTCGGCGAGGTGGTCGAGCTTGATGAGGCCGAGCATTTCCTTGACGCGGGCGTCGATCTCGGCTTTCGGCTTGCCGGCGATCTTGAGGCCGAAGGCGACGTTTTCGGCGACGTTCATGTTCGGGAAGAGGGCGTAGGCCTGGAACACCATGCCGATATTGCGCTGGTTGGGGCGCAGGTGCGCCTGGCTCTTGCCGTTGATGGTGATCGTGCCGCCCGAGGGGGTCTCGAAGCCGGCGATCATGCGCAGGACCGTGGTCTTGCCGCAGCCCGACGGGCCGAGAAAGGAGACGAACTCGCCTTTCTCGATGGCCATGTTGAAATCCTTGACGACCTGTACGGGGCCAAAGGACTTCTGGATGCTGGTGAGGTCGAGGAAGCTCATGAAAGGTCCTTAGGCGGGGCTTTGCGCGCCCTTCTGGAAACGGGAAACAAGCTGGATCAGGCCAAGGCAGCCCCAGGTCAAAGCGAAGGACATGACCGCAAGCGCTGCCGGCTCATAGGCACGGTTGGCGCCGAGCAACTGCATGTACGGGCCGAAAGCCGGCCGGTTGAGCAGGGCGGCCATGGTGAACTCGCCGATGACGATGGCGAAGGTCAGGAAGGCGCCGGAAAGCACCGCCACCAGCACGTTCGGCAGGATGATCTTCGCGAGGATCGTCGTCCAGCCTGCCCCGAGGCTCTGGGCGGCTTCGGTCAGCGTGGCGATGTCGATGGATCGAAGGCCCGTGTCGACCGAGCGGTACATGTAGGGCAGCGCCAGCGTCGCATAGCCGAACATCAGCAGAATGTTCGTGCCGGTCGTCGTGCCGGTCAGCGGCAGCCAGCTCGATGTGTTGTAGAGCCGGATATAGCCGAAGACGATGACGATGGCGGGAATGACGAGCGGCAGTAGCGTGATGAATTCGATGTAGGGACGCAGGCCCGGCAGCTTGAGGCGGACCCAGTAGGCAGTCGGGACCACCAGCAGGACGCCGAAGACGATGGTGGCGAGCGCCATGAGGATCGAGTAGGTGAACGTTTCCTGGAAACGCGGATCGCCGAGAACGACTGCGTAGGCATCGAGCGAATAGACGCCGCGGCGCATCTTCATCGAGAAATTGGTCATCCCGACGAGTGGCAGGATGAAATAAAGCAGCCCGAAGATAAGGGCGCCCCAGGCCCAGAACTTCTTCATTTCAGCCACCTTTCGCTGCGGGCGCGAAGCCAGATGTAGATCGTGTTGGCGATGCCGGTCACGACGATCATGCCGAAGGCGAGCGCATAGCCGAGATGAGGATTGCCGAGGACGTCGCCGCGAATTTGCGCGAAAAGCAGGATCGGCACGATGTTGAGCGAGGAGCCGGTGAGCGCGATTGCCGTCGCGACGGCACCGAACGCATTGGCAAAGAGCAGCGCCAGCGTGCCGAGGAAGGATGGCAGCAGGATCGGGAAGGCGACCATTCGCCAATATTGCGCGTTGGTCGCACCGAGGATCTGGGCGGCTTCTCGCCATTCGCGCTTGAGGCCGTCGAGCGCCGGCGTGATGATAAGGATCATCAGCGGAATCTGGAAGAACAGATAGGTGACCGTCAGGCCCCAGAAGGAGAGGATGTTAAAGCCCAGTGCGCGCAGGTCTATGCCGATCTGCGTCTTCAGGAAAACCGTAAGGAGGCCGACCGGGCCGAGCGTCGCGAGGAAGGCGAACGCGAGCGGCACGCCGGCGAAGTTGGAGGCAACGCCGGAGAAGGTCAGCAGCGGGCCACGGATCCATGCCGGCAGGCCGCCGAGCACCGCCGCGGCGGCGACGGAAAAGCCGATCAAACAGCCGAGCAGGGCGGACGCGATGCTGATCTTGATGGAAATCCAGTAGGCCGAGAGAATGGACGGCGTGAAAAGACCCCGGATGTTCTCGAAGGTGAAGCTGCCATCGGGCGTCTGGAAGGCTCCGACGACGATGCGCATCGTCGGCATGATCAGGAACAGCAGAACGAAGATCGCGAACGGCGCCGCGCCGAGCCAATGCAACGGGAGCCGGAAGGGCGCCCGTGTCGGACGGGTGGCGGCTGAACTGTCTGAAGACATCAGGATTGCCTCATGGGGTTGCCGTCATTGGCATACCCAGACGTCGCCCCGGATGTGGGCCGGGGCGACGCGGGATTGGTGTTTACTGCACGTTCGCGCCGACGACGCCGTCCCAGGCGCCGGTCACGGCGGCCTTGTTGGCGTCGACTTCCTCGAGCGTCGGGAAGTAGGCCTTTTCATAGGACTCTGCCGGCGGCAGGGCGTCGATCAGTTCCTGCGGAACCTTGCCGGCCTTGACCATGGCGTTGAAGCGCGCCGGATGGCAATAGCCCTTCAGCCAGCCAAGCTGACCGTCGTCGGAATAAAGGTGTTCCATCCACAGCTTCGCAGCATTCGGGTGCGGCGCGAAGGCGGAGATCGCCTGGACGTAAACGCCGGCGAGAACGGCCGACGACGGAACGACGACTTCGGTCGGCGGGTTGCCGTTGAGGGTCTTGGCCCAGCCGAGCGCGTTGTAGTCCCAGGCCACGACGATCGGGGTCGAGCCCTGGGCGAGCGTGCCGGACTTGCCGATAACCGGTACGAAGTTGCCGGCCTTGTTCAGCTCGGCGAAGTAGGCGAGGCCTGCTTCACCGGCTTCCTTGCCGGACTTCGCACCCTTGCCGAGGCCGGCGGCGAGAACGGCCAGGATCGCCTGGTTCGAAGCGCGCGGGTCGCCTGCGAGAGCCACCTGCCCGGCATATTCCGGCTTCAGGAGGTCAGCCCAGTCCTTGGGGGTGTTGGCCACGAGGTCCTTGTTCACGAGAAACGACATCACACCGTAATAGTCGCCGTACCAGTAGCCCTCGGCGTCCTTGATCGTGTCCGGGATTTCGTCCCAGGTGGAGACCTTGTACGGCTGAATCAGGCCGTCTGCCTTGGCCTGCGGCCCGAAGGCGAGGCCGACGTCGATGACATCAGGCGACTGCGGGCCCTTGTTGTCCTTGTTGGCCTTGATGGCTTCGATTTCATCGGCGGAGCCGGCGTCCGGGTTCAGTTCGTTGACCTGGATTTCCGGGTACTTCGCCTTGAAGGAGGCGATGACGTCACCGTAGCCGCACCAGTCGTGCGGCAGCGCGATGGTCGTCAGCATGCCCTCGGCCTTGGCGGCAGCGATGAGCTCGGCGCTCGGCTCTGCGAAGGCGAACGAGGAGGACGCAACCACCATTGCGGTGGAGAGCGAAAGCAGGCGTCTCATATGTGACATCACGGGTGTTCTCCTTGTTGTGAGTCAGTCAACTTCGGCGAAGCTGATACTGGCGACAGATGAAGCTTATGTGACAGTTTTGTTTCGGTTTTTTCGTACGTCTGTCAAGGTTTGCCAGAGACCTCCGGCCGGGGTTTTCGAAAAAGCCGGCTGGCCTCGAAGAGGCCCTCCAGCGTCTTCATGCGATCGCTGGTCTCTTCCCAGCCCGAACTCTGCACCGCCTCGATGAGCGCCTCGACGATGAAAAGCGTCACGACGGACGAATCCCAGGCCGACGGCGCCTCGATATGGACGCGAAAAACCTTCGCGGCGACCTTGGCGACGGGCGAGGCCCACTGGTCGGTGAAGAGCACGATCTCGACGCCGCGCTCGCGGGCGATCCGGCCGAGCGTCTCCATTTCCTGCTCGTAGCGGCGGATGTCGAAGATGACGAGCACGTCACCCGCCTTCATGTTCAGCACGTAATGCGGCCAGGAACTCGGATTGGCGGCGATCTGGGTGACGTGCGGGCGGATGACCTGCAAATGGGTGAAGAGGTAGTCGGCGAGCGCCTTGGTGATGCGGCCGCCGATGATGTAGATGCTGCGCTGGCGATCGGCGAGGAGGGCGCTGGCGTCGTTGAACTCGGCGGTCTCGACCTGCGACAGCGTCTGGCGCAGGTTGTTCATGATCGCATCGGCGAAGCGGTTCAGGATATGCGTGCCCGGCGCGTTGGCCGCCCAGCGGTCGTGTTTGCTGATCGGGCTGGAAAGCGTCGCTTCCAGCTCATGGTGCAGGCGGGCCTGGAAATCCGGAAAGCCGCGGAAACCGAGCTTCTGCACCATGCGGGCAACCGTCGGGGTCGACACGCCGGCGTTTTCCGCGACCGTCGTGATGGAGCCGAGGCCGGAGACGGGATAATTGTCGAGCAGCGATGCGGCCAGCTGTTTTTCGGCACGCGTCAACGTGGCGAAATGAGCATGGATCACATCCGACACCGTCATGGATGCTTGGTTAAGCGTCAAATTCTTCCCCTGCGCCCCGGTCTTTCGCCGGGCTTTTCAAGATAAAACGCACTGTCACAATTCAAGTCAAATGTTTTTTTGAAGAGATTTTTTCATTCGACCGTTGACATGGATAAAACTGTGAAGAATTCTCTTCAGAAATGACAAGAGCCGGTCGAGGGGATCAGGCCTGATGGGAATTCTGACTGGAGAAGAGGGCGACCCCGTCGCCCTGGAAAACAGTGCCGCGCGAGGCCGGGTGATCCTCGTCTGCGAGCATGCATCCCGCTTGCTTCCGAAGGCGCTCGGTACGCTCGGCCTTACGGAGGAAGCGCTCGCAAGCCATATCGCCTGGGATCCGGGTGCGCTCGCCGTGTCGCGCCTGATGGCCAGGAGCCTGGACGCAACGCTGGTTTTCCAGCGTTTCTCGCGCCTCGTCTATGATTGCAACCGCCCGCCCGAATCGCCGGCCGCCATGCCGGAAAAGAGCGAGGTCTTCGAGGTGCCGGGCAATGCCGGCCTCGACCAGGCGGCGCGGGACGCCCGCACCGAGGCGCTCTACCTGCCGTTCCGCAAGGGGCTCGGCCGCCTCGTGGAAAGCCGGATCGCGGAGGGGCGGCCACCGGTCATCGTGACCGTGCACAGTTTCACGCCGGTCTATTTCGGCAAGCCGCGCGACGTCGAGATCGGCATCCTGCACGATGCCGATACGCGGCTGGCCGATGCCATGCTTTCCGCGGCCGGCGAAAAAAGCCTCTACGACACCCGCCGCAACGAGCCTTACGGGCCCGAAGACGGGGTGACGCATACGCTGAAGGAGCACGGCCTCGCAAACGGCCTGCCCAATGTGATGATCGAGGTCCGTAACGACCTCATAAAAGACGAAGCCGGCCAGGGGGTCGTGGCCGACTATCTGGCGGGACTGCTCCTCGAGAGCCTGCCCGCCGTAAAATAAAAAGATCGACCTGGGGAACGAACGTCTGCGGAGACGCAAATGAACACAAACTGGAGAGGCCAAGCGGATGCTTGCGTTGAAATATCGGAGGCTTGGCCCGGCTAAGGATGCCGTCGCTATAAAAGAAGGCGAGGGTCATGCCTGAATTCATCAAGAGCTATGTGCGTTTCGTCGACACGTTCAACCGGCGGGTCGGCATTTTTGCCATGTATCTGATTTTCGCGATGTTCGCGATTCTGCTCTATTCCTCCCTTTCAAAGGCATTCCATCTGCCGGCGAACTGGACCCTGGAGTCGGCGCAGTTCACCATGGCGGCCTACTATATGCTCGGCGGCGCCTTCGCCATGCAGACCAGCGATCATGTGCGCATGGACCTGTTCTACAGCGACTGGTCGATCCGCCGGCGCGCCGCATTCGATACGGTCACCTGCATAGCGCTGATCGTGTTCCTCGGCTTCATGCTTTATGGCGGCATTGCCAGCACGACCTATGCCATCCAGTTCAAGGAAAAGAGCTTCACCGCGTGGGCGCCGTACATGGCGCCGATCAAGATTATCATGACGTTCGGCATCGTGATGATGCTGGCGCAGGCCACCTCGGCGCTCTTCAAGGATATCGCCGAGCTTCGGGGAAGGCCATTCGCATGAGTTATGAATTTATCGCAATAACGATGTTTGCGGCAATGATGGTGCTGCTGCTCACAGGGCAGCGCGTCTTTGCCGTCATCGGTTTCGTCGGCGTCATCGCGGCGTTCCTGCTGTGGGGCGAGGGCGGCTCGGAAATGGGCTTCGCCTCGGCCATGAAGCTCGTCAAATGGTACCCGATGCTGACGGTGCCGATGTTCGTTTTCATGGGCTATATGCTTTCGGAATCGGGCATTGCCGAAGACCTCTACAAGGCGTTCCACGTCTGGATGGGGCCGATCAACGGGGGGTTGGCGCTCGGTACCATCGGCCTGATGGTCATCATATCCGCCATGAACGGGCTATCGGTCGCCGGCATGGCCATCGGTGCGACGATCGCGCTGCCGGAACTGTTGCGTCGCGGCTACGACAAGGTGATGACGACCGGTGTCGTGCAGGGCGGCTCGACGCTCGGCATCCTCATTCCGCCAAGCATCGTGCTCGTTCTCTATGGCATGATCGCTCGTGTTCCCGTCGGGCAGCTCTGGCTTGCCGGTGTCTTCCCGGGCCTGCTCATGGCCCTGCTGATGGCGATCTACGTCTACATTCGCTGCCGCATCAATCCGTCGCTGGGACCGGCCTTGCCGCTGGAAGAGCGCAACGTACCGCTGGCCGAGAAGCTGAAGCTGCTGACGGCAGGCATCCTGCCGCTCGGCATCTTCGCGCTTATGATGACGCTGTTCCTGAGCGGTATCACGAGTCTTGTCGAAAGCTCGGCTGTCGGTGCGATTTCCTCGGCGCTGGTTGCCTGGTGGCGCGGTCGACTGACCACGCGGCTTTGGAACGACGTGCTTCAGAAGACGCTCGGCATCACATGCATGTTCATGTGGATCCTGATCGCCTCGCTTTGCTTCGGCGCGGTCTTCGACGGGCTCGGCGCGGTCAAGTCGATCGAGCGCTTCTTTCTCGGCGACCTCGGCCTCGAGCCATGGCAGGTGCTGGTCCTGATGCAGCTGTCCTTCCTCATCATGGGCATGTTCCTGGACGACACGGCGATGCTCGTCATCGTCGCCCCCTTGTACATTCCGCTCGTGCAGAAGCTCGGCTTCGATCTCGTCTGGTACGGCGTGCTCTACACGATCACCTGCCAGATCGCCTACATCACGCCTCCCTTCGGCTACAACCTGTTCATGATGCGCGCCATGGCGCCGCCCGGCATCACCATGACGGATATCTACAGGTCGATCTGGCCCTTTGTCGGCATCATGCTCGCGAGCCTGATCATCATCGGGTGCTTTCCGGAGATAGCGACGTGGTTGCCGTACAATTTCTACGCAAAATAAATCGATACCCGGCGGCGGCAATCGCCGGGTTTCCACGGGAGTAATGAGGCCGGGCAGAAGAAAAGACCATTGACCGACCGGGATGAACGGCCGTTCCCGGCAAAACCGAATGATAACCAGAGGGATAAAGATATGACCAACAGAAGACAGTTTCTTACCAGGGCAGGTGCCGCGACGATCGGGGCAGCCGGTGCCGTGACGCTTGCAACGCCTGCCGTCGTGAAAGCGCAGACCGCCATCAAGTGGCGCTTCCAGACCTATGCCGGCGCCGCACTCGGTGAGCACGTTACCAAGCCGATCATCGATGCGATCAACGCGGCCGCCAAGGGCGAGCTGGAGATCGAGCTCTACTTTGCCGACCAGATCGTACCGACCGGCGAACTGTTTCGCGCGCTTCAGGCCGGCACGATCGATGCCGTGCATTCGGACGACGATTCCATGGCCTCGCCGGCGGAAGTCGCCGTGTTCGGTGGCTATTTCCCGCTGGCCACCAAGCAGATCCTCGATGTGCCGGTGCTCTTCAAGCAGTATGGCCTCGGCGACATCTGGAAAACGGCCTATGAAAAGGTCGGCGGCGTCGTCTGGCTCTCGTCCTCGGGGCAGGACCCTTGCCACTTCAATACGAAGAAGCCGATCACGTCTCTCGCCGACATGCAGGGGCTGCGCCTCTACACCTTCCCGACCGCCGGCCGGTTCCTCGGCCAGTTCGGCGTCGTGCCGGTCACGATCCCCTATGAAGACGCGCAGGTTGCCGTGCAGACAGGCGAACTCGACGGTATGGCCTGGTCGGGCATCACCGAGGATTACACGGTAGGCTGGGCCGATGTGACGGACCACTTCCTGACCAACAATATCTCCGGCGCCTGGATCGGTTCCTTCTTCGTCAACGAGAAGAAGTGGGCGGAACTGCCCGACCACCTGAAGAAGCTGGTCATGACGGCCATCGAAGCCGGCAACAACTACCGCGACCAGTGGTACTGGGGCGGCGAGGCGAAGCTGCGCGCCGAAGGCACGAAGCTGAAGCTCACCAGCATCCCGGCTGCCGAATGGAAGCCTGTCGAAGATGCGGCGAAGGTGTTCTGGAAAGAAATCGCCGAGCAGGGCGAGGTGGCCGCAAAGGTCGTCAAGATCTTCGAGGACTACAACGCCATCATCAACAAGGCCGGCCCGCCCTACGTCAACGGCTGATAGATCGAACCCTTCGGACCGGGCTCGCAAAGCCCGGTCCGGCATGACGCCATAACCTCCAGGACCACCCCGATGACCATGACCTACACATTCGATGATCTGAAGAAGGATGTTGCCGACGGCCGCATCGACACCGTTCTCGCCTGCCTCGTCGATATGCAGGGCCGTCTCATGGGCAAGCGTTTTCACGCGGTCTATTTCGTGGAAAGCGCCTTCGAGGAGACGCATAGCTGCAACTACCTGCTCGCCACCGACATCGAGATGGAGACCGTCTCCGGCTACAAGTCGACGAGCTGGGAAGCGGGCTACGGCGACTATACGATGAAGCCGGACCTCTCGACGCTGCGCAAGCTGCCCTGGCTCGAAGGCACGGCGCTGGTTCTCTGCGATGTGCTCGACCATCATACCCATGAGGAAGTGCCGCATTCGCCGCGCGCCATCCTCAAGAAACAGGTGAAGCGGCTGGAAGCGATGGGCCTGAAGCCCTTCATGGCGAGCGAGCTTGAATTCTTCCTTTTCGACCAGACCTTCGACGACGCGCGCGAGAGCGGCTACCGCGACCTGCGCCCCGCCTCGGGCTATAACGAGGACTATCACATCTTCCAGACCACCAAGGAAGAGGACGTGATGCGGGCGCTGCGCAATGGGTTGCAGGGTGCGGGCATTCCGGTGGAGAACTCCAAGGGCGAGGCCTCGCCCGGCCAGGAAGAGATCAACGTGCGGTATGCGGAAGCCGTCACGATGGCCGACCGGCATTCGATCATCAAGAACGCCACCAAGGAAATCGCCTGGCAGCGTGGCAAGTCCGTCACCTTCCTTGCCAAGTGGAACTACAATTCCGCCGGCTCCTCCTCGCATATCCACCAGTCGCTGTGGAGCGTGGACGGCAAGGAAGCGAAGTTCTTCGATAAAGAAGCCAAATACGGCATGTCGGAGCTGATGCGGAACTATGTCGCGGGCCTCTTGGCACATGCCAGCGAAATCACCTATTTCCTCGCGCCCTACATCAATTCCTACAAGCGCTTCGTCGCCGGCACCTTCGCGCCGACCAAGGCGATCTGGAGCAAGGACAACCGTACCGCCGGCTACCGCCTGTGCGGCGAGGGCACCAAGGGCATCCGCATCGAGTGCCGCGTCGGCGGCTCGGACCTCAACCCGTACCTTGCCATGGCGGCGCTGCTCGCCGCCGGCATTGCCGGCATCGAGGAGAATCTGGAGCTCGAGGCGCCCTTTGTCGGCGATGCCTATGGCGGCAAGGATGCCCGCGAGATCCCGAAGACCCTGCGCGGCGCCGCGGCGGCGCTGAAGGACTCCAAGATGCTGCGCGACGCTTTCGGCGACGACGTCATCGAACACTATGTCCGCGCCGCCGAATGGGAGCAGGAAGAGTACGATCGCCGCATCACCGACTGGGAGGTGGCGCGCGGTTTCGAGAGAGCGTAGAAGCGTTTCGGGAATTGCCCCTCACCCTAACCCTCTCCCCGCAAGCGGGGAGAGGGGACGTGCCCTGAGGACGGGTATTGGTCGGGTAAAACCGTGCGGCATACCCCTTCGCCCCGCTTGCGGGGAGAAGGTGCCGGCAGGCGGATGAGGGGCAACCGGAGCGTCAAAACCAGAATTCCGAAAGAACCAACAGGAAGTCGATCATGACTGTGATCAAATGCATATCCCCCGTGGATGGCTCGGTTTACGCCGAGCGTGAGTCCCTGCCGCTGGCAGCGGCACAGGACGTCGTCGCCCGCGCGAGGAAGGCGCAGAAATCCTGGGCGAAGCGCCCGCTGGAAGACCGTATCCAGCTCGTCCTGAAGGGTGTCGCCCGCGTCAACGAGATGGCCGACGAGATCGTGCCGGAAATCGCCTGGCAGATGGGCCGCCCGGTGCGCTATGGCGGCGAGTTCAAGGGGTTCAACGAACGCTCCAACTACGTTGCCGAGATCGCCGGCTCGTCGCTGGCGCCGATCGTCATCGAGAACTCGGAGCGCTTCGAACGCCGCATCGAGCGCGAGCCGCATGGCGTCGTCTTCGTCATCGCGCCGTGGAACTATCCCTACATGACCGCGATCAACACGATCGCCCCGGCGCTGATGGCCGGCAACACGGTCATCATCAAGCACGCCGCGCAGACGCTGCTCGTCGGCGAGCGGCTGGTGCGCGCCTTCAACGAGGCCGGCGTGCCGGAAGACGTCTTCCAGAACGTCTTCCTCGACCATGACACGACCTCGGCGCTGATCGCCGGCAATGCGTTCGATTTCATCAACTTCACCGGCTCCGTCGAAGGCGGCCGCTCCATCGAGCGCGCCGCCGCCGGCACCTTCACGCCGGTCGGCCTGGAACTCGGCGGCAAGGACCCGGGCTACGTCATGGAAGACGCGGACCTGGATGCCGCCGTCGACACGCTGATGGACGGCGCCACCTACAATTCCGGCCAGTGCTGCTGCGGCATCGAGCGCGTCTACGTCAACGAGAAACTCTACGACGCCTTCGTCGAAAAGTCCGTCGCCTGGGTATCGAACTACAAGCTCGGCAACCCGCTCGATCCTGAAACGACACTCGGCCCGATGGCGCACAAGCGCTTTGCCGCGACGGTGCGTTCGCAGATCGCCGACGCGGTTTCGAAGGGCGCCAGGGCGCTGGTCGACCCGAAACTCTTCCCGGCCGATGACGGCGGCGCCTATGTCGCCCCGCAGGTGCTCGTCGACGTCGATCATTCGATGGAGTTCATGACGGAAGAAACCTTCGGTCCGGCCGTCGGCATCATGAAGGTGAAGAACGACGCGGAAGCGCTCGCGCTGATGAACGACTGCAAGTACGGCCTCACCGTCTCGCTCTGGACGAAGGACAGCGACCGCGCGGCCGCCATCGCCCGCGATCTCGAGACCGGCACCGTGTTCCAGAACCGCGCCGACTATCTCGACCCGGCGCTCTGCTGGACGGGCGTCAAGGAAACGGGCCGCGGCGGCTCGCTCTCCGTCATCGGCTTCCACAATCTCACGCGACCGAAATCCTACCATTTCAGGAAAGCTTGAAGAGCATGACCATCACCGCCAACTGGAGCTACCCGACCGCCATCAAGTTCGGGGCAGGGCGCATCAAGGAACTGGCCGATCACTGCAAGGCGGTCGGCATGAAGAAGCCGCTGCTCGTCACCGATCGCGGCCTGTCCACGATGCCGATCACGAGACAAGCGCTCGATATCCTTGACGCCGCCGGCCTCGGCCGGGCGATGTTCGCCGATGTCGATCCGAACCCCAACGACAAGAACCTCGATGCCGGTGTTACGGCCTACAAGGCCGGCGGCCATGACGGCGTCGTCGCCTTCGGCGGCGGCTCGGGCCTCGATCTCGGCAAGGCGGTCGCCTTCATGTCGGGTCAGACGCGCCCGGTCTGGGATTTCGAGGATGTCGGCGACTGGTGGACGCGCGCCAATTCCGACGGCATCGCGCCGATCGTCGCCGTGCCGACCACGGCCGGCACCGGCTCGGAAGTCGGCCGTGCTTCGGTGGTCACCAATTCCGAAACGCACACCAAGAAGGTGATCTTCCATCCGAAGTTCCTGCCCTCGGTCACGATCTGCGATCCGGAACTGACGGTCGGCATGCCGAAGGTGATCACCGCCGGCACCGGCATGGACGCTTTCGCCCATTGCCTGGAAGCCTATTGCTCGCCGTTCTACCACCCGATGAGCCAGGGCATCGCGCTCGAAGGCCTTCGCCTCGTCAAGGAATACCTGCCGCGCGCCTACAAGGACGGCACGGATATCGAGGCGCGCGCCAACATGATGTCGGCCGCCGCTATGGGCGCCGTCGCCTTCCAGAAGGGTCTTGGCGCGATCCACTCGCTGTCGCACCCGGTTGGCGCGATCTACAACACGCATCACGGCATGACCAATGCCGTCGTGATGCCGCCGGTGTTGACCTTCAACCGCCCGGCGATCGAAGCGAAGATCGCCAGTGCCGCCGCCTATCTCGGCATTGCCGGCGGTTTCGACGGCTTCTTCGATTACGTGCTGCGTCTGCGCGAAGAACTCGGCGTGCCGGACAAGCTGTCGGCGCTCGGCGTCGGCACGGACCGTATCGACGAGATGTCCGCCATGGCGATCGTCGACCCGACAGCCGGCGGCAACCCGGTGGAACTGACGCTGGACGCCGCCAAGCGCCTCTTCGTCGAGTGCATCTGAATTCTCACCGTTGAGAAATAGACAGAAGCCCGGGAAACGCAGGTTTTCCGGGCTTCTGCATTGCCGGACGCGCTTGTCCGGTCGCGTCTCCTTAGTCTTCGCGATGCGCATATTTCCAATTCGTTAACCATGTTTTGAAAGGCTTGAGAAAGCGGGCGCCATTGCACAGGTCGCCTGACGAGAGCGATGACCAAGCTCGCAGCATTTTTGAGGTACGACATGCCAGTCATCACATTTGCCAATGCCAAGGGCGGCGCGGGCAAGACTACCGCTGCCCTCATCCTTGCGACGGAGCTTGCAAGCCAGGGCCATCGCGTCACCATTCTCGACGCCGACCCGCAGCGCTGGATCAGCCACTGGCACGAGATTTCCGGCCGCCAGCGCAACATCGCCGTGATCTCGGAAGTCTCCATGGCCTCCATCCAGTGCCATATCCGCGAGAACCGCGACACGACCGACTATTTCATCATCGACCTCGCCGGTGCGCGCGATGCGCTCGTCGCCACCGCCATCGGCCTGTCGGATCACGTGATGATCCCGGTGCAGGGCTGTGCGATGGATGCGCGCGGGGCCGCGCAGATCCTCGAACTCTTGAAGCAGCTCGACGAGAAGGCGGGCATCCGCATCAACCATTCGGTCGTGCTCACCCGCATGAACGCCATGGTGACGACCCGCGCCATGAGCACGATCAAGGCGCTGCTGTCGGCCCGCGGCGTCACCGTGCTCGATACGCCGATCGGCGAGCGCACCGCCTTCCGCGATATTTTCGACTGTGGCGGCACGCTCTATTCGATGGATCCGGCCAAGGTGAGCAATCTCGACAAGGCGCGCGAGAATGCGCGGCTCTTCGCCGAGGAAGTGCTGCGCCTCATGCCGGCGCGCAAGCGCGCAGCGACGCAACGCGGCGTCTTCCGCACGATCCCGCGCGCGGCCTGATCCCGAAATTGACGAAAGACAAGAACGGCTGCGACCAATTGCGCAGCCATTCCGCAAGATTGCACGGCCGCCGGTAATGAACAATTTACCACGGCTAACCTAGTGATATCGCACCAGAAAGCTTGATCCATGGAGGCCCGGCGCTTCCAGCAGGACCCATGACGGGTCGCGGGACCGGCATTGCCGCCCCGATGGACATTGTTTTTCCATTTCCATAGCCGTCAGGATACCAGCAGCATGAAGCCGACCCTTGAGAATGCCAGCCAGAACCACGACATTGCGCGCCGTCTGGACTATCTCGGCCTCGACGAGCCGGCCCTGAAGCGGCTGCGCAGCCTCAAACCCTTCATCGAGAAGGAACTCGGCCCGGCGCTCGACAAGTTCTACGCGATCGTGCGCAAGAGCCCGGAGGTCAACCGCCTGTTTTCCTCCGACGCCCATATCGACCGCGCCAAGAAGGCGCAGATCGGCCATTGGGCGAACATCGCGACCGGCAATTTCACCGGCGATTATGCCACCAAGGTGCAGACGATCGGCCATGTGCATGCGCGCATCGGGCTGGAGCCGCGCTGGTATATCGGCGGTTATGCGCTGATCGTCGAACATCTGCTCGCCGAATCCGTGAAGTCGCTCTGGCCGAAGCCGGGCCTTTTCAGCCGCCGGGAGATCACGCCGGAAGAATTTGCCGCACAGTTCTCCAGCCTGCTCAAGGCGATGTTCCTCGACATGGATCTTTCGATCTCGGTCTATATGGATACGTCCGACGTCACCAAGCAGCAGGCGGTGCAGGCGCAGGTCGTGGCCGAGGAGCGCAAGATCGTCGGCGACAGTTTCGGCGCGGCGCTGAAGCGCATTTCCGACGGCGACCTGACGGCGCGCATCACCGGCCCGCTGCCGCAGGCCTACGAGGCGCTGCGCGACGACTTCAACCACGCCATGTCGACGCTGGCGCAGGCGATCGGCAATATCGGCGTCGGTGCCGGATCGATCCATCTCAGCGCCCAGGAGATCGCGGCGGCCTCCGACGACCTCGCCAAGCGCACGGAGCGGCAGGCGGCAAACCTTGAGGAAACGGCCGCCGCCGTCGAAGAAGTGACGACCACCGTGCGCCAGACCGCGCAGAGCGCCAACGAGGCGAATACGCTCGTCATGGCGGCGCGCGACAATGCGCAGCGCGGCGGCGAGGTGGTGGAGCATGCGATCGTCGCCATGGGCGAGATCCAGGCCTCGTCCTCGGCCATCGCCAATATCGTCGAGGTGATCGACGAGATCGCCTTCCAGACGAACCTGCTGGCGCTCAATGCCGGTATAGAGGCCGCGCGGGCGGGCGAGGCGGGACGCGGCTTTGCGGTCGTCGCCTCGGAAGTGCGCGCTCTTGCCCAGCGCTGTGCGGACGCGGCGAAGGACATCCAGAACCTGATCGTCAAGTCGCATGGCCAGGTCGAGGACGGCGTGCGCTCGGTCAACGAGGTCGCGCAGTCGCTGCGCCAGATCGTGTCGCAGGTCGTGGACGTCAGTGCCGTCTTCAACACCATCCGCTCCAGCACAGCGGAGCAGGCGACGGGCCTCCAGGCGGTCAACCAGGCGGTCAACGCCATGGACCAGATCACCCAGCAGAATGCCGCCATGGTCGAAGAGGCCAATGCCGCCAGCCAGGCGCTGACGCAGGAGGCCGCCTCCATCGCCGCCCAGCTCAGCGCTTTCCGCACCAGCGGCGAGGCCCGCCCGGCCCAGGGGGCGGGTTATGTGCGGGCGGCCTGATTGAGCGGGCAATTTGCAAGGATTGCATAACCGCGAGAGGTACGGCATTCGCCTATGGGATTCGACCGTGCCATTCTCCCCTTCTCTCCCACGGGGAGAAGGGGATGGGGCGACGGTTTCCCTTCATCAGGCAACCCTGCCGCAAGCGGCTGAGGGGATTTATCTCGCAAAACGTCGCGAATTGAAAAAGCCGGCGGGTCATATCCCTTCTCCCCGCTTGCGGGGAGAAGGTGGCGGCAGCCGGATGAGGGGCTACCCCCGTTCGTCAGTCGACGAATTCGACCGTGACGCCGGGGCTCGTCATCTTGGCGAGTTCGGTCGCGTCCCAGTTGGTCATGCGGATGCAGCCGTGGCTCTGGGTCTTGCCGATCTTCGAGGGTTCCGGCGTGCCGTGGATGCCGTAGGTCGGCTTCGAGAGCGCGATCCACACGGTGCCGACCGGGCCGTTCGGGCCGGGCTGAAGGGTCAGCACCTTGTTGTTTTCGCCCTGCTGGAAGTTGATCTTCGGATTGTAGGTGTAACCCGGATTGAGCGCGATGCGCTCGACGGTGACGAGGCCGGAGGGCGAGGGCGTGTCGGCGGAGCCGATGCTGGCCGGGTAGGCGGCGATCAGCGTGCCGTCCGCATCATAGGCGAGAATCTGCTTGCGGCCCTTGTCGGCGAGGATTTTTGCCACCTTGCCGGTTTTCGCCACGCCGGTGTCGATGACCTTGACGATCGTGCCGGGGATGGTGAAGTCGACGCCGGGATTGATCTCCTTGAGATAGGCTTCGTCCATATGGAACTTTTCGGCCAGCATCTCCGTCGTGGAGGTGAAGGAGAGGTGCGGCAGCGCCGCCTTCTGGGCGTAGTCTTCCGGGATGGCGGCGACATAGGGGCCGGCGGCATCGGCGGCTGATATCTCGTAGGTGGTGAAGGCCAGGCCGCCGGACAGGCGCAGGCGCTCCAGGATGTCGTCGGCATTGTTCGGGTCGAGCGTCTCGCCCGTCGCACTCTGCCAGGCCTCGATCGCCTTGGTGACGTTGGAACCCTTCTTGCCGTCGATCACGCCCGGCGAAAAACCCTCGCGGTCGAGAAAGACCTGAAGGGCCGTGATCTCGGCCGAGGACATCTTGCCGATGGCGATTGCCGGCTTGAATTTCGGGCCGGGCACGAATTCCGCATTGGGGTCGACGCCGTTTTCCGGCAGGGCCGCATTGCCGCCGTTGCCGTCGAAATCGGGCAGGGGCTGCGAGCCGCCGAAATCGGTATCCGGCAGTTGCTGGCGCTCGATATCGCCCGGCAGGGCCTCGCGCATCTCGGGCACGGAGCTGGTCGTCAACTCGTCGCCGAACTCGGATTCGGGCGCCGGGGGAAAGTAGTCGGGATTGGTTTCGGGATAGCCCTGAACCGCGCGGTAGCGATCGCGCCGCGGGCGGGAATCGCCGCGGGCGAAATAGCGGTCGGCGGACTGCGCCGTTGCGATGATATTGCCCCAGCCGTCGACATAGACGGTACGACCGCGATTGTCGCGCATCACGCGCGCATCGTCGGGAATGTAGTCGAGCAGGTCGCCTTCCGGCGAAACCAGCACCGTATCGTTCGAGAGATAGGTCTGCGCATGGGCGGGCGCGAGTGCGAATCCGATCACGGATGCCGCAGTAAGAAGCGAAACGCTTGTTTTAAAAATAGAATTCACGATTCTAGACCTGCCAGCTTGCACATATTGCGCGGACGGAACACTTCAATTCAGACCTTAATATGGAAAATCTGAATCGATGGTGAACGTAAGGTCAACGCGTATGGCAAAAACTTGTGATGGGCCGCGATGGTTCCCAGGGAAAGATCACACGCCCCATGGCTTAGCGACGGCTTTGATCCTAGCATATCCGCTTTCAGTGTCCCTTTCCCGGAGCCCCGGATGCCCTTTGCCCTCACCGCCGATACGCCCGAACAGTCGTTCCGCCTCGACCTCACGCCGCACTCGGCGCTCGATATCGCCAGCGCGGTCTTCGATGGCGTCGACATCGCGCCCGGTTCCAAGGTTCCCTCGGATGGCGATCCGCGCATCGACAGGGCGCTGCCCGGCTTCATGTTCACCTGCGGGCCGGATCATATCCGGCATCCGGTGCCGATCGAAGGGGCTGCCGACGGGCGGCGCTACCCGCTGCACGGCTCGCTGTCGTCCAGCCCGGCGCGCGACATCCTGATCGAGGAGGACGAGGGCGAACTGGTGTGCGAAGGGCGGGTCGCCGTGGCGCTTGCCCATGGCGGTGCGGCCGATCTCGCCCGCCGCTGGCGCGTCGACCGGCGCACCGGCCATATCACGCTGGAGGATGTCGTCACCAACAGCGGCGAAAAAGCCTGGCCGCCCTTCGGCATGTACCACATCAATTTCGGCGCCTGCCTTTTCGACGAGAACACGCGGCTGACCGGTGCGATGCTGCCCGGCGGCAGCCTGCCGTGGCGTTTCGACGAGGGCGACATGAAGATCTTCTGCGTGCCGGCGGCGGAGACGGCGAAACACGGCTGGGCGGAGATCGCGGTCGGCCCGATCGCGGCGCTTGGCGGGCGCAGCATGCATATCCGTTTCCGCACCGATACCTTGCCCTATCTCCAGGTCTGGCGGAACCAGTCGGCGGGCGCGGCGGTGCTCGGCATCGAGCCCGTGTCGCATCGCCTTGCGCCCCGAGAGGAGCTGATCGCGTCCGGCGAGGCGCCGGATTTCGCGCCCGGTGAAAGCGTCGGTTACGGGCTGGCCTTCGAGGTCCGGTAGGGCGTTTCTGGTTTTGCCCGAAAAGCGAAAACGCTTTTTGTTTCCATGCGATTGCGGACACAAAAGCGCTTCGCGCCCGTGCCGCGGTCACGCTAGATTTCGCATGATTGACGCTCCTGCGCCGCGGGCGTAAACGGTGAGCGCCCCATTTTCGAAAAGGAACCACCCATGGATATCCGCGCGATCAACGACGAATATTCCGTCTCCGGCCAGATCGAAGTCGAGGACCTCGACGCGATCGCCAATCTGGGGTTCAAATCCATCGTCTGCCACCGCCCCGACCACGAGCAGCCGGACCAACCGGAATTTTCCGCCATCGCCGCGCGTGCGAAGGAACTCGGCATTGAAGTGGCGCATGTGCCGGTCGGCTCAATGGGTGTGACGGCCGAAGCCGTGCACGGCATGGTCGACGCGCTCGACGAATTGCCGCGCCCGATGCTCGGCTATTGCCGCTCGGGCATGCGTTCCACGAAGATCTACGAACAGACGCAGCACATTCGCGGCTGAGGGCGATTGCCCCTCATCCGCCTGCCGGCACCTTCTCCCCGCAAGCGGGGCGAAGGGATATGCTGAACCGGTTTCCCATACAATGTGTGGCTTTATGAGAGTGGGGCCTTGCCCCATCTCCCTTCTCCCCGCCTGCGGGGAGAAGGTCGCGGCAGCGGGATGAGGGGCAATCGCCCCCCAAAAGCTACTTCCCGCTACGAATATCCGACAGCGTGCGCGTCGGCGTGATTGCTTCCGGATCGAGCTTCACCTCGATGATCGCCGGCTTGCCGCTGGCACGTGCCCGCAGGAAAGCGGCGGCGAACTCTTCCGTCTTCTCCACCGTCTCGCCATGCCCGCCATAGGCGACGGCCAGTGCTGCAAAATCCGGATTGGTGAGGTCCGTGGCGCTGACGCGGCCGGGATAGTCGCGCTCCTGGTGCATGCGGATCGTGCCGTAGATGCCGTTGTTGACGACAACGGTGATGATCGGGAGGTTGTAGCGCACGGCGGTCGCGAATTCCTGGCCATGCATGAGGAAGCAGCCGTCGCCGGCAAAGCAGATGACCTCGCGCCCGGGAAACAGGCGTTTCGCCGCGACGGCCGCCGGAAGGCCATAGCCCATCGAGCCGGAGGTGGGGGCGGCCTGCGTCGCAAACCGGCGAAACCGGTGGAAGCGGTGCACCCAGGTAGCATAGTTGCCCGCACCATTGGTGAAGATCGTGTCTTCCGGCGTGTTCTCCTCCAGCCAGGCGACGATCGGTCCCATCTGCACGTCACCGGGGCCATGCTGCGGCGGGGTCGACCAGTTCAGGTAGGACTGGTGCATGGCGGCGGTGCGGGCGGCCCAGCGGGGCGCGGTTTTTGGCGCGAGATCCTCGAGGGCTGCGACGAAATCCTCGGGCGCGGCCGAGATCGCGAGGTCCGGGCGATAGACGCGGCCGAGTTCGGAGGGATCGGGATAGACGTGCACCAGTTTCTGCTGCGGGTAGGGGCTCTGGATCAGGCTGTAGGTCGAGGACGGCATTTCGGAATAGCGCCCGCCAAGCAGCACGACGAGATCCGCCTCGCGGATTTCCTTGCCCAGCGCCGGATTGATGCCGATGCCGGAATCGCCGGCATAGTTCGGGTGCAGGTGATCGAACAGCATCTGCCGGCGGAACGAACAGGCGACCGGCAGCGACCAGCGCTCGGCAAAGGCCGTGAAGGCCGAGACGCTGGCCTCGGACCAGCGCGTGCCGCCGAGGATGACGAGCGGGCGTTCCGCCGCTTCCAGAAGCGTCGCGAGTTCCTCCACCTGCTTGCGGCCCGGATGGGCCTCGACGGGCATGTGGGGCTTCGGCTCTACAGCTTCGACCATGTCCGTCAGCATATCCTCCGGCAGCGCCAGCACGACCGGGCCGGGCCGCCCCGACGTGGCGACGGCGAAGGCGCGGGTGATGAATTCCGGGATGCGTCGCGCATCGTCGATGTCAGCCACCCACTTGGCGACTTCGGTGAAGGCGCGGCGATATTCCACTTCCTGGAAGGCCTCGCGCTCGCGCGCATCGCGCTGCACCTGGCCGATGAACAGGATCATCGGGATCGAATCCTGCCGCGCGATGTGCAGGCCGGCAGAGGCATTGGTGGCGCCGGGGCCGCGGGTGACCATGCAGATGCCGGGCTGACCGGTGAGCCGGCCCCAGCAATCCGCCATCATCGCCGCGCCGCCTTCCTGGCGGCACACGAGCACGTCGATATCCGTGTCATGCAGCGCGTCGAGCACCGCGAGGTAGCTTTCGCCCGGCACGCAGGCGACGCGCCTGACGCCGTTGGCAACGAGGGCGTCGACGATCAACTGGCCACCGGTCTTCATGCGCTTTTCTTTCCTGCTTCGAGGGATTGCAGTTCCGCCATCACGGCATCGGTATGTTCGCCAAGCCTCGGGCTCGGCCGGTCGTAGACGAGCGGCGTCCCGGAGAACACGATCGGCGTGCGCACGCCCGGAATGCGGTTGCCGTCGGCATCCGGCAGGTCGACGCGCAGGCCGCGCGCCTTGACCTGCGGGTCCTCAAAGGTCTCGGCAATGGAATTGATCGGCCCGGCCGGCACGCCCTCGCGCTCGCAGGCATCGAGCAGTTCCGCCTTGGTGACATTGGCCGTTGCGCCAGTAACGAGGCGGCGAACCTCGTGGCGGTTGGCGACGCGGGCGCGGTTTGTGGCGAAGCGCTCGTCGTCGGCCACGCCATCGAGTTGCAGGACGCCGCAAAGCTTGCGGAACTGCCCGTCATTGCCGACGGCGAGAATGATGTGGCCGTCGGACGTCGGCACCACCTCATAGGGCGAGATGTTGGGATGCGCATTGCCGAGCCGTCGGGGCGCCGTGCCGGAGGCCAGAAAATTCATGTTCTGGTTCGCCATGACGGCCGACTGCACATCGAGCAGCGCCATGTCGACATGCTGGCCATGGCCGGTCTTCATGACGTGGATGAGGGCCGCCTGGATGGCGGTCACGGCATAGATGCCCGTGAAGATATCGGCGATCGCCACGCCCGCCTTCATCGGCTCGCCATCCGGCGCACCCGTCACCGACATGAAGCCGGACATGCCCTGCACGATATAATCGTAGCCGGCGCGGGCGGCATAAGGCCCATCCTGGCCGAAGCCGGTGATCGAGCAATAGACGAGTTTCGGATGTTTTTCGGCGAGGCTCCGGTAGTCGAGCCCGTATTTGACGAGGCCGCCGACCTTGAAATTCTCGATCACCACGTCCGCGGTCGCGATCAGGCGGTGCACGGTCTCCCGGCCTTCCTCGGTCTTGAGATCGACGGCGATCGAGCGTTTTCCCCGGTTGGTGGAGTGGTAATAGGCGGCCGAAAGGTTTTCACCGTCCTTGCCCGTCACGAAGGGCGGGCCCCAGGCGCGCGTGTCGTCGCCGCCGTCCGGGTTTTCGATCTTGATGACGTCCGCGCCGAGATCGGCGAGCATCTGCCCGGCCCAGGGCCCTGCGAGAACCCGCGCCAACTCGATGACCCGGATGCCGGAAAGCGGCAGGTTCGGCTTCTCCATCGTGCACTCCCTCCTCGGCGGGCGCCGCGACGGACGACCGCCGGGCTTTTCGCCCGTTTTGCTTTGGATAACAAAAAGCCGGCAGGCACGATAGCCGGAGGCCGGCCGGACATCATGACGGCTGAGACTGACATGATGTTTCTTCGTCAGAGCATTTCCAGCCGAAACGGCATCGCTTCGGCGTCGGATAATGCGGCAAAAACAAATGCTCAGATCGGCGCGGAGACCGGCGGCGTCGTCGCTGTCTTGTTGAGTTGCCGCTCGCGCCAGATGACATAGAGGCCCGAGGCGATGATGATGGCGATGCCGAGCCATTTCACCGCATCCGGCAGGTCGCCGAACACCCACCAGCCGAGAATGGTGGCCGAGACGATCTCCAGATATTGCAACGGCGCCAGCGTCGAGGCGGGGGCCGCGCGATAGGCATAGACGCCGAGCACGCCGGCAATGGTGGCCGCGACGGCGGCAGCGGCGATATAGAGCATGTTCGCCATGTCCGGCATGACGGGCGTCAGGAAGGCGATGCCGGTGGCGCTGCCGAAGACGAGCAGCAGGCCGGAGAACAGCCCGCCCCAGAGGCCCGCATAGAACTGCATCGACCAGGGATCCTCCTTCTGCGAGACGAGCCGCGTCAGCAGGAAGAACAGCGCCAGCGAAAAGGCCGAGACGACGGGCAGAAGCGCGATCGGGCCGACCTCCTGCAGGCTCGGCTGGATGACCAGCAGCGAGCCGAAGAAGCCGACGCCGCAGGCCGTGTAGCGCCGCCAGCCGATGGTCTCCTTCAGCACGATCGAGCCGAGGATGGTCAGGATGATCGGCTCGACGAAGAAGATGGCGATCGCATCCGCCACTTCCATGACGGCGAGCGGTGTCACGAAGGTGATCATGGTGATGGCCACCAGCAGGCCGCGCGCCGCATGCAGCCCGGTCTTCCTCCAGGTCACGTCGAACAATGTGCCGCGCATCAGACAGATCGGCCCCAGCACCGTCATCTGGAAGAGCAGGCGCACGAAGGTGATCTCGGTCGCCGGCACGGAGGTGACCGCGAGTTTCGCGAAAATATCGATGATCGGCGAGATGAGCACCGAGAGCACCATGAGGAGGAGCCCGAGACCGATTTCGTTGCGCAGCGGCGTGATGGCGGATGTAGTCATGCGTTTTCCGGTGCGCGGCGCCGTTCCGTCACCACCCGCCGGCACCAGCCGGCGAAGGCGTCGACGGCGGGGTCGCGCAGGGCCCGGCTCTCCTTCAGTGTTTCGTGCCGCAGGCCGCGATAGACGATCGTCGTGATGTCCTCAAGCCGTGATTTTTTCAGTCGTCCGGCAAAGGCGAGCGTCGCCCGGCCGCAATCGGTCGCCGGATCCTCGTCGCCGCCGACGAGGTGGATCGGCAAGCCTTTCGGCAGGCGTGCGAGGCCGTCGGCGGATGCACCCGCAAAGGTGACGGCAAAGATGTCGATCCACATCGAGACATTGACGTCGAAGCCGCAGAGCGGATCGGCGATATAGGCGTCCACCTCGGCGGCATCGTGCGACAGCCAGTCGAAGTCCGTCCGCCGCCCGGCAATCGATTTGCCCCAGGCGCCGAAGGTGAGGCGGGGCAGGACGGCGCTCGGCACGTCCGATCCCTTCAGCATGCGCTCCGCCGCCAGCACGATCTGCGCCACGCGGCCCGCAAGTCCGGGTTCGAGGTTGGAATTCCAGACGGCGAGCGCGTCGATATCAGCGGCATGGCTTTGCGCGAAGGCCAGCGCCAGCAGGCCGCCCATCGAATGGCCGAAGAGCACGATCGGCAGGCCCGCATGGCGCGCGGCCGCGTGATCGCGCACCGCCCGCATGTCCTCGATCACGCGGGCGACACCACCCCGCGGCGCAAACTGCCCGCGCGGCGCATCGGGTGCCGTGGTGAGGCCGTGGCCGCGATGATCGTGGGCGTAGACGTGAAAGCCTTCGGACGCCATGCGCGCGGCAAAATCCGCATAGCGCAGGCTGTGTTCGGCAAGGCCGTGGCTGAGAAGCAGGATGCCGCGCGCCGCGCCGCGGGCAGGCGCGTGTCGCAGCGCCAGCGTCGCCCCACTGGGGCTTTTCAGCATCCCGGCTTCAGAAAACACCGCCATTCCTCCCGTTTGCGCAAGGTCAACGCGATTTGCCATGCAAAGACAATGGGATGCGGCGTGCATTTTTGAAAATCCTCGCGCATTTCGCGATTTTTCCGATTCAGGGTTGCAATTTCCGGATTTTTGGTTGCATATGATCTTGTTTTGTTCTCATCAGGGGCCGGTCATGAAGACGCAAGCTGCACTGACTTTCAAAGCCGCATTGTCCTTTCTCATTGTGTGTCTATCGTTCTTCGCGGGGCCCGGTCTGGCGCGCGCGCAATCGGTGCCGGCCGGTGAGGCGGTGCGCGAGGTCCTCTCGATCAGCTGGCAGCCCGGCTATTGCGCGGCGCGGCCGAAGAGCCGCGGCTGTGCGGATTTCTCCGCCACGTCGCCGGCCGCGCGGCAATTCTCGCTTGTCAGCCTCTTCCAGGTGCGCAAGAGCTATTGCGGCATCGAAGCCGATCTGAAACAGCGGGCGCGCAAGGGCAAGTGGACGGAGCTGCCGGATATCGTGCTCGCCTCCGGCACCAAGCAGCGCCTGCTCGCCGCCATGCCCGCCGCGCGCCTCGGTCTCGACCGCCAGCAATGGCTGAGAAGCGGCAGTTGCGTCGCTGCCTCCGCAGAGGCCTATTACAGCCGGTCGCTGGACCTGCTCGACCAGCTGAATGCCTCGCCGGTGCGCACGCTCTTCACGGAAAAGGCAGGCGCGACCATCAAGCTCGCAGACGTGCGCGCGGCCTTCGACAAGGCTTTTGGCGCCGGTGCCGGCGAGCGGGTGCGCCTCAGCTGCCGCAAGGCGGGGGACAAGGCCGTGGTGATCGGCCTCACCATCGGCATTGCAGGGGACGACCCGAAGCTGGCGGCGCTGATCGGTGGCGCGTCGCCGACGAAGTCGCGCTGCGTCGAGGGTCTAACAGGGGTTGCGCAGGCGGGCTGATTGCCGGGGGCGAACGGGCGGTCCCTGCGCGCCGGTGCTGACGATGCGGCTTTCTTACATTGCCGCGGGCGGAGAATTCGCCTACATAGCGGGCAAATTCGTCCGACCCGGAGCACGTTTGCATGGCACGTCAATTCATCTACCACATGTCGGGGCTCAACAAGTCCTACGGCGCCAAGAAGATCCTCGAAAACGTCAACCTGTCCTTCTACCCGGATGCCAAGATCGGTATCCTCGGCCCGAACGGCGCCGGTAAATCGACGGTGCTGCGCATCATCGCCGGCCAAGACAAGGAATATACCGGCGAAGCCTGGCTCGCCGATGGCGCGACCGTCGGCTACCTGGAACAGGAACCGCATCTCGACCCGGCCAAGACCGCCTTCGAGAACGTCATGGTCGGCGTCGCCGACAAGACCGCCATCATCGACCGCTACAACGAGCTGATGATGAACTATTCCGACGAGACGGCGGACGAGGGCGCCAAGCTCCAGGACATCATCGACAGCCAGAACCTCTGGGACCTGGAACAGCAGGTCGAGATGGCGATGGAAGCGCTGCGCTGCCCGCCGAAGGATTCCGATGTCACGCTGCTGTCGGGTGGTGAACGCCGCCGTATCGCGCTCTGCCGCCTGCTGCTGTCGCAGCCGGACCTGCTGCTGCTCGACGAACCGACCAACCATCTTGATGCCGAAACCATCGCCTGGCTGGAAAAGCACCTGCGCGACTATCCGGGCGCCGTGATGATGATCACCCACGATCGCTACTTCCTCGACAATGTGACGGGCTGGATCCTCGAGCTCGACCGCGGCCGCGGCATTCCCTATGAGGGCAACTACTCCGCCTATCTCCAGGCCAAGGCCAAGCGCATGAAGCAGGAAAGCCGCGAGGAAGCCGGTCGCCAGAAGGCGCTGTCGCGCGAGCAGGAGTGGATCGCCTCCAGCCCGAAGGCGCGTCAGGCGAAGTCCAAGGCCCGTATCAAGGCCTATGAACAGCTGGTCGATGCGGCGGAAAACATCCGGCCCGGCGACGCCCAGATCATCATCCCGGTCTCCGAGCGTCTCGGCAACGTGGTCATCGAGCTGGAAGGCATCAAGAAGGGCTTCGACGGCCGCACGCTGATCAACGACCTGTCGATCAAGCTGCCGCCGGGCGGTATCGTCGGCATCATCGGCCCGAACGGCGCCGGCAAATCGACGCTGTTCAAGATGATCACCGGCCAGGAAAAGCCCGATAGCGGCTCGATCCGCATCGGCGATACCGTGCATCTCGGCTATGTCGACCAGAGCCGCGACGCGCTCGACGGCAGCAAGACGGTCTGGGAGGAAATCTCCGGCGGCGCCGAAGTCATCAAGCTCGGCAAGTTCGACATGAACTCCCGGGCCTATTGCGGCGCCTTCAACTTCAAGGGCGGCGACCAGCAGCAGAAGGTCGGCAATCTTTCGGGCGGCCAGCGCAACCGCGTGCATCTTGCCAAGATGCTGAAGGCCGGCGGCAATGTGCTGCTACTCGACGAACCGACCAACGACCTCGATACGGAAACGCTGGGTGCGCTGGAAAGCGCGCTGGAAAACTTCGCCGGCTGCGCGATCATCATCAGCCACGATCGCATGTTCCTCGACCGCCTCGCGACGCACATCCTGGCCTTCGAAGGCGACGGCCACGTCGAATGGTTCGAAGGCAATTTCGAGGACTACGAAGAGGACAAGGTCCGCCGTCTCGGCCCCGATGCCCTCAATCCCGGCAGCCAGGCCTACAAGCGCCTGACGCGCTGAGTCGAAGCGCCATCACAGCCTTTGAGAAACCCCGGCTTGCCGGGGTTTTTCTTTTGGGCCGTTGGTGGGAAGATCGGCGACACGGATTTGCCCTTGCGCGACGCGGGTTAATCACATAAACATATCTTTATGTCTTGATTGGATTGGTCATGGGCGACATGCAGAAACTCGGACTGGACGACATCGTGGAGATACTGAAGGCGGCGGGTGAGCCGACGCGCCTTCGCCTCATCGCGCTGCTCGCGCATGGCGATCTCACCGTGACGGATCTCACCGACATCCTCGGCCAGTCCCAGCCGCGCATCTCGCGCCACCTGAAGCTGCTCGCGGAGGCGGCCCTGATCGATCGCTACCAGGAGGGCGCCTGGGCCTTTTTCCGGCTGAGCCAGGGCGGCCCGGCCGTGGCGCTCGCCCGCCAGCTTCTCGAAGCCAGCGACCCGGCGGACGCGGTTTTCGCCCGCGACGACGAGCGGCTTCGGGCGCTGAAGAAGATCCGCTCCGACAAGGCGCAGGCCTATTTCAGCCGCAACGCGGCGGAGTGGGACGCGGTACGCCGCCTGCATGTCAGCGAGGCGGAAGTCGAGGCGAAGCTCGCCGCGCTGATCGGCACCGAGCCGGTCGATGCCTTTCTCGACCTCGGTACCGGCACGGGGCGCATCCTCCAGCTCTTCGAAGGGCTTTACCGGCGCGGCGTCGGCGTCGATGCCAGCCGCGACATGCTGGCGGTCGCCCGCGCCAATCTCGACCGCGCCGGCATCACCAAGGCCTCGATCCGCCACGGCGATATTTTCAACCTGCCGCTGGAGCGCGACGAGTTCGACGTCGTGACGATCCACCAGGTGCTGCACTTCCTCGAGGAGCCGGAAGCGGCGGTCGGCGAGGCTGCGCGCATGCTGGCCCCGGGCGGGCGCCTCGCCATCATCGACCTCGCGCCTCACGCGCTGGAACACCTGCGCGACGAACACGCCCATATCCGCCTCGGCTTCTCGCACCAGACCATGTCCGAATGGCTGGAGAAAGCGGGGCTCGCGGTCGAGGAGGTCGTCGACCTCAACCCCGTGCAGTCGGCCAACGATGCGCTGACCGTGACCATCTGGCTTGCCCGCGACCAGCGTGAGCGCGCGGCCGACCCTATCGCCATCCGCAGGAGGAGTTGACATGAAACCGGCGACCCCAAGCCCAGCCCGCAAGGACATCCGCCTGTCTTTCGAATTCTTCCCGCCGAAATCGGCGGAGGCCGAAGGCCAGCTCTGGGAGACGGCCGCCGAGCTTTCGGCCTATGATCCGGGTTTCATGTCGGTGACCTACGGCGCCGGCGGTTCCACCAAGGTGCCGACGCTGTCCACCGTGCGCCAGCTCCTGAAGATGGGCCTGCCGGCCGCCTCGCATCTCACCTGCGTCGGTGCGACGAAGGAGGAGGTGCATGCCGTGGTCGCCGATTTCCAGGCCGTCGGGGTCCGGCACTTCGTGGCACTGCGTGGCGATCCGCCGGGCGGCGTGGGCACGGCCTACCATCCGCATCCGGGCGGCTACGCCAATGCCGCGGAACTCGCCGCCGGCCTGCGGGGTCTCGCCGATTTCGAGATCTCGGTTTCCGCGTATCCGGAAAAGCACCCGCAGAGCCCGGATGTCGCGGCCGATATCGACATGCTGAAGCGCAAGGTGGATGGCGGCGCGACGCGCGCGCTCACCCAGTTCTTCTTCGAAAACGACGATTTCGAGCGTTACCTGGAGCGCGTGCGCAAGGCCGGCATCACGATCCCCGTCGTGCCGGGCATCCTGCCGGTGCACAATCTGTCCCAGGTGCAGAAATTCGCCGGCATGTGCGGCGCCTCGGTGCCGGGCTGGCTTGCCGACCGGCTGGCGCCGTTCGACGACCGGCCGCAGGAGCGTGCTGCCGTGGCGATCGACCTTGCGGCGAGACAGATCGAGGATCTCATCGCCCGCGGCATCGGCGAATTCCACTTCTATACGATGAACCGCGCCACGCTGGTTTCCGCCGTCTGCGACCGCGTCGGCTTCGCCAAGATCGACCGCAGCCGCGCGGCAGGTGCGGCGGCCTGACGCGCCACGCCGGCCCGAAATGAAAATGCATGGCGCCGTCTCCGGGGCCATGCATCTTTCATGAATTCGTTTCGGCAGGGTCTTTTGTTATTTTGTCGTCCCTGACCTCCCGGACTGCGCTTGTTTCGCTTCAGATGAAGATCATCGTTGCGATGAAGAGGAACGCTGCACTGATCATCAGAACATTCAAGGAATGTGTGAGTCCCATGGCTTACCTCCTTGCGTTGACGGCCTGATATTAAGACCGAAAAAAGCGTGTTGGAAAGGTGTTTTGTTGCTGCGCCGCAACATACGGTTCGTGGCGGCCGTTTATTCACAGCGCTAACCTGCTGAATTTCCTCCATTAATGTGAACGCCACAAAAAATTCACAATCCCTACCAGATGACGAATGCCGACATTGTGCATTTACCATTGTGGCGCAAGCCGGGCCGGCAATCCGGCGGATTGCCATGAAACGGCCGGCAGCGCGCTTTGTTCCCGGCTTTTTCAGGCGCGCCGGAAACGGGCGAAAACGCGCCCGTCGAGCACCACCAGGCCGAACAGCACGAGGGCCATGCCGAGCATGCCGAGCGGCGTCAATTCCTCACCGAGGAAGAGCATGCCGGCGAGGATGGCGCTCGGCGGCACGAGCAGGGTGACGAGCGAGGTATTGGTCGCGCCGGCCGCCGCCATGATTCGGAAGAACAGGATGTAGCCATAGGCGGTCGAGACGAGGGCCAGCGCCAGCACGGCGAGGATGGCGGTCAGCGGCGGCAGGGCGATCTGCCAGGGCGTATCGAGCGCGAAGGAGACCGGCAGCATCAGCAGCGTCGAGGCGGTGAGCTGGCCGGCGGCCGTGACCGGCGGGGCGACGCCGCGGAAGCGTTTGCCATAGGTCGCAGCCAGCCCGTAGGAGACGGCGGCGAGCACCGGCAGGAGGACGGCCCAGAGCGGCGGGCCGCTGTCACCCGTAAAGGGGGCCAGCGCGCGCGGGCCGATCAGCACCGCAGTGCCGACGAGGCCGATGAGGCAGCCGGCGATCTTCTGCGAGGAAAGCTTTTCGTCCACCGTCATCTTGTTGGCGATGAGCACGGTGAAGATCGGCGTCGTGGCGTTCAGGATGGCGGCAAGGCCGGCGCCGATCTGCGTCTGGCCGAGGAAGATCAGCATGTGCGGCACGGCATTGTTGATGAGGCCGAGAAGCAGGAATTCGCGCCAGCGGGCGCGCAGGGTCGGATAGATGCCGAAACGGCCGGCAATGTAGATATGGAGGGCGAGGGCGGCGATGCCGACACGCAGCAGCACCAGCGTCGCCGGCGGTATGTAGGCGACCGCCACGCGGGCGAAGAAGAAGGAGCCGCCCCAGATCATGCCGAGGAGGGCCAGCAGGCCCCAGGTCCGGATGCTCATGCCTGTTGCTGCCGGGGCCGCGCGCTGTTCCATCATCCCCTCCCAGGGCATGTCGTCAAAACAGAAACAGCCCGGCATGACCGGGCTGCATTCTTGGTCTCGTTCCGTCCTATAATACCGGGCGGCGCGCGGCCACCCGATTTCGTCAGAGGGCGGAGAGCAGGGCCTGCGTCGCCCAGCCATCGGCCGGCAGGCCGAGGCGGAGCTGTTCCTTCTGAATGGCGGCGCGCGTGCCGGAACCGAGGATGCCGTCGATCTTGCCGACATCGTGGCCGAGGCCCTGCAGCTTGGTCTGGAGCTCTTTCATGCCGTCTTCGGAAAGACCCTCCTCCGGCGTGCCGCGCTCATAGGGCGGGGCGCCGGCGAGACGCGTCGCGAAATAGGCGGCCGACGTCGTGTAGATGAAGGACTGGTTCCATTCGAGATAGATGTTGAAGTTCGGATAGGTGATGAAGGCGGGGCCCTTGCGCCCCTGCGGGATCACCAGCGAGGCTTCGAGATTGCCGAAGGAGGTGTCGCCGTCGCGCGGCGTCACGCCGAGCGCGAACCAGTCGGCGGCCTTCATGCCCGGCTGCAGGCCGGTCTTCTCGAAGGGCAGCACGTCCGGCACGGAGACTTCCTGGATCCAGGGCTGGCCCTTCACGAAGCCGAGATGCTGGATGAACTTCGCCGCCGTCAGGATGGCGTCGGGCGCGCTTTTCTTGACGTCGACATGGCCGTCACCATCGCCGTCCACGCCGAATTCGATGATGTCCTTCGGCAGCATCTGCACCTGGCCGATTTCACCGGCCCAGGCGCCCGTCGTGCCGTTCGGGTCGAGGTCGCCATGGCCGACCATCTCGATGGCCGCGAGAAGCTGCGGGCGGAACAGGTCCGGGCGCCGGCAGTCGTGCGACAGCGTCACCAGGGCGTTGCGGGTGTTGAAATCGCCCTGCACGGCGCCGAAGTCGGTTTCCATTGCCCAGAAGGCGGCGATGATCGGGCCCGGCACGCCGAATTCCTGCTCGGCGCGGGCGAAGACGGAGGCGAGGTCCGTCAGCTTCTTGCGGCCGATATCGAGGCGCGACTGGCTCACCGTGCGCTTGGAAAATTCGAGGAAGGTCTGGCGGAAGACGCCCTGGGCGCGGTCGCGCGACAGCACCTTCTGGTCGATCGCGGCACCGGCAAGCGCCCGGTCGGCGATCTCGGCGGAAACGCCGCGCGTCAGCGCCTCGGCCTTCACGCCCTGAAGGAAAGCGCCGACATCGCCGCCGCAGGCCGCGGCCGGCTCTGCCGCCGTCTGGGCATGGGCGCCGCCGGCGAGAAGAAGGGCCGTGAGGCTTGCCGCGAGTGTCGTCTTCAGGTTTTGCCGCATCTTGAATGCTCCTTGGGTCCGTTGCCCTGCTGTCTCAGATTGGCCCGGCTGTCTCAGATGAATGTGACGGAAGCAAGAAGAAAAAGGCAACCTCGGCGTGCTGCCGCTTTTTGTCACGCAATTGTGCTGGAATCAGCGGGAAACCGTCGCGACCCAGGTGTTCCAGTTCTTGGCGGACCCCGCGAAGACGTTGATGTCCGTGTTGCCGGCAATGCCCGGAACCACGCCCGTCGAGGTATATTGCCAGAACGCCCACTTGCGCGACGAATAGATGTTTTCCGGATGCTCGGCCACCGCGCGCAGCCAGAAGGGATAGTTCTCGAAATGGCCGACGAGATTTTCGCGGTGGAAATCGACGGTCGTATAGATGATCGGCCGCTTGCCGTAATGCGCCTCGAGGCGGTCCATGAAGCGCTTGAGCGCGACGCGCACCTCGTCGGCCGGCGGGCGGGTCTTGCAGGTCGGCGAGGCGGGGTTCCACTCGGCATCCAGCACCGGCGGCAGCTGCACCGCCTGCTTGGGCACGTTGGCGATGAACCAGTCGGCCTGCGCATCCGCCGTCGAGCAGAAATAATAGAAGTGATAGGGCGCGTGCGCGACACCGGCGGCGCGCGCACCGCTCCAATATTCGTTGAACCGGCTGTCCAGACGGTCCGTGCCCTCGGTCGCCTTCAGGAAGGCGAAGGAGACGCCGCCTTTCTTGACGGTGTGCCAGTCGATATCGCCGTTCCACTTCGAAACGTCGATGCCGTGCACCTGATGACGGTGCGGCGTGCGCGCGCCGAAATCCTGCGGATCCTTGTCCTCGAAGCGCGGCGGCACGGAGGCGGTCGCGACGAGGTCGTAGTCGGTGGTGGAACAGGATGTGGCGAGGAGTGCGAGGGGCAGGAGAGCCAGAATGAGCCGACGCATGGAGGTCCCGTGGTTCGCGCGTTTACCAATCCTGCCTCGAATGGGGCGGGCCGTAAAGGGGAGCGCGCGAGCAGGTATCGTGACCTATCGCGTATTTTCGTAAAATTACGGTTAGCGGGACGTTAAACCGGAGCGGCGGCAGTGCCGCCGCCCGGATTATCGTCAGAATTTCATGCTGACGCCCAGCATGATGGAGTGCGAATCGAGGTCGCCCCGGCGGCCTGCCGCATCGAAGATGTCGGAATTGCCGTAGTCGGTGTAGCGATACTCGACGCGGCCCGCCACCGTGTCGGTGAAGGCCTGCTCGACACCGGCGCCGACCGTCCAGCCATGCGCCGTGTCCTTCTCCGTCACGCCGGCATCGCGGTCGCGGAGCTCGGCGCGGGTAAAGGCCCAGCCGCCCGTGCCGTAGATCAGCGTGCGGTCGAAGGCGTAGCCGAGACGGGCGCGGACCGAGCCGCCCCAGTTCGTTTCCGCCTCGTAGCGCGTGCCGCCGGACGAGAAGCGCTCGTTGTTGAAGTCGTGTTTGACGTCGGCTTCGACACCGTAGACCCAACCGTTGTTGAAGAAATTGTAACCGGCGAAGGCGCCGAGCGCGAAGCCGCCGAGATCCTGGTCGATGGCTGGCGCCGGGCCGCCCGAATCGGCATTCGTCCAGCCGTAGCCGCCGTTCACACCGACATAGAAGCCGCCCCAATCGTAGATGCCGGCCGTCTCGACGATCGGCGTTTCGATCGGCGGTTCGGCAACGGCCATGTCGGCCGCGAAAACCGGAAGCGCACCGGCGGTAACGAGGATGCCGGCGGCACCGAAGATCATGGATTTCATCTGATGGTCCTTCCCACTCGATAATCGCGCGAAGCCCCACGCACGAATGACAACAAGGCCTCAAACGTTTGAAGCGGACCATGGTTCCAAAGAGAAAAAATACCCTTGAATCTTGGGGGCGAATGCCAACGCTCCTTTAACACTCTGTCATTCTTTGTCCTCTAGAAACATCGCAAGGCCGATATCCGGCTGGGCGCACCCTGTTGTAATGATAACAACGGTTTAGGGTTACATGATGTTGAAAACCTTGTTGCCGAGGATCGAACAGCGTTATGCGCTGACGGGATCGGTTTTCGGAGCTTTCCTGCCGACCATCTGCATCGCCGCCGACCAGCTTCTGCGTGACCACACGCAGGCGAGCGTCTTCGGTTTTTCCACACCCACCGCCACCGCGCTTGCGCTCATGCCCGTCTTCTTCGGCGTCGGCTTCTACCAGATCGGCCGATCGAAGGCCGAGCTCATCGCCGAACTCTGCCAGCGCCGGCAGACGGAGCAGCGGCTGACGCATGACGCCTATCACGACCGGCTGACCGGGCTTGCCAATCGCTTCTGCCTGGAGCGGGATATCCAGGCGATCGTCGAGGGAAGCGAGGAGGACGACCGTCCGGCCCTGATGCTGCTCGATCTCGACCGCTTCAAGTTCGTCAACGACAGCCTCGGCCATGACGCGGGCGATGCGCTGCTCGCGGCCATTGCCGGGCGGCTCCAGCGCGCGCTTTCGCCGACCGCGCATGTCTACCGGCTCGGCGGCGACGAGTTCGTCGTGACGATCGCCGGGCGGCCCTCCGAGGGCAAGATCGAGAATGTCTGCCGCACGATCTGCGATCTGTTCCAGGAACCGTTCGAGCTGAAGCGGCACCGGGTTTCGAGCGGCTGCAGCATCGGCGTGACCTATATGGAGGCGGGCGATGCCTCGATGTCCGAGCTTTTGAAGCGCGCCGACGTCGCGCTCTACGAGGCGAAGGAGATGCCGGGCAGCGGCTTCCGCTTCTTCGATGCGGCCCTTGCCGCCACCGTGCAGGAACGCCTGGCCATCGAGCATGATCTCGCCCGCGCCGTGGGCGCCGAAGAATTCTTCCTCGAATACCAGCCGATCGTCGGCGTGGAGAGCCGTGTGGTTCGCTCCTTCGAGGCGCTGCTGCGCTGGCAGCATCCGGAGAAGGGGAGGATCATGCCGGATCTCTTCATTCCGGCGGCCGAAAAGACCGGGCTCATCCTGCCGCTCGGCAACTGGGTCGTTCGCGCGGCCTGCCGGGAAGCCGCGAAATGGCCGGCGCCGGCCGGCGTCGCCGTCAATGTCGTCGGCGACCAGTTCAAGGACCGGGCCTTCGTCGACTATGTGAAACAATGCCTCGCCGAAGCCGGGCTTGCCCCGGGGCGCCTGACGATCGAAGTGACGGAATCGGCCTTTTCGGTCGATGAGACGGTGATCCGCGAGAGCCTCTGCGAGCTGCGCGACCATGGCGTGCGCGTCGCGCTCGACGATTTCGGCATCGGCTTTTCCTCGATCAACAACCTGCGCGCCTTCCCGATCGACCAGCTGAAGATCGACCGCTCCTTTGCGCGCGCGATGATGGAGAGCAAGCGGGATGCCGACCTCGTCGATATCATCCTGAAGCTCGGCCAGACGTTCCAGGTGACGACCACGGTGGAGGGCATCGAATCGGAAGGCCAGCTCGATTTCATCCGCCAGCGCGGCGCCTCCGAGGCGCAGGGTTTCCTGATTTCCGGGCCGGTGGCCGCGGAAGACGTGGTGCGCTTCCTGCTGCACACGGAAAATCGGCTTTCGGCCTGAGATTGTCACAAGCGCGAAAAGCCTTTTCATGACAGTGGAATCCTGCTTGTCTCGCGACTGGAAGGAGAGAGGCCGTTATGAGACGATTCTACAGGCTGGCCGCTTGGGCGCTTTCCCTCCTTGCCCTCGTCGTCCTGGTGGGGGCGAGCTGGCTCATCGTATCGCCGCCCGCGCTGCTCAGCGTCGGCTCCGGTTATGCCGCAAAAATCGTCTGCTCCAGCGTCTTCGTTTCCGGCCGCGATCCGGCGCAAGTGCTTGCCGAGGACGTGCAGGCGCCCGGCCATCCGCTGCTGAAGTTGATGCGGCAGGACGTCGATCTCGCCGGCAAGACCGTCACGACCCGTCTGCTCGGCCTCTTCGCGCCGGGTTATGCCGCCTGGCATGAGGGGTTCGGCTGCTCCAGCGTGCCGGACGGCGATTTTCGCGCTGCACACCAGGCCGTTTCCGACGTCGCGCTGCCGAAACTGCCGGCGGCCGACCCGGCCGTGGCCTGGCCGGACGGCGAGGCGGTGACGCCGGACGACAGCCTGTCGCCGCTGCTTGCCGATTTGAGCCTTGCCGGGCCGGGCCTGCGCGCCATCGTGGTGGTGCATGAGGGGCGGATCGTCGCGGAGGCCTATGGCGACGGTTTTGCCGCCACGACGCCGCTGCTCGGCTGGTCGATGACCAAATCGGTCAATGCGGCGCTCATCGGCCGGCTGATGCAGGCCGGGGCGCTTTCGCCGGAGATGAAGGACCTGTTTCCGGAATGGCGAGAGGATGCGCGCTCCGAGATCACGCTCGCCCAGCTTCTCGCGATGGAAAGCGGGCTCGCCTTCAACGAGAGCTACGGCGATGTCGCCGATGTCACGCGCATGCTCTTCCTCGAGCCGGACATGACGCGCTTCGTGCTGTCGCTGCCGCTGGAGGCCAATCCGGGCGAAAAGTTCAACTATTCGAGCGGCACCGCCATGCTGCTGTCACGCCTGTGGATGGGCGCGCTCGGCGGGCGCAGCCAGGCGCTGTCCTTCCCGGCAAAGGCGCTGTTTGCGCCGCTCGGAATGGCGAGCGCGGTGATGGAGCCGGACGAGACCGGCATCTTCGTCGGCTCGTCCTATATGTATGCGACGGCGCGCGACTGGGCGCGGTTCTCGCTCTTCCTTCTGAACGACGGCGTCTGGAAGGGAAGCCGGCTGCTGCCGGCAGGGTTCGTCGGCGCCATGGCGACGCCCACCAAGGCCTCGGGCGGCGCCTATAGCCGGATGCAGACCTGGACCATGGGACCGGGCCGGGAGAGCGACACGGATTACGGCCTGCCGGACGATACGTTCTGGGTGCTCGGCCATGACGGCCAGTCGGCCGCCATCATCCCGTCGCGCAAGGTGGCGGTGATCCGGCTGGGGCTGACGCCGTCGAAACTCGGCTACCGGCCCCAACCCTTGATCAAGCGCATTCTCGATGCGCTCGAGGCGAAAACCGCTCAGGCGCCGACCTGAGCGATCCAGTCGTTGAGATTGTAGGTGTTGGAGATGCGCGCGACCTTGCCGTCGCGGATCTCGAAGAAGGCGCCGGCGGGCAGCACGTAGGTCTGGCCGTTTGCCTCCGGCAGGCCCTCATCGGTGGCGAGATACTGGCCGTTGACGACGAATTCCGCCGCACCGCGTTTGCCGTCGTCGCTCGACATGATGACGATGTCGGTCAGCGTCTCGCGGTAGCTGCGGTTCATATGCGCCATGAAGTCGCGAAACGCCTGCTTGCCGGTCTGGCGGCCGCCCTGGTTGATGTCGTGCACCACATCGTCGTGCAGGAGATCGAGGAAGGCCTCCATATCCTGCCTGTTGAAAGCATCGTAATAGGCGCGGATCGTCTCTTTTGCTGGCATGTCATTCCTCATATCAATGGCGTCAGGCGGAACCAGATCGCCTTATAGCATTGTTCAAGCCTTTGGGAACATTCACGGATCATGCGGATCAAGATCGTCCAGGGAGAGGCCGTGACGCCGCATATCGCGGACCTCGCGCGGCTGCGCACGCAAGTTTTTCGCGCTTTCCCGTACCTTTATGAAGGCAGCGAGGATTACGAGGCCTCCTATCTCGCGACCTATGCCAGGTCGCCCGAAAGCCTCTTCGTGCTGGCGCTCGACGGCGAGCGCATCGTCGGGGCCTCCACCGGCGTGCCGATGCCGGATGCGTCCGGCGTTTTTCAAGCGCCATTCATCGCTGCCGGCATCGCTCCGGAAAAGGTCTTCTATTTCGGCGAATCCGTGCTGCTCTCGACCTACCGGGGCAGGGGGCTCGGCGTGCGTTTCTTCGAGGAACGCGAAGCCTATGCGCGCCGCCTCGGCCGCTTCGACTGGTGCACCTTCTGCGCCGTCGAACGGCCGCAGGACCATCCGCTGCGCCCGGCTGGCTATGTGCCGCTCGATGCATTCTGGGGCAAGCGCGGTTACGCGCACCGCGCCGACTTGCGCACGATGCTGGCCTGGCAGGATATCGGGGAAGAAAACGAGACGGAAAAGCCGATGTCGTTCTGGCTGAAGGCTGCGCGGTAGCGGCTTATCTCAGGCCGGTCTCGTCGAGCAGGCCCTTGCGCTTGGCGTGGTAATAATAGCCGGCCGCGTAGAGGCGCACCGCGCCGTCGTTCTTGTCGTCCGCGACCATCCAGGCGCCGCGCAGATACTTGCCGGCATATTTGATGTTCGTCTCGGCGTCGAACAGGCCTTCGGCCGGGCCTTCGAAGCCCATGCTCTTGGCGGTCGCGTACTTGATCTGCATCAGGCCGTAATGGCCGCGATTATACGCCTTGGGATTGTAGGTGCTCTCGCGCTTGACGACGCGATGCAGCAGCGATTCCGGTATGCCGTACAGTGCCGCATATTTGCTGATGATCGCGTCGATCGGCGTGCCGGACTTCTTGAACGGCTGATCGCCCTGCGGCACGACGAGACGCGTCTCGGTGGTCAGCACGGCGTTGCTGATCAGCGCGGGCTTGGCCATCGGCACGATCTTGCGGCTGGCGACAAGCTGTTCGAGGCCTTCCGGCTCGCCGCTGTCGAAGCCCGGTTCCATCACCGAAACGCCGATGACCGTATCCATGGGCTGAACACCGGTCGACGTGTTGCCGGCAAGTGCGGCGGTCGCTGCCGCTGCGCCCGTAACCGATTTTGCTTCCGTGAGCGCCGAGACCGGGACGGCACCGCCGGCGGTATCGGCCGCAACTGCGATCGGCGTCGGCAGGGCTTGCGCGGTATTCTCCGTGCCGGGCTTGACGGCGGGCAGGGCGGCGTAGGCGACTTCGGTCGTCGTGCCATCCGCAGCGGCGATTTCCGTGGTCGAGGTGGGCGACACGGTTTTCGCCGAGGTCGCGTCGTCGGCGACGCTGGCGCAGCCGGCAAGCGTCACAAGAAGGCCTGCGCAGGCAAGCGTGGCAATGCGTGCCGGACGGGAAACGGAAGTGTCAGCCATGGTCGTCGCTCTCGGTTTGCCGGGATGCGCGGGCGCTGGTACGCCCGCACGTTTTGCAAATCAATCGGCCGTGGCCGTCCCCGTCCATAGCCGATCAGGCGCGAAGCGGCAACCCGTAGGCTGACGGACGCCTCAGGTGGTCGCCCGCTTGAGGCCCGCGGTGAGCAATCCGGCACCGATCAGCAGCGTGCCGCCGGTGCGGTTGACGACCTTCTGCACCGAGGGTTTGCGGATGGTCTTGCGCGCCGCGGAGGCGAGCAGGGCGTAGGAAAAGGCGTTCAGCGTGGCGAGCACGAGGAAGGTCACTTCGAAGATCACCATCTGCGGCAGCACCGGTTGCGTGAGGTCGAGGAACTGCGGCAGGAAGGCCACGAAGAAGACGATGCTCTTCGGGTTCAGCGCCGTCACCACATAGGCATGGGCGAAGATGCGGACCGGTTTTTCCTCCGCCGGTGCCTGGCCTTCCGCGCCGCTGGAGACGGGGGCGCGCCAAAGCTTGATGCCGAGCCAGACGAGGTAGGCGGCGCCCACCCATTTCAACACTGTGAAGACGGCGGCGGAGGTCGCAAGCAGCGCGCCGAGGCCGAGCATGGAGGCGGTCATGGCGGTGAAATCGCCAAGCGCCACGCCCGCGACGGTGGCGCCCGCCGTGCGGCGGCCATGGCCGAGCGCATAGGAGATCACGAGGAGGATGGTCGGGCCCGGAATGGCCAGCATGATGGCGGAGGCTGCGGCGAAGGCCAGCCAATGTTCGAAGGACATAAAAACTCCCCGGATCGGTATCGATCCGGAGAGCAAGCCATCACGCACTTTCGGCGTCAAGGACAATATTATGCGGCTGGATTATGCAGCCGGCTTCCACTTCTGGCCGATGACGTCCATCACGTCGCCGAACCACTTTGCCGAGGTGTCGAAGTGCTTGCCGCCCTTGATGCGCGGGAACTCGATGGTGCGCAGCTTGCCGCCCTGGCCTTCGTCATGGCCGGTGACGCCGGACACCTTGTTCAGCGCGCTTTCGACGGCAAGGTCGGTCATGCTCTGGATCAGGCGCAGGTCGTCGCGGTTGGCGGGGGCCGAGCGGGCGTAATAGCCGGACTTCTGCACCATGGAGCGTTCGGCGCCCAGCAGGGCCGCGAACTGCTTGGAGAACCAGTTGCCGACATTGATGGTGTCGATCTTGACATGGCCGAAGGCGTCGCGCTTGACGGTTTCGCCGGCGGCTTCGCGCTCGGCGACGATGGCGTCGAGGCAGGCGCCTTCCGACACGAAGAGCGTGACGAAGCCGGCGCGGTCCATGGTGGCCTTCAGGCGCTCGGCCTCGGCCTCCAGGTTGAAGTCCAGTTCCGGCAGGTACAGGCCGTCGATGTTCTTCAGCTGCTTGTTCATCATGAAGCCGTCGACATATTCGTTGGCGCCGGTCTTCTGGATATAGGCGCGCGCCGTGGCGGCGGTGAGCCAGCCGCAATGACGGCCCATCACTTCATGCACGACGAGCGTCTTCGGGGCCGCACTCTGCTCGTTGCTGACGTGGTCGAAGAAGCCCGCGCCGACTTCCGCGGCCGTCCAGGCGCCGAGCGACTGGCGGATCGGCACGACGTCGTTGTCGACCGTCTTCGGCAGGCCGACGACGGTGAGGTTGTAGCCGTTGGCGCCGAGATAGGCGGCAAGATCGGCCGCCGTCGTGTTGGTGTCGTCGCCGCCGATCGTGTGCAGGATGGTGATGCCGTCCTTGGCGAGCCGCTCGGCGGCGACCCGCAGCGGGTTCTCGCCTTCCTTGACGAGGCCGCGTTTCACGCAGTCGGCGGCGTTGGTCAGCTTGACGCGGCTGTTGCCGATCGGCGAGCCGCCGTAGCGGTGCAGCAGCGGCGCCTTTTCGCGCATGTCCCGGGTGATTTCGATGCGGTCGCCAAGCAGCACGCCCTGGTAACCCGAGCGATAGGCGACGAGCTCGATCTCCGGTGCGACGTCGCTGTAACGCTCGATGAGGCCTCCGACGGCGGACGACAGGCAGGGCGCGAGCCCGCCAGCGGTCAGCATTGCGACTTTCTGCTTGGCCATAATTCCTCCTCGGCTTCAGCACGTCTGGATGGGTGGGCGTTGTCTAGCGCAGAATCCCGCTCAAGGGAAACGGCACGGTGAACTTATCCGTGCTCCATGACGGATTGTCTTTCGTGCTCCACAGGCGATAATTCCCGGCGCCCCAATTTCCGATGCCTCCACTTCATGAGGGCCATCAAAATTTTGTCATCCTGACGTTTCCCGCCTTGCTTTCCCTGCAATTGTCTGATCAAGATCACCTTATGTTCCAGAATTCGCCCAGTTGCTTCATCAGTGCCGTGTGGGATCGCCTCGTCGGCATGGTCTCGGATGCCGCCAGCAACGTGCTGTCCGGCGTGGTGGAAGCCGTGCGTACCCTCTTCGAGGGTGATCCGGAAACGCGCAAGCAGGTCGCCTTTTCCATCGCGATGATCGCGCTTTCCGCCAAGATGGCGAAGGCCGACGGCATCGTCACGACGGCCGAAGTGGATGCCTTCAAGGACATCTTCAAATATCCGGACAACCAGGCGGCCAATGTCGCCCGGCTGTATAACCTCGCGCGCCAGGATGTCGCCGGCTACGAGGCCTATGCGGAAAAGATGAAGGCGCTCTGCGTCTCCTGCGAGAAGAATTGCCCGATCCTGGAAGACATCGTCGACGGCCTGTTCCATATCGCCAAGGCCGATGGGCTGATTCACGAGAACGAGATGGCCTTCCTCGGCCGCGTCGCGGAAATCTTCGGCATGGCCGACGAGCGCTTCGAGCAGATCACGGCGCGCCACGTCCATGTCAGCGGCCGCGACCCCTACAAGGTGCTGGGTGTCAAGCCGAGTGACGACTTCGCCGATATCCGCAAGCGCTACCGGGTGCTTGCCTCGGAGAACCATCCTGATAGGCTGGTGGCGCGTGGCGTGCCGGCCGAGTTCCATCAGATCGCGAACGACCGCATGGCCGCGCTCAACGCTGCCTATGAGGCGATCGAGAAGGAACGCTGCGCTGCATGAGCGCATTCACATGTGACTATGCCGGTGCGACCGCCGCGCCGTCGCCGAACTTCGGCGAACGGGCGGGCGGGCGCTCCCCGGACATCATCCTCCTGCATTATACCGGCATGGCAACGGCAGACGGCGCGCTGAAGTGGCTCTGCGCGCCGGAAAGCCAAGTCTCCTGTCATTACTTCGTGCACGAGGACGGGCGCGTCGAGCAGCTCGTGCGCGAGGCGGATCGCGCCTGGCATGCGGGAAAGAGCGTCTGGAAGGGCGAGGCCGACATCAATTCGGCCTCCATCGGCATCGAGATCGCCAATGCCGGCCATCCCGGCGGGCTGCCGGATTTCCCCGAAAAGCAGGTGAACGCGGTCGTCGAACTGTGTCTCGATTGTGGCAGAAGGTGGGACATTGCCCCCGAGCGGGTGCTGGCGCACAGCGATGTGGCCCCCATCCGCAAGGTCGATCCGGGTGAAAAATTCCCCTGGGGACGCCTTCATGCGGCAGGTGTCGGGCACTGGGTGACGCCGTCGCCCATCGCTGGTGGTCGCTTCTTTCAGCGCGGCGATAAGGGTCAACCCGTCGAGGCCTTGCAGACGATGCTGTCGCTCTACGGCTATGGCACTGAAATCAATGGGTTTTACTCGGAAAAAACCGAAGGCGACGTTGCCGCTTTCCAGCGCCACTTCCGGCCGGAACGGGTCGATGGCATCGCCGATTTTTCGACCATCGATACGCTGCACAGGCTGCTTTCCGCCCTGCCGCGGCTGGCCGCCTGACGGCCTTTCCGAATATTCGAATATTACAGGCTGTAACAGAAGTTTACCGCTTCGCCACATCCTGACCCGATTGGCCATGTCTTTTCCGGCTGCGTTCAGTGCAGCGCAACATGCGGTCAGGGCCTGATCGCGATCAACGAGGATCGAGACGTTTGCGCAGGTTGTGCGGCTTGAGATGCCGCCGGCCAAGGCTCTGCCTTTGCGCCTTTTGGAGACGAAAACTAGATGAGAAGACTTCTTGCTGCCCTTAGCGCGGCCTGCTTTTGTGTGTCCGTTTTTTCCGCCGGAATGGCGCATGCCGAATCCACCAGGGGACCGGCTAAAAAACAATATCTCTTCCAGCCCTCCGCCAAGGAGGATGCCGCCGGCAAGACGAAGACCCACAAGGCTTCCAGCAAGGCAAAATCCCAGAAGGTTGCCAGCAAGACGAAATCCCGGAAAGTTTCCGGCAAGCGCTCCAAGCGCACGAAAGTGATCGACAGGGACGGCGTGGTCGTCGGCAAGCTGAAGACCTTCGACAGCACGACAGGTTACCCCAAGGCGGAAAACCCGTTGACGGCGGACCTCAAGTCGGCGAGCTATTCCAGCCTGATCCAGACCTATGCGAAGACCTACGGCGTTCCGGTGGATCTCGCCCATGCCGTCGTTCGCGTCGAGAGCAATTTCAACCCGCGGGCTCGCGGCAGCGCCGGCGAAATCGGCCTCATGCAGATCAAGCCCGCGACGGCACGCGCCATGGGCTATAGCGGCGGCGCCAAGGGGCTCTACGATCCGGAAACGAACATCAAGTTCGGCATGAAGTATCTCGCCATGGCCCATGAACTCGGCGGCGGCACGACCTGCGGCACGATCCTCAAGTACAATGCCGGCCACGGCGCCAAGCGCATGAACCCGGTCTCCAAGCGCTATTGCGGCAAGGTCCAGAGCATCATCGACTGAGGTCGGTGACGGGCGATTTTTCGCGGGCTGGATTTGGCCCGCGGGCATGCTATGCCGTCGACAGATAGGTGAGGGTCAAGCATGGATCGGCATTTCGATTTCGTCGTCGTGGGCAGGGGCATGATGGGGGCTGCGGCAGCGCGGCACCTGTCCAGAACGGGCGCCTCCGTGGCGCTCGTCGGCCGGGGCGAACCGGCCGACTGGCAGAACCATGACGGCGTCTTCTCCAGCCATTACGACAGCGGCCGCATCACCCGCACGATCGACCAGGACCCGGACTGGGCGCTGCTCGCCAACCGCTCCATCGCGCGCTATCGCGAGATCGAGGCGGAGAGCGGCATCGCCTTCTACGGCGAGACCGGTTGCCTGCTCAGCGGTCCTGCCGGCAGCGATTTCGTCAATTCGGTCGAGGCGGTGGCGAAGCGCCATGGGCTCGACGCACCCTTGCTCGACCGGGCGGAACTGCGGGCGCGTTTCCCCTGGTTCGACCTGCCGGAAACCTCGGCTGGCGTCTTCGAGGCGAAGGGGGCGGGTTATGTCGACCCGCGCAAGCTCGTCGCCGCGCAGATCGTCTGCGTCGAAAAGGCGGGCGGCGTTTGCATCCCGGAAGACGTGGTCTCGGTGATCGATGCCGGCGAATGGGCGACCGTGACGCTGAAGTCGGGCGCGGTGGTGACGGGCGGGCGCGTGCTGGTGGCGACCGGCGGCTTTTCGCGTGCACCGGGATTGCTGCCGAAGGTGCCGGCGCTGGTCGTCAAGGCGCGCACCGTCGTGCTGGCGCAGCTTTCGCCCGAACAGGTGGCGGCTTACCGGGGCATGCCGTCCTGGATCGACGAGAGCACCGTCCCCTCGGAGCATTTCTACTTCCTGCCGCCGATCGTCTATCCCGACGGCCATTCCTATCTCAAGATCGGCGGCGATCCGACCGAGGTCGAGATCGAGGAGGAGCAGGCGATTCGCGACTGGTTCCGCGGCGAAGGTGGTCCGGAAGCGATCGCCCATCTCAAGCGGCTGCTTTTGCGCTCCGTGCCGGACCTCGATCCGGTGCGGCTGATCTCCGTTCCCTGCGTCACCACCTACACGGTGCACGGCTATCCCTATGCCGGCTTCGTCGGGGGCGAGCGCGTGGCCCTTCTGACGGGCGGCAACGGGGCGGCGGCGAAAAGCTCCGACGAGATCGGCCGCATCGGCGCGGACCTGGTGATTCGCGGAAAAATGGATGAACCGGACTATGCGACGGATTTTGCCGTTCATTTCCGCTGAGCCTATGGTCTTTCCGTTCCGCATGGGCTAGTCAGCGCCTGCCAGTTGGCCGGGCAGCCGCGCTTTGCAAGGGTCGAAAGGCCGCAGGGTGAGGAAAGTCCGGGCTCCACGGAAACACGGTGCCGGATAACGTCCGGCGGGGGCGACCCCAGGGAAAGTGCCACAGAAAGCAAACCGCCTTCCCCGGAAGGTAAGGGTGAAAGGGTGGGGTAAGAGCCCACCGCGGCCCTGGCGACAGGGCTGGCAAGGCAAACCCCACCGGGAGCAAAACCGAATAGGGATGACGCGAAACGCGCAAGCGTTTCAGCCCGTTTCCGGGCCGGTCATCCGGGTGGGTTGCAAGAGGCCGGGCGCAAGTCCGGTCCCAGATGAATGGCTGCCACGTTCCGGCGAAAGCCGGAGCCATACAGAACCCGGCTTACAGGCCAACTGGCAAAAAACCTCCTCTCGTTCATGATTTTTCATGACGCGCTAATGCGCTGAATTCCTTGGGCTTCGCGCAGGACTTGCCGCGCGTTGAAATGCACGCGCGCGGCGTTTCGGAATGTGTAAATACAAGGCCTTGGGCGGCGTTCTCTAACCATTTGTTAAACTTAACGCCTTATAAACGTTTGACGGTCTGAGGACCGGGAAAGAGGTTCCTTCCCATTGACGCCCATATGGTCCCATGGTATCCCAAACTCACACTACACGAGGACGCATGAGCGTCCGACCATCGCAAAGCTTTGAGGCTAACCGGCTGGGGACGGTGCGACGCGAACGCGTTGCATCCGGGCTGGTCCATGCGCGTGGTGTTGTGTTGGTTATGCCGGGGCGGATGCACAGCGTTCCGGTAGGGGAAGCGGCTGTAGCGTGTCATGAACCGATTCCTGTCGAATGCGACAAACAGGATCGATGCAAAGGGGAGGGTTTCCGTCCCTTCGGCATTTCGTTCCGTTCTGTCGCAACGCGACATCCGGGAGCTGTATTGCTTTCAGGATTTCACCTTTCCGGCCATCAGCGTCGGTGGGCTGGATTTGCTCGATCGTTTGGAGCGCCAGATCGCCAGCGAGGATGTTTTTTCGCCGAAAGCCAATCGGATGTCGCTCCTCATTCACGGGGGCGGCGTCTTCATGAAGCTCGATTCGGAGGGGCGCCTGCCGGTCACGGATTTCATCCGGGACTATACGGGCATCACCACGGACGTGACCTTTGTCGGTCGGGCGGATCATTTTCAGCTCTGGGCACCGCAAGCATTCGAAGAGACGCAGGCGACGGCCCGGGAAGAGTTCAGGACGCGAGGTCTGGGCTCGGGATAAGACGGAGAATCGGAATGGCGGCGGATCTTGGCGGAGGTTTCACTGATGCCGATGACGGACCGGTTCGTCACATTCCGGTTCTTCTCTCCGAGGTCGTCGCGGCGCTCGCGCCGAAACCCGGCCAGGTCATTCTCGACGGCACGTTCGGGGCAGGCGGCTACACATCCGCCATTCTTGCAGAGGGCGCCAGCGTCATCGGGCTCGATCGCGATCCGAACGCGATTGCCGGCGGCCAGCCGCTGGTCGAAGCCTCCGGCGGCAGGCTTTCCCTTATACACTCCCGCTTTTCCGCGCTTGCCGACCATGCGCCCGCCGGCGGGCTCGACGGCGTCGTGCTCGATATCGGCGTCTCCTCCATGCAGATCGACGAGGCCGAGCGCGGTTTTTCGTTCCAGAAGAACGGGCCGCTCGACATGCGCATGTCCGCGTCGGGCGTTTCGGCGGCCGATGTCGTCAACCGGGCAAAAGTCTCCGATCTCATCCGCATCTTCGGCTTCCTCGGCGAGGAAAAGCAGGCCGGTCGCATCGCGCGTGCCATCGAGAAGGCGCGCGAGAAGGAGCGCTTCACCACGACGCGCCAGCTTGCCAACCTCATCGAGCTGACGACGCCGCGCAAGGCCAAGGACAAGATCCATCCGGCGACGCGCGTCTTCCAGGCGCTGCGCGTCTTCGTCAATGACGAGCTCGGCGAACTTGCCGAGGCGCTGTTTGCCGCCGAGCGTGCCTTGAAGCCGGGCGGGCGGCTCGTCGTCGTCAGCTTTCACTCGCTGGAAGACCGCATTGTGAAGAAATTCTTCCAGGATCGCGCCGGAAAGGCTGCCGGATCCCGTCATTTGCCGGAAGTTCACGATAAAGCCGCAACCTTCGCACCAGTCGGGCGCCCTATGGTGGCCGCCAGCGACGAGGAGAGTGCGGTCAATCCGCGTGCAAGATCCGCGAAGCTTAGGGCAGGCGAGCGCACCGGCGCTCCTGCCGGGACGGATGATCTGTCCATTTTCAACCTGCCCAACCTTGCCAGCCTTGAGAAGATGGGAAGCTGAGTGATGTTCCGTACCCTTGATGTCGTGATGATCGCCGTCATGACCGCAGCAGCAACCGTCACCTACTCGATCAAGCACCAGGCCGAGAACAAGCTCGAGCAGGTGCGCAAGCTCGATGCCGAGATCAAGCTGGAAGAGGACACGATCGACCTGCTGAAGGCCGACTGGGCGCTGCTCACCCAGCCGAACCGCCTCAACCGCCTGGTCAAGGCCTACGAGACCGACCTGAAGCTCGTGCCGACCGAATCGACCCAGCTCGCCCAGCCGAGCGAATTGCCCATGGCGACCGCCGAACTGCCGGCGCTGGAGCCGGCGAAGGACGAAAAGGTCGCCCAGGACGGCAAGAAGACCAAGAAGAAGAGCACGGACGCAATCCAAACCGGATCGGTGGCCAACTGATGTCGTTCCTCTCCCGCATCATGGACCTCAAGAGCAAGGCGCATTTCAACGCCGGCGGCAACAACAACACCCGGTCCGGCGGCAATGGCGGCCAGGCCTTCGAAGGCACGCGCAAGCGCACGGGGTCGCAGGCCCGCAGCCGCGTCGCCGTCATCATCTGCTGCTTCGGCATGGTCTATGCGGTCATCGGCGGGCGTCTGGTGCAATATGGCATGGCCTCGCCGGAGAGCGTTTCCTCGATCGGCCCGGCCGACCACCTGATGGCCTCGCGCCCCGATATCGTCGATCGCAACGGCGAAATCCTCGCCACCGACATCCGCACCGTTTCGCTCTATGCCGAACCGCACAAGATCGTCGATGCGGACGAGGCGGTCGAAATGCTCGCCACCGTGCTTCCGGAACTCGACCGGCGCGGCATCTATCGCAAGCTCACCTCCAAATCCCGCTTCCAGTGGCTGAAGCGCCAGCTGACGCCCAAGCAGCAGAGCCGTATTCTCGCGCTCGGCATTCCCGGCGTCGGCTTCCGGCCGGAAAAGCGCCGCTTCTATCCGGGCGGCGTCACCGCCTCGCACATCGTCGGCCACGTCAACATCGACAACCGCGGCATTGCCGGCATGGAGCGCTACATCGACAGCCAGGGCCTCGCCGACCTTGCCGCGATCGGCATGACGAGCGACGCCAAGCTGGAGCCGGTGCGGCTTTCGATCGACCTGCGCGTCCAGGCCATCGTGCGCGACGTCGTCGCGACGGGCATGGAGAAATACAAGGCGCTGGCCGCCGGCGCCGTCGTGATGGACGTGCATACCGGCGAAATCCTCGCCATGGCCTCCGTGCCGGACTACGACCCGAACAACCCGGCCGAAGGCGCCAAGGACGGCTGGATGAACCGCATGTCGAACGGCACGTTCGAGATGGGCTCGACTTTCAAGAGCTTCACCACGGCGATGGCGCTTGATTCGGGCAAGGTGAAGATCACCGACAGTTTTGACGCGCGCGCGCCCATCCGCATCGGCGGCTTCACCATCAAGGACTTTCACGGCAAGCACCGGGTGCTGACCGTGCCGGAAATCTTCCAGTATTCGTCCAACATCGGCACGGCCAAGATGGCCGATGTCATCGGCATTGCCGGGCACAAGGAATTCCTCACCCGCCTGGGCCTGCTGACGCGTCTCGAAACCGAGCTGCCGGAGGTGAAAACCCCGACGCAGCCGCGCGAATGGAAGAAGATCAACTCGATCACCATTTCCTTCGGCCATGGTGTCTCGACGACGCCGCTGCAGACGGCGGTGGCTGCCGCCGCCCTGATGAATGGCGGCATGCTGATCAACCCGACCTTCCTGCCGCGCACGGTCGAGGAGGCGAACGAGGTCGCCAAGGTCGTCGTCAAGCCCGACACGGTCGATAAGATGCGCTACCTCTTCAAGCTCAACGCAAATGACGGTTCCGGGCGCCGCGCGCTCGTGCCGGGCTTCAATGTCGGCGGCAAGACGGGCACGGCCAACAAGGTCGTCGGCGGGCGTTATTCCAACACGCAGAACTTCAACGCCTTCCTCTCCGCCTTCCCGATCGACGACCCGAAATACGTGGTCCTGACCTTCATCGACGCGCCGCAGACGGGCGAGGGCGGGGGCCGCACCGCCGGCCTCAACGCCGCCCCGATGGTGGGCGAGATCATCCGCCGCTCGGCAGCCCTTCTCGGTGTAAAGCCGAAATTCGGTGAGGACGGGTCTGCCTTGCTTGTGTCTTATTGAATGGAGAAGACGGGACGCCGATTCGGAAGCGAAACGGCGGCCCATGGAAAGCAACAGAGCAGACAATGAAGATCAGTGACCTCGCCGGACCCGAAACCAACGACCTCTCCGCCGCTGCCGCGATAGACGTCAGCGGCATTACCAGCGACAGCCGGAAGGTGAAGCCGGGCGACCTCTTCGTCGCCCTTTCGGGCACCAAGGCCGATGGCAGCGCCTTCGTTGCCGATGCCGTTTCCCGCGGTGCCGCCGCCGTCGTCGTTTCGTCCGGAGCCTCCATCGACGCCGCCGTTCCGGTCATTTCCGTTGCCGAGCCGCGCCGTTTCCTGGCGCTTGCCGCCGCCCGTTTTCATGGCCGCCAGCCGGAAACCATGGTCGCCGTCACCGGCACGGCGGGAAAGACCTCCGTCGCCTCCTTCACCCGCCAGATCTGGGCGCATGCCGGCCACGCGGCCGCGATGATCGGCACGACCGGTGTCGTCGCCCCCGGCCGCAACGATTACGGCTCGTTGACGACGCCCGATCCGGTGTCGCTGCATGAACTGCTCGCCGAACTTGCCGATGCCGGCGTCACCCATGCCGCGATGGAAGCCTCCAGCCATGGCCTCGACCAGGCGCGGCTCGACGGCGTGAAGCTCGCCGCCGCCGCCTTCACCAATCTCGGTCGCGACCATATGGATTACCATCCGACGGTCGAGCACTACATGTCCTCGAAAATGCGGCTGTTCGATACGCTGCTGCCGAAGGGTCTTCCCGCCATCATCTATGCCGACGACGAATGGTCGGCCGAGGCGATCGGCGTGGCGCGCAAGGCCGGGCTGGACGTGCGCACGGTCGGCCGCAAGGGCGACTATCTCGCGCTGAAGCGCGTCGAACATTTCCGCCACAAGCAGACCGCCGAGGTGCATGTCGGCGACGATATCTATGAAGTGCACATTCCGCTCGCCGGCGATTTCCAGGTGGCGAATGCGCTGGTCGCGGCGGGCCTCGCCATGTCGACCGGTGTTTCCGCTCCCGTCGCGATGGAAGCCCTCGAAAAGCTCATCGGCGCCGTCGGCCGCCTCGAACTGGTCGCCCACGCCAAGAACGGCGCGCTCGCCTATGTCGATTACGCCCACAAGCCGGATGCGCTGGAAAACGTGCTGACCTCCGTTCGCCCCTTCACGGCGGGCCGTGTCATCGTGGTCTTCGGTTGCGGCGGCGACCGGGACAAGGGCAAGCGGCCGATCATGGGCGAGATCGCCACGCGCCTTGCCGACGTGGTCATCGTCACCGACGACAATCCGCGCTCCGAAGTGCCGGCCGCCATCCGCGCCGAGATCATGGCAGCCGCCAAGGGCGCCACCGAGATCGGTGACCGCGCGGAGGCGATCCGCTGCGCCGTGCGGATGTTGCGTTCCGGCGATACGCTGATCGTCGCGGGCAAGGGGCATGAGGAGGGGCAGACCGTCGGCACGGTGAAGCTGCCGTTCTCCGACCATGCCGAACTGCGTAAAGCGCTGGAGGAGCTCGACCGGTGAAATGGCTCTGGACCAGCGCTGATCTCGTTGCGGCCATGCATGGCCGTCCCATCGGCAACCTGCCGCAGGGCGTGACCGGCATTTCCATCGACAGCCGCGCGATCGGCCCCGGCGAAGCCTTCTTCGCCATCAAGGGCGACCGCGTCGACGGCCATGATTTTGCAAGCTTCGCCGTCGCCAATGGCGCCGCACTGCTCGTCGTCAGCGAGGGCAAACTGCCGGCGCTCGGCCGGCTCGTGACGCCGATGATCGTGGTGCCGGACGTGCTCCAGGCTTTGGTCAATCTTGGTTGCGCGGCGCGCGATCGCACGGCGGCCCGGATCATCGCCGTCACCGGCTCGGTCGGCAAGACGACCAGCAAGGAGATGCTGCGCCAGGCGCTCGCGCCCTCCGGCAGCGTGCACGCTTCCGTCGCCTCCTTCAACAATCACTGGGGCGTGCCGCTGACGCTCGCCCGGATGCCGGAAACCACGGATTTCGGCATTTTCGAAATCGGCATGAACCATGTGGGCGAGATCCGCCCGCTGGTCGCCATGGTGCGCCCGCATGTGGCGATGATCACGACGATCGCGCCGGCCCATCTCGGCAATTTCCGTGACTTGGAAGAGATCGCCGCCGCCAAGGCCGAAATCTTCGAAGGCGTCGTGCCGGGCGGCCATGCCATCCTCAACCGCGACAACGAGCAGTTTGCTTTCCTCGAAAAGGCGGCGAAGGCAGCCGGCGTTGCGCATATCCACAGTTTCGGCGCCGATCCGAAGGCGGAGTTCCGCCTGCTCGATTTCATGCCGAGTGCTGAGGGTGGTCTGCTTCGCGCGGCGATCGGCGGGCAGACGCTGGAAGTGCCGATGGGTGCGCCCGGCCGCCACATCGCGGAAAACGCCGTGGCCGTGCTCGGCGCCGTTCACCTGACCGGCGGCGATATCGAGAAGGCGATGGCGGGCCTTGCCACCATGCAGGCCGAAAAGGGCCGTGGGCGCCGCTACCAGCTTGCCACGGATGGCGGCTGGTTCACGCTGATCGACGAAAGCTACAATGCCAACCCGGCCTCGATGCGCGCCGCAATCGCGCTCTTACGCGATGCCGAGCCGCATGAGGGCGGCCGGCGCATCGCCGTGCTCGGCGATATGCTGGAAATGGGCGAGCACTCGCCCTCTGTTCACGCCGGCCTTGCCGAACCGCTGGTCGAAGCCGGCATCGGCGACGTCTGGCTTGCCGGCCCCGACATGGCGGCGCTGAGGGATGCGCTGCCGGAGGGCGTGCAGAGGGAATATCGCGACACCGCCGACGACCTTGCCGCTTTCGCGCTCGGCGCAGTGCGGGCGGGCGACGTGCTGGTCGTCAAGTCGTCGAAGGGCACGGGATTCAGCCGCATCGTGGCGGCCCTGCTTGACAAATATCCGGCGTTCTCCGAGAGGGGACGCGAGAGTTGAGGGGGTTCGGCCGGGCTTAAAGCAATTCCAGCAAAAGTGCGAAAGCGGTTTTGCGTCCGGAATTGCGTCAGACAAAAAGCCCGCCGGACCTCGCTTTTTATGTGATTTTCCCATCTCGGCCGGTCACGCCGGGATGATTCGGGGAACCTTTTGGGGAAAGGGTGACAATGCTGCTTTGGCTCGTCGAGCTCGCGAACACCGTTCAGGTGTTCAACCTGTTCCGCTACATTACCTTCCGGACGGGCGCTGCGCTGTTCACCTCGGCCACCATCGTCTTCCTGTTCGGGCCGATGATCATCGCCTCGCTGCGCATCCGCCAGGGCAAGGGCCAGCCGATCCGCGCCGACGGGCCGCAGACCCACTTCAAGAAGGCCGGCACCCCCACCATGGGCGGCCTGATGATCCTCGCCGGCATCGTCGGCAGTGCGCTGCTCTGGGCGGATCTCTCCAACGTCTACGTGGTCGCGACGCTGCTCGTGACGCTGGGCTTCGGCGCCATCGGCTTCTACGACGACTACCTGAAGGTCACCAAGCAGACCGACAAGGGCTTTTCCGGCAAGGCGCGCCTCGCCCTGGAATTCATCATCGCGGGTGCCGCCACCTATTTCATGATGCGCGCCTCGCTCGCGACGGGACCGGCGGGGTCGACCTTCGGCTCCTCGCTCGCCTTTCCCTTCGCCAAGGATTTCATGGTCAATCTCGGCATCTTCTTCGTGCTGTTCGGTGGCTTCGTCATCGTGGCGGCCGGCAATGCGGTGAACCTGACGGACGGCCTGGATGGCCTCGCCACCGTTCCGGTGATGATCTCGGCTGCCTCCTTCGGCGTCATCGCCTATCTCGCCGGCAACGCGGTCTTCGCGAACTACCTGCAGATCCATTTCGTGCCCGGCACGGGGGAACTGGCCGTCGTGCTCGGCGCGGTCATCGGCGCCGGGCTCGGCTTCCTGTGGTTCAACGCGCCGCCCGCCGCCATCTTCATGGGCGATACCGGGTCGCTGGCGCTCGGCGGCCTGATCGGCACGGTGGCCGTCGCCACCAAGCACGAGATCGTCATGGCGATCATCGGCGGCCTCTTCGTCATGGAGACGCTGTCGGTCATCATCCAGGTCGCCTCGTTCAAGCTCACGGGAAAACGCGTCTTCCTCATGGCGCCGATCCACCACCATTTCGAGAAGAAGGGCTGGACGGAAAGCCAGGTCGTCGTGCGCTTCTGGATCATCGCCGTCGTGCTCGGCCTGGTCGGCCTCTCCACGCTCAAGCTGCGGTGAGGCTTCGATGATCCCGGTCACCACCTTCAAGGACAAGGCGGTCGCGCTCTTCGGGCTCGGCGGCTCCGGCCTTGCGACGGCGCTGGCGCTCGCCGCCGGTGGTGCCGACGTCACCACCTGGGACGATAGCACTGCGAGCGTCGAGAATGCCGCTGCTGCCGGCGTGAAGACCGGGGACCTGCGCAATCTCGACTGGAGCAAGATCGCCGCGCTGGTGCTGTCGCCCGGCGTGCCGCTGACCCATCCCAAGCCCCACTGGAGCGCCGATCTCGCCCGCGCCGCCGGCGTCGAGGTGATCGGCGATATCGAGCTTTTCGTGCGCGAGCGCCGGGCGCATGCGCCGGATTGCCCCTTCATCGCCATCACCGGCACGAACGGCAAGTCGACCACCACGGCGCTGATCGCCCATATCCTGAAATCGAGCGGCCGCGACACGCAGCTCGGCGGCAATATCGGCACGGCCGTGCTGACGCTCGATCCGCCGAAGGCCGGCCGCTTCTACGTGGTCGAGTGCTCGTCCTACCAGATCGACCTCGCGCCGACGCTGAACCCGTCCGCCGGCATCCTGCTCAACGTGACGCCCGATCATCTCGACCGGCACGGCTCGATCGAGCATTATGCCGACGTCAAGGAACGCCTCGTCGCCGGCAGCAGGACGGCGATCGTCGGCGTCGACGACAGCTATTGCGAACGCATTGCCGACCGCGTCGAGCGGGCCGGCACGAAGGTCGTGCGCATCTCCAAGCGCAATGTGCTCGCCGATGGCATCTATGCCGAAGGTTCCCGTCTTGTTGTCGCCCGGAGTGGCGCGACGCATGAAATCGCCGACCTCGCGCCGATCCAGACGCTGCGCGGCGCCCACAATGCCCAGAACGCTGCGGCTGCCGTCGGCGCCTGCCTTGCGGTTGGTGTCGGCGAGGACGAGATCCGCGCCGGGCTTGCCTCCTTCCCGGGCCTGAAGCATCGCATGCAGCCGGTCGGGCACAAGGGCGACACGCTGTTCGTCAACGATTCCAAGGCCACCAATGCCGATGCCGCGGCTCCGGCGCTGTCGAGCTTCGAGCGCATCTACTGGATCGCCGGTGGTGTTGCGAAAGAGGGCGGCATTTCCACGCTCGGCGACTTCTTCCCGAAGATCGCCAAGGCCTATCTGATCGGCGAGGCGGCGCCCGCCTTTGCGGCGACGCTCGGCGAGGCGGTGCCGTTCGAGATGTCCGGCACGCTGGAGCGGGCCGTCGAGGACGCGGCGGCGGATGCTGGGCGGGACGGGAGCGGCCCCGTCGCCGTTCTTCTATCCCCGGCTTGCGCAAGCTTCGACCAGTACAAGAACTTTGAAGTCAGAGGCGATGCCTTCGTGAAACATGTCGCGGCGCTGCCGGGCGTGTCCATGTTGGTCGAGGTTTAGGATGGTATCGGGGTTTTCAGCCTTGCTCCTCTCTCCGCCGTCATCCTCGGGCTTGACCCGAGGATCCATTGACGCTGCGCGTGCCGCGTGGATCCTCGGGTCAAGCCCGAGGATGACGGAGGGGAGGAGCATAAGGCCGCAGATCCGGAACCGCTCAGCGAAGGAACTTGATAATGGTTAGTCGTGCCGAACGTGGTGCATTGGCGGACTGGTTCTGGACGATAGACCGGTTCTTCCTCGCGGCCTTCATCCTTTTGATGGGCCTCGGTTTCATGCTGTCGTTTGCGGCAAGCCCGCCGGTCGCCGAGCGTCTCGGGCTCGACAGCTTCCACTTCGTCAAGCGCCATGCGGTGTTCCTGCTGCCGGCGATTGCCGTGATGTTCGGCATCTCCTTCATGTCGCCGCGACAGGTGCGGCGCGCGGCGATGATCCTCCTCGTCATTTCGCTGGCGGCCATGGTGCTCGCGCTGTTCTTCGGCGTCGAGGTCAAGGGGTCGCGGCGCTGGATATCGATCGGCAGCTTCTCCATCCAGCCGTCCGAATTCATGAAACCGGCCTTCGTCGTCATCTGCGCCTGGCTGTTTGCCGAACATGCCCGCCAGCCGGAAATCCCCGGTAATCTCTTCGCCATCATTCTCTTCGGCATCGTCGCGGCCCTGCTCGTCGCCCAGCCCGACCTTGGCCAGACCATCCTGACGGCCGCCGTCTGGGGCGGCATGTTCTTCATGGCCGGCATGCCGTGGCTGTGGATCATCGTGCTCGGCGGTGCCGCCGTCGGCGGGCTTTTGACGGCCTATACGTTCCTGCCGCACGTGGCGGGCCGTATCGACAAGTTCATGACCGGCGAGGGCGATACGTTCCAGATGGATACGGCGCGCGAGGCCATCATCCGCGGCGACTGGTTCGGCCAGGGGCCGGGCGAGGGCATCGTCAAGCGCATCATCCCGGACAGCCATACCGACTTCATCTTCTCCGTCGCGGCGGAAGAGTTCGGCATCCTGTTCTGCATGGTCATCGTGCTGATCTTCGCCTTCGTGGTGATGCGCGGCCTCAACCATGCCTTCAAGGAGCGCAATGATTTCACGCGCTTTGCCGTCGCCGGCCTCGTGCTGCAGCTCGGCACGCAGTCGATGATCAATATCGGCGTGAACCTCGAACTGCTGCCGGCCAAGGGCATGACGCTGCCGCTGATCTCCTACGGCGGGTCGTCGATGGTCGCGATCTGCGTGACGGCCGGCTTCATCCTGGCCCTGACCCGCCACCGCCCGGAAAAGCGCGCCTCCGAGCGCAGCCTTTTCCGCGGCGGCATCGTCGCGGCAGCGGAGTGACGGCAGCGATGGTGCGTGCGGGTTTCGCCCCCCTCTGCCCCGCCGGGCATCTCCCCCCCAAGGGGGGAGATCGGCTGGAGGCGAAGCGGTGCCACAATTCGATCTCCCCCCTTGAGGGGGAGATGCCCGGCAGGGCAGAGGGGGGTATGTCCTCCGCAAGGCATGAGGCATGCAGCCGATGAGCAAAGGAATCGTTCTTCTCGCCGCCGGGGGCACCGGCGGCCATCTCTTTCCGGCAGAGGCGCTGGCGCATGAGCTGAAGGCCGGCGGCTGGTCGGTGCATCTCGTGACGGACAGCCGCGCGGAGCGTTTTGCGGGGGAATTCCCGGCGGACGAGATCCATGTCGTGCCCTCCGCGACGATCGGCTCGAAGAACCCGATCAGCGTCGCCCGCTCGCTCTTCACGCTGTGGACCGGCATCCGTGCCGCGCGAAAACTGATGGCGCGGCTGAGGCCGAAGGTGGTCGTCGGTTTCGGCGGTTATCCCACCGTGCCGCCGCTGCTGGCTGCGACCGGCATGGGCATTCCCTCGATGATCCACGAGCAGAACGCCGTGATGGGCCGCGCCAACAAGGCGCTCGCCAACCGCGTCAAGGCGATTGCCGGGGGCTTTTTGCCGGAGACCGGTGGTCAATATGCCGACAAGACGGTGACGACGGGCAACCCGGTGCGCCCCGCCGTGCTTGAAGCCGCGACCATTCCCTACGAGCCCTCGACGGATGGCGAATTCCGTCTCGTCGTCTTCGGCGGCAGCCAGGGCGCGCAGTTCTTCTCCAAGGCCATCCCCTCGGCGATTGCCGCGATGGAACCCGCCGACCGCGCACGGTTGAGAATCACCCAGCAGGCGCGGACGGAAGACCGCGACGAGGTGGTGCGCACCTATGCCGAGCTCGGCATTCCGGCCGATGTCTCGCCCTTCTTCAACGACATGGCGGCGCGCATCGGGCGGGCGCATCTCATCATCAGCCGCTCGGGCGCGTCGACGGTTTCGGAAGTCTCGGTCATCGGCCGGCCGGCCGTGCTCGTGCCCTATCCCTATGCGCTGGATCACGATCAGGCGGCGAATGCGGCGGCTCTTGCCTCGGGTGGTGGGGCTAAGGTCATTGCGCAGGCGGAGCTTTCCACGGAACGGCTTGCCGGCATCGTTTCCAAGGCGATGCACGATCCGGCCCGCATGACGGCCATGGCCGAGAGCGCCAGGAAGGCCGGAAAACCGGACGCCGCGCGCTTGCTCGCATCGATGGTAGAGGCTATTGCGGGCGGCAGGACGATAGCACAATTCAAGGGAGAACGGCCATGAAGATGCCGCAGAGCATAGGGCTCGTTCATTTCATCGGCATTGGCGGCATCGGCATGAGCGGCATTGCCGAGGTGCTGCACAATCTCGGCCACAAGGTCCAGGGCTCCGACCAGGCGGACAGCGCCAACGTGCAGCGCCTGCGCGAAAAGGGTATCGAGGTCTTTGTCGGCCACAAGCCGGAAAATCTCGGCGAGGCGGAAGTCGTCGTCGTCTCGACCGCCATCCGCAAGAACAATCCGGAACTCGTCGCGGCGCGCGAAAAACTGCTGCCGGTCGTGCGCCGGGCCGAAATGCTCGCCGAGCTGATGCGCTTCCGCAATGCCATCGCCATCGGCGGCACGCATGGCAAGACCACGACGACCTCGATGGTCGCGACGTTGCTCGAAGCCGGCGGGCTCGATCCGACGGTCATCAATGGCGGCATCATCAATGCCTACGGCACCAACGCCCGCATGGGCGAGGGCGAGTGGATGGTCGTGGAGGCCGACGAATCGGACGGCACCTTCCTGAAACTGCCCGCCGACATCGCCGTCGTCACCAATATCGACCCGGAACATCTCGACCATTACGGCAATTTCGATGCCGTGCGCGCAGCCTTCCGCCAGTTCGTGGAGAACGTGCCGTTCTACGGTTTCGGGGTCATGTGCCTCGACCATCCGGAAGTGCAGGCGATGGTCAGCCGCATCGAGGACCGCAAGGTCATTACCTATGGCGAAAATCCGCAGGCCGACGTGCGCTTCGGCAATATCCGCATGGACGGCGCGACCTCGGTCTTCGACGTGGAGATCCGCCGCCGCCGCACGGGGCAGGTGATTTCGCTCAAGGACCTGCGCCTGCCGATGCCCGGCCGTCACAACGTTTCCAATGCGACGGCGGCGATTGCCGTGGCGCAGCGTCTCGGCATGTCGCCGGAGGCGATCGCGAAGGGCTTGGCGAGTTTCGGCGGCGTCAAGCGTCGCTTCACGCTGACCGGCACCTGGAACGGCGTCAGCGTCTATGACGATTACGGCCACCACCCCGTCGAGATCAAGGCGGTGCTGCGCGCCGCGCGCGAGGCCTGCGCTGGCCGAATCATCGCGATCCACCAGCCGCACCGCTATAGCCGCGTGGCGAGCCTGTTCGAGGAATTCGCCGGCTGCTTCAACGATGCCGACACCGTGATGATCGCGCCGGTCTATGCGGCGGGCGAGGATCCGATCGAGGGTGTGAGCGCGGAAGAGCTGGTTTCGCGCATCAAATCCGGCGGCCATCGCGATGCGCGCTTCCTGCAATCGCCGGAAGCATTGGCGCCGATCGTCGCTACCATTGCAAAGCCTGGCGACTTTGTGGTTCTCTTGGGGGCTGGCAGCATTACATATTGGGCGCAGGCGCTGCCGAAGGAACTGGCAGACATTTCGGGGCAGGTGGCATGAAGCAGGTGGATGGTGCAAAACTACTGGCGTCGCTGGGCGAGGGGATCGGGCAAGTCCGCGGCCGCCTGACGCCGGATGCACCGATGGACCGCGTGACGTGGTTCCGCGCCGGCGGCCTTGCCGAGCTGATGTTCCATCCGCATGACGTCGACGATCTCGTCACCTTCCTCAAAATCGTGCCGGAAGAGGTGCCGCTCACCATCGTCGGCGTCGGCTCGAACCTGCTGGTGCGCGACGGCGGCATTCCGGGCGTCGTCATCCGGCTCTCGGCCAAGGGCTTCGGCGATGTCGAGCTTGCCGGCGAGAACCGAATCAAGGCGGGCTGCATCTGCCCGGACAAGAACCTTGCCGCCATGGCGCTCGACCACGGCATTGCCGGCTTCGAATTCTATTACGGCATTCCCGGCGCGATCGGCGGTGCACTGCGCATGAATGCCGGTGCCAACGGCGGCGAGACGAAGGATGTCGTCGTCGAGGTGCATGCCGTCGACCGCAAGGGCAAGCAGCATGTGCTGAGCAATGCGGACATGGGCTACACCTACCGCAAGTCCGCAGCGTCCCCCGACCTGATCTTCACCCATGCGGTGTTCCAGGGGCAGGCGGGCGACAAGACCGAGATCCGCGCAAAAATGGATGCCGTGCGCCAGCACCGCGAGACGGTGCAGCCGATCCGCGAAAAGACCGGCGGCTCGACCTTCAAGAACCCGGAAGGCCATTCCGCCTGGAAGCTGATCGACGAGGCAGGCTGCCGCGGTATGATGATCGGCGGCGCGCAGATGTCGCCGATGCATTGCAACTTCATGATCAACACCGGGCAGGCGACGGGCTACGAGCTCGAATATCTCGGCGAGACCGTGCGCAGCCGCGTGCTGGAACATTCCGGCATCCTGCTGCAATGGGAAATCAAGCGCCTCGGCAGGTTCATGCCGGGCTATGATGTGAAAGAATTCCTGGGCCGCGCAACGGCCTGATACGTCGTACCCTTGCGGGGCTTCGCGGGCGTTTTCTGACGTCGCGCCACTCCCTCTTCCCCATCAGGCAAGTGTCCGGTGCGCGACGCGCCCTGCTTGCGCAGGGTCGATGGGGGCTCTCTTGTTCAAAAACTCTCCGCCGAATTCATCGGCACCTGTCGTCATCGGCGCCGTGGTCTGGAGGTTGTCGGCGAAAACGATTGAGCGAACAAAAATTCCCTTTTCATTCAGCTTCCGTTCAGTCAAGTTTGGTGAAAACATGGCAGATCGCGCAGTGGTTGCGCGGTTCGGCGCCGCTCCGGCGGCGTTCGCACTAGGGGGAGCTTTCATGTTCAAGAAACTTTCTGCCGAATTTCTCGGTACGTTCTGGCTTGTCTTCGGCGGTTGCGGCAGTGCCGTGCTTGCCGCCGCCTTCCCGGATGTCGGGATCGGCTTTGTCGGCGTCTCCTTCGCCTTCGGCCTGACCGTGCTGACCATGGCCTATACGGTCGGCGGCATTTCCGGCGGGCACTTCAACCCTGCCGTTTCGGTGGGCCTGGCGGTTGCCGGCAAGTTCCCGGCGGCAAGCCTCGTGCCCTATATCGTGGCGCAGGTCGTCGGCGCGGTCGTGGCTGCGGGCGTGCTCTACCTGATCGCTTCCGGCAAGGCCGGTTTTCAGGCGGGCGGTTTTGCCTCGAACGGTTACGGCGAGCTGTCGCCGGGCGGCTATTCGCTGACGGCGGCGCTCATTGCCGAAGTGGTGTTGACGGCGTTCTTCCTCATCATCATCCTCGGCTCGACGCATGGCCGCGCGCCGGTTGGTTTCGCCCCCATCGCCATCGGCCTCGGCCTGACGCTGATCCATCTCGTGTCGATCCCAGTGACGAACACCTCGGTCAACCCGGCGCGTTCCACGGGCGTGGCGCTCTTTGCCGAGACGGCGGCGCTGTCGCAGCTCTGGCTGTTCTGGCTTGCCCCGATCGTCGGGGCGGTGATCGGCGCCGTCGCCTGGAAGATCGTCGGCGAAGACGACTGATCGCAGGGCAAAAAAAGACCCGCCGCGTTGCCGCGGCGGGTTTTCGGTCGTTGAAGGCTCAGACCTCTTCCTTGCCCGAAAGCAGGATGCAGGCGAGCGTGATGACCGCCGCGATGCCGAGATAGTAGCCGACATAGGTCATGCCGTAATTCGCCTGCAGCCACGTCGCGATGTATGGGGCGAGCGACGCGCCGAAAATGCCGGCGAAGTTGAAGGTGATCGAGGAGCCGGTGTAGCGCACCTTCGTGGGGAAGGGGGCTGCAAGCGCGGTGCCGATCAGCCCGTAGGTCATGCCCATCAGCGCCATGGCGACGATCACGAAGACGAAGATCGCCGTTTCGCCGCTCGTCATCAGGCCGGGCAGGAAGAACGAGAAGATCCCGATCATGACCGTGGTGGCGATCAGCACTTCGCGGCGGCCGAATCGCTCCGCCAGCTTGCCGGCGATCGGGATGAAGATGCCGAACAGCACCGAACCGAGGAGCTGGACTTCGAGCGCCTCGACGAAGGGGATGCCGAGCACCTTGATGTTGTAGGACAGCAGGTAGGCCGAGCCGATATAGAACAGCACGAAGGTCGCCAGCGCCACGAAGGTGCCGAGCACGAGGCTGCGCTTGTGGTTGCGGAAGAGCTCCACGACCGGCACGTCGACGCGTTCGTGTTTGTCGATGGCCTTCTGGAAGGCCGGCGTCTCGGTGATCGACAGGCGCACCCAGAGGCCGACCGCGATCAGCACGATCGAGGCGATGAAGGGCACGCGCCAGCCCCAGGCGAGCAGCGATTCCTGCGACATGACATGCAGCAGCAGCCAGAAGACGCCGGAGGACAGGAACAGGCCGACCGGCGCGCCGAGCTGCGGGAACATGCCGTACCAGCTGCGTTTTCCCGGCGGGGCGTTTTCGGTCGCGAGCAGCACCGCGCCGCCCCATTCGCCGCCAAGCCCGAAACCCTGGCCGAAGCGGCAAAGTGCCAGCAGCAGGGGCGCCATCACGCCGATCGTCTCGTAGGAGGGCAGCAGGCCGATGATCACGGTCGAGACGCCCATGGTCAGAAGGGCCGCGACAAGCGTCGTCTTGCGGCCGACACGGTCGCCGTAGTGACCGAAGACGATGGCGCCGAGGGGGCGCGCGAAGAAGGCGATGGAGAAGGTCGCGAAGGACGCGAGCAGTGCCGTCGTCGGATCGTTGTTCGGGAAGAACAGCGTCGGGAAGACCAGCACGGCGGCCGTGGCGTAGACGTAGAAATCGAAGAATTCGATGGTCGTTCCGACCAGGCTTGCAAAGAGAACGCGCGCCGGGGAGTTAAGCCCGGCGCGGTTGGCATGCGTCGCGGTCGGCGACCCGGAAGCGAGTGTTTCACTCATCGTGGGTGCCTTTTTTGATGTTTTTCTTTGCCGTCTTGGGAGGCAGCAGCGGGCTCATACGCCAACCGCTTGGTCGATGAAACAATAAATGTGCCCGAAAGACCGGAAAATCGCACTTTTCGTGCGCACCGGCAGCCGTCACGTTTACCAAGGCTTCGCGGGGGCGTTTACCGCCCGTTCTCGCGTCCCGGTTTCGGCCATCCTCTTGCACACGCTTCAACTCTCTGATTCCAGAGAGAGAATCGAGGCGTGGCTTGATTCGGTGCGAGGAAAAATTCTCTTCGTCCCGCGCCAAGTTAACGAAAGTAAACGCTTCATTAACCTTAATGACGCTCTAGTGATCCCATCTCGCTGGCCGAGTCGGATCGCAGACGCAAATCAGGTCCGCACAAGCGACGAGAGGCAGTGTTGGAACTTAAGTTGGGGGTTCTATGAGCGTGAAGCATGTCGCGATGCTGATGGGTGGTTTTTCGTCGGAACGGCCGGTGAGCCTTTCGTCGGGCAACGCCTGCGCCGACGCGCTTGAGGCCGAGGGCCTTCAGGTGACCCGCGTCGATGTCGGCCACGACATTGCAAGCGTGCTCGGCGCGTTGAAGCCGGACGTCGCCTTCAATGCGCTGCACGGTCCCTTCGGCGAGGACGGCACGATCCAGGGCATCCTCGAATTTCTGCAAATTCCCTATACCCATTCCGGTGTGCTCGCGTCCGCGCTTGCCATGGACAAGGGGCAGGCGAAGATCATCGCCAAGGCGGCCGGCATTCCGATCGCCGAACAGCGGCTGATGAACCGCTTCGATTTCACCTCGGCACACCCGATGAAGCCGCCCTATGTGGTGAAGCCCGTGCGCGAGGGTTCGTCCTTCGGCGTCGTCATGGTCAAGGAAGATCAGTCGCATCCGCCGCAGATCATCACGTCCTCGGAATGGGGTTACGGTGACAGCGTCATGGTCGAGCGCTACATCTATGGCCGCGAACTCACCTGCGGCGTCATGGGCGACGTGGCGCTTGGCGTGACCGAAGTGGTGCCGCAGGGCCACGCCTTCTATGACTATGATTCCAAATATGTGAAAGGCGGCTCGAAACACGTCATCCCGGCACAAATTTCACCGAATATTTACCAAAAAGTACAAACACTCTCCCTCAAGGCGCATCAAGCGATCGGGTGCCGTGGCGTCAGCCGTTCAGACTTCCGCTACGACGATCGATTCTCCGAGAATGGCGAGCTTGTATGGCTGGAGATCAACACCCAGCCCGGCATGACCCCTACCTCCCTGGTGCCCGAAATGGCCGTTCATGCCGGCCATTCCTTTGGTGAATTCTTGCGGTGGATGGTGGAGGACGCGTCGTGTTTGCGTTGAGCGTCAAGCATAAGAGCAGGGTGCGCCCCGCCGGACTTCCGGAGACGGAAACTGGTCGCGTGCTGCCGCGCCCGCTGCGCCGGATCGTCCGGTTCCTCATCAGCCTTGCGGCCGGCCGCATCCACATTCCGCGCCATACCGGCAGCGTTGCGACCGTGCTCCTTCTTGGCGCCACCGGCCTCTACGGCATGTCGCTCGGCGGTCATTCGCAGAACGTCGCGCAGGCGTCGACGACCGCGATCGGCTTTGCCATCGAGGACGTCAAGGTTTCCGGCAACAACGAGACCTCGGAAATCGACATCCTGGAGCGCCTCGGCCTCGACGGCACGACCTCGCTGGTCGCGCTCGACGTCAACGAAGCGCGCAAGCAGCTGATCGAATTGCCCTGGGTCGAGGACGCCTCGGTCCGCAAGGTCTATCCGGGCACCATCGAGATCGCGCTCAACGAGCGGGACGCCTTCGCCATCTGGCAGCACGGCACCGATCTCTCGCTGATCGAGAAGAACGGCAGCGTGATTGCGCCGCTGCGCGACAACAAGTTTTCGACCCTGCCACTCTTCGTCGGCCGCGATGCCGAGACGGCGGCGGCTGCTTTTGCGGACGAGTTCGACAGCTGGCCGGAAATCAAGGCGCGGGTGAAAGCCTATATCCGGGTTGCCGGTCGCCGCTGGGATCTGCGCCTCGACAACGGCATCGTCGTGAAACTGCCGGAGCACAACGTGCCGCGGGCCATGGACGTGCTGGCTACGCTGGAAGCGGAGCAGGGGCTCTTGGAGCGGGATATCGCGGCCGTCGATCTGCGGTTGGAAGACCGCACGACGGTGCGTCTGACGGAAGGGGCGCTGGAACGTCGCAATGCGGCGGTCGAGCAGAGGGCAAAGGACCTGAAGAAGGCAGCGAAGCGCACATGAGCATTTTCGGTTCGTCCCATTTTGGCCTGCCGCGCCTGAAGCCGCTTTCCTCCAAGCGGGCGCATGTCGTTTCGGTCCTCGACATCGGCTCCACCAAGGTCGTCTGCATGATCGGCCGGCTGACGCCGCGCGCCGAGAGCGAAATCCTGCCCGGCCGCACGCACAATGTCGAAGTCATCGGCATCGGCCACCAGAAATCGCGCGGCGTGAAGAACGGCGTCATCACCGATCTCGATGCGGTGGAAAGCGTCGTGCGGCTCGCCGTCGATGCGGCCGAGCGCATGGCCGGCCTCACCATCGAGAGCCTGATCGTCAACGTCTCGGCAGGCCGCCTGCAGAGCGACGTCTACACCGCCACCATCGATCTCGGCGGCCAGGAAGTCGATGCGAACGACCTGCGCAAGGTGCTCGCGGTCGCCGGCCAGCAGTCGCTGCGCCTGGACCGCGCCATCCTGCACTCGCTGCCGACCGGCTTTTCGCTGGACGGCGAACGTGGCATCCGCGATCCGCTCTCGATGTTCGGCGACGTGCTCGGCGTCGACATGCATGTGCTGACCGCCGAACGCGCCGCGCTGAAGAACCTCGAACTCTGCATCAACCGCGCGCATCTCTCCGTCGAGGGCATGGTTGCGACGCCCTATGCGAGCGGCCTCTCGGCGCTGGTCGACGACGAAGTCGAACTCGGCTGCGCCTGCATCGACATGGGTGGCGGCACGACGACGATCTCGGTGTTCGCCGAAGGAAAACTGGTGCATTCCGATGCGGTCTCGCTCGGCGGCCACCACGTCACCACGGACCTTGCGCGCGGTCTTTCGACCCGCATCGAGGATGCCGAACGCCTGAAGGTCGTGCATGGCTCGGCGCTGCCGAATGCCAGCGACGACCGCGATATCGTCACCGTCCCGTCGATCGGCGACGACGACCGCGACCAGCCGACCCATGTGCCGCGCGCGCTGCTTTCCCGCATTGTCAGGGCACGCATCGAAGAGACCATCGAGCTGATCCGCGACCGCATCCAGCGCTCCGGCTTCTCGCCGATCGTCGGAAAACGCATCGTGCTGACGGGCGGCGGCAGCCAGCTCACCGGCCTGCCGGAAGTGGCCCGCCGCATCCTCGCCCGCAACGTTCGCATCGGCCGCCCGCTCGGCGTCTCCGGCCTGCCGACGGCGGCGAAGGGCCCGGCCTTTTCGACGGCGGTCGGCCTGATGATCTATCCGCAGGTGGCGGAACTGGAAGAACACGCTGTGCAGGGCGGCATGCTCTCGCAGCTCACGGGTGGCAACGGCCGTATCGCCCGCATGGGCCAGTGGCTGAAGGAAAGTTTCTGACGGGTTTCCCGGCGGCGTAGTGCCGGGAGAGACCGACAACTGAGTTTTGGGAATAGACCGGCTGGGCGAAGCGGCCGGAAACGAAAGGAACACTGCAATGACTATCAAGCTCCAGAAGCCGGACATCACCGAGCTGAAGCCCCGCATCACCGTCTTCGGCGTCGGCGGCGGCGGCGGCAACGCTGTCAACAACATGATCACCGCGGGCCTGGAAGGCGTCGATTTCGTCGTTGCCAATACCGACGCCCAGGCGCTCACCATGACCAAGGCGACGCGGATCATCCAGATGGGTGTCGCCGTCACGGAAGGTCTCGGCGCCGGCTCGCAGCCGGAAGTCGGCCGCGCCGCTGCGGAAGAGTGCATCGATGAGATCATCGATCACCTGAACGGCACCCACATGTGCTTCGTCACCGCCGGCATGGGCGGCGGCACGGGCACGGGTGCGGCTCCGGTCGTCGCCCAGGCCGCCCGCAACAAGGGCATCCTGACCGTCGGCGTCGTCACCAAGCCGTTCCACTTCGAAGGCGGCCGCCGCATGCGGCTTGCCGAAGAAGGCATCCAGGAACTGCAGAAGTCGGTCGACACCCTGATCGTCATCCCGAACCAGAACCTGTTCCGCATCGCCAACGACAAGACCACCTTCGCCGACGCCTTCGCGATGGCCGACCAGGTGCTCTATTCGGGCGTCGCCTGCATCACCGACCTGATGGTCAAGGAAGGCCTGATCAACCTCGACTTCGCCGACGTCCGTTCGGTGATGCGCGAGATGGGCCGCGCCATGATGGGCACCGGCGAGGCTTCGGGCGAGGGCCGCGCAATGGCCGCCGCCGAAGCCGCGATTGCCAACCCGCTGCTCGACGAAACCTCGATGAAGGGCGCGCAGGGCCTGCTGATCTCGATCACCGGCGGCCGTGACCTCACCCTCTTCGAAGTCGATGAAGCCGCAACCCGTATCCGCGAGGAAGTCGATCCGGACGCAAACATCATTCTCGGCGCAACCTTCGACGAAGAACTCGACGGTCTGATCCGCGTCTCCGTTGTTGCAACCGGCATCGACCGCGCGGCCTCGGAGGTGGCTGCGCGTAATGCTGACTTTCGCAGCCACAGCAAGCCGGTAGTTCGTCCCTCCGCCGCCGTTCCGGTCCAGGCCGTCGCACCGGCTCCCCAGCCGGTCGCCCAGCAGCCGATCATGCAGCAGCCGGTCGTTCAGCAGCCGATGGTCGATCCGATCGCCGAAGCCATTCGCGCCTCGGAAGAGAGCCTCGAGCGCGAGCTTGCCATTCCGGCAAGCCGCCCGGCGCAGATGCAGCAGCCGGTCGCTTCCATGCAGGAAGAGCCGCGCCTGCAGAACCGCCTGTTCTCCGCTCCGGCCGAGACGCCGGTGCAGCGTCCGGTCCAGCAGCAGCCGGTCCAACACGCTCCGGTCATGCAGCAGCGCGCCGAGCCTGCCGCTCCGATCATCCGCCAGGAGCCGCAGACCATGCGCATGCCGAAGATCGAGGATTTTCCGCCGGTCGTGCAGGCGGAGATGGACCACCGTTCGGCCCAGCAGCCGGTCGCCTCGCACCACGAAGAGCGTGGCCCGATGGGCCTCTTGAAGCGCCTGACCTCGTCGCTCGGCCGTCATGAGGAAACGCAGGCCGCCCAGGAGCCCGCAGCGCCCGCCCAGCAGCAGCGCCGCCCGCTCTCGCCGGAAGCCAGCCTCTACGCACCGCGTCGCGGCCAGCTCGACGACCACGGTCGCGCCAATCCGCAGCCGCGTGCGCTCGGCGAGGACGACCAGCTGGAGATCCCGGCGTTCCTGCGTCGCCAGTCGAACTGAGGCGCCCGCAGGGTCTTGTCACAGAATGCCCGGATTTCGGTCCGGGCATTTTTTATTGTTATTTGTTTTCAATTGGTTGGTGGCCGAAAGAAGCGTAACAAAGCGAAAGAAACAGTGATTTGTATGACACTGAGGGACCTACTACATTCAGCGTAGGCACAGGGGCCAGTCAGGAATCGGATCGTCGGCGCAGGCCGGGACGTACCAAATCACTCCAGACGTTCGGGCAGACTTTGTCGGTGGGCGCGGCGCGCCCGGCCAAGGGTTTTCTTGGGCCGTGAAATAAGATGTCGGCGAAGAATCAGCCGATAGTAAGACGAGGCGAATGCACATGACGATCGGTATGCTCGGTTTCCAGACGACGATTTCCCACCCGGTGACGATTGCCGGGACGGGCGTCCATTCCGGCGCAACCGTTTCGATCACCTTCAACCCGGCCGAAGCCGATTTCGGCATCGTCTTCCAGCGCCAGCACGACGACGGCACGGTCAGCGAATATCGCGCGGTCTCCTCGCAGGTCGGCAACACGGATCTCTGCACCGTTCTCGGCTTCTCCCCCTCGACGTCGATCGCCACGGTCGAGCATGTCATGGCCGCACTTTACGCGCTCGGCCTCGACAATGTGCTGATCGAAGTACATGGCGCCGAAATGCCGATCATGGACGGCAGCTCCGCGCCCTTCATCGACGCGATCGACCAGGTCGGCCTCATTCCGTTGACGGTCAAGCGCCGCTATATCCGAATCATCAAGCCGGTCCGCGTCGAGGCTGGCGCCTCCTGGGCCGAGTTCTCGCCCTATGACGGCACGCGATTCGAAGTCGAGATCGATTTCGACTGCCCGCTGATCGGCCGGCAGTCCTGGAAGGGCGACCTGACGCCGGCGACGTTCCGCACGGAACTGTCGCGCGCGCGCACCTTCGGCTTCATGCGCGATGTGGAGCGGCTCTGGGCTTCCGGCCATGCGCTCGGCTCGTCGCTGGAAAATTCCGTCGTCATTTCCGATGACAACACCGTGATCAACGTGGAAGGCCTGCGCTACGCGAAGGACGAGTTCGCGCGCCACAAGACGCTCGACGCCGTGGGCGACCTAGCGCTTGCCGGCGCGCAGTTCATCGGCTGCTACCGCTCCTATCGCGGCGGCCACAAGATGAACGCCTATGCGCTGAAGGCGCTGCTCAGCGACCGCACCGCCTATGAAGTGGTCGAGGCGACCGCACCGCGCTCGCGCGCCGGGCAGCGCGAACTGATCGCCGTCAACGCCCCGGAATTCGCTCCCTGGTCTCTTTGAGGCCAGCGGTTAGACCCGGTTGCCGCTTTCCCGACACCTCCGCCATAAAAATGCGTTAATGCGCCGGCATGGCGTTGCGGTCTTCGCATATTTGGAGATAAAACGCGGGGCGCGTGTGCGGCCTGTCCGCATGGGGCACTGTTGAACTGGGATTATCACATGGTTGTTGCAGGGGCTGTTGGTGTGAAGAAGACGGCGCGCATTGTCTATCTTACGCTTTTCGCGGCGGGATCCTCCGTCGCTCTTTCCGCATGCCAGTCGGATCCGGACATCGACATCACGAAGCTTTCGGCTGAGACCGAATCTTCCGATACGCTCTACAATCAGGGTCTTGCCAACCTCAATGCCGGCAAGGTGACGGAGGCGGGCCGCAAGTTCGAGGCCGTCGACCGCCAGCATCCGTTCTCCGAACAGGCGCGCAAGGCGCTCGTCATGTCGGCCTTCACGAATTATCGCCAGGGCCGCAATGAAGAGGCGATCGCCGCCGGCAAGCGTTACCTCAATCTCTATCCGGGTTCGTCCGATGCGGCCTATGCGCAATATATCGTCGGCCTTGCCTACTGGAAGCAGATCCCGAGCGTGACGCAGGACCAGCGCGCCTCCGCGCAGACGCTGGAAGCCATGCAGGCCGTCGTCGAGAACTACCCCGATTCGGAATATGTCGAGGACGCGCAGACCAAGATCCGTTTTGCCCGCGACCAGCTCGCCGGCAAGGAAATGCAGGTCGGCCGCTACTATCTCGAACGCAGGGAATTCATCGCTGCCGCCAGCCGCTTCCGCGTGGTCGTCGAAAAATACCCGATGACCAACCAGATCGAGGAAGCGCTCGCCCGTCTCGTCGAGACCTATTACGCAATGGGCGTCGAGACCGAGGCGCAGACCGCCGCCGCCGTGCTCGGCCATAACTATCCCGACAGCCAGTGGTATGCCGACAGCTACAAGCTGCTTCAGTCCAAGGGGCTGGAGCCGCGCGAAAATTCCGGATCGTGGATTTCGCGTGCCGGCAAGAAGCTGATCGGCGTCTGACGCAAGAGATATGATCCGGCATGCTGGCCCAGCTATCGATCCGCGATATCGTCCTGATCGAACGGCTCGACCTTGCGTTCGAGCCGGGTCTTTCCGTGCTGACGGGCGAGACGGGCGCCGGTAAATCCATCCTTCTCGACAGCCTTTCGCTGGCGCTCGGCGGGCGCGGCGACGGCTCGCTGGTGCGCCACGGCACGGAGCGCGGCCAGGTGACGGCCGTGTTCGACGTACCGAACGCCCACGCCGCCCGCGCACTCCTGCGCGACAACGGCATCGACGACGATGGCGACCTGATCTTCCGTCGCCAGCAATCCGCCGACGGCCGCACCAAGGCCTATGTCAACGACCAGCCGGTTTCCGTGCAGCTGATGCGCCAGGCCGGCCAGCTTCTCGTCGAAATCCACGGCCAGCACGACGACCGCGCGCTCGTCGATACGGACGCGCACCGCCTGCTGCTCGACGCCTTCGGTGGCCTCGGGGAGGCGGCGGCCGAGGTCGGCACGCTCTATCACCTCTGGAAGGAGGCCGAGCGCACGTTGCGCCGCCACCGCGACAAGGTGGAGGCCGCCGCCCGCGAGGCGGATTACCTGCGTTCCTCCGTAGATGAACTCGAAGCGCTCTCGCCGCAGGACGGCGAGGAGGATGCGCTGGCGGACGTGCGCGCCCGCATGATGAAGGCCGAGCGTATTGCCGGCGATATCAACGAGGCGAGCGAGTTCCTGAACGGCCATGCCTCGCCCGTGCCGCTGATCGCCGCGCTGGTGCGCCGGCTGGAGCGCAAGAGCCACGAGGCGCCGGGCCTGCTGGAAGAAACGGTCGAGCTGCTCGACCAGGCGCTGGGCCAGCTTTCCGACGCGCAGATGGCGGTCGAGACGGCGCTGCGCAAGACGGAATACGACCCGAAGGAACTGGAGCGCACGGAAGAACGCCTCTTCGCGCTGCGCGCCGCCGCCCGCAAATATTCCGTGCCCGTCACCGGCCTGCCGGCGCTTGCGGCGAAGATGATCGCCGATCTGGCCGATCTCGATGCCGGCGAGGAGAAGCTGGTGCAGCTCCAGGCGCGGCTGACCGAGATGCGCGCCGCCTTCGAGCTCGCCGCGCGTTCGCTTTCTGAAAAACGCCACCACACGGCCGAGGCGCTCGCCGCCGCCGTCATGGCGGAACTGCCGGCGCTGAAGCTGGAGCGCGCGCGCTTCACCGTCCAGATTACCACCGATCCGGACGGCGGCGCGGAGGAGGGGATCGACACGGTCGAGTTCCATGTCCAGACCAACCCCGGCACGCGCCCCGGCCCGATCATGAAGGTTGCGTCCGGCGGTGAACTGTCGCGTTTCCTGCTGGCACTGAAGGTGGCACTTGCCGACCGCGGCTCGGCTCCGACGCTCGTTTTCGACGAAATCGACACCGGTGTCGGCGGCGCCGTCGCCGATGCGATCGGCCAGCGCCTGAAGCGCCTCTCTGCGACGGTGCAGGTCCTCTCCGTCACCCACGCCCCCCAGGTCGCCGCCCGCGCTGCGACCCATCTCCTCATCTCCAAAGGCCCCGTCGAAGGCAGCGAGACCGTCGCCACCCGCGTCGCCCGCATGGATGCCAGCGCCCGCACGGAAGAAATCGCCCGCATGCTCGCCGGCGCCTCGGTGACCGACGAGGCGAGGGCGGCGGCGGCGCGGTTGTTGTCGGGTGGGGTGTAGCGGTTAACGCAGGCTCCAAGGCTCACCCCCCCCTCTGCCCTGCCGGGCATCTCCCCCTCAAGGGGGGAGATTGGATGGGGCATGATTTCACCCATCGCAAACGTCACCGGTTGAGCAATGTGCGCTCGTCTTGCCGATCTCCCCCCTTGAGGGGGAGATGCCCGGCAGGGCAGAGGGGGGTAGGCCAAGAGCGGACAGTAGAGCCGTATCTCACGGCGTTCCCATCTTTTCTTTCACCCCATTTCCTCTAAAACCGGTGGCAGAATCCGGAGCATGCCATGGCGAACGCGAAAACCCCCGTCGAGAATCTCACCGAAGAAGAGGCTGCGGCCGAGCTGGCCTTTCTGGCGGCGGAGATCGCGCGCAATGACGAGCTCTATCACGGGCAGGATGCGCCCGAGATTTCGGATGCCGACTACGATGCGCTGAAGCGGCGCAACGAGGAGATCGAGACGCGGTTTCCGGCACTGGTGCGCGATGACAGCCCGTCTCGCCGGGTGGGCTCCGCGCCGCTGCCGACCTTCGCGCCGATCACCCATTCCCGCCCGATGCTGTCGCTCGACAACACGTTCTCCGACGAGGACGTGCGCGATTTCGTCAATTCGGTCTACCGCTTCCTCGGCCGCCTGCCCGACGAATCGATCGCCTTTACCGCCGAGCCGAAGATCGACGGGCTCTCCATGTCGATCCGCTACGAGAACGGCAGGCTGGTCAGCGCCGCGACGCGCGGCGACGGCACGACGGGCGAAAACGTCACGGCGAACGTGCTGACCATCGGCGAAATCCCCAACCGCCTGCCGGCCGGCGCGCCTGATGTCGTCGAGGTGCGCGGCGAAGTCTACATGGCCAAGAGCGACTTCCTGGCGCTCAACGAGAAGATGGCGGCGGACGGCAAGCAGACCTACGTCAACCCGCGCAACACGGCCGCGGGCTCGCTGCGCCAGCTCGACGCCACGGTGACGGCGAGCCGGAAGCTGCGCTTCTTCGCCTATGCCTGGGGCGAGATGTCCGCGATGCCGGCGGCCAGCCAGTACGGCATGATCGAGGTGCTGAAATCCTGGGGTTTCCCCGTCAACCCGATGACGAAGCGGCTGTCGCGCGTCGACGACATCATCGCGCATTATCGCGAGATCGGGCTCGCCCGCCCCGACCTCGACTACGACATCGACGGCGTCGTCTACAAGGTGGACGAACTGGCGCTGCAGGAGCGCCTCGGTTTCCGCTCCCGCTCGCCGCGCTGGGCGACCGCGCATAAATTCCCGGCCGAGCAGGCCTTCACGACGGTTGAAAAGATCGACATCCAGGTCGGCCGCACCGGCGCGCTGACGCCTGTCGCGCGCCTGACGCCCGTCACGGTCGGCGGCGTGGTCGTCACCAATGCGACGCTGCACAATGCCGATTATATCGAGGGCATCGGCAATAGCGGCGAGCGTATCCGCGCCGAGGAGCATGACATCCGCATCGGCGATACCGTCATCGTTCAGCGTGCGGGCGACGTGATCCCGCAGGTGCTGGACGTGGTGATGGAAAAGCGGCCGGCGGATGCGGTTGCCTATGAATTCCCGAAAACCTGCCCGGTCTGCGGCAGTCATGCGGTGCGCGAGCGCAACGAGAAGACCGGCCGGCTCGATTCGGTCACGCGCTGCACCGGCGGCTTCGTCTGCCGCGCGCAGGCGGTGGAGCATCTCAAACATTTCGTCTCGCGCAACGCCTTCGATATCGAGGGGCTGGGCTCGAAGCAGATCGACTTCTTCTTCGAGGCGGAAGACCCGTCGCTGACGATCCGCACCGCGCCGGATATTTTTACGCTGGAAAAGCGGCAGGCGGATTCGCTGACCAAGCTCGAAAACATCGACGGCTTCGGCAAGGTGAGCGTACGCAAACTCTATGACGCCATCGATGCGCGGCGGTCGATTTCCCTCAACCGCTTCATCTACGCGCTCGGCATCCGCCATGTCGGCGAGACGAATGCCAAGCTTCTGGCGCGCGCCTACGGCACCTATGCGGCCTTCGCGGAGGCGATGACGGCGTCCGTCTCGCTCTCGGGCGAGGCGTGGGGCGAGCTCAACAGCATCGACGGCATCGGCGAGGTCGTCGCCCGCGCGATGGTGGAGTTCTACAAGGAGCCGCGCAATCTCGATGTGATCGGCCGGCTGCTGCAGGAGGTGACGCCGGAGGCCGTTGAAGCGTTGGTGGTGACGTCGAGCCCGGTCGCCGGCAAGACGGTGGTGTTCACCGGCTCGCTCGAAAAGATGACGCGCGACGAGGCAAAGGCGATGGCCGAGCGGCTGGGCGCCAAGGTGGCGGGTTCGGTCTCCAAGAAGACCGATCTCGTGGTGGCGGGTCCGGGCGCCGGCTCCAAGCTCGACAAGGCGAAGGAATTCAACGTCGAGGTGATCGACGAGGACGGCTGGTTCGAGCGAATTAAGGCACAGTGACGGTCGAGCCGCGCACGAGGAAGCGGCCGTCGAAGGTCATCGGCACGCCCTGGCCGGCATTGTAGTCGAGCGTGCCGCCGAGATAGGCGTGCATGTGCAGGTGCGGCTCGGTTGAATTGCCGGAATTGCCGACCCGGCCGAGCGTGTCGCCTTCGCTGACGATGGAGCCGGCCGCGACCGCAATCGAGCCCTTGCGCAAATGCGCCAGCAGGATGCGCGCCGTGCCGCAGGCGAGGATGACGTGGTTGCCGGCCGGCTGGTCGGTGTTGGTTTCGAAGATGCGGTTGTCGTCGATGCCATCCCGGATCGAGATGGCGACGCCGGTGCAGGGGCTTTTCACCTCGTGGTCGAAGATCTCGTAGTCGGAAAGCCCCTTCGGCATCAACCCGTCGGCGCGGGCGCCAAAGCCGTTGAGCGCGACGATATCGAGCGCGAAGCGCTGGCTCTGGTCGGCATGGTGGTTGTTGATCGCCGTCGCGCTGCCGCCCTGGCCGATATAGTAGTGGCCGGCTGCGAAGGGGAAGGCGAGTTCCACCGCGCTGTCCTGATAGCCGTAGCCCGACAGCGCGCGGGCGGTGAGCGCCAGGAAGAAGACGGCCATTGCCGCGGTAAAACCATGCGCGCGCAGCGTCGAGAACGAGCGGTTCCAGGCGCGGTCGCGCACGCGTTGGTAGGAGAGGGCGGCGCAGGCGACGAAGGCGAGCGGCAACAGGATCGCCAGCGTCGTGCTCAGGAAATCCCAGCGGCCGATGACGGCGATGAAGGCGAAAAAGGATGCGCCGTAGAACACGCGCATGAGCCAGCCGAGCCTGTCGGGCGGGCGTGGCAACCATAACCACAGAAGGAAGAAGGCTGGCAGAAGGACCTGCGTTATCAGCAGGATGAGAAGGGGCAGTACCATGTTTCGAGCCTTGCGGGATCTGCCATGCCCTTTTCTGGTCGGCGGACACGGTTGCCTGGGGTTCAATCCACCGGGGCGGAATTGGTTCCGCCTGCCGACCGTCGTCCACAGCTTGTCGTTGTTCTACGGATCGGTATATCCCGCGGGCCGGATATCGAGCGTGCGGCCGGCCGGATCGCTCTGGAACAGGATGGCGCCCGTCGCTTTCGATTCCGCCGCGACATAGTCGAAGACGACGTGGTTTTCCTCGATCACCTTCTCGCCCTCCATCAGCCGGCCGATGACGGTGACGGCCGCGGCCGTGGTGGTCGCGGTGTTGTAGATGTCGAAGGTGACGCGGTGGCTTGCTGCCGCCTTCTCCGTCGTGAGCACGGTGATGGAGAGGTCGGGCGGGGTCCCCTCCCGCGTAAAGGCCTCCCAGCCGAGCCAGCCGAGCAGGCCGGCGACCAGCACGGCGGAGACGAGGCCGGTCAGCCATTCGATCCAGTGCGGTTCGTGGCGTTCCCGGTGGCGGCCCTTTTCGGTTTTCGTCATGACGGCCTCACAGGATGAGCCGCGCGGCGGCGGCGCCGAGCGAAGCGGGAAAACCGAGAACGATGACGGAGAGCATGATCTCGACGGCGGAGCTGTCGCCGAGGCGCTCGAAGACCCACAGCGTGAAGACGCTGATCGACAGCGCGATGACGTAACCCGGCAAGGTGAAGCGCACAAAGGCATGCCACCAGGGCGTCTCCGGCGACAGTTCGTGCCCGCCGATGAAGGAGACCGCATAGACGAAGCCGTGCATGAGCGCGATGGAGATGACGGTGACGACCATGGCGTGCCAGATCGTCATCTTGTAGGCGAGCACCATCATCTCGTCGGTGGGCGCGATGTTGAGCGACAGGAAGAGCGCGCCTGCTCCCATCATCAGGAGTTCGGCGGGGTAGCGCGTTTCCTTCGCGTCGTCGTGGTCCTTTTCGTCGTCATGGCCGAGCTGGCTGCGGCCGAGCATGGCGCCGATGCTGGCGGGCACCGATTGCAGCGCCACCTTGCCGACGAGTTCGCTTGCCGGCATGCCGCCTTTCAGCAGGCCAAGCGCCGACAGCACGACGAGGCTCGCGAGGATGCCGATGCCATAGGCGATGATCGCGTCGCGCACCGCCTCGCGCCAGGTGAAGGTCTCCTCGAAGCCGATGCGATGGGCGAGCAGAACGAGAAGGGGAATGTTGAGGAGAAGCAGGAGCAGCAGGCGTTCACGCGCCATGTAGAAGCCGAGATACCACATTTCCATGGTCATCAGCATGGGCAGCGCCAGGAACAGCGCGCCGGCGATGCCCCGGCCGAGGCCGGTCACGAAGCGGTTGAATTCACTTCTCTCGTCCCGGGCGGATGCCGCTTCGCCTGCCATTCAAAATCCCCTCGCAAAAGCGCGAGGGTAACGCGGCGCGGTCACGATAGTTCCGCGCCGCCGAAGGTCGTCAGGAGTAATCCGGCTTCTTGGCCTTGGGCTTGCGGGGCGCGCCGTCCGGCTTGGCGAATTTCTCGTCGCGCTTGCCCTTGAAGGGCTTTGCGCCTGCGAAGGGTTTTGCCGGCTTCTTGCTGTCGCCGTCGCGGTCCTTCCAGTGCGGCCTGGCGGCGGCACCCTCCGGCTTGTCGCCGTCGCGCTTCTTCTCGAACCGCGGCTTCTTGTCGAATTCGCCCTTCGGCTTCCAGTCGGCGCGGCGCTCCGGCTTGTCGTAGCGCGGGTTCTTCTCGCCGGGCATGCGCTCATACGGCTGCGGGGTAAGGTCCGGCTGGCCGTCGAGCCTGGTCACGCGGATGCCGCGCTCCAGCGTGCTCGCCGGGCCGAGATGGCCGAGGAAGCCGTCGGCGGCGGCGGCGGAGAGTTCCACGAAGGTCTCCTCCGGCTGCATCTTGATCGCGCCGATCTCGTTCTTGGTGATGTTGCCGTTGCGGCAGAGCATCGGGATCAGCCAGCGCGGCTCGGCGCGCTGCTTGCGACCGACCGAGACGGAAATCCAGACGCTGGAGCCGAAACCGTCGCGCGGGCGCTTGGTTTCAGCCGGAATGAAATCGTTGCCGCGTTCGCGCGGCTTGCGCTGTTCGAGCGAGACTTCGATCAGATCTTCCGGCGCCGAACGGCCGGCCTTGAAGAAGCGGGCGACGGCGGCGGCGAGCTGCCGCGCATCGTAGCGTCCGACGAGGGCGTCGATGGTTTCGACCTCGTCTTCCCGGATCTTGTCGGTCAGCGTCAGGTCGGCGAGCAGGCGCTCGTCGTCGCGGCGCAGGATGTCCTCGGCCGACGGCGGGGTTGCCCAGTTCGCCTTGAGGTTGGCGATCTGGAGCAGGCGCTCGGCCTTGCGGCGCGCGCTCAGCGGCACGATGAGGGCGCTGACGCCCTTGCGGCCGGCGCGGCCGGTGCGGCCCGAGCGGTGCAGCAGCGTGTCCGGGTTGGTCGGCAGGTCGGCGTGGATGACGAGTTCGAGGTTCGGCAGGTCGATGCCGCGGGCCGCGACGTCGGTCGCGATGCAGACGCGGGCGCGGCCGTCGCGCATTGCCTGGAGCGCATGGGTGCGTTCGTTCTGGCTGAGCTCGCCGGAGAGCGCCACGACGGAAAAACCGCGATTGTTGAAGCGGGCGGTGAGGTGGTTCACCGCGGCGCGCGTCGAGCAGAAGACGATGGCGTTCTGGGCGTCGTAGAAGCGCAGCACGTTGATGATGGCGTTCTCGCGGTCGGAGGGCGCAACGAGCAGGGCGCGATAGTCGATGTCGACATGCTGCTCGCGTTCGGCGGCCGTCGAGATGCGCATCGCGTTGCGCTGGTAGTTTTTCGCAAGGGCTGCGATTTCCTTCGGCACGGTGGCCGAGAACATCAGCGTGCGGCGGTCTTCCGGGGCGGCTTCGAGGATGAATTCGAGGTCTTCGCGGAAACCGAGGTCGAGCATCTCGTCGGCTTCGTCGAGCACGACCGCGCGGATGGCGCTGAGATCGAGGTTGCCGCGCGTGATATGGTCGCGCAGGCGGCCGGGCGTTCCGACGATGATGTGCGCGCCGCGCTCGAGGACGCGGCGTTCGGTGCGCATGTCCATGCCGCCGACGCAGGAGGCCATGACGGCGCCGGTCATCTCGTAGAGCCAGTCCAGCTCGCGGTTGACCTGCATGGCGAGTTCGCGGGTCGGCGCGATGACGAGGGCGAGCGGGCTTTCGGCGCGCTCGAAGCGTTCCGCGCCGCCGAGCAGCGTGGGCGCGAGCGCCAGGCCGAAGGCCACGGTCTTGCCGGAGCCGGTCTGCGCGGAGACCAGCGCGTCGGCCTGGCTCAGCTTGGGGTCGGAGACGGCGATCTGGACGGGCGTCAGCGTGGTGTAGCCGCGTTTTTCCAACGCCTTTGCCATCGCCGGAGCGAGGCCTTCAAAACTTGTCATCTAGGGTCTTTCGGAATTCGGGTTTCGCGACGAACCGGCGTCGCACTCTCAGCCCATCCGGGACGGGCGTGTGGTGCGCTCTCTACCGGCGATTGGCCGAAATGTACAGTGCGCAAAACGCAACGCTGCCCAGCGGGCCCGCCGAACGCCGGGAAAGGTGTTTGCCGATTGTCTTTTTGCGCTGCACAAGATAGAAAACGGCGCCTGCCTGAGACGGTCCGGAAGAGACCGCGCGGGCGGCATCGCCTGCGGGAGAGGGCGAGAGCAAGGAGGACCGCCGATGCAGACGTTCACCACCATCGCGGATTTGCGCGCGGCCCTTGCGCCGCACCGGCTCGACGGCCGCACCATCGGCCTCGTGCCCACCATGGGCTATCTTCATGTCGGCCATATGGAGCTTGCCCGCCGCGCGCGCGCCGAAAACGACATCGTCGTCGCCACCATTTTCGTCAACCCGCTGCAATTCGGCGCCAACGAGGATCTGGCGCGCTATCCGCGCGATCTCGCCCGCGACCAGGCGATGCTGGAAGCCGAAGGCGTGCACTACCTCTTCGCGCCCGGCGTGGCGGACATGTATCCGCGGCCGATGGAGACGGTGGTCGATGTGCCGACACTCGGCGCCGAGCTGGAAGGCTCGGTGCGCCCCGGCCATTTCGCCGGCGTGGCGACGGTCGTGACGAAACTCTTCAACATTGCAGGGCCTGACCGCGCCTATTTCGGCGAGAAGGATTTCCAGCAGCTCACCATCATCCGCCGCATGGCCGAGGATCTCGCGCAGCCGGTCGAGGTGATCGGCGTGCCGACGGTGCGCGAGGCGGACGGGCTCGCCTGTTCCTCGCGCAACGTCTATCTCTCGGCGGAAGAACGCGCCGCCGCCGCCATCGTGCCGCGGGCGCTCAACGAGGCCGAGCGGCTGATCGCCGCCGGCGAAACGAATGCCGCCCGGGTGGAGGAGGGCGTCACCGCCTTCCTGCGCACCGAGCCGCTGGCCAGGCCCGAAGTGGTCGCGCTGCGCGACCCGGAAACGCTGGCCGATATCGACCGGATTGGTGAAAAACCGGTTCTTTTGTTGCTTTTCGTGCGCTTCGGGAGCACGAAACTCCTCGACAACCGGGTCATCGGCCCGAAAAACGTGAAAATTGCAAAGGTAGCGTGACATGAGCGTACACACTGCAAAGCGCCGTCTGGCGCCCGCCGACATCCGTGCCCTCAAGGGCGAACGCCCCATCGTCAGCCTCACCGCCTATACGACGCCGGTCGCCAAGCTCATGGATCCGCATGTCGATTTCATGCTGGTCGGCGACAGCCTCGGCATGGTGCTCTACGGCCTGGATTCGACCGTCGGCGTGACGATCGAGATGATGATCGCGCACGGCCAGGCCGTCATGCGCGGCTCGTCGAACGCCTGCGTCGTCGTCGACCTGCCGTTCGGCTCCTACCAGCAGTCGAAGGAGCAGGCCTTCGCGACGGCCGCCCGTGTGCTGAAGGAAACCGGCTGTTCGGCGATCAAGCTCGAAGGCGGCGCGGAAATGGCGGAGACCGTGGATTTCCTCACCCAGCGCGGCATTCCGGTGCTGGGCCATGTCGGCCTGATGCCGCAGCTCATCAACACGACAGGCGGCTACCGCTCGCTCGGCCGCAACGACAAGGAAGTCGAGAAGATCCGCCGGGATGCCAAGGCCATCGACGATGCCGGCGCGTTTGCCATCGTCATCGAGGGCACGGTCGAGCCGCTGGCGCGTGAAATCACCGGCAAGGTCAAGGCCCCGACCATCGGCATCGGCGCTTCGCCGGATTGCGACGGGCAGGTGCTGGTGGTCGACGACGTGCTCGGCATCTTCACCGACTTCAAGCCACGCTTCGTCAAGCATTTCGCCAATCTCGCTCCGGTGATGAGCGAGGCCTTCGCGACCTATGCTGAAGAGGTGAAGGCGCGCAGCTTCCCCGGTCCCGAGCACACGTTCCAGCTCAAGAAGAGCTGATCTCAGCGCCGCTTGGTCATCCTCGGGTCAAGCCCGAGCAACTGTGTTGTGAGATGTCAAGACAGGAACGCTCTGTTGTCCCTCACGGCTGCATTGAGGGCGACGAGGAGGCGTCTTGCGATGGCGATGATGACGAGCTTGGCTGGTTTGCCCTTGTCGCGCATGGC